>JAJEHN010000026.1 GCA_022823665.1 Thermoanaerobaculia bacterium | reverse complement strand
GGCAGCGGGTCGGAAGACCCGCGCACCCAGAGATTGGGCGGTGGTGGACGTCGAAGGCGATCCCAGTGCTCTGGGTGCGCGGGTCTTCAGACCCGCCGTGGCCGCGGGTCTTCTGACCCGCGGGGAAGAAGGGTCGCGAAGCGGCGAGCCCGAGCCTCCGGCTCCGCTGGCGCCGGGCCTTCCCAGCCCCAGTGCTTGGATCACGGAGCACATGCCTTCCCAGCCCTTCGACCGCGTCCTCCTCGTCGGCGACGAAGCCTGGGCCCCCGAACTCCTCCGCGCAGGCTTCGCCAGGCAAGTCGACATCGTCACCTCAAGTGCCAGTGCCAGTGCCAGTGCCAGTGCCGGTGCGCCGGCCGGCGTCCACCACCTCCCCATCCACCCCCACCACCCGCAACTCCCAACCGCCGCCTACCAGGCCGCCTGCTGCATCGGCGGCCTCTCCTCCCACCTCCGGCTGGAGCGGCTCCTCGACGCCGTGCTCGACGCCCTGGAACCGGGCGGCCGCCTCTTCGTCGACGACTACGTCGGCCCGGCCCGCCATCGGTGGAACCGTCGCACGGGCGCCGCCGCCACTGCCGCCTACCGCCGGCTGCCGGCCGCGGTTCGGCGGTTCGAACGGCTGCCCATGCCCCCCGTGGAAGGCGACTGCGCCCGGGCCACCCGTTCCGGCGACGTGGCCCGCCTGATCCGCACCGGTTTCCGGGTCGAGTCCGTGCGCCCCTACGGCGGCGACCTGGTCGCGCCGCTCGCCGCGTCCGTCGACTGGAGCCGGCTGCCGGAGGCCGACTTCCAGCGCCTGGTGGAGGGATCCGGCGTTGGCACCGGCCACTACGCCCTGACGGTGGCCCGTCCCCGCGGCGGCTGGCAGCGCCGGTTCGCCGGCGTGCGCTACCGCATTGGCCCCAAAGTCCGTCGTGTCTTCATTTACGAGCCCCGTCGCGCTCGCGACCTGGCGTTCCAGGCGCTGCGCGGAAAGGTCTGAATCATGGTTGCTACCGTTCGTTGGGGAATCATGGGCCCGGGCGCCATCGCCCGCGTCTTCGCCACCGCAATCGATGGGCTGGACGGTCACGAAATCGTGGCCGTCGGCAGCCGCGACCCGGAGCGTGCGCTCGCCTTCAACGCCGAGCGCGGCTACGTGGACGCCGAGGCCGGCACCTACCGGGACCTGGTGCGCAGCGGGTCGGTCGACGCCGTCTACGTCGCCAGTCCCCATCCCGGTCACCTGGAGCACGCGGCGCTGGCGCTCCGGCACGGCAAGGGAGTGCTCTGCGAGAAGCCGCTCTGCGTCAACGCCTCCGAGGCCCGCCGGCTCTGCGAAATCGCCCGCGAGCGGGGGCGGCCGCTGCTCGAGGCGATGTGGACCCGCTTCCTGCCCGCGACCCAGCGGGCCGCCGACTGGATCGCCAACGGCACGATCGGAGAGCCGAGCCGGGTGGTCTGCTCCTTCGGCTTCCACGCGGCGTTCGATCCGGAGAGCCGGCTCTACGATCCCGAACTGGGCGGCGGCAGCCTGCTCGATATCGGCTGCTACAACCTGTCGCTGGCGTCGCTCGTCTTCGGGGAGCGGGTGACCGGCGGCAACATCCCGCAGATCGAGGTCCGTGCCGACCTCGCCCCGTCCGGGGTCGACGAGAACTGCAGGATCGTCCTGCGCTTCGGGGACGGCGCCGAGGCGTATCTCGAGTCCTCGATCAGCCAGGCCCTCTCCGCCACCGGCGTCGTCCAGGGCGACGGCGGGAGGATCGTGATTCCGGACTTCTGGCGCGCCCAGACGCTCAAGCTGGAGTGCGAGACGCAGGACGTCGCCACGCTGGATTGCCCCTTCCTCTGCAACGGCTACGAGTACCAGGCGCTCGAACTCGAGCGAATGCTCCGCGACGGCGACATCGAGAGCCCTTTCCTGCCGCACGCGGAGTCCATCGGGCTGATCGAACTGATGGACGAACTGAGACGCCGCATGGGCGTCCAGTACCCCTTCGAAACGAGCATCGGCGTCACCGCCGGAACCCACCGCGCCATGACCTACCGCCCCTTCGACGCCCTACCTCTGGGTGCGCGGGTCTTCCGACCCGCTGCCGCCGAAGGCGGCCAGGAGGACGCGCCGGCCGCAGGCCGGCTCCTTTCTGCCCCGCCCGAACCCCTCCACCTCCCCCGTCTCATCCTCGGCACGATGCCCCTCACCAACGAAACCCCCGCCGCCCGGGACGACGCCGACGCCCTCCTCGACGCCGCCTTCGAGAACGGCCTCTCCGCCGTCGACACCGGGCACGTCTACGGCGGCGGCGCCTCCGAGCGCGCCGTCGGCGACTGGCTCGAGCGCCGCGGTCTCGCCGACGACGTCTTCGTCCTCTCCAAGGGCTGCCACCCCGATGAAGCGGGACCTCGCGTCAACCCCGAGGCCCTGGCCCGGGACCTCGCCGAGTCGCTCGACCGGCTGCGGCTGCCGGCAGTCGACCTCTACATGCTGCACCGGGACGATCCGGCGGTGCCGGTGGGCGAGATGGTCGACGCCTTCGCCGAACACCTCGCGGCGGGCCGGTTGCGCGCCTACGGATTCTCCAACTGGACCCGGGCGCGGATCGAAGAGGCCTGCGACTACGCGGAAGCGAACGACCGTCCGCTGCCCGCGGCGTCGAGCCCCAACTTCTCGCTCGCCGACCAGGTCGAGGACCCGTGGGGCGGGGGCTGCGCCACCCTGACGGGGGCGGCGGCCGCCGACGACCGCGAGTGGCACCGCGACACCGGCCTGGCCATCTTCGCCTGGTCGTCCCTGGCGCGCGGCCTGTTTTCCGGCCGGGTCAGCCGCCGTGCGCTGGCGGCCGATCCCGGGCTGGTCGACGAAGCCTGCCGCACCGCCTACGTCCACAACGTGAACCTCGCGCGCCTGGACCGGGTGATCGAGTTCGCGGAGGCCGGCGGCGCTTCGGTGCCCCAGATCGCGCTCGCCTGGGTGCTCGCCCAGGACCTGCCCCTGCACGCCATCGTCGGCGCGGCCACCGGAGAGGAGGTCGAGGACCTCGCCGCCGCCGCGGCCCTGACGCTGACCGACGAAGAGCAGAAGTGGCTGAGCGACGGCGGCCGCCGGCCGCTCTCCATGGCCCGCGAGAGCCTGGCCAAACGCCTCGAACGCCAGGCCATCCGCATCGGCCGCCGCCTGCCTGGCCCGATCAAGCGCCCGATCAAACGCCTCGTAGGCCGCGCGTAGTTCACTGGGTGCGCGGGTCTTCCGACCCGCTGCCTCGTCCGCTGGGTGCGCGGGTCTTCTGACCCGCTGCCGCCGCAGGCGGCCATCGATATCGTCGCCGGCCTTCGGCCGGCGCCTGCTTTCTCCGACCTGCGCCGCTCCGCGGCTCCGGCCGGTGGGCGGGTCAGAAGACCCGCGCACCCAGAGCACCACCATCGTCGTGCCGGGACGCTCTACTGCGCCCGGTCGTCGTTCACGGGAAGCTCCTACCGCCTATGCCATAGTCCCCCGCCATGATTCGCCTCAACCGCTACTCCGCCCGCATCACCCAGGACAAGTCGCAGGGCGCCTCGCAGGCGATGCTCTACGGCGCCGGCCTCACCCCGGAAGACATGGGCAAGCCCCAGGTGGGGATCGCCAGCGTCTGGTATGAGGGCAACACGTGCAACATGCACCTTCTCGACCTCGCCGCGGCGGCCAAGGAGGGCGTGGACGGAGTCGACTGCATCGGCTTGCGCTTCAACACGGTCGGCGTCTCGGACGGCATCTCGATGGGGACGGACGGGATGAGCTACTCGCTCCAGTCCCGGGACCTCATCGCCGATTCGATCGAAACGGTGATGGCGGCGCAGTGGTACGACGCGAACGTGTCGATCCCCGGCTGCGACAAGAACATGCCGGGCTGCCTGATGGCGATCGCCCGCGTGGACCGTCCAGCCATCGTGATCTACGGCGGCACGATCCGCTCGGGCGAGTGGCGGGGCGGCAAGATCGACATCATCTCCGCCTTTCAGAGCTACGGCGAGGCGATCAGCGGGGCCCTGACCGACGACGAACGGGAGACGATCGTCCGGCGCGCCTGCCCGAGCGCCGGCGCCTGCGGCGGGATGTACACGGCGAACACGATGGCGGCGGCGATCGAGGCGCTCGGCATGTCCCTGCCCTACAGCTCGTCGACTCCCGCCACGGCGCCGGAAAAGCTGGAGGAGTGCCGGCGCGCTGGCGCCGCCGTCAGGTCCCTGCTCGAACAGGACCTCCGGCCGAGCGCGATCATGACCAGGGCCGCGTTCGAGAACGCGATGGTGCTGATCACTGTGCTCGGCGGCTCGACGAACGCCGTCCTGCACCTGCTCGCGATCGCGCAGTCCGCCGGCGTCGACCTGTCGATCGACGACTTCCAGAAGGTCAGCGACCGGGTTCCGTTCCTCGCAGACCTGAAGCCCTCCGGCCAGTACCTGATGGAGGATCTCCACGATGTCGGCGGCACGCCCGCCGTGCTGCGGATGCTGCTCGAACGCGGACTGATCGACGGCGACTGCCTGACCGTAACCGGCAGGACGCTGGCCGAGAATCTGGCGCCGCTGCCGGACCTCGCGCCGGGCCAGGAGGTGGTGCTGCCGTTCGATGAGCCGATCAAGGCCACCGGCCACCTCCAGATCCTCCGCGGCAACCTGGCGACCGAGGGCTCGGTGGCGAAGATCACCGGCAAGGAAGGCGAGCGCTTCGCCGGCCCGGCGCAGGTGTACGACTCGGAAGAGGCGATGGTCGAGGCGCTGGAGCGCGGCGAGATCCGCGACGGCTCGGTGATCGTCATCCGCTACGAGGGGCCCAAGGGCGGGCCGGGCATGCCCGAGATGCTGAAGCCGACCTCCGCGCTCATGGGCGCCGGCCTCGGCGACAGCGTGGCGCTGGTCACGGACGGCCGCTTCTCCGGCGGCTCGCACGGCTTCCTCATCGGCCACGTGGCGCCCGAAGCTCAGGAAGGCGGCGCCCTGGCCCTGGTCCGCGACGGCGACCGGATCGAGATCGACGCGGTGCGTAACACGATCGACGTGGCGCTCAGCGACGCCGAGCTGGAGGCGCGCAGGAGCGCCTGGGAACCGCCGCCGCTCAAGGCGACCCGGGGCACGCTCTACCGGTACGTGAAGACCGTCAGCTCCGCGTCGACGGGGTGTGTCACGGACGCCTGAGCCCGTCTCTCCCTCTGGGTGCGCGGGTCTTCTGACCCGCTGCCGCCGCAGGCGGCCATCAGTATCGTCGCCGGCCTTCGGCCGGCGGCTTCTTTCTCCGACCTGCGCCGCTCCGCGGCTCCGGCCGGCGGGCGGGTCAGAAGACCCGCGCACCCAGAGCACGGCCCTCGCCGCTGGCGAATCTCCGTCCTCTACTCGAAGTGGCGATACCGCGCCGACGACCACGGCCACTCATGCGGCTCCCGGCACAGGCCAGCTTCCACGGGGTTGCGCCGAATGTAGCGTTGCACGGCCTCGAGGTGACGGTCGTCGCGGATGAAGCGGTCGTAGTAGTCGGCCATCCAGAAGGGGCCGCTGCGGCGGAGGATCCGGTTGGCTCGGCGCGCGGTGACGGCCTTCCACGCCCGCACGATGCCGGGCAACGGTCGCAGCGGCTGCAAGAGGACGTGGACATGGTTCGGCATGACACACCAGTCGATGAGTCGATACGCGTCGCCATCGCCGTAGAAGAGCACTTCCTGAACCATGGAAGCGATCGCCGGCTGGCGTAGTTGGCAACCGCCGTAGCCGGCGTCCTCGAAGCGGCTGACCAGCCGGTGAAGTCTGGCGGCGCGGACTTCATCGCTGCATCTTGCGACTTCCGCACGCCAGCGCTTCAGGAGGTGCTGCGGCACGCTGTCCGCCAGTCGGAATCCGACGTTCTGAAGCCGGCCGGGATCGTCCAGGTGAGGGTGGTAGCCCCTCCAGTGCCAGCCGAGCGGCTTGCGTTCCTCCGCCAGATGATCCGCGTCACTCATTCGTTCGTCCCTGCCGTTGAAGGAAGGTACGAGCCGTGGCGTTGGAGCGTCTAGCCGAAAGACTGCCCTCTGGGTGCGCGGGTCTTCTGACCCGCTGCCGCCGCAGGCGGCCATCAACATCGTCGCCGGCCTCCGGCCGGCGGCTACTTTCTCCGGCCTGCGCCGCTCCGCGGCTCCGGCCGGCGGGCGGGTCAGAAGACCCGCGCACCCAGAGAGGGTGCCGTCGTTGTGCTGTCACTCCTGCTGCCGCCGGCCCAGACGAAGAAAGCGGGCCTTTCGGCCCGCTTTCAGGAATCTGCCGCTGTGAGGCGGTTCAGGCGGCTTCGGCTGCGGTGACGGTCACGGTGACGGTGCCGTCGTCGGCCTTCATCGCCGTGCCGGTGACCTTGGCGTTCTTGCCGCCGAGACCCTCGAGGGTCTTGATCGCGCCGGCATCGGAGGCAGCGCGGTCGATCTTGACCACGTCGTCGCCGACGAGCAGACCCATCTCGTTGCCGTCGCCCAGACACTTGGCAGCGCAACTGGCGTGACCGGCGCCCTTCTGGCCGTTGCCAAAGCAGACCATGTCGAGGACCTCGCCGGTCCAGGAATCGGCGGCGAGCGCCGGGGCGCCAAGCATCAACGAAAGGGCCAGTGCCGCGAACAGTGCCTTCTTCATGCTGAGTCCTCCATCGTGGGAGCGGTTCGGGGGAGAAAAGACGAAACAGCCCGCAGGCTAACACAGTTCTCGCCGCCCGGAGCGGGTCAGAAGACCCGCGCACCCAGAGATAGAGAGTCGTGCGGCGGGAACAGACGTGCTCTGGGTGCGCGGGTCTTCTGACCCGCTGCCCGCCGAAGGCGGCAACAACACGCCGGCCGAAGGCCGACCGCTCGAGTCGTGCCAACATCGCGGCGATGAAAGTCGGCGACATCGTCTCGCGGTTCCGCGTGCAGAACCCGCTCCACTGCCTTCCGGGGGAGTTGCCTCTGCCGCTGTACCGCGCACAGGACATCGCCGCCCGCTTCTGGGTGTTGCTGCAGCGCTACCCCGAAGACGCGCCGCGGGCGGAGGTCGAGGCGGCAGTCGACGACAACGAAGCGATGGTCAGGGAAGGGGCCGACGGCGACGAGGGTCCCGCGCCGCTGGTGGACTGGTCATTCGAGCCGCCGGCGCACCTGGCCTGGCCGCTTGGCGGCGGGGAGACGCTGCGCCAGCGACTCCAGCGCTCGCCGCTCGGCCCGGAGCAGGCCGCCGAACTGGGCCTCGCGATCGCCAGGGCGCTGCGCACGCTGCACCGGTCCGGCACGGTCCACGGCAGCCTGCGGCCGGCCAACGTCCAACTGCTGGAAGACGGCGACGTGAAGCTGCTGGCGCCGTCGAGCCTGGGCCCGGTCACGCTGGCGATCGCCGGCGAGGCCGTCGAGTCGCCGAGCCTCTGGACCGCGGCCTACCTCTCGCCGGAGCAGATCGAAGGCGCGGCCGCCGCGGTCACTGGCGACCCCGTGCCGTTCACGACCGCCGACGACGTCTGGACTCTCGGCGTCGTGCTCTATGAACTCGTGACCGGCGAGTTGCCCTTCATCGCGAACACGTACGCCGCCATGCGCCGGGCGATCGGCATCCAGGCGGTCGACCTGACCGGCACGCTTCCGGGCAGCGCGCCCGAAGCGTTCGAGCCGGTGTTCGCGGCCGCGCTCGACCGCGACGTGGACCGGCGTCGCGCCGCGCTGGACGACGTGATCGGCAGGTTGCGCGGGATCCGGGATGAGCTCCGGCCTCAAGCGCGGCCGGTCGAGGACAGCGTCTCCCGGGTACGCGCCCGCAAGTCCGCAGTTGCCAGCGACCGTTCGGTCGCGAGTCCACGGAAGGGAGAGTTGCAGTCGGCGATCGAATCGCTGAATGAACGCCGGCGACGCCTCGCCCGGGAACGGCCCGCGCCGGCCCTGTGGCGGGTCCTGCTGCTACCGCTCGCGGTGCTGCTGCTGGCCGGCGCGGTGGCAGCGGTGTTCCTGCTGCGATAAGCGCACTTGGCGGTCGCCGTCCTTCGGCCGGCGGCGATTCCCGGAGCGGGTCAGAAGACCCGCGCACCCAGAGCACGGCCTGTTCCCGCTGCGAGATTCCCTCCCCTCTGGGTGCGCGGGTCTTCTGACCCGCTGCCGCCGCAGGCGGCCATCAACATCGTCGCCGGCCTTGGCCGGCGTCCTTTTCTCCGGCCTCCTCGGCTCCGTCCGGCTACCGCACGCCGATCTCGCCGCTGGACGACAGGATCGCGCCGGTCAGCGGGTCGTAGACGGCGATGACGAACGTGTGCTCCCGCCGCCGCAGTTCCAGCCCGGTCGAGTAGGTGAAGTACTGCCCGGGTTGCGGCTCCTGGGGGCCGGCGATGCGGACCTTCTCGACCGGCGTCTCCGAGCGGTTGCCGTGCTTGTCCATCACCGTGACCCGGAACTCCAGCTCGTTCTGCCACATGCCGGCGACGGGCAGGAGCTGGACTTCGTCGAGCGGGATCGCCACCTCGAGCGGGACGATCATCTTGCCGAAGCCGCGCTTCTGCGGCTTGCCGAAGCGCACGCCGAGGGGTTTCGCGGAGGGCGGATTCCCGAACAGCAGCGAGCCCTCGACCATCATCGTGACCTCGGTCGCCCGCGACATGTCGACGTAGCCCTCCCGCGAGCGCACCCGCAGGTCGTCGTGGCCGACGAGCCGCACCTCGACGTCATGGACTTCGTCGTCCTCGCGACGTTGCGGCTGGAAGCCGAGCCAGTAGTACGAGCGGGTGTCGGCGATCGCGTCGCCCAGCGCCGTGTCCCGCTCGGCGTTGATCATCGCCAGGCCGCCGGTCGACCGGGCCAGCACCTGGAGGGTGGTGTGCTGCAGCAGCTCCCGTTCCTGGAACGCCCCGGCGCCCGCGGACGGGTCGGCGGCCGCGTGGCCGTCGAAGCCGACGGACGCATCCAGCGCGAATGTCGGGCGAAATCCCGGCACGTCGACCGGATAGAGCGTGTAGCCGATCAGGTTCGCGGCCGAGATGAGGGGGCCGTAGAGGTCGTCCTGGCTCATCAGCCGGGTGTCGGACGCGGCGCCGAGACTGTCGGCGCTCAGGCCGCCGGTGGCGACCGTGTAGAGCGCCGGCGACTGGGGCCAGCCGCCCGCGAGCAGGAGCATCACCTTGCGGCCGGGGCGGTTGGCGAAGCTCCGCAGCGTCGCCACGGCCGCCAGCACGGACCGCTCCAACTGGGTCTCGAGGTTCGTCGCGTAGCGCAGCTCGGCGCCGCGCAACTGGTTGCGCATGACCTCCTCGGGCGGTTCGACGCCGCCTTCCTCGATGAAGCGGTTCGCGAGGGCGCGCAGTTCGGACTGCTCGCTTCGTTCCTGGTCGTTCGTGCGCAGCTCGCCGATCCGCATCAGGCCGTGCGCCTTGCGCCGCCGCGCCTCGCGCAGGGCGTCCGACAACTGGGTCGGCGAGTTGGTCCAGGTCGTCAGCATGTCGACCGACTTGCCGTCGAAGGAGACGGCGGCCACCCGGTCGGCCGGCCCGAGCTGCGTGAGGTCCTTCTCGAGGCGGTCGATCACCCGGTCCCGGTCGCGCTTGATCGTGAAGAAGTCGTCGATGAACAGCAGGAAGCTGGTGCCCACCGGCGCGTCCGGCTCGAGGTTCGGCACCCCCGCCACCGCTTCGCCGTCGGCCGAGGCGAGAGCCCGGCCTTCCTCGATTTCCGTGAAGTAGTCGATCGGCGTCGGTTCGCCGTCCACCAGCAGTTCGAAGTCGGACGCCGTCAGGCCGTGGACCCGGTTGCCGTCCCGGTCGGTGACGACGACCTCGATGTTGACGACGCGGACGTCGATCACCTCCGAGAACACCGCCGGCAGGTCCTGGCCCTGTTGCTGGGCCAAGCCGGCCGCCGCGAACGGCAGAAGGCAGGAGAGGACGATCAGGTTTCGCGCAAGTTTCTTCATTGGTTGGCCTCGTCTGATCCTCTGAACAGCCGTGACAGGGAAGACTATTGCAGAGGACCGCATCCGCTGGGTGCGCGGGTCTGTTGCCGCGGGTCTTCTGACCCGCGGAGAAAGCGCGCCGAAGGCGGCCGTCAATATCGTCGCCGGCTTCGCCGGCGGCCATTCTGTCCGGGCTCCACCGCTCCGCGGCTCCGCCCGGGGCGGGTCAGAAGACCCGCGCACCCAGAGGACGCCTTGCCGGGTTACGCTGCGTCGATGCCTGACGACCGCCCGCGCACCACCACCCCCTACGGCGCCTGGCCGTCGCCGATCTCGGCCAGGTCGGTCGCCGAAGGCGCCCGCCGCATCGACGACCTCGCCGCTGCCGGCGACTGCGTCTGCTGGCTGGAACGCCGGCCCGAGGAAGGCGGCCGCAACGTCCTCGTCTGTCTCCACCCCGACGGTGGCACCCGCACCCTCACGCCCGGCGGCTTCGACGTCCGCAGCCGGGTCCACGAGTACGGCGGCGGCGCCTTTCTCCTCCTCACCGGTGCGTCTGCCGCTGCGCCTGTCGGTGCGCCGGCCGTTGCGCGGGCCTTCTGGCCCGCGATCCGGGCGCCGCGAAGCGGCGAGCCCGAACTTCCGCCCCACGTCTTCGTCAACTTCTCCGACCAGCGCGTCTACCTGACCACCGCCGCCACCACCATCCCCCTGACCCCCTCCGACGACTCCCGCTACGCCGACCTCGTCTTCGACCCCCACCGCCACCGACTCCTTGCCGTCCAGGAACGCCCGACCGCCTTCGGCGGCGACGAAACCGCGGCCCTGGTGGCGATCCCGCTGCCGGGCGACCCGCCCGCCGCCGACGCATCCGCCGCCGCCGAGCCGCCACCGCCGACCGAACTCGTCTCGGGCGCCGACTTCTACAGCTCGCCACGCCTCTCCCCGGACGGCAGCCGCCTCGCCTGGCTGAGCTGGAACCACCCCGACATGCCCTGGGACGCCACGACCCTCTGGCTCGCCGACCTCGACGACGCCGGCCTGCCGCAAGCGCCGCGCGCCGTTGCCGGCGGCGACCCGGACCACCCCGAAGCCGTCCAGCAACCGAGCTTCGACGCGCAGGGCCGTCTCACGTTCATCTCCGACCGCAGCGGCTGGTGGAACCTCTACCGCTGGGTGCGCGGGTCCTCTGACCCGCCTCGGCCGGAGCCGCGGAGCGGCGGAGCCCGAAACAAAGTGGCCGCCGGCGTCGCCGGCGACGATTTCGAAGCCGCCTCCGGCGGCAGCGGGTCAGAAGACCCGCGCACCCAGCAGAGCCTGTGCCCTCGCGACGCCGAGTTCGGCGTTCCACCGTGGCTCTTCGGCATGTCCACGTATGCCCACGTGCCGGGCGGCATCGTCGCGGCCTGCTGCGAGAGGGGGGTGTGGGGGCTCGTCCTGCTTCCCGATGAATCTGCCGCGGAGCCGATCCCGATACCGACGCCTTACACCTCGATCACATGGCTGCGCTCTGCCGCGGCCCCGGATGCGGGTCAGAAGACCCGCGCACCCAGAGCACGGCCGTCGGTTTCGGCGGAACTCCCCGCTGCATCTGCCGCTCTACCTTCTCCCAACGTACCGTCGTCGGCTTCGGCGGAGCCCTCCGCCGTCATCTTCCTGGCCGCCGCCCCGGACCGGCCGGCCGAAGTCGTCCGCCTTCGCCTCTCCCGCTCCGACGCCGCTGACGCCGACGCCAGCGAACCCCAACTCGACGTCCTCACCACCACCGGCCCAGCCCCGGACCCCCGCTACCTCTCCACCGGCCGGCCCATCGACTTCCCCTCCGCCGCCGGCCGCCGGGCCTACGCCTTCTTCTACCCGCCGAAGAACGACGACGCGCGGGCGCCGGAAGGCACCCGTCCGTCCCTCATCGTCAAGAGCCACGGCGGCCCCACCTCCGCAGCCGAGCACGTCTACGACCCGGGCGTCCAGTTCTGGACCTCGCGCGGCTTCGGCGTCGTCGACGTGAACTACGGTGGCAGCACCGGCTACGGCCGCGCCTACCGCGAATCGCTGCGCGACCGCTGGGGCATCGTCGACGTCGAGGACTGCGCCGCCGCCGCCGAGGCGCTCGCCGCCCGCGGCGAGGCGGACCCGGGCAAGCTGCTCATCCGCGGCGGCAGCGCCGGCGGCTACACGACTCTCGCCGCGCTCGCTTTCAGGGACACCTTCGCCGCCGGCGCCAGCCACTACGGCGTCGCCGACCTCGCCGCCCTCGCCCGCGACACCCACAAGTTCGAGTCGCGCTACCTCGACCGCCTGGTCGGCCCCTACCCCGAGCGCGCCGACCTCTACCGCGAGCGCTCGCCGCTCGAAGCCCGCGACCGCTTCTCCTGCCCGGTCATCTTCTTCCAGGGCGACGAAGACCGCATCGTGCCGCCCAACCAGGCCGAAGCGATGGTCGAGGCGCTACGAGCCAAGGGCCTCCGCGTCGACTACCACCTCTTCGAAGGCGAACAGCACGGCTTCCGCCGCGCCGGGAACATCGTCCGCGCCCTGGAAGCCGAACTCGCCTTCTACGGCGAAGTCCTATCTCTGGGTGCGCGGGTCTTCTGACCCGCTGCCGCCGAAGGCGGCTTCAACACCGTCGCCGGTGCGGGGCCTTCGCTAGACTCGCAGCGGCTCAGTTCCAGTCAACGAGACGGCAGCGTTCTCGACCGACGCAGACGGACAACGAGACGCAGATGGACACCGAATCCAGTTCACCTCTACATCTTCCGAGCCTGAAGATCACGGGGTTTCGCGGCTTCGATCACTTGGAGATTCCGCGTCTGGGGCGCGTCACCTTGCTTGCAGGGCGGAACGGCGCCGGCAAGACGACAGTGCTGGACGCCGTTCGTGTCTTTGCTTCGCGAGGCCGCCCGAGTGTTCTCGTGGATCTCCTCCGGGAGCGCGAGGAACTCGCCACCGGGCTGGACAAGAACCGAGGGCCCTTGACGGTTCCGGACACGGCGGCCCTCTTCCATGGGCGGGGCGAGGCCCGTGGCAACGGCCTCGCCATCGGTCCAGGGCCGGAGAAGGACGACCTCAGGCTGGCGCGTTCGTCCGCGGACGAGTGGACCGACGAGAAGAAGCCGCTCGACATCGGCGGAGAGGCACTAAGAATCGAGTATGGCGATTGGAAGGCCTACGTGCCATGGTCGTTGATGGGCGACCCGTCCTCCTTTTCTTCTCTGCTTCTTTCGCTTCCCGAAGCAGGGAGATTCAACGAGGCGAAGTGGCCGCCGACCATCGAGTGCGAGTCGCTCGGCCCGGGCCTGCTGAACAACGAGCATCTGGCCGGTCTCTGGAGCGGTGTGGCGCTGACCGACGACGAGGACTTCCTTGTACAAGCGCTGACTCTGATTCTCGACAAGGAGATTCAGCGGATGAGTGTCGTCGACGACAGAGGGGGTCAGTCTGGTTCGCTCTCGAGACGCGGGGTTATCGTCAAGCTCAAGGAACAGAGTAGCCCCGTCCCGCTGAGGAGTTTCGGCGACGGTGCGGTGCGGCTGTTCGGCGTAGCCTTCGAGTTGACTCGCAGCCGTGACGGCCTCCTTCTCATCGACGAGGCAGAGAACGGCCTTCACCACACCGTTCACGAGTCCTTCTGGCGCATGGTGCTTCAGGCCGCGCACGACGGTGGCGTGCAAGTAGTGGCGACGACCCACAGCTTCGATTGCATCGCGGGCTTCGCGCTGGCCGCCACCGAACTCGCCGAGATCGATGGCGTCCTGGTTCGGCTCGAGCGATCCGAGGAGGAGTGTCGCGCCGTCGTCTACTCCGAGGACGAACTCAAGATAGCCGCCGAGCAGAGAATCGAAGTTCGTTAGGCGAGCGGCGTGGTCGAAGAGCGCATCCTCCTTGTGGAGGGGGAAGACGACGAGCATGTCGTGCTCTGCCTTTACCGGAAGGTCCGTGGCAGCGAACCGCCCTTCACGATCGTGAACAAGGAGGGCTACACGAAGCTCCTTCAAGGCCTTTCGGTGGATCTCAAGAGATCGGGCCTGAAGGTCGTGGGCATCCTGGCGGACGCCAACGACAACGTCGAGGCTAGGTGGCTGGAGCTCTCCAAAGCGGTGAAGGAAGGCGGCGGACGCTTGCCCGATGCGCCCGCCCCGACCGGCACCATCGTCGAAGGCAGTCTTCGAGTCGGCGTCTGGCTGATGCCGGACAACCGAAGCGCGGGGGAACTGGAGGACTTCGCTCGCCAACTGGTCCCATCGTCGGATCGCGTATGGCCACGGGCCAAGCGGTACATTGAGGGCATTCCCGACGAGGACCGGAGATTCAAGCCCGGCAAGATCTCGAAAGCCAAGCTCTATGCATGGCTAGCATCGCGCTTGCTTCCACAGCGCATGGGCGCGGCCATCACCGCCGGCGACCTGGACGCCCAGGCCCCCCTTGCCAAGCAGTTCGCCAAGTGGCTGGCCGATCTGTTCGGAGAGTGACCTTCGGTCCGTATTGCCGCCAACGTCGAGACCGGGCAGGTGGTACGCGGCCTGGGCCGTAGCCCGGAACAGAACAGCCGCCGGCTCCGCCGGCGACGATTTCGAAGCGCCTTCGGCGGCAGCGGGTCAGAGGACCCGCGCACCCAGCGGCGTCACCCGACCTTGAACAGACTCCCCATCCGCATCGCCAGCCCCATATCCCCGTCGATCCGGAGCTTCCCGCTCATGAACGCGACGGTGCCGTCCAGCTCGCCCGACGTGAGCTGGACGTAGTCGGCGGCCTCAATCGACAACGTCATCGTCGGCGCGTCGTGGGCGCCGTCGCCGACGGTGCAGGCGCCGTCCTTGATCGCGCAGTGCCACAGGCCGCCGCCGTCGCCCGAGAGATTGAACTGGATCACGGCGTCGAGGCCCGCCGCGGCCTGCGCGTCCAGGCGGCCGGGCATCTGGCTGAAGATGTCGTTGATGGCGGCGGCGGTGTCGGTCATGGGCTGTCTCCTGTGGGCCTCGAAGTGAGGCGTCGAGCCTATCCGGCCGACCAGCGCCGGCACCGGCCGCCCCTCCGTCGACCGGGTTACACTTCTCTCGCCATGCCGACCCTCTCCCCAAGACGCTCCCGAGGCGGTGCGGGCCGTGGCGTCCTTCGGGCCTTTCTCTCGGCCTTGGCCGTCTTGGCAGGCGTTGCCATGCTGGTAGCCGGCACCAGGCTTTTGCCTGCCGGCCTCGCAATAGGCCTCTTTGTTCCTCTCTCCCTCGCTGCCTTGACCTACGTGTTCTACACGGACATCAAGAGATCGCGTGAGTATCGAGAGAACGACGCTGTGCCCGACGATCTCGCTGCGGACAGCGACTGACGCCAACCAAGGCAAGTGGGGCGCGGTGCCGGGGTGGAACACGGACTTCGACTTGGATCCCGCTTCGCCAAGGTGAGAGACTAGATGCGGTGTTGGGCGAGATCCCTGAGGGCCGTGGGGTGGACGTGGTTCTCCGGCAGCCGATCAGCAGGTTCAGAGGTCCCACGTCGATCGTGTCGTTCCGCACGCTTCGATAGCGGCGCGCCTTGAGTCGTGTGAGTTTCATCGGAGCGTGCTCTCCGCTGGCGATGGCCTTGTCTCGCCGGTCGCCCGCCACTGGGAGACGTCCTCCCGGGCGCCGACCGCCCCGGAAGTCCGCGGCGTCGACTGTCCTCCGACCCTCGAGCGTCGTCTACGGCTCCGACGGCACTTCAGAGCAGTATCCCTGACTCGTACTTCTCGTCAAAGTGGCCGAAGTAGGCCAAGTTGCTGTCCAGCCATACGCGAACGCTGTACGTCGGCGCGGATTGACCCAGCGAGTAGGCCACCGGCGCGTTGGAAACTGTGAAGTTCTCCTGCCGTGCGCCGGCCGCGCGGCCGTCCAAGGACCACTTGATCCTTAGGTCGAACGGCCCGCGCATCTTGCGAGGGATGTTCGAGTAGAACCAGAACCGGGATGCCGCGTTCGACAGATCGGCTCTCTGCACGAACGTGCCCCGCTTCTCGAACAACCTTCGATCGCCCTCGTCCGTGTGAATCCTCGTCAACCACTTGTGCCGAGCACTCGTCGAAAGGAGGCTCAGTAGCGTCTCGCGCTCCGGTGCCGACCGGCAGACGATGTGCTTCAGCTGGTCGAGCGGCAGTTCGTTCTCGACGACGACCTCGGAGTGCCGCGCGTTCAGAATGGTCGAGCGCCGTACCGATTCGCCGAGTTTCCCCACCGCGTGGTCGTGGTAGACGTCGCCGAAGTCGATTGACCTGAGAAACTCAGCCGAGTCGCCGACCTCCGCCGCCTCGGTGAGGCGACCCTTGGTGAAGGAGACGCCTTGTTCGGCCAGCAGGCTTGAGGCGAACAGCAGGTAGACCGGCACCGGCATGTGCGCGTCGTACTGGATCTCGCTTTGCGGGCGGATGCCCTCGTTCACGTACTGGGTCGGTGTTCGGGGCCGGAAGTAGAGCCGGACCAGGTTCCGGTGGGCACTGGACAGATGACCCACATAGTGCGGGCTGCCGCTGTCCACCGGGATCAGATGCCCATGCTCCGCCGCAGCACGCGACAGTAGCCGTCCGGTGTTCAGTATCGCGGCGGCGTTCTCGACGTGATCCGACCGGAACAGCCAGTTTGGCCAGAAGCGCCGGTTGCGGTCCAGCTTTAGGCTGGACGGCAACTGATGCATGTGTTCGAGGATCTCGTCCGCGTCAGCCTTGCGCGGCATGATCCAGCCCCGCGAACAGACTCCGCGTCACCGGGTCGCGCGGCATCGGGGGCGGGATCACTTGGAGGCCCGTCGCCGGATTCCGCCGCAAGCCCCGGGGCGACGCCGACACCATTACGGGCTCCACGTAGGGCAACGCGGCGAAGACCGGCAGGAGATAGGACACGAGCCGGTGCTCGGGTGCGATGCTCCCGTGTGTCAGACCGAAGTCCCGCAGCTGCTGCCAGAACTCCAGGAGTTCTTCGGGGAGAATGCGCGTCGCCCTGCCGCTAGAAGTTATCGTCAGCGTGGCCGGGTCGGCCGTGGCCACGACTTCGTATCGGCTGCTCTTTGACGGGGTCTCGAACTCCCGTCGCTCGCTCAGTACTTCCAGCACGTCCGGCCAGACCTCGTCGAACGGCAGTGCCGCCGGTTCAGAGCGCAGCCACTTCTTGATGCGGCGCACGTCTTTGTGTTCCGGCGGGTCCGTCCTCACGCCCCGCAGATAGATGAACGTGGGGACGGAGAGGCGGCCCAGATACCGCTCCATGAGCGGCCTCACCTGCGTCTCGAAGTCGAGTTCGCCGTTGCCGCATCCGAGCTCAGGGAATGCGATTGACGTCGCGCCCGCCTCGGCACAGCAGGTTCGGAGCTTCCTGAGGCCCGCCTCTATGTACTCCACCCTCGATGGGCTGCGCCAGTGCTTCTTGGTCGGGAAGTTCAGGATCCACTTGTTCGGGGTCTTGAAGAGGAAGAGTTGGCCGACTTGAAGATCGCCCCGCTCGCAGTGGTTGCGGTAGGCCTCGAACATCTCGGGGTAGATGCGCTTGAACTGGAGCGCAATGCCCTTCCCCATGACGCCGACCGTGTTGACTGCGTTGACGAGAACCTTGGCTGGCGACCGGAACAGATCGCCGGACATGTAGGTGATCATTCGAGTCCCGAAACGCCCCTGCGCAAGGCGGTCCCGTCCGATCTTCGCGGTGTGCCTGCCAGCCTTTCTCGTGGCGCTGCGAGGTGCCTGTAGCCGCGCTTCGCCGCCCTTAGCCCGCAGCATAGACGAAGTACGAACGCCCACCTCATCAGGTGGGAGTGTACCAGCCGACCATCGGATTCCGATGGGCTGAGGTCGCCACCGGCGGCGTTGCCGCGGATCGACTCGCGGGACTCGGCCGGCCGGCCACGCGCCCGCAACGTCAAGCGAACTTGGCGTTTGCTCCGCCGCTTCCCCGCGCTAGCCTCCACGCGCCCAGCTCGCCATGGCCATACGCATTCCCCGCAACATCGCGCTCTGCTTCGACGGCACCTGGAACAGCGACGACGCCTCGTCGCCGACGAACGTCGTCAAGACCTGGCAGGCCATCCGCCCGGCCACGTCGGACGGCGTGGAGCAGCTCACCTACTACGACCGCGGCGTCGGCACCGGGCGTTTCGACCGCTTCCGGGGCGGCGTGCTCGGGCTCGGGCTGGCCCGGAACGTCGAGCTCGCCTACGAGTGGCTGGCCGCCAACTACCTCCCGCGCGACCGGCTGTTCCTGTTCGGCTACAGCCGAGGCGCCTACACCGCGCGCAGCCTGGCGGGGCTGATCGGCCTCTGCGGCATTCCCGACGAGGGCCGCCGCGCCTTCGCCGGCCGCCCGCCGGCGGACGCGGTGAGCGAGGGCATGGCGATCTACCGCATGCGCGCGGGGGAAGCCCGCGACGAACGGGCCGCCCGCCACCGGGAGACGTTCTGCCGGGCGCCGGGCGCCCCCGAGTTTCGCGGCGCGGACCTCCTCCGGCCCTCGAGCGTGGTCCACTTCGTCGGCGTCTGGGACACCGTCGGCGCCCTCGGCGTGCCGGTCACCTGGCTGAACTGGATCGGCGCCCGCCGCCACCGCTTCCACGACGTGCGGCTCGACCGCCACATCCGCCACGCCTGTCACGCGGTGTCGGTGGACGAGGGCCGCCGCCCCTTCGCGCCCACCCTGTGGCTGAACTCGCCGGCCCCGGGCCAGCACGTGGAGCAGCTCTGGTTCCCGGGGGTGCACGGCGACGTCGGCGGCGGCCGGCCGCACGCCGGCCTCTCGGACGGCGCCCTGCTCTGGATGTGGGCGAAGGCCTACGCCGCCGGCCTCGCCTTCGAGCCCTGGGCGGCCGTCCACGACGTTGCGCCCGACCCGCTCGGCCCCCAGGGGAAGATGTCAGCCGTCTACCGGGTCTGGGGCCGCCACGACCGGCCGGTCGGCGAAGCGGACGAGAACGGCCGCCCCGCGGTGACCGGCGAGGCGGTCCACTTCTCGGCCATCCGCCGCCTGGAGCACCCGGAATCCGCCGCCTATCGCCAGGGCGTCGCCCGCCGCACCCTCCTGCCGGCCCTGGAGGAGAAGCGCGTCCGCCCGGCACGCCCCGCCCCCGGCGAAGTCGACCCGACCTCCCTGGACTGGGCCGATCCCCCGTAACCTGCGGGCGCGACTTCCGTTGTCGGGCCTCATCACCGCGGCGAAGACGGTACGATTCGATCTGCGCCGCCCGAAGCCTGCGAGAAGAAGCCCATGGCTGAACGTTTCTTCAACACATCCGGTCCGGTAGTTCCGGCCAAGCACTACAGCATTCCGCCGCTGGAGCGGTTCGACCTCGACGAGGTCCTGCGTCTGATCCGGGACGAGCGCTACTTCGTTCTTCATGCGCCGCGCCAGACCGGAAAGACATCGGCGCTGCTGGCGCTGCGGGATCTCCTGAACGCGGGCGGCGAGCATCGCTGCGTCTACGCGAACGTCGAGACCGCGCAGACTGCCCGTGGCGACGTGGCGCGCGGCATGACGGCGATTCTCACGGAACTGCGGATTCGCGCCCGGACCACTCTTCCCGACGGCGGCACGCTGGAGGACCTGGCGCGCGGGGCGCTGGACGAGGCCGGCGCCGATGGTGCGCTGCGCGAGGTTCTGGTCCGCTGGTCGACCGCGGAGGCGAAGCCTCTCGTGCTTCTGCTGGACGAAGTCGACGCGTTGGTGGGCGACACGCTTATCTCGGTGCTGCGCCAGCTTCGCGCCGGGTACGACATGCGGCCGGCGGCGTTCCCGCGGAGCGTCATCCTGTGCGGTATCCGCGATGTCCGGGACTATCGGATCCACTCGGAGTCGGCCGGCGAGATCATCGCCGGCGGCAGCGCCTTCAACATCAAGGCGAAGTCGCTGCGGCTGGGCGACTTCAGCAAGGCGGACGTTGCGTCTCTGCTCGCCCAGCACACCGAGGAGACGGGCCAGGAGTTCACCGGGTCCGCGGTCGCCGCGGTGTGGAACCAGTCCCAGGGCCAGCCGTGGCTGGTGAACGCGCTCGCCTGTCAGGCCTGTTTCGATAACAAGCCCAACCGGGACCGGTCGCGGACGATCGACGAGGAAGAGGTCATGGAGGCCAGGGAGGAGTTAATCCTGAGCCGCCAGACGCACCTGCACCAGTTGGCGGACAAGCTCCGGGAAGAGCGGGTGCGTCGCGTCATCGAGCCGGTTCTGAGCGGCGGCGCCGCCGGCGGTGCGGCGGGCAAGGCCAGCCCGAACGACCTTGAGTACGTCCGCGACCTGGGCTTGCTGGCGCTGCGGGGCCCGCGCCGGATCGCCAACCCGATCTACCGGGAGGTAATCCCGCGGGAGCTGATGTACGCCCGCGAGGATGAGATTCTCCAGGAGACGGAGTGGTACGTGAAGCCGGACGGCGACCTGGACGTGGAGGGCCTGCTGGCGGCGTTCCAGCGGTTCTTTCGCGAACACTCCGAGCACTGGATCGAGCGTTTCCAGTACAAGGAGGCCGGCCCGCAGTTGCTGCTGCAGGCGTTCCTGCAGCGGATCGTCAACGGAGGCGGCCGGATCGAGCGGGAGTACGCCCTGGGCAGCCGCCGCACCGATCTGCTGATCGTGTGGCCGCCGGGCCGCTTCGCCGGCGCCAGCGAGCCGGGCGTGCCCGCGCGCCGCTACGTGGTCGAGTGCAAGGTTCTGCGAGGCGGCCTGGAGGCGACGATCCGCGAGGGCCTGGAGCAGACCCTGGCCTACATGGACAAGTGCGGCGGCGAGTCAGGGCACCTGGTCGTGTTCGACCGGGACGAATCGAAGCCTTGGGAGGAGAAAATCTTCCGCCGCGAGGAGTCTCTGGCCGGCAGGGGAATCACGGTCTGGGGGGCCTGAGTAGCTGCCGCTCTACCTGTCGGTGCGCGGGTCTTCTGACCCGCTGCCGCCGAAGGCGGCGTCGAATCGCCGGCCGAAGGCCGTCCTTTCCCCGCAACTCCAACAGACTCAACAACTTACTTCCACACACCAACCCCTTGACGAATCCCCTCAAACCCCCTATAGTGCCCAGCCGTAGAGGAACCTCACCACGGGAACGGACCGTGAGGCCAGACCCACTGGACCTGCCCGGCCGTTTCCGCTAGGGTTCCAACACGTCTTTGGACAGACGGCCTTGAAGTCTTTTAGCGGGAGGTGATGCGCAGCATCAGCTGAGTGACGGTCGGTGGCTCGATCGAGCCGTAGAGCGGCCGTCCAGAGAGAAACGTCAGCGGCCGTGGCAACGCGGGTAGTCCGCACCGCCACGGCCTGATCTTCGGATCGAACATCTTGGTCCGGCTTGGACAGCCGGGCCGAAACGAACGGCGGCAAAGCCGCCCAAGGAGAAAACAAACTGATGAAGCTGATGAAGCACATCACGATCGCGCTGGTTCTCTGCGCGATTCCAGCGATGGCCTTCGGTCAGACGGTCTCTTGCGAGGACTGCACCCACGAGTTGTCCTATTACATGGGCGAGGGCGGGTTCGTCGCAACGGCCGGCGAGGACGCCAAGATGGTGACCTACGTCGCCACCTGCGGCGGCATCACCAGGACCGGCGAACTCACGCCCAATGACGACGGCGTCGTGGCGATGCTGTTCAACATGGACAACAACCTCGCCTGCCATTCGGCGTCGGTGGATGACGACGGCGTCACCAAGAACCGCCTGCAGGTCGGTCCCGTCATGGACGGCGGCTGGTACTGGATCACGGACGACATGAACTCGGCCGTCGGCAACCTGGTTGCCCAGGACGTTCTCGACAACGAGGCGGTCAAGCTGACCGGCGCCGGCGAGGGCGTTTCGATGGCCATGGGCATGGGCGCCGTCTTCATGAAGGAGACGAGTTCGGGCCGCGTCGGCATTCTGCCGAACATTCTGCCGGAGCCTCCGATGGATCCGGCGGCGGTCTGCGGGCCCCGGCGCTCCCTGTCCTGGCCCTATCCGTACACTGGG
>JAJEHN010000032.1 GCA_022823665.1 Thermoanaerobaculia bacterium | reverse complement strand
ATCTTGTCGTCGCCGATCTTGCGCGGCGCACCGGGCCGCGGCTCGTCGTCGAGCCCCGCAAGACGCCTCTCGGCAAAGCGCGAACGCCACAGCCCGACGGTGCGCCGCGAGACGTCCAGCTTCTCTGCAATCGCGCAGTTGTTCAGGCCATCCGCCGCCAACAGCACGATCCGCGCTCGCCGCGCCGCCCCGTGCGAGGACTTGCGACGCCGAGCCCGCTGCTCAAGCTCACCCCGTTCGGCATCGCTCAGAACAATCGCAACCGCCTTACCCCGCGCCATGGCCCCCTCCGAATCGATGACCCGAAGCACAGCAAATCACAGGCCAACAGCTTTGGCTAGTAATTTATGAAACAGGACACTAGGAAGCCCGCGTCGCCGAAGAACGCGCGCATGGCGCGGCGCGGCACAGGCGGCCCGCTCCGCCCGGCGCCCTCCGAAGCTGCCGCAGGCTGCGGCCGATCGAGGAAGGCCGTAAGCCGACCCTTCCAGTTCAGGCATTCGAGCAGCCCGTCCTCCTCCATCACGCCGTAGAGCCGCTCGTGCACCTCGTGGAAGCGCCCGACCAGGGCATCCACCGCGCCGCGTCCTGAGAAGCGCGGGGTCGGCATCGCAATCTCGGTCTCCCATTGCTGGTTGAGGTAGCGTGCATCGACGAAGTGGTCCTTGCGGAAGCGCGCGATCCCCCGGGCGCGCAGGCCGTCGGCGAACGCTTCCATGCGCCCGTCGATATCTTCGAGGGTGTCGTTGACGGCGGCTTCGTCCCAGTGGTCGGTGCGGACGTAGTGACTCGCGCTGAACTCGGCGACGATGTCGGAATACTGCGCGCCGCAGGCGCTGAGCGCGCCCGCCGTCTTGGGCAGTAGCACGCGCTCGCAGCCGAGCGCTGAGGCGATGGGCAGGATGTTGAGGCCGGCGGCGCCGCCGCCCGCCACGAGCACGCTCTCGCGCGGATTGACCCCCTCGTTGACCGTGATCTCCTCGATCGCCTTGATCATGGTCTCGCTGGCGAGAGTGAGAATTGCCGCCGCGGTCTCCTCGATCTCCTTACCGAGCGTCTCGGCCAACGCCTGAACAGCGTGACGGGCAGCAGCCACGTCGAGCGCCATGCGCCCGCCGAGGAAGGCGTCCGGGTCGATGTAGCCGAGCACCACGGCGGCGTCGGTCACGGTCGCCGCATCCCCGCCCCGGCCGTAGCAGGCGGGGCCGGGGTCGGCGCCGGCGCTCTCGGGCCCGACCCGCATCAGCCCGCCCGGGTCGATCCAGGCGATGGAGCCGCCGCCGGCGCCCACGCTCCGCACGTCGACCGAGGAGAGCCCGAGGTTGTGGCCGGAGAAGAGCCCGCCCAGCCATGTCTCGCGGGTATACTTGACCGCACCGCCGCGCACCATGCTCACGTCGAAGGTGGTGCCGCCGGCATCCACCACCAGCACGTCGCGCCCGAGCCCCTCCGACTCGGCATAGGCGATGCCGGCGAGGGGCGCCATCGCCGGCCCGGACTTGACCATGAAGATCGGCCGGTCGGCGACGTCTTCCACGTGCATGAGGCCGCCCGAAACGGTGCTGACCAGAAGCTCGCCACTGAACCCGGCAGCGCCGAGATCGTCGCGGAGCGCGCGCAGGTGACGCTGCATCAGCGGCTTCAGCGACGCGTCGATCGCGGTTGACGACGCGCGCGGATACTCCCGCAGAATTGGGTTGAGCCGGTGTGAGAGCGTGTAGGGGACGCCCGGCATCGTCTCCTCGATCAACGCGCCCAGCCGTTCCTCGTGCGCCGGGTTCCTGATCGACCAGAGCAGGCAGACGGCGACCGCCTCCACGCCCTGCCGCGCAAGCCGGGTCAGCGCCGCACGGGCCGCGTCCTCGTCCAGTGCGCGCTCCACCTCGCCTTCGGCCGTCACCCGCTCGGGGATTTCCGCCGTGAGCCTGCGCGGCACGTAAGGCTTGAGCGGGTCGATATGGAGCTCGAAGGGATGCAGCTTGCCGCCCTGGCGGTAGACCAGGATGTCCGGAAAGCCCTCGGTCACGAGCAGAGCGGTCTTCGCGGTCGTGCCGGTGACGATGGCGTTGGTCGCCCAGGTCGTGCCGTAGATCAGCACGTCCGCCTCCCCGATCAGCGCTTCGAAGGAGATGCCCATGGTCCGCGCTGCGTCGGCGAGTCCCGCCTTCACGCCGTCGGAACTGCGCGCAGGCGTGGAGGGCGCCTTGCCGACGGTGAGCGTGCCGTCCGGCGCGGCAACGACGACATCGGTGAAGGTGCCGCCGGTATCGACGGCGATTCGGTAGGGCATGGCGGGTCTCCGCGCCGCGAACGAAGCGTGCAGTCTACAGGCTCCGTGGCCACGCTGCCCGCGTGAGCAGAAGGCGTTAACCGGGCCGTCAGGCTCGGACGGCGCGATTGCGCCGCGCACGCAGCGCGTAGCCAAGCGAGCGGAGCGAGCGCCCGGCGCCTGAGGGAAACGAAGACTGTGGACGCTCTCCGGGCCCCGCGATAGTGTCGCGCCGCCAGCGGGGGAGGGCCCTTTCATGCGACCATCCGGCCGTAGACCGGACGAAATGCGCGAGGTCACGCTGGAGCCGGGCGTGAGCAAGCACGCCGAGGGCTCCTGCCTGGTACGATTCGGTGACACGCACGTGCTCTGCACCGCGAGCGTGGAAGACCGCGTGCCTCCCTTCCTCCGCAACAAGGGGCGGGGCTGGGTCACCGGCGAATACGGCATGCTGCCGCGCTCCACCGGATCGCGCTCGGCCCGCGAGGCCGCGCGCGGGCGTCAGGGCGGCCGCACCCAGGAGATCCAACGCCTGATCGGCCGCTCACTCCGTGCTGTCACCGACCTCGAAGCGCTCGGCGAACGCCAGATCACTCTGGACTGCGATGTCATCCAGGCCGACGGCGGCACCCGCACGGCTTCGATCACCGGCGCTTACGTGGCGACCGTCGCGGCGCTGGCCCGGATGCTGCTCGAGGGCGACCTGAAGAGGTGGCCGATCGTCCACTCCGTGGCCGCGGTCTCGGTCGGGATCTGCCAGGACGAGTTGCTGCTCGACCTGGAGTACGTCGAGGACCGGGACGCCCAGGTCGACCTGAACGTGGTGGCGACCGGCGAGGGCAACCTGATCGAGGTCCAGGGCACCGCCGAGGGCCGCGTGTTCACGCGGTCCGAGTTCGACGGCCTTCTCGACCTGGCGCAGGCCGGGATCGCCGAGCTGACCGAACTGCAGCAGAGCTGCCTCGCCCCGCGTCTGGCGGAGATGGAAGAGGCGCTCGAGCGCCGGCGCAGCGGCCCGGCCAAGGCGAAAGACGAGGCCAGCATCTGGAAGCGGCCTCCCCGTGGCTAGCTCCGAGACTGGGTGCGCCGGCGCCCCCGCCGGCATCCGGCGCGCAGCGCCGACCTCCGGAAGATCTGCCGCGCCAGCGGAGCCACCCTGGACATCCACCTGATCGCGATCGGCGGCACCGGCATGGCGCCGCTCGCCTGCCTGCTGCGCGATCTCGGCCACGACGTGCGCGGGTCGGACGGGCCCCTCTACCCGCCGACCAGCGACCTACTGGCCGACGCGGGGATCGAGCCTCTGGTCGGCTACGACGCGGCTCACCTGGAGCCGCGGCCGGACCTCGTGATCGTCGGCAACGCGGTGCCGCGGACGAACCCGGAGGCGGTTGCCACGGAGGAACGCGGCCTGCCGCGGCTGTCGATGCCCGAAGCGCTCGACCGCTTCGTGCTCCGGGATCGGAAGCCCCTGGTCGTCGCCGGCAGCCACGGCAAGACGACGACGACGGCGATGGCGGCCTGGGTCTACTCCCGCGCCGGCGCCGATCCCGGCTACCTCATTGGCGGCGCTCCGATCGGTCTGGCCTCGGGGTTCGCGCTCGGCGGCGGGCCGCGCTTCGCGATCGAGGGCGACGAGTACAACGCCTCCTACTTCGACCGGGGCCCGAAGTTCTGGCACTACCGTCCGGAGACCGTGATCCTGACCAGCCTGGAGCACGACCACGTCGACCTCTATCCCGACTTCGAGGGGCTGGAGCGGGCCTTTCTCGGTCTGGTGGAGCGGTTGCCGGCGACCGGGGTGCTGATCGCCTGCGCGGACTACCCGACGGTCGAGCGGCTGTTGCCGGCGAGCCCGTGCCGGGTCGTGACCTACGGTGTCGGGGCCGCCGACATCCGGTTGGTCGGTTCCGTCGAGAGCGACGAGCACGGGATCTCGTTCGAGTTGGAAGAGGCCGGCGACCGCCAACGGGTCGACCTCGGCGTCTGGGGCGAGCACAACGCCCTGAACGCGATGGCGGTGTGGGCGGCGGCCCGCGCCGACGGTCTGGAGCGGGACGCCGTCCTGGAGGCGTTCGCCACGTTCCGGGGCGTCAAGCGCCGGCTCGAGGTCGTCGGCGAGGCGGCGGGAGTGGTCGTGATCGACGACTTCGCCCACCATGCCTCGGAGGTCTCGGCTTCGCTGGCGGCGCTCCGGCAGCGTTTCCCCGGCCGCCGGCTGGTCGCCCTGTTCGAGCCGCGCAGCCTCAGCGCGGGACGACGTCAGTTCGCCGCCGACCTCGCTGCGGCGCTCGCATCGGCCGACCGCGTGTTTCTGGCGCCGGTGTTCCACCGCGAGCGCCTGGGTGAGGAGGGCTTCGACCCGGAGCGGATGGCGGCGGACATCGAACGGCAGGGGGCGGACGCAACGGCGTGCGCTTCCAACGACGAACTGGCCGAGAAGGCGCTGGCCGAGGCCAGCGAGGGCGACATCATGGTCACCATGTCGTCCGGATCCTTCGACGACATGCCCCGTCGACTACAGATGGCTCTCCAGGATCTGCGTCTCTGACAACCTGGGCAGTCTCAGCGCCGCCGCGCCTTCAGCCGGCAGAACCCGACGCGGGGCGAGCCCGACCAACTCCGTCTCGACGACCCGCACGCCGGCTGCGGCCGCCAGTTCGTCAGCCGAATGCACGACATCGAGCAGCGACGTCCGGTCGCAATCGGTCAGGTTCACACTGACCTGGGCCTTCCCGCGGCTCTCCAGCAAGAACCCGAGGGCACGTACTCCAGGCGGGCCGCCGCCGGACTCCCGCAGCGATGCCGCAATTCGCTTCGCATCGGCGAGCCGATCCGTGTCGAGCAGCAGGTTGAAGGCGACCAGGGGCGGCCGCGCACCGACGCAGACGACACCGCCGGTCGGATGCGGCCGCTTAGGGCCCCGATCCGGCGGCCATTCCCCGCGGGCCATTCGCTCGGCCAGCCGGGTCAGACCGCCACGGCGATGGTCGGCCAGCGCGGCGCGGCCTGGATCCGATGCGGCCTTGCCGTAGAGGAGTACCGGCAGATCGAGCGTCGCGAGCGCGTCGGCGGCGCGTTTCGCGGCGTCGACAGCCGCCGGCATTTCGTTCGCCTCCAGGGGCACAAACGGCGCGACATCGAGGGCACCGAGAAACGGGTGTACGCCCGAGTGCTCGCCGACATCGATGCGGTCGATCGCTGCCGCCGCCAACGCCGTCACAGCCCGCACCAGATCATCGCCCTCGCCCAGCAGCGTCAGCACGGTCCGGTTGTGGTCCGGGTCCGAAGACACGTCGAGGACCCGCACGCCGCGCGTCGAAGCCGCCGCCACGCAGGCGTCGATGACGTCCTGCCGCCGCCCCTCGCTGATGTTCGGAACGCACTCCAGGCGAACCATGCGATCAGGCTAACGCGGCCTGACCTTGACGAAGGTGGCCACCGGAAGCTACATTCATGCGCCATGAGATCCGTGGGGCTCAAGACGCTGAACAACCAGCTCAGCCGGTATGTGCGAATGGCCGCAGCGGGCGAGACGGTCCTGGTTACGGATCGGGACCGCGTAGTCGCCGAGATCGTGCCGCCGCGGGAAGAGCGTAGCCCCTTCATCGCCGACGCGTTGCTGGCCGATGCAGTGCGCAAGGGTCTCTTGACACCGCCGGCCATGAGGGGAGCAGGGCCGCCCGTCAAGCCGCCGCCCATCATGTCGTTGGGTGAGCTCCTGCAGGAGTTGGACGCGGATCGGCAGGACCGGTGATCTACATCGACTCCTCGGTCGTGTTGGCCCACCTCCTTGCGGAGATTCGGCGACCGCCTGAGCACATTTGGGTTGAAAGGCTCGTGGCGAGCCGATTGGTCGAGTACGAGGTCTGGAACCGTCTTCATGCCGGGGGACGGGCGGAAACCCACGGCGAGGCGGCCGAGGAAGCGATCGGCCAGATCGCGCTGCTGGAGCTGTCGCCGGTCATCCTGACCCGGGCCCTGAGCGCCTTCCCGGTACCGGTGCGCACCCTGGACGCCTTGCACCTGGCGTCGCTTGACTATCTTCGAGAGCAACGGCAAAGCGTGGAGTTGGCCACGTACGACCGTCGCATGGCGGAAGCAGCCAGAGCGATGGGAATCTCGGTCCTGGACCTCGGCGAGGCATGATCGAAGGCCGCCACTTCGCGGCGGCCACAATGATCGGCGCGCGCAAGCGCCAGGAAGACGCCTGGAGCGTCCAGGTCGTGACTGACGACGACACAGGCGAAGGCCTGCTGCTGGCGGCGGTCGCCGACGGCATGGGCGGACTGCCCGCGGGCGACCAGGCGAGCCGGATCACGCTCCGGAACTTCGTCGGCAGCTTTCCGCTGGTCACAAAGCCTCCGGCCCAGCGCCTGCGCCCGGCATTGGCCCATGCGAACCACGCAATGAGGACGGCGATCGAAGCCGACCCGTCGCTTCGGGGAATGGGCTCCACCCTGGTGGCGGCGCTGTTCCTCGAAGACCGCTTCCACTGGTTGAGCGTCGGCGACTCGCACATCTTCCAATGGCGCGGCGATGCACTGGAGCGCGTCAACCCGCTTCACACCTACGGCCGTGAACTCGATGCCCGGGCCGCGCGCGGGGAGATCAGCGCCATACGCGCCGCTCTGCACCCCCAGCGCGCCGCGATCACCAGCGCCGTGATGGGCCTTCGGCTTGACGAAGTAGCCGAGGGCGAATGCGACCTCGCGGCAGGAGACGTCGCCATTCTCGCGAGCGACGGCATCGAGACGCTTTCCGACGAAGAGCTCGCAGCGATCTGCGGCGACCGCCAGTCAGCGGGAGCGTCGCAGATCGCCGAGGTGATCATTCTCCGCATCGAGCAGCGGGCGCTGCCCTGGCAGGACAACGTGACGGTGGTGGTCGTGTGTCCGCCTTCACCGACCGTTCAGGGCGAGTGAGCGGCTGGGGTAGATTGAGTCGGTCCTGGTTCTGATGACACGGAGGATGCGCCCGATGAAGAGAACCGTCGTGCATGCCGCGTTCCTGGCAGTTCTGCTGGCGGCGCCGGCCGCCGCCTTCGAGGCCCAGCCTGCGAGTCAGGAGCCCGCGGATCCGCAGCCCGGGGAAACGTTCTCGGACACGCTCACTTCGGGGGGTCCGGGCCCCGAGATGGTCGTAGTCCCCGCCGGTACGTTCCGCATGGGGTGCCTCTCGGCCGAAGGATGCAGCGAGTACGAGCTTCCGGTCCGCGAAGTAACGATCGAGCAGCCGTTCGCGGTGTCGAAGTATGTCGTGACGCGCCTGGAGTTCAACCGCTTTGGGCGAGGGCGGGCTGGAGAGGGTTACAAGTTCGAAGGTGAAGGCGCCAGTCCGGCGAGCTGGGTGTCCTGGGCCGATGCCCGCGCCTACGCGGAGTGGCTGTCGCGGGAAACGGGCGAGAAGTACCGCCTGCTGAGCGAGGCCGAGTGGGAGTACGTCGTCCGTGCGGGCTCGACGACGCCGTATCCGTGGGGCGACGAGCTTGGCACGAACCGGGCGAACTGCTGGGCTTGTGGCGACGAGTACAAGTTCTCGGCGCCGGTCGGCCAGTTCGCGCCGAACGCGTGGGGCCTCCACGACGCGGTCGGCAACGGTTGGGAGTGGGTCGAGGACTGCTGGAACGACACTCACGAACGAGCTCCCTTCGACGCCAGCGCCCGGTTGGAAGGCGACTGTTCGGACCACGTGATCCGCGGCGGTTCGTGGCGGGACGGCCCGAGGGAACTGCGCTCCGCCTTTCGCCGTCCGGTGGAGAATCCCTACTTCAAGAGCGGGACTTTCCGCGTCGCCCGCGAGCTGCGGCCCTGAGCACGGAGATTTTCGACCACAGGTGAAAAAGTCCACGGACGTTTTCGACCGCAGGTGAAGAATCCGGCGCGCTTCCGGCGGCCATCGCGCACTGATTCGGGCGGTGATCTCGGCCGTTGGAATCGGCGACTCCCCGCGCCTGTCGCCGCCGTTGACCGACCCCGGTAGCCGTGTTACGTTACCGCCGCTTTCGGGCCTTGGGCGAGAGAGGCAGGAACCCGGAAGAAGCCGGAAGCAACAAGGCCGGATCAACGCCGGAACACTAGGGCCCGAGAGAGACAGACCCGGACGACCGCGGGACGAGTAGCTGTGGACTTCGACGCCAGCCTCCTGGTCATCATGGCGATCTTCTGGGCCACCTATGTGGTGGTCCGGTTCTACCTCGTCCGGCCGATCATGCGGATGCTCAGGGAGCGCGACAGCGAGATCGTGACCGCCCAGGAGACCTTCGACCGGGCACAGGCCGAGGTCGAGGCGAGGATCGAGGCGCAGCGCGAGAAGCTGAAGGAAGCCCGCGCCGAGGCGTCCGCGCACCGGGACCGGATGCGCAAGGAAGCCCAGGAGGCCCGCGAGACGCTGGTCGCCGAGGCCCGCCAGGAAGCCGATGCCGAACTCCAGCAGGCGATCGCCGCGCTCGACGCCGAGACGGCCGAGCAGCGCCGCTCCCTCGAAGCGCGCGCCGAGCGGCTCGCGGCCGACATGACGGCGAAGCTGATGGGGGCCCCTTCGTGAGGCGTTCCGTGCTTCTGAAGACCGCCTCGCTGGCGTTGCTCTGGGCGCTGTTCGCCGGCGTCGGGGCCGCGTTCGGCGCGGAAGTCGGCGAGGCGACTCACTTCCTGGGACTGCCGCGCTGGGTCTTCTCCTGGTTCAACATGCTCGTCTTCTTCGGCGGCCTTGCCTACCTGGTCGGGCCGAAGGCCGTGGCCGCGCTGGAAGGGCGACGGAACCAGATCCGGGACAGTCTGATGACCGCGCGGCGGCAGCGCGCGGACGCCGAAGAGCTGCACGCAGGCCTCGACGGCCAGCTCGCGGCGCTGGAAACGGAAGTCGCCCAGGCCGCCGTGCGCGCACGCCAGGAAGGCGAACGCGACGCGCGCGAGATCGCCGCTCTGGCCGAGCGGGAGCGCGAGCGGATGCTGGAGCAGGCCCGCGCCGAGATCCGGAACCGCACGGCGCGAGCCCGGGTCGAACTGGCGCAGCACGCGGCCCGGCTCGCCACGGCGCTCGCCACCGAACGGCTGGAGCGGGAAGTCGACTCCGCCGCCCGCCGGCGCATCCTCGACCGCGGACTGCTCAGCCTGGAGAGCCGGGCGGACGACGCCTCGGCCGGAGCCGACGCACGATGATCTACCGGTACGCGAGGCCCTACGCCCAGGCCCTGATGGGCGCCGCCGGTTCACTCGAGGCGGCGCAGGCGACGCGCGACGAACTCACCGCCTTCGCCGAGGCGATGCGAGCCGTGCCGCGGCTGGGCCGCATGGCCTCGAATCCCGGCGTGCCGCCGGCGACGAAGCGGGCCGTGGTCGACGAGATCGCCGGCATGCTGGGCGCCGGCGACCTGACGCGGCGGCTGTTGCGGCTGCTGCTCGACAACTACCGCCTGGTCCACCTGCCGGCGATCCTCGAAGCGATCGACGAGTTGCTCGACCGGGCCCACGGCGTGGTCAGCGCCACGGTGACGGCAGCCGAGGAGCTCGACGCCGATCAGCAGGCGCGGCTCCAGGGAGCTCTCGAACGGCTCTCCGGCGCCGAGGTGCGGTTGGAAGCCCAGGTCGACCCGGGCCTGATCGGTGGTTTCGTCGCCCAGTTCGGGAGCTACCGCTACGACGCGAGCGTTCGCGGCCAGTTGGCCACCCTGGAATCCAGATTGACGGCGGAGTCAGGGAGCTAGCGACAGTCAGGACTTCGAGACGCTCCGCGAACACGGGGCGCACCCTAAGGAGTAGATAGAACATGCAGGTAAGAGCCGATGAGATCGCAGCGGTCCTCGAGCGCCAGTTGGCGGGTTACGAGGCCGAGGTCGACGTCGCCGAGGTCGGCACCGTCCTGAGCGTCGGTGACGGCATCGCCCGCGTCTACGGGCTGGAGCAGGCGATGGCCGGCGAGCTGCTGGCGTTTCCGAACGACGTCTACGGGCTGGCCCTGAACCTCGAGGAAGACCAGATCGGCGCGGTGCTGATGGGCGAGTCCCGGCTGGTCGACGAGGGCGACGAGGTCCGCCGCACGGGCCGGATCATGGAGGTCCCGGTGGGGCCGGGAATGGTCGGCCGCGTGGTCGACCCGCTCGGCAACCCGGTCGACGGCAAGGGGCCGATCGAGGCCGCCGACAGCTACCCCCTCGAACGGATCGCCCCCGGCGTCGTCGAACGGGAGCCCGTGTCCGAGCCGATGCAGACCGGGATCAAGGCGATCGACTCGATGATCCCGATCGGCCGCGGCCAGCGTGAGCTGATCATCGGCGACCGCCAGATCGGCAAGACGGCGGTCGCCGTCGACGCGATCATCAACCAGAAGGGCGGCGACGTGATCTGCGTCTACGTCGCGATCGGCCAGAAGCGCTCGACCGTCGCCCAGGTCGTGAAGACGCTCGAGGACAACGGCGCGATGGAGCACACGATCGTCGTCTCCGCCTCGGCCTCCGAGCCGGCGCCGCTCCAGTTCATCGCCCCCTACGCCGGCTGCGCGATGGGCGAGTACTTCCTCTACAACGGCCAGCACGCGCTCGTGATCTACGACGATCTGTCCAAGCAGGCCGCCTCGTACCGCGAGGTTTCCCTGCTGCTGCGGCGGCCGCCCGGACGCGAGGCCTACCCCGGCGACGTCTTCTACCTCCACTCGCGCCTCCTGGAGCGGGCGGCGAAGCTGTCGCGCGCGAACGGCGGCGGCTCGCTCACCGCGTTGCCGATCATCGAGACCCAGGCGGGCGACGTCTCGGCCTACATCCCGACGAACGTCATCTCGATCACGGACGGGCAGATCTTCCTGGAGGGCGACCTCTTCTTCTCCGGCGTGCGTCCGGCGGTGAACGTCGGCATCTCGGTCAGCCGGGTCGGCGGCAACGCGCAGATCAACGCGATGCGCAAGAACTCCGGCACCCTGCGCCTCGACCTGGCGCAGTACCGGTCGCTCGCGGCCTTCGCGCAGTTCGGCTCCGACCTCGACCGGGTCACCCTGCAGCAGTTGGCGCGCGGCGAACGCCTGGTCGAGCTCCTGAAGCAGGGTCAGTACGCGCCGCTGTCGATCGAGGACCAGGTGCTCTCGATTCTCGCGGGCACCCGCGGCGCCCTCGACGACCTGAAGGTCGAGGCGGTGCGGCCCTTCGAAGACTTCATGCACCGGCACTTCGTGAACGAGGAGCCGGAACTCCGCGACCGCATCCGCGAGGAGGGCAAGCTGAGCGACGAGCTGGACGCCCAGGTCATGGAGGCGATCGGCCGGGCCTTCCAGCTCTTCGTGGCCGAGAATCCCGACGCCGCGCTGGAAGAGAACTAGGGCGCACCGGGACGAACGGGAACGAACGGGACGGTTTCGAGGTAGGTCGCAGAGATGGCGAGCCTGATCGATCTTCGCCGGCGCATCCGCACGGTGAAGAACACGCAGCAGATCACCAAGGCGATGAAGATGGTCGCCGCGGCGAAGCTGCGCCGGGCCCAGGACCAGATCCTCGCGACGCGGCCGTACGCCCTGGAACTGCGCAAGGTCACGGAGCACCTGGCCGCCGTGGCGGCCGGTGAGGTGGAGCACCCGCTGCTGACTCCGGCCGGCGCCGGAGCGGAAGGCGAGTCCGTGGGGGCCGGTTCGGGCAAGACCCTGGTCCTCGTGGTCACGGGCGACAAGGGCCTCTGCGGCGCGTTCAACGCCCACGTGCAGCGCCGCGCCGAGCAGGAGATGGCCACGCTCAACGGCGGCGGCGAGATCCTCGCCCTGGGCAACCGCGGCGCGGACTTCTTCACCCACCGCGGCGCCTCGATGCGCGGCGCCCGCCGGGACCTGTTCAAGGACCTGAGCTACGCGACGGCGCAGGACCTGGCGGCGGAGGTCTCCAAGGCGTTCTCCGACGGCGAGTACGACGCGGTGTACGCGGTGTACAACGAGTTCATCTCGGTGCTCAGCCAGCGGGTGAGCTGGGAGCGCCTGCTGCCCATCGCCCGTGAGGACGTCGTTGGCGAAGAGGGCGGCGGTGCGGGTGACGACCACCGCGACTACCTGTACGAGCCGTCCGAAGCCGAGATCCTGAACGACCTGTTGCCGCGCTTCGTCACCTTCCAGATCTACCGGGTGCTGCTCGAGTCCCAGGCGGCCGAGCACGCGGCCCGGATGACCGCGATGGACAGTGCGACGAAGAACGCCGGCGAACTGATCGACACGCTGACCCTGCAATACAACCGCTCGCGCCAGGCCGAGATCACGACCGAGCTGATCGAAGTGGTCTCCGGCGCCAACGCCCTAGAGGGCTAGAGACAAGAGAGGCATACACCGTGAACGACACAAGCAACACGTCCGGCGCGACCGGCAAGGTGGTCCAGGTGATCGGACCGGTGCTCGACATCGAGTATCCGGCCGAGCAACTGCCCGAGATCCTGAACGCCGTCAGCGTGAAGAACGACGACGGCAGCATCGACCTGACCGCCGAAGTGGCGCAGCACCTGGGCTCGAACCTGGTGCGCGCGGTGTCCATGCAGCCGACGGACGGCGTCGTCCGCGGCATGGAGGCCAGGGACCTCGGCGAGCCGATCTCGGTACCCGTCGGCGAGGCGACCCTGGGCCGCGTGCTCAGCGTCCTCGGCGAGCCGGTCGACACGCTGGGTCCGGTCGAGGCCGAGGAGCGCTGGGCGATCCACCGCGACGCGCCCGCGTTCGAGGACCAGTCGACGTCGACCGAGATGTTCGAGACGGGGATCAAGGTCATCGACCTGGTGCACCCCTACACCCGCGGCGGCAAGACCGGTCTGTTCGGCGGCGCCGGGGTCGGCAAGACGGTCCTCATCCAGGAGCTGATCAACAACGTCGCGGTGCAGGGCGGCGGCTTCTCCGTGTTCGCCGGCGTCGGCGAGCGCACTCGCGAGGGCAACGACCTGCTGCGCGAGATGGTCGAGGCTGGCGTCGTCAACTTCGGCGAGGACTTCCTCAAGAACTACGAGGAGAGCGGCAACTTCGACCTGACGAAGGTCGACCACGCGGCGCTCAAGGACAGCAAGGCGGCGCTCATCTACGGCCAGATGACCGAGCCGCCCGGCGCCCGGCTCCGCGTCGGTCTTTCGGCGCTCACGGTCGCCGAGTACTTCCGCGACGTCGAGGGCCGCGACGTGCTCCTCTTCGTCGACAACATCTTCCGCTTCACCCAGGCCGGCTCCGAGGTGTCCGCCCTGCTCGGCCGGATGCCGAGCGCCGTCGGCTACCAGCCGAACCTGGCGACCGAGATGGGCGCCCTGCAGGAGCGGATCACCTCGACCAAGAAGGGCTCGATCACCTCGGTGCAGGCGATCTACGTCCCCGCCGACGACCTGACCGACCCGGCGCCGGCCACCGCCTTCGCCCACCTCGACGCGACGACGACCCTGTCCCGCGCGATCGTCGAGAAGGGCATCTACCCGGCGATCGACCCGCTCGACTCGAACTCGAAGATCCTCGAGCCCGCCGTCGTGGGCGACGAGCACTACGCGGTCGCCCGCCAGGTGCAGCAGGTGCTCCAGCGCTACAAGGACCTGCAGGACATCATCGCGATCCTCGGCGTCGAGGAACTGTCGGAGGACGACAAGCTCGTCGTCGCCCGCGCGCGGAAGATCGAGCGCTACCTGTCGCAGCCGTTCTTCGTCGCCACCCAGTTCACCGGCCTCGAAGGCCGCTACGTCAAGATCGAGGACACCGTCGAGGGCTTCAAGACGATCCTCTCCGGCGAACTCGACGAGCTGCCCGAGCAGGCCTTCCTCATGGTCGGCACGATCGACGAAGCGGTCGACAAGGGCCAGAAGCTCCTGGCGGCCTAGAGGCGCCGAGGCGGAACCAGCGGAGCGAACGAACGTGGCCGGCTTGAATCTCATCCTGGTGACCCACGCCGAGAAGCTGCTCGAAGTCGAGTGCTCGGACGTTGGTCTGCCCGGACGCCAGGGCGACATGGGCATCCTGCCGGGCCATGCGGCGCTGATCAGCATGCTGCGGCCGGGCGAGCTCAGCTACCAGCCGTCCGGCGGCGGCGCGCGGCGGTTCGTCGCCGTGGCCCCGGGCTTCTGCGAGGTCGCCGACGACACGGTGACCGTGCTGACCGAGACCGCGGAGCCGGCCGAGGACATTGACGCCGCGGCTGCCAGAACCGAGCGGGACGAGCTGGCGGCGGAGTACGGCCGGGCCAGCTTTGAAGACCAGGGCGCGCTGAAGGATCGCGTGGATACGGCCCAGGCCCGAGTCGACGTGGCCGCCCGGGCCTAGGACCGTACACAGGGTGCGCCGGTGTCCCCGCCGGCTGTCGTTCTGCTGGGTGCGCGGGTCTTCCGACCCGCTGCCGCCGAAGGCGGCCACGAAAACGCGCCGCGAAGCGGCGACCATACTGGTCCTCGGCAGCGAACCGTCGACTACCGCAGCCTCCGCTCAATCCGCTCCAGCACAGCCCGCAACGCCGACAGTTGACGGGCGATCTCGTACAGCTGCCGCTCAATGCCCCGGGTGTCAGTCATCTTCCCCTCCTGCCGGCGGGTTCATTCCCGCCCTGGCCAAGGGCGAAGCGAATTCCATGCCGGACGGAGCGAGAGGCAAAGCCCGCCACTGCGCGTCCGGCCGCCCCACGCCGCTCGGCCCCGCTGCTACACTCCCGCGTCCGGGAGAGGTGCTGGAGTGGTCGAACAGGGCTGCCTGCTAAGCAGTTGTCCGGGGTGACCTGGACCGAGGGTTCGAATCCCTCCCTCTCCGCCACCCGGAAGTGACCGATGTCGAGGGGGCTCGACGTCCGTTAGTCCTCGACGCAGGCGTAGTTCTCGGCGTCGTTCGTGTCCCCGGATCCGTTGTACCGCGCGTACTGGGGATAGGGGCACAGCGGACGCGAGAAGCGCTTCCTGTCCTCCAGCGCTTCGCCGGCTTCGAGGATGGCCTCACTCCAACTGACCGTCCTGCCGCCAATGGCCACCTGGCCCTCCATGAACGTGAAGTTCCCGGGGTGCTCCGCGATGATCCGGTCGGGTGCCGTGTCGTTCTCGACCCAGTCGACGATGGCCTGCACGTAGTCGGCGGCCCAGGCGCCCGGTCCACCAAGGCAGTGGACCATGCCGGGAGCCAGAAACGCGCGCAGGTAGTCGTCCAGCCCTTCCCCGTTCCGCTCCTCGGCCTCCGCCAGGAAGCCCTCGAGCGCCCTGGCGCGGCAGGGCTGGTCATGCCAGCCGTTGTAGATGATGAGCTTGCCGCCGCTCTCCTGGAACCTGCTGAAGTCGGGCGCCGGGACGTCCACCGAGACCATCGTGTCCTTCAACTCGTCAAGGTCCCTCACCGGGTCGAAGGTTTCGATGCTGAAACCCGGTTTGCGGTGCATCACGGCCTCCAGCACTTCGACCGTCGTGTCGGACGCCGTCCCCTCGAGGAAGGGCACGGGTCCGGTCACCCAGAGCTCGAAGTCGCCGCCCAGTTCCCCGCCGGGATAGACCCCCGGCACCACGACGGCGCCGGACTCGTCGGTGATCCCGGTGTACACGTAGCGGGCCGTCTCGATCTGGCCCGCCGTGAGGCAATCGGCGGCTGGACCGTTCCGGCACTCCAGAGCGTCGAGTTCGAGCAGTTCGACCGTGCACTTGCGCGGATCCCCGACCAGACCGTCGGCAACGCCGTCGAGCAGGTCGCAGGCTCTCCTGGTGTTGGCCTCCAGCAGCACCACGGACTCCGGGGTAAGGGGGTTGCGGCCCTGGTGCCGGGTCACCTCCAGCGCCCATGCCAGCAGGCCATGCCCGTAGTCGATTGCCGGAGCCCCGGCGATGATGCCGTCGTAGTCGTCCGGATAGCGCAACGCCTCCACCAGCGCCGCACGTCCGCCGTTGGAGCAGCCCCACAGGTACGCGTGCTGCACCGGCCGGCCGTAGAACTCCTGGATGATCCGCTTGGACAGCACCGTGGTCAGGTGGTTCGCGCGGAAGGCGAAGTTGAGCTTCGCGTGATCGTCCCGGTAGAAGGACGGGTCGTTCTCCGCTTCATGGCCGGTGTCGGTCGTCGCCATGGCGAAGCCGTCGTCGAGCAGGCTGCTGGTGTCCCCGATCACGCCGGCCAGGCCTCCCGGGGCGTGGAACATGAACCGCCCCGTCCAGCCTTCGGCCGGCATGCGGATCTCGAAGCGGATCGTCCCGTCTATCGTGCCCCGGACCCGGCAGTGGGCCGGCGTGTCGTCCGTGGCGGAGACCAGCACACCCGGCTCCACGGCATGGTCCGCATCGGAAAGCGAGTAGAGCCCGGCGCATCGGTCCGCTGGGGAATCGGCACCGAGTGTCAATCCCGGAAGGGCAAGGAACATGAAGGCCGGCAGGACGAGAAAGCGCATACGAGTCTCCTGGTGGGCGCAGGGGAAGAAGGACGGGGTCGGTACCGCGAAGAGGTCAGAAATCCAGCGTCAGCTCGATCCCGTAGCGACGGGGCGTCTCGATCATCCGAATGTCAACAGCATAGAGCGGACCCGACTGGCACCAGATCGCGGCGTCTTCCTCCGTGAGGTTGGGCGACCGGCCAGAAGGGGACGAACTCGCCGCTTCCCGTTTGACCTAGCGGGTAGACTCGGCATGTACACAACGATATTGTTGTGTCGTGTTGCCCGAGCCTGACCCGATGACCGGCTATCTCCCACCAGGCGTTCACGATGCCCTGTGGTCCGAGGTTGCCGGTCGCTTCGCTGGCAACAGTCGCCGCGCGCGGCTGATGGGAGGTTTGCTGACGGCCTGCCAGAACTTGGCAGCGGCCGGATGCACTGAACTCCTGCTGGACGGCAGCTTCGTTACGACGAAGCCACTGCCTGGGGACTACGACGGCGCCTGGGAAACGGCGGGCGTCGACCCGGACCGCCTGGATCCGGTCCTGCTTGACTTCAGCAACCGTCGTGCGGCGATGAAGGAGAAGTACTTGGGAGATCTCTTCCCGGCATCGGCGCTGGCTGCGCCGGGCGTGCTCTACCGCGACTTCTTCAGGAGAGATCGGCAGGGCGTCGAGAAGGGCGTCGTCCTGGTCGCATTGGGGAGCTTGCCATGATCACGAACGAGAGGCAGTACAGAATCACGCGGAGAAGGGCGGCGGACTTCGCCCGTGCGATCAAGGAGTTCGATGCGAAGGCCCATGAACGTACGGATGTGCATCCGAGGCTGTTGCGCGCCGAACGGGAGGCGATGGACAGCCAGCTCGCGGACCTGCGCGAGGAGCTTGAGGAGTACGAGCGCTTGAAGGGCACCAATCCGCCGGTCATACCGGTGGCTTCCCTCGACCAACTTGCCGACGGCCTGATCAAGGCCAGGATCGCGGCGGGCTTGAGCCAGAGAGCGCTCGCGGACCGTCTTGAGCTCAAGGAGCAGCAGATCCAGCGGTACGAGGCGGAGCGCTATGCGTCCGCCAGCTATCGGCGACTGTGCGAGGTCGCGCAGGCATTGGATATCCGAATGGAGAACGAAGTGCTTCTCTCAGTGGCGCCGTCCGTCGCGTAACCTTGCTGGAGCGGTTGCGCGCAGGATCAATGCACGCCCTGATCGAGTCCCACCGAGAGGAGATCCGGGTCCTCGCAGAGCGACACGGCCTCCGCGATGTCCGCGTCTTTGGCTCAATGGCCCGCGGAGACGCGGATGATGCGAGTGACGTCGACCTGCTGGTCACTTTGCCGCCGGGGCGCACGGGCCTGGCGCTCGGGGCGCTACTGATGGAGGTACAGGACCTTCTGGGCCGACGGGTTCATGTCGTGACGGAGCGAAGCCTGCACCCGGCACTCCGGGAGCAGGTGCTTGGAGAAGCGCAGATGCTCTGAGGCTGTCAGGTCGCCCGTGCTGCTAGTCGAACGACGTAGGTGTGGACAAGCGCCAAAGGTAGCCCGAATCGGCGGGTCGGCTAGCGCTCGTCTACTGCCCCCGCTGCAACACCGGATAGAACTGCGTGAACACGTTGTCCGTCGCCGCATGCTCGGCATGGCAGTCGTAGCACCGGTCCTTCGGGAACGCTGACGCCGACTCTCTCAGGCCACCGGACCGGTCGCGGAAGCTCAGGTAGGCCCAGCCCTCTTCGTACCGCTCGCTGTCCTTGACGGCTACTTCCATGCCGAGGAAGTCCTTCTCGAAGTAGCCGGCCTGGTTGATCGACTCGCGGGAGCCGGGGCGGTAGATGTCCATGGGGAGCATGGTTCCCTCGGGGAACTCGCCGGTCTCCATGAAGTAGCGGTAGGCCTGCGGCTGGATGTAGACGTTGGTGAAGGCGCCGGGGCCTTCGCGCTCGGCGGCGCCTTCGCTGTAGCTGAGGCCGAGGGATGCTCCGACGAAGACCCAGGTGCGGTAGTCCTCGGGGAGGAGGAGGTCGCCGTCGGCCGTGTAGGTGGGGACGGCCATTCCGTCCAGGGAGGGCTTGGCATCCTGCGCGACCACGACTAGCGCGGTGATCAGGGCGATGAACGCGCCCCCAATGACGACCTTGCGCACGGCTACTGTCCCGGGTTCAAGCCCAGCTCAGGTCGTGCCTGGAGATAGGCAGCGAGCGGATCCGCTTGCCGGTGACCGCGAAGATCGCGTTGCACAAGGCCGGCGGGACCGGCGGCAACGCCGGTTCGCCCAGGCCGGTGGGCTGGTTGTCGCTCATGACCCAGTGGACTTCCACGGGCGGCGCCTGGTCGATGCGGAGCAGCTTGAAGTTGTGGAAGTTGCTCTCCTTCGTGCGGCCGCCCTCGAAGGTGATCTCCTGGTCGAGCGCCTGGGCGAGGCCGTCGAGGGCCGCGCCCTGGACCTGGTTGACGGCGTTGCTCGGGTTGACGAGCTGCCTGCCGACGTCGCCGGCGACCCAGATCCGGTCGACGCCGAGTTCGCCTTCCTTGCTGACCGTGGCCTGGACGACTTCGGCGAAGTAGCCGCGGTGGCTGAAGTGGAAGGCCACGCCCTGGCCGGTGCCTTCGGGCAGATCCGCCGTGCCCCAGCCGGACTTGTCTCGGACGAGTTCGAGCACGGCCTTCATGCGCTTCGGGTCGAACGCCGGCCTCATGCCGTCCGGCGCCGCGTCGAGCAGGTCGAGCCGGAACTGCAAGGGGTCCTTGCCGGCCTCGGCCGCGAGTTCGTCGATGAACGACTGGACGACGAACGAGATCGCGTTGCTGGTCGGAGCGCGCAGCGCGCCGGTCGGGATGCCGAGGGGCATCTTCGACGCCTGCAGCGCGAAGTTCGGCACGAACGCCTGCGGGAACTCGTTCGGGGCCATCTCCGCGCTCGCCGCGAAGCGCGGGCCTTCGCCGAACGAGACGAAGTGGTCGCGCCAGGCCACGAGGCTTCCGGAGTCGTCGAGACCGCCCTTCAGATAGTGGTAGCCGCCGGGACGGAAGTAGTCGAAACGCGTGTCGTCCTCGCGCGTCCACACCAGCTTGACCGGAACTCCCGCCTGCCGCGCGATCAGCGCCGCTTCGAGCATGTAGTCCCAGTACAGGCGCCTGCCGAAGCCCCCTCCCATCCGGGTCAGGTGGATCGTGATCTGGTCCTCGGGGATGTCGAGCGCCCTGGCCAGGTCGCCGCGCGCGAACTGCGGAGTCTGGATCGGCGCCCACATCTCGAGCTCGCCGTCGTGGAAGTGCGCTGTCGTGTTCTGCGGTTCGAGCGGCGCGTGGGCGAGGAAGGGGTACTGGTAGGCGGCCTCGATCGTCTTCGCCGCGGAGGCCAGGGCCCCGGCCGCGTCGCCGTCGTTCCCGAGATCCTGTTCCGGCGCCTGCTTCGACAGCTCCCCGGCCTGCCGGTCGAAGGCTTCGGTGCTCTGGGACGCGGTTGGGCCCTCGTCCCAGGTGACCTCGAGCTTGCTCCGCGCCTCGTTGACCAGCCACCAGGAGTCGCCGACGATGGCGATGCCGTTGGTTGGCGTGACCTGGAACATCGAGAACGAGGGCGCGGCGCTTCCGGCCTGAGCGGTCGCGTCGACGATGAAGGCGTCGGTGACGCCGGGCGACGCCTTGACGGCGTCCAGATTGGCGGTCTTCACCTTGCCGCCGTGGACCCGGCACTTCTCGAACACGGCGTACTTCATGCCGGGCACAGTGACGTCGATGCCGAAGAGCGGCTCGCCGGTGACGATCTTCGGGTTGTCTACGCCGCCGATCTCCTGGCCGATGATCCGGAAGTCCGCGGGGTCCTTGAGCGGGACGGTCCGGGGATTGGGCGGCTCGATCTCGGCCGCGGCGGTCGCCAGCTCGCCGTAGGACAGCGACTTCTTCTTGAAGTGGACGACGCCGGCCTCGGTGGTGCAGTTCTCCGGCTTCGTCTTCCATTGCCTGGCCGCGGCCGCGACGAGCATGGCGCGAGCGGCGGCGCCCACGCGGCGCATCGACTGGTAGTGCATCGGCGTCGCCATGCTGCCGCCGGCCATCTGGCCGCGGTACTTCGTCGCGTCGAAGTCCGCCTGCTCGACGCGGACCTGGCTCCACGGGATGTCGAGCTCTTCGGCGATGAGCATCGGCAGCATCGTCTTGACGCCCTGACCGATCTCGGGGTTCTGGGCCATGATCGTCGCGATGCCGTCCGGCGTCAGGCGGATGAAGGCGTTGATGGTCGTCTCGGCGCCGGTGGCGGCGGCGGCGCCGCGCGCGCCGTCCAGCGAGTAGCGGGCGCCGAGGAGCATGCCGCCGCCCGCCAGAGCGGTGACGTGAAGGAAGCCGCGGCGGGAGAGGTTGCTGTCGGTGCGCCGGCCTTCTGGCCGGCATCCGCGGTCGCCGTCGACGGTGCGGCGGGAGAGGTTGCCTTTCTTGTCTACCGCGTTCATGCCTCACTCCCTCCCGCGCCCGTGGCCGTCTCGTGGCTGGTCGGCGGCGCCTGCGCGATGTCCGCGGCGCGGTGGATCGCCGACCGGATGCGGCCGTAGGTCGCGCACCGGCAGATGTTGCCGCTCATCGCCTCGTCGATGTCCGCGTCCGTCGGCTGGGGGTTGCCCGCGAGCAGCGCCGAGGCCGACATGATCTGGCCGGCCTGGCAGTAACCGCACTGCGGAACGTCGATCTCCTGCCAGGAGACCTGGACGGGATGGGCGCCGTCCTCGGACAGCCCCTCGATCGTCGTGATCTCCTTCCCCTCGGCGCGCGACACGGGCATGCGGCAACTGCGCTCCGGCTCGCCGTTGACGTGCACGGTGCAGGCCCCGCAGAAGGACCGGCCGCAGCCGAACTTGGTTCCCTTGAGGTCGAGTTCGTCGCGGAGGACCCACAGCAGGGGCATCTCCGGCGGCGCTTCGACCGTCGTCGACTTGCCGTTCAGGGTGAAGGCGATCGCCATGAGTTCGTTCTCCCTTGGAGGTCCTGGAAGGTCCGACAGCCGTTCCGGGGCGACGACTTGCTGGTTGATCGAACAGTAACGTACCCGGCGCAAGGTCGAAAGGGAATCCTCTCGGGGTGTTTCGGCATAGCCTTGCGCCGAAGATCGAAGTTCCCGCGAAGGAGACGAGTTGAGCAGCTTCCAGCAGATCGACGACTTCCGGGCCGAGTGCGACTCCCTCGCCGAGATCCTGGATCCCCTCGCGGACGCCGACTTCGAGCGGGCCACCCTGTTCAAGGGGTGGACGCTCCACGACGTCGTCGCGCATCTCCACATCTTCAACTACGCCGCCGACGCGTCGTACCACGACCAGTCCGCCTTCGACGGCTTCAAGCAGTTCATGGCCGAGCGGCGTGGCCGGCTCAACCTCCGCGAGTTGACCGACGAGTGGTTCGAGGGCAAGCGGAATCGCGCCGTCTACGACGTCTGGCGCGAGTACTACCCGGAGATGTGCGACCGGCTCGAGGGCGTCGACCCGCGCAAGCGCGTCGATTGGTTCGGGCCGCCGATGAGCGTGCGGAGCTCGGTCACCGCGCGGCAGATGGAGACCTGGGCGCACGGCCAGGAGGTCTTCGACGTGCTTGGCCTCGACCGGCAAGAGGCCGACCGGATCAGGAACATCGCCTTCCTGGGATTCAACACGTTCGGCTGGACGTACGCGGTGCGCGGGTTGGAGGTGCCGGGCGTCGTGCCGGCGCTCGAACTGACGGCGCCTTCCGGCGAGGTCTGGACCTGGAACGCGGAGGAGACCGACAACCGGATCAGCGGCTCGGCCGTCGAGTTCGCCCAGGTCGTCACCCAGGTCCGCAACATCGCTGACACGTCGCTTGAGGTCACGGGCGCCATCGCCACCGAGTGGATGAGCATGGCCCAGTGCTTCGCCGGCGGACCCGAGACGCCGCCGGCGCCGGGCACCCGGCACAAGGCGGGGCTCGAGGAGGTCGCCCAGTAGTTCTCGGACGCGTCGCGGAGGTCGGCGTCGTGCCGGCAGTTCGTACAGATTGCATTTCAGAAATGCAATCTGTACGATCCGGCCAGTGATCCCCCGACACCTGACACCGACCCTGCTGCGAGCGAGCCGGCAGTATCCGGTCGTCTCCGTGACCGGGCCGCGCCAGTCCGGCAAGACGACCCTGTTGCGGCACGCCTTCAAGGACCACCGCTACGTGTCCCTCGAAGCGCCGGACGCGCGCGCGTTCGCCCTCTCTGACCCGCGCGGCTTTCTGGCCCAGTTCCACGGCCCGGTGATTCTCGACGAGGCGCAGCATGCGCCGGACCTGTTCTCGTACATCCAGGTTCTGGTCGACGAACGACCCGAGCCGGGCGGGTTCGTCCTGTCGGGGTCGCACAACTTCCTCCTCATGCGGCAGATCGCCCAGAGTCTCGCCGGGAGGGTCCACATCTCGCACCTGCTGCCGTTCTCGCCCGCCGAACTGCAAGGGCTTCCCCTGCGCGCGGCGGCGGACGTCGGCGACGGCGGGTCCGCCACGCTGTCGGGCGAGTGGACGGCAATCGCCGTCGTGGGAGGCTACCCGCCGATCCACGACCGGGGGCTCGAGGCGTCGGAATGGCTCTCCCTCTACTTCCAGACCTATCTGCAACGGGACGTTCGCTCCCTCACGCAGGTCGGCGACCTCGAGGCCTTCCGCCGCTTCGTTCTCCTCTGTGCCGGCCGCGCCGGACAACTTCTGAATCTCTCGGCCCTCGGCGCCGACTGCGGCGTGAGTCACGAGACGGCTCGCCGATGGCTCTCCGTTCTCGAGGCGAGCTTCGTCGCCTTCCGTCTGCAGCCCCATCGCGAGAACTTCAGAAAGCGGCTGACGAAGAGCCCGAAGCTCTACTTCGTCGACACGGGCTTCCTTTGCTACCTGCTGAACATCCGGAACGCCGACGAACTGGCCGTTCACGCGATGCGGGGCGCCGTGTTCGAGAACCTCGTCGTTTCCGAACTGCGAAAGTCCTGCTACCACGGGGGTCATGAGCCGCGCCTGGGCTTCTGGCGGGACCATCGCGGCAACGAAGTGGACCTCGTGGTGGAGACCGCGCGCGGCGCCGTTCCCGTCGAGATCAAGTCCGGAGCAACGGTCGTGGCGGACTTCTTCAAGGGGCTCCGCTATTGGGAGAAGCTCGGCGGCGACGAGGGCCGAGGCATCCTCGTCCATGGCGGGGACGACAGCTATCGCAGGAGCGGCGTCGACGTGCGATCCTGGCGGCGGTGGCCGTAGCGGCTTCGCGTTGCCGGCCCACGTGGCGGACAATAGCCGCCGTTCGCGCTAAACTGCCCGGCTTGCCGCTACCGCTGGGAGGTCGTCTAACGGTAGGACATGCGGCTCTGGACCGTAGAATCGGGGTTCGAATCCCTGCCTCCCAGCCATCTCGCCCTGATCGGTTGACGCCTACGGCGCGAACCGCGCGAGAAACTCCGCGTAGCCTTCCTCGAAGGTGCATGGATAGCCCTGGAGTGAATGAACCATTGTCTCCAGTGCCCCCCGTCTGAAGTACAGCCGCGCCCGTCGCTGCATCCCTTCGTCCTTGGGTCCGCGGTACCGCTCCAGGACCTGTTCGATGAACTCGTTCCCGTACGCATGGAGGTAGGCGAAGTCGAGCCCGGGGTCGCCGATCGAGCGGTCGCTGAAGTCGATGATGTTGACCTGTTGATTCCCGGCGTCCCAGAGGATGTGCTCGCCACTGAGGTCGCCGTGAACAAGAGTCGTGGGGTGGACGGATCTCGATTCGGCGGCCATCTCGGTCAGGAACGCCCGGACAACCGGCACCTCGTGCGGCGCGAGGCGCGGGAGCACGAGCGCCTCGGTGTCGCGGCGAAGATCGTCGAAGTCCTTCCGCGGGTCCGGTTCGGGGACCCCGAGCTCCCGCGCGGTCGATCTCGGGATCTCGTGGACCGCGGTGAGGAACGCAGCGAGCTGGTCCGCGATCCGTCTCCGTTGGTTGTCGGAGAGCTCGCGGAAGGAATCGACGTCCAGCTCGCGGCCGGGGAGCAGCGGGTAGCCGGCGAACGAGCCGTCGGCGGACCGGTAGATGTAGTCGGGGATGCCGACGTCGACCCGCGGCTGGAGGTGGCGAAGCAGCCGCACCTCGTCGGCGAGCGCATCCCGGTACGCCTGCGCCTTCGGAGCCCGGAAGACGAACGCCTCGTCGAGGATGACGATCGTGTGGTCCCAGCCATGGGTCAGGTATCGATGCGATGTCCACCGCAGGTCGGGGAACTCCGCCTGGATCCTCCGCAGGAACGGCCCTTCTTCCATGGCGTGCCTTGCCCTAGTAGTCGCCCTCGTCCAGCGATACGCGGATGATCTCTTCGTCGTTCCGCAGCACGACGTGCCGGTTGGCGAAAGCCGGATGGGACCAGACGACCAGGCGGTCGCTCTGGCCATGCCGCCTTCGCGACCGGGTGCCGGGCCGCGACCGGCCGTAGCCGGTGCGGGAGGTCGGCTCGAGCAGGTGGGTGCGGTCGAGTTCGACGTAGCCCTCCGGCGTGAACCGGGCGATGAGGAGCTCGCCCTTCTCGTTGTAGACAAAGTAGCGATCCTCGTGCCGCACGAAGTGGGCCGAGGCCCAGCGCTCCCGGTTGGTCAGACCTTCGGCTTCCCAGATCCGTTCCCCGGTGTCCGCCCGCAGGCCGCGGACTTCCCCGTGGCTGCAGATGCCGTAGATCGTGTCGCCCAGGATCAACGGCGTCGTGATGTTCGAGTGGAGTCCGTCCGACTCGGCGACCTCGACTCCGTCTTCCAGGATGCGGTCGGTGCCGCTGTCCTTCCAAAGAACCGTCGCGGCCGGCCGGTCGGGCTCAAGCCGCATCATGAGCGAGCCGGTGTAGAACCCCGATACCAGCAGGTACGAGTCGCTGTGGACCGCGTCCGCGATCGGCGCCTGTCCGCCCGGGAACAGCTCCTCCCAGTACAGCGCGCCGGTTTCCGGGTCGAGCGAGGAGAGGCCGGCCGGGTGCCAGACGCTCAACTGCCGTACGCCGCCCGCCTCGATGATGCTCGGCTGGCTGTAGCCCAGCTCGCTGCGGGGCTCGAGCGCCCGCCAGCGCTCCTCGCCCGTGTGCTTGTCGAAGGCCATGACGAACGCGTCCGGCTGGGCCCCGACGACGTAGATGACGAGGTCGCCCTCCACGATGGGCGCGATCGATGTACCCCACACGGGGACGAGCACGTCGTACTCGGTGACGGTGTCCTTTTCCCAGACGACGTCGCCGGTCGCGACGTCCAGGCAGAAGATCCGCCCCGTCGCGCCGAGCAGGTAGACGCGGTCGCCGTCGACGGTCGGCGTGGCGCGCGGACCCGTCGCGTAGCTGGCCATGAGGACTCCGTAGGCCGTGGCCCATTCATGGGTCCACAGCACTTCGCCGCTGTCTTCGTCGAGGGCCTGGATGCGTTCCTTGCCCTGCATCGTGCGCCGCTCGGTCTCGACGTAGTCGAGGACGAACACGCGGCCGCCGGCCACGGCGGGGCCGGCGAAGCCGCTGCCCACCGGTACCCGCCACTTCACGAGGAGCCCATCGTCGGGAAACTCGCGGAGGATGCCGGTCTCGGTCCAGATGCCGAGCCGGTCGGCGCCGCGCCACTGCGGCCAGTCCTCGGCCGACAGGGTGGCGCAGGGCGCAAGTGCGGCCAGCAGGACGCCGGCAGCGACGCGGTTGGTCACGGGAAGCCTACGCGCCCTCGTGGAGTCGGAAGCGCAGATTGCGCAGCCGCAGGGAGTTCAAGACGACAGAAATCGACGATGCGGTCATCGCGAAGGCCGCGAACATGGGGCTGATGAGGATGCCGAAGAAGGGAAAGAGCAACCCCGCCGCCACCGGCACGCCCGAGGCGTTGTAGGCCAGGGCGAAGAACAGGTTCTGGCGAATGTTGCGCATCGTGGCGCGGGCGAGTTTTCGCGCACGGACGATGCCGTCCAGGTTTCCCTTGACCAGCGTGACCCCAGCGCTTTCGATGGCCACGTCCGCGCCGGTGCCCATGGCGATCCCGACATCGGCCTGGGCGAGCGCGGGCGCGTCGTTGACCCCGTCGCCGGCCATCGCGACTCTCCGGCCCTCTGCCTGGAGCTCCGTGATGATGCGGGCCTTGTCCGCCGGCAGCACGTCGGCGCGGATGTCGTCGATGCCCAGACGGGCCGCCACCGCCCTGGCCGTGCGCTCGTTGTCGCCGGTGGCCATGATGAGTCGAAAGCCGAGCCGATGAAGCGCCTCGAGCGCCCCGGGGGTGGAGTCCTTCACCGGATCGGCCACGCTGACCATCCCCGCGAGTTCTCCGTCGAGCGTGACGAACATCACCGTCTCGCCCTCGTCGCGCCGGTCGTCGGCGGTTTCGGTCAGCGCTTCGACCTCCAGCCCGAGGTCCTGCAGCAGCTTCAGGTTGCCGATCGCGACGGCCTTGCCATCGACGATGCCTCTGACCCCCTTTCCGGTCACTGCTTCGAAGTCCGCCGCCTCGGCCAGCGTGACGCCACGGTTCTCGGCTCCCCGAACGATCGCCTCGGCCAGCGGGTGCTCTGACCCCCTTTCCAGGGTCGCGGCCAGCTTCAGCACCGCGGCCTCGTCGTGGCCGGTCGCGGGCAGGACGGCCACGAGCTCGGGCTCCCCCTTCGTCAACGTGCCGGTCTTGTCGACGATGAGCGTGTCGACCGCTTCGAACCGCTCCAGGGACTCAGCGTTCTTGATAAGCACCCCCATCTGGGCGCCGCGCCCCGTCGCCGTCATGATCGACATGGGGGTCGCGAGACCCAGCGCGCACGGACAGGCGATGATCAGGACCGCTACTGCCGCCAGCAGCGCGTAGGAGAGCGAGGGTGCGGGTCCCCATATCGCCCAGACGATGAACGCGCCGGCCGCGACCAGCATCACGACTGGCACGAACAGGCCCGCCACCCGGTCAGCGTAGCGCTGGATGGGCGCCCGGCTCCGCTGCGCGTTCTCGACCATCTCGACGATCTGGCTCAGGACCGTGCCGGCGCCGACGCGCGTGGCCTCCATGATCAGGCTGCCGGTGCCGTTGATGGTTGCGCCGGTGAGCGGATCGCCCGGCGTCTTCTCCACGGGTATCGGCTCACCCGTGATCATGCTCTCGTCGACGAAGGAGCGGCCTTCGATCACCAGGCCGTCGACCGGCACCTTGGCGCCCGGCCGCACCCGTAGCCGGTCGCCGAGTTGCACGTCGTCGAGCGGGATCTCCTCCTCCCGTCCGTCCTCGCGGACGACGAGCGCGGCCTTGGCCGCCATGTCGAGCAGCGCGCGGATTGCCCGTCCGGTACCCTGCCGGGCGCGGAGCTCCATGAGCTGGCCCAGAAGCACCAGCGTCACGATGACGGCCGCCGCTTCGAAGTAGACGCCGACATGACCCTCCGCGTTGCGGAAGCCGTCGGGGAAGATGCCGGGCGCCACCACGGCCACCATGCTGTAGAGCCAGGCGGCCATCACCCCCATCGCGATCAGGGAGAACATGTTGAGGTTCATCGTGCGGAACGACGCCCAGCCGCGCGCGAGGAACGGCAGGCCGCACCACAGCACGACCGGCGTCCCCAGCAGCACCTCGATCCAGAGCGCTCCGCGTTCGCCGAACGCCTCGCGTACACCTCCCAGGCCCACGAAGGGGCCCATCGCGAGGACGAGGAGCGGAAGCGTCAACACCGCGCCGACGCGGAACAGCCGGGTGAAGTCCACCAGTTCAGGGTCCGGGCCGTCCTGGGCCATCGCGGCGGACTCAGGCTCCAGACCCATGCCGCAGATCGGACAGGAGCCGGGTTGCGTCTGGCGCACGGCCGGATGCATTGGGCAGGTGTAGACGGAACCCGTGTGCCCGGCCGGTACGGTGTCGTGGCGGCCGCCCGCGCCGCCGTCATCACGCCGTCGATGAGAGTGGGCGTGGTGGCCGTGCGATGGGTTGCCGCTGGTTGTCAAGGCAGCGCGAAGACGAACAGGTTGTTGCCCGAACTGGGCCGCAACTCCGGCGTGAGCCCGGACAGGAGGGCCGCGGACCGGTTGCCCGTGCTGGCCGCGACGTACTGCCGGCCGTCGACGGCGTAGCTGACCGGGAAGCCGGTAACCGGCGAGCCGAGGTTGATCTCCCAGAGGCTCTCGCCGGTCTCGTCGTCCAGGGCGCGGAACCGGCCGTTGCCGTCGCCGACGAAGACCAGGCCGCCGCCGGTGACGAAGAGCGACATCAGACCGGCGCGCTGCTCGTACGTCCACAGCGACTTGCCGGTCTCGGCGGATACGGCGTGGACGGACCCGCTCAGGTCCGTGCCGGGCGCGATCTGGTGCTCGGCGTCCAGGGCGTAGATCGGCAGCCGGCCGGCGCGGGTCGCCGTCATCCGGGCGCAGGAGTTGCGCATCGGCACGTACATCGCGTTGGTCACCGGGCTGTAGGCGCCCGCCTGCCAGTCCTTGCCGCCGATGTACGTCGGGCAGACGTAGGCCTCCTGGCCCAACTCGCGGAACACGACTTCCGAGTTCTCGGTGACCGCGCCGGTGGCGCCGTCGATCATGGCGATCACGTTCTGCCGGATCGTGGGCCGCGCCCACAGGAACTCGCCGGTCTCGCGGTCGAGGGTGTAGACGACGCCCGTCTTGCCGGGAACCCCGGTGATCACCTTGCGTTCCTCGCCCGGCTCGATGCGGGGATTGATCCAGTCGACCTCGTCGGCGTCGGGCGCCACGGCGGTGTCGACCAGCAGGCGCTCAAAGGGATGGTCGAGGTCCCAGTGGTCGTTCAGGTGCTGGTAGTGCCAGGCGATCTCGCCGCTGTTCGCGTCGAGCGCGAGGGTCGAGTTGTGGTACAGGTGCCGGAGCTCCCTGCCGCCGAGCAGGAACTTCGGCGCCGGGGAGGTGACCGAGGTGCCGATGTAGATCAGCTCCAGGCCAGGGTCGTAGCTCGGCACCATCCAGGTGCCGACGTGGGTGCGGTCCTCGAACGGCGTGTCGCCCCAGGTTTCGTCGCCCGGTTCCCCGGGCGCCGGGATCGTGCGGGTCCGCCAGAGTTCGGCCCCGGTCTTCGCGTCGTGGGCGACGATGACGCAGGCGTCCGGGCCGCCGCGGGGCAGGCAGCTTCGGCCCGAGATCACCTTGCCGTCGGCGATGATCGGGCCGGAGCTCTGCATCGCCGGGTGGGTCTTGTAGTCGAGGATCATCGTCTCCCAGGCCAGCTCGCCCGTCTTCGCATCGAGGGCGAAGACGAACTCGTCGACGCTGGTGTCGATGATCAGATCGCCGTAGATCGCGATGTTCCGGTTGTTGGCGGCGAGACCGCCGACCTGCTGGAGGATGTTCTCCGGGTGCTCGCGCCGGTACTCCCAGAGGAGGTCTCCGGTCACCGCGTCGATGGCCTGGATCACGTCGATGGGGTTCGGCATGTACATCACGCCGTCGTAGACGAGCGGGGTCCCCTGCTGGCGGCCTTCGCTCATGCCGCGGGACCAGACCAGCCGCAGGTCGCCTACGTTCTCGGCCGTGATCTGGTCGAGTGGGCTGTAGCCCCAGCCGTCGAGCGTGCGGCGCCACATGAGCCAGTCGTCGTCGCTCGGGTTCTGGAGCATGGCGTCTGTGACCGGGACGAAGTCGCCGCGTTCGGGCTGGGCCTCGGCAACGGGGATTCCCGATGCCGTTGTCAGAACGGCGGCGAGAAGTGCCGCCCGCTGGAGGAGATTGTGCTGGCTCACGAAGGAGCGACTCTAGCGCGGAAGAGGGGTCGCCGCTTCGCTGCGCGTCTCCTGGCCGCCTGCGGCGGCAGCGGGTCAGAAGACCCGCGCACCCAGTGGCGTGCGTTAGCGCGGGGCGGAGAGCCGGACCTCGGCCTCGGTCTCGTCCTCGCCGCGGAGCAGGCTCACGGTCACCGTGTCCCCCGGCTGCTGCCCTTCGAGGACTGCGCGGATATCCGGGACCGACCGGACCCGCTGGCCCTCGATCGCGGTGATCACGTCCCCGAGGACGACGTTGCCGCGCCGCGTTTGGCGAGCGCCGCGGAGCCCGGCGCGGTCGGCGCCCGAGTTGCGCACGACTTCCAGGACGACGACGCCGTCGACTCGGGGCCGGACGCGTGAGCCTTCGACGAGGGTGACCCCGAGCTGCGGGCGGTTGACCCGCCCGTGGGCGACCAGTTCCGGCACCACCCAGTTCACCGTGTCGACGGGAATCGCGAAGCCGATGCCTGCCCAGGCGCCGCCGGACGACACGATCTGTGTGTTCACGCCGATCAGCCGGCCGCTCGAATCGAGAAGCGGGCCGCCCGAATTGCCGGGGTTGATCGCGGCATCGGTCTGGATGACGCCCTGGAGCTCGCGTCCGCCGATCGACTGGACTTCCCGGTCGAGGGCACTGATCACTCCGGTCGTCAGGGTGTAGTCGAGGCCGAAGGGATTGCCGATCGCGAGGACGGACTGGCCGACCTGGAGGTCACTCGACGAGCCGACGGGGATCGGCCGCAACTTCTCCGGCGGCGCTTCGATCCGGAGCACGGCGAGGTCCATGTCCGGGTCGCTGCCGACCAGGGAGGCCGGCCAGGTGGTCTGGTCTGAGAGGGTGATCTCGGCGGCCTGGGCGTTCCGGATCACGTGGTAGTTCGTGACGACGTGGCCCTTGTCGTCCCAGAGGAAGCCGCTGCCGGTGCCGTCCTGAACGCGGTCGAAGCGACGTCCGAAGTAGCTGACTCGCTGTTCACGCAAAGTCGTGATGTAGACGACCGACGGCTGCGTCTCGCGGAACAGGTTGACCGTTGCGCGCTCCTCGGGAAGCAGGCCCGAGCTGGGCGTAACCGACCGGGGCTCGCCCTGGCTTTCGGCCTGGAGCACGTTGCCCTGCCAGCGGGAACCCACGAGGAAGGCCAGCGCGGCGAGCACGAGCAGGCCCGCCGTGGTGGCGATTCGCGGCCGTTCGCTGGGTCCGGGTGAGGGTACGCGGGGCATCGGCTGAAACTAACAGGCGGCGGGCAGGAGTTGTTCCGCCCCCGGCTACACTGGCCGCATGATCCTCACAGAGAAGACAGTGTCCAGGACGGAGTTCGAAGTCGGAACGGGCTGGCAGTTGAAGCCCGAGGGCGCCTGCAAGGGCACGGCATGCGTGCCCCTCTTCGACCGCGCCCCGGGGTCGTCGGGCCAGTTGGACGCGGTTGCCGTTGCCGACGCGATCGGTCTGCCGGTCGTGCACGACGAGGACCACGGCGTCTGGGCTGTTGGTCCGGAGTCGATCGGCTCGCGAGCCCTGGTGTCGGCCGAGGACGCCGACTTCGAGCTGCCCGACCTGGACGGGAAGCCGTTCCGGCTGTCCAGCCTGCGCGGGCGGAAGGTCGTCGTGTATGCCTGGGCCCCGTACTGAGGGTGCTCGGCCCACCTGCCCGGGTGGCAGGCGTTGCGCGACGAGCTTCATCCGCAGGGGTTCGAACTGGTCACGGTCGGCCTCGACACCCTGGGGGCCGAGGGCTGCCGCCGCTTCATCGAGGCCGCCAGGCCGAAACACCCGTCGCTGGTCGACCCTCACCATCTGCTGGCCAGGCTCTTCGGCGTGATCAACATCCCCAGTTCGGTCTGGATCGACGAAGCGGGCACGATCGTCCGGCCGGCGGAGGCCGCGCCGGCCCCGCGCACGGAGGGGATGCCCCGTTTGGGTTCGGGTGCCGGGATCCCGGGACGCTTTGGCGAGATGCTGCAAGAGGCGGCGAAGATCCCCGCCGACACGGACGCCTACCACCTGGCGCTGCGCGACTGGGTCGAGAAGGGCGCGGCGAGTCGATTCGCACTCTCGCCGGAGGAAGTCGTTGAGCGGTCGAGACCTCGCGATGCCAATGTCGCGCTCGGACATGCCCACTTCGAGTTGGCCTCGCACCTGGAACTCGAGGGTCACCACGACGCGGCGATCCGCCACTTCCGCGAGGCGCACCGCCTGGTCCCTGACAGTTGGTCCTTCCGCCGCCAGGCCTGGTCGCTCGAAGCTGGCGCCGAGGGTCCGTTCGCGCGCTTCTGGCAGGGCCCGAGCGAGGACGACCCCGAGGCATGGCCCTACGAAGGAGATTGGCTCAGCGACATCCGTGCCGAGGGCCCGGAGAACTACGCCGAGCGCTTCGAGCCCTGACGCTGACTGGGTGCGCGGGTCTTCTGACCCGCTAGCCGCCGCAGGCGGCCAGGCAACGCCGCTGGCCGGAGGCCAGCGTCCTTCTTGTCCGACCACAAGGCTACGATTCGCGCCGATGCGCCTCGCCAACGTCGATTCCGCCTTCACAGCCGCTCTTGAGCGTCGCCGTCACGAGTGGCGCGAAGTCGCCGGCACCGACCGTCTCTGGGCCAGCGACGGTTCACTATGGACCGATTCGGGCGAGGAGGAGTGGCTCGGCTGGTTGGACGTCGAACGCCTGGGCGGCCTGACGCTCCTTGACGCCGACGGCAAACGGGTCGCCACGGAGGCCGCGAAGCTCGCAGAGCATCTGACCGGACCGCCGTTCGAACGCTGCCTGCTCCTCGGCATGGGCGGCTCGGCGCTCGGCGCCGACCTGCTGTGGCGGGCGCTGCCGCGCCAGGTCGACGCGGAGTTCGTCGTCCTCGACACGACGGACCCTCGCGAGATCGCCCGGGCGCTCGACAGAGTCGACCCGGTGAACCTTCGGGTCATCGCCGCGTCGAAGTCGGGCGGCACGTTAGAGACGAAGCTGGCGTTCGAACTGCTGCTGGACCGGTTGGGCGATGCGGCTTCCGTCTCCGCGCTGGCGATCACCGACCCCGGCTCGGCTCTGGAAGCGCGAGCGCGTGCCGCCGGAGCCACGGTCGTCTTCGGCCATCCGGACATCGGCGGCCGGTTCTCCGTGCTCTCGGTCTTCGGTCTTGCGCCGGCCGCGGTTGCCGGGATCGATGTCGAGCCGCTGCTTCTGAGCGCGCGGCGAATGGCCGGCGCGTGCCGCCGGTCGGATGATGGTGACGAGACGAACCCCGGCGTCGAACTGGGCCTGCTGCTCGCCGCGGCGCACGACTGCGGCCGAGACAAGCTCTACCTCCACGCCCCGGACGGCTGCGCGGAGATGGTCGGCTGGGTCGAGCAGCTTCTCGCGGAATCGCTCGGCAAGGGTGACGTGCTGCTGCTGCCGGTCGCGGCGGCGGGCTTGCCGGCCGAGCCGCGCTCCGACCGGTTCGACATCGTGCTGGGTAGTGGCGCGAGGGCCGGTGTGTCCGCCGGTACGCCACTGGCGCACATCGAAGCCGAGCTTCCAGCCGACCTCGGCGGCGAGCTCTTCCGCTGGCAGTTCGCCACGGCGGTGGCTGGCGCACTGCTGGGCGTCAACCCCTTCGACCAGCCGGACGTGGAGTCGTCCAAGGTCGTCACCCGGCGCTACGTCGAGCGGATCAAGGCCGGCGACACGGCCGAGCCCAGCGGCGTCGTCCGGCTGAGCGAGGTCACTGGCCTCGGCCTGGCCCAACTCCTGGGCACTCACCTCGCGACGTTCCCGGACGGGGGCTACGCCGTCGTCTCGGCCTACCTCGACCGCGGGCGCCGCAACCGCGAGCTACTCGACGTGCTGCGGCAGCACATCGCGCGACGCACCGACGGCGCGTCCGTTCTCGGCTTCGGCCCCAGCTTCCTTCATTCGACCGGCCAGGCCCACAAGGGCGGACCGAACCGGGGCCTGTTTCTTCAGATCACCGCCGATCCGCCGGCCGTGGACATTCCCGTCCCCGGGGAAGGCCTGACCTTCGGTCAGGTCCAGCTCGCGCAGGCGTGGGGCGACTACGAGGTGCTGGTGGAGCGCGGCCGGCGAGTGCTCGCCGTCCATTGCGACGGCGATGTTGAAGCGGAGCTGCGGCGGCTGGTTGAAGCGGTCGGTTAGCGGCGGCGGCGACGTTCCGCCGCCGGCTTGCCCATCAGCTCGTCGAGCCCGACGTTGAACTCGGCGACGATGCGGATCAGCACGTCCAGGCTGACGCGGAGCTCATCCCGCTCGATCCGCGAAAGATCGGACGCCGGGATGCCGACGCGCTCGGCCAGCGCGGGCTGCGTCAGCTTGTTCTTCCGCCGCAGGCGTCGGATCCGGTGGCCCATGAGCTGGACCTGCTGGACTGTGGCTTCCTGGCTCATCGCTGCAATCTCCGAGACTCGGGAATCCTAGCGGTGCGGACGGTTCGGGCTGCGCGCCCCTGCGATCAGATCGACGTCCGGAGATTCTCGTTGGCGGCAATCTGCGCGCCGCGCGCCTTGTAGCGTTCCCGGCGCTCCTTGCTGAAGCTGTCGACCTCGTCCTTCGGCACGCCGTAGGCGACGCCGCGGTCCACGCCCGGGCGTGCGCGAACGCGTTTCAGCCAGTCCACGACTGCGGGCTGGGTCGTGATGTCGACCTTCGCCCACTTGTACGCCCGGATCCAGGGGAAGACGGAGATGTCGGCGACCGTGAAGTCGTCGCCGCAGATGTAGGGGTGCTTCTCGAACCGGCGGCCGAGAATCGCCACCAGTCGAAGCGACTCCCTGCCGAATCGTTCGAGCGGATGGGCCTTCTGTTCATCGGGAATGTCGATGTAGCGCGTGTAGCTCAGCTTGTTGCCGAAAGCCGGGCCGAGATTGGCGGCCTGCCAGTAGAGCCAGGGAAGCACGTCCCAGCGCCGCTCGTCCGTCGGGAAGAGCGACGTCGGGTACTTCTCGCCGAGGTACTGCAGGATGGCGCAGCTCTCCATGACGGCGCGGCCGTCGTCCAACAGGGCCGGCATCTTCTGGTTCGGGTTGATCGCGGTGAACTCGGGCGTGAACTGGTCGCCGGCCGAGAGATCGACCATGTGGATGCGCGTCTCGGGCAGTTCGACTCCCGCCTCGCGCAGCTCCTCGAGCATGATCGAGATCTTCCAGCCGTTGGGCGTCGCGCTGAAGTAGACGTCAAGAGCCATTTCGTTGTCAGCTTCCCTCGAGACCGGCAAGCACGGCGTCGATGCCTTCGCCTCGCAGGCCCTGCTTCATTGCCGAGAAGGCGTTGGCGTCGAGCTCCGCCAACTGCGCGGCCCGCTCGAGGGCCGCGTCACGCAGCTCGTCGGCGGGTGCCACGGCGTCGACGAAGCCGGCATCGCGCGCGCCCTCGGCGTCGTACATCTTCGCGGTCAGGGCGGCCTGCGTCAGGGCCCGTTTGGAGAGCCGATCCCTGGCCAGCAACCAGGCGAACGGCGGCAGCGTCCTGCCGATCGCGACCTCGTTCAGCCCGAATCGAAAGTCGCCGTCCGCCGCCAGGCGATGGTCGCCGGTGAGCACGCAGAGCGCGCCCAGCGCGATGGCGTGTCCGCTGGCCGCGACGACCAGGGGCTGCGGCCATCCGTACAGGCGCATCATCAGACGCGCTCCGGCGAGGCCCATGGCGCGGGCCTCCGCCGGACCGGCATCGCGAAACACGTTGAGGTCGAAGCCGCCGGAGAACAGGCCGGGCCGGCCGGTCAGGACGACGGCTTTGGCCTCGTCCGCGGCACGGTCGAGCTGGGCGTTCACGGCGGCGATCATCGGCGGTCCGAAGACGTTCGCCTTGCCGTCGTCCATCGTGATCAGGGCCACGTCGCCGACCTGTTCGTAGGTCGTTCGTTCCGTCATGAGAGCTCCTATGGTGGCCATCGTTCCCGGCCTCAGAGAGTGCGTCCGACGATCCACGCGCCCGCGATGAACGTCGCCAGCACGCTGCCCAGGTTGCAGAGGACGACGACCAGGAGGATGCGGGTGAGACGGTTGCTCCAGAAGCCGCGGACGGAACCCAGGCTGTCGGCGAGGTTCTCCATGTCGGCGACGAGGGGCTTGCGCAGCAGGGCCTGGACCAGGCCGGCGACCCAGCCGGCCGCCATCAGGGGATTCAGGCTGGTCAGGGGCGCGGCGGCGAAGGCGGCGAGGATCGTGACCGGGTGCGCCAGAGCGATGACGGCGCCGAGAGCGGCGAGGCCGCCGTTCAGCGCGACCCAGATGTACACGGATTCGACGGCGCGTTCCCGGTCGCCCCAGACGAGGCCGTAGGCGAAGAGGGCGATGATCAGGATCGGCACGAGCCAGGCGACGATGCGCGGCCAGATCGGCGGGTCCGGCACCTGCTCGAGTTCCTCGAGGTCGCAGGAGGAGTCGGCGAGGCCGGCGATGCCGGGCAGGTGCCCGGCGCCGACGACGGCGACCGTCCGCGGACCCGCCGACTGGCGCAGCTTCTCGGCCATGTAGGCGTCGCGCTCGTCGATCAACGTGCCCTTGACGCCGGGCAGGGCCTCCGCGAGGGCGGACATCAGGTCGGTGAGGTTGCCGCTGTCGCGGAGTTGCTCGATGTCCTCTTCCTTCAGGTCGTCGCCGACCAGCGCGCTGCCGGCCAACTGGCCCATGACCTTCGTCCGCTGCCAGAAGCCGAGCGACGCCCAGGTGCGCTTCAGCGAGATCTGGATGTCGCGATCGATCAGTTCGAGCCGGGCGCCGCGTTCACGGGCCCGGGCGATCGCTTCCCGCATTTCGGCGCCGGGCTCGATGCCGAACCGCTGGGCGAGGCGCCGCTGGAACGAGTGCATGAGGAAGGAACTGAGGAGAAGCGCCGCCTTGCCCTCGCGAATGACCTGGAAGATGTCGAGCTTGCGCCAGGAATCCTGGTTCTCCAGGTTCTCGTAACGGGCCGGGCACAGTTCGACACAGACGGTGTCCGGTTCGAGTGCTTCGATCGCCTCCTTCGTGTCGCGGACGCTCTGGGGTGAGACGTGGGCGGTACCGACCAGGAAGACCTCGCGCTCGTCGAGTTCGAGGCGCTGCACCGAGGACGGGAGTTCGGCTGGGGCCGACTGGCCTGCGGCTTCCGAGGTCATGGCAGCGCGGAGCGTAGCCCACGAAGCAGGTCCGTGGGTTGCTGTCCGGTAGGCTCGTTGCATGCAACCTGGTTTGGGGCGAGGCGGGAGATGGTCGCCGCTTCGCGGCGGCTGTCTTCTGGCCGCCTTGGGCGGCAGCGGGTCAGAAGACCCGCGCACCCAGCGGAGTAGCGGGTCAGAAGACCCGCGCACCCAGCGGAGTAGCGGGTCGGAAGACCCGCGCACCCAGCGGAATGGCCGATGGATGGCCGTCGTACTGGGGGCGGCGGTCGCGCTCGCCTGGGCCTGCGGCGCGCCCGTGGGCGATGCTCCTGCCGCGATCTGGGGTTACGGTCCGCCGAACATCGTCCTGATCCTCGCCGACGATCTCGGCTACGCCGACATCGGCATCTACGGCAGCGAGATCATCTCGACGCCGCACATCGACGCCCTGGCCGCGAGCGGCGTCCTGTTCACGGACGGCTACGTCAGCCACCCGGTGTGCAGCCCGTCGCGGGCGGGGCTCGTGACCGGCCGCTACCAGCAGCGCCACGGCTGGGAGTTCAACCCGGCGGGCCGCGACGTGAACGCCGGCATGAGCCTCGACGAGGCGACCCTCGCAGACCGCCTGAAGGCCCTGGGCTACCGGACCGGCATGGTCGGCAAGTGGCACCTGGGCCACCAGGAGGCGCACCACCCGATGAGCCGCGGCTTCGACGAGTACTTCGGCGTGCTTGAGGGCGGCAGCACCTTCATCGACTCCAGGCTGCTGGGGGTCGAGTACGGCTCGATTCGGGGCGAGGCTGGGCCGACCGAGCGCCGGAACAAGGTCCTTCGCGGGTTCGAGGAAGTGAAGGTCGAGCGCTACCTGACCGATGTCTTCACCGACGAGGCGGTCGACTTCATCGAGCGCGGCGCGGCCGGGGACGAGCCGTTCTTCCTCTACCTCAGCCACACCACGCCCCACACCCCGTTGCAGGCCACGGCCGAGTACCTCGACGGCTACCGTCACATCGAGGACCAGCGCACCCGGGTCTACGCGGCGATGGTCGCGTCCCTCGACGAGAGCGTGCGGCGGGTGGTCGAGACGTTGAAGGCTCAGGGCGTGTACGAGCGCACGCTGATCGCCTTCGCCAGCGACAACGGCTGCGCCGGCTACATCGGCAACGCCTGCTCGAACGGTCCGCTGTTCGGGTTCAAGCGCTACCACCACGAGGGCGGCGTCCGGATCCCGTTCATCATGAGCTGGCCGGCGGCCGTCGATGGCGGGCAGGAGATCAGTCATCCGGTGATCACGCTCGACTACATGGCGACGTTCACCGCGGCGGCGGGCGAAGAGGCGGAGACCGAAGACAGCGTGAACCTGCTGCCCTACATGACGGGCGAAGCCGACGGCGCGCCGCACGAGTATCTGTACTGGCGGGCCGGCGCGAGCGTCGCGATCCGGGACGCGCAGTACAAGCTGATCAAGCTCAACCGCACGGACTTCCGGCCCGACAACCTGCGCGGGGACGGCCGCCTGCAGCCGCCGGAGGGCGGCTGGCCGACGGACTCGCCGCACGGCCAGCTCACCCTGCTCTACGACCTCGACGCGGATGTCGGCGAACTGAACAACCTGGCGGCGGAGCAACCGGACATCGTCGCGCGGCTGGAGGCGGAACTCGATGCCTGGCGCGGGACGCTGCTCGACGAACAGATCCTGCCCGGCGTGCGCTCGACGATCACCCAGATCGATGGGGAGTGGGTGCAGTTGGTATTCTGAGCCGCCCTTTCGCGGCGAGGAGATGAGCGGTAACCGGAAGAACGCTGGGCGTGGCGCCGCAGAGACGTGGCGTGTCCTCTGGCCTCCGCGCCGGCGGGTTCGGGCGGTGCTCGTGCTGGCCTTCGCGGTGGCGGCCGTCCTTTCGTTCCGGGTCCGGCAGGAGGTACGCCAGGCGCGCATCGACCTGCGGATGGCGGAAGCGGCGATAGCGGGCGCGGACTTCGAAGAGCTCGCCGAGAGGGCGCCGCGACTGCTCGGCCTTGCCGCCCGTCAGGCGGCCGGAGAGAGTCGCTGGCGGGAGGTGGCGGATCTCTACGACGAGTACGCCGAGCACTTGCCGCCGGCACTGCTGGAGGCTGCCGAAGTCGAACTCGGGTTGAATCGTCAGGTTGCCGCGGATGCGGAGGCCGGTTCCGGCGAGGCGGCGGCGGAGTCCGTGGTCGAACCGCCCGCGTCGGCCTTCGAGCAGCGGCTGCGCCGGGCGCAACTGGTCGACGCCTCGGGCGTCCAGCAACTGCTGTTCGACCGCCGGGGCCGGCCGCTGGGATCGATCGGCGATGACCGTTCCCTGACCTTGGAAGAGGATCTGCCGGCGGGACTCGTTCCGCCCGAGCTGGCGACCCACCTGCTCCCTGCCGCCCTTCAGCCGCCCGGTCTGGCCGGCGCGGGGCCCGGAGCGATGGCCGCCTCCACGGCCGGCGCCAGGGCGCTGCGGCTGACGATCGACCGGGCCTGGAGCGAGGCGGCCGCCAGGGCGCTGGGTCGGGAGGAGGGAGCGATCACCGTCCTCGAGATCCCGTCGGGCGCGGTGCTGGCGGCGGTCAGCAACCGGAATCGTAGAAGCCGCTGGCGGGCGCGCGGCGACAGCGTGCTCGACCCGCGTGAACCGGCCTCGATCGCCAAGCTGATCACCACGACGGCCGCGATGCGGGCAGGCCTCGACCCGGACGAGGAGATCGCCAACATGACCTGCCGGGGCTCGGTGCTGATGGACGGCGAGCGTCTGTACTGCGCCGCGATCGGCGGGCGGCTCAGGGGGCTGACCGACGCGATGGCGAGCAGTTGCAACGTCGCTTTCGCGCGGCTCGCGATGGACGTTGGCGACCGGGCCCTGGTGGAGGAGTACGAGCGCTACGGCTTCGTGATCGGCGGCCCTCAGGGCGCCGCCGTCCCGAAGAACGCCGTCGGCGTGGTGCACGAGTACCGCCATCCGGGCAAGCGGCTCGGCGATCTCTCGATCGGCCTGGAGGAGGCGTCCATAACGCCTCTAGGCGCCGCGGTTTTCGCCGCCACGCTCTCTGACGGGCTGCGCCGCGAGCCCAGGTTCGTCCTGCAGGCGGACGGCCTGCTCGGCATCTCGCCGCGGACGCCGGTCGCCAACGACCCACAGGCGGTCCCGGTCCTGGATCCGTCCTGGTTGCCGGCGCTCCACGAATCGATGCGCGCCGTCGTGTCGCCGGGCGGCACGGCTAACCGGGTCGCCCCTCGGCGGCTGCAGGTGGCGATGAAGACTGGCACCGCGCGCGGTCCGGACAAGCCTTTCCACGTGAACTACGTCGGCTTCTTCCCCGCGGGCAGCGAGCAGCCGCCTCGCTACGCCTTCGCGGTCCGGGTGACCGGGCAACCGACCTCGTCGCGCGTTCGGCGAGCGGGCTACGCGGTGACGAATCGCCTGCTGCGGGCACTCGACGGTCTGGTCGGCGACGAGATCGACGCCGCAGCTCGTGATTCGCTGCGGCTTACGGGAGCGACCGGAGCGGGACCGTGACCACCGACGCGGGCGGCGGGAAACGACCCGTTCGCCGGCGCTACCGGCCGGCCATCGGCCCGAGGCTGAAACCGCTGCTGTGGGTGGTCTTCGGGCTCTTCGCCCTGCTCGCGGTCAACTCCTTCTACCTGTCCGGTGTCCGCGTCGCCGAGGCGGCGACCGGCGAGACCTACCAGAACTGGTTCTACATCTCGATGTTCCTGCTGCACCTGGCGGTGGGGGCCCTGTTCGTGCTGCCGGTCATCTGGTTCGGCCTGGCCCACATGCGCAACGCCCGGAACCGTCCCAATCGGCGCGCGGTGAAGGTCGGCTACGCGCTGTTCGGAACAGCGCTCGTCCTGCTCTTCAGCGGCATCGTGCTGACCCGGATCGAGGGCGTGATCACGGTGAACGACCCCACCGTCCGCGGCGTCGCCTACTGGCTCCACGTGCTGGCGCCACTGGTCGCGGTCTGGCTGTTCGTCCTCCACCGGCTGGCCGGCAAGCGGATCAACTGGCGGATCGGCGGGCGGGTTGCCGCGGCGGCCGTGGTGCTGGTCGGCGTCGCCCTGGTGCTTCAGTTCCAGGATCCGCGGGCCTGGAACGTCGAGGGTCCGGCGTCGGGCGAGCAGTACTTCTTCCCGTCGCTGGCGCGCACCGCGAGCGGCGGCTTCATCCCGGAGCACGCGCTGAGCAACGGCGCCTACTGCGTGGAGTGCCACGAGGACATTCACGGCCGCTGGGCCTACAGCGCCCACCGGTTCAGCTCCTTCAACAATCCGGCGTACAGCTTCTCAGTGCAGCAGACGCGCGACAAGGCGTACGAGCGCTCGGGCGACGTCCAGGCATCCCGTTTCTGCGCCGGCTGCCACGACCCGGTCGTCTTCTTCTCGGGCGCTTTCGACGATCCGGAGTTCGATGTGGACCAGCCGTCCGCCCACGCCGGGATCACCTGCACCTCCTGCCACGCGATCACCCACATCAACAGCCCGCGCGGCAACGCCGACTACACGATCGAGGAGCCGCAGCACTATCCGTTCGCGTTCTCGGACTCCGGCGTGCTCCGCTTCGTCAACCACCAGCTCGTCAAGGCCAAGCCGGAGCTGCACAAGCGGACGTTCCTCAAGCCCCTGCACACGACATCGGAGTTCTGCGGCGCCTGTCACAAAGTCCACCTGCCGGAGGAGCTGAACCACTACAAGTTCCTGCGCGGCCAGAACCACTACGACTCGCACCTGCTCTCGGGCGTTTCCGGCCACGGCGTGGCGAGCTTCTACTACCCGGCGGAAGCGGAGCCGAACTGCAACGGCTGCCACATGGAACTGCTGCCGTCGGAGGACTTCGGTTCGCAGCGCTACCCGGAGAGCGAGCAGCCGAACGTCACCCAGGTCCACGACCACCTGTTCCCGTCCGCCAACACCGGCATCCCCCATCTGCTCGATTTCCCGGACTGGGTGATCGAAGCGCACCGGGAGTTCAACGAGGGCGTGGTCGACGTCGACATCTTCGGCGTCAAGCCGGGCGGCACGATCGAGGACGAGCTGATCGCGCCGCTCCGGCCGGAGGTCCCCGCGCTCGAGGCGGGGGAGGACTACCTGCTGGAGGTCGTCGTCCGCACTCAGGGCCTGGGCCACCACCTGACCCAGGGCACCGCGGACTCGAACCAGCTCTGGCTCGACGTGGAGGTGCGCGACGAGCGGGGGAACCTGGTCGGCCGCAGCGGCGGCCTCGGCGAGGGCAACCGGGTGGATCCCTGGTCGCACTTCATCAACGTCTACATGCTCGACCGCGACGGGGCGCGGATCGACCGCCGCAACGCGGAGGACATCTTCGTGCCGCTCTACGACCACCAGATCCCGCCGGGGGCGGGCGACGTGGTTCACTACCGGCTGGAGGTGCCGCGGGCGGGCGCCGTCGCCACGCTGACAGTTGAGGCCGCGCTGCGGTACCGCAAGTTCGACACGACCTACCTGCGCCACATCTACGGCCCGGAGACGGCGAACGAACTGCCGATCCTCGACCTGGCGCGGGATTCGGTGACGTTCCAGGTGGGCGGCGCCGGCGCCTCCGGCAGCGCCATCGAGTCCACCGCGGCGGCCGGCCGCGAGCCCGGAAAGCCCCTGTGGCAACGCTGGAACGACTACGGCATCGGCCTGCTGCGCAAGGGCGGCACCGGCCGCGGCGAACTCCGTCAGGCGATCGAGGCCTTCACCCGCGTCGAGGAACTGGGCCGCCCGGACGGTCCGCTCAACCTGGCGCGGGTCTACCTGGCCCAGGGCACGGTACGCGACGACGCGATCGCGGCGCTCGAGCGGGCGGCGGCCTTCGATCCGCCGGCGCCGAACTGGTCGGTCGCCTGGTTCTCGGGCCTGGTCAACCTGCAGAACGGCGCCGTCGACGAGGCGATCTCCAACTTCCGCTCCATCCTCGAGGCGGACAGCGAGGAGATGCGCCGGCGCGGCTTCGACTTCAGCCGCGACGTGCGGTTGCACAACGAGCTTGGCCTTGCCCTGTTCGAGCGCGCCAAGCGGGAGCGCGGCCCGGCCCGGGCCGAGGTGCGGGCCGAGCGGCTGCACGAAGCCCGCGAGTCGTTCGAGCGGGCGCTCGTCATCGATCCGGAGAACGTGACGGCGCACTACAACCTCGGGCTGATCCACGCCCAGCTCGGCGACTCCGAGAGCGCGGTCCTGCATCGCGAGTTCCACGCGCGCTACAAGCCGGACGACAATGCCCGCGACCGGGCGATCGCCATTGCCAGGCGCGCCGACCCCGCGGCCGACCACGCCGCGGAGGCGATCGTGATCTACGACCTGCACCGGCCGGAGCGCTTCGAAGGCAGCCGCGCGGGTGTTGCCGGAGGCGGAGGTTGACGCCGGATCGCCCGGGCGAGGGCCCGGAGGTTCCCGAAGGCGAACTCGCGCCGGAGGACGACGCGGTCATCGGCCGGGTCTTCGCCCGTTCGCTGAAGGTCCTGGCGGCTCTGGCGGCCGCCGCGCTCATTGTCGTGGCGCTCCGCTACGTGTTCCGGGCCGGGCCGGAGGAAGCGGTCGAGATCCCGGTCGCCGCGCCGCGGGCGGTGGAGGCCGCGCCGCGGGACGTGCCCGTCGTGGCGTTCACGGACGTCACCGCCGAAGCCGGCATCGACTTCACTCACGTCAACGGCGCCGCGGGCGAGGCCCTGCTGCCCGAGACGATGGGCGCCGGCGGGGCCTTCTTCGACGTCGACCGCGACGGCGACCAGGACCTGCTGCTCGTCAACTCGACGACCTGGGAGGCGGTTCTCCCGGACGGGGAGGCTGGGCCGGGTGCCGGACCCACGATGTCACTATATGAGAACGATGGCGCCGGGAAGTTCGCGGACCGGACGGCGGGCTCGGGCCTGGAGGTCAGCTTCTACGGCACGGGCGTCGCTGTCGGCGATGTCGACGGCGACGGCTGGACCGACCTCTTCGTCTCGGCGGTCGGCCCGAACCGGCTGTTCCGCAATGTGGAAGGCGAGCGTTTCGAAGACGTCACGGCAACGGCCGGCGTCGCCGGCGCCGGAACGGAGTGGAGCAGCAGCAGCGCCTTCTTCGACGCCGACGGTGACGGCGACCTCGATCTCCTGGTCGGCAACTACGTGCGCTGGTCACGGGAGATCGACATCGAGGTCGGCTACCAGTTGACCGGGGTCGGGCGCGCCTACGGACCGCCGCTCAACTACGGCGGCACGACGATGGACCTCTACCGGAACGACGGCTCGGGTGTCTTCGCCGATGTCTCCGAGGAGGCCGGCATGCACATCCTGAATCCGGCGACGGACACGCCGGTGGCGAAGACCCTCGGACTGGCGCCGGTGGACATCGAGGGAGACGGCGACATCGACGTCGTGGTCGCGAACGACACCGTGCGCAATTTCCTGCTGGTCAACGACGGCAACGGCAGGTTCACCGAGGACGGGGAGCTCTACGGGCTCGCCTACGGCCGTGACGGCGCGGCTACCGGAGCGATGGGCGCCGACGCCGCCGATTTCCGCAACGACGGCGAGCTCGGCTTCGCGATCGCGAACTTCGCGAACGAGATGACGTCCCTCTACGTCTCCCAGGGCGATCCGACCCTGTGGAGCGACGAGGCGATCACGGCCGGAATCGGCGCGCCGAGCCGCCGGGTCCTGAGCTTCGGGCTGTTCTTCTTCGACTACGACCTGGACGGACGGCTCGACCTCCTCCAGGTGAACGGCCACCTGGAAGACGACATCGAGGTGGTCGAACCCAGCCAGCAGTACCGCCAGGCGCCGCAGTTGTTCTGGAACGCCGGGCCCGGCGCGGCGTCGACCTTCGTGCCGGTCGAGCCCCCGCCGGGCGACGGCCTGACCATGGAACTCGTCGGCCGCGGATCGAGCTACGCCGACATGGACGGCGACGGGGACCTCGACGTGCTGCTGCTCCAGACCGGCGACCGGCCCCTGCTGCTGCGCAACGACCAGGAGACGGGCCACCGCTGGCTGCGTTTCCTGCTGCGCGGCGACGGCGAGCAGGTGAACCGGGACGCCATCGGCGCCTGGGTCGAGGTGGAGCAGGAGACGGCGGCCGGGCCGGTCGTTCAGCGTCGACGGGTCATGCCGACCCGGAGCTACCAGAGCCAGGTGGAGCCGGTCGTGACGATCGGCCTGGGCGAGGCGGCCTCGCTTGATGACCTGACGCGCGTCGAGGTGCTGTGGCCGGACGGAACGCGGCAGGCGGTGGATGTCGATGCGCTCGACCGGGTCGTCGAGATCGAGTACCCGTCTTCGAACTAGCCGCGGCGGTGATGTCGGTGCGCCGGCCCTCTGGCCGGCATCCGCCCATGGCGGTTTCCGGCGACGACTCGGAACTCGACTGGACCGTGTACAGTAGACGGTCAACCTCCCGGGGATGAAAGCGCTCCGCACCGGTCTGGTTCGGGCGATGCCGATACTGCTTGCCGGCCTGCTGCCGGCCGGCCTCGCCGCGCAGACGATCGTCCTGACGGACGTCAACATCATCGACGGCAACGGCGGTCCCGTCCAGGAGGACATGACGATCGTCATCTCCGGCGAGCGGATCGCCTCGATTACTCAGGGACCGTACGAGTCGTCTGATGCCGGCGACGGGGCGGAGGTCCACGATCTCGACGGCGCCTGGGTGCTGCCCGGGTTCTGGAACATGCACGTGCACCTCAGCGTGATGTTCCCGCACAACCACGCCCTCGACGATGAGATGGTGCCGTCCAAGGTCATCCGCGCGGGGCTGAACGCGATCGACGGGCTGCGGCACGGCTTCACCAGCGTCCGCTCGGTGGGCGAGCAGGACTACATCGACGTCGCCTGGGGACTGGCGTTCGACCAGGGCTTCTTCCTCGGCCCGCGGGTCTTCGGCAGCGGCGAACCGGTGAGCCCGACCGCCGGTCACCGCGGCTCCGTGGCGGACGGCGCCGACGGCGTGGCCGCGATCCGCAGGGAGGTGCGGAAGCGGGTTCAGAACGGCGCCCGGGCGATCAAGCTGTTCAGCGTCGAGATGCTGCCGGACGAACTTGCGGCGGCGGTCGAGACCGCGGACAACCTGGGGGTTCACGTCACCTCCCATGTCCGTGAGCCGGGGGCGTACGCCGCGGTCGAGGCCGGAGTCGACTGTCTTGAGCACGGCTACGGGCTGACAGACGAGACGATCGAGCTGATGGCCGAGAAAGGGACGTTCTACGACCCGACGATCATCTGCAACCTGAGCGCGGAGTACATCGCGGAGCGGGAGGCGCGGCTGGCGGAACTGGGCTACGCGGAGGACGAGGAGATCGTCCGGCTGCGAACGATGGTCGCGTTCGCCGACGAACGGTCGCCGGAGTTCGCGCTCGAACAGCGACAGATCCTGGCCAAGGCCGCGAAGGCGGGCGTCAAGCTGCTGATCGGTTCGGACTCGATGCCGATCGGCGAGATGGGGTTCCTGGAAATGGAGCAGTTCGTCCTCTCCGGCGTCAGCGAGATGGACACGATCATCGCGGCCACCCGCAACGGGGCCGAGATGCAGGGTCTGCTCGACGATCTCGGCACGGTCGAGGAGGGGAAGCTCGCCGACCTCGTCGTTCTGGGCGCCAACCCGCTCGAGAACATCTCGAACATCCGCGAGACGGTGATGGTGCTCAAGGGCGGCGTGATGGTCGACCTGGATGGGCAACTCGGGACCTCGACCTACTGGGACTACTACGGCTCGATGGAACTGCCGGAGGGTTTCCTCGCGGAGTCCGAGGCGGCGGCGGGTTTCCAGCGCGGCAACACGGCATCGGATCAATAGCGCGGTCGGCGGATCGCAGGAGGGCCGAGGGATGAAGCGGAACACGAACCGGAACCGCGGAGTTCTTCTGGTAGCTCTCGGTCTGCTGTTGCCCATTGGGGCCGTCGCCCAGACCACCGTCCTCGCCAACGCCACGGTCATCGACGCCACCGGCGCGCCGCCGATCGAGGATGCCGCGGTCGTTATCGAGGGCAACCGGATCGCCGCGATCCACACGCCATCGGCTTCCGCGCCGGATCCTGGCGACGCCGGCCGCGTCATCGACCTCGGCGGCGCCTACGTCCTGCCGGGCTTGTGGAACAACCACTCCCATCTCGGCGACCTGCTGCCGGACCCGAAAGGCATGCTCCCGGACGAGCCGTTGCCGCGGGCGATGATCCGCGCCGGCCGCAACGCGATGGACGCGCTGAAGGCCGGCTTCACGACGCTGCGGATCACCGGCGAGCGGGACTTCATGGACGTGGCCTGGAAGAAGGCGTTCGACGACGGCGTCTTCGTGGGGCCGCGGATCGTCGCCGGCGGTCCGCCGCTCTCGACCGACGGGGACACGGACTGGCTGGTGCGGACCGGCAAGGGGATCGACGGAATCCGCGCCGTGGTCGCGGACAACATCGCGAACGGCGCACAGCTCATCAAGTTCCTCGGCAGCCGGATGCCGCCCGAGGAGCTGATCGCCGGCATCGAGGAGTCCCACCGCCACGGCATCCCGGTCACCGTTCATGCCGGCGATGAGACGACGCGGATCGCCGTCATGGCCGGGGCCGAGAGCATCGAGCACGGCAATGACCTCTCCGACGACACGATCCGGATGATGGCCGAGGCCGGCACCTTCCTCGATCCGACGATCCAGTGCAACCTGAGCGACGAGTTCATCGCCGAGCGAGAACGCCTGATCGCGGAGGCCGGCTACGTCGCTTCGCCGGAGGTCGTCGAAGGTCGGGTGCGGGTCTCCCGGGCCGACGAGCGGAGCCCGGAGTACGCGAACCACGCGCGGGACGTGATCAACAAGGCCTACGCCGCGGGCGTGCGGCTGACCACCGGCAGCGACTCGAACCCGATCTCGGAGATCGGCATCCTGGAGATCGAGCAGTTCGCCTTCCACGGCATCCCGGCGATGGGCGCCATCCAGGCCGCGACGCGCAACAGCGCCGAGATGATGGGGATGCTGGACGACCTGGGCACCGTCGAGGCCGGCAAGCTCGCCGACCTGATCGTGCTCGAGAAGAATCCGCTCGAGCACATCTCCCACCTGCGCAGCCTGTCCATGGTGATCAAGGACGGGAAGATCGTGAACCGCTCGCAGGATGAAGGTCAGGCCAGCTTCTGGGAGCTCTACCTGCAGGACTAGAACGGGAGGAGCAGATGAAACCCACTCGAATGCTGGAGCTCGCCGTCGCCAGCCTCCTCCTGGCCGCCTGCGCCTCGCAGCCTCCAGTCACCCTGCCCGAGATCGACACCTCCGGCTCCCCCGACGGCATCGTCGACCTTCCCGCCGACGTGCCGGAGGTGCTCCACACGTACTTCGACCGCTACGCCTACGTCCCGACGCCGGACGGCAGGCGGATCCACTTCCTGGTCTCCTCCGGCTGGACACGCGACCAGATCAAGCACGGCCTGAACGTGATGGAGCACCTGCTCGCCGACCACCCGGGCTCGGTCTACGGCGACGACAAGAGCGGCATCGCCGCCGCGATGGCGGACCGCAAGGCGACGATGGTCTTCTTCGACAACGAACCCGACATGCGCGAGGCGATGAGCGGGGGACTGCCCGAGGCGACCGATCTCAGCATGCAGGACCTGCGCGCGAATGAGGCTCCGGCTCCGGGCGACGCGGACTACATGGGCCACGTCACCCGCGACGCGGCCTACGAGGAGATCTGGCACCTGATCCACGACTACGGGATCAAGCCGACGTTGCCCGAGATGATCGCCGAGATGAGAACGGCGAACGACGCGGCGGCGGAGCAGGGCTGGTACGCCTGGCCCCGGGACGTGCCGGACGACCATCCGAACGAGTACGTGGGCGCCCTGATCGACAACTACTACGACCTCTGGACCGTGCCGCCGACCGTGTACGAGGGGCGCCCCATCGAGCCGGACGAGATTCCCGAGGGCTACTCGCACTTCGGGCAGTACTTCGCCGGCAGCCGGGCGGCCATGCCGGAGAAGGACCCGCTGGGCTACGCGCTGGTCACCGGCTTCGTCGGCCCGTACCTGACCTACACGCCGGAACTGCCGCTGGACTTCAGCGGGACCTTCTCGATGACGTTCGATCCGGAGGTGCGGTACACGATGAAGACGCAGCACCTTCGCAACGTCGCTCTGACCGGCGACGGCGACGCGGACTTGCGCGGCAACGCGCACGACAACGTGCTCACTGGCAACGCCGGCGCGAACCGGCTCGAGGGCGGCGGCGGCAACGACACGCTGGACGGCGGTGACGGCGTCGACACGGCTGTCTTCTCGGGCCCGGCGGCCGACTACGAAGTCGCCAGGAGTGAGGACGGTGTGACGGTGAGCGACTCGCAAACGGACCGGGACGGCGTCGACACGCTGCGGGGCGTGGAGTCCCTGCAGTTCAGCGACGAGACCGTCGAACTGGAGTAACAGATGAAGTTCACTCGGACATGCGTTCTGATCGCGGTTCCCGCGTTGCTGGCGGTCTCATGCGCCCCGCGCGAACTCGTCACCCTGCCGGAGATCGACACCTCCGGCTCGCCCGACGGCATCGTCGACCTGCCGGCCGACGTGCCGGAGGTGTTCCACGAGCACTTCGACCGGTACGCCTACGTCCCGACGCCGGACGGAAGGCGGATCCACTTCCTCGTCTCCGACGGCTGGACGCGCGACCAGATCAAGCACGGCCTGAATGTGATGGAGCACCTGCTGGCCGACTTCCCGGGCTCGGAGTACGGCGACGACAAGAGCCCCATCGCCAGCGCGATGGCGGACCGCAAGGCCACGATGGTCTTCTTCAACACGGAAGAGGAACTGAACGAGGCGATGCGGTCCGGGCTGGCGAGGGCGACCGATCTCAGCATGCAGGACCTGCGGGCCAACGAGTGTCCGGCCCCGGGCGACGCGGACTACATGGCACACGTCACCCGCGACGCTTCGTACGAAGAGATCTGGCACCTGATCCACGACTACGGCGTCGTCCCGACGCTGCCGGAGATGATCGCCGAGATGAGAGCGGCCAACGACGAGGCGGAAGCGAAGGGCTGGGAGGGCTGGCCGGAAGACGAGCCGGAGAACCATCCGAACGAGTACGTGGGCGTTCTGCTCGACAACTACTACGACCTGTGGGCCGTGCAACCGACCCTGTACGAGGGGCGGGACATCGGCCCCGACGACATCCCGGAGGGGCATTCGCACTTCGGCGTGTACTTCGCCGCCGGCCGAGCCCTGATGGAAGAGAAGGACCCGCTGGGCTTCGCCCTGATCCGCAAGTACGTGCCGCCGCACCTGACCTACACGCCGGAGCTGCCGCTCGACTTCAGCGGCACGTTCTCGATGACCTTCGACCCGGAGGTGCGCTACACGATGAAGACGCAGCACCTGCGGAGCGTCGCGCTGACCGGCGACGGCGACGCGGACCTCGTCGGCAACGCGCACGACAACGCGCTGACCGGCAACGCGGGCGCGAACCGGCTCGAGGGCGGCGGCGGCAACGACGTGCTTGACGGCGGCGCCGGCGACGACACCGCGGTCTTCAGCGGCCCGGCGGCCGAGTACGAGGTGGCCTGGGACGGCGCCGGAACGACGGTGACCGACTCGCAGCCGGACCGGGACGGCATCGACACGCTACGGGGCGTGGAGTTCCTGCAGTTCAGCGACGGAACCGTTCAGGTGGAACAGTAGAGGAACCGGAGGAGTTGGATACGGTTGCGGGATGCACGAGGACAACGGACGACTCGCGCAGCAGATGCGCTTCCTGGTCGAAGTCGACCAGCTCAAGCAGGTGCTGCGGCGCACCTCGATCGTCGGCAACGACCGGCGCGAGAACTCCGCGGAGCACTCGTGGCATGTGACCTTGATGGCCCTGGTGCTGTCGGAGCACGCGGCCGCGTCGGGGCTCGATCAGCTCAAGGTGCTGAAGATGCTGATCGTGCACGATCTGGTCGAGATCGACGCGGGCGACACGTTTGTCTACGACCAGGCCGGTCTGGAGGACCAGGAAGAGCGCGAAGAGCGGGCGGCGGAGCGCATCTTCGGCCTGCTGCCAGCCGAGATCGGAGCCGAGCTGCGCGCCGCCTGGGACGAGTTCGAGGCGCGGCAGAGTCCCGAGGCGAAGTTCGCGAGGGCGCTGGACCGCCTGCAGCCGATGGTGCTCAACTACGTGAACGGCGGCGGTCCCTGGCAGCAGCACGGCATCAGCGCCGACCAGGTACGGGAGATCAACGGCTGCATCGAAGACGGCGCGCCCGAACTGTGGCGCTATGCCGAGGAACTGATCGAAGACGCGGTCGAGCGGGAACTGCTGGCGCCCTGAGTCCGTCGGACTCCGGGCGTCGAGTGCAGGGACGCTGGAAGGAGGACGAACGATGAAAACCACTGGGTGCGCCGGCGCCCCCGCCGGCATCAGACGCGCAGCCGCGAAGCGGCGTGCGCGATACGTCCACACCGATAAGTGCCGGCCGTCGGCCGGCGCGGTCTGTTGGCCGCCTTCGGCGGCAGCCGGCGAGGGCGCCGGCGGACCCAGTGGGTTCCTCGTCCTGCTGGTTTCGCTGCTCGTCGTCGGCTGCGGGGCCGCTTCGCAGCAGGAAGACTCGGCGGCGACCGAAATCGCCTGGGTCAAGAAGGTGATGGTCCACGGCGTGCCGATCTACGCCACGAACACGACCGGCGACGACAAGCTCCTCCACGCGGCCGGCGTTCTCGCCCAGTTCCTCGACAACGACGAGGACGGCGAGATCGACAACCCGAAGGTCCACCAGGCGATGCTGGACACCGGCGGCACGATCGTTATGACCGGCACCCAGGACGAGGCGGACGAGATGGACTGGAGGAACGCGCCCCGGGGCCAGGGCCTCTACGACGAGGAGACGGTCATCGACGCCCGGGAACAGGGCGTGTTCGACGCGGCGCTGGAAGAGATCTGGCACATGGTCACGGACAACGGCTACGGCGTGGCCTACCCGGACGTGTTCGGGACCGAGCCGGGCACGGCCCTGACCGATGCGATGGACATCGCCCGCGGCGGCGCCTTCGACGGCCCGCCGGACGAGTACCCCGAGGGCGCCTGGTACACCTACGACGACGAGACCTGCGACTACGGCTGCATGGCCTCGGAGTACATCTACTGGGTCTACACGTCCTTCATCGGCGCTCAGGACCTGCCGGGGCGGCTCGACCAGATCGGCCACGAGTGGCCGCTGAACACGCCCGAGAAGCTGAAGGAGGGGGAGCCCGTTCTCCACGAGATTCTGAGCGATCCCGAGTACCGGATCCCGATGGTCATCCCGGACGGCACGTACGACGGCGCGCCTCTGGAGATCGAGCCGTACGAGTTTCGGTCTCCCTACGAAGCGGCGAACCGGAAGATCCGCCGCGACAAGTTCGATCTCGTGCTCCCGGAGATCATGAGGGAGCGCGGCGTCGACATGTGGATCCATGTGATGCGCGAGTCGATTCCCGACTCCTTCGGCATCGACGAGCTCGGCAGCGCTTCCGGCGTCTTCGTGTTCACGGACCGCGGCGGCGACCGGATCGAACGCGCCGTCCTTGGACGGCGCTGGGGCGCCACCCAGCGCGGCTGGGGCGAGACGGACTACCGGTACGTCGAGGAGAGCGGCGCCTACGACATCGTGGCGCCGGCGGTCCGGGTCCAGGAGCCGGTCGGCGGCCCGGAGACGGAGTACGACTACCGCTTCGAGGGGCTGAGGGACTTCGTCTCCGAGCGCGACCCGGACGTCATCGCGGTCAACTTCAAGCAGGAGCTGGGCCCGTGGCCGACCTACCGGGGCGAGATCGACGGCCTCTCGCATACCGACTACCTGCTGCTATCCGGGGAACTCGGCGAGAGGTACGTGAGCCGGCTGGTCTCGTCCGAGTGGCTGATCATGGACTACATCAACCACCAGGTGCCGAGCGAGGTCGAACTGCTCAAGCGGCTGCGACGCGACGAGCTCTGGCTGTTCGAGGACGCGCTGGACGCGATCGAGCCGGGCGTCACCAGGATCGACGAGACGGAACTGACGATCATGCGCCGCATGCGAACCGGTCAGTCGCAGCGCGGCCGCAGCGAGGGCTGGGAGGACGCCGTCGTCCAGGGCGGCGACATCGTCACGAACCCGAGCATCGGTATGTACGCCTACGTGCTGCGCGACGGCGAGACGGAGCCGCCGCCCGAGATCCAGGAGCTCTGGGCCGAGTACCTGAAGGTCGACGCGATCCTGGCGGAGACGATCAAGGCGGGCCGGACCCCGCGCGAGATCATCGAGGTCTACACGGCCAGGTTCGAGGAGGCCGGCATCGTCGTCCGCGACAACCAGCTTCACATGGTGTCGGCCAAGAACGACTTCCCGGCCTACGTCGCCGACTTCGATACGACGAAGACCCACATTTCCATGGACTCCCACGGCCAGACGAAGGGTGCCCGGCCGCAGTCCGTCGAGACCTACTTCGGCCCCCGGATCGGCTCGCTCGGCCCGGACTGGTCGAAGGACATTCCCCTCGCGCCGTACCACCACTTCGTCATCGAGTACTTCTTCTACCTGCCGTCGCCGGCAGCGGAGGGGCAGGACCAGTACCTGCTCTGGTGGGCCCACGAGGAAGCGCTCGCGACGGAGGACGGCATCGAGTTCCTGTCGCCGCCGCAGCAGGAGCTCATCCTGATCCGCTGATCAGACCAGCAGCTTCTCCAGCCGCGCCACGACATCCGGCTTCGCGGCCGCGATGTTCTCGTCCTCCCACGGGTCCGCCTCCACCTCGTACAGCTCTTTCTCCTCCAGGAAGCCGTCGACCAGCTTGTAGCGGTGGTCCTGGACCACGCGGAACCGGCCGCTCGCCGCTTTCCCGGTCTTGAGCGCCGAGCGGATGTGTTCCCGGTGCTCGCCGGCCCCGGAATCGAGCAGGGGCCGCAGCGAGCGGCTCTGCATCTCCTCGGGAACGCCCGTCTCGGCGTAGTCGAGGCTGGTGGCGGCCAGGTCCATGTTCGTGACAAGGGCGTCGCTGCGGGTGCCGGCGGCGATGCCCGGTCCGGCCATGACCACGGGGACTCGCCATGACGCCTCGTTGGGAAGCCCCTTGCCCCAGTAGTCGTGGTCGCCGAGCATCTCGCCGTGGTCGCTGGTGTAGATGACGATCGTGTCGTCCAGCTCGCCGCGCTCTTCGAGCCGCTCCTCGTAGAGTCCGATCCAGCGGTCGATGTTCTCGATCATCGCCGCGTAGTTCTGGCGGATGCGGACGTGGTGCTCCGGCGTGAACGGGGATGGTGGGGCGACCAGCCGGCCGCCGCGGGCGATGCCGTGGTAGTTGTACGGTTGCGGAAAGTCCTCGATCACCCGGTCCGGCCCGCGGTACTCGCGCTCCATCCGCTCGGTGATGTCCATCGGCGGGTGGGGCCCGTTGAAGTTGACGGTCAGGAACCAGGGGCTTCCGTCGGGCACGCCGTCGAGGAGTTCCATTCCGGTACGAGCCGTGTAGTTGTCCTTGTAGGCGTGGTCGCCGATCGGCGTCGGGTCCGTCATCCCCCACCAGTTGACGTGCCGGGGCTCCTGCCGCGCCTGGAAGTCCGCGTTGTGGATGGCCTTCAGCGGCGGATCGAGCGAGTCGAGCCAGAACCCGTAGGGCTCGCTGTCTCCGCCGCCCTTGCTGCCGGTGATCAGCATGTCGGAGAAACCCCACTCCTCCATGTGCAGCTTGCCGTCGGGGCGCCGGCCGGCGGGACCCTTGTGCAGGTCGATCTTCCCGCAGGCCATCGTGTGGTAGCCGCTGTCGTGCAGGTGCTTGTAGAAGGTCGGACGAAGGGCCGCGTTGTACTCGTCGCGGTTCGACGCGACGGTGCAGTTCTCGTACTCCATGCCGGAGGCCAGGCACGACCGGGACGGCCCGCAGACCGGCGACGACACGATCGCCCGGGTGAAGTCGGCGCCGCGCGCCGCCAGCGCGTCCAGGTGCGGCGTGGGAACCGGGATGTCCGGGTTCCGCCCCACCCAGTCGTACCGGTGCTGGTCGGAGATGAGCAGCAGGATGTTCGGCCGCCTGATCGCGCGCGGGCCAGGGATCGGCGCGTCGCCGCAGCCGGTAAGAGCCGCCGCTGTGGCCGCGGCACCGGAGACGAGGACCTCGCGTCGGGAGAGAAGGTGGTTGCGAGAGGTCATGGCAACTCCTTGCCGACTCGGGCGGCTCAAGTCTGTTGTCGGAAACTCCTACAACGTTAACAGCTTGTTACACCAGCTCGAGCCCCGGTAGGTCTCTGAAGTCGTCCTCGTTCAAGGTCCAGATCGCCGCGTCGTGGACGATCGCGCAGGCGGCGATGGCGATGTCGGCCTCGCGGCCGCGGGGGTTCGTCACGGAGCCGTAGATCACTGCGGCCCGCGCTGCGGCCTCAGCATCGAAGGGAACCGCGGCCGCGGACGGAAACAACTCCTCTTGCGCCTGCAGCTCTGCCATCCTCCGTGGTCCCCGCAGCCACTCGTAGAGCACCATCGTCGACAGTGCCAGCCGGTGCCCCTCGTCGACGAGCGCGAACAGGCGGTTGATCGAATCGTGCGGACCGGTCAACGCGCCGACCAGGGCCGACGTGTCGAGGTGGACCATCAAGAGTCGGTCTCCCTTCGCCACCCCATCTGTCTGGAAGCGCGAATCTCCCGCAGCTCGGCGTTCGTCTCCTCCCGTGAGCGCGTGGGCGGCGCCTCGCGGATGCCGTCGATGACCTTGAGCATGCGCAGGCGTTCGACTTCGCTCAGTCTGTCGGTCCGGGCGGCGAAGTCGGCTACCGCTTCGCGGACGACCTGACTCTGCGGCTTGCCGAGTTGCTCCGCGGTCCTGCGTATCCGTCGCACCGTGGCGTCGTCGAGGGAATAGGTGACCTTTACCATAACCCGGCAATAATGCCATAACTCGTGACTGGGCGGTTTGGTCGCCGCTTCGCGGCGCACCCGGTCCAGCGCGCTGCCTACCAGGTGAGGCGCGTCTTCATCCAGCCCGACGTGTTGTGGAAGTCCGACACGGCGCTGCCGGGCGGGACCAGCGCGTCGCAGGCGGCGGCGATCTCGGGGTCGAGTGTCAGCTCCTGGACCGCGACGAGTTCGTCGACGTGCTCGAGCTTCCTGGGGCCGATCAGCGGAGCGGTGATTCCCGGCTGGTCCTTGCACCAGAGGATCGCAAGCTGGGCTGGCGTGATGCCGGCTTTGGCCGCGAGCCTGGCGAACTCGACGCCGACGCGGACGGCGCGTTTCGTGACCCGGCGGGCGTAGTACTTGCCGAGCAGGTCGGCGCGGGAGCCTTCCGGGTACTCCGCGGCATCGGAGTACCGGCCGGCCAGCACGCCCATGCCGAGCGGCGCCCAGGCGAGGATGCCGAGGCCGTGTCTCCTGCACAGCGGGATCAACTCGTTCTCGATCCGGCGGTCCAGCAGGTTGTAGGGCGCCTGCTCGGAGGAGAAGCGGACGTAGCCCTTCAGTTCGCTCACCATGAGGGCTTCCATCACGCCCCAGGCGGGGTACGTGGAGCAGCCGATGTAGCGGACCTTGCCGGCCCGCACCAGGTCGTCGAACGCTCGCAGCGTCTCGTCGATCGGGATGCCGAAGTCGGGCCGGTGCGTCTGGTAGAGGTCGATGTGGTCCGTCTGCAGCCGGCGTAGAGCGGCGTCGCAGGCGTTGAGGATGCCGGCGCGGGAAAGGCCCTGTTCGTTCGGGTTGCGGCCCGGCACATGTTCCGCGCGGGCCAGCCCCGTCTCGTCGTCGAACTCGCCTGGGTAGATCTTCGTCGAGATGAGGACCTGGTCGCGCCGGCCGCTCTCCTTCAGCACGCTGCCGACGATCCGCTCGGCCTTGCCGTCGCCGTAGATGTGACCCAGGTCGATCAGGTTCACGCCGGCGTCGAGCGTGCGCTGGATGATCCGCCGGGCCTCGTCCTCCGGCGTCACGTCGCCGAAGTTGCTCGTGCCGAGGCCGAGCGGCGAGACCTTCAGGCCGGTGCGGCCGAGGGTGCGGTACTCCATCGGGCGGGCAGCCTACCTACAGGCGGTCCGCGAGCTGCAGCGCCGGATCGAACACCCGGTTCGGCACGTCGTCCTCGCCCAGGAGGAACCGGATCTCGTCGTCGTAGCCGGTCATTTCCCAGCGGATCAGGGAGATCGGGATGATGCCGCCGGCCAGGAACTCGTCGATGAAGTCGCGGAGGACGAACTGGTCGCCGAGCTGCATCGCCCGTTCGCGGAAGAGCTTCATGAAGTGGGCCTTGCCGACGACGACCCCCGTGTGGAAGCCGGGGAAGCGCAGGTTCGACTCCATCTCGTACCAGACCATGCGCTCGTCCTCCTGGGTCCAGCCCTTGGACATCAGCGCGGCGCAGAGCGCCCGCGATTCGTCGAAGGTGATCAGGTTCGCGTGCATCGCGAGGTCGGGCAGGGCCAGGCTCATGTGGGAGATGTTCATCAGGTACTCGACCTCGCGGCCGCGGCGGGGCCGTTCGTCGAGGACGCCGGCCTGCATCATGAGTTCCTCGAGCGCCACCGCCCAGCCCTCCATCCGCATCCACTCCATGTTGAACCGTCGGTCCGCGCCTCGGATCGGCCGGTCGTCGCGGTCGAGCCGCTGTCCGTCCAGCATGTGGCCGACGTACTCGTGGGTCTCGCCGGGCAGGATCTCGCGCTCCCGCGCCTTGTGGTCGATGCTCGTGTCGGAGGGCAGCGGTTCCGGCGGCTCGTTCGGGTCGCTGTAGTCGGTCGGGTCGACCCAGTCCGGCACCGTCATGATCTCGCCGTCGCGCAGGAAGTCGACGACGTACGCGAGTGCTTCGTGCAGCTTGTCGGCGTACTTCTCGGGGGTGTCGGCGATGTCGAACGGCGGCAGGTCACGGTTGCGGTGTTCCTCGAGCGCCAGGAAGGTGACGAGCCGGTTGTACTCCTGCTCGACGATCATCCGGCTCTCCTCCCAGCCGTAGGGCGAGAGGTGGACGTTGCGCAGCCACCAGTCGTAGTTCTCCTTGCCGATGCCGGCGACGCCGCTCCACGACGGCTTGTTCTCCTCGACCCAGGCGCCGAAGGCCAGAACCGCGTCGCGGGCGGCTTCGGCGTCGGCGACGAGCTCCGGATGGTGCCCGGTGAGTTGCTCCACGATCTCGTCGTAGATGCGGGCTTCCCGGGGCGCCGCCCAGATGGCGATCGTGCCGAGGTCCGGAACCGCCTCGGTCAGGTTCGACCGCGCCTGCTCGTAGACCTTCGGCACCGCCTGAAGGGTCGTCCGGTACTCGTCGAGTTCGCCGCCGTCGAACGGTGGTTCGAGCCGGAACAGCGAACGGAAGCCGGACATCGTCGGCCCGGCGCCGCCCTGGGACATCAGGTAGAAGGCCGGGTCGCGCGACCAGGGCCGCGTCACCCGGTGGTGGAAGTCGAGGCCGTTCATCTCGGCGCGGACAAGGTGGTGGTCGATCTGCTCGGAGACCGTCCACTCCGAGATGTCGATTGTCTGGAGCCGGCGCTTGTAGTCCTCCAGGCCCTGCCGCTGGGCTTCCATCGCCTCGGCGGTGTAGTCGGGCACGCCGTCCACGATGGCCGGTTCCTGGAAGACGCGGAAGTCCTCGAAGAGCTGCAGCAGGTCGTCGTGGGTACCAGCCGCGGTCTCTTCGGCGGGCGGCGCGGCCGGGGCGCAGGCGATCGCCAGCGCGAGCAGGAACGTGAACGGAGCGAGACGGAGTCGGGGGTGCCGCATGATGGGAGCTCCTCTATTCGGGGATGTTGACGAGCGTGTAGTAGGCCTCCGGGTGAAGCAGCGGTTCGCCGTCGTCGCTGCGGACTCCGTCGACGTGCAGTTCGTGGACGTAGCCGGCGCGCAGCGGCTCGACGATGAGCCGGACGCTGAGGCCATCGTCGGCGACCCGGGCGGACCGGACGGCCACCGCCAGCTTGTCTTCCTCGGGACCGCCGTAGTTCTCGCTGAGTCGATACGTGTAGCTCTCCATCCGGTACGACGCCGGGTCGCCGGCTGTCTCCGGATCGACGGCCCCGGTGAACCTGAGTTCGAAGCCGTCGGCGCGGGCCCGCATCTCGTGGACTTCGAACGGCACGGCGCCGGTCCAGACGATCCGCTGGAGACCGTGCGACCTGGGGCCGATGCTGCCCCAGCCGCGCTCGGACAGGCCGGCGAAGAGCGATCCGTCGTCGGCGAATGCCAGGCGGATGACGCCGCTGTCCAGCCCGCGCCGGAAATTGAACGCGGCGCCCTGCCAGTGGCCGCCGACCTTCTCCAGGAAGACCCGCATGACCATGGCGTGGTGCTGGTCACCGACGAAGATCTGGCCGGCGAACGGACCGAACCCGCCGCCGGTGGTGTCCCACTTGAGGCCGGACGGCGACTGGCCCATCTTCACGTAGGGGAACCAGACGGAGGGCATGCGGAAGTTGGGGATCGACTCGTGCAGGTCCTTCATGTAGGTCCCGCCTTCGGGCTGGCCGTCGGGCGGCGGCTCGACCAGCGACCCGGGGAGTCGGGTCGAGGCCATGCCGTGGGGATGGCCGTGGAAGTCGCCGACCTCGATCAGCGAGAGTTTCGAGGCGTTGTTCCATTCGCCCTGGTTGTCGGTGTAGAAGACCTCGCCCGAAGGGCTGACTTCGACCCCGGCGGGCGAGCGGAGCCCCGCGGCCACGAACTCGGTGGCGCCGGTCGCGGGATCGACCCGCACCGCCCAGCCGCGCCAGTCGACCGGACCGTACGGCTCGGCGCCGAACGGGATGTTCAGGGTCATCCAGAGCTTGCCGTCCGGCGTCAGCCGCGGTCCGAAGACGTATTCGTGGTAGTCGCCGCTCGTTTCCCAGGCGTCCGAGACGGTCTCGAACAGGTCGGCCCGGTCGTCGCCGTCGGTGTCCCTGAGCCGGGTCAGCTCGCCCCGCTGGGAGGTGTAGATCCAGCCGTCGAGTTCGAGCAGGCCGAGCGGCTGCCCGAGCCCGAAGGCGTACTGCTTGAAGACGGGGGCCGGCGGATCGCTGAAGGCGTTCTCGACGATGAAGATCTCGCCCCGCCGGGTCGCCGCCATGATGCGGCCGTCCACAAGCTGCAGCAGGCCGCCGACCTCCATCGACATGCCTTCCGGAAGCGGCATCGTGAGCACGCGGTAGTACTTCTCCTCGGCGGCCGTCTGTTCGCCGAGCACCTCCCGCTGGCTGGCGAGCAGCGCCTTCTCGATGTCTCGCCGGTCTTCCTCGTCTAGCGCTTCCTGGGCGAAGGCCGGCAAGGGCAGCAGCACCGCGAGCAGCGCGGTCGCGGCGGCGTGGCCGGCGTTGGTTCGTTGGCAGCGAGGGAACATCACCAGGACAGGGTCACCTCCAGGTCGAGGCTGCCGTTCGGTTCGAGCTCGATCCGTTGCAGGAGTTGCCGGACGCCCTGGGAGTCGCGGACGATCGGCGTGAGGTCTTCTTCCGAGGCGAGGGAGACGTCGAGCGTGCCGTCCACCGACCAGGTCCGCTCCGCGCCGGGCACGATCTCCTCGCCCTCGGCCAGCAGCAGGAAGAGCGGGCGGGGAGCCGGGCCCGCGGCGAGTCGGAACCGGCGCGCGAGGTCGGCGCCGCCACCGCCGGGAAGGGGCGTCGGGGTCTCCTCGATCACGATGTCTCCGAGACGGTAGCGGAGCGACGGGCGACCGTGGTCGTCCAGCCGGTAGCCGAGGAAACGGCCGCCGACGTTCCGGTCGTAGCGGCCCGTTGCCGGCCAGGGACTGTCGATGTCGTCGAGGACGGCGAAAGCGGGCCCCGCCGGGAGATTGAGAACGTCCGTACCGTAGGGGCCGAAGAACTGCCCGGCTCGGCCCTGCCAGGTGCCCTTCGCGTCGAAGAAGGCGCCGCGCCAGACCTTCGCCAGGCGGACGTTGTTCGCGTCGAAGGCGGCGTGGACGTTCTCCGGGTAGCCGATAGCGATCGCCCGCGGGCCGACGTCGATCATGTGGGTGCGGAAGACGAGCGGGCGCTGGTCCGGAACCAGTACGAGTTCGGAACCGATGTCCATGCCCTCGGGCGTCGGCATCGAGGCGCCGAGCGACAGGAAGGCCCAGAGCGCCCTGATCTGGCCCTCGGTCGTGCCACCGCCGAGGTGCGGGAAGTTCGCCTCGCCCTCGGGCCAGTAGGCGGGCATGCGGGTTCCCGGCCGGATCGCGGCCGGGTCTCGCAGGAAGCGGAACACCCAGCCGGGACGCAGGCGGTCGTAGGCGGTGGCGAGGTCGATCGTGGAGATTCCGGCCGCCGGGTTCACGTGGATGTCGTGGCAGGTGACGCAGCCCATTCCGCCGGTGCCGAGCAGTTCGAAGCCGTCGTCGACGGCGGCGCTCGACGGAGACGGTTCGTCGAGGTCGCCCGGTGCGGCGTCGGCGGCGTCGAGCGCGGCTGCGAGCCGCCCGGCCGCGTCCGCCGGAATGCCCGGCATCCTGACCTCCATGAAGTCGCGGCGGACGTGGAAGCGCTCGCCCGTGAGGACAGCGTGCAGCGCGTCCGGCTTCAGCTTGCCGCCAACGCCGTGAAGCGGCGGTGGAAACCGCCCCTCGTCGCCGAGATCCTGGTTGCCGACGACCCGGAAGTGAGCAGCGCGAACGGCGTCCGGTCCGCCGACCTCGACATCGCCGATGCGGCGCTGGTGGCAGGCAAGGCAGTTGAAGCTGCCCATCGTGTGGGTGATCTCCGCCTCGGGCGAGCGCTCCGCCGGCAGACCGGGGAGTGCGGCGAGCGCGGCTCGAATCGCCCGCCGCTGGTGCCCGGCCAGCCGATACCGCGGCGACGTGTCCTCGTTGTGCATGGCCGGCTCCGTGAGCACTCGCTCCGGGTCCAGAGCGTCGAGGGTCGGGGCCCTGGGGCGTGAGACGGCGTAGGACCGGCCCCGCTCCGGATCGACGCCCGGCGAGGTGTGGCAGGAGGAACAGCCGTGGCGGGCGAACAGGATGCTGCCGTCCTCCTCGTACCGCCTGCGGGCCGGCGCGGGTCCGTCCGCCGGCCGCAGGCGGATGCTCTCGTGGCTCGTCAGTTCGTGGAGAGGCACGGGCTCGGGCAGTGCTCTTCCCGCGACGTCCACATCGACGAACGGCCTTCCGGTGCCGCCGCGAATGAAGTAGGTCACTTCGACGGGATGCTCGCCGGCTCGCAGGCGGAGCGTGACGTCCACCCGGCGACCGCTGAACGGCGGCTTGGTGGCGGCGAGTTCATGGCCCACACGGAGCGAGGAGGCCGACCGGCGGTCCGAGGCGAGGGTGAAGGTGTAGCGGCCGGCGGCGGGCAGGCGCAGCAGGCCGCTGAACCGGAAGGCGTGGTCGCCACTGTTGGTGGCGAAAGGCAGCTTGAGGGAGAGGGTCGCGATCCGGCCGGCGGCGACGGGGCGGGGTTCGCGGAGGTCGGGCGCGGCCCGGTCGAAGAAGCCGGCGGCGTCCTCGTCTTCTTCCGAATCGAGGAAGTACTCGAACTCGAAGCCGCGGCGGCGTTCCGCCACGAACGGCGTCTGCCCGCGAAGCAGGTAGACGGAGATGTCCTCGGCCTCTTCGGGGGCGAGGTGGAGCGGCGGCATGCGGCCGCCCGGCCGCGCGGCCCGGGGATCGAGCAGGAACGCGGCCAGCGCGCCGACGGACGTCTTCGCCGTCAGGTCCGGCAACGGCACGGAGGGGATCGCCGGCTCCTCGCCGGCCTCGGGAGCGTGGCAGGCGACGCAGCCGACGGAGTGGAAGAGGCTCCGTCCGCGTTCGACGGCCGCCCCGAACCGGTGAACCGGGAAGTCGCCGAGGACGTCGACGGCTTCGGCTGTTTCGCCGCCGCCGGCCACCTTCCCTGTCTCCCCGCGGTGCGCGAGAAAGCCGACGATCGTCCGCACGGCGTCCTCGCGGTCGTCCAGGTCCAGGGAGTGGAGCATGTCCGGCATCGCCGAGCCGGGCTTCTCTTCGTGGGGTGCGAGCAGGTAGTCCGTGAGCCACCTCCCGGTGGCGCGCTCGGCGATCCGGTCGAGGTCCGGCGCGGTCCTCGAGGGAATTCGCGCAGCCACGGCGGGCGCGGGCTCGTGGCAGGCGAGACAGTTCAACTCGCCGAGAAGGATCTCGCCCAGCGCGGCCTCGTCCGCCGCGCCGGCGAGGCGGAGGTGCTCGTAGCCGGGGACGACCGCCGCCGCCGGATCCGCGGAGCCGGTCTGCGCCTGTAGCGGTCCGGACGCCGCCGTCGCGATCGCACAGGCGAGCAGCACGGACCAGTCGGCCCCAGGAGAGCGAAGTGCCTTCATTCGGAGGATCACAATCACGATACATGAGCGCGGCGCTAGGATCGATCAATGACCGGCTCGCTCCGAGCCTTGGGCGTGTGCCTTCGACCGATCGCGGCCGCCCTCCTGCTCGTGGCCCTCCCGGGTTGTGCGCCCGGGCCGGACGAATCCACCGCGGCCCCGGCCGAAGCGGTGATCCCGCACCCGGCTCTGACGGACCTCGAACCGCCTCTGGCTCGCGAGATCGAGGCCCACCGCGCTGACCTGGACGCCCTGCTCGCCGACCAGGGAGCGAGCGCCTCCGACCAGGCCCAGGCCCTAGGCGAGCTCGGCCGCCTCTACCAGGCTCACCGCCTGCTGGAGGCGGCCTTGGTCTGCTACGAGAGGGCGCACGCGCTGGCGCCCGATTCCTTCGACTGGGCCTACTACCTGGGGGTCCTCGCTGCTGGAAGCGGAGACGTCGATACTGCGGCGACGGCTTTCCGGCGGGCTCTCGAACTGCGTCGCGACGACGGGCCGGCCCTGATCCGGCTCGCCGACCTGGAACTCGAGCAGGGGCGGGTCGGGGAGGCGGAGCTGCTCTACGTTCGGGCTGCGGTCGTGGACGACTCGGCCGCCGTGGCCTATGGCCTGGGCCGGGTCGCCGAGGAGCGTGGCGAGTACGCCGCGGCCATCGAGCAGTTCCAGCGCGCGCTGACGCTGCAGCCGCGCGCTTCCGTTGTCCACTACAACCTCGGTCAGGCCTACCGCGAGCTGGGCGAGTTCGACCGGGCCGAAGAAGCGCTGGCGCGGAGCGGGCCGAGCCGTGTCGCCATGGCCGATCCGCTGATGCACGAGTTGACTACGCTCGCCATCGGCGCCTTGCCCCACCTCGCCCGAGGCCATGCCGCCGCCCGGGAGGGTCGGGTGGCCGAAGCGGAAACCGCTTACCGGCAGGCGGTGACGGCCGACGCGACGAATGTGCGCGCGCACGAGAGCCTCGGGACGCTGCTGGTCCGTCGTGGCGACCCCGAAGCGGCCGTGGAGCACTTCGGCGTCGTGGTCCGTCTGGAGCCCGGGAATGCCCAGGCCCACTCTGACCTCGGCGTCCTCTTGAGTGAACTGGGGCGAAACGACCGCGCGCTGGAGCACCTGGGCCGGGCGGTCGAACTCGAACCGGGGCTGGTGGAGGCGCTGCTGACGCTGGGCAACGTCCAGACTCGAATGAGTCGGCTCGACGAGGCGGAGGCTACATACCGCCAGGTGCTCGAGAGTGACGCCGCGAACGGCGAAGCACGGCTCGGGCTCGGCGCCGTACTGGCGCAGACTGGCGACTTCGACTCGGCCGCCACGGAACTGCGCGAGGCCTTGCGCCTGTTACCCGAGGGCGACCGGAGACCGCAGGTTCATTTCGGCCTCGCCGAGGCCCTGGTGCGCACCGGCCGGTTGGAGGAAGCCCTGTCGCACTACACCCGGGTGCGCGAACTCGACCCGACGCAGGGTCTCGCCTGGCTCCGCGAGGCGACCGTGCTAATGGGGCTCGGACGCTTCGCCGGCGCCAGGGCCGTGCTCGAAGCGAGGCTGGCGGTCGACTCGGCGGACGGGCCGGCGGCTCACTCGCTCGCCCGGCTCCTCTCCGGCGCTCCGGACCCATCGCTCCGCGACGGCCAGCAGGCCATGGCCATCGCCGGAGCGCTCCTCGACGCGGAGAACTCGGCTCCGACCGCCGAGACCGCCGCCATGGCGCTGGCCGAAGTCGGCCGCTTCGAAGAAGCGGTCAGCATCCAGAGCACGCTGGTTCAGGAGGCGCGCCGGCAGGGTCGTGCCGGCGAAGAGCGGCGTCTGGCCCGGAACCTGGAGCGCTACGAGCGCGGGGAAGCCTGTTGCGCCCGGGTGGCGGACGCGTTCCCACCGTACTGAGCGGTTGCTTAGCCGGGTCGTAGAGCAGTATCGACAAAGTCCCGGGGCGAGACGATGCGGACGCCTTGTCTGGCGCTGTCAGGAAAGTGCCGAACGTTGCCGGTAACCAGATAGTCGGCCAGCGAGGCGACCGCGATTTCGAGGAAGGGCTCGTCGTCCGGGTCGGACAGGCGAACGGGTAACGGCGCCGGAAACACCAGTTCGCCGTTGGCCTGAATTGCGTCGAGTAGGGCCGCGATGTTCGTCTCCGGAAACGAGAACGTCTTCCGACGCAGCACGTCGGCGTACTCGGCGAGAATCCGTCCGTCGTAGCAGAGGCCGACGGAGCCGGAGACGATCTGGGCGACGACGACACCCGGTGGGCCAAAGGGCGTGAGCAGACCGGAGACGAGGACGTTCGTGTCGACGACGATCCTCATTCGCGAACGCGGCGCTCGCGCCGCGCGGCCTGGATCTCGGCGTTCACCTGCTCGAGGCTCCATTGGTCAAGACCCGCCTCGCGCGCGCGACGCTGCATTTCGACGACGGCGAGTTGGGCTCGAGCCTGCCGGAGAGCGGTGAGAGTGGCGTCCAGGGTAGATGCAGTCGCGGCGGACAGGACGGCGACCGGCTTGCCATTGGACGTGACAACCAGGTCCTGATTCTCGGCGAGGGAATCCCAGACCGCTGCGGAGCGGCTGCGAAGGTCACGGACGCTTATGAACTCCATGTGCACACCTCGGGGCGTTTATGTGTACACGATAGTGACGCGATGGTGTCGCGTAAGTCAACGATGCTCTGGCTGGTGGACATGTAGACCAAGACGAAGAACAGCCATCTCACCCATGTGGACCGGAGACGGCCAGTTCGGTCGTAGTGCCTATCTGTTCACGGCGGCGGGCCGACTGCTTCTCCTTCGCCCTGGACCAGGCTCTGGTACTCCCCGATCCGCACGTCGGTCCATCTCTCATCAGCGCCGTCGGGCCAGCGGACTTCGACGTGGCTGACGGCGGCATTCGCGGCATCGCCCAGCCCAACCAGCACCCGAGGATCGCGCGCCGAGGCGTAGCTGCCGTCGGTGTGGACGTGCCGCCAGATCGGCGTTGCGCCTGGCCGGTGGATCGTGACGTGAGCGCCCAGGGCGTCGCGGTTGTGGGCGACGAGCCTCAAGCCCAGCCACGACCGATCCTGGCCGACCTGGTTGAGGAGCAGACGCGTCGGCCCGTTGCTGTTGACGACGACGACGTCCAGGTCGCCGTCGTTGTCGACGTCTCCGAAGGCGGCGGCGCGGCTGACTTCGGACGACTCGAAGACCGGGCCGGCCTCGGCCGTGACGTCCGCGAAGGTAGCGTCGCCGAGGTTGCGGAAGAGCTGGTCCGGCTGCCGCAGCGGATAGGGGTCGCCCTCCCGGATCAACGCGTCGATACCGATCACGGCGCCGTTGACGACGAGAAGGTCGAGCCGTGAGTCGTTGTCGTAGTCGATCCAGCCGATGCCGAAGGCGGTGAACGGCAGGCTCGGCGGCCCGAGCTGGGACGACGCCGACTGGTCGCGGAACAGGCCGGCGCCGCCGTTGACGTAGAGGGTGTTCGTCTCCTGTTCCAGGTGGCTGAGGACGATGTCCGGGTCGCCGTCGCCGTCGAAGTCCCCGGCGTCGACGCCCATGCCGGCCTCGGGCTGGCCGTCGCTGTTGACGGCAACTCCGGCCAGCAGGGCGTTGTCGGCGAAGGTGCCGTCGCCCCGGTTGATCCACAGCCGGTTCCACATCAGGTCGTTCGCCACGTAGAGATCGACCCAGCGGTCGCCGTTGAAGTCGGCGGCGACCGCGCCGAGGCCGGAGCCCGGCTCATTGCCGATTCCGGAGGCCACGGACACGTCCCCGAAGGTGCCGTCGCCCCGGTTGCGGAACAGGCTGTCTGCCGCCGGCGGATAGGCGCCCGGGGCGCAGTAGGTCAGCACGCCGCTCGGGAGCGGGCACGGCGTGTTGTCCGCCAGCGAGTAGTCGACGTAGTTGCCGACGTAGAGGTCCAGCCAGCCATCGCGGTCGAAGTCGAAGAACGTGGCGGCGACGGACCAGCGGGGGTCGTCGGCGCCCGAGGCGGCCGTGACGTCGTCGAAGGTGCCGTCGCCGCGGTTTCGCAGCAACTGATTGGAGCCGAAGTTCGTGACGTAGAGGTCCGTCCAGCCGTCGTTGTCGAAGTCGCCGGTGGCGACGCCCATGCCGTAGCCGGCGGCTTCGATCCGGCTTGCCTCGGTGACGTCGGTGAAACGGAGGTTGGCGCCGCCGGCGCCGGGTTCCAGGTCGTTGCGGTAGAGGCGGTCGGTGAGCGCCGTGCCGGGAGGCGGCGGCAAAAGGGCGTCCTCGATCGTGAGGTCGGGGCCGATCATCCGGCCCTGGATGAGGTAGAGGTCCAGGTCGCCGTCGTTGTCGAAGTCGAACAGGGCGGCGCCGCCGCCCATGATCTCGTTGAAGTAGTGCTCGCCGGACATGCCGTTGAAGTAGACGAAGTCGAGGTTCGCGGCGGGGGCGGCGTCGATGAAGATGGCGGGTTCGGTGGTGGTGGTGTCGGTGTCGGTCGGGGTGGCGCAGGCGGTGAGGAGGAGGAGGAGAATGGGGACGAGGCGATAGCACTGGCTCGCCGCTTCGCGGCATCGCGCTTGATGCGGGTCAGAAGACCCGCGCACCCAGAGAGCGGTCGTCGGCTTGGCGGAACTCTCTACGCCCATGGGAGGGCGCTCAACCCTTGCGTTCCAGGGCTCGGGCCGAGGCGAGTTCCCGTCTTGCCTCTTCCGGCTGGCCAAGACGGGTGTAGATGTCGGCGAGCAGATAGTGGCCCATCGGCGCCATGTCGGAGCCGGGGTCGAGGTCCAGGCCGGTGCGGGCGAGTTCGATGGCGCGGTCGAGCTGTTCGTTCCGGTCGACCAGGGACTTGGCCAGGAAGAAGTGGCCGATGGCGAACTCGGGGTTGATCTCGATCGACTGCTCGAGCGCCGCGGTCGCCCCGTAGCGGTCGCCGAGGCTGTCCAGCAGCCGGCCGAGGTTGAACTGGACGCGGTAGGACTGCGGGTGGATATCGAGTTCGCGGCGGTAGAAGTCGGCGGCCGCCCGCGGATCGCCGCGCTCCTCGGCGAGCAGGGCGAGGTTGAAGTGGGCGAGGCGCACGTCCGGCTGGATCGCCAGCGCCTCCTCGAACAGTCGTTGGGCGTTGACCAGGTCGGATCGCAGCAGGGCCACGGCGCCCTGGCTGACGACCGCGGCGCCCATCTCGGGTGACAGGGCGGCGGCCTCCCGAAGGTGTCCGTCGGCGCCCTCCAGGTCGCCGCGGTCCACGAGCATGCGCGCGAGTTCGTAGTGGATGATCGCGTTGCGGGGATCGAGGCGCAGGAACTCCTGGTAGCCGAGGATCGCCTCCTCCTCCGCGCCGGCCCTCCGGTAGGCGTTGGCGAGATTGATCACGGCATGCGGGTAGTCGGGCTTCAGTTCGATCGCTCGCCGGTAGCTCTCGATCGCGGCGCCGGTGTCATCGCCGCGCATCTGCTCATCGCCGAGCCGGATCCAGGCGTCGATCACCGACGGGTCCTCGAACAGCACCCGTTCGAGGGCTTCCACGGCGGCCGCCCGGTTCCCCTTGAGTGACGCTTCGCGGGCGGTGCGCATCAGGTTGAAGAGGTGGATCCGGTCCTTGGGGTCGGCCAGCAGGGCGCGGTCCACCGGCTCGGCGGAGCCGCCGCTGAAACTGGCCATGTAGCCGAGGGCGGCGAGCCGCGCCCGGGTCTCCGGGTCGATCTCTTCCACCGGATCGGGCAGGGCCCTGTCGGTCCACCTCGATTCGAGTGCCTGGAGCATGGACGCCATCCGATCGGCCTCGTCCGGGCGGGCGGAGTAGAGGTTGTTCAGCTCGCGCGGGTCCGCGGCCAGGTCGTAGAGCTCGGGGCGCGGGGCGGCGACGTACTTCATGTTCCCGAGCCGCAGTGCGGCGAGGTCGCTCCAGCCGTAGTGGTAGCGCGGGTAGACCGCCTCGGCATAGGCCGGCAGGCGCGGCCCCGAGGCGCCGGTCAGCAACCGGACCAGACTGGTTCCCTCGTAGGAGGAATCGAGTTCGCCCTGGCCCGCATCGACAGCCAGGAGGTCGAGGACGGTGGGGGTGACGTCGATCGCCCGAACCACGTCCGCCACTCGCCGGCCTCGCATCGTTTCGTAGGGCGCGCGGAGGATGAAGGGAACCCGGGTCGCCGCCTCGTAGATGAAGAAGCCGTGACCGGACTCGCCGTGCTCCCCGAGGCTCTCACCGTGGTCCCCGATCGCGATGACGACCGTGTCATCGGCCCGGTCGTTGTCGTCGAGCCACTCGAGAAGGCGGCCGATCTGGGAGTCCATGTAGGCGATCTCGCCGATGTAGGGACGGTCCCGGTAGCGCTCGGCCCAGGGCTCCGGCGGCTCGTAGGGCGAGTGCGGGTCGTAGTAGTGGACCCAGGAGAAGAAGCGCTCACCGGGGGCCTCGTCGAGCCACGCCAGCGCGGCGTCGGTCACCTCGCCGGCGGGCCGCTCGATCTCGTTGAGCGCCATCCGCACGGTGTCGCCCAGATCGAAATCGTCGAAGTAGTGGTCGAAGCCCTGGGCGATCCCCCACTTCGCGTCGAGCACGAACGCCGCCACGAATCCCCCGGTGCGCAGACCTTCGTCACGCAGGATCTCGGCCAGGACGACGTGCTCGTCGTCCAGGTAGAAGCCGCCGTTGTCCCGAACCCCGTGCGCCGGCGGATACTCGCCAGTGAAGATCGACGAATGCGCCGGCAACGTCAACGGCGCCACCGCCTGCGCCTGCTCGAACAGCACCCCCTCAGCCGCCAGCCGATCCAGATGCGGCGTCTCGATGTCCTCGAACCCGTAGGCCCCGATCCGGTCCGCCCGGGTCGTATCCAGCGTGATGAGCAGCACGCTCAGATCATCGGTAGCAACCCCGTCCGGAAGCCGCCCCAGCAAGTGCCCCGACGGCGCCGTGACCTCCCCGCCTGGCAGTAGCCTGACCGCCACGCCGACCACCACCACCGCGGCGACGACCAGGGCAACCCCAAGCCCGATCCAGCGACTCAACTTCCCTCTCAGGACGCGCCCCAGACGAGGCCCATCATCCCGACGAGTTGGTCCGCTGCCCATGACGCGGAAAAAGCCTAACAGCGGGTCGTAGTCGTCATCTCACGAGCGGTACGTGCGTACGCCACACCCTCTGGACCCCCGCGACAAAGCTGGACCGTGCAGCCGCGCGACACCCTCCAGCCTGCCGCGGTCCGGTGGAGAGGGTCCCAGCGGGCTGGAGGCCAGCGACGCCCAACAGCCCTTCGTAGTCCGACAACAACCGGAGCGCAGCCGACCGAAGCGAGCGCAGACCCCCCATCCACCCCGAAAGCGCGAGCGTCCGCCGGGACCCTCTCCACCGGACCGCGGCAGGCGGGTGCTACCGGTACCGTAGCGCCGCGCCGCCGCGCCGCTGCCTAGAACTGGAGCCGCGCCCCCAGCCGCCAGACCCGACCGCGTATCAGCCGACGCGGGGCGCCGAAGGGCCGGTCGCTGTCGAGCGACTGTTCGGCTTCGATCGCGGTGTCCGCGTTGCCGGCGTTGAAGACGTCGATGCCGACGCCCAGCAAACGGCCGCCACCGAGGTTGAAGTCCTTCTCCACCCTCAGATCGAGGCTGAGACCGTCGTCAAGACGGAAGGAGCCGGCGGGGTGGCCATAAATCTCCGAACGTTGATCCACGTCGTCCACCCGGATCAGCTCGTTGTAGGTGTTTCCCGAGAAGTAGCGGAGGTAGCCGCCGACCACGACCCCGCCCGGGAGCTTGGCGTTGCCCAGGACCTTGATCAGGTGCGTCGGATCGATCGTCAGGTTGCCGTAGGCGTTGATCTGAACATTCGGGTCCTTGAAGAAGGTCGAACTGCCGAGCGAGGACCCTCTCCCCTCCTGGAACTCGTACCAGCCGTTGTTGTTGTTGCCCCTTGCCTCGCCGAAGGTCCACGAAGCCTGCATTTGCCAGTTGTTGCGCCATCGCCTGGCGATGCTCGCCGTGATCCCTCCGTACCTGCGGGAACTCTTGAAGCAGGTGAGCTCCTTGTAGGCCTGTCCGTAGTCCTGGCAGTAGTTGACGTTCGTGAAGTAGAACCGGTTCTCGCCCTCGTTCGTCTGGTTGAAGACGTTGTAGGTGCGGCCGCTGTTCGGATCGGTGTACCGCGTGGGTTCGAACTCGCCGGTGAGGTTCACGCCGTCCAGGAAGTCGTGGTTCGTGCGGTACGTCGCCGTGATGTCGAGGGACACGGTACGCGTCAGGACCTTCTCCCAGCCGACATCCAGGGCGTCCATGTAGGGCACGCCGAGGCCGTCATCGATCGTCCACTGGCCGGGGCCGCGCGCTTCGGTGAAGTCGTGCTCCCAGACTTCGTCGTCGGCGTTCCAGATGTAGCCTGTCCAGTCGCTCTCGGGCGCGAGCCGGCTGTAGAACAGCGAGATGACCTGGTGGTAGTAGCGCCCCCAGTGCGCCTTCAGGACGGAGTCGTTGTCGTCGCCGAGGTTGATGTTCAGCCCGATGCGCGGCGCGAGGGCGAGGTCGGGAGTGAACACGGTGCCCTGGTCGAAGCGGACGCCGTTGACGTCCGACTCGAGGGAACCGCGCCAGTAGTTGGCTCGCAGGCCGAGGTTCAGCCGCACCCGGTCGTTGATCCCCCAGGAGTCCTGCACATAGCCGACGATCTTGTCGGTGTCGGCGAACGTGTTGTAGCCGGTGCTCTCGTAGAGGATGTAGTTCTCGCCGGCGAAGTCGTAGTAATACCTGCCGCCCGACAACCCGTTGAGCGTGTTGACCAGCGTGTTCTGCAGTTCGACGCCGAACTTGAAGTCGTGCTCGCCGCGGATGAAGTCGTCGGTGAAGTGGCTGACCGAGGCGAGGAGCTGATAGCGCTCCCGGTTTGCGTTGAAGGGCCCCCACCAGTTCTCGCTGAGGCGGTCTTCAAAGCCGTCGTAGCGGGCGGGAGTGTCGCCGCCGTCGGGCGTCTCGGTCTGGCGCTGGTGATAGCCGCCGAACTTCAGATCGAGCAGCGTGTCCTGGGACAGCATGTCCGTGTAGTTGAAGTTGAACAGGTACTGGGTCCCGACGTTGCTGAAGGTCGCGCCGGGGGCGACCAGATCGCCCTCGTCCGCGCCCTGGTAGAACTGGTCGCGGGTGCTGTACTCGAGCATGCCGGCGAAGATCTTCTCCTGCGTCGGCGTCCAGTTGATCTTGCCGACGTAGCGGGGGGCCTCGTAGGTCGGGTCGTTGACATGGTCGCCGCTGGCCTTCGAGTCCCGCTCCAGGTACTTGACCGAGGTGAAGAACCACGCCTTGTCGCGCTGCACCGGTCCGCCGATGTCGAAGTGGACTTCCGTGTCCGTGCGGTCGCTGCCGCTGCGCTGCAGGTCGGGGTCGTTCGTGTTGTGGGACTGCCAGTCGTTGTCGGCAAGCTGCAGGTCGACCATGCCGTTCAGGTCGTTCGTGCCCTGCTTCGTCGTCACGTTGACGATCACGCCGCTGTATCCGCCGTATTCGGCCGATGCGCCGGCGCCGAGGACGGTGACGTCCTCGACGGAGAAGAAGCCGAGCGCGACCTCGCTCTCGCCCGCCTCCGGGCTGTTGATGATGACGCCGTCGACCGAGAACTGGACCCCCATGCCGGGCGAGCCGAAGGCCGACGGTTGCCTGCCCTCCGCGTTCTCCGAGTGGATGCCGGGCGCCAACTGGACGACGCTCCGGATGCTGCGGCCGCTCGGCACGTCCATCAGGATCTCGTTGTTGAGTTCCGTCGTCTGCAGCGTCGAACTGCGGACGTCGATGAGCGGCGAGCCCTCGACGATGATGACGTCCTCGACGCTCCCCAGCTCCATCGCGAGGTCGACGCTCAGGGTCTTGCCGACGGTGAGCTCGATGTCCCCCTGCCGGGCGGTCGAGAAGCCCTCGATCGACGCCTCGACCGTATAGGTGGACGGCAGCAGGGCGACGAAGCGGTAGCGGCCGTTCGCGTCCGTCATCGTCTCGCTCGTGGCGCCGAGTTCCGTCGACGTGAGCATCACGTTGACGCCGGGCATCCGGTCGCCGTTCGGGTCCGTGATCGTGCCCGTGATCGAGCCGCGCTCGATCGACTGGGCCGATGCGCCGGCGGAGATGAAGACGATGAGTACTCCCGAGCCGATGATCCGTGGGACTCTTGCCATCCGGGCAAGAGCGCGAGAACCGGTGGTTCTGCGGTGTCTCATTTCCGCCTTCCTTCCTGACTGGGCTTCCCGTCTCCTCTGGGTGCTTATGCGCAGGCCGGTTCGCTGAGCAGCGCCGGCCAGAGAAATCCTGTGCCGATGTTCCAACTACGTTAGCGCCGGCTTGGGGGGGCGTCAACTGAATTCAGGACGATGGACCGGGCCGGGTCGCCAGGCGTTCCCGGATCAATGCCAGCGCCTCGCGGCGGTCGGCCTCGGGCAGGGCTTGCCGGGGCGGCCGAACGGTCTCGGACCCCATCCCGACCTCGGCCTGCACCAGCTTGATCAACTGGACGAACTCGGGCACGGTGTCCATGCGCAGCAGGGGAAGGAACCAGGCGTAGAGTTCGAACGCCTCCTGGCGCCGGCCCGCCGCGGCCAGGTCGAACAGGCGAACGGACTCAGCCGGCAGCGCGTTGACCAGGCCCGCGATCCAGCCCGTCGCTCCCGACCACACGGCTTCGTAGGGCATGTCGTCGAGGCCGGCGAAGACGTCGAGGCGGTCTCCCAGCAGGGCCTTGACCGCCGTGATCCGCCGGATGTCGCCGCTCGACTCCTTGATCGCCCGCAGGCTGGCGTGCTCGGCGGCCAGTTCGCCGATGATCTCGGGCAGGATGTCGACCCCGTAGGCGAAGGGGTTGTTGTAGAGCATGCACGGCAGATCCGTGGCTTCGAAGAGGGCCGCGAAGTGGCCCCGGGTCTCGTGCATCTTGCCGTTGTGGACGTAGGGGGGAAGCACCATGAGCGCTTCGGCGCCGCGCTCGGCCGAGCCGCGGGCGATGCGGACGGCTTCGGCGGTGCTGAGCGCGGAGATGCCGGGCATCACGGGCGCCCGGCCGTCGAGAGCGGTGACGCAGGTTTCGACGATCGCCAGCTTCTCGTCGAACTGGAGGGTGTTGCCCTCGCCCAGCGAGCCGAGAGGCACGATGCCGGTGCAACCGTGTTCCACCAGCCAGTTCGCGTGCTTTGCGAGGAAGTCGTGATCGACCGTCAGATCGTCGTTGAAGGGCGTTGTGATCGCCGTCATGACACCGCGGAATTCCATTGTGCTGCTCCTGTTCTGACTCCGTAAGTCCGTTCTTCAGTGTCTCTACTGCCGGGCGACCTCCTCGATCGCCGCCATCCCGCCGACTCTTGCGGCGTTGTCGAGGTAGACCTGCCGCACCTTGTCCTCGAACAGCGGACGGTCGATCTCGTTGAACTGGATCCCCAGCTTCTCCAGTTCGGCCAGGGCGTCAGCGGTCATCGACGCCATCGCCTCCCGTTCGACCTGGACCGATGCCCTGCCGGCGTCGAGCACCGCTGCCTGGAACTCCGGCGGCAGCTCGTCGTACAGCTTCCGGCTGAAGATCAGCGCCACGGCGAGGTAGAGGTGCCGCGTGTAGGACACGTACTTCGTGACCTCGTAGAAACGCTCCCCGTAGAGATCGACGTGGTCCGTCTCGGCGCCGTCGACGACGCCCTGTTCCAGCGCCGAGTAGAGCTCGCCGAACGACATCGGCGTCGCTTGCGCGCCGAGGGCGTTGAAGGTGTCGACCAGGATCGGGGTCGGGATGACGCGGATCTTGAGACCGTCGAAGTCGTCGGGGACGACGATCGGCCGCTCCGCGTTCCAGGCGTTGCGGCGGCCGGCGAACCAGTAGCCGAGGACGACGACGTCGAGTTCCTCCTCGATGCGGGCGGCGACCCGCTCGCCGACCGGGCCGTCGAGCACCCGGTAGAAGTGGTCGAGGTCGCGGAAAATGAAGGGGAAGTTGAAGATCTCGGCCTCCGGCACGAAGGCGGCGATGCCGCCGCCGGCGCTGGCTGCCGAGGCGGCAAGCGCTCCCAGCTTGACCATCAGGGTCGCCTCTTCCTCGGTGCCGAGTTGTTCGTTCTCGAAGATCTGCACCTGGACCGCACCCGCCGTGCGCTCTTCCAGGACCCGGCCGAACTCCTCGAAGCCGGCCTGGAACGGGTGTCCGGCCGGTCCGTTGTGGGCGACCTTGAGAATGGTGACGCCGTCGCTCCCGCGGCAGCCGGCGAGGAGGGCGAGCGCGCAGAGGGCGAGGGCTGCGGTATGCCGGCGCACCCAGCTACTCATAGCCGAGGGCCTCCGGCAGCCAGAGCGTGACTTGGGGCACGAAGGTGAGGATCAGGAGCATCGCGAGCAGCAGCGCCAGGAAGGGAAGCAGCTTGGGCGTCACCTTCTCGATCGGCGTCTTCGAGATGCCGCAGGCGACGTACAGGCAGATGCCGACCGGCGGCGAGATCATCCCGATGCCCACGTTGGCCGCGACCAGGATGCCGAAGTGAACCGGATCCATGCCCAGGGCGAGCGCGGCCGGCAGCAGGATCGGCATCAGGATGATGATCGGCGGCAACGCGTCCATCACCATGCCGAGGAAGAGGAAGATCAGGTGGACGAAGAGGATGAAGACGATCCAGTTCGGGGCGTGGGTCGAAATCCCCTCCGCCAGCAGGTGCGGCAGCCGCTCGAATGTGAGGACGAAGGAGAACATGGACGCCGTCCCCAGCACGAACAGGACGACGCCGGAGAGCGACGCGGTCTGCAGCAGGACCTTCGGGATGTCCTCGAGCTTCAGTTCGCGGTAGATGAAGAAGGACACCAGGGCGCCGTAGACGACCGCGACGGCGGACGCTTCCGTGGGCGTGAACACTCCGCCGTAGATGCCGCCGAGGATGATGACGATCATGAACAGCGGCAGGATGCCGTCGCGGATCACGCGGAGCCTTTGCGGCCAGGAGGCCCTCGCCTCGAGCGGCAGGTTGAGGTCGAGGGCCTTGATCCAGGTCATCCCCATCAGTGCCAGGCCCAGCACGATCGCCGGCGTGATGCCGGCCGCGAACAGGGCGCCGATCGACATCCCCGAGACGACGCCGATGATGATCAGGTCGATCGCGGGCGGCACCAGGGTAGAGACGCCGCCGGCCGAAGCGAAGACGGCGGTCGCGAAGGGCGCCGGATACTGCCGCTGGCGCATTGCCGGCAGGGCGACGGAGCCGATGGCGGCGGTGTTCGCGCTTGGCGAGCCGGAGATGCCGGAGAACAGCATCGTCGACAGGATGACGACCAGGCCGAGACCGCCCGGCAGGCGGCCGACGAACTGCATCGCCAGGTCGACGATCCGGCGCGCCATGCCGCCGTGCGAGATGAGCGCTCCGGCGAGCACGAACAGGGGCACCGCCAGCAGCGGGAAGGAATCCAGACCGGCCAGGAACTTCTGCGGCATCACGATCAGGAACTCGGGCGAGCTGTAGAGCAGGCCGACCATGGCCGCGAGGGCGAGCGCGATGGCCAGCGGCACGCCGAGCAGCAGCGCCGCCACCAGGGTCAGGATGACCAGGATTCCCATTGCCTGGCCCTATTCCTCCTGCCCGCGGAGTTCCCGGCGCCAGTTCACGAGCACGTAGTAGAGGGTGAGGGTGCTGCCGACGAAGGCCGACGAGTAGGGAATCGCCATCGACATCCGCGTGGCCGGCGCCTCCATGTCGTGAACCTCGATCGCGAAACGGAGCGACTGCCAGGCGAAGACCGCCAGGAACGCGGACGCGGCAAGCGCCACCGCCGAACCGATGAGGCGGCGCACGGCCGGCGGCGTCCGGTCGACGACGAAGTGAAGCGCGAAGTGGGCGCCCGTCTTCATCGCGTAGGCGGTGGAGAGGGCGGCGAGCCACATCAGGAGGAACCGGGCAAGCTCCTCCGACCAGGAGAGCGACGCCTGCAGGACGTACCGGAAGACGACCTGGGAGAAGGTCACCGCGACCAGCGCGACGAGGATCGTGCACACCGCCACCTCCAGCGGATGGCGGACCAGGCCCCGGGTCATGGCGGCGAGGCGGTTCAATGCATGTACTGGCCGCCGTTGGCGTAGAAGGTGGCGCCGGTCGTGAACTCGGAGCCGATCATGCAGTCGACCATCCGGGTGATGTCCTCGAACTCGCCCAGCCGTCCCATCGGCAGGGTGGCGAGTTCCTTCGCCAGGCCTTCCTCGGTCTCCAGGTGGTAGCGGTCGATCACCTCGCGGGTCCGGACCGATCCGGGCACCAGGCAGTTGACGCGGATCCTGGGCGACAGTTCCTGCGCCATGCACTTGGTCAGCGCGATGACGCCGCCCTTGGCGCTGCAGAAGTTCGCTCCGTTCTTGCGCCCGATCTGGCCGCAGGCGGCCCCCAGGTTGATGATCACGCCCGGGCGGTCGGGGTTGTGGAAGACGAACTCCTGACCGCAGACGAAGTGGCCGCGGAGATGGGCGGCCACGACCGAGTCCCACATGTCGTCCGTCAACTCGGTGAAGGGCGCGTCGCGGTTGATGCCGGCGAAGTTGATCAGGACGTCGACCTGCCCGAACCGCTCGATCACGGCGTCGAACATGGCGCGGACCTGTTCCCGGTTCGCTACATCGGCCTGGACCTTCATCAGCCGCTCGGTGCTGCCCACGCTGGTCGCGATGCGGTCGTAGGTCGCCCGCGCCTCGGCCTCGATCAGGTAGCTCATCACTACCCGGTAGCCCTTCAGCGCGAAGTGCTCCGAGACCTCGGCGCCCAGGCCGCTCGACGCGCCGGTGACCACCATCACTCTGTCTTCGCTCATCGACTCACTCCTCCTGGCCGCCCCAGATGTCGCCGACCGTGAACCCGTTGGGGAAGGGGTCCTCCGGGTCGACGACGTACTGGGCGAAGCCCGTAATCCATGCCGTGCCCGCCAGCGCCGGCACTGCGGCGTCGACGTCGCCGACCTTCGTCTCGCGCACCATCCGGCCCGTGAAGGTCGTGCCGAGGACGCCCTCGTGCACGAAGTCCTGTCCCAGCGGCAGCTCGCCCTTGGCCCACATGGCCGCCATCTTGGCGCAGGTGCCCGTGCCGCAGGGCGAGCGGTCGAGAGCGCCGGTCCAGGTCAACGGTTTGTTCCAGTCGAGTTTGCCGGTCGAGACGATCACCGTGTTCCGCCGGTCCGATCCGGGCACGAGCGGCGGCGCCGAGAGCTGGCCGATCGTCACGCCGCGGATCTCCGGATTGAGCGGATGCACGGGCGGCGGAAGCTGCTCCTGGCAGGCCGCCTTGATCATCTCGCCGACCCGGGTCGCCTCGGCGGCCTCTTCCGGCGCCAGGGTGAGGCCGACCTGGTCGGCGTCGGCGATGACGTAGAACATGCCGCCGTAGGCGACGTCGACGGTCACGTCGCCGAGTTCCGGGACATCGAGGACGGCGTCGAGATGGACGGCGAAGGCCGGCACGTTCTCGAACTCGACCCGCTTCACCTTGCCGCGGTCGACGTCGGCGCGGACCCGGATCAGGCCGGCGGGCGACTCCAGCGTGAGTTCGGTCACGGGCTCGGAATGCGCCACCATCCCGGTCTCGATCAGCACGGTGACGACGGCGATCGTGTTCGTGCCGGACATGCCGGGGTACTCGACCTGCTCCATGATCACGTAGCCGGCGACCGCGTCGGGATGGGTGGCGGGCAGGATCAGGTTGCAGTTCGCGGCGGGGTAGCCGCGCGGTTCGCGCAGCATCCGCAGGCGCAACTCGTCGGCTTCATCCTCGAGGTGGCGCATCTTCTCGAACATCGTGGCGCCGGGGACGTCGAGAACGCCGCCGACGATCACCCGGCCGGGTTCGCCGCAGACGTGGGTGTCGACGGCGTGGATTACGTTGGAGACGTGCACCGGGATCTAGTTCCCGGCCGCTGGCGGGATGACCTTCATCTTCATCCAGCCAGCCGTGTTGTGGAAGTCGGCGACGACGCTTCCGGGCGGCACCAGGGCGTCGCAGGCGGCCCGCTGCTCGTCCGTCAAGGTCATCTCGAGCACGGGCAGCAGGTCCTCCAGGTGTCTGAGCGTGCGCGGCCCGATCAGCGGCGCGGTGATGCCGGGCTGATCCTTGGTCCAGAGGATCGCGAACTGGGCTGGAGTCAGGCCGGAGTCGGCCGCGACTTCGGCGAACCTGCGGCCGACGTCGATGCCCGCTCGCGTGACTCGGTCGGCGTAGAAACCGCCGCGCAGCGCCGCGCGGGAGTTCTCCGGATAGTCGGAGTCGCTGAGATAGCGGCCCGCGAGCACGCCCATCGCCATCGGCGCCCAGGTGATGATGCCGAGGCCGAGGCGCTCGCACATCGGGATCAGCTCGTTCTCGATCCGGCGGTCCAGCAGGTTGTAGGGCGGCTGCTCGCTGGCGAAGCGGGCGTAGCCCTTCAGTTCGCTCGTCATCACGGCCTCGGCGACCATCCAGGCCGGGTGGGTCGAGCAGCCGATGTAGCGGATCTTGCCGGCGCGGACCAGGTCGTCCAGCGCCCTCAGGGTCTCGTCGAACGGCATCTCGGGCGAAGGGCGGTGCAGTTGATAGAGGTCGATGTAGTCGGTCTGCAGCCTTCGCAGCGAGCCCTCGCAGGCGCGGATCAGGTTGATCCGCGAGTGGCCGTACTCGTTGGGGCCGATGCTGCCGGTGTAGTCGACGACGCTCTGGCCTACGACCCTGCGGCCGTGGTCGACCTTGGTCGCGATCAGCAGTTCGTGTCGGCGGCCGCTCGCCTTGAGCGCCCGGCCGATGATCCGCTCGCCCTCGCCTTCGGCGTAGACCTCGCCGGTGTCGATCAGGTTGATGCCGGCGTCCATCGCCGTTTCCAGCATGCGCACGCATTCCGGCTCCGGCGTGGGATCGGCGAAGTTGTCGCTGCCGAAGCAGAGCGGCGCGACCTTGACTCCGGTCCGTCCCAGTACGCGGTACTCCATGGCTGCTCCTGATCCGGTTGCGACTCGGCGGCTACTTGTGCCAGCGCCGCCCGTTGGCCAGGCCGTCGGCGCGCGGGAAGAGATCGTCGCGCATCGCCGCATGGTAGGCGAAGCTGGCCAGGATGACCGAGGCCTGCCTGAGGTCGTCGGCGATCAGGCGGTCGTAGACGTCCATGTTCGTGTGGAAGGTCGCGTTGAAGAACTCGAGATCGTCCTGGATGAACTGGAAGCCCTGCAGGCCCGCTTCGAGAAAGGCCATGTGATCGGTGCAGCAGGTGTTGCCGGGCACGATCCAGGACATGTCGACGTCGTGGAACGGCTCCATCCAGGCCTCGAAGATCGGTCGGGACGCGTCGTTTCCCTGCAGGTACATGCCGCGGAAGCGGCCGTACCAGTCGACGTTGAAGTAGACGGACAGGTTCGCGTGGGCGGCCGGCTTCTCGGCTGAGGCCGGGTCGCCGAAGTGTTCGCGGACGTAGGCCCGGGAGCCGAGCAGGCCGCTCTCCTCGGCGCCCCAGAGGGCGGCCCGGATGGTCCGCCGCGGTGCGAGGCCGGCCGCACGCAGCAGCCGCATCGCTTCCATCACGATCGCGCTGCCGGCCGCGTTGTCCGTGGCGCCGGTGCCGGCGGGTTCCGCGTCGAGGTGGCCGCCGATCATCACGACCTCGTGCGAGAGGTCGCCGCCGGGGAGGTCGGCGATCACGTTGTAGTCGAGAGGATCGTCGTCGCTGAGGACGTTGCGGACTTCGATCTCCATCTCGACCGGCGTTCCGGCGGCCAGCAGCCGCATCATCCGGTTGTAGTGCTCGGCGGCGACGACGACGCGAGGCATGGGGACCGGTTCGTTCAGCGGCAGCGGACCGTCGCCGGAGACGTGGACGATCCCCTTGTCCATCGGACCGACGTTCGTGGAACCGATCTCGACCAGGACGGCGACGCCCTGCTGCTCCAGGAACGTCTCGATGTCGTGGCGGAAGAGTTCCGGTGCGGCCTCGTCGTCGTCCGCCGACTGCGTGGGGTTGTTCCGTGGATCGATCTCGAGGCGGGCCATGGCGCTCAGTTCCTCGTCGGAGAGCCGGACCGCCTGCGGCGAGAAGTTGGGAACCAGCTCCCGCTCGGGCGAGACGAGGAGGATCGATGTCCCGAGCCGTGTTTGCAGGGCTTCCAGGTCGCCACGCGTCTCGACACCGCTGAGGTCGACCGCGGTCACGGGTCCGGCGACCTTGCCCTCCGTTCCCCGGGTTCCCGGCTGCGCGTAGCCGATGACCGGCTGGTACTGCGGCGCCGTGATGTGAACCGACGTGTGGCGGTTCTCCCAGGCGTAGCCGAACTCGCCCCAGGGCTCGAGCGTGGCCTCGAGGCCGAACTCCTCGAACGTGTCGCGCGCCCACGAGGCGGCGCCGTCGTAGGAAGGCGAGTTCGCGTACCGGGGGCCGTAGAGGTCCGTCAGGACGTGGGAGAACTCCATGACCCGGGAGCGGTTGAAGCCCTCGTCGCGGAGTTCGGCGACGACCTCGAGGTCGACGGGCTCCGTCGGACCGGTCGGCCCTCCGGCGCCCTCTTCGCCGGCCGGGACCCCGCACGCCGCGAGCGCCGCCGCGACCGCGACCAGCGCCGGCATCCGGTTGGCGCTGTTTGGAATCACCGTTCGGCACTATAGCCGCGCTCGTCCCCAGCACTACACTGCCCTTCGTGTCAGCGATCGGCATCGCCGTTGTCCTCTTCATCGCCGCCACCCTGGTCGTTGGCGTCCGCACCTACGCGAAGATCCGCGGCCGCGCGACGAACTACTACGTCGCCGGCAACGCGATGCCGGTGGGCGTCGTCGGCATCACCCTCTGCGCCCAGGCGTTCGACGCGAACGGCTCGGTGGGCAACGCCTCGCTGGTCCACTCGAGCGGTTTCTGGGCGGGCGCGGTCATCCCGATCGGCCTGGCGCTCTGCCTGGTGATCGCCGGCACCTGGTTCGCCGAGCCGTTGCACCGCATGCGGTTGATGACCCTGGCCGACTTCTACCGGCGCCGTTACAGCGTCTCGACCGAGACTCTCGCCGCCGCATTGATGTTGCTGAGCAACGTCGTGCTGGTCGCCGGCAACCTCGCGGGTCTCGGGCTCCTGCTGCGGGTCGTTTTCGGCCTGCCGTATCTCGCGATGCTGATCGCCATCGCGGTCTGCATCCTGGCCTACGCGGTTTCGGGCGGCCTGTACGCGACGATCGCGACGAGCGTGCTTCAGGTTTCCATCTTCATCGTCAGCATCGTGGTCGCGGTGATCTGGCTTGGCGGGGCGCACGGCTGGGGCACGTTGCTTGCGTCGGCGCCCGAGGGGAGCGCGAGTCTGAACGGTCTGTTCTCCCGCGAGCACGGAGCGCTGGTCAACTGGGCCGCCCTCGGATCGCTGGCGCTTGGCGACATCGTCGCGATCGACTTCATCCAGCGGATGATCTCGGCCGATTCGGGCCGCTCCGCGAAGCGGGGCTGCTACCTGGCCGCCGGGCTCACGCTGGTCGTGGGCCTGGCCGTCTCCCTGATCGGGCTGGCAGCGTTCCATTTCGAGAGGGAGGCCGGCTCCTCCCTGCTGATCGACCTCGCGCTGAACGATCTGCCGCTCCTGGTCGGCGGCGCCATCCTGCTCGGGATCATCGCCGCCAGCATGTCGACCGCGAGCGGCGTCGTGCTCGACCTGGCGAACGTGATCACCCGCAACCTGGTCCAGCGCCACAGCCGGTCGACCTGGGACGACGAGCGGATGCTCCGCTTCTCCCGCTGGATCGCCCTGCCGACGATGGCCGGCGCCGTCGTCTTCGCTTACGTCCGGCCCGAGCCGGGTATCCTGCTCATTCTCGCCTTCGACATCGTCCTCGCGGGCTGCTTCGTGCCCCTCCTGCTCGGCCTGTTCTGGCGCAGGGCGAACACGACCGGGGCGCTCGCCGGCGTCCTCGCCGGCAGCGCCGCGCGGCTCGTGCTGCACTTCGCGGTCACGGACGCCTGGCGCGGCCTGGACACGCTGCTGGCGCCGGTGTTCAGCCTGATCGCGATGGTGGCCGTGTCGTTGATGACCCGGAAGACCCACCGGCCCCGGCACGACGAACTCAGGCGCGTCCCCTCCGAGCGCGACCTCGTGGCGGGTCTCGACGGCTGACGGGCGGCCCCTCAGTCCTTCAATGCCTGCCAGATCGCCTTCGCGATCTGAATGTCCTGCACCGCGACACCGGTCAGATCCGCGATCGTGATCTCGTCCTCGTCCGAGCGCCCCCTGGCCCTGCCGGCGATGATGTCGCCCAGTTCGACGAGACCGGTTTCGTCCATATGGCCGCCCGCCAGCGCGTGGTGCGACTCGCCGTGGTCGATGCACTGCGACAGTGAATCGACGGCGCAGACGCCGGCTCTTGCGAACAACGCCGGGTCCAGTTCCTGTTTGCCGGGAGCATCGCTTCCCATCGCGGTGAGGTGAGTGCCTGGCCGGATCCACTCGTCGCGGACAAGGGGACTCCTCGCCGCCGTGGCGGTGACGATCAGGTTGCTGTTCTCGCAGAGGTCCTGAAGGGTCTCGGCCACCTGGACGTCGAAGCCGGAATCCGACAGTTCGCTCCGGTACGCCGCCGACTGTTCGCGGCGTCGCGCCCAGACCCGGACCCGGTTGCAGTCGCGCGCATGGCGCAGGTACTGCAACTGCATGCGGGCCTGCATGCCGGCACCGACGATGCCGATGCATTCGACCGCCTCGGGCGCGAGATAGCGGGCCGCGATGCAGCCCGCGATGGCGGTTCGCACATCGGTCAGGTAGCCCGAGTCGTCCAGCAGGACCAGCGTCTCGCCGGTCTCCGCCGACAGGACGATCATCATCCCGTGGCCCGTGGGAAGACCGCGCGAAGCGTTCTCATGGAAGCCGGTGGCGATCTTGACGACGAAGACGTCATCGCCGTGGATGTGGCCGTACTTGATGTGGCAGTCGCCCGGCGGCCTGTCGAATCCCAGGTAACCGACGGGAGGAACCGTCGCCGCGCCGCTCGACAGCGCCACGAATCCGGCTTCTATCAACTCGATGGCGGCGGGTACGTCGAGAACGGATCTGATCTCGTCAAGGCCCGCCGATCGCATTCCGGCGATACTACGTTGGGAATTCCGCGATGAGAGACCACCCGACCCTCGGCGACATCGTCCGGGCGCAGCACCGCCTGAAGGCTCACTTGCGGCCGACACCGCTCGAAGATGCCGCCGGTCTCGGCGCCGGGACGTTTCTGAAGCTGGAGAACGCCAATCCGACGCACTCGTTCAAGATACGAGGAGCGCTGAACGCCATGCTGTCGCTGGACGAGAAGGCGCTGGCCCGGGGCATCATCGCCGCGTCTTCGGGCAACTTCGCGATGGCGGTCGCTTACGCCGCGCGTCTGTGTGGTGCATCGGCACAGATTCTGATGCCCGTCGGAACGCCGAAGAAGAAGACGAGCGGAGTGCGTCGCTACGGCGCCGGCGCCGAAGCGGTGCTCTTCGGAGACAACTTCGATCAGGCCGAGGCCGAAGCCCTGCGCCGCGCCCGGGGCGGCTTGACCTGGCTGTCGCCCTACAACGACAGGCGGGTGATCGCCGGGGCCGGCACGATCGGCGTCGAGATCGTGTCCGAGTTGCCCCGGGTCGAACGGGTGCTGGTTCCCGTGGGCGGCGGCGGCCTGATTTCCGGCGTCGCCACCGCCGTCAAGGAGCTCAACCCCGCCGTAGAGGTGATCGGCGTGAGTGCCGAATCGACCCCGGCGATGTTCAACGTCTTCCACGACAGCGACCGACCGCAGGTCTGGAACACCCTCGCCGAGGCGCTCTCGGGCGATATCGAGCAGGGCTCGATGACGGTGCCGATCTGCAAGCGCTACCTGGACGATGTGGTGCTCGTCGCCGAGGAACAGATCGCGTCGGCGATGCGCTTCCTGGTCGATGTGCAGGGCTGGGTGGTCGAAGGCGGCGGCGCGGTCGGTGTGGCTGCCCTCCTGCAGGGCGCGATACCGCGCGACGGCAAGATCACCGCGGTGGTCGTCAGCGGCGGCAATGTCGACGGCGAGACGTTGAGGCGGGTTCTCCAGCCTGGCAGCGATCCAGGCGGGACAGTTTCGTCATGAGCGTGGCTCGCGCGGACTCAGGGAGACGTGTCGTCAGTCCGGACGCACAGCCCGGTGACGTTCTCCGGCGCCTGGGAGATCTCCTCCGGCGTGAACTCGAGGCGGAGGGTCTTCGGGTGGAGACCGCCACCGAGGACGGGGAGCCGGTCCTGGTCGTCGGCGAGATGAAGGTCTATCCCCGGCGCCTGCTCGAAGGGCAGATCGCCGAAGCGGGCGACCCCGAGGCCGTCGACCTCGACTGGCTCGCCAGGGCCCACCGCACCTACTTCCGCAACCTGCGCCGGTTCCATCCGAGTCTGGTGACCAGGTCGGCTTCCTGACGCCACGCCGCCGCCGCGGCCGGCGGCGTACACTTGGCGGCCGATGCGGAATGCCCTGGCCCTGGGCCGTCGATCGATTGTCTTCTGTCTCGCGGCGGCCGCGGCCGTGGCGGGCTGCGGCGGCGATGGTCGGACGCCGCTGGTCGTCTACTCGCCGCACGGGCGGGACCTGCTGACCGTCGTCGAGCAGGCGTACGAGGAGGCGCGGCCGGACGTCGACGTTCGCTGGCTCGACATGGGGTCGCAGGAGGTCTACGACCGGATCCGGTCGGAGCGGGCGAACCCGCAGGCGGATGTCTGGTTCGGCGGTCCCGCGACGATCCTGGCCCGGGGCGCCGCGGAGGGCCTGCTGGCGCCGTCCGAGCCCTCCTGGGCTGGGGCTCTCGATCCGGCCGACCGGCATCCCGACGGCCTCTACTACACGCTGTACCAGACGCCGACGATCATCGTCTACAACCGCGACGCGATCGGCGAAGACGAGGCGCCGGCCGACTGGGACGATCTGCTCGACGAACGCTGGCACGACGAGGTTGTCATCCGCGATCCGCTGGCGAGCGGCACGATGCGGACGATCTTCGGCAAGATCCTGGCCGACTCGGTGTCGGAGACGGGCAGCACCGAGGCCGGCTTCGACTGGCTGCGGCAGCTCGACGGACAGACCCGGGAATACGTTCACAGTCCAGCGGTTCTGCACGAGAAGCTGACGCGCCAGGAAGGCGTGCTGACGCTCTGGGAGATGACCGACACGCTGTCCCTGATCGATCGCGGCGCGCCGATCGCCTACCGCTTTCCGGCGAGCGGCACGGCCGTGATCCAGGATTCGGTCGGCGTGGTCGCGGGCTCGGACAGCGAGGCCGAGGCGGCGGCCTTCGTCGACTGGCTCGGTTCGCCCGAGGCGCTCGGGCTGGCGGTGCGCGAGGCGTTCCGCCTGCCGGCGCGGCTCGACCTGGACGCCGGCGGGCTGGCGCCGTGGGTAGCCGACGTGCAGTCCCGACTCCGTCGCGCCGACGTCGACTGGCGGATGATCGAGGAGAACGGCGCCGCGTGGATGGCGGAGTGGGACCGGGCCGTGCGTGGCCAGGGCGGAGAATGAGCCGGCGCGCCCCACGGGCTGCCAGGTGACGGCGTCCGGGGTTTCCGTCCGCTTCGACGACGTCTTCAAGGCGTTCGACGACACGGTCGTGCTGGCCGGCGTCTCGCTGACCGTCGAACCGGGTGAGATCTTCGCCCTGCTCGGCCCGAGCGGCAGCGGCAAGACGACGATGCTGCGCCTGTTGGCGGGCTTCGAGCAGCTCGACCGCGGACGTCTGCTGATCGCGGACGAGGCGGTCGAACACCTGCCGCCGGCGCGCCGCGGAGTCGGCATGCTGTTCCAGAGCTACGCGCTCTTCCCGCACCTGAGTGTGGCCGAGAACGTCGCCTTCGGGCTGAAGGTCCGCGGCGGCGCGCAGGGCGAGGCGAACGCCCGCGTGGCCGAGATGCTCGAACTCGTACGACTCTCCGGCTTCGAGCAGCGGCGGATCGCCGAGCTTTCGGGCGGCCAGCAGCAGCGGGTGGCCCTGGCCCGGGCGCTGGCGCCGCGGCCGCGGGTGCTGTTGCTCGATGAGCCGCTCTCGAACCTGGATCCCGCGCTGCGCGAGGAGACCCGCGCCGACCTGCGCCGGACGGTGAAGCAGACGGGCATCACGACCGTGCTGGTGACCCACGAGCAGGAGGAGGCCTTCGAGCTCGGCGAACGGATCGGCCTGCTGAACGAGGGAGGCCTGGAGCAGGTCGGAGGGCCGGCGGAGCTCTACCGGGATCCCGCTTCGCGTTTCGTGGCCACCTTCGTCGGCCGCTGTTCCGTGCTTCCGGGGGTCGTTCTGGAGCGGCACGGCGGCGACGAACTGACAGTGCGCCTGGAATCGCAGCCGCATGCCGAGCCCTGGCTGTGCCGGGGCGACAGCGGACTTCGGGCGGGAGAGCAGGTCGACGTCTGTGTCCGTCCGGAAGCCCTGGAACTGTCGACGGACGGCGGGTCGGGGTTGGCCGGCCGGATCGAGGCGGAGCGTTTCACCGGCAGCAACAGCTTCTACACGGTGCGCCTTGCGTCTACTCGGAGTGACGCAGGGGACGGCTCGGCGGCGGGGCCGGCCATCGAGGTGGCGATGCCGGGATCCGCGGCGGGCATGAATGGCGCCTGCGTCGTGCGGCAGCTTCCCGGCGAGCCGCCCTCGGTGTTCGCTGGAGCTTCGACGGAGTCCGATCCTTGAGCGCCGCCGGGACCGGCCGACGGGCGCCGCAACTCCGGTCGCTCATGCCGTGGCTGGTGCTGGCGTTCCTGGTCTGGCTCGTCGGCTATCCGCTGCTGGTCGTCGCGGCGGAGGCCTTCGGCATCGGCAGCCCTGGTGGAGGCGGCCCGACGACCGAGGCGTTCCGGTCCTTCTTCACTCGTGCCGACGAGTGGAACGCGATGTGGCGGACGCTCTGGATCTCCGTGCTCTCCACTCTCGCCGCGGCCGCGATCGGGGTGCCGCTGGGCTTCCTGTTCGAGCGGAACGAGATCCCGGGCCGCCGGCTGCTCGGGGCTCTGGTCGCACTGCCGGTGGCCCTGCCGCCGCTGGTCGGCGTCATCGCCTTCCTCTTCCTCTACGGCGAGAGCGGGCTGGCGGCGCGGGGGCTCCAGACGTTGGGGCTGGACGTGTCCTGGCGTCTCACCGGAGCCTGGGCGATCCTGCTGGTCCACGCGTACTCGATGTACGTCTACTTCTACCTGTTTACCCGGGCCGGACTGTCCGGGCAGGACGGGGCGGCCATCGAGGCGGCGCAGAGCCTGGGCGCGAGCCGGCGGCAGATCCTCTTCCGGGTCACCCTGCCGCGGCTCCGGCCGGCTCTCGCGGGAGCGACGCTGCTCACCTTCATGACCTCGCTCGGCTCGTTCTCCGCGCCGTACATCTTCGGCGGCGGGTTCCGGGTGATGACGACCCAGATCGTGGCGTCGAAGCTGAACGGCGAGCTGCGGATGGCGTACGTCGAGACGACGATGCTGGCGCTCCTGGCGTTTGCTTCGCTGCTGCTGCTGCGCCGGATCGATCCCGGCCTGGACCTGGCGTCGGGCGCGCGCGGCACGCCGCCGGCGCGCCGGCGACTGCGCAGCCGGGGCGCGCGGGTCGCCGCCGCTGCCGGCGGCTGGGTCCTGGCCGGAGTGCTGCTGCTGCCCCACGCGACGCTCATCCTGATGTCGCTCGTGCCCCCGAACACCTGGACGGTCGAGGCGTTCCCGCCGGTGCTCGGGCTCGTCAACTACGGCGAGCTCCTGTCATCGACCGAGCGGCTGCGGCCGGCGTTGAACTCGATCTGGATGGCCGCCGCGGCGACGCTGGCGGCGGTGGTGGTGGGCGTGATGGCGGCGCGGCTGTCGCTCCGGCGAGGCGGACTGCCCGGGCGCGCGCTCGAGGCGATGATGACCCTGCCCTGGGCGATACCCGGCACCGTGTTCGCCCTGGCCCTGGCGGCGGCGATGAGCGTCAACGCGCCCTGGGTCGGCCGCTTCGTGCTGGTGGGCACGCTGTGGATTCTGCCGCTGGCCTACCTGGTCCGCTCCCTGCCGCTGACCGGCCGCTCCATCTTCGCCGGCCTGCGCCAGCTCGACCCGCGGCTGGAGGAAGCGGCGGCGAGTCTGGGGGCCGGACCGCTCCGAACGGTGCTGCGGATCGTGCTGCCCCTGCTGCGGCCGGCCGTGATCGCGGGCGCCGGTCTCGCCTTCATCACGATGCTGGGCGATTTCGTGACCTCGATCGTGCTCTACACCTACGACACCCGTCCGATCTCGATCGAGATTCAGTCCAGCCTGCGGATCCAGGAGACGGGCATCGCCGCCGCCTACGGGGTGCTGCTGATGCTGCTGAGCGCGGCCGCGTTCATCGCCTGGGACGACCGCGCCGGCGGCCGCCTCTGACGTGTCGCGGCTGATCGACCATCGCCTGGCGGCCCTCATGGTGGTCGCCTTCGTCAGCACGCTGGGCGAGTTCCTGGTCGTGGCGCTCCTGCCCTTCTACGCCGAGCGCTACGGCGCGACGCCACTGGAAGTCGGCGCCCTGGTATCCGCCTTCGCCCTGGCGTCGATGGCGACCGCGCCGCTCTGGGGCCGGCTCGCGGACCGGAGAGGGCGGAGGCCGGCGCTGCTTCTCGGCCTCGTGGTCTCGGCCGCGGGCTACCTGCTCTTCGGCCTGGCGCAGTCGCTCGAACTGCTGCTGCTCGCCCGCCTGGTGCACGGGGTCGGCGGCGGCACGGTGCCGGTGGTGTTCGCCTACATCGCCGACTCGGTCACCGGGGAGCGCCGCGCCGAGGGCATCGGCTGGGTCACCGCGGTCACCAGCTCCGCGGCGATGATCGGCCCGGCCGTGGGCGGCCTGGCGGGCCAGCTTCATCCGGCCGGCGCCGGCGCCGTGGCCGCGGCCTTCAGCCTGGCGGCAGCGGTGTTCGCGCGCTTCTGGCTGCCGGAGTCACGGCAGAGAAGGGAAGGGGAGCAGGGGGAGGAGACGCGCTACTCGATCCTTGGTGCGGTCGGTCGCGTGGCCGCGCAGCCGCTTCGTCCGCTGAACCTGCTGATCTGGATCTACGCGGCCGGACAGATCGGCATGGCAGGGATGACCGCGATCATCGGCCTCTACCTCGGTCGCCGTTTCGGTGCCGACGAGTCGAACATCGGCCTGTTCTTCTTCTACCTGGGCGGTCTGTCGATCGCCTTCCGCGTCTTCGTGCTGGGGCCGGCCGTTCGGCGCTTCGGCGAGATCAGGGTCCTGCGCGCCGGCGCCGTGAGCTTCGGCGTCGGGTTGATCGCCATTCCCTTCGCCACCGGTTTCTGGACGCTGGGAGCGGCGATCTTCCTGGTCCCGCTGGGAACGTCGCTGCTCTTCCCCTGCACGACTTCCCAGGTCTCGAAACGCGCCCCAGGAAGCGGCGTCGTGGGGCAGGTGCTGGGCGTGCAGCAGGCGTACGGCAACGGCAGCAAGATCGCGGCGCCGCTTCTTGCGGCCTACATGTTCCAGGCCGTGTCGCCTGAGGCGCCGTTCATTGCCATCGGAGCGGTCCTGATCGTCGCGGCGGCGATGTCCGCGCGAGTACGCGCCGAGCCTGCCGGGTAACCTCTCTCAACAGGGAGGTACAGGCATGCCGCAGTTCTCGTTGTCCGCGCTGTCGGCCGGCACCCTGCTCGAGGCGGCGGGGATGCTGCTGCTGTTCATCGGCTTTCTCTTCGTGGGTTCGATGGTTCTGCCCGGCCGCCGGGTCGCCGGGCCCGAACTCGAGGGGGAAACGCGCGTCTACAAGCTGAACGGCCTGGCCCTGTTCCTGGTCACCGTGACTCTGGGCGTCGTCGCCCAGGGATTCGGCTGGTTCTCCTTCTCCTTGCTGCACACGCACTTCGCGGCCCTGTTCGTGGTGGCGAACGTGTTCGCCCTTGCCGCGGCCGGCTGGCTCTATCTCCGGGGAGCACGGGCCCGGAGCGCCTCGGAGGGAGACGGCCGGAGCTTCCTGATGGGTTCGGAGCTCAATCCGACCCTCTTCGGGGTGGACCTGAAGATGTTCAGCTATCGCCCGTCGCTCATCGGCCTGGCGGTGTTCAACCTCTCCTTCGCCGCCGTCCAGTTCGAGACCCACGGCGGGCTGACGCTGGCGATGGCCGTCTACCAGGCGATCACCTTCGTGTACGTCTTCAACTACTTCCAGTTCGAGTACGGAATGGTCCACACCTGGGACATCATCGCCGAGCGTTTCGGGCTGGGCCTGGTCTGGGGCGACTACGTCCTCGTGCCGTTCTTCTACTGCCTCGCCGGCTGGTGGCTGGTCGACGCGCCGGACGCCCTGCCGCCGGTCGCGGCGGTCGGGATCGTCCTGCTCGCCGCCTTCGGCTTCTGGCTCTTCCGGGGCGCCAACGAGCAGAAGCACCGCTTCAAACAGGACCCGAACGTGAGGATCTGGGGGCGGCCAGCGGAGACCCTGGACGGCCGTCTCCTGGTCTCGGGCTTCTGGGGCAAGGGACGGCACCTCAACTACACCGGCGAGATCTGCGTCTACTTCGCGTTCACCCTGACCACCGGCTTCGTTTCCTGGGTGCCGTTCCTGGTCCCGGCGTGGCTCACGGGGCTGCTGCTGCACCGCTCGAGGCGCGACGACCGCCGCTGCCGCGCGAAGTACGGTGAGCTGTGGGAGCGCTACACGAAGCGGGTGCGCTACTCCGTACTGCCGTTCATCCCGTAGGCTGCTTCGACGACCTCCTCCGGGGTCCGATCGGCCGACGCAAACGGATCGACGACCCTGACTTCTCCGAATGCCTGGCCGTCCTGAAGGTCCTCGGTCAGGAGGATCCTGCACCCGGTTGTCTGTGCCGCCGCCACGATCAGCGCGTCCCACCAGGAGAGGGAGTTGCGCTGTTCGAGGATCCAGGCTCTCTCGATCGTCGCAAGGTCGATGCCCAGAGGCTCCCAGGCGCCCAGAGCCCGCACGATCCGACGGGCCCTGGGAGGCTCCATGCCGGGCTTGAGCTTCCGCGTCAGTGTGGCGTAGAGCTCCTGCAGGGCCTGAACGCTGAGCCGACCGGAGCGGCTGCGCCAGAGGTACGCGTACCAGTCGTCGGCGCGGGCCTGCTTCGCCGGATCGGACGAGTCGTGCCGGTAGACGAGGACGTTCGTGTCAACGAAGACCGTCACGGTCGTGGAGGGAGTCGCGGGAGGGATACGGCTTTCCGCCCTCGTTGAGCAGCGCGGGTTCGACCGCGAGGGCCCGCTCCATGGCGACCTCGTAGCTGTCCTCCTGGCGCTTCATTGCCTGGAGCAGGTCCGCCAACCAGCGGGAGACGCTGCGCCCGTTCTCAGCGGCGCGAACGCGAACCCAGAGAGCGTCCTCTTCCGGCAGCGTGACGGTGATGTTCTTCACGGCACGAGACTAGGAAAACACGAACTTCGTGTCAACAGGTGCGGTTCCGCCAAAAGCGAGAAGGGCGCGGCCAATGGCCGCGCCCTTTGAAGACTTGGTAGCGGGGGCAGGATTTGAACCTGCGACCTTTGGGTTATGAGCCCAATGAGCTACCAGACTGCTCCACCCCGCGTCAGGACGGAAAATGGTCGCATAGCGGGATAGGGATGTCAACCTGTTCGGCGGTCGGATCCAGGCCGTGCAGACCGCCACGTAGAAGTCGGCCGGCAGCAACGGAAAGTGTTGCTCGTGTAGGCTTTCTCCCGTGTCCACGACGCCGAAAGAAGGACGCGAACGGTTGCGGGAGCGCCTGGATCGTTGGCGCGAGAGGGCTCAGCGTTCGCTGCCGACGTTGATCGGCGTGGGCCTGATCCTGGCCCTCCTGTTTCTTGCGAGGGCGGGCTCCGAGAGCTACGCGGGGCTGGCTGAACTGGCGGAGCGCGAGGCGGAACTCGAGATCGACCTCGAGGAAACCCGGCTGCGCGTGGATCGGCTCAATCGCAGGGTGGAGTTGCTCCAGGACGATCCCGTGGTGCTGGAGCGGCTGGCGCGCGAGGAGTTGGGCCTGGTGAGGCCGGGCGACACGGTTGTCGTCCTGCCGCAGACGGACGACTGATTCCGGCTTCCCCGACCGGTGTCCGCGTGGCGTGAACTGGGCCGCCGCATTCGTCGGGGCCGGGACTACCGCGAGTTGGCGGATGCGCAGCGGGCGGCGGTCGTCGGTCTTCCGGTGCGGGCGGCCGCGGTCGTGTTCGAACTGCTGGCGGAGGATCGGGAAGGGGCGCAGCTCGTCGTCGTGCCGAGCGAGAACGAGGTGCTGGCCTGGACCGAGGCCGCGGGGCTGCTGCGGGGGCCGGGCCGGGCGCGGCTCATCCCCTTTCCGTCGCCGGCGCTGACGCCCTACCAGCAGGCGGAGGCCTCGCTGCTGGTGCGCGCCCAGGAGAGCACGGCCTACGATGCCCTGCTCGGGGCTTCGAGGGTGACCGTCGTCTGTACGCCGCGGGCCCTGTTCCACCGACTGGCGCGGCCGGACGCGTTTCTCGGGTCGGTCGTCGAACTCGAGGTCGGCGGCCAGGCCACGCCTGAAGAGCTCTTGCCCCGTCTGCTCGCCCACGGCTACCGGCGTAGCGACCTCGTGGCGGCGGTCGGTGCGGTGGCGCAGCGCGGCGGCGTGTTCGATCTCTTCGCGCCGGGTGAACCCCGACCGGCGCGTCTCGACCTGTTCGGCGACACGGTCGAGAGCATTCACCGCTTCGATCCGTCCACCCAGCGTTCCGAGGAGCCGATCGAGTCGCTCCGGATCCGGCCGCTGACGCCCTTCGTCGCCGGGCCGGAGCGGGCGGCCGACCTGTCGGCGCTGCTGCTGGAAGAGCGTGGCGGCGACCTGTCGGACCAGGCCCGGGCCCAACTGGAGGAGATGGCGGCGGGGGAGCCCTTCGACGGCTGGGAGAAGTACCTGCCCCTGCTCGAGCCGAGCACGAGTCTCGGCGAGGTGATGGCGGACGCTTCGGTGATCGTGGTCGATCCCGAGCGGGTGGGCGGGGAGGTCGAGCAGCACGCCGGGCTGTTGTGGGAGGAGTACGCGCGGCGTTGCGACGACGGCGAGATCGCGGCCGAGCCGGAGCGGTTGACGGTGCCGGCGGACGAAGTGCTTGAGCTCGTCGAGCGGGCGGCGTTTCGGGTCGGCGGGACGTTCGACCGGGCTCCTGGCCATCCGGCTTCGGGAGGGCGGCGCCTCCGGGTCGACTTCGGCGCGGTCGAGACGGACGTGCTGATCGATCAGCTTCCCCGTTTCCCGCGTGAAGTGGAGACAGCCGGCGCGCGCGGCGACGACCTCTGGCTGGTGGCCCGTTCCGAACGGCACGAGGCGCTTCGCCAGACGCTGGGCCGCCGCGAGATCGACTGGGACGGCGGCGCGGTGCGCCTGGTCGACGGCGAACTGGCTCGGGGCTTCCGGCTGCCGCACGCCGGTCTCGTCCTCTACGGCGAGGGTCAGCTCTTCCGCCAGAGGCTCTCCACGAGCCGCCGTCGCCGCCGGATGGGTCCCTTCGTCTCCGGTCTGCGCGATCTGCGCGTCGGCGAGTTCGTGGTTCACGAGGATCACGGCATCGGTCAGTTCCTGGGGCTCAAGACCCTCGACGGTCCGTCCGGCCAGGGTCCGGCGGCTGCGGCCGATCCGCTCCGGCAGCAGCAGGCGCGCGCGGTCGAGGTGATGGAGCTTCTCTACTCGTCGGGGCGGACCCTGCTCCTGCCGCTGACTCGCCTGGACGAGATCGAGCGCTACAGCGGCATCGACGGCATCGCGCCCCGCCTGGACCAGTTGGGCGGGAGTAGCTGGGCGAAGAAGAAGAGCCGGATCCGGCGCAGTCTGAAGGCGATCGCGACCGACCTGCTGAAGCTCTACGCGGAGCGCCGGCTGGCGCAGGCGGTCCCCATGGACGAGGACAGCGACCGGCAACTCCAGTTCGAGAGCGCCTTCCCCTACGAGGAAACCCCCGATCAACTGGAAGCCGTACGGACGATCAAGGAGGACCTTGCCCGCGACCAGCCGATGGACCGCCTGCTGTGCGGCGACGTCGGCTTCGGCAAGACGGAAGTCGCGATGCGGGCGGCGTTCAAGGCGGTCGACAACGGGCTGCAGGTCGCGGTCCTGGCGCCGACGACGATCCTCGCCGACCAGCACCTGCGGACGTTCCGGCGGCGATTCCAGGGTTTCAACGTCGAGGTCGAGATGGTGTCGCGGTTTCGGTCGGCGGCCGAGATTCGGGCGATCCGGGCCCGCCTCGCCGCCGGGGAGATTCACGTCCTGATCGGCACCCACCGGTTGCTCAGCCGGGACATCGACATGCCGTGCCTGGGTCTGGTCGTGATCGACGAGGAGCAGCGCTTCGGCGTCGCCCAGAAGGAACGGCTGCGCGAACTCCGGCGCAACGTCCACGTGCTCGCGATGTCGGCGACGCCGGTGCCGCGCACCCTGCAACTGTCCCTGGCCGGCGTGAGGGACCTGTCCCTGATCGAGTCGCCGCCGCGCGACCGGATGGCGGTGGAGACCAGGATCCTGCCGTTCTCGGGCGACCTCGTGCGCGAGGCGATCGAGTTCGAGGTGGAGCGCGGGGGCCAGGTGTTCTACGTCTACAACCGGGTCGAGGACATCGAGGGGATCCTCCGCTATCTGCGCGAACTCGTTCCGGGGCTCAGGATCACCGTCGGTCACGGGCAGATGGAGGAGGCGGAGCTGGGCCGGCGCATGCGCGCCTTCACCGCGGGCGAGTACGACCTGCTGCTCGCGACGACGATCATCGAGAACGGAATCGACATTCCGAACGTGAACACGATGCTCGTCCACCGCGCCGACCGGTTCGGTCTGGCCCAGCTCTACCAGTTGCGGGGCCGGGTGGGCCGCAGCGATCAGCTGGGCTACTGCTATCTGCTGGCGCCGCCGGATACGGTGCTGTCGGCGGAGGCGCGCAAGCGGCTCGTGGCGATCCGCGAGTTCACGGAGCTCGGGGCGGGTTTCCGCATCGCCGCCCGCGACCTGGAGATCCGCGGCGCGGGTAACCTGCTCGGCGCCGAGCAGAGCGGTCACATCGCGGAGGTCGGCATCGAGACCTACATGAAGATGCTGGAGCATGCGATCGCCGAACTGCGCGGCGAGGCGCCGTCGGAGGTTCCCTCCGCGACGATCAGCCTGCCCGCGGCCATGTCGATCCCGGAGGACTACATCGGAGAGATCTCGCTGCGGCTGGAGATCTACCGTCGCCTGGCGGACGCCGCGGAGGATCCGGCCATGCTGCTCGCGGAACTGCGCGACCGTTTCGGTCCGCCGCCCGAACCCGTCCACACCCTGATCCAGGGGGCCGAACTGAAGCGGATCGCGGAGGGTGTCGGCGTCCAGGCGATCGCCCACCGCAATGACCTGCTGACGATCCGGCTGCGCCGCGACGCGAAGGTCGACGTCGAACGGCTGATCCGCTTCGTGTCCGAACGGGAGGGCGCCGCCTTCGCACCGGACGGCGTGCTGACCCTGCGGGACGTCCCGGGACGGGAGTCGATGGAGATCTCGCTGCAACTGCTGGAGCTTCTCTCGGGCAAGGCCCAGCGGCGCCTGGGCGCCGTGGAGACGGTCCATTGAACCCGGCGCGCGTGCCGCGGCCCTCCGTGTGGCTGTTGGCGGCCCTGTTCCTTGCCTGCGCGGGCAGCCTGCCGGAAGGTGTCGTCGTGCGGATCGGCGGCGAGGAAAAGAGCTACGAGGATTTCGATCGCTACGTCATGGAGGTCCTCGATGTCGATGCCTCGCGGTCGAGCAGCGACGTGCTGTCGCGGCTGTTCGAGCGGTTCGTCGACGACCAGCTCCTGTTGCGATGGGCCCGGGACCGGGGATTCGCGGACGAAACGGCGACCTCGCACGAGGCTGCTGCCTCGCTGCTGGAGGCTTCGCCGCCGGAGATCTCCTCAACCGATGTCGAGCGCTACTACGCGGAGCATCGGAGCGACTTCCAGCGGCCCGCGCGGGCGCGGCTGCGCCAGATCCTGGTCGAGGATCGTGCCAGCGCGGAGTTGGCGCTGGCCGAACTCGAGGCCGGGGTCGACTTCGGCGAGGTGGCGCGGATCCGTTCCATCGGACCGAGCGCCCCGGACGGAGGTTTCCAGGGCGAACTGTCGCGGGAGGACCTGCCCGGCGCCCTTGCCGACGTCGTGTTCGCGCTCGAGGAGGGGGAGTGGAGCGAACTGCTGGAGGCCGACTACGGTTTTCGGATCTTTCAGGTCGAACGATTCCTGCCCGACGAGACGCTTTCGCTCCAGGCCGCGGCGCCTTCGATCCGGTCCCGGCTTGTCGCCGAACGAAGCGAAGCGTTGATCCGGGAGGCGATCGAAGAGGCGAGGCGGGAATACAATCTGCAGGTTGCGGTTTCACGATTACCGTTCGAGTACAGCGGTCCCTACCGCGCCTCCGCAACGGAGTGAGGAAGACGACATGAGCCGAGTCAGAGCACGAAGGTGGAGCCTCCCGGGCGGCGCTGCGCCGCGATTGGCGGTCGCGACGCTGGTCACGGCGCTGGGTGCGTTGCCGGCGGCCGGGCAGTCGGAGCCGGGCCGGGAGAACCGCGTCGTCCTGCGGGTCAACGACCGGATCGTGACCCTCTACGAGTACCAGAGGGCGCTTGCGGTGCAGATCCGCGACATCCGGAATGCGCCGGGTCTCACCGACCCGCGGCGTCAGGAGCTGCTGGGCGAGGCCGGCCGGATGATCATGAAGGCGCTGTTCGAGGAGCAGTTGATCCTCTCCCGCGCGGACCAGCTCGCCGTGGTCGTCGACGAGAGCGACGTCGAGGAGCAGATCCGGGGGATGTGGGAACGGGCCGGCATCGAGACCGAGGAGCAGTTCCAGGACGCCCTCGCCCAGCAGGGCATGCGCGAGGAGGACTTCCGCGACCAGATGCGCAAGCAGTTGCGGTCCAACATCGTGCGCGGCCGCGAGGTCGCGCCGCGGGTTGACCTCGCGGACGAGGACCTGCGCAGGTTCTACCGCGACAACGAGGAGCGTTTCGCCATCTCCGAGCGGGCCCGGTTCGAGGAGGTGGTGATCCTCGAAGGCGTCGTTCCGGCGGACCGGATGGCGCCGCTGGCAGCGCTGGCGCGGACCCGGCTCACGGCCGGAACCGAGGCGACGGAGGTGGTGGAGGGCCTCGGTGAAGGAGCGACCGCCGTTGATGTCGGCTGGGTGACGCCTGGCGACCTGGCGGCCGAGCTGGACGCCGTTGCCTGGGATCTGCAACCGGGGGACGTGGCGGACGCCGTCGCCGCGCGAGGCGGCCTCCACGTGCTGAAGATGCTCGAGCGCGAGCCCGCTTCCGTGCAGCCCTTCGAGGACGTGCGGGAAGCGATCGAGCGGGAGGAGCGCGGCCGTCTCTTCGACGAGGAGTACCTTCTCTACATGGAGGAGCTTGCGGACGCCGCCTACATCGTCGAGCGCCTGCCGGAGGAAGCGTTGGGCTACCGGCCGGTCGCGACGCAGTCGCTCGATGCCGACGCTCTCGGGCTGCTCAGTCGTTTCGGGCCCGACGCGAACGTCCAGGACGCGGCCGAACCCGCGGCCGAAGAGACCGGCGAGTCCGACTCCAGCCAGTGACCGGGGTTCTGGCGCCGCTCCGCGGGGGGTCGAGCGCCTCGATTCCGTAGTGGAGCAAAGTGGTCTGAAGTAGACAAGAATGGCCTAACGGTGCTAGTGTTCCGCGTCTGAGCGTCAGTTTGTGGGCAATTCCGCCCACCTGACTCTCGGAGCGTGGGCGATGTTTCGAGGGCATGCAGAGGCCAAGATCGACGCGAAGGGCCGGCTCAAGGTGCCGAGCGTCTTCCTCCGCCCGCTCCAGGAGCGGTACGGCCCGGACATCTTCACCACGTCGCTGCGCGGCGACTGCGCGTGGATCTACCCGCTGCGGCTCTGGGAACAGGCGGAGCAACGGCTGGCCCGGCTGCCCTCCACCCACCGGATGCGGCGGAAGTACGAGGCCCGGGTCAGCTACTTCGGCCAGCAGAGCCGGCTCGATGCGCAGGGCCGGCTGATCGTTCCGAGCCGGCTGCGGGAGCGCGCGGGAATCGACCGCGAAGTCGTCATCTTCGGCAGGCCCGACCGTCTGGAGGTCTGGGACCTCGGGCGGATGGAGAAGGAACTCGAGGCCAACCCCTTCACGGACGAGGACCAGGACGAACTCACACGGGATCTCGAGGCGCTCGACGAGAACGGAGACAGGGACGGCTAACCGATGTGGGCGAACGGACTGCTACCCATCGGCCGGTTCTCGTCTCTGAGGTGCTGCGGTTCCTTGCGCCCGAACGGGGCGGCTGGTTCGTCGACTGCACGGTCGGCCTGGGCGGCCACGCGGCCGAAGTGCTGCGGCGCCACCCTGAGGCTTCGGTCCTGGGCATCGACCGGGACACGGAGGCCCTGGAACACGCCTCGGACCGGCTGCGCGAGTTCGGCCCGAGGGCGCGCCTCGTCCACGGCAACTTCGAGTCGGTCCGGGAGATCGTGGCGGCGGCGGACATCGGCCAGCCGGCGGGAGTCCTCGCCGACCTGGGCGTTTCGTCGCTCCAGTTGGATCGGCCGGAACGCGGCTTCAGTTTCATGCGGTCCGGGCCGCTCGACATGCGGATGGACCAATCGCCCGGATCGGCAACGAGGACAGCGAGGGACGTAGTGAATCTGGAATCCCAAAACGTGTTGGAGACGGTGCTGCGCGACTACGGCGAGGAGCGGCAGGCCCGCAGGATCGCTCGCGCGATCGTCGAGCGCCGCCGTCGCGAGCCGATCGAAACCACGGATGACCTGCGCGATCTGGTTCACGAGGCGGTCGGCGCCTCCAGGGTGCGGCGTGGCCGCGCCCTGCGGGCCGGCGGCCGGTCGATCGACGCGGCGACGAGGACCTTCCAGGCGCTCCGCATCGCGGTGAACGAGGAGCTGTCCGGCCTCGGAGCGACGCTGGAACAGGCGATGAAACTGCTCGAGCGGGACGGGCGGCTGGTGGTCATCTCGTACCACAGTCTGGAAGACCGGATCGTCAAGCACCGGCTCCGGGCGGGCGCCCTCGGCGAAGTGGATCCGATCACCGGCCGGCCTCGCGCCGAGACCCGTCTGATCGAGCTGATGACCCGGAAGCCGATCCGGCCCGAGCCGAGCGAGGTGCAGTACAACCCGAGGTCGCGGTCCGCCCGGTTGCGGGCGGCGAGGCGCCTCTAGCGGGGTGGCCGCCAGGGAACCGGTACGGTGAAGACCGGCTACAGCGTCAGCAAGGAGGTCGCGAATCCCTTCCTGGTGCGCCAGCGGGATCCCGGTCGCCTGCGCGGCCTGTGGCCGGTGTTCGCGATCCTGCTGCCGTTCGCGGCGGCCGTGTTCGCGTACACCTGGGTGCATGAACAGGGACTCGAAGCCGGCTACCGGATCGAGGAACTGGAGCGGCGCCTGGAGGAGCTGCGGCAGCAGGAACTTCGGCTCGAACTGGAGGCCACGCGGCTCAGCCGGCCGGAGCGGCTCTCTGCCCTGGCTCTGGAAGAGCTCGGGATGGCGCCGCCGACACTGGACCAGATGGTCTTCCTGAGTTCCGAGAGCGTTTCCCTCCTGCAGGCCCGTGCGGTCGCGGAGGCGGCGCAGTGAGCACGCTGGGACCGCGGGCGCGGAGCGCCCGCCGCCGCTACGTCGGAAGGTTGGCGGTGCTGGTCGCGTTCTGTGGTCTGTGGATGGGCGCGATTGCCGTTCGGCTGTTCGACCTGCAGATCAACGGGGCTGACGAGTACCGCGAACGGGCCGCGCGCCAGCAGCGAAGCGAAGTCGTCCTGAATCCCAAGCGGGGCACGATCTACGACGCCCGTCGCAGGCCACTCGCCGTTTCGGTGGGGACGCGCACGCTCTACGCCGAAACCGCGAAGGTGGGCGAGCCGGCGGTCGTGGCCGCGGAGATCGCTCCCCTGGTCGGCCGGTCCAGGGAACGGATCGAGGCGTTGCTCAACAAACCGGGCCATGTGCCCCTGGCGCGCAAGCTCGATCGCGAGGTAGCCGACCGGATCGACCTGTCCGCGTTCCCCGGCCTGTACTTCCTGGGCGAGAGCAAGCGCAAGTACCCGATGGGCCCCCTGATGGCTCACGTGCTTGGCTTCGTCGGCACGGACCGCAGCCTCGCCGGCCTGGAGTACCGCTACGACAGGGAAGTGGCGGGCGAATCGGTCAGAAGGCACGTCCTTCGCGATGGCCAGCAGCGACTGGTCGTGGTTGCCGGTTCCCTGGGCGAACCGAAACCGGGGGCGGACCTCCATCTGACGATCGACGCGACGATCCAGCACCTCGCCGAGCGCGCCCTGCGCGAAACGATCGAGTCGTCGGGCGCCAGTGCCGGCAGCGTCGTCATCCTGGCCCCCGAGGACTCGGCGGTCCTGGCGATGGCCTCCTACCCGACCTTCGATCCGAACCGCTTCGGCGACTTCGGCCCGAACGAGCGGCGGAACCGTGCGTTGCAGGACTCCTACGAACCGGGCTCGACGTTCAAGATGATCACGGCGGCCGGGGCGTTCGAACGAGGCGTGGTGCACCCCGACCAGATCATCGACTGCGGCAACGGCCGGATCCGCGTCGGCAAGGCCCTGATCAAGGATCACAAGCCGTTTCCGGAACTCACCTTCCGCACCGCGATCGCCAAGTCGAGCAACGTCTGCGCGATCAAGGCGGGTGGCCTGGCCGGATCGGAGACGATGCAGGAGCTGGTCACGGCGTTCGGTTTCGGCGAGGTCACCGGCATCGACCTCGACGGCGAACACCCGGGCATCGTTCCGCTGCGGGTCTGGGACCAGGAGACGACGGCGTACGCCTCGATGGGCCACGGTGTCGCGGTGACGCCCCTCCAGCTTGCGAATGCCTACGCCGCGGTCGCCAACGGCGGAGTCTGGAACCGGCCCTACCTGGTGCGCGCGCTGGAACGGGAAGGGGAGGTCGTCGACATGCGACCCAGCAACCGTGGCCATCGCGTGCTCTCCAGGGCGACGGCGTACCGGGTGATCCGCCTGCTCGAGGAGGTCGTCGTCAGCGGCACGGGCCGCAAGGCGGCGATCGCCGGCTACCGGGTGGCCGGCAAGACGGGCACGGCCGAGAAGTCGGACGCTTCCGGTTACTCGGAGACCGGCCGCGTCGCCGGTTTCGTCGGCATCGCTCCAGCGCGGGCGCCGCGCCTGGTCTGCCTGGTGATGATCGATGAGCCGACCGTCTCGACCTCCGGCGGCGAAGTGGCGGCGCCGGCCTTTCAGCGCATCATCAGCGAAGCTCTGTTCTATCTCGGCGCGACGCCGTCGCGCCAGCCGATGGGCTGGAGCCAGCCCGTCTGGTTGCAGCCGGCGCCCGCACCGCTCGAAGGACCGCCGCAGGTCCGGGTCGCGGCTGCGGGCGGCCAGTCCGCGGGCCCCGATCAGGATGACGCGGCGACGGAGGGCGAGTTGTGGACGGCGGCGGGATCGAGCTGATGAGACTCGGCGACGCGGTCGCCGACCTGCCTCTGCGCTCGGAGTTGAGCCTTCCCGCGGCCGACACGGAAGTCACGGGGATTCAGCACGACTCCCGGCGCATCGGAAGCGGCGACCTCTTCGTCGCCTGGCGGGGCGAAGTCCACGATGGCCGCGCTTTCGCGACCGATGCCATAGCCCGCGGCGCCTCCGCTGTCCTCTCCTTCGGACCGCCGCCCGCCGCGCCTTCCGTTCCCTGGCTGGAGGTCGACGATCCACGGGGCCGGATGGGACCGGTGGCCGCCAGGCTGTACGACCACCCCGAGCGGGAGCTCCTGACCGTCGGGATCACCGGCACCAACGGCAAGACGACGACCGCCCAGTTGATCGGTTCCTGCCTGACCCGGGCCGGACGATCGGCCGCGGTGATCGGGACCCTGGGCCGGAAGGTGCAGGTGCCGGGCGCCGGGCACTCCGACACGAGCCCGTTGAGTTCCGCGGCTTCCGACCGGACGACGCCGGAGAGCAGCGACCTGTTTCGGATGCTCAGGCGGGCGGTGGACCTGGGGGCCCGGTCCGCGGCCGTCGAGGTTTCGTCGCACGCGCTCGATCAGGGGCGGCTGAACGGGATGAGCTTCGACGCCGCCGTGTTCACGAATCTCAGCCGCGACCATCTCGACTATCACGCCTCGATGGAGGCCTACTACCGGGCCAAGCGCCGGCTCTTCTCCCTGCTTCGCTCGGACGGTCCGGCGGTGATCAACGTCGACGACGAGTACGGCCGCCGGCTCGCCGCGGAGGTCGGAAGGTCGGCCCGGGTGTGGCGCTGCAGCAGCGCCGGCCGGAACGATGCCGAGGTGCGCGTCGTCGGGTCGGAACTCGACCTCGCGGGCATTCGGGCCGAGGTCGAGGCGCCCGGGTTCCGTCTCTCGCTCGTCAGCCGGCTGCTCGGCCGGTTCAACCTCGAGAACCTGACGGCCGCGGTCGCCGCCGCCTGCGCCCTGGAAGTGCCGCCGGACGCGATCCGCGCCGCGGTGGCCGCGGAGAAGCCCCCGGACGGCCGGCTGGAGCCGGTGGACCGCGGCCAGGAGTTTCCGGTTCTCATCGACTACGCCCACACCGACGGCGGCCTGCGCGCCGCGATCGAGGCGATCCGCGAACTGGGCGACCGGCGCATCCTCGTCGTGTTCGGCTGCGGCGGCGACCGGGATCGCGGCAAGCGGGATTTGATGGGACGCGCCGTGGGCGAGCTCGCGGATCTCGCCATCGTCACCGACGACAATCCCCGGAGCGAGGATCCGGCTCTGATTCACCGGGCGATCGTGGCGGGACTCGGCGCGGCCGGGAGTTGCGGCCACGAGGTGGTTCCGGATCGCCGGTCGGCGATTCGCCGAGCCGTCACGCTGGCCGCCGCCGAACCCGGCTGGACGGTGCTCATCGCGGGCAAGGGCCATGAGGCGACGCAGACCATCGGGAAACGCAAGCTGCCATTCCGCGACCGGGACGAGGCCGGGGAGGCACTGGCTGCGCTGAGCGCCTCCGGGTTGCCCGGAGGGCGGAAGGCGCCTTCGAGGTGAGGCGGCCCCTCGCTGATGCGGCCAAAGTCATGAACGGCACACTGATCGGAGAGGTCGACGCGGGCGCCTGCTATCGCGGTGCCGCGATCGATTCGCGGCGGGTCGAGGGCGGCGAGCTCTTCTTCGCGCTGCCCGGAGAGCGGACCGACGGTCACCGCTTCGTGGCGGCGGCCCTGGCCGCGGGCGCGGCGGCGGCGGTGGTCAGAACGCCTGCGGCGGACGCCGGCTGGCCCCAGATCCGGGTCGAGGACGTGACGGAGGCACTGCACGAGCTGACCCGCGATCACCGGCGACTCCTCGATATCCGCGTGGCCGCCGTGACCGGCTCCGCGGGCAAGACGACGACGAAGGACCTGCTGGCCCTTCTGCTCGGCGAGTGCTGGCGGGTACGCAAGAGTCCGGGCAACCTGAACAACCTGCTCGGCTTTCCGCTCACGCTGCTGGCCACGGGCACGGATTGCGAGTGGCTGGTCGCCGAGATGGGGATGTCGGTACCGGGCGAACTGGCGGCGGTGAGCCGCCTGGGACGGCCGGACGTGGCCATCTTCACGAACGTCCGGCCGGCGCATCTCGCCGGCTTCGAGGAACCGGACGGCGCCCCGGCGGACGTCGAGGCGATCGCCCGTGCCAAGGCGGAGCTCCTGGAGGGTCTCGCCGCCGACGGCCTGATCGTCGCCAACGCCGGCGACCCGCGAGTGGTGGGTCTGGTCGAGCGATACATGGCTGCGCGGCGCCGGGAGGCGGCCCCGGCTGCGGCGAAGAGCGTGGAGAGCGTGGTCTGGTACGAAGTGGAACCGGCGCGGAACAAGGTTCCGCGGGCCGAGGTCACGGCTCACGGGGTCGAGCCCCTGGCCGGAGAGCCGGGCACGCGATTCACGCTGGAGTACCGGGACGCCTCGGCGAACGTCGAATTGCCGCTGCACGGCAGGGTGAACGTCGAGAACTTCCTGGCCGCGGCGGCCTGCGCCCTGCGGCTGGGCGTGCCGATCGAGACGGTCGCGTCGGCGGCGCGCCGTCCCCGTCCCGGCGCCGGCCGCGGCGAGGTCGTCTCGCTGCCGTCGGGCGCCACCCTGGTGGACGACTCCTACAACTCGAACCCCGAGGCGGCGCGCCTGGCGCTCGAGGCGGCGCGCCTGCTCGACGGCCGGCGCCATGTCGCGATCCTGGGCGACATGCTGGAGTTGGGCAGCGCCGAGCGCCGCTACCACCGGCAGTTGGGCCGCGACGCGGCGGAACTCGGTTTCGGCCTGGTCGTCGGCGTCGGCGAGCTGGCGTCGGAGACGGTCGCGGCCGCCGGGGAGGCTGGTGTCGAGACTGCCTGGTTCGAGGACACGCGGGCCGCGAGCGTCGGGGCCCCCCTTCTGATCCGGGAGGGCGACGTGGTCCTGGTCAAGGGCTCGCGAGGCGCGGCGCTGGAGCACCTGGTGGAGGCGCTGCTTCAGGAGAGGCCGAACTGATGCTCCTGGACCTGCTGTTGCCGCTCGGCGAGCGGATCGCGCCCTTCAACGTCATCCAGTACATCACCTTCCGCTGCGCCTGCGCGGCCCTGACCGGCGTCGTGCTCAGCCTGGTCCTGGGTCCCAGCTTCATTCGGGCGGCCCGGCGGCTCTCGATCGGCCAGACGATCCGCGAGGAGGGGCCGGAGCGGCACCAGAGCAAGGCCGGTACGCCGACGATGGGCGGGTTGCTGATCCTGACCGCCGTCATCGTTCCGACCCTGTTGTGGTCGGACCTCTCGAACGTCTACGTCTGGCTCGCCATCGGCACGACGATCGGGCTGGGCGCCGTCGGCTTCGTCGACGACCTGCTCAAGGTGAGGCGGCGCGACAACGGGGGCCTGAGCATGAGGGCGAAGTTCGCCCTGCAACTCGTCGTCGGCGCGGCACTCGGCGCCGCCCTCGTCAACCTCACGGACCTCGACGCGAACCTGAGCTTCCCGTTCTTCAAGACCCTCGTGCTCGAACTCGGGGTCTTCTACATCCCGTTCGTCGCCATCCTGATCGCGGGATCCTCGAACGCGGTCAACCTGACGGACGGGCTCGACGGGTTGGCCATCGGCGCCACCCTGGTCGCGGCCGCCACCTACGCGGTCTTCGCCTACATCGCCGGCAACTCGATCGCCGCCCGCTACCTGCAGGTGTCCTACGTGCCGGGGGCCGGTGAGGTCGCGATCATCTGTTCCGCCCTGGTCGGCGCGAGTCTGGGCTTCCTCTGGTTCAACGCCCATCCCGCCCAGGTGTTCATGGGCGACGTCGGGTCGCTGGCGATCGGCGGCACGATCGGCGCGGTGGCCGTGCTCTCCAAGCAGGAACTGCTGCTGGTCCTGGTCGGCGGTCTGTTCGTGCTGGAGGCGCTGTCGGTGATCGTCCAGGTGGCGTCCTTCAAGATGACCGGCAAGCGGGTGCTGCGGATGGCGCCGCTGCACCACCACTTCGAGCTCCGCGGCTGGAGCGAGAACCAGGTCATCGTCCGCTTCTGGATCCTCGCCGTCCTGTTCGCGTTCCTGGGTCTCTCGACCCTGAAGTTGAGGTAGCGGGTGACCCTTGAAGTGAGCCGAATCGGGATGACCGCGGGAACGCCGGTTTCCTCGTGGAGAAGCGTGCTGGTCTACGGCCTCGGCCTGTCCGGGGTGGCGGCGTCCCGTGCGCTCTCCGACCGAAACGTCCGCGTGGTGGCGGTCGACGGCCGTCCGGCCGGGGACCTGCCTCCTGGCGCCGGTGAGCTGTTGCGAACGGAGCGGGTCGACGAGCTTCTGTCCGAAGAAGGGGCGGAGTTGCCGGCCGGCCTCGACGCGATCGTGCTGAGTCCGGGTGTGCCGCCGGACCGTCCGCTGCTGCGGGCCGCCCGCTCGGCCCGCGTTCCGATCCTGGCCGAAGTCGAACTCGCCTGGCGCCTCCTGGAGGCTGAGGCTTCGCCGACCGTGGTCGGCGTGACGGGCAGCAACGGCAAGAGCACGACGACCGCGCTCACCGGGGCGCTGCTCGAGGCGGCCGGTTACCCGGTGGAGGTCTGCGGCAACATCGGCACGCCGCTATGCGCTCGGGTGGACGGTCCGCCGGGCCGCGTCTTCGTCGTGGAGCTCTCCAGCTTCCAGCTTGAGGCGATCGACCGGTTTCGTCCCCGTGCGGCGGCCCTGCTCAACATCAGCCCCGACCATCTCGACCGCTACGCGAACGTCTCCGAGTACGCCGCCGCGAAGGCGCGCATCTTCGGCAGGCAGGCCGCCGGCGACGTCGCGGTCGTGAACGCCGACGACGGTGAGGCCCGCCGCTGGAGCGGCGGCAGGGACGGCGCGCCGGCCGCCGTGAGGCGGCGGTTCTTCTCCCGGCTGCGACGGGTCGAGGACGGCTGCTACCTGGATCGCGACCGTGTGATCGAGGCGGGGCCGGAGTTCCGGCGAGAGCTGTTCCGGCTTGACGACCTGGCGCTCGACGGCTTGCACAACCTGGAGAACGCGATGGCGGCCGCCCTCCTCGCGGCGGCGGTCGGCGCCGACCCGAGCCACTTCGCGCCGGCCCTGCGCGGCTTCGAGGGCCTGCCGCATCGGATGCGCCTCGTCGGCACGGTCGGCGGCGTTCGCTACTACAACGACTCCAAGGCGACGAACCCGGCGGCGACGATGAAGGCTCTGGCCGGGTTCGGCGAGGGCAGCGTCCACCTGATCCTCGGCGGCCGGGCGAAGGACGAGGGCGCGGCCTTCGCCGAACTGGCGTCGGTGGCCGGCGCCAGGGCGGCGGCGGTGTACCTGATCGGCGAGGCGGCCCCGGTCATCGCCTCGGTGCTCGGCGGCGCTGCCGAGTGCCGCCCGTGCGGGACGCTCGAACGGGCGGTCGAAGCGGCGTCGGCGGCCGCGAGCGAGGGCCAGGCGGTCCTGCTGTCGCCGGCCTGCGCCAGCTTCGACCAGTTCGAGGACTTCGCGGATCGCGGACGTCGCTTCGAGGAACAGGTGCGGGCGCTTGCGACGGCGGGCAGGGAAGGCGGCCATGGCTAGGAAGCTCGCGATCGACAAGGTTCTGTTCACGGTCGTCGTCCTGCTCGTGGTGGGCGGTCTGGTGATGGTCTACTCGGCCAACCCGCCCGATCCCGACGGCGGCTTCAAGCGCCAGTTCGTCACCCAGTTGCTGGCGGCCGTCGTCGGCCTGGTGGCGATGCTGGTCATCATGAGCATCGACTACCGGCGCTGGGCGAAGCCGTGGCTGGCCTACGCCGGGCTCGGCGCGTCGCTCGTCCTGCTGGTCGCCGTGCTGGCCGCGGCGCCGATCAACGGCAGCAGCCGCTGGTTGTCCGTGGGGCCGCTGACCTTCCAGCCTTCGGAGCTGGCCAAGATCGCGGTCGTCGTCTTCCTCGCCTACCAGATCCACCGCTGTCCGGAAGGGGTCAGCCAGCCGCGCGTGCTCGTGCCGTGCGGCCTCGCGGTGGGGCTGGTCACCCTGCTTGTCCTTCAGGCGCCGGACTTCGGCAGCGCCGCGCTGATTCTGGGGATCGCCGGGGTCGTGCTCTTCCTTGCCGGCCTCTCCTGGCGCTGGATCGTTCCCGCGATGGTGATTCTGCCGGGGCTGTTCGCTGTCTTCATCTGGCTGGAGCCCTACCGCAGGGAACGTCTCCTCGGCTTTCTTTCACCCGAGAACGATCCCTCCGGGAACGGCTTCCAGGTGCTGCAGTCCCTGATCGCCATCGGATCGGGCGGCCTGACCGGACAGGGTCTGGGCGAGAGCGCCCAGAAGCTCTACTTCCTGCCGCTCGCGAGTTCCGACTTCATCTTCTCGATCGTCAGCGAGGAACTCGGGCTGCTCGGCGCGGCCGCGGTGCTGGCCGCCTTCGCCGTGCTTGCCTGGCGCGGCTACGTCGCCGGGCACCGCGCTCCGGATGCCTTCGGTCGCTTCCTTGCCTGGGGCCTGACGTCGGCGGTCCTGATCCAGGTCCTGGTGAACGTCAGCGTCACGGTCGGCCTGGTGCCGGTGACCGGTACGCCGCTGCCGTTCCTGTCGCACGGGGGGTCGTCCCTCGTCATGACCCTCATCGCCTGCGGTCTGCTGTTGAGCGTCTCGGAGCATGGATGAACACCGGCACTCACCGCGGCACGGTCGTCTTCTCGGGCGGCGGTACGGGCGGCCACGTCTTCCCCGGCCTGGCGGTGGCCGACGAACTCCAGACTCTGGGCTGGAACGCCGCCTGGATCGGCCGCCGCGGCAGCCTCGAGGAACGGTTGGTGGCGTCGGCCGGCGTCGACTTCAGGGCGCTCCCCGCCCGGCCGTTCGTCGACCGCGGCGGCGCGCAGCGTGCGGTTGCCCTGGCGGTCCTCCTGCTCTCGACCCTCCGCGCCGCCGCGTTGCTGCGCCGGTTCCGCGCGGCGCTCGTGTTCGCGACGGGCGGCTATGTCTGCGCGCCGGCGGCTCTGGCCGCCCGGCTCCATGGCTGCGGGCTCTACCTGCTCGAACCGAACGCGGAGAGCGGCGCCGCCAACCGGAGACTGTCGCGCTTCGCGACCGAGGCGGGCGTCGCCTTCGAGTCCGCGGCCGGGAGCCTCTTGTGCGAGGCGCGGCTGGTCGGCGTGCCGGTGCGGCGGGCCTTCCAGGAGATCGAGGAGCTGCGTCTTCCGGGCGACCGCGTTCGGGTCCTGGTGCTTGGCGGCAGTCAGGGTTCCAATGCGCTCAACCGTCATCTGCCCGGTCTGTTCGCCCGTGCCGCCGGGCAGAGCCGGGTCGAAGTCACGCACCAGTCCGGCCCGGTCTGGGTCGACGAGACCCGGGACCGATACCGGGGAGTGGCCACGTCGGCGCTTTCCTCGACGGTGACCGGCTTCATCCGGGACACCGCCGGCGCGATGCAGGCGCACGACCTGATCGTGTCGCGCGCCGGAGCGGTGACCGTGGCCGAGATCGCCGCCGCCGGCCGGCCGGCGGTCTACGTCCCGCTGCCGATGGCCGCCGGGCACCAGCGCGGGAACGCCCGCGCGATGGTCGAGGCGGGAGCCGCGATCCTGGTCGACCAGGACGACCTGCAGGGCGAAGCGGCGGCGGACCGCTGCGCGCGGCTCATCGCGGATCGCGGGCGTCTGATGGCGATGGCGGGGGCCGCTCGAGGCTTGAGCCGGAACGACGCGGCGAGCGACATCGCTGCCCGGGTGTGCCAGATCGCGGAGCGCGGGACCTCCGGGCGTCGGGAGAGGGCCGGCTGATGCTGCTGTTCCTGCGCACCGCGGGGCTCGAGCGGGTCCATTTCGTGGGTATCGGCGGTGCCGGCATGAGCGGGATCGCCGAGATCCTGCTGAACTACCAGCTGAAGGTCAGCGGCTCCGACCTGGAAGAGAGCGAAACGACCGAGCGGCTCGCGGCGCTCGGCGCTCGAGTCGCCATCGGTCACAGCGCGGACAACGTCGATCGGGCCGACCTGGTGGTCATCTCGTCCGCGGTTCCGGCCGGGAACGAGGAAGTCGTGGCGGCCCGGCGGCGGGGAGTGCCTGTCGTGCGCCGGGCCCAGATGCTCGCCGAACTGATGCGGCTCAAGTACGGCGTCGCCGTGGCCGGTACGCACGGCAAGACGACGACGACCTCGCTCATCGGCAGCGTGCTGACGGACGCCGGCCTCGACCCCACGGTGATCGTCGGCGGACGCCTTCGCGTCTCGGGCACCGGCGCCCGCTACGGGAGCAGCGACTACCTGGTCGCCGAGGCGGACGAGTTCGACCGGAGTTTTCTCGATCTGGCGCCGGTGGTCGCGGTGATCACGAACGTCGACGTCGATCATCTCGACACCTACCGCGATCTGGCCGACATCCAGGATGCCTTCGCGCGTTTCGCCGGCCGCGTCCCCTTCTTCGGCCAGGTGATCGCCTGCGCGGACGACCCGAACGTCCGGGACCTGCTGCCGCGCCTCGCCGACCGGCGGATCGTCACCTACGGCTTCGATCCGGGGGTCGACCTCCGGGCGCTGGATGCGTCGCCGACCGGCGCGGGTGTCCGGTTCGAGGTCGCCGACGCCCATCTTGGTCCGCTCGGTGTCCTGGAACTGCCGTTGCCCGGGCGTCACAACGTCCTGAACGCCCTCGCGGCTGTGGCGGCGGCGCGGGCCGTCGGGCTCGACTTCAAGGCCGCGGCCAGGGCTCTTTCGGGATTCCGGGGCATTCACCGGCGGTTCGAGCGCGTAGGGCAGTGGCGGGGTGCGACGGTGATCGACGATTACGCGCATCATCCGACCGAAGTCGAGGCGACGCTGAGGGCGGCCCGCGAGGTGATCGGTCCCGGCGGCGGGAACGGCGCCCGGACGGGCCGGATCCACGCCGTGTTCCAGCCTCATCTGTTCAGTCGCACGAGGGACCTGGCGGAGGACTTCGGCCGCTCCCTGCTGCTCGCCGACAACGTGCTGGTCGCCGACATCTATCCGTCCCGCGAGCGGCCCATCCCGGGAGTCGACGCGGGTCTGGTGGTGGCCGCCGCTGCTCGCGCCGGTCATCCGAGCGTCAGCGGCTGCGGACCGTGGCAAGCGGCGCCCGACCGGCTTCGTTCCCAGGTCGGCGAAGGCGACCTGATTCTCACGCTCGGGGCTGGCGACATCTACCGGCTGGCGCATCGACTCGCCGCCGGCGAGGGGGACGTTTCGTGAGCCGGCGGGCGACTCGCAGGCTGTCGGGCGCTCGCCGTCCCGTGCGCCGCAGGCGGCCGCGGCCCGTCGTCTGGCTGGCGCTGGGCGTGGGGAAGGTCCTCCTCGGGATCGCCCCCGTTGTCGGGATCGGCGTGTGGCTGGCGACGGCCCCGGTGTTCGACCTCGAGCTCGAGATCCAGATCGAGGAGGCCGAGCGGATCTCCGAAGAGTGGGTGCGGAGCCGGCTTGCTCCGCTGGAGGGACGGAACCTGCCGCTGCTCTCCCTGGACCTCGCTGCTCGACGGCTCGACGACGCGTGGATCCGTGAGACGGAACTGGTCAAGCGCCTTCCGAACGAACTCACCGTGCGGGTGGTGGAGCATCGACCGGCGGCCCTGTTCACGGCCGGGGACCGCGCATGGGTGATCGACCGGGACGGCCGGACGATCGTGCCTTGCGAGCGGGCGCCCGACCTCTGCGATGGCGATCTGGTCAGCGTGTCGATCGAAAGCGCTCTGGCGGGAGAGCGTCTGGGGGACGGCCCTGCGCGGAACCCGGGTCCTGGCGCTGGATCGTCGAGAGGGGCGGGTCGGTCCAGGGACGTGCAGGCCGAGGTTCTCGCTCGAACGCTGAAACGGGCGCTCGACGTGGCGACCGAAGTCAGGGCGTTCGAGTGGGGACGTCAGGTGCGGGCGGTGGAGGTCATCAGTTTCGGGATCGTTGAGGACGACTACCTGCTCGCCTGCAGCGGCCGTCCGGCCACCGTGCTCGTTCGCGGCAGCGACCTGACGGCCAAGGCTTCCGTGTTCGAGTTGCTGCACGGCGCGATCACGGAACACAACGATCCGGAAGTCGTGGACCTGCGGTTCAGGGATCGGATCGTTCTGTCGATGGAAGCGCCGGGCGCGCGGATCGCTACGGACGCGGAGGACGCTCCGGCCACCGGGGACGGAGTTCAGGCCCCTTCATAGCCAGGGAGGACGCAAGAGGATGCCGAAGACGGATACGCATGTGGTCGCCATCGACGTGGGGTCGGCGAAGGTCGCCGTGTTGATCGCCGAGCGCGCCGAGGTCGACGGAGAACCGGCTCTCGAGATCGTCGGCGTCGGGCGGGTGCCCAACCGCGGGACGCTGAGGGGTCATGTCGTGCATCTCGACGCGACGGTGAGCGCGCTCAAGCGCGCCACCGAGGAGGCGGAGACCATGGCGGGCGTCGAGATTTCCCGCGCCTTCGTCGGCATCGGCGGCTCCGATCTGCGGTCGGCGAACAGCCACGGGACCGCCCACGTCGACTGCGGCGACCGGGGGATCGCCCGTGCGGATATCGACCTGGTTCTCAACGCTGCTCGGGGAGTGCCGGTACCGCCCGACCGGGAGATTCTGCACGCGATTCCGCAGGAGTTCACGGTCGACGACCACGGCGGCATCGCGGATCCGCACGGGATGCTGGGCAGCCGGCTGGAAGCCAAGGTTCACCTGGTCATGTGCCACGCTCCACGAACCAGGACGCTGGTCCGATGCCTGAACCGCGCCGGCGTGGAGGCCCGGGAGATCGTCTTCGAACCGCTCGCCACCGCGGAAGCGGTCCTTCTTCCCGACGAGCGCCAACTGGGCGTCCTGTTGCTGGACATCGGGTCAGGAACCTGCGGCTTCGCCTTCTTCCAGCACGCCGAAGTGCAGCACAGCGGGGTCCTTCCGTTCGGCGCCAGTCACTTCACGGCCGACCTGGCTTCCGTGCTGCGGACGTCGTTCGCCGGCGCCGAGACGCTCAAGCTGCGGGACGGCTGCTGCCTGGTCGGCCTGGTCGACGGCGACGACGGCCTGGTGGTGCCGAACGTCGCGGGTGGCAGCAGCAAGACGATCGCGCGCAGGGACCTCGCCGAGATCCTGCAGGCGCGCGCCGAGGAGATGTTCCACATGATTCAGGCCGAACTGGAGAAAGCCGGCTGCGCCGACCGGCTTCGCGGAGGACTCGTCCTGAGCGGGGGCGGTTCGAAGCTGCTTGGCCTGCCCGAACTGGCCCAGCAGGTCTTCTCCTGCGACGTTCGTTACGGAGTGCCGCTCGGTCTGGTCAGCGAGATCGAAGGTCTCACCGACCCGACCTGGGCTACGGCCGCGGGCCTTCTTCGCTATGCGGTCGCCTCCGAGGAGGCTCGTCTGCCCATCGCGCGCCGCCGCTCTCTGGGCGGCGTGCGCTCGGTGATGGGCCATCTGCGCCAGATGTTCAGCGGTCTTGTCTGATTCGAGTTTGATGAACCAAGGGTTTGAAATGGAGGGAACCATGATTCTGATGGAAGAGCAGCAGCCGACCGAGGTCAAGCCGACGAACGACGACGAGGTTTCGTCCGAGGAGAGCTTCGGACCAGCGAAGATCGTGGTCGTCGGGGTAGGCGGCGCCGGAGGAAACGCCGTCAACCGGATGATCGCCGCCAATCTGGGCGGCATCGAGTTCATTGCCGCCAACACCGACCTGCAGGCTTTGCGCCGCTGCGAAGCGCCGACGAAGCTGCAGCTCGGGCGAAAGATCACCCGCGGCCTGGGCGCCGGCGCCGACCCGGAGGTCGGTCGCAACTCGGCGCTCGAGGACACGGACAAGCTCCTGGACATGCTGAACGGGGCCGACATGGTCTTCCTGGCGGCAGGCCTTGGCGGGGGCACGGGCACGGGCGCCGCGCCCATCATCGGCTCCCTCTCGGCCGAAGTCGGCGCCCTGACGGTTGCCGTGGTCACGAAGCCCTTCGCGTTCGAGGGCCGGCGGCGGATGCTGCTGGCGGAACGCGGGCTCGAGGAACTGCACAAGGCGGTCGACACCGTCATCGCGATCCCGAACGAGCGGCTGTTGAGCTTCGTGGACCGCGGCACGTCTCTTGCCGACGCCTTCGTGACCGCGGACGACGTCCTGCGGCAGTCGGTTCAGGGCATCAGCGACCTGATCACGATGCCGGGCGAGGTGAACGCGGACTTCGCCGACGTGCGGGCGATCATGTGCGGCCAGGGCATCGCCGTGATGGGTACGGGCGTGGCGTCGGGCGAGAGCCGGGCTCTCGAAGCGGCGCAGAGGGCCGTGTCGTCGCCCCTGCTCGAGGACGACTCGATCCAGGGCGCCAAGGGTTGCCTGATCAACATCACCGGCGGCGATTCGCTGACCCTCCACGAGGTGGCGGAAGCGGCCAGCACGATCTCCGACGCGGTCGATCCGGACGCGACGATCATCTCGGGTCTCGTGGTCGACGCGACGATGGACGAAGAGGTGAAGGTGACGGTGATCGCCACCGGATTCTCCGAGGACCCGCAGCCAGGCGAGAGCCCCGACGTCACTGCCGCCGAGGCCGGAGCGCCCGCGCCGGCCGATCCGAAGTTGGCCGAGGCCGTTCCCGTGGGCGGGGAGGCCGGCAAGGAGGAAGGCGGCAAGGCCGAGTTCCGGGATCGCGTCCTGGCCGAGCACCACAAGATCGATCCGGGCGGCTACGGACCGAACTGGAGGAATGTCGACGACTACGACATCCCGACGGTCCTGCGCAAGCAGATGGACTGAGAGCCGCCAGGGCGGCTACGTCCCACGATACTCCGGAGCGAATGTCGACGACTACGACATCCCGACGGTTCTGCGCAAGCAGATGGACTGAGCCTCTACATCCGCTCGGGCAGTGGCACGCCCAGAATCTCCGCGAGCGCTTCGAGCGACCGCTCGAAGACCTGGGTTACCGCGAGGCGCGCGTCCCGGAGGTCCGCGTCCTGTTCGTGCAGGATGGGATGACGGTGGTAGATCGCGTGGAACTTCTGCGCCAGGTCGACGGCGTGCCGGGCGATGAGGGAGAGCTCGAGCGTCGCCGCCGCCCGTTCGACGACTTCCTGGCACTGCGATGCGCACAGAACGAGGTCCCAGAGGTCGTCGGACCAGACCCCGGCGGGCAGCGTCGCGACGCGGCTCCCGGGGACCTCCTGCGCCAGCCCTTCTTCGCGCAGGCGTCGGCGGATGTTCCTGGCGCGCACGATGGAGTACTGGAGATAGGGGCCTGACTCGCCCTCGAACGAGGTGGCGTCGTCGATGTCGAAGGCGATCACCCGGGTGGTCGTGGCGCGGGCCATGAAGAAGCGCAGCGCGGCGACGGCGATCTGGCGCGCCAGGAGGTCGACCTCTTCGCCGGCTTCCCCGTCACCGTCGGCGGCGCGCCGCTCCAGGATCTCGCCCCTGCTCTTTGCTTCGAGCTGATCGAGCAGGTCGTCCGCCTTGACGCCGATGCCCTTCCGGCCGGACATCTCGAGCTGCGAGTCGCCGGAGAATCCGAGGCGCTCGGCGGTCTTCGCCGACAGGGAGACCATCTCGTAGGCGAAGTGGATGCTGTCCCGGGCCTCGCCGTCGTGTCCGAGCGCTTCCAGGCCGGCGCGGACGATGCGCTGCAAGTAGGCCTGGCGCGCGTCGATCACGTTGATCACGCGGGCGCCCCTTCCGAAGTCGGGCCTCCGCTCCGCGCCGCCGTCGCCGGCATCCGGTTCCGCCGGCCCGGTCTTCCAGAGAGGACTGCCGCGGCGGGGTCCATCCCGGAAGGGGGCGTACTCGAAGTCGCGGCCCAGCAGGCCGAACTTCCAGAGCTGGTAGGCGATGTCCTTGCCGACGTAGGTCACCGTGCCGTCGGAGCGGACGATCACCTTGTCGGGATCCTCAAGGCCCTGGAACTCCTCGCTGTCGGCCAGCGGCATGACCCAGCAGCCGGCGTTCTTGCCGCTCTCTTCGAAACGGACGGCGCCGGTCTCCTTCAACTGTTCGAAGGCCGCGACGAAGAAATCGAGACGGAGGATCTCGCTCTCGTGGGTAAGGAGGTCGTAGTCGACGCCGATGCGCGCCATCGTGGCGAGATGCCGCGCGACGATCCGCCGGGCGATCAGCCGGCCCGCCTCCGCCCGGCGGCCCTCTCCCGCCTCCAGTGCGTGGAGAGTGCGTCGGCGGAGTTCGAGCCGCTGCGGGTCGCCCTCGTACCAGCGGCCGACCTCGCTGTAGAGGTCCCAGCAGACGTAGTCGAAGGGCTCGGGCAGGGCCTCGATGTCGGCGACGGAGCAATCGCGGAGATCGAGGAAACCGACCACCACGTCTGCCACCTGGACCCCGGTGTCGTCGATGTAGTTCTGGACTTCGGTCTTGTGGCCGAGACCGCGGAGCGCCCGCGCCAGCACATCGCCCAGGACGGCGTTCCGCAGGTGGCCGATGTGCGCGGCCTTGTTGGGATTGATGTTGGTGTGCTCGACGATTACCTTGGCCGGCGCGTCGGAGGCCCCGGACTCCACCACCGGAGCCGCGTCGATCATCACGGCCGCGAACCGACTCCTGGCGAAGTGGAAGTTCACGTAGCCCGGGCCTTCGACCGTCACCCGCTCGAAACCCTCCGGCAACTCGAGGCACTCGACGAGGCGCTCCGCGATCGCCCGCGGCGCCTGGCGCAGCTCGCGCGCGAGGTGCAGGGCGCAGGGACTCGCGAGGTCGCCCAGGCGACGCTGCGGCGGTACTTCGACCACCGGATCGTGGTCGATCCCGAAGACGTCGGAGAGGACGCGTCGCAGCACGCCGGCGACGAGGGGTCGTTTGCGCTGCAGCATCGGGCGCGCAGCCTATAAGAGCCCGTGGGACGGCTTGCGCCAGAATACGGACGTGCGAGGATCGGCGCCATGACGAGACGCGAGCGGCCGCAGCCGCCGACCGTGCCGGGCTCGGTGGTCGCCCGGCGGGTTCTCGTCCTGGCGCCCCACTACGACGACGAGGTGCTCGGCTGCGGCGGGCTGCTGTTGCAGCTCGCCGCCAGCGATGCGGAAATCGTGTGCGCCTTCCTGAGCGACGGATCGGGAGGCGCCGAAGGACCGCCGGAAGGACTGAGCGGAGAGCAGTACTCGGCGTTGCGGCGGGTCGAATCGGAGGCGGCCGCCGCGGATCTCGGCATTGCCCGCGTCGAGCACGTCGGCCATCGGGAGAGCCTTCCGGACGGTGGCCTGGTCTCTTCGATGGGCGAACTGACCGGGCAGATCGGAGCTTTGCTCGACGACATCCAGCCGGATCTGGTCCTCGTCCCTTCGCCGCTCGAAGTGACGACGGATCACCAGGCCACGTTCCGAGCCCTCCACGAGGCGATGATCGCCCACCGCATTCAGGGGGCGGATGGGAGTTCTTTGGCGGCGTTGCCGGACGACTCCTCGCTCGAGAGCCTGTCGATCCAGATCCTCTGTTACGAGGTCAACCACCCCTTCTACCCGGATCTCCTGGTGGACGTCTCGGCCGAGGTCGACGGGATTTCCGCGGCGATGTCCCACTATCGGAGCCAGCAGGAGCGGCACGACTACCTCGAATCGTGCCTTGGCCTGCGGCGCTTCCGAGCGCACAGCCTGCCGCGGGACTGCCGGTTCGTCGAGGGCTACTGCCAGTTGAAGGCCAGCGACTTCACGACCCGGAGTCCGGCCCAACTGATAGCCCATCTGGGCGGAGCGCCGGCGCTGGTCGAGGTGGATTCGCCCCGCCGCGTCTCGATCGTGGTGCGAACGTTCAACCGGCCGCGCCGGCTGGCCGAGGCCCTGGAGAGCCTGGCGCGGAGCACCTACCGGAACGTCGAGGCGGTGCTGGTGAACGACGGGGGCCGCCCGCCCGAGGTGTCGGAGGACTTTCCCTTCGCGCTGCGTCTGGTCGACCACGAGAGCAACCGAGGGCGCGCCGCGGCGGCGCAGTCCGGCGTCGAGGCGGCAACCGGCGACTGCATCGGGTTTCTGGACGACGACGACCTGTTGGCGCCGGAACACCTGGAGAGCCTGACCGCCATGCTTCGAGGCGATGTCGACGTCGCCTACAGCGACGCCGCCGTGGTCAGCTACGAGCCGAGCGCTGACGGCTGGAGAGAGTCGAGCCGGGGCCTGCCGTACAGCCGGGACTTCGATCGGGGGATCCTCCTCCTCGACAACTACATTCCCTTTCACACGGTACTGATGACCAGGGAGGCCCTGGAGCGGGCCGGTTCGTTCGATCTCGGGCTGCCGGCGTTCGAGGACTGGGACCTGTTGATCCGGCTGTCGCGGTGGTCGACCTTCGTCCACCTGTCGCGGACGACGTGTGAGTATCGGCACTTCCTGGGTGGGAGCGAGGGCAGGTCGTCCGGAGGGCACGCCCTGGGCGGAGCGGCCGCCGAACGACAGGACTTCGAGGCGTTGAAGGCCCGGGTCATGGCCAAGTATGCGGATGAACTCGAGCCGGACGTGTTGGCGGGCGCCGTGATCCGGATGCGGCGCGAAGCGGTGCTGGCGGCCGAGGCGGCGCGCGCGATGCTGCGGGAAACGCGGGCGACACTGCGCGAAACGCGGGCGATGCTGCGCGAGACGCAAGGGGAGCTCGAACTCGTCCAGGCCTCGAACCGGACCCGCGGGGCGGAGGTCGACCGTCTTCACGACCGTGAACGCGACCTCATGGCCGAGATCGAGAAGATGAAGGCCACTCGGGCCTGGCGGCTGCACGAAACCCTGCAATCCCTGCGCGGTTCCGGGTGAGGGCGACCGCGGGAGAACGCCGGTGACCCGGGTCGGTCTGGTCTGCAGCGAGGCGCTCGGGGAGCGCGCGGCCGGCATCGGCATCCGCTATCTGGAGATGGCGCGGCGGTTGCCGGACTTCGGCTTCGAGGTCTCCCTGGTTTCGCCCTGGCGCACGGGCGAGCCCCCGGACGTGCCGGCCGGTTCCGTGGAGGTGCGTCGGTTCGACTCCGCACCGCTGCCGGAGTTGTTGAGGGACTGCGACGCGGCCGTCGCCCAGGGACAGTTGGCGAACGACGTGCTCCACGAGTTGCCCGATCTGCCCACTGTGATCGATCTCTACGATCCCTTCCTCGTCGAGAACCTGACCCATCTCGAGACCCTGGGCCTCGATCCATACCGCAACGATCACCGGAGCTGGATCCACCAACTGTCCCGCGGCGACTTCTTCCTCTGTTCCTCGCCGGAGCAGCGCGCCTACTATCTCGGCTTTCTGACCGCTCTCGGACGGGTCAACCCGCATCGCTACCGGGACGATCCGGAGCTTTCCGGCCTGATTGCCGAGGCGCCGCTGGGCGTGCCGGATCCGCTGCCCGAACACCGGCCGCTGTTGGCGCCGCGGGCGGACGGCGAGCGCCGTGTGCTGTTCGGCGGGCTGTACGACTGGTACGACCCGGAGCCCCTGCTCGAGGCGTTCGCCGGCCTGCCCGACCCGAACGCGAGGCTTCTCTTCGTGCGGCAGCCACCCGGTGCTCAGGCGCCTCAGCGTCTGCTGGCGGAGGTGGAGGCACGCAGCCGGAGGGAAGATCCGCATCGCCTCGGCTTCCTCGACTGGGTGCCATTCGAGCGGCGCTACGACCTGCTGCGGGACGTCGACGCGCTGGCCGCCTGCCACCGGCCCGGGCTGGAGACGGACCTGTCGCTGCGCACCCGGTTCCTCGACGCGCTCGCCGTCGGCTGTCCGGTCCTCACGACCGAGGGTGGAACCGTGCCGCGGCTGCTCCGGGAGTGGGACGCGGGGCTCGTTGTTCCCTGCGGCGACGTCGAGGGGCTCCGCGCCGGCCTCGCCGAGCTGGTGGCGGGCGGCGGCAAGGTGGAAGAGCGGGCGCGCCGCGGCCGGGAGCGGACGCTCGTCGACTACTCCTGGGAGCGCACGCTGGCCCCGCTGACAGCCTTCCTTTCGTCGCCGCGCGTCGATCCGACCAAGGCCGGGTTTGCGTTCCGGCCGGAGACGGCGGCGCCGGCCGACGAACCGGGATTCCGCCTGCGGCGCTGGCTGCGGCGCCGGTTGGCGGGCTCGCTCCCGGCAGGCGGACCATGAGCGACCGGGGTGCCGGCGAAGGCGGCCGTGGCCTGCGCGTAGACAGCGTCGACATCCTGGTGGTGAGCTGGAACGGCCGCCGGCACCTGGAGACGCTGCTGCCGGCGCTCGCAGCGCAGCGCGATCCCGGCGCCGCGGTAGGGATCCGACTGTTCGACAACGGGTCGACGGACGGGACGGCGGCCTGGGTCGGCGCCGAACACCCGGAGGTCGAAGTGGTCGAACATCCGGTCAACCTCGGCTTCTCCGCCGCGAACAACCGTCTCGCGGAGGGCAGTTCGGCCGACGCGCTGGTGCTGGTCAACAACGACACGCGGCCGCGGCCGGACTGGCTCGCCGAACTCGTCGCGGCGTTGCGGGCGTCGCCTCCGGATGTGGCCGCCCTGTCCGGCTGCATCGTCGACTGGGAGGGGGAGCGCCTGGACTTCGGACGCGGCGTCATGGCCTTCGACGGTCACGCCTTCCAGCTCGACTACGGCCGCCTCCTGGAGGAGGTGGAGATCCCGGCGGAAGGCGCCGAGCTGCTCTTTCCCTGCGGCGGCAACATGATCGCGCGCCGCGACGCTTTTCGTGCGGCCGGGGGCTTCGACGAGAGCTACTTCGCGTATCTCGAGGACGTCGATCTCGGGTGGCGGTTCTGGTCGGGTGGCGAACGGGTGCTGTCGGCGCCGCGGGCCGTCGTCCACCACCGTTCCAAGGCGACCAGCGACCTGCTGGGCAACGCCAACCGGGGCCTGCTGTTCGAGCGCAACGCCTACTTCACCGCCTTCAAGAACTACGACGCCGAGCTCTGGCCGCAACTGATGCCGGCGGTCCAGTTGACGCTGCTCGCCCGTACGCAGCACCTGCTCGCCCGCTGCAATCCGAACGGCGACGTACTGGCGCTCGATCCCTTCCGCACGGCTGGGGAGGCGAGCGAGGCTGCCTCCGGCGACCGGGACGCGGCGCCGCGGACCAACCCGAGCGTGGCACCGCGCGGTCTCTGGCAGCGGGCGCGCGACGTCGTTGCCCTGCGGACCCGCCTGAGAAGGCTCGCCCGCCGTCTGGGCGGCGTGCCCGCCGGGGCCCCGGCCGTCGTCGATGACCAGACCGTGGCTCAGGTGCGGGCACTGTCGGCGATCGTCCGCGGCCTGGACGGCGCCTCGGAACGGCGGCGCCAGGTGCAGGCCCGGCGGCGGCGGTCCGACCGCGAGATCCTGGAGCGCTTTCCGCTGTACGTGGTGCCGACCTATCCCGGCGACGAAGAACTGTTCGCTAGCGCAGGCTTCGAGTCCCTGTGGCCGGAGGACCTGGCGCCGGTTCGCCGGCTGCTGGACGACGTGATGGAGGTGGAGCGGTGACCGGGTCGCCGGACTGGACCGTCGTCATTCCCACCTTCAACCGTCTGGGGGCCCTGAAGGAGGTTCTCGAGGCTCTGGGCAGTCAGGAAGGGCCGCGATTCGAAGTCCTCGTGGTCAACGACGGCAGCACGGACGGCACCGCGTCCTGGCTCGATGAACGCGCCGCGGGCAGGAACGGTTGTGAGCCGGAGCTGCGGATCCTTCATCAGGAGAATCAGGGGCCCGCCGTGGCCCGAAACCGCGGCGTCGCGGCGGCCCGCGGCCGCTGGGTGGCCTTCCTTGGGGACGACACCGTCCCCGCACCGGGATGGCTGGCAGCCCACCAGAGGGCCCAGCACGACGCCCTGGCGCGGTCGATTCGCGCCGAGGGCGGTTGTGTCGGCGTTATCGGCCGCACCGACTGGCACGAGCGGATGCGGCGCACGCCGTTTCTCGACTACATCAACGAGAACGGACTGCAGTTCGGATTCGCCCTGATCGAGGACGAGGACGACGTACCGTTCAACTTCTTCTACACGTCGAACCTCTCGATCGATCGCGAAGCGATGGCGGCAGAGCCCTTCGACCCGGCGTTTCCGTTTGCTGCCTGGGAAGACATCGAAGCCGGATACCGCCTGGCCGCGCGCGGCTTGCGGCTCCTTTACCGGCCGAAGGCCCGGGTCGCCCACGACCACCCGACCGGTCTTCGGCGGTTCGCGAAGCGGCAGTACCGCGCGGGGTACTCCGCGGTTGTCTTCTTCCGGCGGCATGAACAGCTCGGCCCCTTCCTGGGGTTCCACGACGGCGAGCCGCCTCCGGTCGGCGGCGTTCGCGACCGTGCTGGCCAGTGGCTGCAGGAACGATTGGCGCGGACGTTGCAGGGACTTCCTGTCAGACTGCCCCGGCTGTGGGAGAACACGATGCGTTATCACTATCTGGAAGGTCTCAGAAACGGCTGGTCCGACGGCGTCGGCCTGGACCGGGGAGGTGCGTCGTGAGTTCGAGGGCCCGGGTCGCGATGGGAATGGCGCTGCCGCTGGCCGGCATGATGGGTCTCGGCCTGGCGGGCGGCGCGGAAGCCGCCACCGGCGCTGCCGGAACTGCTCCGGTCCTTCAAGCGCTCGCCGTACAGGCGCCGGTCGCGGTCGAGGCTGGCGATCGGGATCGCCGCGGAGGCGGCGACCGCAAGGGCCGCCGTTCCCGGACCTACGTGCGACCGTACTACGGGTCGTTCGGCTGGTACGGCGGTTTCGGTCCATTCTGGCCCTACGCCTGGTCGCCGTACTCCTACGGCTACGGACCGTACGGTTGGGGTTCCGGTCCGGTCGGCTACGCGGACGCGGGTGCGCTCGACATCAACACCCGGCCCAAGAAGGCCTCCGTCTACATCGACGGCGAGCTGGTCGGTCGGGTCGACGGCTTCGACGGCTTCCCGCGCTACCTCTGGTTGCGCGACGGCAGCTACCGGCTCGCGATCTACATGGACGGCTACGAGACCCTGGAGCGCCGGATCCGGGTGCAACCGGGTGTGGTCATCCGGATCGACGAGGACCTTGTCCCGGGGACCGCGGAACGGCCGCGGCCCGTGCCGCCGAGGCCGGCGCCGGCGCCCGCGGCGCCGGAAGGCGAGTCATGGAGGATCGAGAACCGCGGCCGACCGATCGAGCAGGACCAGCGGCCGGATCCGGCCCGGCTGCGGGTGGAGGTCGAACCCGCCGACGCCGTCGTCTATCTGGACGGCCGCCTGCTGGGGAGCGGCGCGGATCTGGCGAGCCTCCATTCGGCGCTGATCGTCGATCCGGGCGCCCACCGGCTGGAGGTGACCCGTCCCGGCTACGTGGCCGAAGTGCGGGCGTTCGAAGCCGCGCGGGGAGAGGACGTGGCCCTGCGCATCGTGCTCCGGGAGGAGTGAACTCCTGCCGGGAGAAGTAGACCTTCGCTTCGCGTCGACATAGAAAAGTAGCCATGCTACCATGACTCCCGTGGTGCATGAACTCGCGAGCCGTGCCGGGGCGCGCGCCGGTGCGCCCGCCTGGCCCGCGCCGCGCGGCGCCGAGCCCTTGCGAGTGCTGGTTGCCTCGCCGCTCGGTTCTCTGGGGCTGGAGTTCATCGGTCGGCTGATCACCCGGTTGGTCATCGCGCCGAAGGGCGCCGAGAAGGCGCTGTTCACTTCCCTCGGGTCGGTGGAGACAACCGACTTCGTGGACGAGGCCCTGGGCCGCCTGTCGGAGTACTTCGCCGGCGCCCGGCGGAACCTCGATCTGCCTTACGACCTCGATCGGACCGGGATCGATGCCCTGTCCCGGCGCATCTTCGAGGAAACGGCCCGGATTCCCTACGGGGGTACACGCACGTACCGCAACGTGGCCACCTCATCGGGTCAGGCGGGCGCCTACCGCCTGATCCGTTCCAGGCTGATGGCCAACCCGTTGCCGATCCTCGTTCCCTGCCACCGGGTCGTGCCGCGCCGGAGCGGTCCCGGGTCCTACATCGGCGGGGAGAAGCGCAAGGCGCATCTGCTCGCCCTGGAACGCAAGCACGCCGAGGACTAGCTCCTGCGGCGGGCGTCGTCCCAGATCGCCTCCAGGGCCTGATCGAAGCCCCGTTTCGGGCGCCAGCCCAGGGCGCGTAGCCGGCTGGCGTCGCCGCACATCACGGGAACGTCCGCGGGTCTCATGCGGTCCGGGTCCTGCCGGATCTCGACCTTCAGGCCGCTCAGCCGGATGAGCCGCCTGAGTGCCGCCTCGAGTTCGATTGCCTCCCCCCGGGCGACGTTGTAGACGCTTCCCGGTTCGCCGCGGTCAACCAGGAGCGCGTAGGCGTCGGCGCCGTCGTCGACATGGACGAAGTCTCGGCGGGCCGTCAGGTTGCCGACGTGGAGCACGGGTTCTTCGCGGCGCGCTTCGATCGCCGCGAGCTGGGTCGCGAACGACGGGAGCGCGAAGTTGGCGCCCTGCCCGGGCCCGATCAGGTTGAAGGAACGGACCACGATGGCGCCCAGGGGAAGGCTGAGCCGTTCGGCTGCGGCCTTCGTCACGGCGTATGGCGAGCCCGGTTCGAGGCCGCGCGTCTCGCGCACCGGCAGTTCCGCTTCCGGCACCGGACCATAGACCTCGGCGCTCGAGGCGACGACCAGGCGGCACGTTGGGGACAGGGCGCGGGCCACGGAGACGACATGCTCGGAGCCCTCGACGTTGACCCGGTAGTAGTCGTCGATTCGCCGCCAGGACGCCTGTACGTCGGACAGGCCCGCCAGGTGGACGACCGCATCCGGCGCCGTATCCCTGAACACGCGGTCGACGGCGTCGCGGTCGCGGATGTCGAGGGCGACGTGCTCGGCGGGGACGCGGGCGTCGTTGTCGCCGTCGCTGGCGATGACCATTCCCGGGGCATGGCAGGCGATGACGGCGGCCCCCCGTGCGACCAGTCGCGGCACCAGGCGGCCGCCGACGAACCCCTCGGCGCCGGTGACCAGGACGCGCTTCACGTCTCTGCCTTGCCCTGTCCCAGCCGCTCGAAGTAGTCGTCCAGGCCTGCGGTCCACCCTTCGACTCGCCGGCCGGTGATGGACTCGAAGCGGGCCACATCGAGCACCGAGTAGGCCGGCCGGACGGCGGGACGGGGCAGGTCGGCGGTCGCGATCGGCTCCACCTCGGCGTTCAGGCCGAGAGCGCCGACGATAACGACCGCGAAACCGTGCCAGGAAGTGGCGGGTGCGTTGCAGTAGTGGACGATGCCCCCGGCACCGGCCGCCTGGAGGTCGACGAGAGCGCGAGCGAGGTAGGGCGCGTAGGTCGGGCAGCCGATCTGGTCGGAGACGACGCGGAGCGGCTCGCCGCGGCCGAGGCGGGCGGCGATCGCGGAGACGAAGTTCCTGCCCTCCGGCCCGAACACCCAGCTCGTGCGGACCACGAGTCCGCCCGCGTCGGCCACGGCCTGCTCGGCGTCGAGCTTCGAGCGTCCGTAGGCGGTGCCGGGCGCGGTCGTGTCGTCTTCGCGGTAGGGCCTCCGGCCGCGGCCGTCGAACACGTAGTCGGTCGAGACGTGGATCAGGCGGCACGCCTGCGGGAGAGCGGCAGCGAGCCGGGCGGGTGCCCTGCCGTTGATCTCCAGGGCGGCCTCGGGATCCGTCTCGCAACCGTCGACGTCGGTACAGGCGGCGCAGTTGTAGACGGCGGCGGCGCCGAAGCGGGCGGCCAGTGCCGCGGTTGCCTGGGTGTCCGTGACGTCCGCACACCGGCGGTCGGCGGCCAGGACATTCGCGCCGCGGCGGCGCAGCTCGTCGGCGACTTCCCTACCGAGTTGACCCGCCGCGCCGAGCACCACGGCCCGGGTACTGGCACCGGGGGGAGCGGCGTTCACAACGCTTCGCTCTGGCCGCCGGTGATGTCGAAGAAGGCGCCGACGCTCTTCAGCGTCACCAGCAGCCGGTACTGGGTGTCGCGGCGGAGCGCGGTGCGGAAGTCGGCCACCTCGAATCGCAGTCCATAACAGCAGGCCTTGAAGTCGACGATGTGACGCTGGATCTGCAGGAGCTTCTGCTCGATGTCGTAGCTCACCATGCTGTTCACCCGCAGCTTGTTCGGGATCAGATCGAGACCGGTCGAAACCTGGACGTGGTGGCGGCGGGTCCGGTCGAGTTCAGGGTTGCGGCGAACGGCCCAGCGCAGGCCGACCGAACCCGTCTCGCTGATACCGAGGCTGCCCGAGATGGCTGTAGAGGAGACCTGCGAGAAGAGGGTGTCGTAGAGCGCGTCGAAGCGGACCCCGGTGCGCCGCGACGGGTTGAAGCGCAACAGGGCGCCGACCGGACCGTTCTGGCTGGTCAACGACCGGTCGAGGGAGCGCAGCAGCGGTTGGTCGGCGTCGAGTGACACGTCCCGGAAGAACTGGACCGACAGGATCTCGAAGGCGCCGCCTTCCTCGGGATCGGCGGGCTTCACGAGTAGCCGGTTGTAGAGACTGACGCGGGCGACGTTCCGGCCGCGGAGGTTGTCGATCTCGTCGAAGAGCGGAATGCGGAAGCGTTCGTCATAGTCCTCGAAGAAGCCGTAGGCGATTCGGGGTTCGATGACGTGCTTGAGTCTGGAGAAGCGCCCTCCCTCGCCCAGTTCGAAGATGCGCGAGAAACCGGGGCCGACGATCTCGGCGCGCGCCGTCGGCACCACGCGCATCAGGTCTTCTCCCCGAAAGTCGGTTGTGGTCATCGTCGCCCGTCGTTCCTGGGCGCTGATCAGGCTGTCTTCGTACCAGGTGAGGTGACCGCCCGCGGTAAGCGACAGCGAGAACCAGCTCGCCAGCGGAATCGGGACGCTGATCTCCGGCTCGAGATGGGCGCGCCCGTATTGGGCGATCCGTCGCGCCGACCGGTTCGTGTCGAGGTAGTGGAGCGAACTCTTCACCTGAAAGTAGAGCGGCGACCTTCCCAGTCGCGTGGAACGCAGCTTGTATTCGATCTCGGGAAGCTGGCGCAACTGGATCTCGCGGCTGGCGGAGATGAACGTCTTGCGCTGGTCGAGCTGGACGTTGAGCGACTGGTTGCCCCAGTTTCGCGAGGCGAAGGCCGTCGAATAGAGCTGGCGCAGGCTGTTGCGGTCGACCCGGCGTTCGAAGTCGCGGAAGAACTCGAAGTCGGACACGTCCTCGAAGCGGATGACGCCACGGAATCCTCCGGGCAGGTCCTGCGACTGATGGTTCCAGCGCATGCGCCAGCGGCGCTCGCCGCGCTCCGTGTCGTCGATCAGGTAGCCGTCGAACTCGCCCGCCGTCCCTTGGGTCGGCCGGTAGCGGAACTCGGTGCCGAGCCCCCAGAAGGCCTCGGTCGAGAAGGCCTGACTGCTGCCACTCGGGGCGCCGGCGTAGAGGTCCACGTTGAAGGTGGCGTCGTAGCTCCGGTTGATCGCCCAGTAGTAGGCGAGGCCGAGCGACGGGCCGCGCCTGGTCGAGAAGCCCGGTTTCGGCGTCAGAAAGCCGCTCACCCTGGAGCTCTGGACCGGCCACAGCATGTAGGGGAGGTAGACGAGCGGCACCTTCCTCGTCCGGAAGGAGACGCCGCGCGTCTTGGCGTAGCCGTTGGCGTTCACGTCGACCCGTTTCGCGCGGAAGCTCCAGTCCGGCGCCCGGCCGTCGTCCTCGACTTCGCAGGCCGTGAACTGGGCGTCGAGGATCGTGAAGCGGTCCTCGCTCAGCATGTGGACCGCCGCGCCGGTGAAGAAGAGGTCGGCGCCGATGTTCCCGTCCGCGTCGAAGATCGAGGCCGTTTCGGCCGCCACGTCGAACTCGAGTCGCGAACCCCGCAGCACTTCGTTGCCTCGCATCAGGACAACCGGCCCCTCGGCCTCGAAGCGTTCGTTCGCGTGGTCGTACACCGCCCGGTTGCCGGAGACCTGGTAGTCGCGAAGCCGGATCCAGAATCCGTTCGACAGTGTGTGCTGTTCCTCGAACGTGCCTTCCATGACGCCGGCCCAACCTTCCACCCGTCCAGGGCCGGACTCGTCCTCGACCCCGAAGCTGAAGGTGCTGGCGCCGGGAGGCGGTGGCGGACCAGTATCGGCGGGTTCCTCCTCCACGGCTTCTGCTGCGTCGGGGGCGGGTTCTTCGACCGCGGCCGTAGCGTCTTCGGGGGTTGCCTGGGCGGTTTCAAGCTCCTGAGCCTCGGCGGCGGCCGTGATGGTCAGGGCCAGCAACAGGGCGGCGACCGGTTGGTCAGCACTAGACATCTCGGCCAGGAACCACCGTCAGGATCGCGATGACGGCTCCGCCGTCCGGGACGCCCTGTGCATGGTGGTGATGGTAGCAATTGCCGGGCCAACTTCAGGCATCGGTCCCGGTCGGTTGACAGTCCCGCTGGCCCGTTTCAGAGTGATCGCACTGTGCGTCTTCTCGGCATCGATCTCGGCGAGAAACGCGTCGGGGTGGCGACGGGGGATTCGCAGGTGGGGATCGCGGTGCCGCACTCGACGATCCGGCGCACCGGGGACCGGCAGGTGATCGCGGAACTGAGGGCGCTGGCGGCCGATTCCGAAGCCGAGGTACTGGTGGTCGGCGAGCCGCGGAGGCTGGACGGCTCCGTCGGGCCGGCGGCCGAGCGCGCCCGCGCCTTCGCGCGCAAGCTCGGCGAGGCCTGCGATCTGCCGGTGCGGACGGTGAACGAGTCCCTGACCTCGGTGGAGGCGGAGCGGCGGCTGCGGGCGGCGGGAGTCGATCCGCGGCGGCACCCGGACCGCGTTGACGCGGTGGCGGCGCAGATCCTCCTCGAGGAGGAGCTGAGCCGGGAGAGCGGATGAAGCGGAGGACGCCGCCGCGACGTCGGCGCAGACGGCGTCTGCTGCCGTGGCTCGCGGTGGGTGCCGTGGCGGTGCTGGCGGCCCTTGCCGCCGCGGCGGCCGGTCTTGTCGCCTGGGCGGAACGGGAACTCGAGCGGCCGCTGGGCTCGGACCACGTGGAGTTGGTTGTCGAGCGCGGCGCTCCTCTGGCGGCGATCCTCGACCAGTTGTCCGCGGCAGAGGTCATCGGCGATCCCCTGCTGGCGCGTCTCTACCTCGACTACCGGCGTCCCGAGGACGTCTTGCAGGCCGGCGAGTACCGATTCGAGCAGCCGATGAGCACGGTGGAGGCGCTCGACCTCGTGATCCGGGGCGAGGTCGTGACCTACCCGGTGACGGTGGTCGAGGGCCTGACCCTGCGGGAAACCGCGGAGCACCTGGCGGCGGAGGGTTTCGGCGACCTGGACGCGTTCCTTCGGGCGATGTCTTCGCCAGCGCCGATCGCCGACCTCGATCCGGCCGCCGAATCCCTGGAGGGCTACCTGTTCCCGGACACCTACGCTTTCCCGCGAGGCACCGGCGAAACCGAGATCGTGGAGGCCATGGTCCGCAACTTCCGCCGCCGCGTCGAGGACCACCTGGACGCCGCTGCCGGCCACGGTCTCGATCCGCGGGGCCTCGTGACGCTGGCGAGCATCGTCGAGAAGGAGGCCGGCGCGATCGAGGAGCGCCCCCTGGTCTCGGCCGTCTTCCACAATCGGCTGGAGCGCGGCATCGGCCTCTACGCCGATCCGACGATCATCTACGCCCTGAAGCTGGCAGGCACCTGGGACGGCAACCTGCGCCGCCGTGACCTCGAGCTCGACTCGCCCTACAACACCTATGTCCATCCGGGCCTGCCGCCGGGCCCGATCTGCTCGCCCGGCGAGCACAGCCTGCGAGCCGCGGCCCGGCCCGCCGACGTCCCCTATCTCTACTTCGTCAGCCGCAACGATGGCACCCACGTCTTTGCCGAGACCCTCGCCGAGCACAACCGCAACGTCGCCCGCTGGCAGGTGCGGTACTGGCGGGAGCGCCGGTAGGCGGGTCGTCAACGAGGCACCAAGTCTCCGGCGCGTCGGCTCCCCGTCCGGCACAACCTGTGCATCGCACCCGGCTAAGCTCCATGCCCGATGCACCTGCCGACTCTCAACGCGATTCTGAACGCCACCGCGGCGACGCTGCTGGTGATCGGCTACGTGCTGATCCGGCGCGGCAACCGGGAGCGGCACAAGCAGGTCATGCTGTCGGCGCTCGGGTGTTCGGCGGCGTTCCTGATCTCCTATCTCTACTACCACTACCAGGTCGGTTCGGTTCATTTCGAGGGCGAGGGGACCGTGCGGACCGTGTATCTGGGCATCCTGCTGACCCATACGGTGCTGGCGGCGGCGGTGCCGCCGCTGGCGATCATCACGGTCGTGCTGGGTCTTCGGGGCCGGTACGAGCGGCACAGGAAGATCGCCCGCGTGACGCTGCCGATCTGGCTCTACGTGTCGGTGACCGGGGTCGTCGTGTACTGGATGCTGTATCGCATGTCGTGGTGACTTTCGCGGCAAACCGTGTGCGCGCCGTCTGCGTGCTGCTTCTGGCGGCGGGCCTGCTGCCGCCGCTCGCGGCCGCCCAGGAACCCGAGTGGCGGCTCGCCGAGTGGACCAGCGATGAGCGGGAGTTCTTTCTCGACGGGCCCCAGTTCCTGCTCGCGCCGGCCGAACTGGAGCGGGTGCGGAATCTGGATCCGCTGTCCCGGCTGGAGTACATCGACACCTTCCTGGACCGCGGCAGGGTGGCCGAGGCCGTAGAGCACCGGCGCCAGCGGGTGCGCATGGCGGGGCTGCCCTTCTTCGATGTCCGCGCCCGGTTGCTGTTCCTCCACGGCGAGCCGGACGCGATCGACCCGGTCGACTGCGACCAGACGTTCCGGCCGCTCCAGCTCTGGCGCTACGGGCCGGAGGACGGCGAGCACACGAACCTCGTCATCTACCAGCCGAAGCCGGCCGAGGTCTTCCGGCTGTGGTTGCCGGAGGACACGAAGCGCGCCCTCTACATGCCGGAGATGGAGTACTTCCTCGAACAGTACGAGGAACTCCGCGGCCTGCTGCGGGCCCGCCGCTTCGACCTGCAGGTCTGCGAGAAGGCACGCCGGGTCGACGAGATCACGGGTATCCGCGGCCTGTTCGGCTTCCGCCGCGACCGTCGCACCGACGAGGACTTCCTGGCCTGGGTGGCGCCGCCCGCGGATGTCGAGGCGTGGGCGGGAGAGGCGGCAGGCGACGTCGTGCCCGGGCCGGCGCCGCTGGAACTGGAGGATCCGATCCTCACCTTTCCGGAGGAGCGGGGGCAGCGGATCCTCACGCGGATTCTCCTCTCGCTGCCGCCGGGCGCTCCGGTCGAGCCCTTCGTCGACGACGCCGGCAGGCAGCAGACGCGAATCAACGTGGAGGGCATGGTCGAACTGCCGGGCCGGGTCTTCGACACCTTCAAGATGCGGTTCGTCGGCAGCGCGCCGGACCCGGAGCGCTCCATGGCGCTGCCGGTCGAACAGCTCTTCCGGCCGGGCTCGGTCCTCCTGCTGCGGCTCCTGGTCCGTGACGAGGTCGGCGGCGCGGCCGCGTTCGCCTCGGTGCCGGTCGAGGTGCCACTGAGGCCGGAGGCGGTTCCCGTCGAACCCGAAGATCAGTTGCGGCTGGTCATGGCGACCGAGGATCTGCCGGAGACCGTCCTCGACGCGCGGAACGCGATCATGCTGGTGCCGCCCGAGAGCGAGGTGGTGCTCGGTCTCTGGCGGGCCGATACCCTGATCACGGGCGAGAACATCGTCGCTGTGCGCTTTCTGGTGGACGGCAGGGTGCAGGTGACCCGCCGCCGGCCGCCGTTCACCGCCGAGGTCCGGCTGGCCAAGTACCCCGAGGAACAGGTGGTCCGCGTCGAGGGCCTGAACGCCGAGCGCGAGGTGGTGGACGCCGACGAGATCGTGCTGAACCAGCAGCGGGGGGAGCTTCGCGTGACGATCAACGAGCCGCGCAGGGGCGCCCGCGTCTCGGGCAGCGTGGAGGCGTCGGCGACGATCGTCGTGCCCGAGGAGCGCATCGTCGAGGAAGTCGAGTTCAGCGTCGGCGGGGAGGTCCAGACCGTCCTGAGCCAGCCGCCCTGGCGGGCCGAGGTCGAAGTGCCTCCCGGGGCGGGCGAGCAGGATCTCGTCTACCTGACGGTCGCGGCGACGCTCGACGACGGAAGCCGCGCCGAGGATGTCCGCTTCCTGAACGCGCCCGCGTTCACCGAGTCGCTGGAGGTCGATCTCGTCGAGCTCTACACCACGGTGGTGGACGGCCAGAACCGGCCGGTGACCAGTCTGGCCGAGAGCGACTTCACCGTCTTCGAGGACAAGCGGCGGCAGGAACTCGCGAAGTTCGAGCTGGTCGAGGACCTGCCGCTCACCCTGGGGGTGGTGATCGACACCTCGGGCTCGATGGAGACGTCGCTGGGCGAGGCGCGCCGGACCGCCTCGCAGTTCCTGACGAACATGATCACGCCGCGCGACCGGTCCTTCGCCGTGGCTTTCGCCTCGCGGCCGGCGTTGTTGATCGGGCGGACCTCGGACGTCAGCGCGGTGGCCTCGGTGATCCAGAGACTGCGGGCCGCGGGCGCCACGGCCCTGCACGACGCGGTGATCACCAGCCTCTACTACTTCCGGGGCGTTCGGGGCCGCCGCGCGCTCGTGCTGCTGTCGGACGGGGAGGACACCTCGAGCACGGTCGAGTTCCGGGACGTCGAAGAGTACGCGCGGCGCTCGGGCGTCGCGATCTACACGATCGGCCTCGGCGTCGGCCGCACGCAGATGATCCTGCGCAACAAGCTGAACGACCTCGCGAAGGCCACCGGAGGGCGCTCGTTCTTCATCTCCAAGGCCGAGGACCTCGCGCCGGTCTACGACGACATCGAACGCGAACTGCGCTCCCAGTACCTGCTCGCCTACACCTCCGACCGCGGCGGCGAAAGCGACGAGTACCGCGAGGTCGAAGTGCGGGTGAAGGGACGCTTCAAGGCGCGGACGATCAGCGGCTACTACCCGTGATCGGCCGGCGGCGGTTCGCGCTCGCGCTGCTGCTCGCCGTCTCCGCGCCGGTCGCGGCACAGGAGAGGGACGGCGTGCGGACGGTCGCGTTCGAGCGGCTGAACCGGGTCTACGAGCAGTTGATCGAGGACCTCTCCCTCATCCGGATCGGCCCGGCCGAGGTGGCCCTGCGCTCTCCCGAGCACTCGCTGACCGTCAGTCGCCACGCGGCGACGCTCACCGCCGGCGACGACGGCGTCTTCGAGGCCGAGCTCGAGCTGGACATCTCGGGTTCGGGACGGATCGACGCGGACGTGGTCATCGGCAGCCTGGAGAGTCAGTTGACCCAGGAACTCGTCGTGCCTGCCCAGACATTGCGTCTGGAGGGCGCGATCGCCATCCGGCGCGACGACGAGGGCTACTGGATCCGCACGGAACGCATGCCGGCGACGACCCAGGTGCGGATCGAGAGCGAGCTCGGCACCCAGCTCTTCACGGTCTGCCGGCAGATGGCGCTGGTCCTGGTCAGTCTGGACTGCGAAGCGATCGAGCGCGCCGTCACCCTGATCAACGTTCCGCTGCCCGAGGCGGGCGGCGAGTACCTGATCGCTCTGGAGGACACGACCCCGGAAGAAAGAGGGGAACTCGACAGGTTTCTGCTCCAGCACCGGACGCACTGAACGACTTGGCCCCGGGGGTCGAGCGAACCCCCGGAGTTGGCGGCGATCCGGTAGGATTCGCGCCGCTCGGCCGCTACGGCCGACCAGGAGTACCCATGGCTACCCGTCGGATGATTTCGCGCCTCTTCTACTTCACGATCGAAGACGAGGGCATCCTCGCCGAGTCGTTCGGGGGGCTGGACTCGGACACCTTCGCGATCGCCTACAAAGTCGAGGACACGGACGACGTCTTCGTCATGACCAGCGAGACGCGGGACGCGCTCGACCGGTCGGACGTGCCGTACAACCTGCTCGCCGAGGAGGACGGTTCGAAGATCGCCCTCTTCCACTCCCCGCTCTCGCGCGAGGAGCTGTCGGACTTCGAGGAGCCGCTGAAGGCGCTCGCGCTGGCGTACCGGGCGATTGCCATGGCCTGCGTCGGCGTGAACGGCGAATCGGATCTCGGTTTCGACCTGAGCGAGGGGATGCGCAACTACACGTACTTCACCGCGCCGGCCGGCCACACCTTCATCTGGCGGCTGTTCACGCACCGCGACGAGGCGCGCCAGTTCCTGGACAAGCTGACGATCGGCGACAAGAACGCCCTGGAGTGGGCCGAGGCGATTCCGATGGAATCCATGGCCGAACTCACCGGCTTTCACTGAGCCGCAGTTGAACCGCCTCGATTCCGAACTGCCGGCCGGCACCTACACGGTCTCCGAGTTCGCCTGGGAGATGAAGGGCCTGCTCGCCGACGCGTACCCCGCGGTATGGGTCGCGGGGGAAGTCCAGCGGCTGCGGTCGGCGGCCAGGGGCCAGCTCTACTTCGAGTTGATCGAGAAGGGCCGCGGCGACCGGATCCGGGCGAAGATCGACTGCGTGCTCTGGGCGGACGAACGCGCCGTCGCCGAGGCTCAACTGCGCGAGGCCGGAGTCGAGCTGGCCGAGGGCGTCGTGCTGCGTTGCTGCGGCCGTCCCGAGTTCTGGCCCGGCGGCGGCCGGCTCCAGTTCACGGTCCGCGAGGTCGATCCGCTGTTCTCGCTCGGCGCGCTCGAGAGAAGGCGCCGGGAGACGCTCCGGGCGCTGGAGGCCGAGGGCCTGCTCGAGCGCAACAAGAAGGTGCCGCTGCCGCCGGCGCCCCTGGAGATCGGGCTCATCACGTCCGAGGGGAGCGCCGCCTACCACGACTTCCTCGACACGCTGGTCAACTCCGGCCTGGGCTTTCGCGTGTACCTCGTCCATTCCGCGGTCCAGGGAGCGGCGGCCGAGGCTGAGATCGAGCGCGCCTTCGACCTGCTCGGCACCTACGCGCGCGGTGGCCGGCGGCTCGATGCGATCGCCCTGATCCGTGGCGGCGGCTCGCGCTCCGACCTGGCCACTTTCGACAGTCGGCGGGTGGCGCGCGCGGTCGCCCGGTCGCCGGTGCCGACGATCTGCGGCATCGGCCACCAGATCGACGTATCGATCGCGGACATCGTCGCCCACACCTCCTGCAAGACCCCGACGGAAGCGGCCGAGTTCCTGGCCGGCAGGGTCGGAGAGGCGGCGTACCGGGTGGAGGAGGCGGGCCGTGCCCTCGCGCGGGAGGCTACGGACCTCCTGCGCGTCGCTCGGCAACGCGTCTCTTCCCTCCCGCCGCGGCTGGCGTCGCCGAGCCGCGCCCTGCTCAGGAACCGCGTCCGCGACTGTCGGGCCCTCCGGCGCGACCTGGGGCGGGCGGCCGGGAGGACGCTGTCCGCACGCACGGTGGACTGCCGTCTGGCGGCCGGCCGGGCGCGGACTGCCGCCGAGCGGCTGGTGGCGGCCGCCAGGAAGCAGGAGGAGGTGCAGCGCGATGGCCTGGTCCGCGGCGCCCTCAAGCCGGTTGGCCGGGCGGCCGAGCGATTGGAGGCGCACGGCCGGCTCTGCGAGCAGCTCTCGCCGGAGCGGACGCTCGCCCGCGGTTTCAGCGTCACCCGCCGCGCCGACGGCGGACTCGTGCGGCGAGCTTCGGACGTGGCGGCGGGTGACGAGCTTCGTACCCGGCTTGCCGACGGCACGGTGGAAAGCACCGTCGACGCGGGCAATCCGGGCGGCAAGGAGACGGCATGAGCGGCGACCGGACCGGTGGTGAAGTGGCGGAACTGAGCTTCAGCGAGGCGATGGAAGAACTCGAGAGCGTGCTCCGGCGGATCGAGGGCGACGAGATCGACGTCGATCAACTGGGCCGCGAGCTGGGCCGTGCGGCCCGGTTGCTCGAGGTCTGCCGGAAGAAGATTCGCCGGGCCGAGGTCGAGGTCCGGCAGATCGTCGAACAGATCGAGGAGGACGGGACCGACTCGGGGGCCGCGACGCCGGAGGCGCCGGAGGCCGAATCGCCCGCCACGGAGCCCGCGTCGCCTGACGACCAGGACGACATCCCGTTCTGATGTTCGAGCGCCAGAAGACAGGCTCCGTCGTCTGCCCCGGCTGCGGCCGGCTGGTCGGCGTGCAGGACGAACGCTGCTGGAACTGCGGCCGGACCCGGCCCAGCCTCTTCGGCTTCTCGCGCGCCCTGCAGAACCTCGGCAACGAGGCGGTGTTCTCGACCGTCGTGATCGGTCTCTGCGTCGTCATCTACCTGCTCGAACTCCTGATGGCCCCTGGCCGGGTCAACACGCAGCTCGGCTTCGGTTTCCTGGCGCCGGACCTCGAGGTCGGCGTCCGGCTCGGCGCCAGCGGCGCGCTGATCGTCTTCGACTACGGTCGCTGGTGGACGATCCTGAGCGCCGGCTGGCTGCACGGCGGCCTGCTGCACATCGCCTTCAACATGTACTGGGTGCATCAGCTCGGGCCGGTCATGGCCCGGCTCTACGGCGTTCCCCGCGCGGCGATCATCTACCTGCTCTCTTCGGCGATGGGCTTCCTCGTGACCAGCGCCATGCCGATCGTGGCGCCCTGGATGCCGTTTACTCATCGCGCCAGCGTGACCCTCGGCGCTTCGGCGGCCGTGTTCGGCTGGCTTGGAGCGCTGATCTGCTACTCGCGCCAGAGTGGCGGGCGGATGTTCATGAGGCAGGTGCTCGGCATGGCGATACCCCTGGTGCTGTTCGGCCTGCTGATCCCGGGGATCGACAACTGGGCTCATCTCGGCGGGCTGGCCGGGGGATACCTGCTGGCGAGCCGCTACGGTCCGAACACGGAAGAGCGCCCCGGGCAGGTTCTCACCGCTCTCGTGCTGCTCGTCGTATCGCTGCTGGCGGTGCCGCTCTCGTTCATCTCCTGGTCGTTCTGATCGACCTGGAGGCGGCTCTGCCCGCGGACGAATAACTTTTCGCCAAAGTGGTGTACTATTCGCGGCCTTGTGATTCGGGCTGCGATCGCCGGGGCGTCCGGCTACAGTGGAGCGGAACTCGTCCGGTGGCTGCAAGGCCACCCGGAAGTGGAGCTTGGCGCGCTCGCGGCGGGCCGCCAGGCCGGCCGCTCCGCGAGTGAGGTGTTCCCCCACCTGGGCGACGCCGTCACCGCCGACCTGGTGGAGACGGACTGGGATCGCCTGGGAGACGGCGCCGACGTCGTGTTCCTGGCCCTGCCGCACGGCGAGGCGCTCGGCGCCGCGGGCCGATTGCTCGAGGCCGGGGCCAGGGTCATCGACATCGGCGCGGACTTCCGGCTCCGGAGCCCGTCCGCCTACCGGCGCTGGTACGGCGGCGAGCACACGGCGACTGCCCTGCTCGCGGAAGCGGTCTACGGCCTGACGGAGTGGCGGCGCTCCGCGGTGGCCGGAGCGCGCCTGGTCGCCAATCCCGGCTGCTACCCGACCGCCTCCGCCCTGGCGCTCAAGCCGCTCTTCGAGCGTTTCGGCGATCGTGTCGCCGCCGCGGTGGTCATCGACGCGAAGTCCGGGGTCTCGGGAGCGGGCAGGAACGCCCGGGACGGCTACCAGTACTCGGAGCTGAACGAGAACCTGAAGCCCTACGGTTCGGGCGCTCATCGCCACCAGCCCGAGATCGAGCAGGAACTGGCCGCCTCGGGTGTGGCGCCCCGCGTGTTCTTCTCGCCCCATCTCGTGCCGATGACCCGGGGCATCCTCTCCGCCTGCTACGTGCCGATGACCGCGCCGCCGAGCCGCGACGAGCTCGAGGCGGCGTACCTCGATCGCTATGCCAGCGAGCCCTTCGTGCGGGTGCTGACCGGTTCGGTCCTGCCCCAGACGAAGGCCACCCTGGGCTCCAACTACTGCGACCTCGCCGTCCGCGTCGATACCGAACGCGGGCTCGCGGTCGTGTTCGCGGCGCTCGACAACCTCGTCAAGGGAGCCGCCGGACAGGCGGTGCAGAACATGAATGTGATGTTCGATATCGAAGAAACCACGGGCCTCTCGGCCATTCCGGTGTTCCCGTGAGCTGCGGCGTCACCGCCCCGCGGGGCTTCGTCGCCGCCGGCGTGCACTGCGGCCTGAAGAAGAGGCGGCTCGACCTCTCGATCATCGCCTCGACCGCCGACGAGCCGTCAACGCTTGCGGCCGTGTTCACGCGCAACCAGGTCCAGGCCGCGCCCGTGCTCTACTGCCGCGAGGTCGCGGCGGGAGGCCGGGCGCGGGCGATCGTGGCGAACAGCGGCAACGCGAACGCCTGCACGGGCGAGCCGGGCCTGGCCGACGCGCGGGCGATGGCCGAGCGGGCCGGCGCGGCGCTCGACATGGATCCGGGCCACGTCCTGGTCGCCTCGACCGGCGTGATCGGGGTCCCTCTGCCGATGCCTACCGTGCTCGCCGGCATCGACCAGGCGGCGACCGAGCTCGGGCCACGGGGCGGCGTGTCGGCGGCGGAGGGGATCCTGACGACGGACACGCGGCCGAAGATCAAAGTCGAGAAGGTCGGTCTCGCGGGCGGCGAGGTGACGATCGGCGGCATCGCGAAGGGGGCCGGAATGATGGCGCCGGACATGGCGACCACCCTTGCCTTCGTCACGACGGACGTGAAGGCGTCGCCGGAGACGCTAGACCTCGCCTTGCGGAAGGCGGTGGAACCAACGTTCAACAGCGTCACGGTCGACGGCGACACGAGCACGAACGACTGCGTCCTGGTGCTTGCCAACGGCGCCGCCGGGGTCGAGGCCGAGTCCGCGGATGACATGGAGCGCTTCACGGCAGGCCTGCAGCGCGTGCTCGGCCGGCTAGCCGTCGCCCTGATCGCCGACGCGGAGGGAGCGAACCGCGTGATCGAGGTCCGGGTGAAGGGCGCGCGCACCGACGCGGCGGCCCGGCAGGTCGCGAACACGATCGCCAACTCGCCCCTCGTCAAGACGGCCTACCGTTCCGGTCAGCCGAACTGGGGCCGGTTCATGGGGGCGATCGGGCGCGCCGGAGTCGACATCGTGGAGCAGCGGATCGGCATCGCGGTGCTGGCCGACGGCGAGCGGGTCGAGGTCGTGCGCGGCGGCCTGGGCGCCAGCGACAACCTCGAGGGTCTGGCGCGGACGATGCTCGCGGACCACACGGTTCTCGAGGTCGACCTCGGCCTCGGCTCCGGCCGCTGGACGGTCTGGACCTGCGACCTGTCCGAGGGCTACATCGAAATCAACGCGAGCTACATCAGTTGAGGACGGGCGCGGCAATGAAAGCAGAGCGGGATCTCGGCCAGGAGATGGCGGCGGCGCTGCGCTACGCCTCGGCCTGGCGCGGCAAGCGCGTCGTCGTAAAGTACGGCGGCCGCGCGATGGCCGGCGAGGAATTCGGCACCCTGATCGAGGACCTGGTGCTGCTGCGGAGCGCCGGTCTGCGCCCGATGCTGGTCCACGGCGGCGGTGCCGAGATCTCGACCATGCTCGAGACGATGGGCATCGAGCCGCGCTTCGTCGACGGTCTGCGCGTCACGGACAAGGACACGATGCGGGTGGTCGAGATGGTCCTCGGCGGTTCGGTCAACAAGCGCCTGGTGGGGATGATCCAGCGCGCCGGCGGCCGCGCCGTCGGTCTCACCGGCAAGGACGGCGACCTGCTGCGGGTGCGCCCCCACGCGCGGGCGGACGAGCTCGGCTTCGTCGGCGAGATCGAGAGGGTCGACACCTCGCTGCTCGACCAGCTCACGAATTCGGGCTACGTGCCGGTGATCGGCTCGCTCGGCGTCGGGCCGGGCGGCGACACCTACAACGTCAACGCCGATACCGCGGCCGCTGCGCTCGCCGCCGAGGTCTCCGCCGAGAAGCTCCTCCTGCTCACCGACGTGCGCGGGATCAACGACAACGGCTCGTTCCGGTCGCGGCTCACTCCCGGCGAAGCCCAGGAACTGATCGACTCCGGCGTCGTGTCCGCCGGCATGGTGCCGAAGGTGCGAGCCTGCCTCAGCGCCATCGAGGCCGGAGTCGGGAGCGCCCACATCGTTGCCGCCGGCGAACCGCATGGGCTCCTGGTGGAGCTCTTCACCGAAGGCGGCATCGGAACGATGATCAAGCCCGCAACCCAGCAGAGCCTGATTCAGGGAGTAGACCTTTCATGACCGACGACAGCCTGTTCGCAAACTACAAGCGGGCGCCGGTGGCGTTCAGCCACGGCGACGGAGTGCGTCTGTGGGACACCCAGGGCCGCGAGTACCTCGACTTCCTGGCGGGTATCGCGGTCTCGTCCCTGGGCCACAGCCACCCGGCTCTGACCGAGGCGATCACGCGTCAGGCCGGGCGCTATCTGCACGTCTCGAACCTCTTCAGGATCCGCGAACAGGAGCGGGCGGGCGAGTTGCTGGTGGAGGCGACGAAGGGTCTGCTCCACAGCGCCTTCTTCTGCAACAGCGGCGCCGAGGCGGTCGAGGCGGCGATCAAGCTGGCGCGGCGCTACGCCTACGACCGCGACGGCTCGGGCGACCGGCACCGGATCGTCACCGCGGAGGGCGGCTTCCACGGCCGTACCCTGGGGGCCCTGGCGGCGACCGCCACGCCCGCCTACCAGGTCGGCTTCGGTCCCCTCCCGGGAGGGTTCGCCTCGGTGCCCTTCGGCGATCTGGAGGCGGCGGCCGGCGAGATCGACGGCAGCACCTGCGCGGTCCTCATCGAGGCGATCCAGGGCGAGGCCGGCGTGATCGAGCCGCCGGACGGCTATCTCGAAGGTCTGCAGGCGCTCTGCCGCGAACGCGGTGCTCTGTTCATCCTCGACGAAGTGCAGACCGGGATCGGCCGTCTCGGCCGGCCCTACGGCTTCCAGCACTACGGCGTCGAACCGGACGTCGTGACTCTCGCCAAGGGGCTCGGCGGCGGCGTTCCGGTGGGCGCTGTGCTGGCGCGGAGCGAGGTCGCTTCGGCGCTGGTGCCGGGCACCCACGGCACCACCTTCGGCGGCAACCCTCTCGCGAGCGCCGCGGTCCGGGCCGTGCTCGAGACGGTGTTCGATCCTGACTTCCTCGAGCGGGTGGTCCGCGCGGGCGAGTACCTGAGGGCGCTGCTCGGTCAGCTCAAGGCGGGCGGCCTGGTCACCGAGGTGCGGGGCCAGGGGCTGATGGCGGCGATCGAGTGCACGCCCGACGCGGCCGATGTCGCGACCCGTTGCCTGGAGAACGGCCTGATCGTCAACGCGCCCCGTCCGCACAGCATCCGGATGCTGCCGCCCCTCGTGGTCCGCGACCCGGAGATCGAGCGGGCGGTCGGGATCCTCGCGCATTGCCTGGAGGCCCAAACTCTGGAGGATGGCGCGGCTTGAGCGGGAAGGCCGGCGGGCCCGCTACGCCCCGTCTCTGGGGCGGCGCGTTCGACGCGGAGGTCGATCCGGTCATCGACGCCTACACGCGGTCGTTGCCGTTCGACCACCGGCTCGCCGCCGCGGACCTGATCGGCTCGCTGGCGCACGCCCGGATGCTGCTGGAGACCGGTGTCGTCGACCGGGATTCGGCCGCCGCCATCCTCTCCGGCCTGAGCTCGATGCTCCGGCGCGTCGAGGCGGGCGAGCTCGAGGTCGGCGGCGTGGACGAGGACGTCCACACCTGGATCGAGCGGCAGCTAACCGAGGAGATCGGCGACGCGGGGCGGCGGCTTCACACCGCCCGCAGCCGCAACGACCAGACGGCGGTCGCCTTCCGCTTGTGGCAGCGGGCGGAGGCCGAGCGCGCGGTCGCCGCGGCCCTGGGACTGGTCGAGGCCCTGCTCAGCCAGGGGCGGGAGCACGTGGACACGGCTCTTCCCGGCTACACGCACATGCAGCGAGCCCAGCCGACGACGCTGGCGCAGCACCTGCTCGCCCACGCCTGGTCGGTCCTGGCGGACGCGGGAAGGCTCCGGCGCGCCCACCGGTCGGCGGGTTTGAGCCCGCTCGGCGCCGGGGCGATGGCCGGCTCGCCGCACCCGATCGACCCCGTCCGCAGCGCCGAACTGCTCGGCATGGACGCCGCCTATCCGAACAGCATGTGGGCGGTGGCGGACCGCGACTACGTCGCCGAGGCCCTCTTCGCCTGCGCGCTCGCCATGGTCCATCTTTCCCGCTGGGCCGAGGAAGTCGTGCTCTGGACGTCGAGCGAGTTTTCCTTCGGCCGGCTCCAGGACCGTGCCGCCAAGGGCTCGAGCATCATGCCGCAGAAGAAGAACCCGGAACCCGCGGAGATCCTGCGTGGCAAGTCGGGCCGCGCCGTGGGCGACCTGGTGTCGCTGCTGGTGACGGTCAAGGGCCTGCCGCTGACCTACAACAGCGATCTGCAGGAGGACAAGGAGGCCCTGTTCGACGCGTTCGACACGGTGACCGCCTCGTTCGGGGTGGCCCGGGTGCTGGGCGAGAGTCTCGAGTTCGACCGCGAGACGATGGCGGCGGCGCTCGAGGGCTCCTACATCACCGCCACCGATCTGGCCGATCTCCTGGCCGCGGCGGGCGTGCCGTTCCGCAGCGCCCATGAGCGCACCGGCGCGGTGGTCCGGGCCGCCGGCGAGCGCGGCGTCGAGCTGTGGCAGCTTCCGGCGTCGGATCTCGAAGAACTCGTGCCGGAGATCGAGGACCGGGAAGGGCTGCTGGCCGCGTTACGGCCCGAGGCCTCGCTTGCCGCTCATCGGAGCTACGGCGGGCCGGCGCCGGAGCGGGTCCGGGAGCAGATCGACGAGATCGGCGAGCGGCTTGCTGCCGAGCGGCGCTGGCTCGGCGAGCAGGAACCGCCTCCGATCTACCGGGCTCACCTGGACGGTGGGTTGCTGGCCGAGAACCTCCCGGGAGCCGGCTCATGACGACCGCGATCCGCCACGGCGCCATCCTGGACATCATCGGCCGGCGGCCGGTGTCGAGCCAGAAGGACCTGGTGCGGGCTCTCGGCCGCCGCGGCTTCCAGGTGTCCCAGGCCACCGTGTCGCGCGACGTGCGCCGGCTCGGCCTGCTGAAGGTGCCCCTGGCCGGCGGCGGCTTCCGCTACGCGCCGGCGGAGCAGGCCGTGGGACCGGTCCGCCCCGACGTCGAGCGCGCGATGCGGATGTTCGTGACCGGCGTGAGCGAGGGCGAGGCCCTCCTCGTGCTGAGGACGCGCAGCGGCAACGCGAACGCGCTGGCCGTCGTGATCGACCAGGCCGACTGGCCCGACGTCGCCGGCACGATCGCCGGCGACGACACCGTTCTCCTGGTCCTCAAGAGCGCCGCCGCACGCGACCGCATCCGCGAGTCCCTCGCCGCGCTGCTAGAAGGCGACTGATCCACGTCGCCGGAACGTCGGTGCGCCGGCCTTCTGGCCGGCACCAGGCGCGAGTCCGCGAAGCGGCGAGCCCGAATTCCTAGCCGCCCTGCACGGCCCGCCGCACCTGCCACGCCTGCCGCGTCTCCTGCGACGAGAATCGCTGCTCGGCCCACGGGTCTCCGTAGGTGTGGTACCCGTTCTCCTCCCAGAAGCCCCGCTGATCCGCGTTGAGGAACTCGATGCCTTCTACCCACTTCGCGCTCTTCCAGGCGTAGAGATGCGGCACCACGAGCCGGAGCGGCCCGCCATGATCCGGCGCCAGCGGCTCGCCGCCGTGACGATCGGCGAACAACGCGTGCTCGGAAAGCAGGTCGTCGAGCGGCAGGTTCGTCGTGTAGCCGCCGTAGCAGTGGATCATCGCGTGTGTAGCGTCCGGAGACAGCGCAACCGCCCCCAGCACGTCCCGGGTCGCGAACCCGGACCACGGGTTGTCAAGGGTCGAGAAGCGGGTGACGCAGTGGAAGTCCGCCGTCACTTCGCGTCGCGGCAGCGACTGAAGCGCGCGCCAGTCGAACGCGTGCTCGGCCTCGACGCGGCCGAACAGCCGCAGCTCGAAGCCGGCCATGTCGACCTCCGGCGTGTCGCCGACGGACAGCACCGGCCACTTCTTCGTGACGTACTGGCCGGGAGGGATCCGGTCGTCGCCGCGCCTCGGGACATCGTTCATGGCGAGGGAGACTATCGACACGCGCGGCGCCGTGCAGCCCGCCGGTTGTAAATGTGAGCGATGTGGTCAACAATTCCCGGTCCCCGCGCCGCGGCTCGCCCCGAGCCGCTCGCCGGAGTCCGCACGATGATCACAGAATCCGCTTCCAGCGAGTACGCAGCAGCCGTTGTCGAGCTGGCCGGCCCGCCGATTCCGGAGGGGCTCGGCGACGGCGCGCGGCGGCTCCTGTCGCGGATCGGCAACACGCCGCTGCTCGACCTGAGCCACGTCCTCGGACCGGCCGCGCGGGAACGCGGATCCGAACTCCTGGCCAAGGCGGAGATGGCGAATCCCGGTGGCTCGGTCAAGGACCGGCCGGCCCGTCACATGATGCTGGCGGCCCGGGACGCCGGCCAGCTCGACGGCGGCCGCCGCGTCCTGGACGCGACCTCGGGGAACACCGGCATCGCGCTCGCCATGATCGGCGCGGCGATGGACGTCGGCGTGACGCTCTGCCTGCCGGAGAACGCCTCCATCGAGCGCCGCCGGATCCTCGGCGCGTTCGGCGCCGAACTCGTCCTCACCGATCCGATGGAGGGCTCGGACGGCGCGATCCGCGAAGCGCGGCGGATGATCGAGGCGGATCCGGACGCGTTCTGCTACGTGGACCAGTACAGCAACACCGCCAACTGGCGGGCCCACTTCGAGACGACCGGTCCCGAGATCTGGATGCAGACGGAGGGTCGGCTCACCCACTTCGTCGCGGGTCTCGGCACGAGCGGCACCTTCTGCGGCACGGCGCGCTACCTGACCGAGCGCGCTCCCCGGGTCCGGCTCGTCTCGATGCAGCCGGACGGTCCTTTCCATGGACTGGAAGGCATGAAGCACATGCCGAGCGCCCTGGTGCCGGCGATCTACGACGCTTCGATCGCCCACGAGGAAGCCGCGGTCAGCACCGAGGACGCCTACGCCGAGGTCAAGGCGCTCGCCCGGCGGAGCGGCCTGCTCGTCGGCATCTCGGCGGCCGCCAATGTAGTCGCGGCGCGGCGGATCGCCGAGCGCGCCGCGGAGGCCGGGGAGCGCGCCGTGGTCGTGACCATCCTCTGCGACGGCGCGGACAAGTACCTTTCCGAGCCGTTCTGGGACGAGGACTGAGAATGATCGAACTGTCCCAGGGCGACCTGGCGCGCATCCGCGCGCACGGCGAGGCGACGTACCCGGAGGAATGCTGCGGCATCCTGGTCGGCAGCAGCGAGAAGGCTGCCGACGATGAGGGTACGCCTCTGGCCCGGGTTGCGCGGCTCGTGGGCGCCGAGAACACGCGGGAACAGGAGAACCGACACAACCGCTACCTGATCCCGCCCGAGGTCATCCTGCGAACCGAGCGTGAGGCGCGCGCGGAAGGCCTCGACGTGGTGGGCTACTACCACTCGCACCCGGACCACCCCTCGCGGCCCAGCGACTTCGACCGGGACCACGCCTGGCCGGGCTACAGTTACCTGATCGTCTCTGTGCGCGAGGGCCGCGCCAGGGACGAGCGGAGCTGGCGGCTCAGCAACGACCGTTCCCGCTTTGACGAGGAACCCATCCGCACCCCTGAACCGCCCGCGATCTGAACACGTATAGGACCGAAGAGTCCCACGGAGACCGACGATGACCGTACTCATACAGATTCCCACGCCCCTGCGGGGCTTCGCCGACGAACAGGCCGAGGTGGCGGTTGCCGCCGCGACGGTCGGCGAGGCGATGGAACAGCTCGTGACCCGCTACGAAGGGCTGCGGCCGCACCTCTTCGGCGACGACGGCAAGCTGCGCACCTTCGTCAACCTGTTCCTGAACGATGAGGACGTGCGCTACCTGGAGCGCGAGGCGACGCCGATCAACGGCGACGCGACACTGGCGATCATCCCGTCGATCGCCGGCGGCGCCGTGGCCGAGCCGCCGGCCGCGGCGCAGTCGACCGCGACGGAACTGAGCCCGGAGGAGATCCTCCGCTACAGCCGCCACCTCATCATGCCCGAGGTCGGCTCCGAAGGGCAGTTGAAGCTCAAGCAGGCCAAGGTGCTGATGATCGGCACCGGCGGGCTCGGCTCGCCGCTCGGCATGTACCTGGCCGCGGCCGGCGTCGGCCGCCTCGGCCTGGTCGACTTCGACGTCGTCGACGAATCGAACCTGCACCGTCAGTTGCTCTACAGCAACGCGGACGTCGGCCGTCCCAAGATCGACGCCGCGGTCGAACGGCTGCGCGAGGTGAACCCGCACATCGAACTCACGCCGCACCCGGTACTGCTCAACTCGAGCAACGCGCTCGAGATCTTCGAGGACTACGACCTGATCGTCGACGGCACGGACAACTTCCCGACCCGCTACCTCGTCAACGACGCCTGCGTCCTGCTCGGCAAGCCGAACGTCTACGGCTCCATCTTCCGCTTCGAGGGCCAGGTGTCCGTGTTCTGGGGCGCCGAGGGCCCCTGCTACCGATGCCTGTTCGCCGAGCCGCCGCCGCCGGGACTCGTCCCCTCATGCGCCGAAGGCGGCGTCCTCGGCGTGCTCCCCGGCATCATCGGCAGCCTGCAGGCGAACGAGGTGATCAAGCTGATCATCGGTCAGGGCGATCCGCTGATCGGCCGCCTGGTCCTCTTCGATGCCCTGCGCATGAGCTTCCGCGAGCTGAAGCTGCGCAAGAACCCGGACTGCCCCGTCTGCTCGGAGAACCCGACCCAGACCGAACTGATCGACTACGAGCAGTTCTGCGGCGTCCCCGCCGTCGCCGAGGAACCGGCGCTCAACGACATGATCGACGTGACCCCCAGCCAGGTCCAGTCCTGGATGAACGACGGCCGCGACTTCAGCATCCTCGATGTCCGGGGCCCGCAGGAGTACGCGATCTGCCGGATCGACGGTTCGACCCTGATCCCGGTCGCGGAACTCGAAGGCCGGTTGGATGAACTCGACCCCTCGAAGCTCTGGGTCGTCCACTGCCACCACGGCCCACGGTCGACCCGGGCGACCAACATCCTCCGCGACAACGGCTTCCAGCAGGCGTACAACCTGGCCGGCGGGATCGATGCGTGGGCGGAGCAAGTGGATCCGTCGTTGCCGCGGTACTAGGAGTCGCGGGCTGGGTACAGGGTGCGCCGGCGCCTCGCTACCAGACGCGCCGCACGCCATACGAGTCGAACAGGTCCTCGATCGAAACGAGGACCAGATCGTGCCCGAGCGCTTGCGCAATCAGCATGCGGTCGAACGGATCGCGAAGGGGACCTGGCAGCGCTCCGGCGCGTGTGGCGTCGGGAACGCTGATCGCCAGTTCCGTGAAGCCCTGGCTGGCGATTCCGCCCGCAATGTCCGCCGCGAACGCCGCCTCGAGGCTCGGGAGCTTGCCGAGTCGATGCTTGGTGGCAATCTCCCAGGCGGAGGCGGCGCTGACCAGGATCTCGTTCTCTTCCTCGGAGATCGCTTGACGCGCGTCCGGCGACAGCCGCTTGCTGCCCTCAAGCCACCAGATCAGGGCATGCGTATCGAGCAGGAGCTGCAGAGCTCACTTCTCCCACGCGGCCAGTTCGGATTCGGGCAGGGGATCGAAGAAGGAATCGTCGAGATGGATTCGGCCGGCAAGGGCCCCGAACTCGCGCTTGACCCTGGGCCGGCAGCTGACGAGCCGCGCGACCGGTTCGCCGTTCCGCGCGATGACGACTTCCTCTCCCTGTTCGACCTGGGCGAGCAGGCGCGACAGTTGGGTCTTCGCTTGATGCACGTTCACTATCGACACATCCATCCCCTCAAGACGGTTGCTTGGCTAACCGTAGGACTAAGGGGTGCGTCCTGTCAAGCGTCAGGGTCTGCCCCAGGACGCGTTCGGTGTGGACCGTCGGCGGCTGTGAGGCCCGTCCGCTGGTACGCTCCGCGACGCAGCGCAGGGGCGCGACCCCCGGAGGACGCTCTTCTCAGGAGCACTCCCCGGTAGCGATCCACGTGCCCTGGAAGTCCCATGATTGACCGAATCACCATCAGAGACTTCAAGAGCTTTCGCGACGTGACCGTCGGCCTTGGCGGGTTGAACCTGTTCGTCGGTACGAATGCCAGCGGCAAGTCGAACTTCTTCGATGCGCTTCGAGTGCTCCAGGGCATAGGCAACGGCTTCACCGTGAGCGAGATCCTCGACGGCAAGCCGAGGAGCGCGACCAGCGAGGTCTGGGAGGGAGTGCGAGGCGGGAGCGGGAAGGTGTGTTTCGAGGGTGCAGAGCAGCCCGAGACCTTCTCCATTAGCGCGGCCGGCAAGCTGGGGGAGGGAACGGCCACCAGATGGTGGCAGTACTCAGTAACTCTCTCGCCGCGCCTCGGGCATGTGGTGGCGGAAAGCCTGATCCACGGCCGTCGTGCCATCTACGACTCCCGCTATGCCGACAAGGGCGGCGCCGGAAGCCCGGTTCTCAAGGTCGATTATCAGCACGGAGGACGCGGCCGACCTCCGCATCTGGAGTTCGCGCGTTCTCGGCCAGTTCTGCGGCAGCTTGAAGGAGCCAACCGAGTAAAGCCGCGGGATTGGGCCATCGCCGCGAGAGTCGCGGACGTGCTCGCCGACATGCAACGCGTCGACCCCGCGCCGACGGTGCTGAGGGGCTACTCCCAGGCAAGGCAGGTGGCCCGCATGGGTGAACACGGCGAGAACTTCGCCGCCTTGGTTAGGGGGATCTGTGCCGACCCCGACTTAGAGGCCGGGTACCTGGAGTGGCTGCGTGAGTTGCGCCCGGCCGAAGTGGACAGCGTGGCGACCCTGTCCGGCGCCGTGGGAGAGCCGCTCTTCATGCTGCGAGAAGGAGGCAGGGAGTTTCCCGCGCCGGTGTTGAGCGACGGGACGCTCCGGTTCGCTGCGATCGCCGCAGCCTTCTTTCAGCCCGACATGCCCCAGATCATGACGATTGAGGAGATCGAAAACGGCATACATGCGAGTCGAACGCGTCTGATCCTGGAACTCCTTCGAGCCAACGCCGAGGCGGGTCCAACGCAGATCCTCGCGACGACCCACTCGCCGGTTGTGCTCGAGTGGTTGAAGCCGGCCGAGTACGTCACGACCTACGTCTGCCGGCGCGACAAGGACACGAGTGAAGCGACGATTACGCGGCTCCGCGACGTTCCCGGTTTTCGGGACGTGGCGAAGACGCACTCGCTTGCCGATCTGTTCGCCGAAGGCTGGCTGGAGGCAGCCTTGTGAGTGTGCGGGTTCTGGTCATCCCGGAAGATCCAACTCTCAATGGCTACATTCTGAAACCACTGGTCGAGATGGTCCTGGCGGAAGCTGGCAAACCCGCTGCCAGAGTGACGGTACTGACGAACCCCAGAGTCCGTGGCTACGACGAGGCGGTCGGAGTCATCCGCGGCGAGCTGTGCTCAAGGTACCGCTTCATGGATCTGTGGCTGTTCTTCCCGGATGCGGACAGGGCCAGCGACGATGCGATGCGCCATCTCGAACGGAGCCTCGGGAAGGAAGGCGTGACGCTCCTTTGCTGTCCCGCCGAGCCCGAAGTCGAGGTGTACGCCTGTGTGGCCTATCGTGAGGAGATTCGGGGTTCATGGACCGACGCGCGCTCGCACCGGCGATTCAAGGAGACCATCTTCGAGCCGCTGCTCAAAGCGCATGGGGACCCTCGACGGCCGGGTCACGGGCGAGGCGCGATGACGGAAGAATCGATCGGACGGCGTCGTCGGTTTTTTCGGCTTTGTCCGGAGATCGCCGAGCTGCGAAACCGGATCGTGGAGGTCTTGGATGGCTGAACTTAGAATCGACCTGAACTGCCGGGACGAGAGGAGTTGATCGTGACTTCTGAACCGCTTCTGCCTCCCCGCGTGGTTCGCATGGGTGAGGCCCTGCGTCCGTTGTTGTCGAAGCTGAAGGAGAGGACGGGCGCGCCCGCTGTCGGCGAAGCGGCGGAGCCGGTCACGATGGAGTTCCTGTCTCACCGCCTTGGGGCAGCGAACAGGGCCCTAGCGCGTCTCGAAGCTGCGATCAAAGCGATGATGACCGACGTGATAGCCAAGGAAGGCGCCGATGACACCGACGTGTACCGGGCTGTCGCTCGCCTTGAGAGCCGGATTGACGACCTCATTGACGATGGCGCCGACCTCCGGTGTCGCGCGGAAGGCGAGTTCCTGGAAGGGGCTCGATTGCTCGGGAACGTCTACGATTGTTTTCTCGGCCGCATCGAAGACTGGTTGGAGGACCTTGTCGAGTCCATTGCTGATCCTCTCGCCGCAGCGGAAAGAAAGGGGCTGCCGACGAGCGGAGACATCAAACTGTCGTGCAAACTGAACATGGATGCGCCTCAGCAGTTTGCGGAACTCCAGGACTGGGTGGATCGTGAACTCCGAGAGCGGGATGCCGGGATCGCTCTTGCTGGTACGGAGACGACGGTTCCTCCGGTGGATCGGGAACTGACGGATCGCCTTGAGGACCTGAGGCTGCGTGACGAGGCCGACGCGGTCTTCTGGAGCACCGCTCTTGCGGTGGGTGCAGGTGTCTTGATTGGCGGTTTGCTCTTCGACGACTGACGGTCAGCCGCGCGCCGGCTTGAACCGGACGTCCCTGGCTTCAACCTGAGCCCGTGCATCGGGCAGTGCCTCGACAGCTCGCCGAGGCAGCAGGGCGAGGCCGATCGCGGCGTCGTCGCAGCACGACGGAGAAACGCTCGTGACCGTACCGGCGGCTCGGCCGTCGAACTCGATTTCGGCACCGGCGGTCGGCTTGTGCCCGGACTCGAAGACGAGCCGGCACATCTTCCGGGCCGGCTGGCCGCGGTAGTGGATCCGGGCGACGATTTCCTGGCCCAGGTAGCAGCCCTTCTCGTAGTCGACGGCGTCCTCGATCCCGGTCTCCTGGGGCAGGTTCGAGTCGTCGTAGTCGATGCCCCAGAGGGGGTGGCCCTGCTCGATGCGGAGCGCCTCGGTTGCCTCGATGCCGGCCTGGGGGATCCCGGCTTCCGCCAGGTCCTCGGCCATCAGCGGCGCGATGGCCGAGGACTGCCAGAGCGAGAACGCGGGCACCGGGCTGTGCCCTTCGCGCACCAGACGGGCCTGGTAGTCGAGGATCTCGACCTGGCCATGGCTCCAGGGTCCGGTCAGGTCGCGGGCGGCCGTGGCCCCGAGATCCGCCAGGACCTTGGCGCTCTTCGGCCCGGCGACCCGCACCGAGGCCATGTCGCCGAGGGGCAGGATCTCGACCTGGTCGGTGACGATGTACTTCTCCAGGTGCTCGATGATCGTCCTGCCGCGGCCCTTCGGGATCTCGAGCCAGAGGCGGTCTTCGAGCGCCAGCACGGCGGCGCTGGCGAGGATGCGGCCGCGGACGTCGGTGATGAAGCCGAACACGCCCCGGCCGGGCTCCAGGCTCTCGACCGCCGCGGTGACCATGCCGCCGAAGAAGCGTTCGCGGTCCGGGCCCATCAGTTCGAGCCGGGATGCCCGCGGCGGTTCGCACAGGGCGGCTTCGGTGGTCAGCAGTTCGACGTCGCGTTCGAAGCTCATGGCGTTGGGCGCGAGGTGGGCTGGCCGTCGAGGAGAATCTCCCGCACCGAGGCGTGGCGAAGGTCGGGCACGACCCAGCGGGCACCAGCTTCCTCGAGTCGGTGGTCCGGCGTGAAGCCGGTGGCGACCGCCAGCACCGGCACCCCGTGGGCGTCGCCGCAGGCGATGTCGCGCACCGTGTCGCCGATGATGACGACGTCGCTCGGCTGCGGCGGCGCGCCGAGGTGCGCCGTGGCCCGGTCGACGGCCACCGGCACGAGCTCGTTGCGCCGAACGCCGTCCTCGCCGAAGGCGCCGAAGTCGAAGAAGCGGTTGAGGCCGAACGGTTCGAGCTTGGCCCGGGCGCCGATTTCCCAGTTTCCGGTGAGCAGGGCGACGCAGGTGTCGTCGTGGTCGGCGAGTTCCTTGAGCAGCTCGGTAACACCAGGCAGGAGACGCATCTGCTCCGGGTCGAGCCGTTCGAGCAGGTCGCTGTAATGGGAGCGCACTTCGCCCAGGCGGCCTTCGACCTCGTCTCGCGGCAGGCCCGCGTCGGTCATCAGGTCGATGACGGCTTCGGTGTCCGTCCGTCCGCCGAAGTCGTAGGCCCGCACGTTGCCCGTCCGGCCGAAGGTGCGCTTGAGCGCACCCATGAAGATGGGCCCGATCTGGGGGCCGCACCGAACCAGGGTGCCGTCGATGTCGAAGAGCAGAAGGCGCATCGCGTAGCGGTCGTTTCCGAGTAGGCGGGGAGACTATCCGCAGCGCGGGTGACTGTTAGCCTTCCCCGTCTTGATCGTACGCGTGCTGAGCTTCGCGACCGCGCTGGACGCTGTAGGCAGCGCCGAGACGGAACACGACCTCCCGGACGGCGCCACGGTCGCCGACCTGGTCGAGCGCCTGACGGCGGCGTACCCGGCGATCGAGCCGCTGTGGCCGCGTCTCGCGATCGCCGTGGACGGCGAGGTGGCCGCGGACCGTACCGCGCCCCTTCACGAGGGCGCCGAAGTGGCGCTCCTGCCGCCGGTATCGGGCGGCTCATGCGGCGCCGGCGCCGGCCGTCTCCGCGACGGCGCCGTCGACGCGGACACGGTGTCCTCCGTGCGCGCCCGCGTCGAGGACGCCGGCAAGGGCGCCGTCGTCGTTTTCGTCGGCAACGTCCGCAACTCCTTCGGCGGCCGCCCGGTCGAGCGGATCACGTACTCCGCGTATCCGGCGATGGCGGAGCGGCGTCTCGAACGGATCGTGAACGAACTCGAATCCACGGAACCCGGAACGAGAGTCGAGATCGTCCACGGTCTGGGCACCCTGGAAGTCGGCGACGCCAGCGTCGTCATCGCCACTGCTTCGGCCCATCGCCGTCAGGCCTACGACATCAACCGCCTCGCCTTGGAACGCCTCAAAGCCGAAGTCCCGATCTGGAAACGGGAGCACTACGCGGACGGCGCGTCCTCGTGGCGTGAGGAAGAACCGCTGGACTAGAGGCCTGTGAGGCTACGCTAGCGGTGCCGGCCTGACGGCCGGCGCGTCTTGAAGCCGCCTTCGGCGGCAGCGGGTCAGAAGACCCGCGCACCCAGAGCACCGCGGTCGGCGCGGACCGACGCTGCTGCTAGACCGCGAACGAGGAGCCGCAGCCGCAGGTGCCGACGGCCTTGGGGTTCGAGAACTTGAACCCGGTGCCGGCGACGCCGAGCTGGTAGTCGATCGTCGTGCCCTTGAGGTAGCGGGCGCTGATCGGATCGACGTAGACCTGCAGGCCCTCGTACTCGAAGACCTCGTCCGTCTCGCGCTGGTTCGTCTCGAAGTCGAGCGCGTACTCGAAACCGCTGCAGCCGCCGCCCCGGACCGCGACCCGCAGGCCGTGGTCGGAAGACAGACCTTCGTCCTCGCGGGTGAGCTTGATCATCCGCACCGCTTTGGCGGTCACGTGCAGGGTCTCCGGGACCTGCGCGGGTGCGGGCGTCGGCGCCGGCGGGGTGGGAAAGTCGATCTCGGGCATCTGTTCAGTGAGGCGCGTAAGGTGCGGCCTCGTTGCCCGAGAGTATCATCGAGGCGTGCTGACCGGGACGTTGGAGGGTTCGATGCGGCCCGCCGCGGGCAGCCGCGATGCGAGCGGAGAAGGCCGGTGATCCGCGAACAGGGCCGGGGCGACGGCGGCTGCATCGAGGTCATCACCGGCGGCATGTTCTCGGGGAAGAGCGAGGAGTTGCTGCGCCGGCTCCGCCGCGCCCTGATCGCCCGCCAGCGCGTTCAGGTGTTCCGGATCGTGACGGACACCCGGGATGGCGAGGTCGACGTGCTGACCACCCGGGACAATCGGAGCCTGTCCGCGGAGACGGTCGCTTCCAGTGACGAGATGCGCGAGAAGCTGACGCTGGGCGTGGAGGTCGTCGGCATCGACGAAGCCCAGTTCTTCGACGCTGGCCTGGTCGGGCTGGCGACGGAACTGGCCGACCTGGGCGTGCGGGTCATTGTGGCCGGACTCGACCTGGACTTCCGGCGGCGACCGTTCGGGCCGATCCCGGAACTCATGGCGATCGCGGAGTACGTCGACAAGATGCACGCGGTGTGCGTGCGCTGCGGAGCCGCCGCCCAGTACTCGCTGCGGATCGCTGGCGGTGACCAGCAGGTCCTGGTCGGGGACGTTGAGACCTACGAGGCCCGCTGTCGCCGCTGCTACAGCTCGTCCGAGGAGATCGGCGAAGTCCGCGCCAGCTAGCGCGGAAGAATGGTCGCCGCTTCGCGGCGCAGCCTCTCAAGCCGGCGAGGGCGCCGGCGCACCCAGTGGGTGAGGCCCGCGGGCGTTACGAAAGCAGGCCGTTGAGCGCCTGCCGGATCGTCGCGCCGAGCAGCGGCGAGGACAGGTCGTGGCCGGCACCGGAGACTTCCAGGCACGCGCCCAGCGAGGGCCAGCGCTTCGGTAGCCGGCGGATCATCGCGTCCGTCGTGAAGGTATCGAGCTGGCCGTAGACCACGGCGACGGGCACCGAGGCACTGGTCGCGGCCTCGAAGTCGTAGTGCGTGAGCGGCGGCGCAATCAGCAGGAGCCCGCCGGGCGGGTCCTGCGCCGCCTGCGGCAGCCGCGCCATCGTGACGACGGCGCCGAAGGAATAGCCGATACCGATGCGTGGCAGCCGCGGGAAGCGGCTGCGGAGTTCCTGCTCGCAGGCGGCCAGGTCGTCGGTTTCGCCGCGGCCGGCGTCGTGGCGTCCCTCGCTGCCGCCGGTGCCCCGGAAGTTGAAGCGGAGCGCGGCGCCACCAAGTTCGACCACGGCGTCGGCGGCGGTCGTGACGACGTGGTTGTCCATGTCGCCGCCGTAGAGCGGATGGGGATGCGCCACCGTCGCGACGAAGGACGGCGTCGCATCCGGCTCGAGCAGTTCGGCCTGGAGCGCCCCGGCGGGACCCTGCAGTTCGAGAGGGGTGATTGGAGGCATTGGTCTGGCGTCAAGTCCGCGGAGGAAGCGCGGAATATACTCCTCGAGGTCCCGGATTGACCTTCCCGCAGCCCTGTCGCGGCGCCGGGTCGCCCTGGACGCCTCGCGAAACACTGCCCCGCACGGCCCGTAACTCAGTCCGGACACGCATCAAGGAGTCCGTTCGATGATCTTCGATCCCATGTACTTCGTCTTTCTGGCGCCGGGCCTGCTGCTGTCCCTTTGGGCCAGCTTCCGGGTCAAGCGGGCGTTCAAGAAGTACTCCAAGGTGCGCTCCGTCACCGGCATGACGGGCGCCCAGGCGGCGCAGCGCCTGCTGGCTTACGCCGGCATCACGGACGTCCAGGTGGTCGCCACCCGGGGCCGGCTGTCCGACCACTACAACCCCGTGACGAAGAAGCTCGCCCTGTCCGAACAGGTGTACGGCTCGAACTCGGTGGCCGCGATCGGCATCGCCTGCCACGAGGCCGGACACGCCATCCAGCACGCGAAGAACTACGCACCGCTGTGGCTCCGGTCGACCCTCGTGCCGATGGCGGGCATCGGCAGCAACATCGGCTACTTCGTCATGTTCTTCGGCCTGATCCTCGGCTCGATGGGGATGTTCCTGGTCGGCGTCGTCATGTTCTCGGCGGTCGTCCTTTTCCAGCTCGTCACGTTGCCGGTGGAGTTCGACGCCACGGCGCGGGCGAAGCGCCTGGCCGTGGACCAGGGACTGATTCTGCAGACGGAGCGTGTGGGGATGGACCGGGTGCTGAACGCGGCTGCGCTGACGTACGTCGCCGCGGCCGTCTCCTCGCTGCTGACGCTGCTTTACTTCCTGATGCGGGCCGGGCTGCTCGGCGGGAGGGACTAGATCGGTTCGCCTAGCTGCGCCGTCAGTTCGGCCTGACGGGCGGCGAGTTGTTCGGGCGTCGACGCTTCGAGGACGAGCCGCAGCAGCGGCTCGGTGTTCGAGGGGCGGACGTTGAACCACCAGTCGTCGAAGTCGATGCGGATGCCGTCGAGGCGGTCCAGCGTGCCGCCCTGCTCTCCGGCGTAGCGCGCGACGAGGGCCTCCATCGTCCTGTCCTTGTCCTCGACCTCGAAGTTGATCTCGCTGCTCTTGGCGTAGCGGCGCAGAGGCGCGGTGAGCTCGGAGAATCGCTTGCCGGAGCGGCGGAGCAGGTTGAGCACCGCGACCACGGCGAGGATCGAGCTGTCGGCGCAGTAGTTCTGGCGGAAGTAGTAGTGGCCGGCGAGCTCGCCGCCGAAGATCGCTCCCGTCCGGCGCATCGTCGCCTTGACGAAGGAGTGGCCTACCCGTTCCGGCAGCGGCGTGCCGCCGTGCTCGCGGATGTACTCGGAAACCGCCCGGGAGGAGCGGATGTCGTGGATCACGGCGCCGCCGGACTCGCGCTGGAGCATCTGGCCGGCGATCAGGGCGGTGATCAGGTCGGAGCCGATCGGTTCGCCCCGTTCGTCGACGAAGGCGGCGCGATCGCCGTCGCCGTCGAAGCTGACGCCCAAGTCGGCCTTCTGCTGGACGACGAGGTCGCTCAGGTCGCGGAGGTTCTCCGGCAGCAGCGGGTTCGCCTCGTGGTTCGGGAAGGTCCCGTCCAGCTCGAAGTAGAGCGGCAGCAGCTCCACGCCGCACGCCTCGAGCAGAGGCCGGTAGATCGTGCCCATGCCGTTCGCGGCGTCGGCGGCGAGCAGCAGCTTCGGAGTTCCGGTCGCCTTGAAGGAGCGGTCGAGGAAGGAGAGGACGTGTTCGGTGTACTCCGTCTCGATGCTCCGCGCGTCGACCCGGCCGGGGGCCGCTGCCGGCGCCGGCTCGTCGCCCAGCGCGTGCCGCTCGATGATCGGGATGCCGTGGTCGCCGGACACCGGCACGGCCCCGGCGAGGCTGAACTTGAGACCGTTGTACTCGGCGGCGTTGTGGCTGGCCGTGACCTGAATGCCGCCGGCGGCGCCGAGATGGCCGGTGGCGAAGTAGTTCATCGGCGTCGTGGCGAGGCCGATGTCGAGCACGTCGAGACCGGCCGACGTGAGCCCGGCGCAGAGTGCGGCGGAGAGCGGCACGCTGTGGTCGCGCATGTCGCGGCTGACCACGACGGTGCGGGGCAGCGCCGCGCCCTGGTCGCCCTCGAGCGTGACCAGGCGCTCGAAGGCCATTCCGATCCGCCGCGCCAGCTCCTCGTTCAACTGCCCCGGGTAGAGGCCGCGCACGTCGTACGCCTTGAAGATCCCTGCCATGTCGCCTTCTCGCTCCTGTTCAGTGGGGCCGCACTTCGATCGCCAGGGAGAAGGCACGCCCTTCGATCGGCGCGTCTTCCAGGCCGTCCGGGCCGTCGCCGTTCACCTCCCGCAGGGTGACGGCGAGCGTCTCGCCGCAGATCCACTCGCGATGCGCGTCGATCGCCGCCTCGACGTCCTCGGCGGCCCGGTAACGGACGGCGATGCGGTCGGCGTAGTCGAGGTCCGCGGCGCGCCGCCGGTTCTGGACCCGGTGCACGACTTCCCGCGCCAGGCCCTCTGCGATCAGTTCGTCGTCCAGTTCGACGTCGAGAGCGACCAGCAGCTCGCTGTCGCCGTGGACGGCCACCCCGGGCCGCTCCTCGAGCCGCACCTCGACCTCGTCCGGCTCCAGGTGAGCCGTTTCGCCGTCGACTTCGATCGCGATGCGCCCCGACTGATCGAGTTCCCGCTTGAGCTCCAGGCCGTCGCGGGCGGCGAGCGCGGAGCGCACGGCCGGCATGGCGCGGCCGAACCGGGGCCCGCACTTCGGGTAGTGCGGCACCACGTCGAAGGACACGTACTCCGAACTGTCGGCGGCCCAGCGCACTTCGTGGACGTTCAGCTCGTCCTGAAGCAGGTCGACGTAGGGCGCGACGAGTCCCTCGAGTTGCGGGTCGGCGCTGACCAGGGTGACGGTGCGCAGCGGCTGGCGGATCTTGATGCCGTTCGCGTTTCGTGCGGAGCGGCCGTTGCGGGCCACCTGAAGCACGGTTGCCATCGCCGCCTCGAGGCGCTCGTCTGTACGGTCCGCTGGCGCTTCCGGCCAGGACTCGAGGTGGCAACTGACGCTGCCCTCGCCCTGGCTCGAGACGAGGCGCCGGTGGAGCTCCTCGGCTACGAAGGGCACGAACGGCGCGATCAGCAGGCGAATCGTCGTCAGCACCTCGTAGAGGGTCTGGTAGGCGCTTTCCTTGTCCGCGCCCGGTTCGCCGGCGCCGGTCCCTTCGTCATCGCCGGCCGCCCAGAAGCGGTCGCGGCTGCGCCGGATGTACCAGTTCGTCAGTTCGTCCAGGAACGTCTCGATTCCGCGCGCGGCGGGCGCCGTCCGGTAGGCCCGCAGGTGATCGGTGGTGGTGCGGACCAGCCGGTAGAGCCGGAGCAGGATCCAGCGGTCCAGCGACCCCCGCTCCGCGAACGGAATCTCCGCGCGCCCTGGCCGCCAGCCGTCGAGGTTCGCGTAGATCACGAAGAACGACAGTGCGTTCCACAGCGGCAGCAGGAAGGTCTGGGCTGCCTCCCGCACCAGGCGCGCCGAGAACCGCGACGGCTGCTCGGGGTTGTTGACGCAGAAGTACCAGCGGAGCGCGTCGGCGCCGGTCTCGGCCAGCACCTCCATCGGCTCGACGACGTTGCCGAGGCGCTTGGACATCTTGCGGCCGTTCTCGTCGTTCACGTGGCCGAGGACGATGCAGTTGCGGTAGGCGGGGCTGTCGAACAGCAGGCAGCCCAGGACGTGCAGGGTGTAGAACCAGCCCCTGGTCTGGTCGACCGCCTCGGAGATGAAGTCCGCCGGGAAGCGCGAGCGGAAGATCTCCTCGTTCTCGAACGGGTAGTGGTACTGGGCGAAGGGCATGGCGCCCGAGTCGAACCAGGCGTCGATCACGTACTCGACCCGCTTCATGGTGCCGGAGCAGCCCGAAGCCGTGCACGGCCACTGGAAGTCGTCGTCGATGAAGGGCCGGTGCGGGTCGAAGCAGTCGCGGTCGTAGGGGTCATCCGGCAGGGGCCGGCCCGCCTTGCGGAAGAGCTCCTCGAACGAGCCGACGACGTCCACGGCGTCGCATCCGGCGCACTTCCAGACCGGCAGCGGCGTGCCCCAGTAACGGCTGCGCGACAGGGCCCAGTCGACGACGTTCTCGAGCCAGTCGCCGAACCGGCCCTGGCCGACGTGCTCCGGGTGCCAGTTGACCTGACGGTTCTTCTCGATCAACCGGTCGCGGGCGGCGGTGGTGCGGACGAACCAGCTCGTCGTCGCGTAGTAGAGGAGCGGCTGGTCGCAGCGCCAGCAGAAGGGGTAGTTGTGGCCTTGTCGTTCGCCGTGGAGCAGCCGGCCCTGCTGGCGCAGCGAGCGGACGATTGACGGGTCGGCGTCCTTGAACCACGCGCCGTTGATCTCGTCGATCAGGCCCTGAGTCGCCGGGTCCTGGGCGCTTCCGGCCGGGTCGAGCGCGACCCTTCCCTCCGCGTCGACGGCCTGGAGCTCGGGCAGGCGGTACTCGCGACCGCTGCGCAGGTCGTCCTCGCCGAACAGCGGCGCGGTGTGCACGGCGCCTGTCCCCTCGGCGAGGGTCACGTAGTCCGCGAGCAGGATGCGGAAGCCGGCGTGGTCCGACACCTCGGCGGGTTGGTAGGAGCGGCGAGGTTCGACCGCGAAGGGGCGGTCGTAGAGGATGCCCTCGAGGGACCGGCCGGAGAAACGCGCGACGGTGCCGGCTTCCCGGAGATCGACTCGCGTCGGCTTGCCGTCGCCGGGCAGAAGCACGGGGACCGGCTGCTCCAGGCCGTCGGCGATGAGCAGCAGCCGTTCCGGGTCCGTCGGGTCTTCCACGGCGCGGTAGGTCAGGTCGGGATGCACCGCGATGCCGGCGTGGGAGAGCAGCGTCCACGGCGTCGTCGTCCAGGCGACGATGTCGATCGGCCGGTCGGTGCTGAACTCGCCCGCGATGGACTGGCCGCGTCGCAGCGGGAAGCGCACCCAGATCGAAGGATCCTCCGTGTCGCGGTAGTTCTGCGCCACTTCATGGCTCGACAGGGTGGTGCCGCAGCGGGCGCAGTAGGGCTGGATCTTCCGGCCTTCGTAGAGCAGGTCCTTCTTCCAGAGTTCGGCCAGCGCCCACCACTCCGACTCGATGTAGGCGTTCCTGTAGGTCAGGTAGGCGCCGTCCATGTCGAGCCAGTAGCCGACCCGCTCGGTCATCCGCCGCCACTGCCGCTCGTAGGCGCTGACGCTCTCGAGGCAGGCGCTGTTGAACTTCTCGATGCCGTAGTCCTCGATCTGCTGCTTGCCGGAGAAGCCGAGCTGCTTCTCGACCTCGATTTCGACGGGGAGGCCATGCGTGTCCCAGCCGCCCTTGCGCGGAACGGGCCGCCCGGTCATCGTGCGAAAGCGCGGATAGAGGTCCTTCACCACCCGGGTGACGACGTGGCCGACGTGAGGCACGTTGTTCGCGGTCGGCGGCCCCTCGTAGAAGGAGAACTCCTTTTCCCCGCTCTCGTCGCGAGACTCAAGAGAGGTTTCAAACACCCGCTCGCGACGCCAGAACTCCAGCGTCTCGCGCTCGAGCTCGGGGAAGGGATAGCCGCCGGGAACGGGCGGAAACGCGGGATCCCTGGACACGGCGAGGGCCTTGGGCGCGGCGGCCGCTCAGGCGGCGAAGCGCTGGCGCTCGATGAACGCTGTCAGCGCCGCCGCGAACTTGGCCGGTCGTTCGACGTGGGGCAGGTTGCGGCAGCCGTCGAAAACGTCCAGGTGGGCGTTCGGCATTTCCTGTAGCCAGAGGTCGGCGTTTTCGAGCGGTGGGTTGGTCGCCTGGCGGCCCCAGGCCAGCCATGCCGGCTGGCTGACCTTCTCGCCGAAGCCGGCCTGCAGGCGGTGGCCGAGGCGGCCGCAGAGCGAGTCGATCAGGGCGTGGCTGGCGCCGGGAAGGTGGCTCGCACGGTAGAGCTGCTCCACCATGGACTCTCCCAGGCCCTCGGCGCCGAACAGGGTCTCGCGTCGCAGGTGGGTCTCGAGCGCCCGCTCGCCGGTCACCAGGTTGAGCGCCGACCTGCCGAGCACCGGCGCCCGGAGCAGCGCGTGAATCACCGGGTCGCTGCGCTCGTCGGTGACCTCGGCGCCGATGCCCTGAGGCCCGACGAGGGCCAGGGCGGCGACCCGGTCCGGGACGTTCAGGGCGGCCTCGACAGCGTAGGCGGCGGCGCGGTGGGGGGCGACGAGCACGGCGCGTTCGCCGACGACTTCCTGGAGGAACCGGCCGAGCAGGTCGATGTAGAGCTCGGCGGTGTAGCGCCGGTTCTTCCGTTCCGAGTCGCCCCAGCCGAGCCAGTCGGGCACGAAGCAGTCGTGGCTCCGGGCCAGGCGTTCGGCGGTTTCGCGCCATAGCAGGCCGGTGTGCCCCGGGCCGAACGTGTGGAGCAGGACCATCGGTGGCTTGCCGCCGCGGCTGGGTGACTCCAGGTGGACGAAGGCCACGCGGCGGCCGTCGACCTCGATGTGCCGGGTAGAACCCCATCGGGGTCGAGGCAGGCGCCCCGCCCTGCGGGCCACGATCGCGTTGAAAAGGGCCGGAGCCCCGAGCGCGATGCCGCCGATGACCAGGCCGTTCGTCAGGCGCCGCCTGATCAAGCGCCGGGATTCCTGGTTGGCGGAGCGCGCCATGGGGCGGAGAATAACAGTGAGGGCTGTGCATAATGGCCCGGTGGCGTTCGAGATCGCGGTCGTCTGGGTGGGTCGCCGCCGCGAACCCTGGGAGGCACTCTGCGGCGACTACCGGCGGAGGATCGAGAGGTTCGCGCCGGTGCGCGAACTCGTCGTTCGCCCCGCCCGCGGCGACGACCGGACTCGACTGCGGCTCGAAGGGAAGGCGATCCGTTCCGCCCTGCCGGCCGACGCCTGGACGGTCTGTCTCGATCGGACGGGGCGGCGCCTGAGCTCGACCGGCCTCGCGACCGAGGTGAGGCGGTTGCGCTCGGAGTGGCAACGCCCTGTTGCGTGGATCGTGGGCTCGGACCTGGGACTCGACCGCAACCTCGTGAGTTCGTGCCGTTTCCGGCTCTCTCTGGGGCCGCTCACGCTCGCTCACGAACTCGCCCGACTGACTCTCTATGAGCAGATTTACAGAGCGTTCACCATCCTCGAGGGAATCAACTATCATCGGCGCCCGTTTTACTGAGCCTTGTGCGGAGGGAACAGGTGGCAAGCGCGGACGAGGCTTCTCGAACCGACGGAACGAACGACCTCAAGGAAGCGGCAGCGGCCGCGGCCCGAGAGTTGACGGCGGCCCGCGCCTCGGCCAGGAAGGCGAAGGCCGCGGCGGACCGCAAGGCCGCGACGGCGGATCGGGCTGCGAAGGCAGCGTCGGAGAAGAAGGCAGCGGCACAGAAGGCGGCCCGGGAAGAGAAAGCCGGCGCCGCGGCCGCGGCCAGGGCCGGAAAGACCGCCGCGACCAGGAAGGAGGCCGCCGCCGCCGCCGAGAAGGAGGCGTCGGCGCGGCGTGCCGCGGCGAAGAAGGCCGAGCGGACGGCGGTTGCTGAACGGGCAGCGTCGACCAAGGCTGCCGAAGCCGCGGCCAAGGCCCGGGAAGAAGCGGCCGCCCGGAAGAAGGCAGCCGCGCAGTCCGGCCGGCTGGCGGCTACGACCGGCAGTGCGGCAGCCAGGGCCGCGAAGGTCCTGGCTGATCGCAAGTCCGCGGCGCAGGCGGCCGCGAAGGATGCTTCCGCCAAGGGCGTTGCCGCCCGAAAGCTGGCCCGAACCTCCGCCTCCAGGGCGGCGGCCTCAGAGAAGGCCGCGAAGGCTGCGCAAGCGGCGAAGGCCGCCGCCAGGGATGCCGCTCGGGCCGCCGCGTCGGCGGAGAAGCTGGTGGCGAAGGCGGAGGCCGCCGAGAAGGCGGCCGCGGACAAGGCGGCCGAGCAGGTGGCGGCGCCGCCCGAAGAAGTCCAGGTCGAATCCGCGAAGAAGCCGGCGAAGAGGCCGCCCGTCCGGAAGAAGGCCGCACGCAAGAAACCGCAGCCGAGAAAGCCGCCGACGCTTCTGCTTCGGCCGCAGCGTGCCAATGGCGATGGAGGTCCGGGCGCCCGGAGAAGGAACACGGAGGTCGACTTCGACTGGGTGCGGGAACGGCTCGAAGAGAAGCGGCGGGAGCTCTTCGGCCGCTACAACCGCGATCTCACCGCCGGCCTCAAGGCGTCTACCGGCGAGGGCGCGGAGGACCTGGTCGACCGGGCGAATCACGCCTACAGCCGGGAGTTGAACTTCTCGCTCTCGGACAGCGACGGCATCCTGCTCAACCGGATCGTCGAAGCGACGGCCCGGCTGGACGACGGCACCTTCGGCATCTGCGTCCACTGCAGCAACGAGCTGGGCCGCGCCAGGCTGGAGGCGGTGCCGTGGGCGCCCTACTGCATCGACTGTCAGGAACTCGAAGAGAAGGGCCGGCTCCCCGCAGACGAGTGAAAGCGCCCGAAATCGACGCCGCCATCGAGCGAATCGAAGGCGGCGACCGCCAGCCGCTCTACCTGGTGATCGGTGAGCAGGTGCTGGCCACGCGGGAGGCGACCCGGATTGCGGAGGCCTTGGCCGCAGCGGCCGGCTGCGATGTGGCGGTTCACAAGGGAGCGGCCGGCGCGGAACTGGGGTCGATCCTCGCCGATCTGTTCACGTTCTCCCTGTTCGAGCCGGCCAAGGTCGCGTTGGTGGTCGCGAGCGCGGAGCTTGCCGACAGGGATGCCGCGGCTGATCTCATCGACGAGGCGGCCGCGATTCTTGGCGATGACTACGGCCTGGGTGGTGTGGCCGGTGCGGGACTCTCCACGGCCGAGAGAAGGGCGGCAGGTCCGCTTCTTCAGACGCTGCGGGTGTTTGGAATCGACCCGGCTAGCGGGGCCGCCGAGGAGGCGATCGCCGCGCTGCCCGAGTCGGCTCTGGCGGGTGGAAAGAGCCAGCGCAAGGGCGGTCGCCGTGGCCGGCCGAAGAAGGAGCGGGTTCAACTGGCGAAGGGGCTTTCGGCGCTGCTGGAGGCGGCGCGGGCGGAAGATCTGACCGGTTGGTCGACAAGCAACCTTGCGGAACTCGACCGGGCCTCGGGAGGCGGCCTGCCGGAAGGCCACGCCCTGGTGTTCGCCGAACGCAGTGTCGACCGCAAGCATCCCCTCGTCAGCCGTCTTCTTGGCCGGAAATCGGCTTTCGAGGTCGGGGAGCTCGGCCTCGACCGCAGTGGCAAGGCCACAGGCCTCGACCCGGTCCTGGCCGAGTTGGAGCGGGAGACGGGCGTGCAGATCGACCGGGCCGCGGCTCAGGAGCTGGCGCGCCGTACGTTGCGGAAGGAGGGCTGGGGCGCCGGCGAGGCGGATGAGGCCTCGGCTGCACGCTTCGCCGCCGAGTATCGGAAGATTGCCGCCGGCATGCCGGAGGGCGGCCGCCGGATCGACCGCGCCACGGTGGAAGAGTCGGTGGTGGACCGGGGCGAACAGGACGTGTGGGATGTCTTCAATGCGATGGATGCCCAGAAGCCTGGCGCGGCAGTGGCGGCGCTTCGACGCTACTTCGACAGTGCGGCAGACCGAAAGGGCGAGCGGTTCCGGTTCCTGAGCCTTCTGGCCGGCCGCTGTCAGCAGTTGGCCGCCGTCCACGGCCTCGCCATGGCTCACGGTCTGCCGGAAGCGAGGAACTACAACGGCTTCAAGGCCCGGGTGTTGCCGAAACTGATGGCGGACTGGCCAGGTGCGACGAAGAAGCCCAGCCCGTGGCCTCTGTTCAACCTCTACAAGGCGGCGATGGCCCGTCGCAGTCCGGAGGCTGTTGCGGCGATGGGTGAGCTTCCCTGGAAGGTCCTCGAGACAGAGATTCGCCTGCGGGGTGGCAGCGGCGAAGAGGACGCCGCGCTCGAGGCCCTGGTCCTGGCGGTTGCCGGGGGAGGCCCGCCGGGCCGTCGCGCCGGCTGACGTGCCGGAACTGCCTGAAGTCGAGGTTCTTCGCCGGAGCCTGGAACGGCCGCTTCTGGGCGATCGCTTCGAGACCGTTCGCGTCCACTTCCCGACTCTGCGCGAGCCGCTCTGCGAGCGCCGGCTGCGCCGCCTGGAAGGCCGGGAGGTCGTCGGCCTGCGGCGTCGCGCGAAGTACCTCCTGATCGACGCCTCGGGCGGCGAGACTCTTGCCGTGCATCTCGGAATGAGCGGCCGGCTCACCCTGGTCGATCGAACGGCGCCGCTCGTGGACCATGAACACCTGGGCTTCGATCTCGCTTCCGGCCGCCGCCTGCGGTTCCGCGATCCACGGCGCTTCGGCATGGCTTTCGTCGCGTCGACGGAGACTCTGGACGGCGACCGGCACTTCCGCCATCTCGGCGTGGAACCGCTGTCGGCCGGGTTCGACGGCGTCCGTCTCGCCGGCCTGGCCCGCGGCCGGACGGCCCCGGTCAAGAACTTCCTGATGGACGCTTCGGTCGTCGTCGGCGTCGGGAACATCTACGCGTCGGAGGCGCTCTACCGCTCCGGCATCCACCCGCGCCGGTCCGTGGCGCGGATCGCGCGACGTCGGTTCGACGTTCTCGCTCAGGCGGTGCGCGCGGTGCTCGCCGAGGCGATCGAGCAGGGCGGCACGACCCTCAACGACTTCGCCGACGGCGAGGGCAACTCGGGCTACTTCCAGGTCTCTCTCGATGTCTACGGCCGCGAAGGCGAGCCGTGCCCGGTCGGCTGCGGGGCGAGCATCAGTCGCGTGAGTCTCTCGAATCGCAGCACGTACTACTGCCCGCGGTGTCAGAGGTAGCCGCTAGGTGAGCGGCCAGAACATCGGGATCAGCCACACGGAAAGAACGCAGAACACGATCTTGAGCGGCGCGCCGAACTTCACGTAGTCCATGAAGCGGTAGCCGCCGGGGCCGAAGACCATCGCGTTGGTCTGGTAGCCCATCGGGGTCAGGAAGCTGGCCGAAGCGGCGAACGCGACGGTCATCATGAAGGGCTTCGGTTCCAGGCCCATCGAGGCCGCGGCGGTGCCGGCGATCGGCACCATGAGCACCGCGGTCGAGTTGTTCGAGACGATCTCGGAGAGCAGGGCTGTCGCCAGGTAGACCAGCGCGATGACCGCCCAGGGCCCGTAGTCGGCGCCGGCATTCGCGATCGTCTCTCCGATCATCGCCGCGAGGCCGGTCTTCTCCATCGCGATGCCCATCGGCAGGATGCCGACGAGCAGGAAGATGACTGTCCAGTTGATCGCCTCGTACGCCTGCTGTACCGAGATGCCGCCGAAGACGATGAGCGCCACGGCGCCCAGGATCGACGCCTTCAGGATCGAGGTGACGCCCGTGGCGGCGACGATGACGACGATCGGGATGATCACCACCGCGAGCCACCAGCGCCGCGGGATGACGAGGCGCAGCTTGACGTCCTGCTGCAACGGGATGAAGTCCTCCGTCTCGTAGAGAGCTTCGATCCGGGACCGGGGGCCGAAGACGAGCAGGGTGTCCCAGTTGTGGAGGACGATGTGGGCCAGCTTCTCGCGGATCGGGTCGCCGGTGCGGTTGAGCGCCAGCACGAAGCAGCCGAAGCGGCGGCGAAAGTCCAGATCGCGGATGGTCGATCCGGTCAACCGGGAAACCGGCGAGAGCTGGATCTCCGCCATGATGTTGTTCTGGTCCGAGAGGTCGCGGTCGCCGATCTTCGTTTCCGTGCGAAGGCGCAGGCCGTAGTGATCGCGGAAGCTGACGATGTCGTCCATCAGGCCCTCGACGATCAGGACGTCGCCGCCCTGCATGGGCGTGGAGCGGAGTTCGACGGCGATCCGTTCCTCGCCGCGCAGGATCTCGAGCACCGTGAGGCGGAAACGCTCGTTGATGTGTGCGTCGACCACGTTGTTGCCGACGAGCGAGCTTCCCTCCGGTACCTGGACCTCGGTCAGGAACGAAGACAGTTGGTACTTCGTCGTCAGGTCGGAGGCCCCGGCGCGATCCGGGAGGCGTCGCATCGGCACGAACACGATGTAGGCGAGGCCGACGACAAGGAGGATCAGTCCGAGCGCCAGGAACTCGAACATGCTGAAGGCTCCGAAGCCGTACTCCGCCGACATCGAGGCGACCAGCAGGTTCGTCGACGTGCCGATCAGGGTGCAGGTGCCGCCGATGATCGAGAGGTAGGAGAGGGGAAGCAGGATCCGCGACGGCGACACGCCGTAGTGCTTCGCGATCTGGATGCCGACCGGCATCAGGATCGCCAGCGCGGCGGTGTTGTTGATGAAGGCCGAGAGCACGCCGCAGACGAGGATCAGGGCGATCGCGGCGGCCCAGTGCGTGCTGCCGGAGAGTTGCGCGAGCTTCTGGCCGAAGCGGTCGATCAGGCCGGTGTGGGTCAGCCCGTAACTCAGGATGAACATCATCATCACCGTGATGACGGCGTCGTTGCTGAAGCCCCGGATCGCCTCCTGGGGCGTCACCAGACCGAACAGGAGCAGCAGCCCCAGGCTCGAGAGGGCGACCGCGTCGATCCGCAGCCATTCGAAGCTGAACGCCAGGAACGTGAAGACGATGACGGCGATGAGGATCCAGATGTCCATCGGCGGTTCCGGCGCTCAGCCGACCGGCAGCCGCCGGTGCGAGGCGACCGGCATCGAACGCCGCACCTCGGCCACCCGCCGGCGGTCGATCTCCGCGATCGCGATACCGGGCCCGTCGCCGGCATCGGCCAGGACGTGGCCCCACGGGTCGATGATCACCGAGTGGCCGTAGCTGTGCCGCAGCCCGCGGTCGTCGTGGCGGCCGGTCTGGGCGGCGGCCAGCACGTAGCACTGGGTTTCGATCGCGCGGGCGCGCAACAGCGGAAACCAGTGGTCCTTGCCGGTCATCAGGGTGAAGGCGGAGGGGATGGTCAGGATCTCCGCGCCTTCCCGGGCGAGCTTCAGGTAGAGCTCGGGGAAGCGCATGTCGTAGCAGATCGTGAGACCGAGGCGCGCGAGCGGCGTGTCGACGGTCACGACATCCTCTCCGGGCACGGCCGTCTTCGACTCCAGGAACCGCACCTCGGCGGAAACGTCGACATCGAAGAGGTGAATCTTGCGGTAGGTGGCGACGATCTCCCCCTGCGGGTCGAACAGGACGCTCGTGTTGTAGCAGCGCTCGCTCTCGTCCGGGGCCTTCTCGTTGTAGGAGCCGAGCAGGAGGTAGATGCCGCGGTCGCGGGCGAGATCGGCGAAGCGGGCGCAGGTGGCGCCGGAGGTCGGTTCGGCCAGCCTGACCTTCTCCTTGTGCGGCCCGAGGTAGTTCGTGTTCTCGGGCGTCGACACGAACGTGGCCCCGCGGTCCGCCGCCGTCTCGATCCAGTGCCGGGCGGTTTCCCAGTTCGCCTGCTCGTCCGAGGTGGAGCCCATCTGGACCACCGCGGCGAGGAATGTCGTCGTGTCGTTCATTCCGGTTGCTTCCCTCTCGCCGGGAGCTTACCGCCACGTTCCGGGCTAAGCTTCGGGGACCCATGTGCGGGATCGTCGGCATCCTGATGCGCCCCCACCCCGGACCGGCGATCGACTCGCGCGAGCTGCTGGAGGGCCTCGCGGCCGCGGGCCGAGCGGCCGAAGCCGCCGTTGCCGATAGCGACCGAGCCGAGGCACAGTCATTGGCTGCGGCCCTGTCCGCTGCCGCTTCCGAACTGGCCGACTGCGACCAGCGGTTGCGAGCCCGGCCGGCTGTGCGGTCCCTGGTGCGAGACGAGACTCTGCGGGCCGCGATCGCCGATGCGTTGCGGCCGTGCTCGGCGGCGGTGAACCGGTTGAAAGCGGGCCTCGATACCGGCGGCGCCCGTTTCGGCGATGCCGGGCTGGAGGCGGTGAACCGGGCCGCGGCGGCGCTGGCCGACGCCGAGTGGGCCATTCGCCGTGACCGGCTGCGGACCGCTGCCGAAGTGGACGAACTGGCGCCGGCCGGCGCCGGCGACGCGGGACTCGACGTGCTCATCGCCGTCCAGCAGGCTTTCTCGTCGCTCGACCGCCTCGAGATCCGGGGCCGCGATTCGGCCGGGCTGTTTCTGCTTCTTTCCGGACACGGCCTCGACCCGGACGATCCGGCGATCCGCGCCGGACTCGACGGACGGGCAGGGGATCCGTTGTTCAGTCATCGCGCGGTGATTCGGGGCGGAGGACGGATCGGCCTGGTCTACAAGTGCGCGGAGGAGGTCGGTGAACTGGGCGACAACGTCCGTTTCCTGCGCGAGGCGGTCGCCGCCGATCCGCTGCTGGCGGCGGCGCTCGAGAGCCCGGAGGTCGAGGCGGCCGTGCTCGGGCATACCCGCTGGGCGAGCGTCGGCCGGATCAACGAGGCCAACGCGCATCCGTTGAACGAGACGGAGGCCGGGAACGGCGGTGCCGATGGCCAGGCGTCGCCCCGGGTGATCGCCGCGATCAACGGCGACATCGACAACCACGGCGACCTGGCGGTGCTGGAGAAGCTGGAGCTCGACCCCGGGATCACGACGGACGCGAAGGTGATGCCGGTTCTCATGTCGCGCCGGCTGGCCGGAGGCGACACGCCTTTCGACTCCTTCCGCGACACGGTGGCGGCGTTCGAGGGTTCGGTCGCCGTCGGCGCGCTCACCTGGGACGACCCGTCACGGCTCTACCTGGCGACCCAGGGCAGCGGCCAGGGTCTCTACGTGGGATTGGCCGATCACGCCTTCGTGGTCGCCAGCGAACCCTACGGCCTGGTCGAGGAGACCTCGACCTGGCTGCGCCTGGATGGCGAGGCGGAACCGGACACCGCGGGCGCCGGCTGGGGACAGATCGTGGTGCTCGACGCCGCCCGCGCCGGCGAACTGGAGGGCATCGAACGATTCTCCGCCGGAGGTACGCCCCTGCCGGTGTCGCCGGATGAGCTCGACCGCGCCGAGATCACGACCCGCGACATCGACCGGGGCGAGTACCCGCACTTCCTGCTCAAGGAGATCAGCGAGGCGCCGCGCTCCGTACGCAACACGCTGCGCGGCAAGCTTCGGGAGGACGCGACCGGGCGCCTGCGGGTCTCCCTCGGCGAGCGGACGCTGCCGGAGGCGGTCGCGCGCGGCCTCCGGGACGGAACTACGGGCCGCATCGTCGTCACCGGCCAGGGCACCGCGGCCGTTGCCGGCCAGGGGATCGCCGCGGCGATCGAGGGACGGCTGCGCGAGCGGGGCCTGAGCCGTCCGCGAGTCGACGCGATGCCCGCGACCGAGTTCTCTGGCTTCCACCTGGTGGCCGACATGCACGACACCGTGGTCGTCGCGGTCAGCCAGTCCGGCACGACGACCGACACGCTGCGCACGGTCAACCTGGCGCAGCGGCGGGGCGCCCGCGCGGTCGCGATCGTGAACCGCCGCAACTCCGATCTGGCCGAGCGGGCGGACGGCGTGCTCTACACCTCGGACGGTCGGGACGTGGAGATGAGCGTCGCGTCCACCAAGGCCTTCTACTCCCAGATCGCGGCCGGGATGCTGCTCGCCGTGGCGATCGCCGACCAGGTCGCCGGCGGCCCCGACGAACGCCCCGCGGCCGACCGCCTGCTGCGTGAGCTCGGGCGCCTGCCGGACGCCATGGAGCGCACCCTCGCCCTGCGCCCTGCGATCGCCGAGGCCGCGAGGGAGTACGCGCCGCGGCTGCGCGACTGGTCGGTCGTCGGCAACGGCCTCGACCGGATCGCCGCGGAGGAGATTCGGATCAAGCTCTCCGAACTCTGCTACAAGGCGATCGCCTGCGACACGACGGAAGACAAGAAGCACATCGACCTGTCGTCCGAGCCCCTGATCTTGGTCTGCGCGACCGGAGTCCAGGGCTCGACGGCGGCGGACACGAGGAAGGAGATCGACGTCTACCGCGCCCATCGCGCGACGCCGATCGTCATCGCCTCCGAGGGCGCGGCGTTTCCGTCTGCGGCAGCGGCGATCGAAGTGCCCGAGGTGGCGCCCGAGCTGTCCTTCGTGCTGGCGACCGTTGTCGGCCACCTCTTCGGTTACCACGCGGCCCTCGCCATCGACGACCTCGCCAGGCCGTTGCGGGCGATCCGGGCCGGGCTCGATGAGGTTGCGGAGAGCGATCGGTCTTCGGTCGGGGCGTCCGGCGGGAGCCCGGCGCTGCGGTCGCTGGTTCGCCTGCGCGAGGCTGCCTTCTTCGAGATCGATACGGCCTGGAGGGAGCTGGTCGACGGCGGCTACGACGGCAACCTCCATGTTGGCCTGGCGGTGAGGCTGGCCCTGGCCCTGAACCGCCTGAGTAGCGGTTTAGGGGATTCCGGGGAAGAGGCCGCAGCGTCAGCGCTGGACAGCCTCCGGGACGCTCTCGATGCCGCGATCGACGACCTCACCCGGCACGTCGACACGATCAAGCACCAGGCGAAGACGGTCACCGTGGGCATCTCCCGCCACGACCAGACCCTCGGCCGGATGTCCCTTGCGGCCGCCCTGGTGGAGGCCGGTGCTCCGGAGGGGGCGATCTCGTCCGAAGACCGGCGGACGATGAGCGCGCTCGACCCCTTCGTCGACCAGGTGCTCGGCTACGTCCGCTATCAACTCTGGCGTGGCGGCGACGGCCCGCCGCCGGGCGACGCCGCCACGATCCGCGTCCTGCGCGCCGGCGGCCTCTGCCGCGATCTCCAGTCGCGGACCGTGCGGGAGCCGCTGCTCCAGGGCACCAAGTACGCGGTCGCGGTCGAAGGCCGGCTGATGGCGGCTCGCGGCCGGACGGATGGCCGGGTGTTCATCGGCGTGCCCGAGTGGAGCGACGGCGGGGTCTCTGCGCTCAACCTGATCCATGTGCGCTTCCGGGAACGGGCGCCCGCGCCCGAGTTGCGCCGCCTGCTCTCCGGCTACCGGGAGCGTTACTCCGGCCTGCGCGACCAGGTACTCAAGAGGGCGCCGGAGTTCGACGACGGTCTGCTCGCCGAACTCCCGGTCGAGGACCTGCTGGTCGACCCGGTGGCCCAGCTCGCGGAACGTTGGCAGAGCACCCATTCCGGGGGCGTCTCGTGAGGGTCCTGCTCACCGGCAGCGCCGGCTTCATCGGTTTCCACGTCGCCAGGGCCCTGCTCGAGCGCGGCGACGAGGTGATCGGCTACGACAACTTCAACCCGTACTACGACCCGCGGCTCAAGGAACGGCGCAACGCGATCCTCGAGGAGCAACCGAACTTCCGCCTGGTGCGTGCCGACATCGGCGACCGCGAGGCCCTGCAGGACGCCTTCGACGACCTCGTCCGCGGCGCCGCCGGCGCGGAAACGAGGGTGTGCCACCTGGCGGCCCAGGCCGGGGTCCGTCACTCGATCGACCATCCGAACCAGTTCGTGCGCGACAACGTGCAGGCCTTCACATACGTCCTCGAACTGTGCCGCAAGCGCGAGGTCGGCGGCCTGGTCTATGCCTCCAGCAGCTCGGTCTACGGCGACAGCGCACGGGAGCGGCTGAGCGAAGCGGACAGCACGTCGTCCCAGTGCTCCCTCTACGGCGCGACGAAGAAGATGAACGAGCTGATGGCCTCGGTGTACAACCACCTCTACGGCCTGCGGGTCACCGGCCTGCGCTTCTTCACGGTCTACGGCCCCTGGGGCCGGCCCGACATGGCGCTGTTCCTCTTCACCGGCGCCCTGCTGCGCGGCGAGACGATCAGGGTCTTCGGCCACGGCCGGATGCACCGGGACTTCACCTACATCGAGGACATCGTGACCGGCGTCGTCTCGGCGATCGACCGCAACCACGAGGACCTCGTCTGCAACCTCGCCGCCGGCCGCACGGAGGAACTGATGGAGTTCATCCGGCAGATCGAATCGAGCTGCGGCCGCGAGGGCGAGAAGGAGTTCCTGCCCATGCAGCCCGGCGACGTCGTGCGGACCTCGGCCGACCTCACGCGCGCCAGGGAATCACTGGGCTACGAACCAACGACCTCGATCGCCGTCGGCATCCCCCGCTTCGTCGACTGGTACCGCAGCTACTACGACCTCTAGCTAGTTCTCGTCCAGAAACGCGGTTTTCTGCGCTTCAGGAAGGCGGAATCGCAGGCTGGTTGAGAGTCTTCAGAGGCTGTTTCGGGGTGTAGCGGCGGTGCCCGGGGAGTGAATCCGCCGGCGGTTGGCGGGTTTTGGTCACCTCCGCGAGATGCCGCCCACGGGGGAAGCTTCCGGTTGGTTTGTGACCGGGTGTCGGGCGACGGAGGCGGCGGTTGGTCAGGTCGATCCGGGCTGCAGACGGGCGAGCCGGATCAGG
>JAJEHN010000010.1 GCA_022823665.1 Thermoanaerobaculia bacterium | reverse complement strand
GGGAGGGTGCGCATCAATGCCTGACACACCTGCATGCCGTTGCGGGTCAAGGACAGCCGCGCGCTTGATGACGATACTCAGGTCAACGGCAGCCGCTTCGGAGTCCGCGGCGTGACGGTCCTGAAGACGAACATCCGTGCGGCCGCCCGGTCTCAGGCCGAGACGGACAACAGGCCGCCGCCAGTCCGATCCGTCATCGACGAGCTGGATGCAAGCACCAGGCAACGGAGCGTCGCTGACCGCACTTGAACCATCCAGCCCCGCGACCGAGGCCGTCCAGGATTTTCTTCACAAGAAAAGGGGGGGAGGGTGCGCATCAACAGGCGATGCCTGGATGCCGTTGGCGGTCAGTGCCAGTTCCGAGCTTCGTCCGGTTCCTTGCCCGGACGCGGACAACCCGATCTCGATCACGATGCCCAGGACAACTGCAGCCGCATCGGAGTCCGCGGACTCCGAGTCCATGACCCGATGCCGTCAGTCCCGCTGCATCCCGACCGCCCTGCGGACATCTTTCCGTCCCTGGCCGAGTCATGGCGCGCATCGTCCATCGGATCGTCATCGTCCCGGTCTCGATGCCGCCGCTCCGCCCATGTGGACAACCTCTCCTCCCTTGACGTTCCTCTCCAAACTCACCCGCTCGATCACGTCCAGGCCAGCGTCCGCCTCCGCCCGCCCCTTGTTTTCCTGGTCCCGAGCGCCGTCCGTCTGCTCGCCCCCATGATCTGAGCCGGAAAATCCGACACGCATCACAGCAAATCGCCGCAAATCTCGGCAGGCACGATTAAGCAAAAAACGCTGGCGCGTTTTTTGCTATCCTGTATGCTGACGGCAAATGCCCGCCCCGCACCTCTCGATTTCCGCGATTTCCAGGTCTGCCGGAGCCAGCGCAGTCGCCCGGGCGGCCTACCGCCACGCGACCCAGATGGCTCAGGCAGGCGGAGAGCCGACAAGGCAGTACGGCAGCAAGGCGGACGAGCTGAAGCACTCGGAGATCGCGCTTCCCGACAATGCGCCGCCCTGGGCGGTCCGGGCCTACGGCATCAAGGGTTTCGAGGCCGCGCTGAAGGAGGTCCTGGCCGACGCTGCGGCGGGACGGATCGTCGTCGGGACGGGCGCGGACGGTACCGGACCGATCACGATGGAGCGGGCGGAACGGCTCGCCTGGGCGCGCCTCTCGGAGCGGCTCTGGAACGACATCGAGCACGTGGAGACCACAAAGAACAAGTTTCCGACGCGGGCCATCCTCTCCCGGGAGATCACGATCGCGCTGCCCAGGGTCCTCTCGCGGGAGGCCCAGATCGACCTGGTGCAGGGTTTCGTCCGGGAGGCTTTCACGAGCCGCGGCATCGTCGTCGACTGGGTCCTGCACGATAAGGGCGACGGCAATCCCCACGTCCACCTGATGCTGCCGACGCGGCTTCTCGATATCGATGCCTGGGGCGGAAAGTACCGATGGCTGGACCGCGGCAAAGGGGTCACCGAGGTCCGCATGGCCTGGGCGCGGCACGCCAACATGATCCTGGAACGGGAGGGGTTCCCGGAGCGGATCGACATGCGCTCGCTCCGGGACCAGGGCATCAATCTCAAGCCGGAGAACTACAACGCGCGAATCGCGGAGAACGCCGAGAAGGCCGGCGTCACGGCCAAGGAAAAGCTCCGCTGCGAGGACGTCCGGAAGGAGAACCAGGCCTACCTCCGCGAGAACCCGGAACACGTTCTCGCCCTGGTCCAGCAGGGCCGCGCGACCTTCACGAAACGCGACCTCCTGGCGACGCTCGCGGACCGCCTCGACCTGACCCCGGAGACGCTTCCCGGGGACATGGCCGCCAAGGTCGCGGGCTCGCCCGAACTGGTCCCGATGGCCGTGAAGACCCCGGACGGCGAGCGGCTCTACATCACCCAGGCGAAGGCGGGGCAGGGGATGCGGCTGCAGGCTGAGGCGGCGGCCCTGGCAAGGTCCGGCATGGCGCCGGAACTGGTCTCGGCGGGCGACGCGTTCGAGACCGGGACCGGCCCGATCCTGGTGGATGTCGGCCCCGTCGTCGCGGCCCGCGAGGAGGAGGAGCGGGCGGCCGAGGCGCGGGCACGCCGCGAGCGGGAACCGGCACCCGCACCCGCCCGGGGACGCAAGCCGCAGCTGTCCGTCGACGCCGTCAGGGAGGCGCTCCTGGCCCGCGCGGACGACCTCTTCCGGGATGCCTTCGGGCCGCCCGTCCGGCCGAATGCGCCGGAATGGCGAGCAAAGGCGAACGACGGGATCACGATGCAGATGCGGGGCGAGAAGCGTGGCCAATGGTACGTTCACACGGAGGGCAAGGGCGGGGACATCTTCGACCTCGCGGCACGGGTCCTCTGCGGCCTCGACCGCGCGAAGAGCGACTTTCCGCGCGTGCTCAGGGAGGCGGCCGGCTGGGCCGGGGTATCCCCGGGCCACGCACCGGACCCGGAAAGGATCGCGGCGCTCCGGAAGGAGCGGGAGCGCGCTGGGGCGGCCGAGGACGCCCGGGAATTGCAGCGTCGCGCCACGCTCGTCCGCGAGTTCGCGGCCAGGGCCGTCCCCGTAGCCGGAACGCCCGCCGCGATCTACCTCGCGGGGCGCAGCTTCAACGCGGTGCCGGAAGAAGGGCTGGCCTACCTGCCGCCGGTCCTCGACGTCCAGGCCGCGCACCCGGACATCAAGATCATGCGGCCGGAGTCCGCAGCGCTCGTGGCCTGGGCGACCGACGCCGACGGCAGGATCCAGGGTGGCCAGCGAATCCTGATCGATACGGACGGGACCCCACCCGCAACGGGAGCGAGGAAGCCCAACTTCGCCAACGTGAAGGGCATGCCCGGCCGCTTCCCGGCGCGGACAGCCGAGCTCGCGAAAGGCCCCCTGATCATCGCCGAAGGGCCGGAATCCGCGCTGGCGGCCTGGGAGGCGACGGGCCTCGAGTCCTGGACCGTCTTCGGGGTCTCCGGCTTCGCCCCGGCACCGATCCCGGAGGGCCGGGAGGTCATCCTGGCACCGGACCGGGATGCGCCCGAAAGTCCCGCCGGACGCGCCTTCCGGCAGGCCGTGGCGGTGCTCCTGGAACGGGGGCACGACCTCAAGGTGGCGATGGCACCGGAGCCATCCGGCAGCAAGGAGGACCTAAACGACACGCTCAAGCGGGCCGGGCTGGCCGAAGTGAAGGCCGCGATCGACGCGGCGCGTCCCGTCCAGGCCTGGTTGCCGGCCGAGCTGAACGCGGGCCAGCGCGAGGCTGCGGAGGCGATGCTCGGGCCGGCGCGGCTGACGCTCGTGAAGGGGCACGCGGGAACGGGCAAGACGACGGCGCTCCGGGCCGTGGCGTCCGCATGGCAGGCGCGGGGCGTCGAGGTGCTCGCAGGCGCGCCGTCGGGCAAGGCGACGCAGGAGCTCGGCCGGATCGAGGGCGCGCGCGCCGCGACGCTCTCCGCCTGGGAATCGCGCTGGGAGCGGGGCGACGTCCCGAAGGGCCCATTCGTGTTTCTCATGGACGAAGCCGGAATGGTGGGTGTCGAGCAGTGGGCCCGCGTCCAGTCGCGGGTGCTCGCCATGGGCGGCAAGCTCGTCGGGATCGGCGACCCGGAGCAGCTGCGCCCCGTGGGCGACCTCTCGGGATGGGCGGCGGCCGCGTTCGCCGCGAACGGGATCCCGGTCATCGGCCAGGTGCTGCGCCAGAACGACGAAGGCGACCGCGCGGCCGTCACCGCGCTGGCGCGCGGCCGAGAGGGCATCGCCAGGGGCCTGGATCACTTCCTTGCGAAGGGCGCGGTGCGGCTCGCGCCGGAGGTGCTGGAGGATCCCGTCGCCGCGCTTGCGGCCGGTTTCTGGAACGGCCCCGAGGGTGCGGGCCGGATCGCGCTCGCCTTCTCGAACCGGGACGTCGACAGGCTCAACGAGGCGATCCGCGCGGTCGCGGTCTCGAAGGGGATCGTCAACGACGCGGAGGCGGTCGAGGTCCGGATCGCGCGGGAACGCCGGGTGAAGGCGCGGGGCGGCGGCGCGCGGACCTGGCGGACGGAGGTCACGGTCCGGATCGGGCAGGGCGACCGCGTCCTGCTCACCCGGCCCGCGCCGGAGCTGGGCCTGCCGCGCTCGGGCTTCGGCACCGTGAAGAAGGTCTCGGGCGGCAGGATCGCGGTCCTGGTCGACGGGCGGGAGGTGCCTGTCGAGATCGATCCCGCCGCCTTCCCCCATCTCGACCACGGCTTCGCCGCCACGGTGCACAAGGCGCAGGGCATGACGGCCGACCAGGTCTCGGTCCTGCCGCACGCCCGGATGGACGGGCACGCGACCTACGTCGCGCTCTCGCGTCACAGGGACAGGGTGACGGTCTACGGACGCCGGGGCCACCTGGAGACGGCGGAGGATCTCCATCGCATGGGCGCGCGGGCCGCCGAGCCTCCGGCGCCGAAGCCGGGCCAAACGCGTCCGGCGGTGCGCATGCCCGAGGACGCCGCGACGGTCCGCCCGGACTGGCGGGGCGCGCGGCGCGGCGGCGAGGACGAGCGGCGTCCCGGCCTGGCGGGCGATCCGCACCTCATGTCCGTCGCCTCGCGGATGGCGGGGCTGCTCGCGGCCGACCGGGCCGAGGGCGATCCGCTGCTGAAGCACCTCGCTGAGGCGGCGGGGACCCGGGACGACTTCACCGCCGAGCCGAAGGGCGCCGTGGAGGCTCTCGTCGCGCGTCACGGCGTCATCCGCGCCGAGGAGCTCGCCGCCGCGCTGGCGGCCCCGGTGGCGGATCCGGAAACCTTCCTCCGGCTCTTCTCCGAGGCGATCGCGCACCCGGATCTCGTCGCTCTTCCGGGAGGCGACTCCACGCCCGAGGGCGACCGGTGGGTGTACACGACGACGGGGCATCTCCGCGCCGAGCTGGCTGCCACGGACCGCGCGATGCGGATGGCGGCGCGGGCGGACGCGGCGGATTCCCCGCAGGTTCCGGACGCGACGGAGCCCCTGTCGAAATCCCAGGAGACGGCCCTGGCGCACGCGATGCGGGCAGGGGCCGAGGGCGGCGGGCTGGCGATCGTCACGGGCGGGCCGGGATCCGGAAGGACGCGCCTCGCGGCCGAGGCGGCGCGCGCCCACGAGGCGGCCGGGCGCGTGGTCACGACCGTCGCGGCGACGGAGGCGGGACGGCGCGTTCTGGAGCGCATGGGCGCCTATCCCCTCACGCTGCAGCAATGGCTGGACGAGCCGCCCGCCGCCCGCGAGGACGGCGATCCCGCCCGTGTCGTCATCCTAGACGACGCGCACGCCTTCGGCGCCTTCCAGGCCGACGCCGCGCTTGCCCGGGCGGAAGCGACCGGGGCCGGCGTGGTGGCCGTCCTCGACCCGGCGCGCAGGCCGCAGCTGGGCGGCGCCGTTTTCCGCGCGGTCTCCGACCGGACCGGGGCGGTGAAGATCGAAGGCCTGCACGGGATCAAGGGACCGCTTGCGGAGACCGTTGCCGGCCTTGCAGCGGGCGGCGACAAGGCCGTTGCGGCGCTCTCCTCCTTCCGGCATCGGGGCGGCGTCACGGCGGCGGGCGACCGGGAGGCCGCGATCAGGCGCGTGGCGGCGGAGTTCGTTGCCGACGCCTCCGGCGACAGGATCGCGCTCGCCTGGTCACGCGCCGACGCCGAGGCGATCACCGACGCGATCCGGGACGCGCTGGACGAGAGGATGCCGGATCGCGCGGGCGAACGGAGCCCGGGACCGCTCGGCGACCTCAGGCCCGGCGACCGGATCCGCTTCACGGTCGCGGGATGGGCCGGCATCTCCTCCGGGACGGGAAGCCGCGGCATGATCATGCGCGGCGACCGGGCGGAGGTGCTGGAGACGCTGCCCGGCGGCGGTCTCCGCATTCGCCTGACCGGCCTTGACGGCACGCGCGAGATGGACGTCGTGCCGGAGGGTCCGCTCCCGCGGTGGTCCTTCGCCTTCGCCTCGACGATCGCGGCGGCCGCCGGATCTCGGCACGACAGCGTCCACGTGCTCGCTTCCCCCGGCCTCGACCGCGCGACGCTGGCCGCAGGCGCCGTGACGGCGACCGGCGATTTCCGGATCACGCTTCCAGTCCCGGAGGAACGCGTCACGGATGCGCTGTCCAGGATCGCGGGCCGCGAGCGCAGGGCCCGCAGCGCCGTCGACCACGGGTTCGACCCGAAGCTTGCGGCGCAGGCGGCGGAGGAAAGCGCGCTGCCCGCCCTTGTCCGTCCGGACGTGCCCGTTCCGGAAGACGACGTGGCCGCGCTGCCCGAGGTGCGGCTCGACGCGGTGCGCGCGCGGCAGGCCAACGCGGAGCACCTGAAGGCGAATCCGGAGCACGTTCTCGCGATCGTCCAGACCGACCGGCCCGTCTTCACCGAGGCCGACATGCGCCAGGCGCTGCGCAGGCTTCTCGGCGCGACGCTGCAGGACGGGGAGATCGCGGAGATGGGCGACCGTGTCATGCAGTCCGGCCACCTGGTCGCTCTCGCCGCCGAGGCGCCCGACGGCGCGCCGCAGTACATGACGACGGCCCGGGCGACGACGATGCGGGAGGCGCATGCCGACGCCCGCAGGCTTGCGGCGGGCCGGTTCGCGCCCGGAACGATGCCCGTGGGGCGCGGCGACATCCTTGACGGCCTGAACCCGGGCCAGGCGCGCGCGGCGGAGGCGATGCTCGGCCCGGACCGGCTGACGCTCGTGCAGGGCCATGCCGGGACGGGCAAGACCCACACGCTCCGCCGGGTGGCCGAAGCGTGGCGCGCGCGCGGCGTCGAGGTGCTGGCAGGCGCGCCCTCGGGCAAGGCCGCGGCCGAGCTCCGGGCCATCGAGGGCGTGGAGGCCGCGACGCTGGCCAGCTGGGAGGCGCGCTGGCACAAGGGCGACATCCCGAAACGCGACGGCTTCGTCTTCGTGATGGACGAGGCCGGCATGGTCGGCGCCGGGGCCTGGTCGCGCATCCAGGCGCGCGTCCTCGAGATGGGCGGCAAGCTGATCGCCGTCGGCGATCCCGACCAGCTGCAGCCCGTCTCCGACATGCCCGGGTGGGCGATCGCGGAGCGCGCGGCAGGGCAGGGGCACGTCACGGTGATAGATCATGTCGTCAGGCAGTCGGATCCCCTGGACGCGGAGGCGACCCGCAGCCTGGCGCTCGGCGGCGCCAATGTCGAGAACGCCGTCCGCCACTACGACGGCAAGGGGGCGCTGCGCCTGGGCGGCGAGGTGCGGGCCGATCCCGTCGCCGCGCTTGCCCGCGCCCACGCGAACGACATGGAGACGGTTCCGGACGGCACGCGCATCGCCGTCGCCTACACGAACAGGGACGTCCACGCGCTGAACGCGGCGATCCGCGCCGAGGCGCTGCAGCGGGGCGTCATCGATCCGGAGACCGTGCGGCGCTACGGCACGGTCCGGCGCGTCGAGCGCGGCGATGCCGGGCGCGAGCGCATCAGCCACGTGCCCCGGGACCTGGGCGTCGGCGACCGCATCATCCTCCGGCAGGCGAACCGCGACCTCGGCCTGCCGCGCTCCAGCTTCGGGACGGTCACGGCGACGGAGGAGAACGGCGTGGTGGCGACCTTCGACGGGCGGGAGGAGCCCGTCCCGCTCGACAGGGACGCGCTGGAGGCCGTGGACCACGGGCACGCGGCCACGATCCACAAGTCGCAGGGCATGACGGCCGACGCGGCGTTCGTCCTCCCGCACCGGGGCATGCACCGCCACGCGGCCTACGTCGCGCTCAGCCGGCACAGGGAGCGGCTCGCGGTGTTCGGCCGCGCCGGTCACCTCGACCGCCCGGCGGATCTCGTGCGCATGGCGCAGGCGGCGGGGCACCTTGACCTGGACCTCGGCGACGGAAACCCCGTCGGCGCGCCGGAGACCGATGCGGGGCCGACCCCCTGGGAGGCGCCTGCGGGCCTCCAGGGACGCGCGGACTGGCGGGCGAGCGGCGCCGAGGCCGGGCGCGGCGGCTTCGTGGGCGACGCGCGCCTGATGTCCGTCGCCGAGCGCACCGTCGGCCTGATGGCGACGGGCGGCGACGGGGAACCCGACGCGGACGTCCGCGATCCGGACGGCCTCGCGCAGGAGCCGGGACGGGCCGTCGACGTGATCCTGCGCCGCGCCTCGGTCTTCCGGGCCGAGGACGTGGCGGGCCAGCTCGCCAGGGTCTCCCGCCGCGACCCCGACACGTTCCTGCGCCTGTTCCGGGAGGCGATGGACCGCCCGGACCTCGTCGCGCTCGCCGACGACGACGGGAGGGGCGGGGGACCGGTCTGGACGACGGAGGCGCGGATGGAGATCGAGCTCGGCGCCGTCGACCGGGGCGTCCGCCTGGCGCTCGGACCCGCGCCCTCGGACGCGCCGGAGCCCCTGCGGCTGGCCCCGGAATTCGGGCGGCAGCGCGGCCTCTCGCCCACGCAGGAGGCGGCGGTGCGTTCGGCCGTCCGGGCAAGCCGGCTGCGGCTCGTCGCCGGAACCGCCGGCAGCGGCCGGTCAAGCGTCGCGGCCATCGTGGCGGACGTGCATTCCGCGGCCGGCTGGCAGGTCCTGGGCACGGCGCCCACCGGGGCCGGCGTGGACGGGCTGCGCGAGGCCGGGCTTCGCTGGCGCCGCGCCGGGGACGGGGGCGAGGGGCCCGTGCGCCCCATGACGCTCCACGCCTTGGAGAGGGACCTGGACACGGGCAGGATCCGCCTCGATTCCCGGACGATCGTCCTGGTCGACGACGCGGGGCGGCTAGGCGCGGACCGGGCGGCGCGGCTCCTGGAGCGCGTGGAGGGGAGCGGCGCGAAGCTCGTCGCCTTCCTCGACGACGGCGCCCACGCGCCGATGGAGGCCGGACCCGTGTTCAGCGCGCTCCGGACGCGGCTCGGCGCATCGCGCCTCGACGACAGTTTCCGCTGGTCGCCGCGCCGCGCCATCGTCATGGGCGAGCTCGTGCGCGGCGGCGAGGAGGGGCACGCCGCGATCGAGGCGCTCGTCGAGGACGGATGCCTGGTCGCGGCCGGGGACCGGCGGCGCGCGGTCGCCGACATCGCGAAGGCGTATGTCGAGGACGGGTCATGGAGCAAGGTCGCCGTCGCCTGGTCCCGGAAGGACGCGGACGCGCTCAACGCGGAGATTCTCAGGCGCCTCGACAGGGCGGACCCGGAGCGGCGCGAGTTCGAGCCGGACGCCGATGGTCCGCTCAAGGGCCTGAAGCCCGGCGACCGGATCCGGTTCACCGGCTGGACGCCCCGGGATGCCGGCGTTCCGAAGGAGCACCGGTTCCTCGCCGGCGAGATCGCCGAATTCGGGGGCCGCGACCAGGGCGGAAACGCGCAGCTCAAGGTTCAGGGACGGGACGGATCGATGCGCGACGTCGCGTTGCCGGAAGAAACGGAGATTCCGGACTGGCGCTTCGGCTTCGCCAGCACGATCGCGGGCGAGACGGGACGCGTCACCGACAGCGTCCACATGCTGGCCGCGCCCGGCATGAGCCGCCAGCTCCTGGCAACCGGCGCGCGGCTGCACGGGGAGAGGCTCCGGATCGTGGCCCCGGTCGACGAGAGCGGCCTGGTGCGGGCGATGGGGCGGATCGTCGACCGCGACGCGACGCCCGAAAGCGTGCTCGATCACGGGTTCGATCCCGCGCTCGGCGCGCGCGAGGCGATGCGCGGACGCTCGGTCGAGATCGAGACGCCGCCCGACCGGCCGGGTGCCGTCTCCGGCGCGCTGGCGCGGCTCAGGGAGATCGCGCGTCTCGGCGACCCGTTGCCGCAGGAGGCGCCGCTGCGCGGCCTGGAAGGCGAGGTCATGGCCGAGGTCATCGGCGCGTCCGTCCTGCGGCACGGAACGGCCCCGGAAGGGCGGGATCGGCTCGCGCTCGAATCCCACGTGGAGGCCCTCGCCGACCCGCGCGCGTGGCGCGGACTCCTGAAGCAGTCGCCGGCCGGAACCGTCCGGGAGGCCGACGCGCTGGCCGAGAAGATCGCGGGCACCGTGCCGGGCGATCCCTCGGGCCGGGCGCCGACGGCGGCGCGGGTCCTCGCGCGGGGCGCGCTCACGGCGCGGGCGCTCGGAGAGGGTACCGTGGCGGACCTGTTCGAAGACGGGCTCAGGCTCTGCGGCAGCCGCGCCTCGCTCGCCCGCGCGCTCGGCCGGCCGGAGGAGCTCGCGGCGCCCGTGGTGACCGAGAGGGAGGCCGCGGCGCGGAACGACCGCATGGCCGGGATCGACCCCGGGCGGGCGGACGCGGCAGGCGGACCGGGCCGGCAGGGACCCGCGGCAGGGGCGCATCGTGCACGACGCGGCGTGCGCGGCGCTGGCGTGTCGCGGATGCTCGACGACCTGGAGATGTCCGACGAGAGGCTGGCCGAAGAGGCGTTCGGGATCTTCCTGCCGAAGCGGCGGAGGGGCCGGGCGGCCAGGGTGCCGCAGGAGAGGGTCGAGCGCTGCCGGCAGGAATTGCGGCTGGGCGGCGACTGGTCCGGGCGGGCCGGTGCGGTGAAGGCCGCGCGGGCGGCGATGGAGATCGCCGCGGACAGGGCGCGTCCCGAGACGGATGCGGCAGGCAGGCCGGACCGCGAGGCCGCCGTTCCCGTGGCGGAAGGGAAGGCACGGACGCCGGATCCGTCGCTGATCGAGATCGAGGCGGACGTCACGCCGCCATGGGACGTCTCCCGCGAGGCTCGGCAAGACGCGGCAACGCCGGATCTTGCGCTGCGGCTGGCGATGGCGGTTTCGGCACGGTGCCCGTTCGGGGCGGCCGTGCACGGGCAGGACCTGCAGAAGGGGATCGCGGGCCTCCTGGAGCGGGCAGGTGACGCGGGCGGCGACAGGGATCCGGTGGCCGGGATCGCGGCGCTGGAGGCCAGGAGCGACGGCGAGCGCGACCTGATCGCCGCCGTCGGCACGGCCGCCGCCTCGGATCCGCTTCCGGAGGCCGACGCGCTCCGGTCCGCGCGATCCGACCTGGTCGCGGAAGCGGCGGCGACGGGATTCGCGCACGAGCCCCGGCCCGATCTCGGCGAGCGCTTGACGCAGTGCTTCACGCAGGGCGAGATCCTCGCGCTGCACGACGCGCGCCGCCCGCTTCCGGAGAGCCTGACGCCGCTTGATCGCGAATCGCGACGCGTCGTCTCGAACCACCTTCGGGATTTCGCGCCGCTCGATGACCCGACGGAGCGGCCGTCGAGCGATCCGCTGCCCGTCATGGTCACCATGCTGGCGCGTCCGGAAGGCCGGGAGACCGTCGCGGAGCTTGCGCGGTCGTTCAGCCTGGAGCAGATGCAGGCCGTGCGCGATCCGGGCGCGAGGGTTCCGGAGGGCTTGGCCGGCCTTGGCGCGGACGGCCGGGCGCGGATCGCGGCGGCGTTCCGGACCGGACCCGTGCCGGAACGCGAGGACGCACGGCCCGATCCGCGTCTTGCCGACGACGTGCTCGTGCTCTCCTGCGCCGTCTCCGAGCGCGTCGACGCAGCGGCGCCCGTCCACCGCGCCTCGCTGCCCAGGGACGTGGAGGCCGTGCTCCGGGACTCGATGCTCGCCCGCGACGTCCCGGAGGCCGAGGTCGACGAGCTCGCCTTCGGGATCGCGCGGAAGCGGGCAGAGACGGAACTGCGCATTTCGGTCGTGCGCGAAATCGATCCGGACGAGCTCTCCGAGGCCGGTGCAAGGTTCCACGGGAACCCGGATTTTGACATGCAGTCCTCGGTCGACGCCTACAAGGCCGGCGTGGCGAAGGGCATGCGCCGCCTGCACCGCGAGGAACCGGTGCCCACGAAGATCGAGCTCCGCGTCGCGCGGGCCGTCGTCGCGACCCACGGTTCGGAACGGCACGGGCTGGCGCTGGCCATGGCGGAGGCGCTGGAACGCGGGACGACGAATTCGGCCGACGGCATCCGGAAGGAACGCGAAGCCGTCCTCGGGCAGCTGCGGCAGGGAACGAGAGAGCTGGACCCGTACGACGAGCGGGTGCTCCTGCGGAAGGTCTACCGGAACTTCACCGGCGCGGAGATCCGCGAGATCTCGGAGGGCAGGGGACCGCTCCTAGGGCGCCTGCCCGACTCTAAGGCAAGGGACCGCGTCCGCGAGGAACTCGTGCACCTGCATCGCGACACCGGCTACCCGGAACCCTCGCCCTGGCGCGCGCGGCACGACGCCGTGGCCCGGGCGACCGGCGTGGACCGCTACGTGGGGCGGGAACGCGGGTTGAGTGCCGAGATCGAGATGTGACGTGCCGATGCGAGCGGGGGCGTCGGCGCCATCGGGGAATCGAGAGATGAGCGCAAGGATGGACGGCCCCGGCATTTTCATGAACGCTGTTCGCGTGGCTGGCTGACCAAGCGACAGGACCACGAATGCTCGGGAGGGCGACATGGCTGAAACCCGGATTGAATGGACAGATGCCACCTGGAATCCGGTTGCCGGATGTTCGATCGTCACGGCCGGATGCACGAACTGCTACGCAATGGTGATGACGAAGCGGCTCGAAGCCATGGGCGTCGGGAAGTACGCCGGGCTGACGCGCAAGTCCGGAAATCGAACCGTCTGGAACGGCATCGTGCGAGAGGACCGGCTGGCGCTCTCGATTCCGCACGGCTGGCGCAAGCCTCGCAAGATCTTCGTCAACTCGATGAGCGATCTCTTCCACGACCAGGTCAGCGACGCCTTCATCCTTGAGGTCTGGCGGGTGATGCGGGACACGCCGCGCCACAACTACCAGATCCTCACCAAGAGGCCCGAACGCATGGCAGAGCTGGTGGCAAGCCGGATCGGGGACGTCCTGCCCAACGTCTGGCTGGGCACGAGCATCGAGGACGCGGATGTCGTTGACCGGATCGGGCATCTGCGCGAGACGCCGGCCGCGATCCGCTTCATCTCCTTCGAACCCTTGATCGGTGCCGTCGGCACCGTTGACCTGCAGGAAATTCACTGGGCCATCGTCGGCGGGGAGAGCGGCAAGTCCGCCCGGCCGATCAGGGAGGAATGGATCGATGAAATCCATGCCCAATGCCTGTCCGCCGGAACCGCCTTCTTCTTCAAGCAATGGGGCACGTGGGGCAAGGACAACAGGAAGCGGTCAAAGAAGGCGAACGGGCGCGAGTATCGCGGGCGAACCTGGGACGAGATGCCTGCGGCACCCCAACCGGTAGCGTGAACGGCCAGCAAAGGGCAGCGAGATTCATGGTAATGAAACGATACGAATGGGCAAATGGCGCGAAACTCGAGGAGCATTCGCGGCGCAAGCTCAAGATCCTTCGCGAATACGTCTTCGACTACCTGACCGTGCGTTGCCAGCTTCCCCAGCAGCAGCGCTTCCGGCTTGCCATAGTTGACGGCTTTGCCGGTGGCGGTCGGTACGAGTGCGGCACGGCAGGCTCGGCGATGATCTTTGTCGAGCAACTGAAAGCGGCAGTCCACGCGGTGAACACGCAGCGTGCCGTTCAGGATCTGGGTGCAATTGAAGTCGAGTGCCTGCTCGTCTTCAATGACACCAGCCGCGACGCCATTGAAGCTCTGCAGTCGAACATTGCGCCGCTGCAGGCGGACATCGCGGAAACCTCTCCCAGACTCCATTTGCGCATGGTGTATCTGAACGATGCCTTTGAAGCCGCCTATCCGAAGATCAAGGGATTTCTTGAGCGGGGTCGATATCGAAACGTTCTGTTCAACCTGGATCAGTGCGGTCACAGTCACGTGGAGCGAGGCACCATCATCGACATCATGAACTCGTATCCGGCCGCGGAAGTCTTCTACACTTTCGCCGTCACGTCCCTGCTGGCCTTTCTCCAAAAGGACCGGCCCCAGCGATTGCACACGCAACTCGGCCATCTGGGACTTTCAGGCAACGACCTGCAGGCCCTTGATGGTCTCATGGGCCGGACGGAATGGCTCGGCACGGCCGAGAAAATCGTCTTCGAGGCGTTCAACCCATGTGCGTCCTATGTCAGCCCGTTCTCCATCAACAACCCGGATGGCTGGAGATACTGGCTGATCCACTTCGCCAGGTCCTATCGGGCGCGGCAGGTCTACAACAACATCCTTCACAGGAACGCGACCCTTCAGGCTCATTTCGGTCGATCGGGACTCGACATGCTGTCGTACGATCCGCGGCATGACGACGGGAGGCTGTACCTCTTTGACAACGAGGGTCGGGCCTTTGCGAAGACCCAGCTTCAGGGGGACATTCCGCGTCTCGTGTCCGAAGCGGGCGATGCCATGTCGATGACCGAGTTCTACGAGGATATCTACAACGTCACGCCGGCGCATGCCGACGACGTTCACGCCGCGATCATCGACAATCCGGATCTGGAGGTCGTCACGCCAGCTGGGGGCAAGCGACGCAAGGCGAACACGATTGGCGCGAACGATGTCATCAAGGCCAAGCCCCAGCGCAGCTTCTTTCCCCTGTTCTTTGACTCGTGGACTGGTCGGAAGGGCGAAGGGAACTGACCTTGATCCGAAGTCTGGAATTCAGTTCTGCGACAGGCTATTGTTCCGGCCCGACCGGGCCTTCTGGAGGGGCAGGACCGATGCACGCCGAGATCGAAAGCAGGAAATCGGAAATCAGGGAGATCTGCCGGCGCTACAGCGTGAGGCGGCTGGACCTGTTCGGCTCGGCAGCTCGGGGCACGGACTTCGATCCCGAGTCCAGCGATGCGGACTTTCTCGTCGACTTCCAGAGGCCGCTTCCCAGAGACATGCTGAGTTGCTTCATGGGACTCAAATCCGATCTGGCCGAGGCGCTGGGGCGCGACGTCGATCTCAGCAGCATGTACGTGGCCAGGAACAAGTGGCTCCAGGCGCATATCGACTGCTCGCGGGAGACGGTATATGACTGCACCACGTGATCCCCGATCGCCGCTCCAGGATCTCGTTGACGGTGCCGAAGAGATCGCGGGCCTGCTCCGCGGATTCGACAGGGACGACTTCCTTCGTGACCGGAGGACCCAGCTTGCCGTGGGAATGTGCTTCGTCAATCTGGGCGCCGCCCTGAACCGCCTCAAGGCCGACAGTCCCGAGCTTGCGGCCAGGATTCCGGATCTGAGAAACGCCGTCGGATTCCGCAACATTCTGGCTCACGCCTATGAAGAGATCGAGCCCGCGATCGTCTGGAGGATTGCGAACGAAAGCCTTCCAGAACTCGAACAGACGGCAAGGTCCCTGATTTCGGAAATTCGATCCTGAGCGGGAGAGTGCCGCCGTGCGCCCCGATGCGTTGTCGTAACAGCCCTGGACTGTCGCGTCCGGCCCCGCACCGCGCCCGAGCTTGCCAGAAGTGCCAATGCCCTGCCTCTTGTCAAAAGCATTTCGCGAATTTGCTGGCCTTCGGGTAGTGCGTTGAAGACGGAAACCGGGTAATCTGTCCACAAGAGCGGAGATGACGATGCCGACGGAATTGCAGGAACGGGCGATGAGCTTTCTGGACGCCAATCCGGTGTTCACGCGGGGCGAGTTCGCCGCGGCCATGGACCTGCCCAAGCGCTCGGCGCCCGTCGGCCGTTTTCTTGGGCAGCAGGTTGCGGTCGAGCGGCTAACGCGACTCCGGAGAGAGGTGTATGCCACTCTTCCGAACCGCAAGGCGCCAGGGCGCCCGATGTTGCCTGACTACATCCACGCCAGCAAGTACCGCCCGGACGGCGTTCTGGGCTACCACACGGGCCTCAGGCTCTTCGGCATCCAGTATTCCGTGATCATTTCCCAGGTCCAGGTCATCAGCAGCGGCCCCACCGGCTACGCAAGGACGCCGTACGGACGCTGCCGGTTCATCAAGCCCCACCGGGCGCTGGTCGATGCCGGGAAGACGGATTTCCTGACGGTCTGGAAGGAGCCGGCGGGGATACCTGTCAGGGTCACGGCCTTCGAGCGCACGTTGGTCGACGTCCTGCATCGTCCGGGTCGCGCCGGCGGCAAGGATGAAGTCATCGACTCGCTTGCGACAGCGCCGTACATCCTCAAGAGCTTTGATCCCGAAAGGGTGGCCGACTACGTGGAGCTCCTCGGGATACGCTCGCTGGCGGGCGTGGTCGGCTGGTGGCTGGAACGCTGGCAGTCGGAGCTGGACGTGTCCGAGCGGACGCTTGACCGGCTGAGGACCATGCTGCCGGACTGGAACTCCTACTGGCTGCGTGCGCGGCCGGGCAAGGCGGAGCTTGTCAGCCGCTGGCGTGTGTACCTCCACCCCGACGCCCTTGATCCGACCTTTCAGGGCACCTATCCGGACGAGCCGATGCAGGTGCAATGAGGCTGTCGGCTGAAGAGACATTCTGGATCGCCGACGAGCGCGGCTTTACTGCGGAACCCGTCGAGCGAATGATCCGGCTGTTCGACGTTCTCGAGAAATTCGCGGGCGACGAAGTCATGGGTCCGCGCATGGCGCTGGTGGGCGGGACGGCGCTGAACGCGTTTCACGCGGAGCTGCCCCGGCTGTCCCTCGACATCGACATTCACTACATGGGTGCGGGCGGCAGCGTTCGCATCGATGAGGAAAGGCCGGTGTTCGAGAACCGGGCGCTCCGCATCATGGATGGCGAGGGATACAAGCTGCTCCTGAATCCCAGGTCGGACACCAGCGGGAGATGGGTCTTCGGCTATGCCGACATTCAAGGACTCGACGCCCAGCTTCACATCGACGTCAACTATGCCCAGCGGCCCCCGTTTTTCGGAATCACCAAGCTTTCCTCGGCATCGCTTGGAGAGCATCGGGCAAGGGAGATTCCCGTCGTCGACAAGAGCGAAGTCGTCGGCGGCAAGCTGGCGGCGATGGTCTCGCGGGAGAAGGCGCGTGACCTCTTCGACGCACGCACCGTTGTCGACATGCCGGATCTCGACTGGTCGCGGATCAAGGTTGCAGCCCTGGCGCTCGGCGCTGCGGACAGACGCCTGGACTGGCGAAAGATCTCTCCGTCCAGCATCAACGGGAACGTGGCGGACATTCGTGAGAACCTGGAAGTGTGCCTGCCCTCCGGACATTTCGATGCCTTTGGCGGTCATCAGGCCTGGCTTGACGGCACGATCAGGACGTGCCGCGAAGCGCTGGCACCGATGTTCCAGGCGACCGATCAAGAGAGGGCGTTTCTCGGCGCGGTTCTTGACCATGGCGTCGTCGACGCGAGGCACCTGGACGTAGATGACGAAACCCGAAGGGCGATCGAGGCGCGTCCGACGCTCCAGACGCGGGCGCGGCTCGTCCGAGACACGCTCCGCCAGGAACGTGTGGCAGAGGAAAGGGAGCGGCAGCGCCCCGACATCGCGCTGCGGCTGGCGAGCGCGGTGACGGAGCGGATCAGCCCCGAAGGGCAGTCGCAATGGGGCAACCTGCGGGAGCGGATCGAGAAGCGGCTCGTTGCGGCGGACCGCCGGCAGGACGTTTCAGAGGACGCGATCGAGAAACGCGCCAGGAAGATCGCGCGAAAGCGCGCCAAGGCCGATATCAGGGTCCGGGCGGTGAAAAAGGCGGAGGGAGAGCTGATTCACGAATTCGAGGCACGGTTCGACGGGAATCCAGTCCTCCCGCTGAAGGAACAGAAGATCTACGACGAAGCCGTGCGCCAGGGCCGCGAGAGCCTTTCCCGTGAGGATGTCCGACCCGACGAACTGGAACTGGCGGCGGCACGGCTCGTGATCGCTTCCAAGGGCACGTCCCGCGCCGACTTCGCTCGCGACGTGGCCCGCGCGCTCGCATTCGGCCCCGTCGACGAGGCCTCGAAAATCAGGGCCGAGCGGGCGGCCTTGCCGGCCGAACTGGAAAAGGGGACGGAAGGCCTGATGGATTTCCAGAAGGGGCAGCTCTTGCAGCGCCTCTACCGCAGCTTCACTGTCAGCGAGCTGCGCGACCTCTCGCTCGGCAAGGGTCCGCACCTGGACTCCTTGCCGGACGAGGCCGCACGGTCCCGGGCAGCCGGAACACTCGATGCGCTCATGGCCGTCAGCGTTCCCGGGCCGGCGCCCTGGAACCAGCTGAACGCGGCATTGGCGAAGTCGCGCGGGATCAAGCGGGAGCAGACGGTTGCATCGATGATCGCGACTCCTGAAGAAGAATGAGACAACCGAGAAGTCCCAAGCATGACGCGAATGTCACCCAGAAAGAACGTTTGAGACCGTGAAAAAGTCCTTGACACTGAAATCCACGCGGACTCCGCCCTTCACGGCTTCACGGCTTCACGGCTTCACGGCTTCACGGCTTCACGGCTTCACGGCTTCACGGCTTCACGGCTTCACTACAGCACAGTACTGCCAGGAATCACGAGGATGCTCATGATCGCCTAGCCTCTTTCGGGGCCCGGCCGTGAGCGACCCGAACTTCGCAAGCGGCACCGTGTGGACGGGCGACAACCTGCCCGTGATGCGCGGGATGAACTCCGAGTGCGTCGACCTGATCTATCTCGATCCGCCGTTCAACTCGAACCGGGACTACGCCGCGCCCATCGGCTCGGAGGCGGCGGGCGCGGCCTTCAAGGACACGTGGACGCTCGATGACGTGGACGTGTGCGAGCATGGGGAACTTGCCGAGCGCAATCCCGCCGCCTACGCGGTCATCGAGGCCGCCCGCCAGACGCACGGCAAGGGAATGCAGTCCTACCTCATCTTCATGGCCGTGCGGCTCCTGGAGATGCGTCGCGTCCTGAAGGCCGGCGGATCGATCTACCTGCATTGCGACGATGCCGCCGGGCACTGGCTCCGGACACTCATGGATGCCGTCTTCGGCGTGGCCGCATTCCGCAACGAAATCGTGTGGAAGCGGATCGGCAACCACAACGACGCGGGCCGGTTCGGGCGTACCGGCGACCGGCTGCTCTTCTACGGCGCCGACATTCGCAGGGATGGGGTGCGGGTGCCGTTGTCAGAAGCCAATGTCGCCAGGAAGTACCGCCACGAGGACGATCGGGGGCGGTTCAGCGATGGCGACCTGACCGCTGACGGGACACGCGAGGGAGAATCGGGTGAGGCATGGCGCGGTTGGAACCCGACCGACATAGGACGCCATTGGGCGGCACCGCGCACGGGCGACTACGCCGCGTGGGTGGAAGCCAGCATGATCCCTGGCTACCGGACCGAACCGAGTATCCTTGTGCGGCTTGACATGCTTCACGAGGCCGGATTGATCCAGTTCACGGCCAACGGGACTCCGCGCCTCAAGCGCTACTTGGCAGCCAATCCGGGGCAAATCCCGCCGGATGTGTGGACCGACATTCCACCGGTCAATTCGCAAGCGCGGGAACGGACGGGCTATCCGACCCAGAAACCGCTCGCCCTGCTTGACCGGATCATCAAGGCAAGCTCGGATCCCGGCGACATGGTGCTGGACCCGTTCTGCGGCTGTGCAACGGCCCTGGTCGCCGCAGAGCGGATCGGCCGGGAATGGGTGGGCATCGACCTGTCGCCGCTGGCGGTGAAACTGGTCAATGACAGGATTTCCGAGGATCGCGCGGCGACGAAGGAAGCGAAGAACAACCCTGTCATCGGCGGCAGCCTCTGGGGCGGCGTCAACGCGCTGAACGCACCGCCGGTGCGCACAGACCTTGGCGAACTTCCCGACTACAGGACCCACCGGCACCGTCTCTACGGCGAGCAGGAGGGCGTCTGCAACGGCTGCAACACGCACTTTCCGTTCCGCGTCATGGAAGTCGATCACGAACTGCCACGATCGCGTGGCGGAACCGATCATCCGGACAACCTTCAGCTGCTGTGTTCCGGGTGCAACCGAAGCAAGGGCAGCAAGACAATGGCCGAGTGGAAGGCCGCGTCGTGACGGCGGCATCGCATGACGTGTTGGCTGGATTGCCATGAAGGCATGCGGAACAGGAACATCGCCGACCGCCATGGCGTGCCGGAAGAAGAACAATTTTCTCGAATTGCTGCCGGCGCTCCGTCCGAGAAGCCCCAAGCCGGCCCGATCCGAACGTCGCCAGCGGCGAGCAGGGCTGTCGACAAGAACGAAATTCTCCAAATCGGCGCTGGTGGGAAATTCGTTCCTTCAGGAAAGCGCCCGCTTGGGCCCCGGCGCGGGCAGCCGGTGGTTGGCCTGTGCAGGCAGCGGAGAATGTGGAAAACACGCTGCAGGACCGGCTGGCCGCGCGAGATAGCCGCATGCGCGTGGTCGCGTCAACTCGTCGGCTGAAGTCATTTTGCACTGATCTAGAACCGACCGAATTCGCGTACGTTCTGACCCTGGGCCGTGATCGGCCCGTGAGGCGGCTCTCACGTCCGTTTCACGGGCAATCGGGCGGGGAAACGGCGCTGAGGGGCACGAGAATCGCCGTTTCGGGGGCCGTCAGGCGCGAAATCGGGACCGAATCGGGGGGCCTGAACCGGGAACCGGAAACAACGGCCGGTTGGCGAAGCCCGACGGTCCGTGAGGCCGAGGCGGTGAACAGACTCAAGGCGCCAGGTCCGGGCCGCCGCCCTCGAGCGCGCCCCTGGCGGCCCATGCGTCGTTTTCGGCGCCCGCCCTCGAAGACCTGACGCCCTGCCGCCAGTCGCTCCCGTCCCGGGTGATGACCTGCCAGGCCCACGCGGCGCTGGTCGTACGCTTGATCGTCGTTGTCGTCGTGGCCATGGGCACGGGATCCTCCCGCTTGGGGAGGGCCCGGATAGCTTTCGACCGTGCCCGTGTCGAGCGGATTTCGCAACTCCCTGGCTGCCTTGACACCGTCAGGACGCTGCGTCTGGATGAGGTCGCTCCTGACGAGGCTCTTTCTCCATGTTTCCTCGTCTGGGGTTGCTCTCGCAGAGCGGCGGGGCCGGCTCCTTCCCTGATGATTGCCCGGCCCCGCTTTCCCAGGACAGAAGGGATCCTGAAGGGACCCGGCAGCACACCGGTGTCCAGGAACCGGCGCATGTCGCTTCGTCTTGAGGACGGCGGTGTCCACGACGCCGATCCGCCCGCCTGCCAATTGAGGCAGGAACATCGCAACGGTTGCAACGCCTTGCCGTTCCTGGTTCACGCTCCGCGAAACACCGACACCATGGCAACGTGCTGCCAATTCACGCGTGCTCAAGTGAATTGGCAGCCAATGCGCATACACGACTGATTTCGCGCAATGAACTCCGGGTTCAGGGGCGCCCGCGAACGCATTGCATCCGTTTCGAGATCCAAGCCCTTGCTTTCAAGGAAGGGGCGCGGGAGACGGCTCCCTTTCCGGAGACCCTTGGTGCGTCGCAAGAGAACAAAAACCCCTTGAACGGAACAGGTTGCCAATTGCGGCTCCAGCGAGGTGGCAGGAAAGGCGCAGACCCCTCTATTCCTGTTGCTGGAACGGCGTTCCCGGCGTCACTTCCCGAGAACGTCCTTCAGCAACTCCTTGTGGCGCTCGACCCGCTGCCCCTGTTCGAGGAACTGCGCCAGCTCCGCTGCCACGAGATCGCCGAGTTCCTTGAGGTCCTTGCGCCTTGCCAGCACCCACGCCCCGAGCAGGATCAGCCGGTGCGCGCGTTCACGCCTTGCCCTCTTCGTGCTGGCGATCGGGGGCATGAGACCCTTGTGCGCGGGATCGCCGAAAAACCCCTCCAGCGCCTCGACGTTCCGTGCGCCGACCCTCGGGTTCCGGTGCGATCCCAGCCATGTCCGGATCTCTGGAACGATCCTGGCGTGAACATCAGGCTTGTGCCGGCACTGCGCGACCACGAAGCCGCCGAGCAGCGCCTTGCGCCTGGCGTCCCTGGCGCGCCGACCCACATAGTGCGCATCTCGGCGACTTTCGAGACGGGCAAGCGTCGACAGCCGTCGCGGTTCGGCCATGAACGCTTCCCTGAACAGCCGGTCGAACTCCTCGTTCCTGATCCGCAGCCGGAAATACCCCGCCTTCCTGGCCATCCTGATCAGGCGGCGCTCCTCGCGCTCGCGGACGCGCGCGATCTCGGCGTCCAGCGCGTCGAGGCTCTCCAGATCGCCGAGGACGTCGGCGGGATCGAGCGTCTCGCGTTCCTTCGCCCTGGCCTCAGCCGCCATCGGCCGTCCCTCCGACCTGCACGACCGGGCGCCACCATCCCCGTATCTCTTCGGGCCTGACCGGACCGAGGACGTGGCTGTCGAGAGGGCGCGGGCCGTCGCCCTCGACAATGACATGGCCGTCCCGTCTCTCGCCGATGCGCTTGAGGATCCGGACGCCGTCGGGATCGTCCGGCGAGCAGAAATGTCCGTACCAGGCGCCGGTCGCGTGCCGCGTGCCGAGGCAGAACGTGACATGGGTGGCGTCGGCCGGATCGGCCTTGCGGTAGAGGCCGCGCGGCACGGACGTCGTGGCGTTGCCGAGAATCAGCCCGGAAGAGTCCGCCAGCCCGACCGCCGACAGCAGCGCGACGGACAGGACGGCAGCGATCGCCACCGGGCGCGGGATCGATGCGGGCATGTTCATTGATCCTGCCCCTGATCGTCTTCGGCGATCCATGGCGGCGGACCGCCGGGGCGCCGGGCGAGGACGGCCGCGAATCTGACCAGTGCCCGCGTGGCCAGGCTTTCCCGGCGCCGTCCGAGCCGTTCCGCATGCAGGATGTACCGTGCGTCCGGAAGGGTCGCATGCCACGCGATCCGGTCCAGGAGACGGGCGAGGGGCGAGCCGTCGCGCGTCTCCTTCACGTGTGGCAGGATCTCCCAGGTCCATGGCCGGAGGTTGACGGGGACCGCGAATCCAGGTCCGGATCCGGGAATTTTGCGGCCCTTCCCGAAATTCGACCCTCTGAGACGCCCGAGAAGGCCCCTCCGGGCGATTTTCCGGGGCGTGGTGACCGGAAAGACAAGGGCGCTTTCAGGGACGCCTGCGCGGCTCCACGGAGAATCCGGCACGGAAGCCGCGGTTTCGGGCGGGATTTCGGGCGATTCGGCGCTTGCGGTCATCGTTCCCGCTTCCATTGCAGGATCCGCGGGCGCGGCCTGCGCCCGGCCAGACGCCTCAGGAAGACCGCCGCCTTCCGCGTCACGGCGCTCGCCCTCCTGATCGGTCGCCGCCGCCTCACGCATTCTCTCCCGTCCGTCCGTGTTCGATCCCCCTGGCGGATTTCGGCAGAAGCCCCCGCGCGCGCTCCCGGTCGCTCCAGGCCTCGACCGCGGCCAGGCTCTTGCCGAGGAGTCCCGCGATCTCCTCGAAGGAGATGCTCTCGTCCCGAGCCAGCGCCATGGCGCGCTCCCGCTCCTCCTTCGTCCATTCATCATCTTCCTGGACGTCTTCGGGGGCGGGTTTCCGCCCTCCGTCCGTCTTCGCAGGGGCGGGCGCCGGTTCGGTTGCCGCGTTCGGGCTGGAGTCGCCGTCCGCCGCCGCCGCCCGCTGCCTTGGTTCCGTGCCCTCTGTTTTCGGGCCGGTCGCAGCGACCGGCGCAGGGGGATCGGTCTCCGGAGAGTCCGGCTCCGCGGATCCGTCCCCTTCGTCGCCGGCATTGGCCGCGCTTTCACCGACGGGACCGAGCGCCGCGCTGGCGTCCTGCGCCCGGGACTCGTCCTCGGATGCAGGGTCCGCCCCTTCGCTCGCTTCCGGCTCTGTCGAGCCGGCGTCCGGAGCGATGCCTGGGGCCGTCGCGGGAGCGAGGGCTTCGGCGTCCGGTGCCGGTGGCGATGGCTCAGCCAGCAGCCGCGATCCGACATCGGCATCGCCAGCAGTGCCGGGCTCCGAAATCGTCCGATCTCCCGGCGGCTGAAGTTCCGTTCCGTCGCTGTCTTCGCCGCGTGCAGGCGAGTCGTTTCCCTGGCGTCCGGAACGATCCGCGTCATCATCGACGCACGCGGTCGGCGGCCTTTCGACCTTCCCGACCGAAGCACTGCCAGTGTCGCTGTCGATACCGGCACTCTCCTGATCGATACCTCTCGCCGTCGCTGCGTTTTCCCGTGGCACAAGGGAGTCCGAGCGCTTCCGGGCAGCATGTAACCTTTCCGGAGCTGGCCACGGCTCCCGGCCTTGTTCGTCGCTGACGCCGTCCGCCCCGTTCATTTCACCGGCAGTTCCGTGACCCGTTCCGATCGGCCGTTCAAGCCTTCCGACCGTTCCGGCCGTCGTCCAGGGCGGTTCAACATCCCCCTCGATCTCGATCACGGCCGGATCGATGTCCCTGGCCGCCATTGGATCGACTTCCCCGGGTCCGGTCTCCGATGGCACGTCGTCCGATCCGCCGGTCTCGGCAGGTCCCGGCGATCCCTCTCCCTCGTCGTCGGACATTTTTGCCAGCCGATCCGTCAGCGCGTCCCGCGTTTCGGTGACCGCGAGCTCGTCCGTTATGTCCTCCGTGCTCCGGACCCGGTCCTTCATGTCGTCCCGCGTGAAAAAGATCGCCTTGGTCGCCAGGATCGGCTTCTGCCCGGTGGCCGTGATGATCGAGCCGTGCGTGGGCAGCTGGCTGATCGCCGTCGGGCTGATCAGCGGCACGTCGCGCAGCTGTTCCTGCTCCGACGTGCTGACCGAGCCCGCCATCGGCGCGTGGACCTGGCTCGACGAGGACGTGCTCTCCGTCCTCACGCGGAGCGTCTGCATGCCGAGCATCGCGGACAGGTCCTGCGCGCTGGCGCGGCTGGACACCGGGCCCATGACCGTGGCCGAGCAGCCGTCCCTCCAGGACGTCATGCCTGCCCGGCCCCAGATCCGCTCGATCTCGCCCGGCGTCTGGTAGAACATCATGAGGTGCAGGCCGATCGACCGTCCCCGGTCGCGGATGTTCTCGAGGATGTCCATCGCGCCCAGCTTCGCCGCCTCGTCGATCAGGAACAGCCGGCGCGCGCTCGGGTCCTCGTTGACCTCGATGAGCTGCGCCGCGGTCAGCATGCTTCCGAGCATCAGCCTCACCATCGGCGCGAAGTCCTCGGCCACGTTCTGGGGGATGTTCAGGAAAATGTCGCATTTCGGATCGATGATCTGGCTCGGCAGCCTGCTTTTCTCTCCCATGGTGATGTAGCGCTCGACGTCCGGCATCTCCGCGAACGTGAGCTGGTTCGTGATCTCCGTCTTGACCGAGGCGAAGAACTTCTCGTCCATGCCCTTCAGCGCGCCCAGCTGGTTCCTGACGAAGGCCAGGGGCGATTTCTTGCTCTTGCGCCCGACCGCTCCGTGGACCCCTTCCGCAGAGCGGGCGAGGACGCGCGCGACGTCCTGGAGGATGTTCGGCGAGTCGTTCTCCGCATAGTAGGCGAGGAGCGCCGTCAGGAGATGCGTCGCGGCCGCCTTGAAATACGCCGCGTTCTCGATCCCGCTGTGGCCCTGCGGTATCACCATCTTCGCCATCCTGCGGTACGCGCTCGGATGGTCGTCGGCGAGGGCCGCGATCAGGCGCGCCGGATCGAAGCCGTTCTTCGCGTCGATCACCACGGGCCTGAAGCCCATGTCGTCCCGTGCCTTCCAGCACCTCGCGTAGAGCTCGCACTTCGGGTCGAACACGACCAGCGGACCCTTCCTGTAGGTGAGGATGTTCGGGATCACGAGGCCGGTGCTCTTGTACCCGCTCGCCTGCGAGGTCACGAGCACGTGGCCGTTCCTTTCCGTGGGGCTCATCGTGATCAGCTGTCCGCTTCCCTGCCGGCCCCAGCTCCGGGGGCGCCCCGGCGCGAAGTCCGGGCTGTCCTTCACCGGATCGGTCAGCTCGCCCAGCACGATGCCGCCGGGGACCGAGAAGTCCTTCACGATCTCGCTGCGGGACGCCCAGGTCGCGTTCGGCAGCGCCCCTTCCGCGTCGTCCGGCGCCAGCGCCTCCGATCCCGCGCGGCCGAGCGTCTTCGCCAGTCCGAGCCAGAGCCGCCCGAACGCCGCGAAAGCGACCGTAACCATCGCCACGAACGCCCCGAAGCTGTTGAACGCGAACGCCGAGGCGGTGTCCCAGTGCAGGAAGATCGTGACCGCCCAGTCCCAGGCGTGGCCGAATATCCAGAGCGGCTGCCACCTGCCGTCCTTCGGCCAGGGGAAGGCGGCGTAGGCCGCGATCCCGGGCAGCCAGGCCAGCCACAGGGCCGACCCCCGCGCGCCAGAATGGCGCGCGGCGCCGTGTGCCGCGACGGCCGGCACGATGCAGAGGGCGGCGAAGGCGACGTGGTAGTGCTCCGCGGCGATCCAGCCGGCCGCGTAGATCCCGTGCAGGAGCGGCAGTCCGGCCGCCGTCAGCAGGGCCGCGAAGGCGCACGCGCCCGCGACCGCAAGCCAGCGCCGCATGCGCGGCGTCCACCGGACCGGAACCGGCCGCATACGCTTCGCCCGCACAAGGAGGCGGCCCGGGAACCTCGCCTGCCACTTGATCCTCATCCCTCCCGGCCCCCTTGCGCGCGCAGCAGCACGGTGCGGCCCGTCTCCGCATGGACCGCGTCACGGCCGACGAGCGCGGCCATGGCGCCCGCCGCCTTGCGGCGCAGGACGGGCACGGGCAGCGCCCCGAACGCGCCGTCGTTCGACACCACCGCCACGGTCCGGGTGCCGCCTCCGAGCGCCAGCCTTGCCCATGACCAGGGCAGGAACGCCTCAAGGCACACGAGGAACTCCGGACCCGAGCCGTCGGTGCCCGCCACGGGCATCGGCATCCAGCCGCCGGTGATTCCGGGAATGCCCAGCCAGGCCCGCGCTGCGACCGCGGGCCGGTCGCCGGGTGCGCAGCCCTCCCGGTCCAGCCGCCAGACCGCGCCGCGGTCCGTTCCGGTCAGCGTTTCCGTGACGCCCATGAACAGCGTCAGGTCACGCATCTCGGCCGCACGGCACCAGGCGGCGCGGGCGGACAGGTCCTCGGAGCGGAACACGGCCTCGCCGAGAATCGCGGACCCGCCCTCGGGCAGGAGGTCGCGGATCGCCGCTCGGCGTCCCTGGTCCGTCACGCCCGGCGGCTCGGGAATCTCCGTCCAGGCCGAGGGGCCGGGCGGCGGCTCCTGCATCTTCCAGGCCGCCAGCAGCCCGACGAGGACGAGAAGGAGCGGAGCGCGGAAGCGGGGAACCGGCTCGATCGCCGCGAGAGCGAGCGCCGCGATGCCGAGACCGGCGATGCCGAGGCCGGGTGAGCGTCCGCACGTAAACTGATGGTGCCTTGCTCACGCAATTTGGTGGACACTTTCCCGCGACATGCGCTCGTGGCTTGATCCTTGAAGGCTACTTGGAAGGGAAGGCTGCGGCGCGTGCCTTGAGGACGGCGTTCCA
>JAJEHN010000009.1 GCA_022823665.1 Thermoanaerobaculia bacterium | reverse complement strand
CACGTTCTCGACGTGGATGTCGATGGCGTTGCCCTTCACCGCCTCGGTCTGCATCTGGTCGTCACGGAAGTAGTCGTACTTCACGCGGTCGAAGTTGTAGCGGCCGCGGTTCACGGGCAGGTCGCGGCCCCAGTAGTCGGGATCGCGCCGCCACTCGATCCAGCGGCCGATGTCGTAGTCGGCGATGCGGTAGGGGCCGGAGCCGAGGGGCGGACGCACGGTCGTCTTGCCCGCGTCGTTGCCCTCGGCCGTCCAGTAGTGCTCGGGCAGCACCGGCATCTCCCCGATGCGGATGGGCAGCAGCCGGTTGTGACGGTGCTGCGCCAGGACGTGGTACCGGACGCGGTTCCGGTCGAACACCTCCACCGAGGAGAAGGGCGCGACGGCGGCGGCGACCGACGGGTTCGCCTTCTCCTTGTACACCTCGAAGCTGAACGTCACGTCCCGGGCGTCGATGGGTTCGCCGTCGTGCCACCAGGCGCCGTCGCGCAGGCGGAACTCGATCCACGCGCCGTCCGGGGCAACGGCGATGCACTCGGCCAGGAGCCCGTACACGGTGGCGACTTCGTCGGGGGCGCGAATCGCGAGGCTGTCGTACAGGTGGCGCTCCGACGTGCCCCGCGTGTCCATGCCCCGCACGACCCGGCCGAGCGCCATGGCGTTGAAGCTGTCCCAGTTGCCCATGTCGGGGACGCGGATCTGGCCGCCCTTCGGCGCGTCGGGGTGGACCCAGTCGAAGTGCTCGAAGCCGGGCGGCTGTTTCGGTTCGGCGAGGAAAGCGTAGCCGTGCTTGCAGGGGACCTCGGGCGCGGGGGCGTCGGACCAGGCGGCGCCGGGCCAGAGGAGGCACGCGGCGACCGCCCATCGTGCGGCGACGGGAATCCCCGGTTCAGGAGCCGCTCTTGCCACGTTGGCCGCTCAGTCGAAGGCCGCGACGATTTCCTCTTCGACCTGCTGGTACTTCTCTATGTCGCCGGTGCGGATGAAACCGAACATGATCTCGTCGACGCCGGCGTCCCTGAACTCGCCGATGCGGTCGATGAGGTAGCTCTTCGGGCCGGACATGGACCCCGGGCCGAGGGCCTTGAGGAACCGCTCGGTGGCGGCCTCGTCCTCGGTGATCTGCAGCGGCATCAGGAGCGTGCGGCGAATCTCGGCGGGATCCCGGCCCACGTCCTCGCAGTGCTTCTCGAGCACGCCGGTCTTGTGCCGGTAGACGTCCATTGACATGCCCTGCCGCGCCCAGCCGTCGAGGTTGAAGACGTCGCCGTACATGGCAAGGGTGCGCAGCGTGCGGCGCTCGCCCGTGCCGCCCACCATGATGGGCGTGTGCGGTTGCTGGTAGCAGCCCGGCTCCAGCGGCGCCCGGTCGAGGCGGTAGTACTCGCCGCGGTAGTCCACCGGGCCGTCCGCCGTGAACATCATGCGGATCAGTTCGCAGGCTTCCTGGAAACGGTCCTGCCGCTCCTTCATCGACGGGAAGTCCCAGCCGTAGGCCTCGTGCTCGCGCTTGAACCAGGCCGCGCCGATGCCGAGGACGAAGCGGCCGTGGGATATGTGGTCCAGAGTGCCCGCCATCTTGGCGACCAGGCCGGGATTCCGGTACGTGTTGCCGAGCACCAGGTGGCCGATCTTCAGGTTCGTCGTGATGCTGGCCGTCGCCGCGGCGACGGTGAAGGCCTCCTGGGCCGCCAGGTGTTCCTCTTCCTTGATTCCGGGCGGCGGCAGGTAGTGGTCCGCGTACCAGATGCTGTCCCAGGGGCCCTGGTCGAGCAGCTCGGCCACCTCTCGCACGCTGTCCCAGGTGTTGCGATAGACGGTGACCTGCGCGCCGAACTTCATGCTCGTTCTCCCTTGTCCCGATTCCCGGCTAGGCGCCGCGTTGCATGACCATCTTGCCGATGATCTTGCGGTCCATCATGTCCCGTAGCGCCTGCGGCACCTCCTCCAGCGGATAGCGGCGCGAGATCCAGGGCTGGATCTTGCCCTCCGCGGCGAGCGCCTCCGTCTCGACCCGCGTCGCCTCGAAGATCTCCGGTTCGCGCATCCGGGAAGCGCCCCAGAACACGCCGACGATGTCGCAGCCCTTGAGCAGGGTGAGGTTGAGCGGCATGCGCGGGATGCCGGCGGTGAAGCCGATGACCAGGAACCGGCCGCGCCAGTTCGTGGCCCGTAGCGCCGCCTCCGCGTACTCGCCGCCGACCGCGTCGTAGACGACGTCGACGCCCTTGCCGCCGGTCAGCTCCTTGGCGCGGTTCTTCAGATCCTCGCTGGAGTAGTTGATCGTCTCGTCCGCGCCGCGTTCGCGGCAGAGCGCCAGCTTCTCCTCGCTCGAAGCGGCGGCGATCACCCGGGCGCCCATCACCTTGCCCAGTTCCAGGGCCGCCAGGCCGACGCCGCCGGCGGCGCCGAGCACGAGCAGCGTCTCCCCGGGCTTGAGTTTGCCCCGGTACTTCAGGGCGTAGTGGCCCGTGCCGTAGGCGTAGCCGTATCCCGTGGCCTCCGCGTGGCCGAGCCCCGGCGGCAGCTTGCGCACCTGGGACGCCTTGAGCAGCACCTGCTCGGCGAAGCCGCCGGTCCCGCCGCCGCCGACCACGTCGTCCCCGACCGCAAGGCCGTCGACATCCGGGCCGGCCGCGGCGACCTTGCCGCCTACCTCGCCGCCGACGACGAAGGGCGGCTCTCCCCGGAACTGGTACCGGTTCTCGATGATCAGGGTGTCGGGCCAGGTGATCGCCGCCGCGCGGATGTCGACGACGACCTCGCCGGGCCCCGCCACCGGATCGGGGAGTTCCTCGATCGTCAGGTTCTCCGGGGGACCGAATTCACTGCAAACGACTGCCTTCATGCTCTCGCCTCACAGGGGGTTATGGGTTGGAATCGTCGGTCAGATCTGCCGCTCGCGGCCCTTCCAGTACGGCGCCCGGACCAGGCCGCGCTGGATCTTGCCGGTGGGCATCCGGGGCAGGTCGGTCGCGAAGTCGATCGAACGCGGACGCTTGAAGTCGGGCAGGTGCTCGCGGCACCAGGCCAGCAGCTCGTCGGCCAGTTTGTCGCCCGCCTCGTAGCCGTCGCCTACCTCGACGACCGACTTGACGCTCTCGCCCCACTCCTCGTGGGGCACACCGACGGTGCAGACCTCGTACACGGCCGGGTGCTGCTGGATCACGTCGTCGATTTCCTGGGGATAGATGTTGACCCCGCCGGCGATGATCGTCTCCGCCGACCGGCCGGTCAGGAACAGGTAGCCGTCCTCGTCGACGTAGCCCATGTCGCCCATCGTGAAGAAGTCGTCGCGGTAGGCGGAGGCGGTCTTGTCGGGCGCCTTGAAGTACTCGAAGCGGTTCTCGGCGGCCTCGAAGTAGACGGTGCCGGTGGTTCCCGCCGGCACCGGTTCGCCGTCGTCGTCGAGCACCTTGTAGTTCGTGCCCTCGACCGTGCGGCCGACGCTGCCGGGCTTCTCGAGCCACTCGTTCGAGTCGACCCAGAAGGTGCCGCCCTCGGTGGCGGCGTAGTACTCCCAGACGACCGGACCGAACCACTCGATGATCTTGTGCTTCACATGGACGGGTGTCGGCGCCGCGCCGTGGACGAGCCAGCGCATCGACGAGACGTCGTAGCGTTCGCGGACCTCCCGCGGCAGGGCCAGCATGCGGTGGAACATCGTCGCCACCATGTGGGTGTGGGTCGCCCGGTGCCTGTCGATCAGGGCGAGAGTCTCCTCGGCGTCCCACCTGTCCATCAGCACCGAGCCGACGCCGACGGCCATCGGGATCGCCAGGTTGATGCCCAGTGGCGCGGCGTGGTAGAGCGGTCCCGTGACGAGCGAGCAGTCCGTGTCCGGCTCGAAGTCGGCCGACTCGCGGACCGCCAGCAGGAACGGCGTCGGCGTCGTGGCCGGCTTGCGGTATACCCCCTTGGGGTGGCCGGTCGTTCCCGACGTGTAAAGCATCGGCGCGCCGAGGATCGGGTTGTCGATGTTCGAGTCGTGTTCGGCGGCGAGCGCTTCGTCGTAGGACTCGGCGCCTTCGATCGCGCCGCCGACGGCGAGAGTCAGCCGCAAGTGTTCCGATCCGGTCCGTGCCGCGGCGACTGCCGGAGCGAAGGCCTCGTCCGCGATCAGCACGCGAGCCTCGCAGTTGTCGACGATGTAGGCGACTTCCGGTGGCGAGAGGTGCCAGTTGATCGGCGTCATTCGTCCACCGGTGCGCTGGCAGGCCACGACCGTCTCGATGAACTCGGGCCGGTTCCGGCACAGCAGGGCGACGCCAACGTCTGGGCCGACGCCGTGGGCCCGCAGCACCCGGGCCAGACGGTTCGCGTTGGCGTTCAGTTCGGCGAGCGTACGGCCGCCGAACTTCGACACCACGGCCATCCGGTCGGGGGCTTCGTCCGCGTGAAGCGCGACGCCCATGCCGTAGGGCGCGACGGCCATGAGTCGTTCCTGCAGTCCTGGGTCGATCGCCATGCGGGGCTTCTCCGCGGACGCCGGAAGAGGGAGGCGCCCTGGTTTCCTCGTTGGTGCGTTGCTCGGGATTTCCGAAAGAGCCGCGAGTGTACCCATAGCTACACTGACTGCCCATGGCCGCCGCGAACACGCTCGATACGGTCGAACTGACCGAGCGCGATCGCGCGATGCTCGCCGGCGAGCTCGGCGAAGCCGCGGCGGTCGCGATGCGCATCCTGGTCACGATGGCCGGGGTCTACGGCGCGGAGCGGCTGCTCGACATCGAGGGCGCCCACATCGACGGCTGCCTGTACCACGGCGACTCGGGCGTCGACTTCGCGGATCTCCTGGTTGCCGGCGGCGCCCGCGTCCGCGTGCCGACGACGCTGAACGTCGGCGGCCTCGACCTGCTGCACCCGGAGGAGTTCGCGGGCACGGCGGAACGCCGGGCCAAGGCGCTTCGGCTGATGGAGTGCTACGAGGAGATGGGCTGCCGGACGATCTGGACCTGCGCGCCCTACCAGACGACGCCGCGGCCGGCCTTCGGGCAGCAGGTGGCCTGGGCCGAGAGCAATGCGATCGTGTTCGCGAACTCGGTGCTCGGCGCGCGCACGCACCGCTACGGCGACTTCATCGACATCTGCGCGGCGATCACCGGTCGTGCGCCGGCGGTGGGACTCCACCTGGAGGAGAACCGGCGCGGCCAGGTCGTCTTCGACCTGCGGTCGCTGCCGCACGCTTTCAGGAGCGCGTCCTGGTTGCTGCCGGCGATCGGCTATCTGGTGGGGGAGCGCTGCGGCAACCGGGTGCCCGTTCTGCTCGGCCTGCAGGAGGCGAACGAAGACGGCCTGAAGGCGTTGGGCGCGGCCGCGGCGTCCTCCGGCGCTGTCGCCCTCTTTCACGCGGTCGGCATCACGCCCGAGGCGCCGACCCTGGAGGCGGCGCTCGGCGGCAAGGACGCGGAGGAGTGGATCGAGATCGGCGTTTCCGACCTGCGCGCCGGCCTGCGGAGTCTGTCGACGGTGCCGGGCATGGGCGAAGCTGCGGGCGGTGGCCCGCATGGCGAGGGATTGACGATCGATGTCGTCGCGCTCGGCAGCCCCCACTTCTCGCCACGTGAGTTCGCGGAACTGCTGCCCCTGGTCGAACGGCATCCGCCGGCCGGTAGTGTCGAGTTCGTCGTCTGCACGAACCGCCTCTCGCTCGGCCATCTCGAACAGAGCGGCGGTCTCGAGCGGCTGCGCGCGCTTGGCGTGCGCGTGGTCGTCGACACCTGCGTCGTCGTGGCTCCGATCCTCCGTACGGCCGCGGGCGGCGTGCTGATGACGAACTCGGGCAAGTTCGCGCATTACGCGCCGGGCAACGTCGGATTCGATGTCGTCTTCGGCAGTCTGGCCGAGTGCGTGCGTTCTGCCCAGGCGGGCCGCCTGTGGCGCGACCCGGAGCTGTGGCCGTGACCGGCGTGGAACTCGAGGGCCGGGTTCTGGTCGGCGGCGCCGGCGCGGGCAGCGTGCTGCGGCTCGAGGAGCCGCTGTCGTTCTGGGGCGGCGTCGATCCGGTCACCGGACGGATCATTGACCGGCGTCACCCGCGCTGCGGCGCGAGCGTCGCCGGCCGCGTCCTCGTCATGCCGTACGGACGTGGCTCGAGCAGTTCGAGTTCGGTGCTTCTCGAAGGCGTGCGTCTCGGCACGGCGCCGGCCGCCGTCGTCCTGCGGGAGCTCGACGGCATCCTGGCCCTCGGCGCCGCCGTGGCCCGGGAGCTCTACGAACGGTCGCCGCCCGTCGTCGTGCTGGCCGCGGCCGACTGGGATGCCCTGCGCGAAGGCGCCGAGGTCTCGGTTGACGTCAACGGCCGCCTGCGGAACGCAGGCTGACGTTCCAGGACGTCCAGATCCAGACCTTGAACGTGTCCGTGGCGAACTCGTCCGCGCTGTACCGCGCCAGCTTGATGCCGAAGTCCTGATTCCAGGGGGTGTTCCAGACGGCCATCGCGTCGACTTCCGAGCCGTAGTCCATGCTGCCGACCGCGGAGCGGAACTGGTGCCAGCGCACCGTCCAGTTCCAGGTGTCCAGGTTGTGATCGAGGCGAAGGTAGACGTCGACCAGGCCGTCGGCCGGCGTCCCGAGGAACTTGTCGGTCCAGCCGTTGAAACCGTGCAGCGTCGCCAGCGGCGTGCGGAAACCGTACGTGCCGTCGCCGTCGAGGGCCTCGCGCACCGCGCGCACGCTGACGTCGCCGCGCGTGAAGCCGATGCCGGTCTTCTGGTAGTCGAGGTCGACGCTGCCGGGGTGGTCCGCCCAGTCCGACTGCACGGCGTACTGGAGTTCCCACAGGACGGAGGCCGCGCCGGCGTCGCGCGAGCCGTTGTAGCTGGCGCCCCAGTTGGATGTCGAGTTGGTCGCGGCGCCGGGCCGCTCGTAGTCCAGCAGGTAACCGAACAGCGCCAGTGTGCCCGGACCCGCCGGGCCGGAGACATGGAGCACATGGGAGCCCATCGCCTCCTCAGCGCCGGTGATCCGGTGAGCGCGGTCGAGGAAGGCGTAGCGGAGCGTCCAGTCGGCCGCGAGCTTCGTGTCGAGGGCGGCCGCGTCGAAGGCCTGGTGATGCTGGCGCCAGCCGACCGCGCCGACGAAGCGCTGGTCGCCGATCAGGAGTTCCGTCCGGCCGAGCGTGAACGCGACCGGCCCGCGTTCCAGGCGAGCCGCCGCCTGGTTGATCGCGGTGAGCGCCGGGTCGGCGATGACCGGCCGGTCGCGTACGCCGTTGTCGAGTCCGCCGTAGCCCAGATTGCGGTACGTGCTGTCGTTGCCGACCGGCGTTACCTCCTCCGCCTCGAGCAGGAAGGAGAAGCCGCGGAAGGCCTTCGTCCGCAGCTTGAGGCTCGTGCGCAGGGTGGAGGCGAGCGCCGCGTCGTCGAAGGCGTCGTCGTCCGACTGCTCGACGCGGTAGCGGAGCCCGACCGAGACGTCCGCGTCGCGCACCGCCTGGCCGAAGGTCGCCGGCGCCTCGGCGCCGTCTTCATCTTGCGATGACGCCGGCCACGCGCCGACGAACGTCGCCAGAGCAAGCAGAGTCAGACACTTGCGCATGATCCAGGTGGGCATCGAGGGGAGAAGTGGGACTCCGGCGAGAGACGGCAGTATACAGGGCGCCTCACGCATGGGACTACGCTGTCGCCGCCGGGTTCGGGACCCGTTCAACGTTCGCAGCCGTTGGGGAAAGCCGACGTATCGGTGAGGGCGAGACGGAGGGTCTCGTCCTGCTCGTCGATGGAGTCGCTCGCCGCAGTAAGGGCGAGCGATCCGCTGGTTGCCCCGTCCGCAATGGTGATCGTGCCCGCCGGCGAACCGGACAGGGAGTAGTCCGCGGCAGCAGCCGTCGAGTTGTCTCCGTCGTGCTGGAGGGGAATGCTGAGAGTCCCGCCGGACGGCGCCCGGCTCAGTGTCGCTTCGATCGTTACCGTGCCGCCCTCGGTGACCTCCAGCTTGCCGTCCGTTCTCACCGTGCCGCCGCTGCTGATCGTCACGTCGATGGTCGGTTCGTCGTTGTCCGTGATGTTCACGGTGACGTTGCCGGAGACGGCGTCGTAGCCGCCGCCCGAGGCGCTATGGACCAGGGTGATGGCCGCCTCGTTGTCAAGATCGTCGTCTGGCGAAGCCGTGACGGTGACGGTCTGGGCCGTGTTCCAGTCGGACGTGGTGAAGGAGAGCGTGTCCTGGTCACCCGGCGTGCCGCTGTCGGTGTCCACGGTGAGATCCGTGCCGCCGTGGCCGGTGATGGTGACGGTCACGATGCCGGTCGGCCGGGACCCGAGCTGCACGGTGTAGGTGGCGCTGGCTTCCTCCGTCACGCCCACGGTCGTGCTGGAGAAGGCGAGGCTCTTCGTCTCGTCGTCCGTGATCGCGATCTCGCCGTTGCCCGTGCGGCTGCCCGTGGCGCCGCCGTCGAGATTGGTGACGGTGAGGATCGTCCCGGCGCCGGTGGAGGTCGCGGGGATGGACACGGTGACCGTGCGGTCGTCCGCGTCGTCGTCGTCGGCCGGAGTCAGGACGATGTCCGCCGCGGTGGCGGTGGCGCCCGTCTGCGGGCCGGTGAAGGTCACCGTGCTGTTGGCGGAGTTGAAAGCGACGCCGGCGGCCGCGGCGGAGAGCGCCAGCGTGAAGTCCGTGCCAGCCGTGCCGCCCGTGAACTGCAACGGTACGGCCAGGACCTCGCCGTCCACCAGACCGCGGCCGAGGGTCAGGCGGATGGAGGCCCTGTCCGCCGCGTTGCCTTCGCTGGCGGCGGCGTCGGGTATGGACAGCGCGACGGACGTTGCCGTGTTGTCCGTGATCGTGACGTCCACGTGAGAGGTCGAGCCGTGGTCGTAGCCGGCTACCGCGCCGAGGGCGATGCGGAGGGTCTCGTCCTGCTCGTCGACGGAATCGCTTGTCGCCGTCAGGGTCAGCGTGCCGGTCGTCGCGCCGTCGGCCACGGTGATCGTGCCGGCGGGTGAACCGGACAGGGAGTAGTCGGCGGCTGTAGCGACGGAGTTGCCCACGACCCGCTGCAAGGGCACGGCAAGGCTTGAGCCGGAAGGCGCCCGGCTCACCGTAGCCGTGATCGTCAGCGTCCCGCCCTCGGTGACCGCGCCGCCGTTGTTCACGGAGAGCTCGACGGTCGGATCGGGGATGGGCTCGGTAATGGCGCCCGTCGCGGCGTTGGGGTGTACGAAGACCGCGGCACTACTGTTGATCCGCACGGTGAAGGTCTCGTCGCCTTCGGCGACGGCGTCGGAGACGGTCGGCACGCTGACCGTCGCCGTGCTGAGGTAAGTCGAGCTGTCCGTGTTGCCGGGAATCGTGATCACGCCCGACCTTCTCGTGTAGTCGCCGGGCGTCTTGGCCGTGCCGTCGACCGTCCACCAGGTCAGTCTCAGACCGGCGGCGCCGGTCGCCCCTCGCACCGGTTGGGTCGAGTACGTCACGGTGAACGAGAGGGGCTGCCCCTCCACGGCCGTCGCGTCGTCGATCCAGGCGCATGGCCAGACCACCAGTTGCGACGCCGTCCGGCGGGCTTCCAGCGCCGTCGGCAGGGTTGCCGAAGCATCGAGGTTGTTGCCGCACAGGGAGAGACCCCAGAGGCCGGTCAGATCGCCCAGGTCGCCGGGGATGCCCCCGGTCAGCCTGTTCGCGGCGAGATGCAGTTGCCCGAGGCTGGTCAGGTCGCCCAGCGTTGCGGGGATCGTCCCCGTCAGCTCGTTCTGGTGAAGGTAGAGCGTGTGGAGGCCCGTGAGGGCGCTCAGGTCGGGGATGCTTCCGGAGACCTGGTTGCGTTGAAGGCTCAAGGACTGGACGCTGGCGGGAAGAGCGGGGATCGTTCCCGTCAGTCGGTTGTCTTCGAGCGAGAGATACGCGAGGCTTGCGAGGTCGTCGAGGTCGGGGATCTGCCCCGTCAGTTGGTTGTCCTCGAGCGAGAGCAGCCAAAGGCTCGTGAGGCCGCTCAGATCGGGGATCGACCCCGTCAGCTCGTTCCCCTGCAACTGGAGGTTGGTCACGTTGACGAGAGAGCCACTTGAGTTTGGTGAGGGAGCCCAGTGTGGCCGGGATGTTCCCGGTCAGGCTGTTCGAGCCCAGGTCCAGGGTCTCGAGGTTGGCGAGTCCGCTCAGGTCGGGGATGCTTCCGGTCAACTGGTTGCCGTGCAGAACGAGAGCCGTGAGGTTGGTGAGGGAACCCAGTGTGGTCGGGATGTTCCCGGTCAGGCTGTTCGAGCCCAGGTCCAGACGCTCGAGGTTGGCGAGGCCGCTCAGATCGGGGATGCTCCCGGAGAGACTCTTGAAGCGAAAATCGAGACGGACGACGCGGCTGTCCCTCACGGCGACTCCGTTTCACGAGGACATGCTCAGGGTGCTTGCCCAGTTCAGCGTGGTCGAGCTGCCTCCCCAGCCCGCCTTCGCGCCGAGCAGGATCGTGCAGTCGCCGGCCAGCGCGGCGGGGTCGCTCGCGCCTATGGCCGCGACCGCCGTGTCGGTTGTCGTGCAGGTCGTCTGGGCGTGAAGACGCGACCCCACGCCGAACAGGAACAGGGCCGCAAGTGGCGCGGGCAACAGCCGGGTTGCCCGACGAACCATCAGACTGACTGTCGCTACATCCGGGTTGTCATCTCCCCGACTCCTGTCCAAGGGGCTGCCGCCACCAGAGTTGACTCTCCGACCTTATCGGAACTCGGGCCCGCGCGGCGAGCGCGTTGGCGGCCGCGCCGCCTCTTCAATGCTCGCAGGCGTTCGGAAAGGCGCTCGTATCGGTAGTGGCCGCCGCCGGCGTGCCGGGTGCGTTCCGATGCACCCACGGAGGATCCGCGCCCGCCGTGTCCGTCACGGCGATCTCGTAGCCCACGTCCGTGGTGGCGGCCGCGAACACCCAGTGGCGGCGATCCACATCGCAGGCGTCCAGGACCTTCACGAGAACCTCCCAGTTCGCGTCGTCGAAGAACCGGAAGATGCCGGAGTCGTTCGTGCCCTCGCGGACGACGGCGCCCCGTCCGTTTTCACCTCCCGCCGTCCACCAGTCCACCTCGACCCGGTAGCGCTCGTCCTGGAGGCAGAGGGTGAAGTCGTCGGGATCGCAGGTTCCCGCGGGATCGCCCGGCCGGACCAGGAAGTCGACGTGAGTATCGTCCGATCCGCCGGGGCCGCCGACCGTCAGCGTCAGCCGGTAGAAGCCGGGTTCCGTCCAGGCGTGGGCAAGAGTCGAGTCGTCGAAGACGCCGTTGTCACCGGTGTGCCATGCGCGTTCCGTGACGGCGCCGGTGCTCGTGTCCTCGAAGGTTACGGGCGCGCCGGTGAAGGCCGTGCAGAGGTCGTCCGCGCACGCCGCGCCGGCAATGCCGAAGCTCGCCTCTGGCGGTTCCGGCGTCGGTGGTGGCGGTTCGGGCGCCGGTGGTGGCGGCTCGGGCGTCGGCGGTGGCGGCTCGGGCGTCGGCGGTGGTGGTTCGGGCGCCGGCGGTGGTGGTTCGGGCGCCGGCGGTGGCGGCGGCTCCGTCTCGTCGTTGTCCGTCACGACGATCGTCACGGTCTCCGAAACGCCGTTGTAGCCGCCGCCGCTGGCTGCGTGCGTCAGTGTGACGGTTTCGTTCGCGGTGTCCGGGTCGGGAGTGGCCGTAACGGTGACGATCTGCGCCGCATGCCAGGTGGATGCCGAAAAGATCAGGGTCGCCTTGTCGAGCATCAGGGCGGTGCGCTCGTGGCCGTCAGCGGTTACCGTGACGTCGCTGGTCGGCCGGGAAGCAAGCTTCACCGTGTAGCTCGCGTTGCTTTCCTCGACCACGGTCATCAATCTCGTCACGGAGAGGAGGAGCCTCTTCGTTTCGTCGTCAGTGATCGTGATCAGGCCGTGTCCCGAAAGACTGCCCGTGGCGCCGCCGTCGAGGTTCCTCGCGGTGAGCTTCGGCGCTGCGCCGGTCGAAGTCGCCGGCATGGACACGGTCACCGCAAGGTCCTCGGCATCGGGGTCGGATGCCGGAGTCAGTACGAGATCCGCTGTTCTGGCGCTCGGACCGGTGAAGGTCGCCGTGCTGTTCGTCGCATCGAACGCGACGCCTGTTCGCGAGCCGGCCTGGGCCAACGTGAAGTCCGTGCCTGCGTCGCCGCCGTGGAACTGGAGCGGAATCGCCAGACTCTCGCCGAAGACGAGGCCGCGGCCGAGCGTCAGGCGGATCGTGGCGGTGTCCGACGCGTCGCCCTCCCGGGCGGCGGCGTCCGGCGTGGTCAGCGTTACGGTCGTCGGGTCGTTGTCGCTCATCACGATGTCCACGTGAGGCGTCGGACCGCGCGCGTGGTCTGCGGGCAGCGTCCCGAGCTCGAGACGGAGAGTCTCGACCGGCTCGTCCGCGGTGTCGTCTGCCGCGGTCAGGGTGGCCGTGCCGGTCGTCATCCCGTCGGGGATCGTGATTGCCGCGGCCAGCGAGTAGTCCGCGGCGACGGCGGTGGAAGCCGGTCCCGTGACCCGCTTGATGGGGATGCTCAGGCTCGTTCCCGACGGCGCCTGGCTCACCGTCGCGCTGATCGTCAGCGTGCCGCCCTCCGTCACCGCGCCGGCCGACGGGAGGCCGAGGTCGACCGTCACGTCCGCGCGCGCGTCGTCCTCGATCGTGCCGGTCGCCTCGGCCCGTGTTAGGAACACGCTTTCCGTCCCCTTCGGGAGAGCCACGGTGACGGTGAACTCTTCGTCGCTCTCGATGGCAGCGTCCTCCGTCGTGGCGATGGATATCGTCGCCGTACTGGTGGTTGTCTCCGTGTTCTTGTTGCCGCGGATCGTCACGGTTCCCGGAGCGCCTTCGGCCGTGCCGGCGTAGTCCGCGCTCGTGGCCGTGCCGTCGGCCGTTTCGTACGACAGGGTCAGGTTGGTCGCCCCGGCGGAGCCCGGCGCGGGGAACGTGTCGTGGGTCACGGCAAACGCGAGGGCCGCGCCCTCCGTCCCCGAAGCGTCCGCGATCGCGGCGCAGGAGTGGACGGCGAGCGTCCCCGCCCCGCGCCTGATCTCCAGTGCCGGCGGCAGCGTCCCCGTCAGGCTGTTGCCGCATAGCGAGAGCTGCGTCAGAGCGGTCAGACCGCCGAGTTGCGGCGGAATCGAGTTGGCGAGGTCGTTGCCGGCAAGGTGCAGGGTCTGGAGACTCGGCGGCAGGGTGGTCGGGATCGAACCGGTCAGTGCGTTGAGGTGCAAATCAAGGTGCGTGAGCGAAGTGCGCGTGCCGAGATCCGGGATCCCGCCCGTCAGTTCGTTGCCGCCGAGGATGAGGCGCTCGAGGCCCGCTGGCAGCTCGGTGGCGGTCGGGACGTTGCCGGTCAAGGCGTTCCCGGACGCGTAGAACCACTCGAGGGCGGTCAGTCCGCTCAGGTCGGGGATTGCGTGGTCGAGATGGTTGCCGCCGAGCGCGAGCCGCCGGACGTTCGGAGGGAGCGCGCTCGCGGCCGGAATCGGACCGCTGAGTTCGTTTCCCCACAGATAGAGGTCGGCGAGCGACGTCAGCGCGCTCAGATCCGGGATGGTCCCCGTCAGTTGGTTGTCGTAGATCAGAAGGCGCTCGAGGCCGGCCGGCAGCGAACTGGCGTCAGGCAGCGTTCCGCCCAGTTCGTTGCCGCCTAACCAGATGTGGACCAGGCTGGTCAGCGCGCTCAGATCGGGAAAGGAGTTCCCTTTCAGCCTGTTCCGGCTGATCTGGAGCTGCTGAAGCCCTTCGGGCAGCTCGGTTGCGTCCGGGATTTCGCCGGTGAACCCGTTGTAGTCCAGGTGAAGGTGCAGCAGGCCGGTCGCGGCGCTCAAGTCGCCGATCGCGCCGGACAGATCGTTGTCGATCAGCCGCAGGGCGGCGAGGCTGGGGGGAAGGGCCGGGATGCCGCCGGTCAGTTCGTTGGCGCTGAGGTTGACTTGCCGGAGGCTGGTCAGGGCGCTCAGGTCGGGGATGGTCCCGGCCAACGCGTTCTCGCTGACGTCGAGGTGTTGCAGGCCGGCGGGCAGGGCAGGGACGCGGCCGCCCAGTCCGCTGCTCGTGATCCGAAGCGAAGTCAGCCCGCTCAGGGCGGCGAAGCTCGTCGGCATTGAGCCGTTCAGACCCCAGGACGGGAGCAGGATGCCGCCGACGCGGTTGCCGCGGGACGTCAACGAGATGCCGTTCCAATCGGCCATGTCGAGGTTCGCCGCCCAGTTGAGCGGCTTGGTTGGCGAATTGCCCTCCAACGCGCCCTTGATGTCCAGCAGGAAGGCGCAGTCCATGGCCAGCGCCTCGGCCGCCGCGTCGTCCTTGGGATTCGTCTCCGTGACCGCGGCGGACGTGGCGGTGCAGGAGGCGGATTCCCGCGCTTTGGCGACACCCGCCGCGCTCAGGAGGAGCACCGCGAGGAGAACCGGCGCGGCGCCCCGGCGTTCGTCGCTGTGTCCGGAGGCGATTTCGGCTCGTTTCGAAGGTCGGGTCATTGCGGGAGGCGCCGGTAAGGTGGGGCACCGTCCACGGGACCGCGGCTGCCTGGTGGGGCCGGGAGGCGGTGAGCGACCGTCCGGACGGACGGCGGACTGTAGGGCCCGCCTCGCTCGAGGGCAACGGGTCGGGGCCAGGTTCCCGGAATCGTCAGATCCCGTTCAGACTCGAGGACCGTGGCGGCCATCGTGACGGCGCGCTGATCGGCGCCGTTCAGACGGGATCCGATAGGCTGTCCGGACGCTGATCGGGGATCGGAAAAGCGATTTCGAGGCACGCCGGTGGCGGGCGCCGCGGATCGCACAACTTCGGAGAATCAGACAGATGGAGACCGAAACTGCTGGCGCCGCGCTCCTTGTCGTTGCCGGCGCCGTCATCTTCCCGGGCGTCGCTCGCGCCGCCGCCGCGGAGACGCCCACGTTCTACGCCGACGTGCTGCCGGTGCTCCAGGAGAACTGCCAGACCTGCCACCGCCCGGAGGGCGAGGGGGAGAACATCGGCGGCATGATCGCGCCGATGCCGCTGATGACGTACCAGCAGACGAGACCGTGGGCGCGGTCCATCGCGCGGGCGGTCGAGAACCGCTCGATGCCGCCGTGGTTCGCAACGGAAGCGACCCGCGGACAGTTCCACCACGAGCGGGTGATGACGGACGACGAGATCGAGACGGTCATGGCCTGGGCCCGCGGTGGCGCGCCGGCCGGCGACGCGGCGGATGCCCCGCCGCCGAAGACGTTCGTCGAGGAAGGCTCCGGCGGCTGGTCGCTCGGCCGTCCCGACCTGGTCGTGCAGATGCCCGAGGAGTACTGGGTCGCCGACGACATCGCGGACATCAACATCAACTTCGAGACCGAGCTGACCGAAGAGATGCTGCCCGAGCCCGTCTGGGTGCGCGGCGTGGAGTTCAAGGTCGGCGGCAGCGACGTTCACCACATGTGCGCGAGCATTCGGCCTCCCGGCGCGGAGACCGCTCTCGGCAAGTTCAGCGACAGCTCGCTCGGCTGCATCGCGCTGGGAGCGGAGAGCCACCTGATGGAACCCGGCTACGCGATGAAGCTCGAGCCCGGCTCGACGATCGAGTTCTCCATGCACTACAACAAGGAGGCCGGCGAGGGCAGCGGCTTCTTCGACCGCTCCGAGATCGGATTCGTCTTCGCCGACGCGCCGGAGAGCGAACTGCGCGAGGTCAAGTTCGACTCGATCGGCAACCTGACCTTCGAGATTCCGCCCGGCCACGAGCGCTGGAAGGTCGGCGCGGCGCGGGTCTATCCGGTCGAAACGGACATCCTGGCGCTCTGGCCGCACGCCCATCTGCGGGCGGTCGCCGTGCGCTACGACGCGTTCTATCCGGACGGTACTAGCGAGCTCCTGCTGGACGTGCCGAACTACGACCAGGAATGGCAGACGACTTACCAGTACAAGAAGCCGAAGACAATTCCCGCCGGCACCCGGATCGAGGTCTCCATGTGGTTCGAGAACACGCCGGGGCGCGGCGAGGAGCGCGGTTTCGACCCGACGGACAACGTGATCACCGGTACGGCCACGACGGACGAGATGATGCTCGGCTTCCTCGCCTGGTCGCCGGTGGAGCCGATCGATCCGGTGGCTCTCGAGTTCGGCCTCGCCACCGTTCAGAGCACCGGCGGGGAGTAGGAACAGGGCCGTGTCTGGTTTGCGCGGGCGGCGGCTGCCCGTCGCTTGGCTCTCTGGCCGCACCTGCCGGGCCCTGGCGTTCGGCGCCGGAGCGCTGGTTGCGGCTCTCCTGCTGCTTTTGGCCGCGGCGGGCCCGGCCGCGGGCCAGTTCGCCGCTACGGAGGAGATCATCGAGAAGCCCTCGAAGGAGGGCGAGGGGCGCAAGCTGGACGCTTCGGGCCTGACCACCGGGTTCGCCCTGCTGGTAGGCGCCACCCGTTCCGTCGACCGGGCGGAGGTCGGCGGCGGCGAGGTCGTGGTCAACGCCGGCAGGGTTCCCCTCAACGGGGTCGACTGGCTGTCCTTCCGTGAGCACGAACAGGGGCTGCTCGAGTTCGAGACCTTCGCGGCGATCAAGCTGCGCACCGAGGACGACATCCTCCTCGGCGACCTTCCCGTGCCGGCCGGCAACGTGTCCCCCGGCTTTGCCGGTCTCTACAGCCTGTGGCTGCACCTGGACGAGGACGGTCGATGGACGCTGATCGTGAATCACGAGCCGGACATCTGGGGGACGATGCACGACCCGGCGAGGGACCTGGGCAGGACGCCGCTTGAGTACTCCACGAGCGAGGACGCGAAGCCGAGGCTGACGATCGAGATCGAGGCGCCCGAAGGCGATGGCCCTGGGACGCTGAAGCTGTCCTGGGGCGGGCATCGCTGGCGGACGACCGTCGCCGCCGCCGGCTAGAAGGGCTAGTCGCACCGCCGCGGAGCGCGGGCGCTACCCGTCCAGGTGGTAGTCGATGTCCTTGAATCGGTCGCGTGGGAACGTGAAGATGAAGACCAACGGTTCGGGACCGGTGCAACGAACGGAGTGTGTGGCGTTGGGCGGAATGTAGACGGCCGTTCCCGGGCCGATCTCCTGTCGTCTGTCCTCGATCTCGATGAGACCGCTGCCGCTGAGCACGTAGTAGGTCTCCTCCGGCTCGTGGTGGTGTCGCGAGAGCTTGGCGCCCGGTTCGATCCGGGCCACGCCGGTGACGAGCCCACCGCTCGGACTGCGCTCACGGCTGATCAGCAGCTTCCATTGAATGGCGCTGGGCTCGGCGTTGACCGGATCGTCCCAGTCTTCCCAGTCGACGTCGGCCTGGTCGGCAATCACGGGCTCCAGTTCGCGCATGCCTATCCCGTAGCCGGCGTCCTGATCGGTCTGGCGCCCAGAACCGGCGCGCGCAGGCCGAAGGCGACCGCTGCCCCCAGGACGCAGGTGGCCGCCATGATCGAGAAGGTCAGGACGTGGGAGCCGGACCAGTCGGAGAGGAGGCCGGCCAGTGTGGGGGCAGCGGGGGCGATGACGCCGGTGATGGCGAACCGGGTGCCGACGGTCGTGCCGAATGCGCGGCGACCGTAGAACGCGGAGTAGGTGACGGGGATGCAGACGTAGGCGGCACCGAAGCCAAGGCCGACGAGGATCACGGAAAGGTAAGCCAAGAGGGTCGTCTCGGCGAAGACCAGTCCGGCGCAGCCGAGTCCCTCGATGAGGAGCACGATGCCCAGCAGCGTTTGTGGCGGCATGAAGTCGCCGAGGAAGGCGCTGAACCTGCCGAAGAGGCTGACCAGTACACGGATGCCGAGAATCGACCCGGCGATAGCGACGGTGAAGCCGAGCGATTCGAGGTGGACGCGGCCGAAGACGCTGATGATGCCCCACGGAACGCCGTATGCGATCGACAGGCCCACCAGGAGGTAGAACTGGGAAGTGCGAAGTGCGAGCGGCGCGGTCCATTCACCCTTGCCGGTTGGGCCGTGCTGCTGTTCGATTTCCGGGTCACCGCCGGCCGGACCGCCGTCCGGCTTCTGGCCGACCCTCTCCGGTGTACCGCGGACGAATAGAGCGGCGATCACGCCGACAGCAGCAGAGATACCGGCAATGATCAGCCAGCCGGTGCGCCAGTCGGCTACTCGGAGGATGGCCGGTGCGAAGTACGTGTTGACGCCGAAACCAACGACGGCGCCACCGCCAAGCACGAGAGCGATGGCCCTCGAACGGGATCGGACGAACCAGTTCGAAGCCAGGGTCTGAGCGGGCAGAATGGTCGCCAGGCCGATCGCTATGCCACCCAGGACGCCATAGGCGAACAGGCAGTCGGCGAAGGAGTCGGCGCGGCTCATCAGCCAGAAGGCGACCACCGCGATCGCGGAGCCGGGCACCATGACCGAGCGGATGCCCCAGCGGCCCATCGCGATCCCGACCCCCGGACCCAGCAGGTGGTAGATGTAGCTGAAGACGCTGAAGACGAGTCCGGACTGAGTGTCGTTCAGGCCCAGATCGAGCTGCATCTCGGGCAGGAAGAGGCCCCACGAGTAGTACATCGGCGAGATGCCGAAGCCGTAGCAGAGCGACCCGACGCAGACGATCCACCAGCCGATGAACGGGCGCTTGGTCATCGGGGGCGCTTCGATTGTCTCAGGCTGTCCGTTTCACCATCTTCGCCTGACTGGCCCGACTACTGGCCCCGAATCGCTTCCAGCCGGTCGTTGATCTCCCGCTCCAGCTCGGCGCCCGTCTTCACCTCGTCGCCGAGTTCGAGATACGCCTGCTTCTTGCCGTCGAACTGCGGCCAAGCCGGCCGGCCGCCTCCGTTCGGGTCCCCGGTGCGGGCGAACTGTACCCAGTAGTCGATCATGAGCGCGGCGAGGCGATCGTCCGTGTCGTCGTAGTTCTCGCCCTGGAGCGTGTTGAAGACGTAGCCGAGCTCGGCCGCGTGGTGCGCGCCCCAGACCGGGTTCTCCGGGTTCACGCGGGTGAAGAAGTACTGGAACGCGGGGGAGGACACCTCGTCCATGCCGAGCAGCATCCGGCGGGTGCCGCGGAGGAACCAGGTGTCGGTGATGAAGCGGTCCTGCTGCGCCTTGAGTTCGTCGGCGCTGGACGACGGGTAGAGCTTCGCCACCTGCTCGGCGTCGTCGCCGTAGACGCCCTTCAGCATCTCGAGGAACGCCGCCCGGTCGGCGAGTGGCTGGAAGGACATGAACATCGTGCCCTCGTTGCGGTTCGTGCCGGCCATCAGGGGGATGTCGTTCTGCCTGCCTGCGGTGTAGCGGTCCTCGCTCGACTCGGGCATGAAGGCGGTGCCGTAGGTGACGTGCGGCTCGTAGGTGCCGGGTTGGCCGGCCTGGGGGGTCTTCGTGATGATCGCCTGGGGGTCGAGACCGCGCAGTGCTTTCGCGGTCTGCTTGGCGCCGTCGCCGAGCATCGCCTGGGCCCAGGAGGCCCCCACGTCCTCCGCGCTGGCCAGCCCTTCTCCGACATCCCGTAGCGGCCGGATGTTCGTGTCGGTGATCCAGGGACTCTGGGCGATGGCGCGGTGGATGAGTCCGTCGCTCAGCGGGCTCGCCGCCAGGGCGTGTACGCTCGTGCCGCCCGCGGACTCGCCGAAGATCGTCACGTTGTCCGGGTCGCCGCCGAACCGGGCGATGTTCCGGTTGACCCACCTGAGCGCCGCGAGCTGATCGAGGAACCCGTAGTTCCCCGATTCGCCGCCGGACTCCTTCGACAGGGCCGGATGGGCGAGGTAGCCGAGCGGGCCGAGGCGGTAGTTTATGGAGACCAGGACCACGCCCTTGCCGGCGAAGGCGGACCCGTCGTAGGTCGCCTCGTTGCCCCAGCCGAGGCTCAGGCCGCCGCCGTGGATCCAGACCATGACCGGCCGCGGCTCATCGCCGGCTCCGGCTGCCGTCCATACGTTCAGGAACAGGCAATCCTCCGAAGTTTCCGGAAGGGTCGCGCCGGTCATCATCGCCAGTACGGGACTCTGCGGGCAGATCGCGCCGAACTCCGTTGCGTCGCGCACGTCGTCCCACTTGACCGGAGGCCGCGGCGCCTTCCAGCGCAGGTCCCCAACCGGCGGCGCGGCGAACGGAATGCCGCGGTAGACGTTCAGGCCGCCGGCCGCGTCCAGGACCTCGCCGCGGAGCGTTCCGGTGTCCACCTCGACCGTGGCGCCGACGTTGGCGGCCGCGTGCGTGACCGCTGCCGGCGTGAAGAGAGCGGCGAAGAACAGTGCCGCGACGCCTGCGGAGGCAGCGACGGCTCGAGGCCGGCGGTGGATCATGAAGTTCTCCTCTGATCGGCGAGTGTTTGCTTGACGGTCACGGGAAGGACGGCCATGCTATCTCCATGGTCGTCGCTTCCATCAAGTCGATCTGCCCGCGCGACGCCGGGCCCGATGCCGGCCCTGGAGGTCCGGGCTCGTCGGTTGATTTCGCGGCGACTGCGACGGGGCTTGCCACCCGCGGTCGGACTTGCGCTAGGATGGGCGGTGCCCACACAATCGTCTCCGCAGTCCGGCTGCGCCACAAGGAGTTAACGTCAGAATGTCGAAGTCAATCGGAGATTCGCTGAGGCTTGGCCGGAACGATGGCCCGCTTGTCGTCGTCGCCGGTCTGTTGCTGCTGGGACTGTACGGCGGTTCCGCTTTCGCCGACGAGGTCGACGCGGCGGACGACGCGGTCGTGCCTGAAACGGTCCCGGCCGCCAGTGAGGAGGGCGGCTGCGTGGAAAGTGCTTCCGTCATGTGCCTTCAGGAAGGCCGCTACGAAGTGACCGTCGAGGTTCTCGTGAACGCCGAGGCCACGCCGCAGCCGGCGAAGGTGGTCAGGGGCGGCAGCCGGCCCATCGGAACGAGGGAATCCGGCCTGTTCTACTTCTTCGACCCGTCGAACTGGGAGATGCTGCTGAAGGTGCTGGACGCCTGCGGCGTCAACCAGCACAACTGGGTATACGCGGCCGCGGCGACGGACGTGGGCTACACGATCACCGTGCGGGACACGACCTTGCCGGCGGACGGCAGCGTGGTCCACGTCAAGAAGTACACGAAGGAGCCCGGCCGTCCGGCGCCGGCCCTGACCGACGCCGCGGCGTTCCCGGATTCCTGCGCGTCTTCATCGGCCTGACGTTCCCGCAAGTTCCGCGAGCGCCCGGATCGACTCCTCGATCTCCTGCGGCGCCGCGTCGGGAACGCCGCAGCGGGCGATGACGTGGGTCATGCCGATGCGCTCACGGTAGCGCTCGAGGCCGGCGCGCACCTGGTCGAGCCCGCCTACGATCGCCCAGTTCTCGATGTTCGCCAGCTCCTCTTCCTGCACCAGACGGGTCCCGGCGCGCGCCATCCTGAGCGCCTGCGCGGTCAGGGCGGACCGGACGCGATCGCAGGCGGCCCGGTCTTCCGAGACGAACACGGTGCGCATGACGGGCACGATCGGTCGCGGCGCCCCCCGCGGCAGGGCCTCGCGGTGAAGTTCGTGGTTCCTGGTGAGCCGGCCGATCGTCTCGAGGGGAGACGACAGGTAGGGAAGGCCCAGCTCTCCGGCCTGCTTGAGCGCCAGGGGGCCGAAGGCGGCGACCCAAAGTTCCGGATGCGGCTGCTGCACCGGCAGTGGCGCGATCCGCACGGGTTGGCGCGCGCCGGGTTCGCCGACCTCGATCGCCTCGCCGGCCCAGGCGCGCTTCATCAGGTCGAGAGACTCGAGGAAGCGCTGGCGCTTGGTGCGGGGATCGACGCCGAAGGCCGCGAACAGCGCGGGCCGGAAACCGCGGCCGAGACCGAGGATGACGCGGCCGTTCGAGAGGCGGTCAAGCACGGCGACCTCCTCAGCCGCCTGGAAGGCGTTGCGAACGGGCAGCAGGTAGGAGGTCGTGCCGAGGCGCAACTGCTTCGTTCTCGCCGCGGCGGCGGCCAGAACGACGATGGGCGACGGGCAGGAGGCCGCCCCGGTGAAGTGGCTCTCCGGAAGAAAGAGCGAATGAAACCCGAGCCGGTCCGCGAACTCCGCCTGATCGGCGATCGACCCCGCCTCGTCGCCCAGGTAGCCGACCCAGGGCGTCAGCCCGATCTCGATGCGGGTCTCCTTCAGCCGGCCCTCCAGTCGCTGAAGCTCTTCCCGGCATCGGCCAGTTCGGCGAGCAACGCCGACGGCTGCCAGAACGGGCTGCCGCTCTCGTCCGCGAACTGGCGCATCCGGGCCGCTACCTTGCCGAGGCCAACGCTGTCGCCCCAGTGCATCGGGCCGCCCCGGTAGACGGGCCAGCCGTAGCCGTTGACCCAGATCACGTCGACGTCGGACGGCCGGATCGCGATCCCTTCCTCCAGGATCTTCGCCCCCTCGTTGACCATCGGGTAGAGGCAGCGTTCGAGGATTTCCTCCGCGCCGACTTCGCGCTGCTCGATGCCCTGGGCTGAGCCGAAGTCACTGATGATCTTCTCGACTTCCGGATCGGGCGCGGAGGCGCGCGTCTCCGGGTCGTAGACGTAGTAGCCGCGGCCGTTCTTCTGGCCGCGCCGGCCGGATTCGCAGAGGATCTCGCGGATGTCGCGGGACGCCGACGTCTTCTCGTTCCAGCCGATGTCGAGTCCGGCGAGATCGCTCATCGCGAACGGGCCCATCGGGAAGCCGAAGTCGTAGAGGACGCGGTCCACATCGTAGTACTTGGCGCCCTCAAGGATGATCTGCTGCGCCTGCGCCTGGCGCTGGAACAGGATCCGGTTGCCGACGAAGCCGCGGCAGACGCCGACCAGCACCGGCACCTTGCCGATCTGCTTGGAGATCGTCATCGAGGTGTGGATCACGTCCTTCGCCGTCTTCTCGCCGCGCACGACCTCGAGCAGCCGCATGATGTTGGCCGGCGAGAAGAAGTGCATGCCGATCACGTCCTCGGGCCTCGCCGTGGCGGAGGCGATCTCGTTCACGTCGAGGGCCGAGGTGTTCGTGGCGAGAATGGCGCCGGGCTTCACGATCCGGTCGAGGCTGGCGAAGATCTCCTTCTTGAGATCCATGTTTTCGAACACGGCCTCGATCACCAGGTCGCAGTCGGCGAGGGCCTCGCGGTCGGTCACGCCGTTGAGCAGGCCCATGCAGTCGTCGACCTGCTCCATCGTCATGCGGCCGCGGCTGGCGGTCCGCTCGTAGTTCTTGCGGATGACGCCGAAGCCGTGGTCGAGGCGGCTCTGCTCGGCCTCGACGATCGTCACGCCGATGCCGCGGTTGGCGAAGTTCATCGAGATGCCGCCGCCCATCGTGCCGCAGCCCAGGACGCCGACCTTCTCGATCTTCCGCATCGGCGTGTCGCGCGGCACGTCGGGCACCTTGGCCGCCTCGCGCTCGGCGAAGAAGTAGTAGCGCTGGGCGATCGACTGCTTGCCGGCCATCAGCTCGGCGAACAGCTTCCGCTCGTTGTCGAGCGCTTCGTCGAAGGACATGTCGAGGCCGGCCTCGATCGCCCGGACGTTCGCCTCCGGCGCGTCGAAACCGCGGGTGCGGCGGGCGATCTTGCGCCGGAAGCCGTCGAAGATCTCCTCGCGGTTGGCCCGCGCCTCGTTGACCTTCTCGTCCAGGTCGCGGATCTTCCTGAGCGGCCGGTCCTCGGCGACGACCTTCTCGGCGAAGGCGACGCCGCCCTCGAACACGTCGTCGACGATCTCGTCGATCAGGCCGCCTTCGAGCGCCTCCGCGGCGCCGATCGGATTGCCGATCACGCACATCTCGAGCGCCTTCGGGTAGCCGACCAGCCGGGGGAGCCGCTGGGTGCCGCCCGCGCCCGGCAGGATCCCCAGCTTGACCTCGGGCTGGCCGAAGCGGGCCGAGGAGACTCCCACCCGGTAGTGGCAGGCCATCGCCGTCTCGAGGCCGCCGCCCAGAGCGGTGCCGTGGATCGCCGCCACGACCGGCTTGGTCGCCTGTTCCATCGCCTCGATCGCCTCGTTGAGGCCGGGCTCCTTCATCGGCTTGCCGAACTCGGTGATGTCGGCGCCGGCGATGAACGTGCGGCCCTTGCAGACCAGGAGGACGGCCGCCACGTCCTCGTCGGCCTCGGCCTTCGCCAGTCCCTCGACCATGCCGGCGCGCACGCCGTGGCTGAGCGCGTTGACGGGGGGATTGTCGATGACGATCAGGGCGACTTCGCCGCGGACTTCGTAGTCGACCATGTCGGTGAGTGCAGTCATGTCGGTGGTGTCTCCTGGCGCGGGCGCGCCGGTGCGTTGCTCGGGGATCGCTGGTGAATGGGCCGGTATCGTAGCCGCTCAGTGGCCGTGGCCAAGCACGTCCAGGAACCGGCCGATCCGGGCCGCGTTCTCGCCCAGGTCGCCGACGCCGACCTGGGACACGGAGCGTACGTCGACGGCCGTGCCGCCGCCGTCGTGGCGGACGCGGACGGCGACGAAGTCGACGAAACGGAACCAGGGCGTGGCGTCCGAGAACTCGAAGCGCCCGTTCTCCAGGTCTTCGAGGATCGGCGTCCAGCCGAGATCCTCCGCCGTGTGGCGGACCCGCCACAGGGCTTCGTCCCGGGAGATGTCGAGTTGGAGCGTGTCGAGTTCGGGGTAGGCCTGCCGCTGCTGATCGGGTACCGCGGTGCCGCCGCTCGGATAGGCGAAGCCGGCGCCGCGGCTGTCCTCGGCGGCCGCGGCTTCGAAGACCGGCGGATCGTCGATGTTCGTCGTGATGTCGTGGATCGCCGGCGCTTGCGTACTTCCGTAGGCGAGCGTGAATACCCAGCCGAGCGCGGCGACGGAGAGGAGCACACCCGCCCAGGCCTGGGACGCTCCACCGCGACGCTGGTTGCGGCGGGTCCGAAGCAGGCCGATCAACCCGAGGAGCAGGCCGAGCAGGAGGCCCAGGGGCATCAGAAACGAGAACAGGGCGAAGCCGACGAGGGGCGAGATCAGGCCGAAACGCGCCTCGAAGACGCCGACGAGGCCGGTCACGAGCGCGAGCCCGGCCACCAGCGGGGAAGCGAGCGCGGTTGTTGAGTTCATGGCGGGCGGAGGGTAACAGGCCGGGACTTGCTACGGTTCGGACCGGTAGCCGCCCTCCTGTCGACATATCGCCGTCTCTCGCCGTGCACGACATCCGCTTCGCGCCTGCTGCTATCGGTAGCGGCGTTCGTTCCGCTCTTCGTCTTGCCTGTGGACCGGCGCTGGCGTTCGGGCTGGCCGCCTGCGGCGGCGGCCCGCCGGGCGGAACCGCCGAGGCGCCGCGGCCGAACATCGTTCTCTACATCGTCGACACCGTCCGCGCCGACCGGCTCGGCGTCTACGGCTACGGGAAGCCGACTTCGCCGCGGCTGGACGCTTTCGCCGCGGGTGCGGTCCTCTTCGAGAACGCCTACGCCCAGTCTTCGTGGACCCGGCCTGCGGTGGCCTCCCTGTTCACCGGCCTGCTGCCGCCGGCGCATCGCACCGTCGGCCGCCGTTCCGTCCTGCCCGAGGACGCGACGACCCTGGCCGAGATCCTGGCCGTCAACGGCTACGAGGGCATGGGCCTGGTTCGCAATCCGAACGTCGGTCGCGCCTTCGGCTTCGCCCAGGGGTTCAGCCGCTTCCGCAGCGAGGACCGCGAGCGCGACGAGACGATGCTCGACCGGGTGCGGTTGTGGCTCGACGAACGGCAGGGCGCGGAGGGGCCGTTCTTCCTCTTCCTGCACGCGATCGACCCCCACGGACCCTACGACCCCGCGCCGGAGTTCGAGGAGATGTTCGAGGCCGGCGGCGCGCCCGCGCACTACCGGACCGTTCGCTACCTGCTGGGGCTGAACCGCGGCGAGGTGGAGCCCGAGCCGGAGACCGCCGACGCGCTTTCGCGGCTTTACGACGCCGAGGTGGCCCAGAACGACCGCGCCTTCGGCGAGTTGCTCGACGAACTGGAGGCGCGTGGCCTGGTCGAGGACACGGCCGTGATCTACCTCTCCGATCACGGCGAGGAGTTCGCGGAGCACGGCCGCTGGGAGCACGGCCTGTCGCTCTACGAGGAGGTGCTGCGGGTCCCGCTGGTCATGCGCCTGCCCGGGGTCCCGCCGCGGCGCGTGGAAGAGCCGGCGCAACACGTCGACGTCCTGCCGACGCTGCTCGCCTACCTGGGCGTCGAGGCGCCGCCCACCGACGGACGCGACCTGCTGGCGGCTCGTCGCCGCGGCGACGCACCCCTGGACGTCTACACCCACCTCGACGTGGACGGCCACCGGGCCGCCTCCGTGATCCGCGGCCCCTACAAGCTGGTGTTGCCGCAGTCGCCCTCCCAGGGGACGGCGCCGATGCTCTTCGACCTGGATGCGGATCCTGGCGAGCTGACGGACCTGGCCGCCGACCGGCCGGACATCGTCGAGCGGATGCTCGGCCTGCTGGCGGAGCGTAACCTGGCCGGTGAGATCGTCTCCGCCGAAGAGATCGAGGACGATCAGATCGACGAGGACGTGCGCCGGCGTCTCAGGGCGCTGGGCTACGTGGACTGAGGGAAACTCTCCGGCGCCACTTCCCGCAGGCACTCCGCCAGCAACTCCACCCCTTCGCGGATCCCATCAATGGAGGGGCAGGCGTAGGCGAGGCGCAGGAACGGTACGTCCTCGCCACCGGCGTGGTAGGCGGCGCCGTAGCCGTAGTCGAGGCCGCGCTGCTCACTCAGGGCGAACAGCGCTTCGCGGTCGACTTCTTCGGGCAGGCCGACCCACAGGAACATGGCGCCGGCCGGCTTGCGCCAGGTGCAGACGCCGCCGAGCTGCTCGGCGAGGGCCGCGAGCAGCGCGTCGCGCTTCGGCAGCAGGGCGGCGTTGTTGCGCGCGATCTGCGCGGGCAGGCGGCCGCGCAGCAGTTCGGCGACGATGCTGGACGACAGGGTGCTCTGGCCAGCGTCGAAACGCTCGTCCAGGAAGCGCTGCTGGAGCGGCGCCTTCGCGAGGAAGTAGCCGATGCGGACGCCGGCGCCGAGGATCTTGGACAGCGAGCCGATGTACACGACGCCCTCGCCGTTTGCCAGCGTGTAGAGGCTCTGCGGCGGTCGCGGCGCGTCGTCGTAGTGGACGTCGGCGTAGCAGTTGTCCTCGACCAGCAGGACGTCGAACTCACGCGCCACCTCGATCATCTGAAGCCGCCGCTTGCGTGGCATCACCGCGCCGGTCGGGTTGTGGTAGGTCGGCAGGGTGTAGATGAAGCGTGGTTTCCGGCCGTCCGCCGCGAGGTCTGCGAGCGTCCGGCGCAGTTCGCCGACGTCCATGCCCTGCTCGTCGACCGGCACGCCGACCAGGCGATAGCCGAGCCCCCGGTAGGCGCCGAGCGTGCCCGAGTAGGTCGTCTCTTCCGTGATGACGACGTCGCCGGGCTCTTCCATCAATACCCTGCCCACCAGCGTCACCGCCTGCATGGAGCCGTTGGTCAGGGCGATCTCGTCGGGGTCGTAGTCCACGCCTTCGCGGTCCGCTTCGCGCCGGGCGAGCACTTCCCTCAGACCGGGATGGCCGAGGTCCCCGGGGTAGAAGGCGAAGTCCTTCCCGATGTCGAGGATGGCGCGGCCGGCCGCTTCGGCCATCTCGGCGGCCGGGAACGCTTCAGGCGCGGTCATGCCGACCCGCATCGGAATCGGGTCCGCGGGCGGGCCGTCTGGGTGCGGGGATTCCGTCATCGCGGCGGGGACTGTAGCAGCGGCGGCGTGGCTGCTACCCTCTGCGGCCCGCAACCCTCGGACAAGGAGAAGCGCACGATGAAGGATCTCTTCGATCTCACCGGCAAGGTGAGCGTCATCACCGGATCGACTAAAGGCATCGGCAAGGCGATGGCCGAAGCCCTGGCCGCCTTCGGTTCGAAGGTGGTCATCTCGAGCCGCAAGGCGGATGCCTGCGACGCGGTCGCGGCCTCGATCAACGAGAGCGGCGGCGAGGCGATGGCGCACCCCTGCCATGTGGGCCACAAGGACCAGTTGGAACGGCTGGTCGCGTCGACCCGGGAGCGCTGGGGGAAGATCGACAATCTCGTCGTCAACGCCGCGGTCAATCCGTACTTCGGCTCGAGTCTGGGCATTCCGGACTCCGCGTTCGACAAGGTGATGGAGGTCAACATCAAGAGCGTCCACTGGCTGTGCCAGATGGTGATTCCCGAGATGCAGGAGCGCAAGGACGGGTCGATCGTCATCGTGTCCTCGGTCGGCGGCTTCCGCGGCAACTCGATGCTCGGCGCCTACGCGATCTCCAAGGCCGCGGACATGCAGCTCGCGCGGAACCTGGCGGCCGAGTTCGGTCCCGACAACATCCGGGTCAACGCCGTCTGCCCGGCCTGGTGAAGACGAACTTCGCCCGCGCGCTGTGGGAGGACCCGCAGCGGGAGCAGGCGGTCGCCGGAAGGACACCGCTCCGGCGCCTCGGCGAGCCGGTTGACTGCGCGGGCATCGCGGTCTATCTCGCTTCGCGTGCGGGCTCTTGGACCACGGGCCAGACCTTCACCGTCGACGGCGGAGTCCTGGGCTGCGGTTGATTCGCTCTCTCATCGCGCTCGTCCTGCTGGCCGGCGCGGCCGCGGCGCAGCCGGCCGGCGACGCAGCGGATGCGGTGTTCCTCGCCAGCGGCGTCCGGGTGGGGGAAGTCGGCGCGACCTCGGCGGTGGTCTGGACACGGACCACGGCCGAACCGCGTCGGCGGGCCGGACGGGAAGTCTCGGGCCGGCCGGTGGTCAACCTTGCGGCAGGGGTGAACGTCTCGTTACTCGAGGGCGCCGTCCCGGGTGCGGGCGGCGTGGTCAGGGTCACGCTCCGTGACGCCGAGCCGGCTGGCGGCGACGGCGGCGGGCATCCGGCGCGAGTCTCCGGCTGGCTGCCGACCGATGCGGACGGCGACTTCACTCGTCAGGTGGCCTTCGACGAGTTGACGCCTGATACCGCCTACCTGGTCACCGTCGACGCGCGTCCGACTGCGGGCGGCACAAGGAGCGCCCTCGAAACGGCGAGCTTCCGAACCGCCCCGGCGCCCGACCAGCGGCGGCCGGTCCGCTTCACCGCGATGACCTGTCAGTACTACGGCCGGCGAGACCGCCCGGACGGCTTCCAGATCTACCCCTCGATGGCCGCCGAGCGGCCCGACTTCTACCTGTCCATCGGCGACAACATCTACCTGGACAACGAGTCGCCGCGCGCCACGTCGGTCGAGCTGGCGCGCTACCACTGGCAGCGGATGTTCACCCTGCCGGCGATCGCGTCCTTCCTGCGTTCGGTGCCCGGCTACTGGCTCAAGGACGACCACGACCTGCTGCGAAACGACTCCTGGCCCGGGATCGAACCCGGCATCTCCGCGCCGCTGACCTTCGAGGAAGGTCTGGCGGTGTTCGCGGAGCAGAACCCGGCGCCCGAACGCCCGTACCGGACCGTCCGCTGGGGCAAGGGGCTGCAGCTCTGGCTGGTCGAGGGGCGCGACTTCCGTTCGCCCAACGACATGCCGGACGGCCCCGGCAAGACGATCTGGGGCGCCGAGCAGTGGCAGTGGCTGCGGGAATCCCTGCTCGCGAGCGACGCGGACTGGAAGGTCCTCGTCTCGCCCACGCCGATCGTGGGCCCGGACCGAGCCAGGAAGGCCGACAACCACGCCAACGCCGCGTTCAGCCACGAAGGCGACGCGATCCGCGCGTGGTTTCGTGCGAACCTGGACGTCCGTTTCATGGTGATCGTCGGCGACCGCCACTGGCAGTACCACTCGGTCCACCCGGAGACCGGGCTCAACGAGTTCTCCGTCGGCCCGGCCAGCGACGCCCACGCCGGCGGCACCCCGGGGGAAGACCCCGACTACCACCGCTTCCACCGGGTCGGCGGCGGGTTCCTCAGCGTCGACGTCGACTGGGTCGGTGAGCGGCCACGGATCGTGTTGCGGCACCGCGACGTGTTCGGCCGGATCGTCTACGAGGTCGAGCGCCTGGGTTCCTAGGGACTGAGCGCTGGCGGGTCAGGCCTCGAGCCAGCGCTCGATGTGCTGGGCGAAGATCTCGAAGTCCTCCAGATCCTCATCCAGGAATCGGGCGACGCGGTTCAGGTCGAGGTCGAGATAGCCGTGGACGATGATGTTCCGGAAGCCGGCGACGGCGCGGAATCGTTCGCCGAAGTCCGAGGGTAGTACGGCTGATGTGACGAGGGCATCGATGGAGTCTCCGTAGGTCGGCGGATCGTGGCCTTCGGTCGACGCAACGTGGCTGGCTATGTCGAGCGCGTTTTGGATGCACAGCAGAAGACCCCGTTCGACTGCCCAGCGTCGGCTCGTGTCGGTACGCAGTGACCGTGCCGATGCGCCCTGGTGCCGTCGCAGCTCCCGGAGTGCGCCGCGCAACGCGGCGAGATGCCGGTCGATGATCTCCGGCTGGACCTGGCCTGGGCTCACGCCTCGCGGTTCCTGTTCGCGTAGCGGCGGGCGGCGGCCTGTTTCTCCATCTGCGGTACGAAATCGAAGTAGCGAGAGAGAGCGTAGCCGGCCCGCGTAGTCGTGGCCGCCAGGTCGCGGGTCACCAGCAGTTTGCCGTCGCGCAGGACGCGATGGTAGAGCAGGGGTGGCGCCTGGTTCAGCAGGACGACATCGATGTCGTTCGTTCCCAGCTCGGTCATGAGGTCGGTGATGAGTTCCGCGTCGTAGCCGTAGCGGCCCGGCTCGACAAGGTCTTCGTCGATGAAGACGGCGACGTCGATGTCGCTCAGGGTGCGCGCCTCTCCACGCGCCTGCGAACCGAAGAGGTAGGCGTCGAGGATCTCGGGCCTTGGTTCAAGGGCCTGCGTCAAGCGGGCCTGAAGATCCGCGTCCTCGGTTCTCCTGCTTGCGGGGTGCTCGTTGCCCATCTTCGGCATCTCCAGGGAGTGGAGGTCGCGGTTCTGTCGGTGACTATCGTACAAGCGATGTGGAGGGGCAGCCTGCGGATGCCGGTCGACTGCTAGCGTCCACCGCTCTCGTTCAACGAGGAGGATCCGGGAATGGCCGCATCACTGTCCGAAGTAGCAACCGCGTTCGTCGACATGGCGCATCGGATTGTCTGGTGCACGGCCGCGACGGTAGACCGGGCCAGCCGTCCCCGCTCCCGCGTCCTTCACCCCATCTGGGAGTGGGAGGACGGGGTTCTCACCGGCTGGGTGGCTACTGGTCCAACCGCGACGAAGCGCGCTCACCTCGAAGCCAGCCCGTACGTCTCGTGCAACTACTGGGCCGAGAACCACGACACGTGCGTGGCGGAGTGCCGGGCGGAGTGGGCGTTGGACCTGCCCACACGGGAGCGGATCTGGAACCTGTTCAAGTCGGCGCCAGCACCGGTCGGCTACGACCCGGCGATGATCCCCGGGTGGGACGGCCCCGACAGCCCGGGGTTCGCCGTGTTGCGGCTGACGCCCTGGCGGCTTCGCGTCATGCCGGGGACCGTGCTGCTGGCCGGCGAGGGGAGTGTGCTCAGTTGGACGGCGGCCTCGGATTCGTAGAGTCGGCGGTGTCGTCTTCGAGTGGCTCTAGCGTTTTGATTCGCGGTGCGAGAACTTGGTGCATCCGGTTCAGGCGATCCGCAAGCCACTCGTGCTGCGCGGGCCAGTCGGACTCGTCCGTCGGGTCGCACTTTCTTCTGTAGACCGCTACACGGCACGACGCGCTTGTCTCGAGCCCCTCCCACTCCAGCTTGAAGTTGAGTTCGGCCTCGATCGCTTCACGGTTCTGTTTGAGGGCACCGAAGTAGGCGTTGGCGTCACGGTAGGGTGCCTGCTTCTTCAGGGAAGTGTGGTCAAAGTACAACTCGGCGCGAATCCACGATCTAAGTGAGTTCGTGACAGCGGCGTGATGGAAGCCGGTTCGGCCGATCGACATTCTCAGCCAGTTCTGCGGCTGCGGCTTGGTCGGTTTTACGGGGCCGCTGGTCGTGCCCAGGACGTCTGCGAAGCCCGTCCAGTAGCGGAGCTGCATCTCCTTTGTCGGAGACCGGTCCTCCGCCCGCCTCGTTCTTGCGGCCTCCCGGGACCAGTCGTTCGGCTTGGCGACTACGTTCAGTCGTGGCGCCGGCCTTGAATCATCGATTCGCCAGAGTTCGAGTTCCACGCCGAAGAAGTCAGTGTCCTCCGAGATGTCGTTGAGCCAGTCCACGGCCGCTCGATGCTCGTCCCGGAAGCTCCTTGCGAGCCAGACTACGGTCTGTGCCCTTTCGCCTGCTCCGTACGTGATGAGCTTGCCGAGGTGGTCGTGGTCGGTGTGGTCGAGTTGATTCTCGACGACGACGGTGCCGTCAACTCCTTCCAGCACGAGATCGGCCCGGTAGCTTCCTACGCTCTTCTCGGTCTCCTTGACTTCGAGGTCACCGATGCCCAGCGTTTCGGAGAGCAGTTCCGGATGCTTGGCCAACCATGGCGTCAGGTCCGACGCTTCGTTGGGCCAGCCTTCTCGAAGCTCGACTTTCCGGAACTGCCCCAGGTTCGGTTCTTCTTCGTTCACGCTGCGTAGGCCTCTCGTGTCTCAGATCGTCGCCATCGGCACGGTCAGCCCCGGCACAGGCGACCGCGTCCGGAAGATCGAGCCGCTGCTTTCGGGGTCGTCGGGGTCGCCGGCGGTTACGACGTAGAGGTCGCGGCGGTCGCTGCCGCCGAAGCAGACGCTGGTGATGTTCTTCGCGGGAACTTCCAGGTGGCTGAGGATGCGCCCCGCTGGATCGAAGCGGGTCACGCAGCCACCGGCGAAGCAGGCGACCCAGAGGCAGCCCTCTTCGTCGACGGCGAGGCCGTCGGGGCGGCCGCGGTCCGGTTCGGCGATGCCGCGTCGGTTCACGCAACGGCCGTCGTTCGTCACGTCGTGGGCAATCACGTGCCCCATGGCGGTGTCGGCGTGGTACAGGGTACGTCCATCCGGCGAGAAGCCGATGCCGTTCGTCAGGTTCACGTCGCCGTAGAGTTCGGTCGCTTCGCCTTCCGCCTCGATCCGCCAGCACTCGCCAGGGGTTCGTTCCGTCTCACCGGCGAAGGGGCTCGTGCGCATCGTTCCGCAGATCACGCGGCCCGCTGAGTCGACAAAGATGTCGTTGAAGCCGGGCGTGTCCGGCGGGTCGAACAGTATGCGCGTGACGCCGTCCCTGACGTGGCAGATGTTGCGGCCCGAGCAGACGATGCCGCCATCGGCGTGAAGCGCGATGCCGCCGACGCCCCGGCGTTTCGGCACGACGGTTTCGATCTCGCCGTTCGGGCCGCGGCGGTAGACCCCGCCGTTGTGGACATCGCTGAAGTAGAGGCGGTCCTGGGCGTCGACGCGCGGTCCTTCGATCAGGGTGTAGCCGGAGGCGAGGAGTTGCATGGCGCGCGGACTGTAGCAGCGCTAGCGCCAGCGAACGCCCAGCCAGGCTGCGGGATGCAGGAAGATGAGAACCGTGATGATCTCGAGCCGGCCGATCCACATGTTGAGCGACAGGTAGACCTTGATCGCATCGGGAAAGTGGGCGTAGCTGCCGAACGGACCGACGTCTCCCAGGCCCGGGCCGATGTTGCCCAGCGTCGCGATGCTGGCGGTCACCGCGGTGGGCATGTCCGTGCCGGCCAGCCCGACCACGCCGACGCTCAGCGCGAACAGCACGAGGTAGAGGAGCAGGAAGGACACGACGGCGCGGATCACGTCGTCGGGCACTCTGCGGCCGTCCAGGCGCAGCGGCCGCACGGCCCGCGGAAAGACGGTCTGGAACAGTTCAAGCAGGGTCGACTTGGCGATCAGCCACACCCGCACGAGCTTGGGGCCGCCGGCCGCTGAACCGCCGCAGCCGCCGCAGAACATGAGCAGCAGGAGGATCGTCTGACTCGCCTGGGCCCAGAGCGCGAAGTCCTCGGTCGCGAATCCGGTCGTCGTGATGATCGCCAGCGCCTGGAAGCCGGCGCGCCTCAGGGTGTCCTCCGACAGGGCGTCGGTGGCGATCCACTCCCACAGCGGCACGTCGTCGCTCTTCAGCGTGCAGGCCAGCAACAGGGTCGCGCAGATCACGATCACGAGGTACAGACGGAACTCCTCGCTGCGCAGCAGGGTCAGCGGCCGACCGCGGACCACCTGAAACTGGAAGGCGTAGTTCGCTCCGGCCAGGAGCATGAATGCCATGACGGTCCACTCGATCAGGCTGCTGCCGTAGCCGCCGATGCTGCTCGGGTTGGGAGAGAAGCCGCCGGCCGACACGGTGGAGAGGGAATTGCAGACGGCGTCGAAGGGCGGCATGCCGAACCGGATCAGGAGGCCGATCTCCAGGGCGGTCAGGCCAACGTAGAACGAGTACAGGTAGAGCGCCGTGTTGCGGATCCGGGGCGTGAGGCGCTCCTCCGTGGGCCCGGGCGCTTCGGCGAAGAACATCTGGCGGCCGGCGATGCGCAGCGCCGGCAGCACCGCGATGAAGAGGGCGATGATGCCCATGCTGCCCACCCACTCGCTCAGGCTGCGCCACAGGAAGATGCCCTCGCTGACCGCGTCGAAGTCGGTGAGGATCGTGGCGCCGGTGCCGGTCAGACCCGACATCGACTCGAAGAGCGCGTCGGCCGGGGTGAAGCCGTTCGCGGCGTAGGGGATGGCGCCGATCAGGACCAGCAGCAGCCAGGCCACGGCCACGGTCGCGAGCCCTTCCATCCGCCGCATCTCCAGTCCCCGGCCCGGCAGGAGCCTGGAACCCAGCCCCAGCAGAATGGCGAGCAGGGCGGCGCCGAGAAAGGCGATCGCGCTGCGGCCGTGTCCGTAGGCCGCCTCGACCGCCGACGGCGCCAGCAGGACGGCCCCGAAGCAGCCGACGAGGGCCAGGGTCGTGCGGAGGACGATGGAGACGCGCACGGGCGGCGCTACGGGGCGTCCGGCGCCAGACCGAAGGCCGGACCTACGGTCTCCGCGCCCTCGGGCGTGGCAACGACCAGCAGGCGGTCGCCGGCCCGCACTTCATCGTCGCCGCCGGGCACGATCGTGTTGTATTGCCGCAGGACGGCGCCGACGATGACGCCGGTCGGCATGTCCATGTCGCGCAGTCGCCTCGTCTCGAAGTCCGGCGGTACGGCGACTTCGACGACTTCCGCCCGCCCGGCCTCGAGCGTGGCCCGGTACTGGAGGCGCGGCGCCTGAATCTGGTGGATAACCTCGGCGATCGCAGCGGCACGGGCGTTCAGGGTGACGTCGATGCCGACCCGCTCGAACAGGGCGCTGCTCGTGTCCTGGCTGACGCCGGTCACGACCTTCGGAATCCCGAGCTGCTTGGCGATCAGCGAGCAGAGGAGATTCGTCTGGTCGTCGCCGGCCATGGCGACCAGAGCGTCGCTGCGCGCGACGCCGACTTCCTCCAGGACGTTCAGGTCCGTACCGTCGCCGCAGAAGACGATGGCGCGGCCGACCTGGCTCGCGATGTCCTCGCAACGGCGTCGCGAGACCTCGATGACCCTTACCTCGGGCCAGAGGCCCTGCGTCAGTTCCTGCGCCAGCAGCCTGCCCGTGCGGCCGCCGCCGATGATCGTCACGCTGCGCACGACGGTCTCCGGCGCTGCGAAGAACTGCTTCGCGACCTGCCGAAGCGCGCTGCGCCTACCCATGAACAGCACCTTGTCGCCGGCCTCGAGGCGGTCCTGCCCCCGTGGAACGATCAGTTCGCCGTTGCTCACGCGGCTGACGGCGAGGGAGTTCGGAGGCAGAGGCGCCTGGGCGAGCGTCTTCCCGCAGAGGGGAGAGTCCGCCGGCAACCGGTACTCCATCAGCCAGACCCGGCCGCGGTGGAAGTTCTCAACGTCGAGCGCTCGCGGCTCCAGGACGATCCGGGCGATCTCCCTGGCGAGCGACCACTGGGGCCAGATCAGGTGGTCGATGACCTCTTCGAGGGTCGTCTGCTCCGGGTCGTTGAAGCTCTCGTGGTGCTCGTCCTGCGAGATGAAGCAGTACGTCGTGGCCTGCGACCGGCCGCGGGCCGCGAGGCAGGCGATGATGTTCCGTTCGTCGGAGTCCGCGCAGGCGATGAACGTGTCGCGGTCACCGAGACCGACCTGCTGCAGCGTCGACCGGCTGGCCGCCGGGCCGATGGTGATCTGCAGGTCCAGGTGCTCGAAGCGGCCGCGGTTCGCTTCGGACGGCAGTACGACGAACACGTCCTCCTCGCGCGCCAGGGAGGACGCGAGCCGGTACGCGATGTCGCCGCCGCCGGCGATGACGACAGTCATTCCGCCACGATAGCGGAGCGGGCCGCATGACCCGCCAGGTCCAGTCTGCCCGCTGCTAGAAGATCCTCGAGAAGCCGCCGCTCTCGCTGGAGAGCCGGGAGTTCACGACGTTGTTGTAGATCGAGCCGAAGGTGTAGCGGAGCTGGATGCCGCCGCGGAAGGAGAGGTCCGTCTCCAGCTGGCGCCTGGCGACGAGGACCTCGGCATCGGTGGCGCCGCCCTTCGGGAGGTAGATCTGGTCCCGGATCCTCGAGATGCCGGCATAGACGTCGAAGCTCAGCCCGCGCACGATGTGGTACTCGACGTCGGTGCTGAACTCGATCCGGCTGTGGTGGAAGTCACCGATGAAGTGGCTGTACTGGAGGTCGAGGTGGGCCTCGCCCCAGGGCCTCTCCATGCCGAAGGCGATGTACGCGCCCTGGTCGGTGAAGGTCTCCTCCAGCTTGTCGAAGACGGTGATCTCTTCGTAGTCGAGGCTGGTGCCGCCGATGAAGTAGGCGAACGTGAACTCGCGCTCGGACGATTCGCTGTAGGGAAAGAAGTTGTATTCGATGGCCGCCGCCGCGCGGTAGGAGTTCTCCAGGTTCAGGAAGGTCGACTCCCGGCTGCTGGCGCCGACGCCTACTCCCCAGTGGGGGGCCAGGGTGCGGATGACCTGGCCGAAGTAGTTCGTGCTGCGCGAGACGTTCTTGAAGGTGCTGCCGTCCTCGAACTCGAAGTTGCTCTCCCGGTAGGAGTAGAAGACGCCCATTCCCATGCGCCACAGGTCCGTCGTGCGGCCCGCCGAAGCGCTCGCCTGGTAGGACTGCGAGTCTCTCCGGTCCTCGCTTCGGAAGTCGGTATTCAGGCGAAGGCGGTAGACCCAGTAGTTCCAGGGGTCGTCTTCCGGGTCGGCGACCGCGGTGTTCCGCTCGGGATGGAAGTGGTCGCGGTGCGGCTCGCCCTGGTCGTCGCCGTTCTCGAAGTCGACGACGAGTCCTTCGGCCTGCGGGGTCTCGAGCACGTAGCGCACCAGGCCCAGCTCCAGGATGCGCTGGATGCCGCGGCGGCGCTCGTCGTCCGTGTCGGTGAACGAGGACGCGTGGACCAGCCTCTGATCCACTCCATCGAAGCGTTCCAGGCCGATGAAGTTGAACGTGTACTCGCGGGAGTTGCCGCCGGACTGGATGGTCACGAGGACGTGGACCTCCGCGTCCTGGCGGTCGCGCACCCAGTTGACGTAGGTGATCTGGCTGCGCTGGAAGGTGAAGTCGCAGCCCCAGTCGCAGTCGAGAAACAGGCGCAGGGCCTCCGTGCCCTCGGTGGTCTCGAGCGCCGGCGCGGCCGGCGGCCCGGTGAGGCTGGCGAGCGCGAACAGGGCCAGAGCCGGGAAGAACACGCGCCGGGAGCGGCGTTGTCGATCTCGAACGTCGCTATGATGCCGGGTCGACTCCTGAGAGTCTCGCGGTGTCATCGGTGGCGTGGCCTTGGCGCGGCTTGCGGTTGTTGGGCGGACGGCGGCAAAAGGGCGCCAGCGAAAAGTAACACAGCGGGGAGAGAGAGTTTCGGGCGTGAACAGGCTTCCGCAGCAGCAACGGGACGAACGGCGGCGAGATTCCCGGTGAGCGTCTTCGACTCGGTCGAGTCAGGCGCCGTCCCGGCGCGCGAAGCGCGCCCCGCGAGCGAACTCTGGCGGCGTGTAAAGGCCCTGATCAAGTGGCCGTTCTACGTCGTCTACCAGCGCCGGCTCGAGTCCAAGGTGCGAACCTGGCGGTTGCCCCGGCACATCGGGCTGATCATGGACGGCAACCGGCGCTTCGCGCGCCAGCAGAGGCTGGGAAACGTCAGCGCCGGGCACTTCCGGGGCGCCGAGAAGCTCTGGGAAGTACTGAACTGGTGCTACGAGGCGGACGTCTCGACGGTCACGGTGTGGAGCATGTCGCTCGACAACTTCAATCGCTCGGCGAAGGAAGTGCAGGCCCTGTTCGATCTGTTCGAGGAGAAGACCCGGGAGCTTACGAACCATGACGACGTGCACCAGAAAGGCATCCGCGTGCGGTTCCTGGGGCAGATCGAGCTCCTGCCGGAGAGCCTCCAGACCGCGATCCGGGAGGCGGAGGCGGCCACCAGCGGCTACGACCGCTACAGACTGAACATCGCGATGGCCTACGGCGGCCGGGAGGAGATCGCGAGTGCCTTCCGCAACTACCTGCTGGACAACTCGGCGGTCGGCAAGTCTCTCGACGAGGTCGTCGACGAGTTCAGCGCCTCCTCGATCGAGCGCTACCTCTACACCTCGGGCCAGCCCGAGCCGGATCTGATCCTCCGCACCAGCGGCGAGGTCCGCCTGAGCGGTTTCCTGCTCTGGCAGAGCACCTACTCCGAGTACTACTTCTGCGACACGCACTGGCCCGCTCTGCGTAAGATCGACCTCCTGCGAGCCTTGCGGTCGTACAGCAGCCGTCAGCGTCGCAGAGGACGTTGAAGCCCGAAGACACCGAAACAGACAGGACAGCCGCGGTGGCCGCCCGATTGCTACCTGCAGTCGGGCGAAACAGCGGCTGGGGGTAGCAAGTGAACAAGACAGCACGCAAGTTCTTCGTTGATCTGTTGGCCGCGCCGAGTCCCTCGGGCCACGAGGAGCCGGTACAGGAAGTCGTCCGCGCCTACGCGGGCAAGTTCGCCGACGACGTGTCGACCGACGTTCACGGCAACGTGATCGCGGCGGTGAACGTCGAGGCCGGCGAGAAGCCGGATGGTCGAAGGGTGCTGTTCGCGGGCCACTGCGACCAGATCGGCCTCCTGGTCAGCTACATCGACGACAAGGGCTTCCTGTGGGTACAGCCGATCGGCGGCTGGGATCCGCAGCAACTCATCGGCCAGCGGATGACCGTATGGACCAAGGACGGTCCCGTGCCGGCGGTCATCGCGCGCAAGCCGATCCATCTGCTCGACACCGAGGAGCGCCGCCGCGCGGTCAAGATGGAGAACCTCTGGCTCGACATCGGCGCGAAAGACGGCGACGACGCGAAGAGCGCCGTCCGGGTCGGCGATCCGGTGACGCTCGATCTCGGTTTCCGGGAGATGCGAAACGGCCTCGCCAACGCCCCGAAGATGGACAACACGACGGGCCTGTGGGTGGTCATCGAGGCGTTGCGGCGCGTCGCAAGGAAGAACCCCAAGGTCGCGGTGTACGCGGTGTCGACGGTGTGCGAGGAGATCGGCCTGCGCGGCGCGCGCACCAGCACCCACGGCGTCGACCCCGACGTGGGCATCGCGGTCGACGTGACCCACGCGACGGACTGTCCGACGATCAGCAAGCGCCAGGAGGGCGACCTGCGGCTGGGAGGCGGCCCGGTCATCGTGCGCGGCCCGAACATGAACCCGAAGGTCAGCGACCGGCTCGAGGCGGTCGCCGAGGAAGAGAAGATCCCGTTTCAGTTGGCGGCCCTCGGGCGTGCGGCGCCGAACGACGCGAACTCGATCCAGATCACCCGCGCGGGGGTCGCTACGGGGCTGATCAGTGTCCCGAACCGCTACATGCACAGCGCCGTCGAGACGATCTCGCTGGACGACATCGATCACTCGGCCGACCTGCTCGCCGGCTTCGCGGCGTCCCTGGAACCGGACGAGTCCCTGATCCCCTGATCGGCTGCTAGTCTCCGCGCCCACATTTCCGTCCCAGCGATTCCGTCCCAACGAGCGACCGAGGAGGCAACGCCATGCCGATGAAGAACCGTCTGCGCGACAAGATCGACAACGGAGAGCCGGCGCTCGGCGCCTGGCTCGCGTTCCCGGACACGCACAGCGCCGAACTCATGTCGCGCCTCGGCTTCGACTGGGCGACGATCGACATGCAGCACGGCCTGGTCGACTACCAGCGCGCTACGGAGATGCTGCAGGCGATGACCGCCTCCGACACGACGCCGATCGTCCGGGTGCCGTGGAACGAGCCGGGGATCATCGGCAAGATGCTCGACGCGGGAGCCCACGGGATCATCATCCCGATGGTGAACAGCCGCGCCGAGGCGGAGGCGGCGGCCGCCGCGTGCCGGTACCCCCCGCGCGGAAAGCGCAGCTTCGGTCCCTTCCGCGCCGGCCTGCTCTACGGCGGGAACTACCTGGAGGAGGCGAACGAACAGATCTATTGCATTCCGATGATCGAGACCCAGCAGGCGCTCGACAACCTCGACGACATCCTCTCGGTGCCGGGCCTTGACGGCGTCTACGTCGGTCCAAGCGACCTCAGCGTGTCCCTGGGGCTCCGGCCGGCGGCCGACCAGGAGGACGAGAAGTTCACCGCGGCGATCGACAGGATCCTCGATGGCTGCAGGCGCCACGGTCTGTTCGCCGGAGTCGCCGGTACGGTGAAGGAGGCTCCGAAGCGGATCGGACAGGGGTTCCGGTTCGTCGAAGTCGCTCGCGACGGCGGTTCCATGGCCAAGGCTGCGCTCCAGGATCTGCGCACGGTGCGGGCGTCGATGGAGGACTCCTGAGCGGGCTTCCTCTTCGCGGGAACGAATCCGGCCAGGGAGCGTTATCCCTACAGAGGCGTGCCGGTGGCGCGCCGACTAGAATGCGGAGCGAACACGGAAGCGAACAGGAGAAGGATCGAACCATGTCGAGAATGAAGGTCTGGTTGGTCGTGGCGCTGGCGCTGGCGGTTGTGGCGCCGGCTCTCGCGGATGACGGTGAAGAGAAGAAGGTCCACAAGATCCAGATCAAGAAGATCGCGGACTGTGCTGACGGCGAGGACTGCGAAGAGCGCGTGAGCCGGATGGTCTTCGTCGGCGACGACGGCGACGTCCGGGTTCTCGAGGGCGGCGACCACGAGTGGGTTTCCGAGGAGAACGTCAGGGTCTTCGAGGCCGACGGCCACGACGTGGTCCTGATCGAGGACCACGAGGGTGACGGGGAGGTCGGCGAGAGAGTGCGTCGGCGCGTGCACCGGGTCATGCAGCGCCTCGGCGATGCCGGCGCGCGTCTTCACGGGCGTCACGGCGGAGGCGCCTTCCTGGGCGTGCAGCTCTCCGAGCTGACGCCGGAACTGCGGACGCACTTCGGCGTGCCCGACGACGCGGGCGTCATGGTCGGCAAGGTCGTGGACGGCAGCCCGGCGCTCCGCGCCGGCCTGGAGGTCGGCGACATCGTGACCGCCGTCGGCGACCAGCCGGTCGCTTCGGCGGCCGCCCTGGCGCGGGCGATCCGTGGCAACGAGGACGGCGACACGGTCGTGCTCGAGGTCTGGCGCGACGGCCAGGTGCAGAAGATGGACGCCACGCTCGAGGAACGGGAGCGCGAGGTCGCGATGGCGATCTCGCCGTCGGTCCACGCGGTCGCGGCCACGGCCGATGGCGAGGCGCGCGTCATCGAGGTCAAGGTCGCCTGCGAGGACGGCGAGGACTGCACGGTCGACGTGGACAACGGGAACTCCTTCGAGTTCGCCGCCTCGGCCTGCGGCGACTCCGGCGAGTGCGAAGTGAACGTCGACTGCACCGGCGGCGACTGCGCCTGCACCGTGAACGGCGAAGCGGCGGACTGCTCGGAACTCGGCTTCTAGGTCAGCCGGTCCTCTGGGCTAAGGTCCGCGCGATGCGCGCGGGCATCTATCGGGGTCCGGGACAAGTGGCGCTGGCCGAGCGTCCGCTGCCGGAGCCCGGCCCGGGCGAGGTCCGGCTTCGGATCTCCGCCTGCGGCCTGTGCGGCACGGACCTGCACCTGGTTCACAGCCCGAAACCCATCATCGATCCGGGATCGATCATGGGTCACGAAATGGCGGGCGTGGTCGACGTCCTTGGCGCGGGTGTCGCCGGCGTCGCCGCCGGCGAGGCGGTCGTGGTCGAACCCCTGGCCTCGTGCGGCGACTGCGAACCCTGCCGCGAAGGCCGGGACTCGATTTGCCGGGAACTCCAGCTCTACGGCCTGCGCCGTCCGGGCGGCTTCGCCGACGCGGTGGTCGTGCCGGCGCATCGCCTGTATCGGGTGCCTGACGGGCTGGCGCCGACGCTGGCCGCGCTCGCCGAGCCCTTCGCCGTCGCGGTCCACGGGTTGCGCCTGTGCGGCGCGGACCAGGCCAGGCCGCCGGATCGCCTGCTGATCCTGGGGGCCGGCTCGATCGGCCTCGCGGTCGTCGCGGTCGCCCGTGCCTGGGGGTTCGACGACGTGGCCGTCACGGCCCGCTATCCGCATCAGGCAGAACTGGCGAAACGGCTCGGCGCCCACCGGGTGATCGACGAAGGCCCTGCGGAAGACCTGACGGGCTACGACGCCGATCTCGTCGTCGAGACCGTGGGCGGTCTGGCCGACACGATGACGACCGCCGGCATCGCACTCGCCCCCGGGGGCACGGTCTGCGTCCTGGGTGTCTTCATGGGGCCGCTGACCCTCGATCCGCTCACGCTGCTCGGCAAGGAGGCGCGGCTTCAGTGGTCCAACTGCTACGCGCGGCGCCCGGGCGAAGAGGACTTCGCCGAGGCGGTGCGTATCCTGGCGGCGGATGGCGAAGACTACTCGGGGCTGCTCACCCACGAGGTGCCGCTGGCGGAGTTCGATCGCGCCTTCGAGATCGCGGGCGACAAGGGAAGCGGCGCGGTCAAGGTCACCGTCATCCCCTGAGGCCGGGAGCCGGCTGCGGTCAGACCTCCGGCCACGTCGGGTGCCAGGGGCGCGCCCGCTCGAACAGCCGTGCGGCCCGCATCACCAGATCGTCCCGGTGACGCGGTCCGACGATCTGCAGGCCGACCGGCAGGCCGGCGTCGGAGAGGCCGGCGCGCACCGTCGCCGCCGGGTGGCCGGACATGTTGAACGGAATCGTGAACGCCGCGACGCCCGCCGGCACCTGCTCCCGGCCCTCCGTGTGGGTGGGGAAGGGACCGCGGGCGGGCGGCGGATCGTAGGGAACGGTCGGCGTCAGCAGCAGATCGAAGCGGTCGAAGACCTCGCCGCACCAGAGATTCAGCCGGCCGCGCTCTCGCGCCGCGGCGCCGAACGTCTCGGGCGTCATCTCCCAGGAGCGTTCCAGCGCCTCCGCGAACGAGTGGGTCATGTCCTGGCGCTGGTTTCGAAGCGGTTCGTGGATCTGGCCCGCGATCAGGAAGTTGCCCAGCGAGCCCCAGGCGGCGGTGAGCATCGGCGGACCGCCCGGCACGTGCTCCTCGAGCGGTTCGACCGGGAGACCGGCCTGATCGAACACGGCCGCGGCGTTCGCGGCCACGCGCGCGACGTCCGCCTGGACCCTTGCGTAGCCAAGGTCCGGCGACCAGGCGATGCGGACGGAAGCGGGGAGCCCCGATTCGAGCACCTCGCGGTAGCTCAGACCGGGATGGGGCAGCGAAGCGGGATCGCAGGGCGAGGGGCCGGCGACCAAGTCGAGGAACAGGGCGCCGTCCTCTACCGTCCGGGTGAGGGGGCCGTAGACCGACGTGCTGCCGTAGTCCCAGGCCTTCATCGGCCCGCGCGGTATCCGGCCCTGGCTCGGCTTCAGGCCGAACGCGCCGGTGAAGCTGGCCGGAATCCGGATCGAGCCGCCGCCGTCCGAGGAGGTGACGAGAGGCAGCACGCCGCCCGCCAGCACGGCGGAGGAACCGCCGCTCGAGCCGCCGGGCGTGCGCTCCAGGTCCCAGGGCGAGCGGGTGACGCCGAACAGGGGGTTCTTCGTGATCGCGGTGAACCCGAACTCCGGGGTGTTCGTCTTGCCGACGACGATCGCGCCCGCGTTCCGCAGCCGCGCGACCTGGGTCGAGTCGGCCTCGACGACCTGATCGCGGAACACCCGCGAGCCCATCGACGTCACCATGCCGGCCACGTCCTCGAGATCCTTGACGCCGAGGGGCACGCCCTCCAGCGGCCGGGCGTCGCCGGCGGCGCGTCGAGCGTCGGCCGCTTCGGCGTCCGCCAGCAACTCTTCGCGCGGACGCTGGCTGACGACGGCGTTGAGCTTCGGGTGCGTGGCCTCGATGCGATCCAGCGTGGCGTTCATCAACTCGGCGCAGGAGATCTCCCGGGCTGACAGAAGGTCGAGGAGCTGGATCAGGCTGAGGCGGTCGAGGTGCATGCCGAGTCTCCGGGCTGGTCGTCTGGAGCGCGGAGGATAACCGGCAGGGCCAGCAGGAACAGCGTCCAGCGCTGAATCTCCGTGTCGCGCCAGTTCGCCTCGAACAGACCGGCCACGTTCAGCGCCAGCAGGGCGAACAGGACGCCCAGGTAGAGATCGGCCCGCGGCCCGGCCCGGCCGCCTTCGCGGCGATAGCCCTCGAACGCGATCGCCGCCGCCGCGGCCATCAGCCAGAGATAGGCGAGCAGGGACGGGATGCCGCGGCTCGCGGCCATGTGGACGAACGTGTTGTGCAGGTGCTTCACGCGCGGCCGGACCGAGGTCGGATGGCGGTAGGCCGGGTACCACTCGCGGACCATGGCCGGGCCGATGCCCGTGAACGGGCGATCGACGATCATCTGGCGGCCTGCCCACAGCATGCACAAGCGGTCGTAGTTCGAGGGATTGCGGACATCCGCCATCGAGGTCGCCCGCTGCCAGTAGGTCGGCCACAGGGTCGGCGCCACGGCGGCGAGCGAGGCGGCGGCCAGGACCAGCGCGGCGGCGAAACTCAGGAAGACGCGGCGGCGCTGAAGAGCCATCGCCGCGACCGCGAGAGCGAAAGCCCCGAGCCAGGCGCTGCGGGTCAGGGTCAGGACGAGCGCGCCGCCGACGAGCGCCAGGCCTACCCAGTTGACGCGGGAGCGCCAGCCGCCCGCGCTGCTGAGGCGGCCGGCGATCAGGGCGAGGCCGAGCAGCAGGACGCCGGAGAACGTCATGTAGTGCGAGAACGGCCCGGGGATCCGTTGGTGGAGGGGGCCGTAGTCGGTAAAGGCGAACTGCGCCAGGCCGTAGACCGCGAGTACGGCCGAGATCCCAACCAGCGAGACGATGGCAACCCGCACCTGGCGTTCGCCCCGGACGAGCAGCAGGGCCAGCGGCAGGGTCAGGACGGAGAAGAGCGTCGACAGTTCGCCCAGGCTGGTCGCCGGCCCGTAGGAGAAGACGGCCGAGAGCACGAAGCAGGCGGAGTAGGCGGCGAGGGGGAGCAGGATCCGCCGCCGCCGTCGCCGATCCTCGTCGCCGGTGGCGAAGTGGAGCCGCTTTCGCCGGACGCCGGCCCAGATCAGGGTGAATAAGAGGAGGAAGTTCGACAGCGCGATGCCGAACGTGGTGACGAGGTGGCCGACGAAGAGCCAGAAGCCCGCGCCGCCCTCCGCTTCGCGGCAGGGCCGGATCAGGACGCGTTCGATTGCCCCCATAGCCGGCCGCGCCCCCCTCATGCCGGCAGTCTACGTTCCCTCGCCTCTACCTCCCCCGGCTCCGCACGCCGGTCACCGTCAGCCCCGCCCGCGACACCCCGACTTCGATGTCTCGCAGCCCGTCGGCGCGTGGCTCGACGCCGGGCGGCGGTTCGAACGCGATCAGGTACTGGGAGCGGAGATCGTGCTCGATCTCCCGGTAGATGCGGTCCAGGTCCTCGACTGAAGCGGCGACGTGGTAGCGGCCGCCGGTGCGATCCGCGAGACGTTCCAGCGCCTCGGAGGTCGCCGGGTCGTTGATGCGCAGGGCGATCGGGTAGACGACGACGCCGGCCAGCTCGACCTGCACCAGCACGCGCTCGAAGTCGAGATTGCTGTCCGTGTCGGCGCCGTCGCTGAGCACGACCAGGGCGCGCCGGTCCGGACGGCCCGCGAACGACGAAACGGCATAGGAGATCCCGTCGTAGAGCCGGGTGGAACCCCATGCCCGCAGGCCCTCGGCGGCGTAGCGGAGCAGGCGGGTGTCGTCTGAGAAGGGCGCCAGACGGTCCAGGTCGTGGTTGAAGACGATGAGGCTGGCGACGTCTCGATCGGTGAGGATGCCCTCGAAGAAACGTTGGGCACTGGTCGAGGCGACGCGGACGCCGCGGCCCATCGAACTCGAGATGTCCATCAGCAGGGCCACGGTGAGCGGTCGGTCGGCGAGGTTCCTGAAGTCGCGAATCCGCGCCTCGACGCCCCGGTGCAGGACACGGAAGTCGGCCGCGCCGAGTCCCGTTGCCGGCCCGGCCTGCCGGCCTCCGACCGAGACCAGCAGGTCGACCAGGCGTACCTCGATCTCTTCCGGTGCTCCCGAACCGAGGAAGACGAGGTCCTCGACCGTTTCGCCCGTGCGGAGCGTGGCGGCGGCCCGAACGAAGCTCAGAGGAAGGCGCAGTCCGGCCGGAACGGAGCATCGGAACGGCGGCGCCGTCATGCTCTCGAGGAGTTCGGCGTCCAGATGGCAGTCGACGCGGTCGAGCTCCCGGCCGGACGGCACGTCGACGCGCACGGACAGGTCGAGCGCCTCCTCGATGAAAGCCGGATCCGGGCGCTCGATCGCGATGGAGAACGGATGTTCTTCCCGCTCGATCTCCAGTTCATGACGCGCCAGGAGCACACCCGCGGCGTCCTGTCCCCGGACCTCGATCCGGTGGCGGCGGCCCGGCAGCTCGAGGTCTCGCACGAACGGAGGGACGTCGGCGGTTGCGACCGTCTCGCCATCGCGCAGGAAGACGACCCGGGCGACCGCCGGGCTGGCGACGACACGGGCCGTGAAGGCCGAACCGAGGACGCGGCCCTCGGGCGCCAGCAACTCGACGCTCGGCAACTGGTTGAGCACGATCGTCTCGCGGCGGCTCAGGAGGCCGAGACCCGGGATGCCGGGCGGCCCGCCGAGCCCGGGCACCTCGAGCGTGCGGCTCATCCGGAGCAGGCCGCGGCCCAGGCGATCTTCTGCGCGGAGCTCTAGCCGGTAGTTGCCGGCTGGAAGCCGGCGGTAGAAGTCGAGGGCGATGTCCGCGCTTCCGCCGCTCACGTGATGGGTGACGACGAAGGCGTCGGCCAGGCGGTCGCGCAGGAAGACATCGCCGGTGATCGTCACGCGATCGAGGATCTGCTCGGCGCCGATCGCGGCGAGGTGGTCGGGTGGCAGCCGCAGCCGCCCGCGAATCGCCGTGCGCCGGTTCTCGCTGCCGAGGGGTTCGAGGTCGAGTGCAACGCCTGGCAGCGCCATGACGTCGACGTCGAGCACTGCTTCGACGCGAAGGAAGCGGTCCACCCAGCCGCCGTCGGGCGCAGCGCCGGCCCAGCCCAGCCGGTCGATGAACTCCTTCCAACTGACGGCGCGGCTGAGCCGCCGCTCCAGGCGGCGGCGCTCGGTCGGAGTCAGGCAGCGGCGCCGTTCCGCCTGGTCCAGCACCCGAAGCGCGCCGGCCGGCTGTGTCTCGAAGTCGTCGTCCGCGCCTGCCGGCTGTTCCGGTTCGAAGGCCAGATCGACACCCGAGGCCGGCGACCACAGCCGCATGGACCGCGGGTCGAAGTTCACCTGCTGGACGAACGCCAGGACGATCTCGTCTTCGCCGGGCGGCGGCGGACGACCGAGCTGGTGTTCGAGCCGCCAGCCGTCATAGATCCAGATCTCGATCCGCCGGAGTTCCGATTCGCAGGGCTCGACCGGCTGCCGGAACGCGGGCTTCCCGGCCAGGAGGACTGCGCGCTCCATCGCCGGCGAGCGTTCCCGGAGCTGGTTGCGGGCCTCGCGGTTCTCCTGCCAGCGTTCGAGCAGGCGCTCGGGCCGCGCCGCCCAGAAGGCGCGGAGAAAGCGTTCGCGCGCGCCCGGGCCTTCCAGCCGCTCGAAAGCGAGGCGCTCCGCTTCGGCAAGCAGCGGTTCCACTTCCGCGAGCCACTGCTCGTAGAAGTCCGTCAGGCGCGCCTGCGGCCGGCGGCTGCCTTGGGCTTCGGCCGGTGCCGCGGCGGCGACCAGTGTCGCCGCGGCGACGAAGAGCGCCGGTGCGACCGCGCCGACACGGCCGCACCGGGGAAGGAGCTGTCTCGAACGGGCCGAGCCTCTACTCCGGCAGGAGCGCCTTGATCGCGTCGGAGGGCTCGAAGACGCTCGGGTCGACGTCGTCGAAGGTCACGGAGTCGACGGTCTGGGTGAACTCCATCCCCATGCTGGGCATGCTGAAGACGGTCGAGGTGGGCACCAGCATGCCGCCGAACTCCTCGTAGTCACCCATCGTGATCGTCACGTCCATCGTTCCCATTTCATTCGTCTGCGTTGCCTCGATGCCGATCAGGAGGCCCGTGTCCGTGGCGAAGTAGTGCGACGATTCGTTGCCGTCGGTGTCGACCAGATCGAGCTGTTGGGCCGTTTGGCCATCCCATTCGGTCTCTCCGGCCGCCGTCTGTTCGGGATACATGGCGTCGTACTCCAGTTGCGCATAGAAGCGCGCCTGGCGCCTGGCGTCCGCGAGCATGTCGCCGTCGAGCACTCGTGGCCCCTGCATCGGGTCCTCGGCCCAGGCGACGTCTCCATTCGTGCCGGTGACGATCTCGCCCATTCCGGGAAGGCTGATCAGGGCCAGGGTCTTGTCGGGCGCCAGCGAGTACGTCGTGGTGTCCCCGGACATGCCCATTGCGGGCATCTCGAACCCGCCCTTGATCGTCATCGAGGTGTGAGCGCGGATCGCGTCCTCGCCGCCGCTCGCCTCGATGTAGCGGGCGATGATCTTCTGCTCTTCCGTCAGCTCTGGCGGTGGGGGAGGCTCCGGTGCGGCCGAGGCGGGGGCTTCTCCAGCTTCGTAGGCGGCGCAGGCGCCGAGAATCAGGCCGCAGCAGGCGAGCGCCAGCAGGGCCTTGTGGTTGGTGGACTTGAAGGACATGGATGATCTCCTGACTTCGTTGTGTGTATGCGAGTGAGCGGCCCGGTTACTCCGGCAGCAGCGCCTTGATCGCGTCGGAGGGCTCGAAGGCGCTCGGGTCCACGTCGTCGAACGTCATGGACTCGACGGTCTGGATGAACTCCATGCCCACGGAAACGAGGTTCGTGGTAACGGAGGTAGCGAACATCACGCCGCCGAACTCCTTGTAGTCGCTCCAGGTCGTCGTCGCCTCCATCGTGCCCATCTCGTTTGAGACCGAGGCCTCTTGGCCGAGCAGCAGGCCGGTTTCGACGGAGAAGTAGCGGGAAGCCTCGGTACCGTCGGCGTCGACCAGATCGACCTTGTACGCCGCCTCGCCGTTCCATTCGGCTTCGCCGGCCGTGGCGCGTTGCGGATAGTGCTCGCCGTACTTCAGGTCCGCATGCAAGTCGAACTGACGCTTCATCGCGTTGAGTTCGGCGCCCTCGAGCACGCGATTCCCCTGCATCGGATCCTCGACCCAGGCGATCTCGCCGTTGTAGGCCTGCACACTCTCGCCCATCCCGGGCATGCTGATGCGAACGATGCCCTGGTCAGGCGCGATCTGGAGGATCGTCATTGGGGCGGACATTCCCATCGCGGGCACCTCGAACGTGCCGTTTGTGGTGACCGAAGCGTGGGCCCGTAGTGCGGCCTCGCCGCCGAGCGCCTCGACGTGGCGGGCGACGATCTCCTCGGGCGACGGCAGTTCATCGTCTGCGAAGAGCGGCGCGGCGGAGAGTGCCGCTCCCAGGAGCAGGATGCAGCCGGCTAGCGAGACAGGCCGGCGGCGCTGGAAGAGAAGGGACATGAAGAGTCTCCGGTGTTGGGTTGCGTGCAGTCGTACTTGACTACGCAGAAGCGATGATTCGGTTGCGCTCGCCGGTGGATGAGCTAGCTGGCCCACTTCCGGGCCGCGGCCAGCGCCTCCTCCGACGGCGGCAGGGTGGGCTTCAGGCGGGCGGTCACGTTGAACGGCTCCGTGTCGATCTCGTCGAGCCTCTGCTCGCCGGCGAGGACCGCCCGCTTCCATTCCTGCTGCCGGTCTTCGCGGGCCTGGAACTCGGGCATCACCTCGCGGGCGAACAGCTCCAGACTGCTCATGATGTCCTCGTGGGTGTTCTTGCCGGCCTGGTTGAGCAGGATGACCTGGTCGACGTGGGCCCGTTCCAGTTCGCGCAGGCGCTCGCGGATCGTCTCCGGCGAGCCGATCAGCTCGCTGTCGGAGCGACGCCGGCCCTCGGGGGTCTGCTTCCACTCCTGGTAGCGCTCCCAGAAGTTGTTCGACTTCGGCTCGAACGGCCCCTCCTTGTTGTAGAGCTGGAGGGCGAACTGGAAGAAGGTCCAGCCGTCGGCCTTCTGTTGCGCCTCTTCGTCAGTCGGCGCGCACATGAAGCCGCTGACCGTGGCCAGGTTCGGGTTCGTCTGGTAGTCGCAGAGCTTGCGCTGGTCCTGCGTGAACGTGTTGTAGTAGGCGTTGACCCAGGCCCGGGCGGAGTCGAGGTCGGCGAACTTGAAGCACAGAGCGCCCATGCCGCGGTGGGCGGCGTAGCGGATCGTGTCGAGTTGCGAACAGGCGACCCAGAGCGGCGGGTGAGGCCGCTGCAGCGGCTTCGGGATCACGTTGCGAAGCGGGAAGTCGAAGTAGTGGCCGTGGTACTCCCAGCCCTCTTCCCAGAACATCGGCAGGCAGGCCTGGACCGCCTCCTCCCAGACGATCCGCTTGTCGCGGAAGCTGCGGCCGAAGGGATGGAGTTCCGTGACGCTCGAGCCTTCGCCGAGGCCGAGTTCGACCCGTCCGTCCGAGACTAGGTCGAGCGTCGAAACGCGCTCTGCGACCCGGGCCGGGTGGTTCGTCGTCAACTGGACGATGCCGTGGCCGAGGCGGATGTTCTTCGTCCGCTGCGACGCCGCCGCAAGGAACACTTCGGGCGCCGAACTGTGGGAGTACTCCTCCAGGAAGTGGTGCTCCACCTCCCAGGCGTAGTCGTACCCGAGCCGGTCGGCGAGTTCGATCTGCTCCAGCGAGTTCTGAAGCAACCGGTGCTCCGAGTCCGGCCCCCACGGTTTCGGTAGCTGATGCTCGTAGAAGATGCCGAATTTCATAGGCCGCCGACAGTACCACTGCGGGTGTCACCCGCCGGTCCGGGTTCCGGGGGAGAGGGTCCCAGCGGACGCTCGCGCCCGCTTGGTGAATGGGGGTCTGGGCGCTCGCTTCGGTCGCCTGCGCTCCATACGGTTGTCGGTTCATGGAAGGTCACGGCAGTCGCTTGGCTTCAGCCCGCTGGGACCCTCTCCCCCGGAACCCGGACCGGCTGGACGCATCGGGTGCGGCGATCCATCGTGGAGTCGTGCCGGCGAGTGCCGGTGCGCCGGCCCTCTGGCCGACGGCTGCTAGGGTCGCGCGGCGGAGGTAACCGGCAATGGCGGCGATGACGGCGGACGAGATACGGGCGGCGTGCGGTGAGTTGAGCGGTTGGGAGGCCGATCTGGAGGCGCCTTCGATCTCGAGGGAGTACCAGTTTCCGACTTTCCCGGCGGCGGTGCGCTTCGTCGACTTCGTTGCGGAGTTGGCCGAGGCGGCGGATCACCATCCGGACATCGATGTTCGCTACAACCGGGTCCGCCTGACCCTCAGCACCCATTCCGCTGGCGGCGTGACGGAGAAGGACTTTGCACTCGCTCGGGCGGTCGACCATTGCTGACTCGCGCCAGCGCCAGCCCATGACTCAACCTCTCCAGGCGGCGCCGCCGCGGCCCGAGCCGGAGGCGCCTTACTACCTGCCGGTCGGCAACGAGGTGGACCTGTTCCTCGCCGCGCACCGGGCGCGCATGCCGGTGCTGCTCAAGGGGCCCACGGGTTGCGGAAAGACGCGGTTCCTCGAGCACATGACGCACCGCCTTTACCGTGGCGGCGACGCAGGCACGCGCGCGGGCATCGAGACGCCCCTCGTCACCGTCGCCTGCCACGAGGACCTGACCGCGACGGACCTGGTCGGCCGCTACCTCCTCGAGGGCGACGACACGGTCTGGATGGACGGCCCGCTGACCCGCGCCGTGCGCGACGGGTCGATCTGCTACCTCGACGAGATCGTCGAGGCGCGCAAGGACACGACGGTCCTGATCCACGCGCTGACGGACCACCGCCGCATCCTGCCGATCGAGAAGCGCGGCGAGATTCTGCCCGCGCACCCGGACTTCCTGCTCGTCCTTTCGTACAACCCGGGCTACCAGAGCGTCGCCAAGGACCTGAAGCCGAGCACGCGCCAGCGGTTCGTGGCGCTCGAGTTCGACTACCCGCCGCCGGAGATCGAAGCCGAGATCATCGCCCACGAGGCGGACATCGACGTGACGCTGGCCCGCGACCTGGCCGAACTCGGCAAGCGCATCCGCAACCTGCACCACCGCGGCTTCGACGAGGGCGTCAGCACCCGCCTGCTCATCTACACGGCACAGTTGATCGCCGGCGGCATCGGCGTGCGCGAAGCCTGCGTCGCCGCGATCTGCCGGGCGATCACCGACGACGACGAGGTCCAGCGCGCGGTGACCGAGGTGGCGTCGACGCTGCTGCCTTGACCGCGGTCGCCCTCGACGACGTCGCCCGCGTCCTCGAGATCTACGTCGAGGCGATGCTGGCGCGCCCGGCCGAGGTCCGGCCTCTCGCCGACCTTGAAGCCGGGGACAGGTCGCGCGCGGGGCATCTCGACCTGGAAGGCGCGGCGGCCGCGGGCCGGCCGACGACGGACGGCGCGGCCTTCTACCTGCCGGAGCGGATGGACCGGTGGCCGGACAGCGATGGCAACTTCATGGTCTACCGGATGGCGGTGCTGCACCAGTTGGGCGGCGTGCTGTTCGGCACCTACCGGCGGGGTCCGCTCCGGTTCGCCGACTTCTTCGCCGGTTTCGACGAACCGGCCCTTGCCCGGGCGCTGTTCGCGCGGCTCGAGGGTGCGCGCATCGACGCTGCTCTCGCGCGCGTCTTTCGGGGAGTGGGCCGCGATCTGTTGCGGCTGATCGACGATGCGCTCGATTCGTCGCTGGGCCCGCCGCAACGGCCGGCGGCTCGCCGGCAGCCGCGGGAAGCGGCCCTGTTCGACCTGGCGCGTGCGCTCCTGCTCGAGCAGCGGTCCCGACTGCTGGCGGGCGGGGACAGTGCCGATACGGCAGGCCGGCTGTCGGTGCGCCGGCCCTCTGGCCGGCATTCCGGAGAAGCGGCGACGTTGCTGAATCCCGGCGCCACCGTCGAGAACACCCGCAGCGTCGTGCGCTCTCTCTATCCGGCGTTCGCCGTCCTGCGTCCGAGCGGTCTCGTCGTCGACTCCGACCTGTCGGCTGGAACCGCCGCGGAGGAGCGCGGGCCGGAATCCGCCGCCGACCCCGTCCCGCAGTCGCTGGAGATGCCCGCTCCGGCACACCACGGCGACCCGGCGCCTGAACGCGTCGAGTTGCGCCGGGAGTGGCAGGAGCTCGCGTCCGAGGTCGAAGTGCGGGACGACGTGGAACCGGGCCCGATCGCCGCCGGCCTGATGGAGCAGTTGCAGGTCGACGAGCTGGGCGTGCTCAGCCTGCAGGACGGCGACCTCTCGGGCACCGCCGGCCTGCCGCTGACCGACCTCGACGTCACGGGTGCGATCGAGGCCGAAGAGGGTGACGAGGAGGCAACGCCGATCGAACTCGATCCCGAGGAACTGGCGGCCCGCCTCGAGGAGCTGTCGAAGCGGCTGGAGCGGGAGCTGGCGGAGGCCGGGCTCGACCGGGAGCAGGTCTACTACTACGACGAGTGGGACCACGAACTGGCCGGCTATCGCCGGCGCTGGTGTCACCTGCGCGAGAAACCGATCGAGCCGCCCGCTGCGGCCCCGAACGGCGCGGTGGCGCCGGCGGACCGGTTCGTCGACGAGACGAGGCGCCTCCACGCCTACCCGCTGCGGCGCGTCAGGAAGCAGTTCGAGTTGCTCAAGCCGGAGGAGTTCCGGCGGATGCGGCGGCTGATCGAGGGCGAGGAGCTCGACCTCGACCGGGTGGTCGAAACCCACGTCGACCGCCGCGCCGGCCGGCCGCCGGATGGCGCCGTCTACATGAGCCGCCGCCGCCAGCACCGGGACGTGGCCGCCGCATTCCTGCTCGACATGAGTGCCTCGACCGACGCGGAGGCGCCGGTGGACGAGCCGGAGGCGCCCGCGGGCAAGACGCCGGAACCCGAGTACGTCGGGGTGTTCGACGACTTCGACTGGCCCGACAACCCGCAGCCACTGCCGCCGGGCCGCCGGGTGATCGACATCGAGAAGGAGTCCCTGGTTCTGATGGCCGACGCGCTCGAGACCCTGGGCGACGACTACGCGATCTACGGTTTCTCCGGCTTCGGCCGCAAGGAGGTCGAGTTCTTCGTCGCCAAGGAGTTCGACGACGACCTCGACCGGGAGGCCGAAGACCGGATCGCGGCGATGGAGCCGAAGCGCAGCACCCGGATGGGACCGGCGATCCGCCACGCCGCCGCGAAGCTCGCCGAGCGCGAGGCGAAGGTCAAGGTCCTGCTCATCCTCTCGGACGGCTACCCCCAGGACTTCGACTACGGCAGCGACCGCGCGTCGCGCGTCTACGGCATCCGCGACACGATGGTCGCGCTCCGGGAGACGGAACGCCAGGGCATCTCGACGTTCTGCATCACCGTCGATCCCGCCGGCCACGACTATCTGCGCGAGATGTGCCCCGAGCGCCGCTACCTCGTGATCGACGAGATCGCCGCCCTGCCGAGTCAGTTGCCGAAGGTGTACCGCGGGCTGACGGCATAGCGGATCGAGTCGCTCAGCGGGTCAGAACCCCCAACGGCGGCGCCCCGTCCGGACTCTCGAACTCGACATCGAGCAGCATCGCGATCAGGTCCGCGATGTCGGTAAGGCCCATGCGGTGGACCGTGCGGCCTGGCTCGAAGCCCGAACCCCAGCCGACGAAGCCGGTCAGAATCTCCGGGAAGTCGGTCGGGAAGTGGCCGTGCGCTCCGCCGTCGGTGGGGCGGATGGCGTCGCCGGAGGCGTCCGAGCCGAAGCTGACGCCGAGGTTTGCGGCGAGGGCCAGGCGGGCCTCCGGGGCGGCGCCGGCCTGGTCCAGTGCGTCGCGTTCGACGACGCGGAACAGGCGGCGCACGGTCTCGGGGAGATCGGCCAGGATGCCCCGGACCGCGTCCAGGGCCGCCGCGTCGGCCTCGTCGCGCAGGTGCAGGAAGGTCGAGCCGCCCGTCGGGTGGAAGGTGGCCCGCCACTCGCCGCGATCGGGCTCGGTGCCGTGCAGCCCCGCTTCGGCCAGCCAGACGTTGGGCATGAGCTGGGTGTGGAGATCGACGAAGCCGTGGTCGCCCGTGATGACGAAGGCGGTGCGGTCGAGGATGCCGGCCCTGTCCGCGGCGTCGCGGACTGCGCCAATCGCCCGGTCGGCGGCGGCGACCGCGCGCCGGGCGCGATCCGATTCCCGGCCATGGGCGTGCTGGGCGGAGTCTGTCGTGATCAGGTGGAGCGCGATCAGAGCCGGCCGGTGGGTCTCCAGGACGTACGCGGCCATCGCGCCCGTCGTGTCGTCGCGCGTGAGGTAGGCGGCGCCGTAGTTGCGCAGGCTGAGCCGGCCGGTGGCCTCGCGCTCGAGTTCCTGCCACAGGCCGGGAGTCGTGCCGTCGCGCATCGGGGCGAGGCGGTCGCTGTTCGGGTCGAGCGAGTAGGTCTCGGGTACGAAGCGGTCGATCGGAGCGCCGACGGTCACCGGCCAGGAGATCGCGGCGGTCTGCCTGCCCGCGGCGCGCACCGCGTCCCAGAGCGTGTCGACCTGAATCGAGGACTCGAACCAGTACCACTCGCCGGTCTGTCCCTCCGGTTCGAACGGCCGGTTGTAGTAGACGCCGTGGCGGGCGGGCCGCGCGCCGGTAACGATCGTCGTGTGCGACGGATAGGTGACCGTGGGGAACACGCCGCGCACGCCCTCGGCGTGGGCCCCGTCCCGCGCCATCTGCTGGATGTTCGGCGCCGGCCAGGACGAGCCGGGGAGGTAGAAGTCCGGCCGGAAACCGTCGACCGAGACGAGCACGACATGGTCGGCCCGCGGCTGCGCGGCGAGAGGCGCCGCGGTCAGCACCAGGGCCGCGATTGCGGTGAGCAGTCTCGCTGCTTTCACGATGTTGCCTCCGCGGAACGCAAGCTCCTACACCGCGGCCGCGAGCCGGCCGTCGTAGATGCTCTGCCGCATCTCTTCCAGCTTGTCGAGGTAGAGCTGCCGGTACTCGTCGTAGTCGAGACCGAACGGCGCCTTGCCCGGCTCGAAGCCGGCGAAGGTCTGGTTCGGGCCGTCTTCCGCGAACGGGCGCATCGCCTCGACCTGGGCCTCGAACTGATCGACCAGGTGCGGGTGCTCCGCGAGCAGCCGCTGCAGGACGTACACGCCGAATCCGATGTGGCGGGCCTCGTCGCGCTGGATCAGCCGGATGCCGCGGTTGAGCGCTGGCAGTTTGCCCGTCCGTTCGAAGATCTTGTAGTAGATCGGGTAGCTGGCCTCGGCGCCGACGCCTTCGACGTAGAAGTGGTAGAGCATGACGGCGCGAAGCAGCGCCTCGGGGCTGTCGTCCGTGAACAGGGCACGCATCGCCGCCGGCAGGCGGGTGGCGAACATGTCGCCGTGAAGATCGGGATACGGGATGTCGACCCCGAACCGGCCCGGCAGCGCCTCGATCAGCCAGGTCTCGAAGAACTGGACGTGGCGAGCCTCCTCGTACATCTGCGCGGTGACGTACATCTCGTCTTCCAGCCGTCCGTCCTGGCGGAAGCGGAACTGGAGCGGCGCGAGTTCGTGGGTCACGCCGCGCTCACCGACCCGGAAGCCGGAGACCAGGCGGATCAGCAGGTTCCGTTCGTCGTCCGAGAACGACAGCCAGTCGGAGCGCTCCTGCGAGAAGTCGATGTCGGCGGGGTTCCACGAACGCTCGTGGGAAGCGGTGAAGAGTCGTATGGGAAGCGACGAGTTGTCGAACGGCATCGTGGACCTCCTTGAGCAGCCGATTGTAGCCCGCACCGGCTGGTTGGCGCGGCGCCTGAGGCGTCAGTGTCGCCGGAAGGCCCGGACCAGCAGCAGCATGGCTACGGCCATCAGCAACGATCCGCCCAGGAGGGGCGCGCCGGGCAGTTCGAACGGAGCGGCGTCGGAGGTGAAGTAGCTGAACACGCCGCTGGTGAAGACGAGCGGCGCCGCGATCGCCGACAGGCTCATCAGCGACGTGAGCGCCCCCTGGATCTTCCCCTGCTCGGTGGGCGCCACCGTGCCCGCGATGATCGCCTGGACGGCCGGTCCGGCGATGCCCCCCAGCGATCCGGCGAAGATCACCGCGACGAGGACCGGGCCGTTCGGCGCGAGGCCGTAGCCGGCGAAGGCCAGCGTGCCGATGCCGAAGCCGACCAGCACCGCCCGGCGCTCGCCCAGCCAGGTGACCGCGGGTCGCACCAGGAAACCCTGGACCAGGGCCGCCGCAACGCCGACGGCCGCCAGCGCGAGGCCGTTCTGGAACTCGTTCCAGCCGTAGCGATAGCCCGTGTAGAGCACCCAGGAGGTTTCGAGGCCGCGTTGCGCGAGCGCCATCAGCAGAAAGGCGACGGCCAGGCTGGCGACCAGGGGGTAGGTGCGGAGATGGACGATGCTCGACACCGGATTCGCCTTGCGGAGCGAGAAGGCGCTCCGGTTCTCCGGCGCCAGCGACTCGGGCAGCACGAGGAAGCCGTAGAGGGAGTTCAGAAGGCACAGACCGGCCGCGACGAAGAAGGGCAGGCGCAGGTCGATGCCGCCGAGCAGGCCGCCGAAGATCGGTCCGAGGATGAAACCGACGCCGAAGGCGACGTTGACCAGCCCGTAGTTCCGGGCCCGGGTCTCCGCCGTCGAGATGTCGGCGATGTAGGCGTTCGCCGTCGTGATGCTGGCGCCCATCACGCCGGCGACGATCCGGCCGGCGAACAGCCAGCCGAGCGTTGGCGCGAAACCCATGATCACGTAATCCACGCCCAGGCCGAACATGGAGAGCAGGAGGACGCGGCGGCGTCCAAAACGATCGGAGAGGGCGCCGAGGATCGGGGCGCAGACAAACTGCGCCACGGCGTAGCAGGCGGCGATGGCGCCCACGGCGACGGCGGCGGAAGACGTGTCGCCGCCCCGGAACTGCTCGACGAGCTCGGGGAAGACGGGGATGATCAGGCCGACGCCCAGCATGTCGAGCAGGATCACGGCGAAGATGAAGCCGACGCCGGCCTGGCGGCGGGGCTGCTCGTTGGGATGAGGCGTGGTCATGGTGTGGCCCGGCTCCGCCGGTGGGGTCGCCGCGGAGGAGAGTGCGGAATCGCCGTCCCCGGGCCTGGAGTGCCGGCGAGGTACTGGAGCGTCGCGAGAGTAGTACGTGGGCCAGGCGTTAGAGTTGACGCCATGCTCCACATCGTCGAAACACGGCAGTCAGGTCGGTCCGCGGCGCGTCCTCGCGCCGCCGGCCGGCTTCCCGGCGGCGTTCTGTTGTCCCTGGCCCTGGTCGGAGCGATCGCGGCCTGCGGGCCGTCGGAACCTCAGCCGGACGTGGACACGCTGCGCGCGTCCTTCATCGCGCAGATCGAATCGATCGACCTGGTGGCGGACTTCGAAGCCGACGGTGACGATGTTCGCTTCGTGCGCCCCGACGGCTCGGGCGAGGATGTCGAGTGGCGGGTGCGGATCGACTCGCTCGACGTGGAGTCAGGAGAAGGTGAGGGGGCGCGGGTGCTGGGTCACGTGCTGTCGGCCTGGACCGCGAACGGCCGCCCGATCACGGTCCAGCAGGGTCCCACCGGACTGGTGACCGACATGCCCAACTGGGTCCTCGCTGCCGGTCTGGCGACTGATTGCTATGCGCTCTGGGATGACGAAGCGAAGGCCTGGGGCTGGACGTGACGAGGATCGCCGTGAAGCGGCGGCTATGATCGAAGGACGCGATGTTCACCCGTCTTGGGAGGGTAGTCGGATGAGGAAGAACGAACGGTTGAGAGCCGTGGCGACGATTGGCGCGATGGCCCTGTTGCTCGGGCTGGCCGCCGGCGCGGTTCCGGCAGCGAACAACAACGCGAAGGATGCGGACTGGACGATGCCGCGCACCGCCTACGGCCATCCCGACCTCCAGGGCGTCTGGGCCAACAACAACGGCACCCCGTTGCAGCGTCCCGCCGCCTGGGCCGGGAAGGAGCGCCTGACGGACGAGGAGTTCCAGGAGCTGTTGGCGGCCGTCGCCGAGGCGACGAACCCGGGCGCCGACGCCCTGTTCGGCGACCAGCTCGTCCTGGCGGCGATCGAGCGGACCAAGGCGACCTCATACGATCCGACGACCGGCAACTACAACCAGTTCTGGATCGCCGACCGGTACTTCACGAAGCGTACTTCGCTCGTCGTCGATCCGCCGGACGGGCTGATCCCGCCCTTTACCGAACCGGCGAAGGAGCGTCTCTGCAAGCGGGTGAAGCACCTGATGGAGCACCCGGCTGACTCCTGGCTCGACCGGCCGATTCCCGAGCGCTGCATCAGCTACGGCGCCCCCTTCATCTTCCCCGGCTACAACGGCTACCACCAGTTCTTCCAGACACCCGACCACGTCGTCATCCACCAGGAGATGATCCACGACGCCCGCGTCATTCGGCTGGGCGACGAGTCCGCGCTCGACGACGACGTCAAGCTCTGGAACGGCGACTCCCGCGGCCACTGGGACGGCGACACGCTGGTCGTCAAGACCTCGAACTACTCCGAGAAGAACGACTTCATGGGCTCCTCCGAGCAGCTCACGATCACCGAGCGGTTCACCCTGACGGACCCGGAGACCCTGGAGTGGGAGGTCACGGTGAACGATCCGGGGACCTGGACGAAGCCCTGGACAGCGTCGATTCCTCTCAAGCGCACCGAGGACGCGATCTACGAGTACGCCTGTCACGAGGGCAACTACGGGATGGAGGGAATGCTCGCCGGCGCTCGCGCCGAAGAGGCTGCGAACAAGCCGAAGCAGCTCGATCCGGGTGTCGTCTTCCGCTACCCGGGACTGGTCTGCGAGTTCTGATCGGTCCGGGGCGCCGCCAAGGCCTCAGCCGCTGAGCATCTTCTCGCGCCGCTCGGCGCGGGCGAACGAGAGCGCGATGATCGCGACGATGACGAGCGCGATGCCGATCCGGTTCTGGACGGCCATCGCGAGCAACTGATCGGCGTCTGCTCCCTGCACCGTGAGCGGATTCCAGAACGGCGAGAGGCGCAGGCCGACCTGAGCCGTTCGCAGGTTCAGGGCCAGTACGGCGATCGTTGCCATGGCGCCGGCGGTTTCGCTGCGGAACAGCGTGGCCAAGCCCATCCCGGCGACCAGGTGGAACGCGGCGCCCTGGGCCGCGCCGTAGAGGGTCTGGATGATTGGAAACGGAGTGAAGAACACGAAGGTCAGCGCCGCCGTCAGGCTCAGGCTGGCAACCAGCATCAGGCCAGCGGCCGCTAGCTTCCCCAACCAGACTCGATGGGCCCCTCCAGGTACCGTGTAGGCGATCTCGAGCGTGCGCTGGTCAAGTTCACCGGCGATTATCCGACCGCCGAGCACCACGGCGAGAACCGCCAGCGGCAGACCGATCAGAGTGGTCTGGGCGGCCGCCGGTTCGAAGCTCGCCGCCCGGCCGGCAATCAGGAGCCCTGCCTGAAGCGCCAGCCAGACGAGCGGCAACAGAGGCAATAGCCAGTGACGCGGACCTGCCACCAGGACGGCAGAAAGCCGGATCGTCGTGATCACGTCGGCGTGACCTCCGGGTTGTCGGGTGGGGGAGCGTTTCGTGGCCACCGCCTGCCGGGGTGAAGTTCCCGACCGGCGGTGGCCTCGCCGGGGAGTTGGCGGTGGCCTCGCCTAGGCGCAGACAAGGGGCCCGAGCCCAATGGTCGTTTGGCCGGTAGCGACTATCAGGTGACTCAGAGCGATCAAGCCGACGACCACGACGAACCTGCCAAAGGCCTGGACGCGTTCGTTGCAGGCTCCTCTTCCGGTCACCGAAAGCAGGTCCGCGTCGGTGAGTTGTTCAGGTTGATGGTTGCCGACACCCGGTACGGCGCCTTCCATGACCGGCACCGGTGGCTCGGCGAACGTACCGCCAGCACTCAGCACAAGTACCAGTGTTGCCACTGCGACGGGCAGGATCTTCTTCATCATGATTCGTTTCCTTTCGTTCCATAGGTTCCGTGTTGCCGTCGGCCCGGTTCGGGCAGACTGCCGACGTGGATCGGCGGCAGGTCCCCGGCGGGCGGAGGACCTGCACAGGTCCGGAGCGCCACAACGCCCAGGAGCGCTGCGGCGGTGGTGGACCGCCTATGGATCTAGACGGAAAACGGAGCGTGCTTGCGGTGGAGTGACCTGAGCGGGGCGGGTTGCGGGTGGCTGCGTGTCAGATCGAGACGAAGACTGCGTTCAGCCGCCGAGCATCTTCTCGCGGCGCTCCGCGCGGCTGAAGCTGAGTGCGACGATGGCGGCGATTGCGAGCGCGACGCCGATCCGGTTCTGGAGGGCCAGCGCGAGCAGGCGCTCCGAGTCGATTTCCTCGATCGCCAGCGGGTTCCAGAAGGGCGAGACGCGGACGGGTGCGGCGCCGAAGCCGGTGATCAGGCCGTTGAAGCCCAGGAGGGCGACGCTGGCCAGGGCGCCGGCGACTTCGCTGCGGATCAGGGTGGCGAAGCCCATCGCGGCGGTCAGGTAGAAGGCGACGCCCTGGATGGCGCCGTAGAGGGTCTGGAAGACGGGGAAGGGAGTGAAGAAGGCGTAGCTGACCGCCGCCATCAGCGCCACGCTGGCGGCAAGCAGGAGGCCGGCGGCGGCGAGCTTGCCGAGCCAGACACGGTGGGCCCCGCCGGGCACCGTGTAGGCGATCTCGAGGCTGCGCTGATCGAGTTCGCCGGTGATCACGCGGCCGCCGAGGAAGATGGCCAGCACCGCGACCGGCACGCCGATCAGCGTGTCCTGGGCGGTCGCGGGTTCCATGGTCTCGCGGGCCCCGAGCAGCAGCAGCAGGGCCTGGACGCCCAGCCAGAGGAGCGGCAGCAGGGGCAGGAGCCAGTAGCGCCTGCCGGCGAGCAGCAGGAGCGAGAGGCGGAGCACGGTCATCACGCAGGCGCCTCCCCGCGTACCGACCGGGCCAGCCAGAGATAGCCGTCCTCGAGCGTGGGTTCGACTGGCACGGCGGCCTCGTCCGGCTGCTCGCCGGCCAGTACCCGCAGGCGGTTGCCGTCGGCTTCGGGGCGGCTGTCGGCAAGGACGGAGCCGGGCGGCAGGTCCGGCTGCTCGTCGCCGGCCGTCCTCCACGACCAGACGCGCCCGACGGCCTCCCGCGACAGCGCGTCGGGGACGCCGTCGAAGACCAGGCGGCCCCGGCTGAGCACCAGCACCCGCTCGCAGGCCACGGCCACGTCCTCGACGACGTGCGTCGAGAACAGGACGATCCGGTCCTTGGCGAGCCGCGAGAGGAGGTTGCGGAAGCGCACGCGCTCCCGCGGATCCAGGCCGACGGTCGGTTCGTCGACGACGATGATCGGCGGCAGGCGGAGCAGCGTGCGCGCCACCGCGACCCGTTGCCGCATGCCGCCGGAGTAGCCGCCGATCTGCTCACCGGCACGCTCGGCGAGTCCGACCTCGGTGAGCAGGGACTCGATGCGTTCCTCCCGGATCTCGGGCTCGATCTGGTAGAGCGCGGCGTAGTACTCCAGGTACTGCCGCGCGGTCAGGCGGGCCGGCAGGCCGGCGTCCTGGGGGAGATAGCCGACGTAGCGCGCAAGGTACTTGCGGACGTTGAGCAGCGGTACGCCCCCGATCGTGATCCGGCCGCGGGTCGAGTCCAGGATGCCGGTCAACTGGCGCAGCAGCGTCGTCTTGCCGGCGCCATTCGGCCCCAGAACGCCGACCATGCCGCGGTCCACGTCGAAGGTGACGGCCGCCAGCGCGCGGACCGTGTCGATGGGCAGGTCGAGGCCGAAGATACGGGTGGCCACCCTGCGCCAGAAGATGACGAGCCGGTTCCGCCGTCCGCGTCGCCGCCGGGCCGGTTCCTCCCGTCGCGCGGTCTCCAGGCGCGCGGTGCGGCGGCCCAACTGGACCAACGCGATGAGAGAACCGAACAGGAGCAGGAAGATGGTCTCGGCGATGGCGAACCGGCCCTCGACCATCCACGGCACGACCACGGCCGCCAGGGCGCCCCAGGGCACGAGGGCTTTCAGCAGCCCCTCGACGCCGCCCGGCTCCGCCCGGCCCAGAGAGTCCACGCGCCCGCGGGCGCGCCGGACCTCGACCAGCAGCCGGGACGCGATGATCGCCGCGGTCACGAGCAACAGCAACTGCAGGAAGTCCGCGGCGATCCTGGTGAAGACGGCGAGAGTTCCGGCCAGCAGCAGAACCAGCGGCAGCAGCCGGTCGCGCGCGTCCCCGGGATGGAACGGCTCGCCTCCTCGCGTCAGTACGCGCCGGGCGAACTCCGTCCTCGCGCGCAGGGCGCGCCGGAGGGGACCGGGCAGGCCGTAGACCTTGCGGAGATGGCGGACCACGAGGCGCGGCGGGCCGCCGGCGGCCTCGGGTTCCGGTGTCGGGACCCTGGGCAGGGCCCACACCGTGATGCCGAGCAGGGCGCCGCCGATCAGGATGGTCGTCGTCACCTGCCAGAACATGGACTCGATGACGTCGAATGCGAACAGGGGCGCGATGGCGGCGATCGTGACGGCGAGCCAGGCCAGGACGACCCAGGGCCCGACCCGGCTGAACAGCTCATCCAGGCGGCGAAGGAAGACGTAGCCGACCGGAATGACGAGCAGCGTGAGCACGGTCGCGGTCAGGAGACCGCCGATCACCAGCACGGCAAAGGGGGGCCAGATTTCGTTCTCCCGGCCGGTGGGAATCGCCAGCGGAGCGAGGGCGGCGACGGTTGTGGCGCTCGTCATCAACACCGGGCGGGTGCGCTCCTTGACGGCGGCCAGGGCGGCCGCGCCGGCGCTCCAGCCGGCGCCGAGCGTCCGCTGCTGCATGCGGTCCACCAGCAGGACGGCCGGGTTGACCGCCAGGCCGAGCAGGACGAGGGCGCCGAGCAGCGCCATGCCGATCAGGCCCATGCCGCTGAAGAACAGCGCCCACAGGGACCCGAGCAGGGTCAGCGGGAGGGCGAGCAGAACCAGGATCGGCAGGGTCATCGACTCGAATGCGATCGCCAGGACCAGGAACAGGAGGGCGACGACCGGCACCAGCACCTTCCGGAACCAGTCGGTGCCTTCCTCCGACCGGTCGAGTTGGACCGTGGTCCCGGCGGGTCGGTAGACGGCCGCGATCGCTTCCTCGATTCCACTGTCGAAGGCCACGCGCGCGGGTCCGCTTCCGGGCACGTCTCCGGACAGTCCGAAGGTCACCACCCGTTCCCGGCGCCCATTGTGGTGGGTGATCACCGCCGCCGGCGGCGCCTGCCGGACCTCGGCGAGGGCCACGACGGGCAGCACGCCGGCCCTGGTCGAGATCTGGAGGCGGGAGAGGCCGGCGAGGGACACGTCGCGGTCGATTCCGGAGCCGTCCAGGACGTCCTGATCGCCCAGCCCGCCTTCCAGTCGCTGCACGACGATCGGCAGTTCGCGGCCGCTGGGCAGGGGGTAGCCCGTGCTGATCCTGCTTCCCTCCCTGCCGGCGAGGTTGAGCATCGGCAGGACGTCGTCCAGCAGGACGCCGAAGGCCTCGAACGCCCGGCGGTTCGGCCCGACGTGGATCTCCTCGGGTCCGGGCAGGACGGAAGGCGACGCGTAGGCGACTCCCCCGATGTTCCTCAACCGGTCGGCGATCTCGTTGGCCAGGTCGGTCAGTTGCTCGTTGTCGTTGCCTGATATGACGACGCGCTGGGGTCCGCTGCCGAGCAGTTCCTCGGCGCCGCCGCCGCCCCCGCCTCCGCCGCGGCCCTGGCCGCCGTCCTCTCCGGGGCGGCTGATCCGGATCGGCAGTCGCCGCGCGGCATCGCGGACGAGTCGACGGACACGGTTCGCGGTCAGGTCTTCCGGGCGCTCGTCCTCGGGCACGAGATGAACCGTCAGCGAGCCGCCCTCCTCGCGCACGATGCTCTCGACCCGGTCGATGCCGTCGACGTTCCGCACCGACGCCTCGAGCCGTTCGAAGACCTGCAGGGCGCCGTCCAGCGAACTCCGCCCCTGGGTGAGCTGGACGGCGAGCTGAACCTGGTCGGCGATGCGGGCCTGGGGCGCGCTGCCGCCGACGACGAACGGCAGAGCGATGACGGCGGTGAGGACGATGCCCAGCGCCACCAGGGTCACCAGGGTTGCCGGCCGCCGCAGGGAAGCCGCGAGCCAGCCGCCGAAGAGCAGCCGGGCCGGTTCGGGCGGAGGCTCGCCGCCGAAGCGCTCCCTCCGCACCCGCAGGACCGCGAGCCGGCGGAGGGCCGCGGGAGCCGCCAGCCAGCGCGCGAGCAGGGGCACCAGGCCGATCGCGACGAGCAGCGAGCCCAGCAGCGGCAGCAGGATCGCGAGCGCCGCGATGGCGATCAGGTTGCGGACCGCCGCCGACCCGAGGTCGATGAGCATCGGCGGCAGGAACACGGCCGCGGTGGTGGCGGACGCGGCGATGATGGCGCGGCCGGTGCGGCGGACTCCACCCGCGGCGGCGTCATCGGGGTTGTGGCCTCGTTCCAGGCGGCGCTGCACCGACTCGTACACGACGACGCTGTTGTCGACCAGGAGGCCGACGCCCACCGCCAGGCCGAAGAGCGAGATCATGTTGAGCGACTGCCCCGCGAGATAGAGGAAGCCGAGCGCCGAGGCGAGACTGACCGGCACCGCGATCGCGACCACGGCCACCGCGCGCCATTCGCGAAGGAAGAGGAACAGGACGAGCAGGGCGATGACGAACCCGGAGAGGCCGAGGTTGCGGAGCCGTTCCGTCTGTTCTTCGACCAGTTTCGCGGCGTCGAAGCTGGCCAGCAGGCTAACGCCGATCGGCGCCAGTTCCTCGTTGATCTCGTCGATTCGGCGGCGGAGGTCGCGGCCCAGCCGGACCAGGTTCGCGCCCTCTTCCTGGAACACGACGACGCTGACCGCCGGTTCGCCGTTGACGTGGTAGGCCATCTGCCGGCGGCCCGGACCGATTTCGACGTGAGCGACGTGTCGCACCAGCACCGGTCTGTCCGGCCTGACCCGCACTTCGCCGAGGGACACCGGTCCGGCCGGCCTCCCGTCGAGCATGACGGCGGTGCGCCCCGCTTCGTCCTCCAGGCTGCCGAGGTAGCGGAGCCGTCCCGCCGCGCCGCGCACCGCGTCGACCACCTGTTGTGGCGTCACGTCGAGAGCCGCGCAGCGGTTCGGATCGACCCAGACCGTCAACTGGCGCGAAGCGCCGCCGCCGACGAGGGTCTGGCTGACGCCCGGCACCGCGGCCAGACGGGGCACGACCTGGTCCTCGACCAGTTCGTGCAGTGCGTTCCGGTCCGCGGCGCCGGTCGCCTGCAGGTTCATGGCGAAGCTCGAGATGATGCTGCTGTCGTTGGACTGCACGTCGATGAAGGCGTCGCGCGGCTGCGTGCGGGCGATGTCGGAGGCGATCCTGTTGACGTCCAGTTCCCGGACCTTGATGTCCGTGCCGCGCTCGAAGCGGATCGTGAAGCTGCCGCTGGAACCGGCCACCTCGCCCCAGGTCTCGGCCACGCCGGCGAGCGTCCGGACCCGCGCTTCGAGCGGCAGCAGCATCTCGCGCTCCACCGTCTCGGGCTCGCTGCCGGGGCGGAAGAAGGAGACGAAGAGCCGGTCGCCGCTGACGTTCGGGAAGAGCTCGATCGGAAGCCGCTGCCAGCCGACCACGCCGACCAGCACCAGCCCGAGGAAGAACATCGCCACCGCCACGGGGCGGCGAATCGCGAGCGTGTCGAGGCCGTACCTCACAGCCCGCTCCGGATCAGGCGTCCGCCGGCCGGCGCCGGGTCAGGCGGATCGAGTCGAGGATCAGGTAGACGCAGGGCAGCACGAGCAGCGAGCCCACGGTAGAGGTCAGGATGCCGCCGATGATCGTGTACGCCATCGGTCCGCGGAGTTCGGCCGCTTCTCCGGCGCCGACCGCGAGCGGCAGGAGCACCAGGACCGTGGTCAGAGTCGTCATCAGGATGGGCCGGAGCCGGATCGCCGCGGCGCGGGCCAGGGCGGCACGCCGGTCCATGCCGGCGGCCATCAGGCGGCGGGCCGTGGCAAGCAGCAGCACGGCGTCGTTCACCGCCACGCCGGCCAGCACGATCAGGCCCAGAAGCGCCATCACGCCCACGGGATTGCCCATCGGACCGAGAGTGCAGGCGACGCCGACGAGTGCCAGCGGGATGGAGAACAGCACGGTCAGGGGCTGCAGCAGCGACTCGAAGGTGCCGGCCAGGACCATGAGCACGAGGACGATCGCCAGCAGACCGGCCCAGCGCAGTTCTCCGACCGCCTGCTCCCGTTCCTCCTCCTCGCCGGCCAGGCGCACCAGCATGCCGGGCGGCAGCTCGGCCGCTCCGATCACCTCTCCGGCGGCCGCGACGGCGCGCGGATAGTCGCTGCCGGAGGCTATGCGGGCCGTGACCTGAGCCACCCGGCGCTGATCGCGGCGGAAGACCTCCCTCGCGCCTTCGGTCGGCTCGAAGCTGGCCACCTGGCCGAGGGCGAGCCGGGCGCCGCCCTCGCTCGTGAAGCGGAGGTCGGCGAGATCCTCCGGCCGGGGCTGGGGCAGGGTGAGGACGACGTGGCGTTCCTCGTCGCCGGTCGAGAGCAGGGTAACGCGCCTGCCGTCGAGCGCGGACTCGAGGACGCGGGCGATCGTCTGCAGATTGACGCCGAGGCCGTCCGCCATGGAGCGGTCGAGCTCGATGCGCAGCTCGGGCGGTCCGCCTTCGAAGGAGGACCGGACGTTCCACACCTCCGCGCGCGAGGCGAGGGCGTCCCGCAGATCGGCCGCCATCGCCCGCAGGTCGGGCAGCGACTGGCTGGCGATCTCGACCACGATCGGCGGACCGGTCGAGCCCAGTGCCTCGGCCAGGGCGGAGGCGCCGACCTCCCATTCGATCTCGGTGTCCGGGATGTCATTGAATTGCGGCGACAGCGCGTTGACGATCTGGTTGCCGGTCGGGCCGTCGGGAGCGAGCCGCACGAGCAGGCGGGCGGTGTTCTCCTCGGTCAGTTCCGTCGTCACCAGCCGGTCGTCCTCGGGCAGGCGGCCGACTTCGGCCTGCAGCGCTTCCAGGTGTTCGCCGGCGGCCTCGCGAACCGCGGCCTCCAGGGTGGCGACGGCACCGGCGGTGGCCTCGACGCGCTGGCCGGCCGGGCCGACCATGCGGATCGAGAACTGCCGCGGGTCGGACGGCGGCAGCAGCTCGCTGCCGAGACCGAGGAGGACCCAGACCGCCCCGGCGGCGGCCAGCACTGCCGCCGGAACGACGGCCCAGCGCAGCCGGAGCAGGCCGAGCACCAGGGCTTCCGTCGCCCTGAAGGCGCGGCCGAGGGGGGGCGCCTCGCCGTCGACCCCGGCGGCCGCCGGTTCCTCGTCGCCGGCACCGGTGGCGGCGGCCTTCGGCCGCGGCAGCAGCCAGCGCGACAGGGCCGGTATCAACATCATGGCGACCGCCAGGGAAGCGCCGAGCGATGCGACGACGGTGAACGAGATGCCCTCGATCAGCCGGGCCGCCAGACCCTGGACGAAGAGCACGGGCAGGAACACGACGCAGGTGGTGAGGGTGGACGCGGCGATCGCTCCCGCCACTTCGGAGGCGCCGCTGGCGGCCGTGTCCGCCGCCGAAACGCCGGGCCGGTGGCGGCGGTGGATGCTCTCGACGACGACGATCGCGTTGTCGACCAGCATTCCGGCGCCGAGCGCCAGGCCGGCGAGCGTGATGATGTTGAGCGAGTGGTCGGCCAGGCGCATCGCGAACAGGGCGACGAAGAGCGACACGGGCACGGCCGACGCGACCACGATGGTCGGCCCGAGGGAGCGGAGGAACAGCGCCAGCACGACGATCGCCAGCGCGATGCCGACCATGGCGGCGTTCATCAGGTCGTCCATCGCGTTCTCGACCAGCGCGGCGTCGTCGTTGACCATTGAGACGGCCACGTTCGGCAGGTCGCGTTCAAGGCCGTCGAGCGCGTCGCGCACCGTGCGGGAGACCTCGACCGTGTTGGCCCCGGCTTCCTTGAACACCTGGAGCCCCACGCCTTCCACTCCGTCGACCCGGACCAGGTGGTCGATCTCGGCGTGGGCGAGCGCCACGTCGGCGACATCGGAGACCCGGATCGGCTGGCGGGTCATCTGGCCGGCGGAGCCCTGCTGGGTCCGGTAGCGCACGACGACCCGCTCGACGTCCCGGGCGTCGCGGAAACGGGCGATGCCTCGGACGAGATAGACCTCGCCGCCGTCCTCGAGGGTGCCGGCGTCGATGTCGAGATTCTCGGCGGTCAGCCGCTGCTCGAGCTGACCGAGGGTGACGCCGAACGCCTCGAGCCGGTAGCGGTCGACCCGGACCTGCACCTCCAGGTCCCGGCCTCCGAGGACGCGCACCTCGGCGACGTCGGGGAGCTCCTCCATGGCCGGCGCCAATTGCCGGCGCGCCAGCCGGCGCAGTTCGGCGAGATCGGGGCCCTCCTCCTCGGCCACCAGGCCCAGGGTCATGACCGGCGCCTGACGCGGGTCGAGGTGCCGGACCAGGACCTCGTCGACCTCCGGGTCGGCGGCCACCGGATTGACGGCCTTCTGGACCTCGATCAGCGCGAAGTCCATGTCCGCGTCCCAGTCGAAACGCACGGTCGCGATCAGCCGCCCGGCGCGCGCCACCTGCTGCACTTCGCGGATGCCCCGCACCGTGAACAGCCGCTGCTCGACCTGCTCGCCGTACAGGCGTTCCATCTCGGTCGGCGGCCGGTCGCCGGAGCGAACCGCGACGACGATTGTGGGCGAGCGCAGGTCGGGCAGCAGGTCGATCGGAAGCTCGCGCCAGGAGATCCACCCGACGAGGGCGAAGGCGAGCGCGGTGACCGTTACCGCGACCGGTCGCCGGGCGGCCAGGCGAGCCGCCGCGGAGGTGCTACCGGGAGCCGAGGCCACGCCGCCGGGCTCCTGAGGTCGTCGGCCTCGTCTCGCGATTCGGGATGGCTCTGCTCCTTATCCGGAGACGCTGACGCGGGTGCCGTCGGTCAGGGTCTCGAGCCCGCGAACGACCACGCGCTCGCCGACTTCCAGGCCCTGCCGCACCTCGGCGACCTCGTCGTCGCCAAGGCCCAGCACGACCTCGCGGCGGACGACTCGCTGGCCGTCAAGCACGAACACCACGCGCCGGCCGCCGCGTTCGGTTACCGCTTCGCGGGGTACGACGGGGACCTCGTTCCGCTGCTCGACGACCAGGCTCACCTCGACGAACATGCCGGGCCGCAGAAGCCCGCCGGGGTTGCGGACCGCGACCTCCGCGCGGAACGTGTGAGTGACCGGATCGACCTCGGGCGACAGCCGGACGACGCCGCCGCCGAAGCTCTGGCCCGGCCAGGCGAAGTGCCGCAGCCGGGCCTCCTGGCCGGGCCGGACCCGCGCCAGTTCGGGGCCCACGAGGTCGATGTCGGCGATCAGGGAGTCGACGGGGGAGATGCGGGCGACCTGGAAGCCCAGCGCCACCAACTGGCCGTCGGCGACCGGCATGCCGTCCTCGTCGCGGGCGACTTCCATCAGGACTCCGCCGATGGGCGTGAGCAGGCGGGCGCGATCCTCGGTCAGCAGACTCTGTTCCCAGCTTGCCTTGGCCTCCTCCAGCGCCGCCTCGGCGCGGCGGAGTTCCTCGGCGCTGATCAGCTCCTGCTCGAACAGCCTGGCGCGGGCGTCCCGCTCGGCCTGCGCGGAGAGGTAGGCCTTGTGGGTGACCTCGACCCGGGCGGCCAGGCGGGCGTCCTCTCCGGTGACTGCGGCGATCAGTTGATCGGGGGTGACCCGGTCGCCCTCGGCGAGACGCCGGCCGGAGGCGTGCCGGCCGACCTCGAGCCGACCGGGCGTTTCGACCTGGAGCACGACGCTTTCGGCGGCGCGGAGAGTGCCGGTGGCGACGATCAGATCCTCGACGTTGCCGGTCGACACTTCGGCGGCGCTGACCGGGACCAGGAAGTCCACTTCGTTCGGGGCGCTTGCCGCCTGACAGCCCACCAGCGCGACGCAGGCCGCAGCGGCCGCCGCGCACCGCCACGCGGGCGCGGAGAATCGGAAGTCGGTTCGGCTCACTGTATTCCGATGCCTCCACCCGTGGGCGCCGCGGCGCCGTTGCCGTTGTCCAGCCGGACGAAGCGGACCGCGTCGGCCGCCACCGCGGTGCCGGTGGTTTCGTCGCTCAGCACCACCGAAGTCGAGCCCTTCGTCAGGTCGAAGTCGCCGAGCACGGCCCAGCCTTCGCCGGCGCCGGCCGCGTCGAAGTCGATCGGCCTCGAACTGCCGCCGTTCTGAAGCTCCAGGTCGTAGGTGCCGAGCCGCAGTCCCAGGTTCACCGACACCTGCACACCATCACCGCCGCCGGATTGGCGTGGGGCGTTGCCGGCGTCGCTGCCGATCCTGACCTCGCGGCGGATCGGCCCGGTCCCCGCCGGCAGGGGCGAGAGCGACGGTACGTGGAGTTCGACCCGCCAGCGGCCGGCCTCGGGAAGCTCGGCGGTGTACGTGACGTGGCGATCGCCATCGCCCGCCGGACCCACGACCGTGGTTCTCCGGTAGCGGCCCCAACTCCTTGGCTGGGTGTAGCGCGACCATTCACGTGGCGGGCCGAACATGCTCTGGTACACGGGCAGGCCCTGGTCGGTCTCGATCGTGGGCGCGAAGATGCCGGTCAGGCCGCCCTGGAGCCGGAGACCGCCGCCACCTGCCTCGTCGTCGGTGATCGAGAATCCCGCGTCCAGGTCGTCGACGATGAGCATCCCGGCGCCCTCGTCGAGCCAGGGCGGCAGCCAGTCGGCGGGCCGGGTTCCACGCAGAGGATCGCGCTCGACGATCCGCTCGTTGTCGACCCGGGGAAGATCGACCGGGAACTCACCGCGGTTGAGCGCCAGATAGGGCGAGGCGAGCATGATGCCGGGCGCCGTGGACGTGACCAGCCCGAACTCGACGGCGCTCCGGCCCGGAATCAGGGCAGGTTCGCTCGAATCCCAGCGGGGACCGCTGTCCGTGCGAACGGCGTAGCGGAGGCGGAACAGCCCCGGCGTCGGCTCGCCGTTGTAGACGAACAGCCGGGTCTCGTACTGCGGCGTGCCCTGGTCGTCGTCCGGCAGGCGGACGAGTTCGGCGGGCGAGACGACGAAGCCCGCGAGGTTCTTGTCGTGCAGGAAGTCGCCGACCAGAGCATCCAGGTCCACGCCCGCCTCCTGGCCGGCGCGCTCAAGGTCGGCCGCTTCGAACGTCGATCCTTCGTGGTCGCGCACGAGATTCGCGATCATCGCGGCGGTGCGCTCGCGGCCGGCGCCGTCGAGGATGGCGGTGGCGAGCGCGGAGGTCTTGAGGTACAGCGCGTTCACGGCCCTCTTGGGGTCCTCTTCGACGTTCATGGCGACGAGCGAGTTGTCGAGGACGAAGTCCCAGACCTCGGGCCGGTCGGTGATCCCGGCGACGATGCTGCGGGCGAGGGAACCGCCGGCCGCCTGCCCGAGGACGACGTTCTGGATCACGCTGCCGATGGTCCAGCCCATGTCGCGGTCGAAGAGGTGGACGGAGAAGTAGGACTCGCCATCGGTAACCAGGCGGTTGACCAGGTTGTTGCACAGGGCCTCGAGCGCCAGGGCTTCCGGGCCGCGGGCGCCGGTGCGGTACAGGAACAGGTTCCGCGCGCCGCCGACCAGCACGTTGCCGCCCATGAAGTCGTTGGCGAAGAAGTTCTCGAGTCCCAGGGCCTTGGCGCGCGGAAGACCTCCCTCCCGGTCCTCGAACCGCTCCGGGTTGCGGAACGCGAATTCGAAGCGGGACGTCGGCAGGCTGGTTTCGCCGATCAGCAGCATCCCGGGCGGCGCCCGCGCCGTGTCCATGCGCCATCCGCCGGCGTAGCCGCGGAGGGTCCAGGGAACCTCGACCAGCGAGAGCTGACGGTAGGGATAGGGAAGGCCGACCTCGCGTGCGGTGGCGAAGTGCTCGGCCGCGCGCGCCTCGATCTCCTCGCGGGCGTCGGCGAAGTAGTCCAGGTTGCGTAGGTGCCGGCGGTCGAACAGGAGTTCGAGCTCGACCCCCGCGACCTCGGTGGTGCGGCGGTCGTAGACGCCGGCGATGAGCGCCGCTTCGGGCACCGGCGCGGCGGGCCGGAAGCGCACGCCGTCGCCCTGGGCCTCGCCCTTTCCTGGACCGGCGACGGTCCAGCCGGAGGGTGCGCGCACCTCCAGATCGAGGTCGAAGAAGTCACGCGGCCGGTGCCGCGGATCGTCGACGCCGATCAGGCCGCCGGCGCGGGGCAGCCAGGCGATGCCGGGCATCAGCGCGACGAAGCGGCGTTCCAGCACGCCGCTGAGCGAACCGAGAAGGACGACCTGGGCGTCCTGGTAGTTCAGCCGCTCGAAGTCGATGGTGGAGTCGAGGTAGGCGAAGCGGATGTCCGGCCGGCCCCGTGCCCGCAGGCGCAGGTCGAAGGTCTCGCCGGCCGCGGGAGCGTGGCCGAGGTCGATCTCGAGCAGACCGTCGCGGTGAGTGAAGGGGAACGCCCCGCCGGCCCCGTCCTCCACCGCGTCGACGTTGAGGCCCGGGTTCAGGCTGAACAGCGCCCGGCTGCCGCCGGCTCCGGCAAACCGGATCTCGAGGTCCAGGGCAAGGCGCCCGCCGGGCCGGATGTCGACCGAGCCCCGGATGTGCTCGACGTCGACCACCGGATCCTGTTGCCGCGCCCGGTGAGCCTCCCGCCACGAGTCGACCATCTCGAGTTCCGCGCGGCTGCCGGCGAGCATGGCGACCATGGCGGCGACACCGACGGCGAGCAGGCCGCCGCCTCCGAGGCCCCAGCTCCGGCGCCGGGAGTCGTCGAGTCGTGGATGGACCGCGATCGCCAGGCCCAGCAGCCCGGCGGCGAGAGCCGCCAGACTCATGCGGTTCACGAGGCTCTCGGCGGTCCAGAGCTGCGGCGCGATCTCCGAGATGTTGCCGGTGAAGCCGCCGTTGACCGCCAGCACCGGAAGCATGTGGACCGGCAACTGGATGCTCAGCCAGATGCCGCCGACCGCGAGCCCGAGTCCCGCCAGCGCGGCGACCAGCCGGTTCTTGCTGACGAGTGCGACGGCCTGGACGAAGGCGACGTAGAGGGCCAGGGCGGGCAGGGCGTCGAGCAGCAGGTAGGCCCACACCGAACTCCAGAGCGACGGTTCGCCGACGTACCAGCCGAGCCCCAGGGCGAGATAGCCGAAACCCTGGATGATCATCAGCGCGAGAAAGGCGACGGCCATGACCATGGTCAGCGAGCCGACGAAACGGCCCAGGACGAGTTCGGCGTTCGTGTAGGGACGACTGTCGAGGACCTCGATCACTCGGTCCCGCCGATCCCTGGCGCGGAGGTCGAAGGCCAGGAAGACGACGCCGATGGCAAGGACCGCGGTCTGCCACGACGCGGTCTGGGACATCAGGTACTTGGGACTCAGGGCGCCGATGCTGGCCGAGTACGAGGAGAGCAGACCGTGAAAGACCCAGTAGTACACGTACATCACGACGCCGAGAAGGAGCGCGGCGCCCGAAAAGAACCAGAACCGGAACAGCCGGCGAATGGTGCGCATCTCGGCCCGGGCCAGGGTCCAGACCGCTGCAGGTGAGATCACGATTCGTCCTCCTCCCGGGAAGTCTGGCCGGCCGGGGCTTCTCCGTCGTCCCAGCAGACGGCGGCGTCGCCGTCGCTCTCGCCGAAGTGCCCGTCGCGCAGCAGGTCCTCGGCCCGGCCGCGAGCGAGCATGAAGGCCAGGTACCCCTCTTCGAGCGTCGGCTCGGAGGCGGGCCGGGCGCCTTCGGGCAGGCGCCCCGGCGCCGCGACGCTGCGGTAGGTCGTTTCCTGTGCGCCGACCGTGCGCGAGACGATCTCGAATTCACCCTGCGGCGGAGGCGCCGAGGCGGGCAGGGTGAGTTCGAACACCTGACCCTGGGCCCGTTCCAGCAGTTCGGTCGGGGAGCCGCGGAAGACGATCCTGCCGTCGTCGAGGAGGGCGAGGTCGCTGCAGCCGGCGCCGAGATCGGCGACGATATGCGTGGACAGGATGATCGTCCGTTCCTTGCCGAGGGTCGTCATCAACTGGCGAAACCGGATCCGCTCCTCCGGATCGAGCCCTACGGTCGGTTCGTCGACGATCAGCAGTCGCGGCTGGTGGATCAGCGCCTGGGCGATGCCGAGCCGGCGCGTCATGCCGCCGGAGAGCTTCTTCACCTTGCGGTGGGCGACCTCGCCCAGGCCGACACTGTCGAGGACCGTGTCGACCCGGTCGCGGCGGGCGCTCCGGCCCTTGAGGCCGGACAGGTCGGCCAGGGTGTCGAGCACCTCTTCCACGCGGTGCAGACGCCAGGCGCCGAACTCCTGCGGCAGGTAGCCCAGGTGGGCGCGAACGGCGCGACGCTGCCGGACCACGTCGTGACCGAGCACGCTCGCCCTGCCTTCGCTCGGCCGGAGCAGGGTGCAGAGAATCCGCATCAGCGTGCTCTTGCCGGCGCCGTTCGGGCCGAGCAGACCGAACAGACCCGCGCCGATCGTCAGATCGACCCCGTCGAGGGCGACGGTGCCGCCCTTGTAGACATGCCGGAGACCCTGCACGTCGACAGTCGTGCTCACGATGCTCTCCTCCTCGGGTGTCTATACGGTTGTCGGCGGGGCTTGGTTTACTCGCGCCTACCGGTTGTCGCGCGACGCCTACGGTATCGGTTGCCGGTGCGGCGAAACCCGGTCGCGCTCATCCGCGTAAACTGAGTAGTCGTATAGTATGTCGCGCAGAGCGGGAGCACTGCGCCCGTCAGGAACGCTGGACACCACACCTCGCGGAGACCTCGAATGAACCGTCCCCAGATCCCGTCCATGACCCGACTGATCGCCCTCGGCGCCATCGCCTCATTGGCGCTTGCCGGCGCCGCCTCGGCGGCAGCGGTCGACCCCGAACCCGTCACTTTCTACGGCGATGTGGCACGCGTGCTGCAGCAGGAGTGCCAGGTCTGCCACCGCCCGAACGGCGCCAACCTCGGCGGCATGGTGGCGCCGATGGCGCTGACGACCTACGAAGAGACGCGGCCCTGGGCCCGCTCGATCGCCCGCCAGGTCGCGTCGCGCGCGATGCCTCCTTGGGATGCCGCGCCGGAGCACAACGGCGTCTTCGCCAACGAGCGCACGCTGACCCAGGAAGAGATCGATCTGCTGGTCCGCTGGGCCGAGTCCGGCGCCCCGGCCGGCAATCCGGCGGACGCCCCGGAGCCGATCGACTGGCCGAGCAGCGACGGCTGGCTGATCGGCGAGCCCGACCTCGTCCTCCAGTTCGACGAGCCCTACTTCGTCGAGGACGATGTCGAGGATCTCTACATCTACTTCCAGACGACCGTCACCGAAGAGATGATCCCCGAGGATCGCTTCGTCAAGGCGATCGAGTTCCGGCCCGGCAGCCCGGCGGTCCACCACATCATCGTCCCCGGCCTGGGCGGCATCGCTCCCGGCAACGACCCGGTGATCCACGAGGACGGCATGGCCGACGTGCTGAAGGCGGGACGCAACCTGCGCTGGCAGATGCACTACCACAAGGAGCCAGGCCCCGGCACCGGCTCCTGGGATCAGTCCTCGGTGGCGCTCAAGTTCTACGACAAGGACGAGGAAGTGAAGTACGAGGTCTTCAACGCGGACATGGGCAAGTACGACTTCGCCGTGCCGCCGGGCGAGTCGGACTACACGATCCAGACCGAGTGGACCTTCCCCTCGGACTCCGAGATCGTCGGCTACCTGCCGCACATGCACCTGCGCGGCAAGGCGGCGAAGTACGAGGCCTACTACCCGGACGGCAGCCACGAAGTCCTGCTCGACGTGCCGAACTACGACTTCAACTGGCAGACCACCTACAAGTACAAGGACCGCAAGAAGGTGCCGGAAGGTACCCGGGTCGTTCTGACCACGGTGTTCGACAACTCGGAGGACAACCCGGCCAATCCGGATCCCACCGAGACCGTGCGTTGGGGCGAGCCGACGACCGACGAGATGAGCTTCGGCTTCATGTCCTACATCAACGAGGAGAACAAGGGCCGCGGCGCCTTCCAGGGTGGCGACGGCCTCGACCTGACGGCGGTCGTCGCGTTCTCGGACGAGAGCCGCGACGGCAAGATGCAGCTCGACGAAGCCCCCGGCGGAGTCAAGCAGTACTTCGAGATGATGGACCAGAACAAGGACGGCGCCGTCGACATGGAGGAGGCGAAGGCCGCCAACGCCTTCCTCAAGCAGATGGCCGAGCAGCGGGAGAAGGCCGAGGCCGCCGCTGCGGGCGCCGCCGGCGGCGAGTAAGCCTCCCGTCCAGTCCGCTCAAGCGAACCGCCGGCGCGCCGCAAGGCCGCCGGCGGTTCCGCTTCCGCTGGGTGCGCGGGTCCTCTGACCCGCATCACGCGCGATGCCGCGAAGCGGCGAGCCCGAGTCGCCTTGTCCTAGAGCCCGTAGGCGTAACGAATTGCGGCCGCAGCTAGCAACCTCGCCGGATCAAGCAGCGGCCTCCCCGCCACCTCCGCGCCCTCCAGCGCCAACGGAATCTCCGTACACCCCGCGACCAGCACGTCGGCGCCGCCCTCCGCGACCAGCCGCCCAGCCGCCTGCTCCAGCAGCGCCCGCGCCCGCGGCGACCCGCCATCCGTCTTGATCCCGCCGCCCTGGTGCCGCCCATCGACCCACGGACCGTAAATCGGCTCCATCACTTTCCGCCGCTGCAGCGTCTCGCCGCCCTCCAGGTCGAACGGGCTCACCGCCCGCAGTCCACGCGCCTCCAGCGGCTCGTGGTACAACCGCGACCGCAGCGTTCCGGACGTCGCAAGTAGTCCGACCGCGCCGCCGGGAGCGATGCGGGCCGCCTCGTCCGCCGTCGTCTCGATCAGGCTGACGATCGGCAGGGGACTTTCGGCCCGCAGCCGCTCCAGGAACAGGTGTGCCGTGTTGCAGGCGACGACCGCGAAGTCCGCGCCGGCGCCTCGCAGCCGCTCCAGGCTCCGACTCAGCGACGGCGTCGGATCCTCCGCTTCGCCGAAGTACGCCTCCGTCCGATCCGGCGTCTGCGGAAGGCTCGACAGCACCCACTGAGGGAATTCCTGGTCGCGCCGGGCGCCGATTACCTCGCTCGCGGCGGCCAGGAGCTTCCGCTCGAAGTCGATGTGGGCGAACGGCCCGAGGCCGCCGACGATCCCGATCAGCCGCCGTTGGCGCATTCGGACTACCGCCGCCTGCCTCGCCGCTTCACGGCTGGCCGGCAGGAGGCCGGAGTGCTCCCGGAGGCGACCGCGGCAGGCTCGGGTGGCGCGGCGCTCCTCCGAGGTACTCGTAGTCGTCGAAGACGTCGCCCTCACCGGAAGCGCGTGGGTCGCCGGTTTCCCGCAGTTCTTCCATCAGCCGCTCGCCCAGCTCATCCCGGGTCGCCTCGTAGTCCGGATCGCCGGCGACGTTCACCTGCTGGTCCGGATCGCGTCGCAGGTCGTAGAGCTCGACCGCGGGCCGCTTGGCGAAGGACAGGTCGTAGAGCCGCCGGTGCTCCGCGTCCCGATCGCGGTGCTCGATCATGTAGGTCTTGGTCGGTCCGTTGTCCGTGTCCGCGTACCAGGCGCCGGGGTAGGCGGCCTGCTCGTGGTTCGGCGTGCCGTTGGGCCAGCGGTCGGGCCGGAAGTTGCGGATGTAGAGGAAGTCGTGCGTGCGGATGGCGCGGCTCGGGTAGCCGCCCACGTCGGGCGCCTCCTGTGCCGGTACGTGCCGTTCCTTTCCGGTCAGCACGAAGTCGCGTCCGTCCGCCGCGACGGTTGCCTGGACGGCGTCGACGTCGCTTCCCGCCTCAAGCAAAGCGACCAGGCTGCGCCCGGTCATCACCTCCGGTCGCGGAAGATCCGCGGCTTCCAGGAACGTGGGCGCCAGGTCCGTCAGGCTCACGAAAGCGTCGATCTCGACGGCGCCTTCGAACCGAGCCGGCCAACGGATCGCGAAAGGCACCCTGGAGCCGCAGTCATAGACGTTGCTCTTGCAGCGCGGGAAAGGCATCCCGTGGTCGCTCGTCATGACCACGATGGTGTTCTCCGCCAGACCCTGTTCGTCGAGCAGTTCCAATGCGTCGCCCACCAGCGCGTCGAACCGCTGCACCTCCCAGTGATAGTCCGCCACATCGCCTCTGGTGTCCGGATGATCGGGGAACGCTGCCGGAAGTTCGATCGCTTCCAGGTCCATCCCGCTCTCGGCGCCCGCCCCGGGCCGGAAGGGGCGGTGGGGATCCGAGGTGCCCAGCCAGAAGGCGAACGGCTGAGCCTCTCCCAGCCCGGCGAGGAACGCCTCGAAGCTCTCGAAGCGCCTCCCGGCGAGTTCCCGGCCCTCCGTCTCCGTCCGTCCGGGTCCCCAACCCTTGCCCATCATGCCCGTCCGGTAGCCGGCCGCCTTGAGCAGCTCCTGGTACGTCTCGAATCGATCCGGGAAGACGCTCCAGAGATTCGCGGCGCCTTCGAGCCGCCAGTGCCACTGCCCGGTGAGGATCGCCCCGCGCGACGGCGTGCAGGAAGGCGAAGAGACGTAGGCGTGGTGGGCCAGGGCGCCCTCGCGCGCGATGCGGTCGAAGGACGGCGTCTCGACGACCGGGTCGCCGTAGGCGGAGGCGTGCGGGAAGCCCCAGTCGTCGGCGATCGCGAACAGGACGTTCGGGGCGTCGTGCTGGGCAGAGGCCGGAACCCAGGCCGCCGCGACGCCGGCGAACCAGATCCCGAGGACCGTGCGGGCGACCGGAACAGTCTGGTATCGAGTTCGTGGCATGGTGGATTCATGGTAGCGGGCTCGAAGTGGCACGCGCGGTAGATTCGGTTCGCTGTGCCGGCGCGCCTTCCCCTCGTCCTCTGCCTGCTCCTGCTTCCCGTCGCCTGGGACGGCCCTGCTACCGCGCTGACCGAGGACGAGGCGAGGCAGGCGGTCCGCCGCTTCATCGAAGCGTGGAACACGCGCGATCCGGCGGCCTTCGCCGCGACCCTCCAGTACCCGCACGTCCGGCCCACGGCCGACTTCGGCGGCCGCGTCTTCGCCGACGCCTCCGCCTACGCGGCGACGATCGACTTCGGCCAGGTGCTGGCGACGGGTTGGGATCGGAGCAGGCTGGATTCGGCGATCGTCGTCCAGGCCGGAGAAGGTCAGGCTCACGTCGCCGGCCGGTACACGCGGCTTCGCGCCGATGGCTCCGCCATCTTCAGCAATCAGGTCCTCTACGTAGTGACGGAGGAGGACGGTTCGATCGGAATCCAGGCGAGGCTCGCGGCGGGCTTCGACGACCTGTCCGAGGATGACCGCGAGGCGACTGCCTCGGCCGCTACCGCCGCCGTCGAGCGCTACCTCGACGCCTTCAATGCCCGGGACGAGGAGGCGATGGTCGCGGCCCTCCACTTCCCGCACGTTCGGGTCGGAGTCGGAAGAGCCAGCGTTCGGGAGTCCGCCGCCGAGTACATGGAGGGGTTCGGCTTCGACGCCTTCGCCGAACGGCTTGGCTGGGAGCGCTCCGAAGCGGACTCCATGGAGGCGGTCCAGGTCGGTGCCAGAGGCGTCAACGTCGCTGTCAGGATCACGCGCTACGGCGCCGGCGGCGCCAGGATCCACAGCTTCGACACGATCTATCTGGTCACCGAGAAGAACGGCAAGTGGGCTATCAGGGCGGGAGCCAGCATCGCTCCTCCACCCTGAGGCCGGCGGCGGTAGAGTCGGGTCGATGAGCCCGAAGCTCTCCGCGCAGTCCGATGCCGCCATCGTTCGCCGCGCCGACGACGCGCCCGCCAGCCGCGTCGAACTCGGCACGGCGACGACCACCCAGGTGCTGCTGGGCGCCGACGACGATGCGCCGCACTTCGCCATGCGGCGGTTCCGCATGGAGGACGGCGGCGGGATGCCGCTCCACACGAACCAGGTGGAGCACGAGCAGTACGTGCTCCGGGGCCGTGCGCGGATCGTGCTGGGCGACGAGACGGTCGAGGTCGGCGCCGACGACGTGCTGCTTATCCCCGCGGGTCTGCCGCACTCGTACGAAGTGATCGAGGCGCCGTTCGAGTTTCTTTGCCTGGTGCCGAACCGGCCGGACCGGATCGATCTGGTCTGAGCGCCGGTGCTGCGACACGTTTGCCTCGTTCTCCTGGCCGCGCTCGCGGCCTCGGTCGCCGCGGCCGCTGACGACGACGTCCTGCCCCCCGACCTCCGCACGCGCGCGGACGGCATCGACTGGCCGGGCTTTCTCGGTCCGAACCGCGATTCGAAGTCGCCCGAGACCGGCATCCGCGCAGACTGGGCCGCCGATCCGCCGCCGCTGCTCTGGCACCTCGAACTGGGCGAGGGTTACGCGGCGCCTTCGGTCGCCCGGGGGCGGCTCTTCTACTTCACCCGTTTCGGCGACCGGGCGCTCCTGGTCGCCGTTCGGGCCGACAACGGCGAAGAACTCTGGCGCTCGACGTACCGCACGGACTACGAGGACTACTACGGCTACGACGGCGGCCCGCGAACGGCGCCGCTCGTCGACGGACCGCGCGTGTACGCGGTCGGTGCCGACGGCATCCTCCGCTGCCACCGGGTGCTCGACGGCGAAGTCCTCTGGGAGCGCGACACGCACGCCGACTACGGCGTCCAGCAGAACTTCTTCGGCGTCGCCAGTGCGCCGTGGGTCGAAGGCGACCTGCTGCTCGTCGCGGTCGGCGGCAGTCCGCCCGGCGCCCCGAACATCCACAGCGGCCGGGTTGAACCGAACGGCACCGCCCTGGTCGCCTTCGACAAACGGACCGGCGAGGAGCGGTATCGCCTGGGCGACGACCTGGCGAGCTACGCGAGCCCGATCGTCGTCGACTTCGGCGGCGAGCGGCGGGGTTTCCATTTCGCCCGCTCCGGCCTCATCCTCTTCGACCCGAAGGACGGCCGGGAGATCGACGGTTTCGGCTGGCGCGCGCGGCGGCTGACCAGCGTCAATGCCGCGAACCCGGTTGTCGTCGGCAACCAGGTGCTGCTGACCGAGTCCTATGAGAAAGGAGCGGTACTGCTCGAGTACGGCGGCGACACGAAGAGCGGCGAGAGCGGCTTTCGGCCGGTCTGGCAGGACGGTCCGCGCAACCAGGCGATCGCCGCCCACTGGAACACGCCCGTCCACCACGAGGGCGTGGTCTACGTCTCGAGCGGCGAGAAGTCGCCGAACGCGGAGCTTCGCGCCGTCGACTGGGCGACCGGAGAAGTCCACTGGAGTCAGCCCCGCCTCGCCCGCACGCAACTGCTCTACGTCGATGGTCACTTCGGCGTCCACAGCGAGGTCGGCGACCTGCTGCTCATCCGCGCGACCCCGGAGAGCTACCAGCAGCTTGGCCACCTTCGCCTCCAGGCCGAGGTGGACGGCCGCATCGTCGACCTGCTGCGCTACCCGGCCTGGGCGGCGCCCGTGCTCGCCCACGGCGTGCTCTACGTGCGAGGCCGAAGCCGGCTGGCCGCGCTGGAACTCATCCCGCGACCGGCACCGTGACGGATCCGCGACCGGCGTCGATCCTGGTTTCGTCCTCCGCCCTGGCCCGGCTGGCGGCGGCCGGCCGGAGGCTGCGCGACTGTCTGGAGACCGGCGACGAGGTCCTGCTGCTCGCGCCGTCCCGGAGCGCCGCCGACGACCTGTTGCGCGGCCTGACAACGACCGGCGGTGGCCTGCTGGGCGTCCACGCGATGTCGTTCGACCAATGGACGCTCCAGGCCGCCGCACTCGACCTCGCCGCCCGCGGCCTTCGCCCCGTCACCCCGCTCGGTACCGAGGCCATCGCGGCCCGTGCCGCCCGCCTGGCGGAGGCGGACGGCGAACTGAAGCGCCTGGCGCCGGTTGCCGGCATGCCGGGGTTCGCCCGCTCGCTGGCAGCGACGATCGGCGAACTGCGGGCGGCCGGCGTTCCGGCGTCGGCGCTCATCGACGACGACGGTACGAGGGATCTGGGGCTCCTGCTCGAGCGCTTCGGCGGCGAGATGGAGCGGTTCGGGCTAGCCGACCGTCCCGCGGTTCTTCGCCTCGCCGCCGAGGCCCTCGCCGAGGGACGGGCGAGCGTGCCTCAACGCTCGATCTGGCTCGATCTTCGCCTGCGAAGCCGGGCCCAGGCGGAGATCCTTCGGACCTTGGCCGCCCGCGGCCGCGAGGCGCTGGCGACGGCGGCCGCGGGGGACCAGGAGTCGTTGGAATGGCTGAGTTCCGTGCTGGGCGATGGGACCGTGACCGATCTCGACCGGGAGACCGAAGGAGACGGACATGGCGCGCTCAGCCGCGTGCAGCGCTTCGTGTTCGAGACGGGAGCGGACGCGGCCGGCAGGACCCATGGCATCGATACGACCACGTCCGTGGACCTGTTCTCAGCGGCCGGCGAGGGCCAGGAATGCGTCGAGATCGCGCGCCGCATCCGCGCGGCCGCTGCAGGCGGGCTCCCGTTCGATCGGATCGCGATCCTGGCGCGGCAGCCCGCGGCCTACCTGCCGCTGATCGAGGACGCTCTCGGCCGCGCGGGGATCCCGGCCTACGTCACGCGCGGTTCGCTGCGCCCCAACCCGGCCGGCCGCGCCTTCCTGGCCCTGCTCGCCTGCGCCGGGGAGCGGCTCTCGGCGAGCCGGTTCGCGGAGTATCTGTCGCTCGGCCAGACGCCGAAACCCGCTGCCGATGGCGCGCCGCCGAAGGTCGAGGACGTCCCCTGGGTGGAACCGGCCGGCGAGCAGCTCGTGCTCAAGTCGGCGGAGCCTGCCGAGGCGGCGCCGACGAGCCCGGAGTCCGCGGCTGACGCTGTCGGCCCGGAGGAAGCCGGGGACTCTCAGGAAGACGCGGCCCCGGCCGGCGCGCTCCGAGCTCCCGCGCAGTGGGAGCGGCTGCTGGTGGACGCGGCCGTGGTCGGCGGTGCCGACCGCTGGCGGAAGCGCCTCGAGGGGCTCGACGCCGAGTTCCGGTTGCAACTCCGCGAAGCCGCTGACGAGAACGAGGGCCGCCGGGGCTACCTGGAGCGGCAGATCGCGCGTCTGGCCACCCTCAGGAGCTTCGCGCTGCCGCTGGTGGAGTTTCTGGACGATCTGCCGGGAAGCGCCGATTGGGGCGTATGGCTCGACCGCCTCGGCCGGCTGGCGACGATGTCGCTGCGGCGCCCGGAGTCCGTGCTGGAGCTCCTGGCGGAGCTGCGGCCGCTCTCGGAGGTCGACGAGGTCGGCCTCTCCGAGGTCGAGCGGGTGCTTGCCGAACGCCTCAGATTCAGCCGCCGGGAACCGCCGAAGCGCCGCTACGGACGCGTCTTCGTCGGCGGGGTGGAGGAGGCGGCCGGTCGCTCCTTCGACCTGGTGTTCGTGCCGGGGCTCGCTGAAGGGGTCTTTCCGCGGCGCTCGGGGGAGGACGCGCTCCTGCTCGACGAGCGGCGCCGCGCCCTGAGTGGGGCGGGCTACCGCCTCGCCGTCGATGTCGACCGCACGCGCCGGGAGCAGCTTCTCCTGCGGCTCGCGGCCGGCGCGGCGGCCGGCCGGCTCGACGCTTCCTACCCGCGGGTCGACCTGGTGCAGGGCCGGGCCCGGGTGCCGTCGCTCTACGCCCTGGACCTGCTGCGCGCCGCGGAAGGCCGGCTGCCCGACCTCGACACGTTGGGCCGGCGTGCCGCGGCCGCCGGCGCGGCGGTCGTCGGCTGGCCGGCCCCCGCCGATCCGGACGAGGCGATCGACGAGGCGGAGTTCGACCTCGCCATGCTCCAGCCGCTGCTCGGAGGCGCCCTGTCGAAAGCGGAGCGTCAGGGCCGGGCGCGGTTCCTGCTCTCCTCGAACGAGCACCTCGCGCGCGCCCTGCGCGCCCGGGCCAGACGCTGGCGCAAGGGCTGGTTCCCGGTCGACGGCCTGGTCGACGCCGGCGACGAGGCCCGGGAGTACCTGTCGCGGCACCGTATCGGGCAACGCTCCTACTCGCCGACCGCGCTCCAGAACTTCGCCGCCTGTCCCTATCGCTTCTTCCTCCAGGCGGTGCTCTACCTCCGACCGCGCGACGAACTCGTGCAGCTCGAGCAGCTGGACCCGATGACCCGGGGCGGCATCTTCCACGAGATCCAGTTCCGGCTGTTCGGCGGTCTCCGGGAGCCCGGACTGCTGCCGGTGACGCACGCGCGGCTCGACGACGTGTTCAGCGTGCTCGACGTGGTCCTCGAGGAGGCCGAGCGCGACTACCGGGACCGGTTGGCGCCGCCGATCGAACGCGTGTGGAGGGCCGAGTTCGAGGGTCTGCGCGGCGACCTGCGCGGATGGCTCCGCCAGGTTGCGGACGAGGAGGGAGGCTGGACGCCTATCCACGCCGAGCTCGGGTTCGGGCTCTCGCGGTCGGGTGAGCGGGACCCGAAGAGCGTTTCCGAGCCGGCCAAGGTGCAGGGCGGCGCGCGGCTCAGGGGCTCGATCGACCTGGTCGAAGCGGACGCAGCCGGCCGCCTGCGGGTGACCGACCACAAGACGGGCGGCGCGCGCCACGCCGGGACCTCTCTCGTGATCGGCGGCGGCAAGGTGCTGCAGCCGGTGCTCTACAGCCTGGCGGCGGAGGCCGTCCTCGAGCGGGATGTCGTCTCGGGCCGGCTCTCCTACTGCACGCAGCGAGGCGGCTACAGCGTCGTCTCCGTCCCGCTCGACGAGCGCAGCCGTGGCGCGGCCCGCAGGATGCTCGACACCGTCGACGGCGCCCTGGAACAGGGCTTTCTGCCCGCGGCGCCCGGCAAGAACGAGTGCCGCTACTGCGACTACCGCCCGGTCTGCGGTCCGTACGAGGATCTGCGGGTCGCCCGCAAGCAGAGGCGCCGCCTCGAGCCGCTTCAACAACTGAGGCTCGAGCCGTGACGGGCGGGGCCGCGCCGCCGCTTGCCGACGAAGCCGCCCGGCGGAGGATTCGGGAGGCCCTGGACGAGAGCCAGTTGGTCGAGGCGGCGGCCGGCACGGGCAAGACGACGGTGCTGGTCGAGCGGCTGGTGGCGATCCTGGAGCAGGGCCTCGGCACGGTCGACGGCCTGGCGGCCGTCACCTTCACGCGGAAGGCCGCTGGCGAGCTGAAGCTGCGCCTGCGGGAGGAGCTGGACAAGCGCCTGCTGGAGTTGCGGGCCGCGGGCGAGGTGGGGGAACGGACGGACAACCTGGAGGCCGCGATCTCCCGCCTGGAGGAAGCGTCCATCGGCACGATCCACTCGCTGTGCGCGGAGATCCTCAGGGAACGGCCGGTCGAAGCCGGCGTCGACCCGGGTTTCGGCGAACTGGCCGAGGACGAGGCGCCGCGCCTCTTCGACCGCGCGTTCCGGCGCTGGATCGAGGAGCAACTCGAATCGATGCCGCCCGGCCTGCGGCGGGAGCTGGCGCGGCTTACCGTCGGGCCGTGGTCACCGCAGCGGCCGCCGCTCGACCAGTTACGCGACACCGCCTGGCGCCTGGTGGAGTGGCGCGACTTCCCGACGAGCTGGCGTCGGCCGGAGTTCGATCGCGAGGGGAAGATCGCCGATCTCGCGGCGCGGGTCGAGCGCCTCGCGGATCTCCTGCGGCACGGGCGGCGCGGCGACATCCTGCGGCGGGGTCTCGACCGGGTCGTCGAACTGGCGGCGTGGATCGCCCGCGCGCGGGAGCTGGGCGGCTCGGCCGCGGTCGGTGGCGGCGCGGAAGCGGGAGGCGGCGAGGCGGTTCGGGATCAACTGGAGGCGCGGTTCGTCGAGCTGCGGCGTCGCCTGAGCGGCTTCGGCGCGCCTCGCAAGGGTCGGGGCGGTTACGCGGAGGGCGTCGCCCGGGAGCAGATCTGGGAACTCTGGAAGCGGTTGGCGGAGCGCCTGGAGGAGTTCGTGGAGGCGGCCGACGCGGACCTGGTGGCACTGCTCCGGGACGAGCTCGCCGGCGCGGTCGAACGCTACGAGGAGGCGAAGAGCGCTCTCGGCAAGCTGGACTTTCACGATCTCCTGATCAAGGCCCGCGACCTGCTGCGTTCGGACACCGCGGTGCGCGCCCACCTGCAGCGGCGCTACAGCCACCTGTTCATCGACGAGTTCCAGGACACGGACCCGCTCCAGGCGGAGATCCTGCTGCTGCTCTCGGCCGACGACGCGGACGAGAACTACTGGAGGCGGGTGCGGCCGGCTTCGGGCAAGCTCTTCGTGGTCGGGGATCCGAAACAGTCGATCTACCGCTTCCGCCGCGCCGACGTCGTGCTCTACCACGACGTGAAGGACCTGCTCGCCGAGCGCGGCGTCCGGATCCTCCACCTGACGACGAGCTTCCGCTCGGTGGCGCCGATCCAGCGGCTGGTCAACGCGGCCTTCGCCCCGCTGATGACCGGCGACCACGACGCCGGCAGCGCGGACTACATCGCCCTGGGCGAGCATCGCCCGCCGATTTCGGCGCAGCCCGCGGTGGTCGCGCTGCCGCCGCCCAGGCCCTATGGTCGCCGCAACCTGAGCAACGTGGAGATCGAGGCGTGCCAGCCCTACGCCACGGTCGAGTTCGTGCGCTGGCTGATCGAGGACAGCGGCTTCGAAGTCGAGGTGCCGGACCCGGAACGCCCCGGCCAGCGCATGCGCTCGCCGGTCCGGCCGCGGGACGTCTGCCTCCTCTTCCGCCGCTTCCTGAGCTGGAACCGCGATACGTCCCGTGAGTACGTGCGAGGGCTGGAGGCCGTGGGCATTCCCCATCTCCTGCTCGGCGCGCGCTCCTTCCACGAGCGCGAAGAGGTGGAGGCGCTGCGGTCGGCGCTCAAGGCGGTGGAGTGGCCGGACGACGACCTCTCCGTCTACGCCACGCTGAGAGGCGGGCTGTTCGCCTTCGACGACGAAACGCTGCTTCGTTTCAAGGCACGCTACGGCGGCTGGCATCCGTTCCGGGCGCCGCGGCGCGCCCGGGGGGACGACGGCGAGCCGCCGCCGGAGTTCGCTTCGCTGGTCGACGTGCTGGACTTCCTCGCCGAACTCCACCGTCGGCGGAACTACCGCCCGATCGTCGGCACGGTGCAGGAGGTGCTGGCCAGGCCCCGGGCCCAGGCGTCGATGGCGCTGCGGCCGGCCGGCAACCAGGTGCTGGGCAACGCGCAGCGGGTGTGCGATCTCGCCCGTCGCTACGAGCTGGCGGGCGGCCGTTCCTTCCGCGGTTTCGTCGAGCAACTGGACGAGGAGGCCGAGCGGCCGGCCAGCACCCAGGCCCCGGTGGTGGAGGAGGACGCCGAGGGCGTGCGGATCATGACCGTCCACACCGCGAAGGGCCTGGAGTTCCCGGTCGTCATCCTCGCCGACATGACGGCCGGCCTGTCGCGCGGCGCCGAGCGGACCGTGCGACCGGACGACGGTCTGTGCGCGATGAAGCTCCTCGGCCTTTCGCCTCAGGAACTCATCGAGGCGAAGGAGATCGAGGATCGCCGCGAGGAGGCCGAGGGCGTGCGGGTCGCCTACGTCGCCGCCACCCGGGCCCGCGATTTGCTCGTCGTTCCCGCGGTCGGCGATGCGCAACGGAAGGGTTGGGTCCAGTGCCTGAACGACGCGGTCTATCCGCCGGCCGAGCGGTGGCGCCAGTCCGAGCCGGCGGAGGGCTGCCCGGCCTTCGGCGAGCGGTCCGTGGCGAGACGCCCGGGCGACTTCGACCACCAGCAGGAAGCGTCGGTTCGGCCAGGCCGCCATCGGTTCGGGAGCGGCGAGGCGGCGAGTGGGGCCGCCGGCGAGGTCGACGCGGTCGGCGACGACGGCTACGACGTCGTCTGGTGGGACGCCGAGCTGCTCGACGAGAAGCCGCCCGCGAGCTACGGCCTGCTGGGCGAGGATCTGTTGATCGAGACCGGCGAAGACGCGAACCGCGAACGCTTCGAACGCTGGCGGCGTCACGGTGAGGACCTGGTTGCTCGAGGCAAGGAGCCGAGCGCCCGACCGGTCGCAGTGACGGAACTCGACAGCGAGCCGCCGGGAGAGCCCGTTGAGGTAGCGATCGAGCAACTGGAGCGATCGGGCGACCGGACGGGCGGCAAGCGCTTCGGCAGCCTGGTCCACACCGTGCTGCGCGATGCGCCGCTGGACGGCGAGCCGAAGCGGATCGGGGAGCTGACGCGGCTCCACGGCGCCCTGATCGGCTCGACGGCCGCCGAGGTCGCCGCGGCGGAAGCCGTCGTAACGGCGGCTCTTGCCAGCCCGGCGGCTGTAGCCGCCCGGACGTCGCCACGAGTGCTGCGCGAGACGCCCTTCCTCCTGCCCCTGGACGGCGACCCGGAGCAGCGGATCGTCGAGGGCGCTATCGACCTCGCCTACGTTGACGGGAACGGCAGGTGGATCGTCATCGACTGGAAGACGGATCTAGGCGATCTCGACGCGCCGGCCGGCGGCGACTCCGCCGGCAACGGCGTCACCCGGGGCGACCGCTACCGCCGCCAGGTCCGCTGGTACTGCTACGCCCTACAGCAACTGACCGGCGCGCCAGCCTCGGGCCGCCTGGTAGTGCTGTAGAGCCGCCAAACCTGTCGCAGGCTCCATGTTTGGCCCCAGCCTCCACCTCACTAGCACCCTGCGTCGCTGAACTTGCTTCGCTGCGTTCTACGGCGCAGGCTCCTAGCTGGGGACTACACCACCTCGCCGATGTAGCGCTCCCGCGCCAGCCGCCAGAAGACGACCAGGAACGCCGTCAGCGGGATCGCCAGGATCATGCCGGCGATGCCGTTGAGCGCCGAGCCCCAGAAGAAGACGGCGACGATGATCGCCATCGGGTGCAACCCGGTTCGGTCGCCCATGATCCGCGGCGTCAGCACGTAGGCCTCGATGAGCTGGACGAGCACGAAGACGACGATGACCCAGATCACGAGCTGGAGCCCGCCGCCTTCCTGCCAGTAGCCGATCGGCAGGGCCACTGCGAGGCCGACGATGCTGCCGAGGTACGGGATGATGTTGAGGAAGCCGAGCATCAGGCCCAGGACGAGGCCGTAGCGCAGGCCGGCGACCTGGAAGCCGATGGCGAACAGCGCTCCCTGGAGAAAGGCGATGACGAGTTGGCCGCGGAAGAAGGCGACCAGGATGTCGATGAACTCCTGGATCAAGTAGACGACGTCTTCGCGGGTCCTCGGCTTGAGGAACGGGAAGAGGTGGTCCAGCTTGCGAAACCGGTCCGGCTCGACGATCAGGAAGAAGCAGAGGTAGACGGGCAGCACCGCCCAGGCGAAGAGGGATCCGACGGCGGCGCCGATGCTCTGGAGAACATCCAGGGCGGTGTCGCCGACGAGGCCGAAGCCGGGGAGAAGATTCGTCAGGTCGATCTCCTCGACCGCTTCCCGGACCCGGCCCGCCAACTCGTTGGTCTCCATGAACTCGTTGAGCGCCGGCAGGCTCTCCGACACCCAGGTCATGATGCGATCCCGGGCGTCGGGCAGGGCGTCTAGGAGGCCGGTGATCTGCGAAGCTGCCAGGGCGCCGAAGAACCAGGCGAAGCCGGCGACCGGTAGCAGCAGCGACAGCAGCACGGCGGCCACCGCGAGGACTTTCGGGAAGCGCAGCCGCTCGTTCAGCAGCTCGTAGTAGGGCCTGAGCACGAACGCGAGCACGGCGGCGACCGCCAGCGGCAGGAAGACGTTGGAGAACGCGGCGAAGAAGCTGCCGATGGCCCAGAACAGGGCGACCACCGCGGCCAGGATGACGGCGGCCGCGGCGATCGTGGCGGCCGCCGCGACCGTGGCGCGCTGGCGTTCGGAGAGTTCGATCTGCACCTGGTTCGTCCCGGCGGGACGCTACCATCGACCCGGGCTCCTCAGCCCGGTTCGCCGGCCTTGCGTCAACGCTTCTTGGCGGATTCCCACGCTCGGGGACGGCTGCCGATACCCCTCCGTATACTCCCCTGCATGACCGTGACGTTGCTCGACCAGCCGCCGCGGACCTTGCCGCGCAGTCTGGGCCCGTATCGCCGTAGCGACTACGTGGCCCTGCCCGACGAACCGCGTTGCGAACTCCTCTACGGGAGGTTCTACCTGAGTCCGAGCCCGCTAGCCGTCCACCAGATCATCGTGGGTCACCTGTTCCGTCTGTTCGCCGATGTGGCGGATCGAACGGACGGCGTTGCCATGGTGGCGCCGATGGACGTGCACCTGGTCGATCACTCCGTGGTGCAACCGGACGTTCTCTTCATCTCGCGGCAACGGCGCGAGTTGATCAAGAACTGGGTGGAGGGTCCGCCCGACCTGCTGGTCGAGGTGCTCTCGCCGGGCACGGCCTCCCGCGATCGCGTCTACAAGCTGAACCTCTACCGGGAGTACGGGGTCGGCGAGTATTGGGTGGTCGATCCGAAGCGGCGGCGGATTTCATTCCTGGTGCGCGAGGGCGACGAGTTCGTCGAGCGAGCGCCTGACGGCTCGATCTATCGGTCCGCCGCGGTTCCCGAGATCGAACTCGACACGGACGCGCTCTGGGCCGCCGTGGACCGGGTGTTCCGGAAGGCGTAGAGATACACGCAGGGAACCGCCGTGTCTACGGGTGCGCGAGTCTTCTGACCCGCTGCCGCCGCAGGCGGCCGGGAAACCGCGCCGGCCGGAGGCCGGCACAAACTGCCGCTGCGTCCAATCGGGCGCCGGGATGGATACCATCCCGCCATGGCTGCGAAGCGGCGATTCCAGACCGTCAAGGGCATGCGCGACTTGCTGCTGGACGAAGCTCGGCGGTTTGCGATGGTGGAGCAGATCGCTCGCGACGCGTTCCGACTCTACGGTTTTGAGGAACTCCGCACGCCGTTGGTCGAAGACACGGACCTGTTCGTGCGTGGCGTCGGCGAGGGAAGCGAGATCGTCGGGAAGCAGATGTACACCTTCGACGACAAGAAGGGACGCAGTCTGACTCTTCGCCCGGAGGGCACGGCGCCGGTGGCGCGCGCCTACCTGCAGCACGACATGGCTTCGTGGCCACAGCCGGTCAAGGTGTTCTACATGGGGCCTTACTTCCGCTACGAACGGCCCCAAGCTGGCCGCTACCGGCAGTTCCACCAGATCGGCGCGGAGGTGATCGGTGATCCAGGGCCGTACAGTGACGCGGAACTGCTTGCGATGCTGCTGCGCTTCCTCTCCAAGTTGCTCTTCGACGACCTGGAGGTGGGGCTCAATTCGGTCGGGGATCCGGAGTGCCGGCAGCGCTACTGCCAGCGTCTGCGTGAGTACCTCGAACCTCGCCGTGGCGAACTCGGAGCGGACAGCCAGCGTCGTTTGGAGACGAATCCTCTCCGAATCCTGGACACGAAGGTGCCGGAGGAGCGGAAGCTACTCGAAGGGGCCCCGCGGTTGCGCGATTCGCTTGGTCGGGCGGCTCGGGAGCACTTTGCTGTTGTGTGCGAGCAGCTCGAACGGCTTGGTATCGCCTACAGAGTCGACGACAGGCTGGTGCGGGGGCTCGACTACTACACACGGACGGTGTTCGAGATCAGCTCAGCGAGGCTCGGTGCGCAGAACGCGATCTTGGGCGGTGGGCGGTACGACGGGCTGATCGGCGAGCTCGGTGGTCCGGCGGTTCCCGGAATCGGTTTCGCGATTGGTCAGGATCGACTGGTGGAACTGCTCTCCGGTGGTCTCACCCTCGTCGTGCCCCCGGTCTGTGTGATTCCGGTGGGAAGTCACTGTCGGGAGGATGCTCTTCAGTTGGCGGAGGAACTCCGGGACGCGGAAGTGATGGCCGTTGCTGAACTTGCTTCACCCAGGGCGCTCAAGGCTGCCTTGAGAAAGGCGGACCGCGGCGGCTACGACTGGATTGTGCTCGTCGGCGAAGACGAACGGGCGGCAGGAACCGCGGTCTTGAAGAGCCTTTACAGCGGCTTGCAGGAGGCCATCCCGCGCGAGGGCTTCGCCGCCGCGGTGAAGGCGAGGATGGAACCCCACGAATAGCCTCGATTGTGCGAGTATCCGGGGCTTCGGCGAGTCGCCGCTCGCAGTGTGAGCGAGGGCGGAACAGGGACACGGCAGGACGGACGCAGTACGTGAACAGAACGCAGGCAGGAACGCTGACCGCGGAGCGGGTCGGCGAGCGGGCGAAGGTCCAGGGATGGGTCCATCGTCGCCGCGATCACGGCGGCGTGATCTTCCTCGACGTGCGCGATCGAAGCGGCGTCGTGCAGGCGGTCGTACACCCTGAAACCACGCCGGATGCGGCCGCGGCTCTACAGCCCGCGCGCCTCGAATGGGTGGTCGAGGTCGAGGGCGAGATCGTGCGCCGCGACCCCGACAAGGTGAACCCGAAGATGGCTACCGGCGAGATCGAGGTCCAGGTCCGTAGCGGCCGGGTGCTCGGTCCCTCGGAGCCGATGCCGTTCGGCGTGGAGGGCGCTCAGGACGCGAGCGAGGAGACCAGGCTCAAGTACCGGTTTCTCGACCTTCGCCGGAACGCCCTGCAGCGCAACCTGCGCATGCGCTCCGACTTCACGATCGAAAGCCTGGGCTATTTCCGGGAGCAGGGTTTCGTGAACGTCGAGACGCCGATGCTCACCCGCTCGACGCCGGAGGGCGCCCGCGACTATCTCGTGCCGAGCCGCCTGAACCACGGCAGTTTCTACGCGCTTCCGCAGTCGCCCCAGTTGTTCAAGCAGATTCTGATGGTCAGCGGACTCGAGCGCTACGTCCAGTTCGCCCGTTGCTTCCGCGACGAGGATCTGCGCGCCGACCGCCAGCCCGAGTTCACCCAGATCGATGTCGAGATGTCCTTCGTCGACGAGGAGGACGTCTACCGCCTGGTCGAGGGGCTGTTCGCGCGGGTGTTCCCGCTCGCCGGAATCGAGCCGCCCGCTTCGTACCCGCGCCTCTCCTACGACGACGCGATGCTCCGCTACGGAAACGATCGTCCCGATCTGCGGGTCGACCTCGAGATCGAGGACGTCACGGACTGCCTGCGCGAGACGGGCTTTCGCGCCTTCCAGGCGGCGGTCGCCTCGGGCGGCGTCATCCGCGGAGTCCACATTCCGGGCGCCGCGTCCTCCAGCCGTCGCCAGGTCGACGAGTACGCCGACATCGCCCGCCGCCACGGCGCCGCCGGGGTCCTCTGGGTCAAGCGCGACGGCGGCGTTCCCTCGTTCCTGGTCAAGGGCGCGCTGACGGACGGGCAGGTCGAAACCCTGGCCGATCGGCTGGGCGTCGAGGAAGGCGGCCTGGGCCTGCTGGTTGCCGGACCGGCGCCGACGGCGGCGGCGGCGCTGGGCGCCCTGCGGGTCGAGGTGGGCCGGCGCTTCGGGCACATGCGGGAGGAGGCGCACGAGTTCCTCTGGGTCCACGACTTCCCGCTGGTGACCTGGAACGGCGACGAGGGGCGTTGGAACGCGACCCACCATCCGTTCACCTCGCCGCGGATGGAGGACCTTGAGCGTTTGGAGAGCGACCCGGGGTCGGTGCGTTCGCGCGCGTACGACGTGGTGCTGAACGGCAACGAGATCGGCGGCGGCTCCATCCGGATCCACGACCGGGAGGTCCAGAAGCGTGTGCTGGCGGTGCTTGGGATCGACGCCGCGGAAGCCGAACAGCGCTTCGGCTTCCTGTTCGAGGCCCTGAGCTACGGCGCGCCGCCGCACGGCGGGATCGCGCTCGGCGTCGACCGGATCGTCATGCTGATGGCCGGCGCCCCCTCCCTGCGCGACGTGATCGCCTTTCCGAAGACGGCCTCGGCGGTGTGTCTGATGACGGAGGCGCCGTCGACGGTGGACCAGGAACAGTTGCTGGAACTCGGGCTGCGAGTCCGCCCGCGCGGCGGCTAGGCCGGGGAGGGCGGCACGGTGGAGGGCACGCAGGACTTCGTTCCGGACGCGCCGCATCGCCTGAGTCTCGCGCACCCGCGTGGTGTCAGCGACATACTGGTCGGGCCCGGTCTCCTGGCTTCGGCGAGCGGCGGCGCGCTGGCCGAGGTCGGAGCCTGGTGCCGCGGCCGGGTCGTCTTTCTGGTCACCAGCGAGGTGCCGGAACGCCACTGCGGCGCCGCGGCGAGGAAGCTCCTGGAGCCCGCGGCGCGGGTCGAGACGATCGAGGTTCCGGACGGCGAGGCGGCGAAGACGGTCGATTGCGCCGCGTCCGTCTGGCAGCGGATGCTCGATCGCGGCGGCAAGCGGGATAGCCGGCTCGTCACGCTGGGAGGAGGCGCCGTCGGCGATCTCGGTGGCTTCGCCGCGGCGTGCTTCCTGCGCGGCATCGACTACGTGCAGATCCCGACGACTCTCCTGGCCCAGGTCGATGCCTCGGTCGGCGGCAAGACGGGGATCGACCTGGCCGGCGGCAAGAACACGGTCGGAGCTTTCCACCATCCGAGGTTCGTGCTCGCGGACATCGACTGCCTGCGGAGCCTGCCCGCGGCGGAGCTTCGAGCCGGCCTGTTCGAAGTGGTCAAGATGGCGGCGCTGCTCGATCTCGATCTGCTGGCGATGGTTGAGGAGTCGCTGGATCGCCTGCTCGCCGTGGACGCCGAGGTGTTGACTCCGGTCGTCGCGGCCTCCGTCCAGGCCAAGCTGGACGTGGTCGAGGCGGACCTCGAGGAAGGGGATCGCCGACGTCTGCTCAACTTCGGGCACACGCTCGGGCATGCGATCGAGTCGGAGTTCGGTTACCGGGGGTTGCGGCACGGCGACGCCGTGGGTCACGGGATGAGGTTCGCTCTCCGCCTGGCGCGGCGGCGCGGACTCGATCCGGAGTTCGCGGCGCGGCTGGAGCGGTTGATCGATCGGCTCGGGCCGCCGGCGCTTGCGGACGTTGAGCGGGAGCTAGGCATTCGTCTCGACGCGGAGCGGTTGATCGATGCGATGGGCCGCGACAAGAAGGCGCGCGAGAGCGGTCTGGTGTGGATTCTGCCGGCGGCGCCTGGGCGGGGCGAGATCGTCCCCGGCCTCGATCCGGCGCTGGTGCGGAGCGAACTCGAGGCCTTCCTCGACGCGGCGCGCGCTCCGGTGGACGGGGCTTCGCCGTGAGCGTGGAGATCGGCGGCGGAGTCGCCCTGCGACCGTCAGAGGACGAAGAACGCCGCTCGGGAGGGCTGTGGAATCGGCTGCGCAGGGGCCTCGGTCGTACCCGGAAAGGGCTTTCCGGCCGGATCGGCGCCGTGCTCGGAAACGCGCAGCGGATCGACGAGGACGTTCTGGAACAACTCGAGGAGACCCTGATCGAGGCGGACCTTGGAGTGGAGACCTCGCTCGAACTGGTCGAGCGCGTCCGAGCGGCGGTGCGGTCCGGATCCGTCGCCCGAGGCGACGAGGTCGGGCTTCGTCAGTTGCTGGTCGACGAGGTGGCCGTACTGCTCCTCGACGCGCCGCGGGCGGAGTGGCCGCCGGCGCCGCGCATCACGCTGATGGTCGGCGTCAACGGTTCGGGCAAGACCACCTCCGCCGCCAAGCTGGCCCACGCTTCCCTGGCGCGCGGCGAGCGCGTGCTGTTCGCGGCGGCGGACACCTTCCGGGCGGCGGCGGCCGAGCAGCTTCAGGTCTGGGGCGAGCGGCTCGGCGTCGACGTCGTGCGCCGTCCGTCGGGAGGCGATCCGGCGGCCCTCGTGTTCGATGCCGTCGAGGCGGCCAGGGCTCGCGAGGCGGGCCACCTGATCGTCGACACGGCGGGCCGGCTCCACACCCGCGGTCAACTGATGGACGAGCTGGCGAAAGTGCATCGGGTCGCGCGGCGGGCGTCGGCCGAAGCCGGGGGCCCTGCCTGGGGGGTGAGCAACCTGCTCGTCGTCGATGCGGGCACCGGGCACAACGCCCTGGTGCAGGCACGGGAGTTCGGCGCCGTCGCCCCGCTCGATGCGGTGTTTCTGGCCAAGATCGACGGCACCGCCAAGGGGGGCATGGCGGTGGCGATCGCGCGCGACCTGCGCCTGCCCGTCGCCTGGCTGGGCGTCGGCGAGGCGGTAGAGGACATGGTCACCTTCGATCCGCGGTCGTTCGCGTCCGCACTCTTCGAATGACGAGCGAGTCGGGCTTCAGTCCGGGCGATCGCCGCGCGATGGCCCGCGCGCTGAGTCTGGCGCGCCGCGGCCGCTACACCGTGGCGCCGAACCCGATGGTCGGGGCGGTGGTCACGAACGGCGGCGAGATCGTCGGCGAGGGTTGGCACCGCCGGGCGGGTGGAGAACACGCGGAGGCGGCGGCGCTGGCGGCCGCCGGCAACGGGGCACTCGATGGCACGCTGTACGTGACCCTCGAGCCCTGCAACCATCACGGTCGCACGCCGCCCTGCGCCGACCGCGTCATCGAATCCGGCGTGAAGCGCGTGGTCTTCGCCCACCGCGATCCGAACCCGGAGGTGAAGGGCGGCGGCGGAGACCGGCTGCGCGCCATGGGCGTCCGGGTCGAGGGCGGGTTGCTTGCCGGCCAGGCGGTGGAGCAGAACGTTCCGTTCCTGACCCGGGTCGTGCATCGGCGGCCGGCGGTGACGCTCAAGTGGGCAATGAGCCTGGACGGGCGGATCGCGACGGCGACCGGCGACAGCCAGTGGATCTCGTCGGAACGGGGCCGGCGGTGGGCGCTCGACCTGCGGGAGGAGCACCAGGCGATCGTCGTCGGCAGCGGCACCGCGCTGGCCGACGATCCGCGGCTGAACCGGCGGTTGGGTCGGGCCGAGGGGCCGATTCTGCGGGTAGTGCTCGATCGGCGGTTGCGGCTGCCCCCTGGTGCGCGGATGTTCGAGGTCGAGGGACCCGTCGTTGTCTACACGGAGGAGCCGCAGGACATCGGCTCCTCGGCGTCCGCGCGGGATTGGGTAGCGCGCGGTGATCGGCTGCGCCGCGCCGGCGCCGAGGTCGTGGGTCTTCCAGCCGTGGGGCCGGCCGGCGTCCTGGAGGATCTCTTCGACCGTGGCGTCTCCAACGTGCTCGTCGAGGGCGGAGGGGAGGTGCTCGCCGCCTTCTCGGCGTCCGGGCTGTGGGACCGCTCCGCGGTCTGCTGCGCGCCCGTCCTGATCGGCGGCGCGGCGGCGCCCGGTCCTCTCGGCGGCGATGGCCCGGAGAAGCTCGCCGACGCCTGGCGCCTCGACGAGCTTCGGGTCAGCAGGCGCGAGCCGGACGTGATTCTCGTAGGCTACAGGCAGGGATGTTTACCGGAATTGTCACGGAGCGTGGGCGAGTAGTCGAGGCGCCCGGAGCCTCCGATCGGGGCGGTGCGCGCCTTGTCGTCGGACACTCGGCGGTGCTGGCCGCGAAGCTCGGTATGGGGGCCAGCATCGCCGTGGCGGGCGTCTGCCTGACCGTGGTGGAGCAGGACGAGGTGGATGGAGCCGCGCGATCCGAGTTCGACCTGTCTCCGGAGACGCTGAACAGAACGACGCTCGGCGCGCTGAGCGAGGGGGACGAGGTGAACCTCGAGCCGCCGCTCTCGGCCGGCGATCCGCTGGGCGGCCACTGGGTCCAGGGACACGTCGACACGACGACGGCGGTTGCGAGGGTCGAGGAGCAGGGCGACCACCGCGTCGTCACGTTCGACGTCCCGGCCGGGTTGGAGACGGGAGTCGTCCTGAAGGGCAGCATCACGATCGACGGTGTGAGCCTGACCATCGCGGCGCTCGACGACCGGACGTTCGACGTGGCGTTGATCCCGCACACGCTCGAGGTGACGACTCTTGGCGCGCTGAAGCCGGGCGACCGCGTCAACGTGGAGGGCGACGTCCTTGCCCGCTACGTCGAGAAGGCGGTGGAGGCCGCGGTCGCGGCCGCGCTCGAGTCGAAGTAGCGGCGTGACGTCTTTCATCCTCCGCGAACACGTCGCCGAGCCCGCGAACCTCTGGATCCGCCACAGCTTTTCGCGCTGGCCGGCCCCCGACGAAGACAGCTTCTGGTGCGACCTGGCGGCCGGTGTCCTCGCGGCGCCGACCGGGGCGCCGGTGCCCGACGCCTCGGCTGCCGCGGAACTCGTGCGTTCCATAACGGACGCGGTCTACGTTCCGCCCCTCCCGGCGGATCAGGACGTGCTCCGTACGCGGATCGTCGAAGCAGCGGCCGCTGCGGGCGCGCCCCTGTTGATCCAGATCGTCGGGGATCTGCCGGCCAGTGGACCGGCCTTGGCTGCGCCCTCCTGGCGAGGGTTCAGCGACCTGCCGCCCAACGCCACCGTAGTGATCGACTTTCTTGACAGCCTGGTCCGCCAGCCTGCGACGCTGCGAGAGGAGCTCAGGGAGGACCGCCAGCCGAGCCTCCCCCTGGTGCCGGCACCGCTCCACGACGCGATTCTGGTCTGGCCTCTCGTGACCGGCTGGACGGACCAGCCCGGAGTCCTGGAGCCGGCGTTGGCCCGCTGCGCGGCGGCCGGCGCGCGCCGCGTCGTGCCGCGCGCGCTGGAACTCAATGCCCCCGACCGGCGCCTGCTTGCCGAACATCTGCAGTCCACTTGGCCCGAGGCCTTCGACGCCGTCTTCCATGGCGACGAGTCGCCTCCGGATACCGAAGCCTTCCGGAGCGCCGCCGAAGCCGCGGGTCTGGAATCCCGCCTGCCGCGCCCGCTGCCGGCCCCGCCGCTGCCGCCCCGGCTACGCCTCGCCCGTGAACTCGCGGGCCACCTGATCGAACGCGGCGACGCCGCCGACGCCGGAGGCGATGCCTACTACCGCGCCGCCCGCTTCCTCGACCGCGACGAAATCGACATCGAAGCCGCCGCCCGCGAAGGCAACCTTGGCGTTCTGCCGTGGCTCGAGGAGCCCGTGAAGCAGGCGGTGGAGCAGTGGCTTACCGGACAAAGCGGACGCCGGCAGAGCCGGCGACGATTCTGACGCCGGCTACGCCGGCAGTGGGTCAGAAGACCCGCGCACCCAGGCGACGGCAGGCTCCGCGAGGCGCGACGGTCTACCGTGGCCGGAGCAAGGGAAACAGGATCACGTCCCGGATCGACCGGGCGTCGGTCAGCAACATGACCAGCCGGTCGATGCCGAGGCCCAGGCCTCCGGCGGGGGGCATGCCGTACTGGAGGGCTTCGACGTAGTCCCGGTCGAAGCGGTGGGCTTCGTCGTCGCCGCCTTCGCGGGCGCGGAGCTGCTGGCGGAATCGCTCGGCCTGGTCGTCGGGGTCGTTCAGCTCGGTGAAGGCGTTCGCGATTTCCATGCCGCCGATGAAGAGCTCGAATCGCTCGGTGAACCGGGGGGCACTGGCCTTGTGCTTGGCGAAGGGGGAGACCTCGACCGGGTAGTCGTGGATGAAGGTGGGCTGAATCAGCTTCGGTTCGACCAGGCGGTCGAAGAGGGCCATCAGCAGGTTGCCGTAGGCGGCGTTCTTCGGCAGGTCTTCGCCCAGGCGGGTGAGTTCGGCGGCGAGGGCCGCCTCGTCGTCGACTGCGGCCGGGTCCAGGCCGCCGATTTCCAGCAGGGACTGCCGCACGCTGAGTCGCTGCCAGGGGGCCTGGAGGTCGATGTCGTGGCCGCGCCAGGAGCAGGTTGTCGAGCCGTCGGCATGCACGGCATCCAGGACCGCTGCGAGCATCTTCTCGGTGAAGGTCATCAACTGCTCGTAGTCGGAGTAGGCCCAGTAGAACTCGAGCATCGTGAACTCGGGGTTGTGCTGGGTGGAGATGCCTTCGTTCCGGAAGTTGCGGTTGATCTCGAACACCCGGTGCAGGCCGCCGACCAGCAGGCGCTTGAGATACAGCTCGGGCGCGATGCGCAGGTAGAGGTCGAGGTCGAGGGCGTTGTGGTGGGTCACGAATGGCCGGGCCGTCGCGCCCCCGGGAACGGCCTGCATCATCGGCGTTTCGACCTCGAGAAAGCCCTCGTCCAGGAGGCAGGCACGAAGCGCGGCGATAGCCTGCGAGCGGACGACGAAGCGCCGCGTCGACTTGGAGGAGTTCAGCAAGTCGAGGTAGCGACGCCGGTAACGCTCTTCCCGGTCGGCCAGGCCATGCCACTTCTCGGGCAGCGGCCGGGTCGCCTTCGCCAGCAGGTCGAGGCGGTCGGCCGAGATCGTCAGTTCGCCGGTGCGGGTGCGGATCAGCAGGCCGTCCGCGAGCACGTAGTCGCCGATGTCGAGTTGCGAGAGCAGCCACCAGCAGTCCTCGCCGACGTGGTTGCGGCGCAGGAGGACCTGGACCTTCGAGTCGGCGCCGTCGGAGATGTCGAGGAACGCCGCCTTGCCGTGGGTGCGGTGGGCGCGAACGCGGCCGGGAACCCTGAGAGAAACCGCGGCCCGCTCGAGCTCCGCCTCGCTCTTCTCGCCGTAGCGCTCGCAGACTTCTGCGGGCTCGAGGTCGTACGGGGCGCGGGTCGGGTAGGGGTCGACGCCCCGTTCGCGCAGGCGGTCCCGCTTGTCGCGGCGGTTCTCGATCTGTGCTTCGAGTTCCGACATGCTTCAGCTCGATTCCGGGTTCCGGAACGCGTCGTCCGCGAACAGGTCGGAGACGAGGCGCGCGACGCCGGCGGATGCTCTGCCGCCGATCCGGAGCACGTCCTGATGGTCGACCGGTTCGTCGACCAGCCCCACACCCATATTCGTGACCAGGGACAAGCCGAGCACGCGGAGCCCCATGTGGCGGGCGGCGATCACTTCCAGCACGGTCGACATGCCGACCAGGTCGGCGCCCAGGGTGCGGTAGGCGCGGATCTCGGCGGGAGTCTCGAAGGACGGCCCGAGCAGGCCGGCGTAGACCCCCTCGGCGACCGGTGTTCCGGCCTGTTCCCCGAGTTCCGCCAACCGGCGGCGCAGCCCGGGATCGTAGGCATCCGCCAGGTCAGGAAACTGCGGCCCCCAGGAGGCCGGCAGCCGGCCCCTGAGCGGGTTGAGGCCGGTCAGGTTGATGTGGTCGGAGATGGTCACGATCGAGCCGGGCGGCTGGTCCGCACGCAGCGAGCCGGCGGCGTTCGTGACGACCAGCGAGTGAGCGCCGAGCAGGGCGCTGAGCCGCACCAGGTAGACGACCTGGGCCGGCTTGTAGCCCTGGTAGGCGTGCAGCCGGCCGCGGCTGTAGAGCACCAGCCTGCCGTTGCCCGTCCGTACGAGTTCGGCGGTCACGGCGTGGCCCTCGATCGCCTCGACGTCGAAGGGGAACAGGTCGGAGAACGGCCACGGCCCCGCCGCCGGCTCGCCCAGGTCCAGGCTCAGGCCGGAGCCGGTGACGAGGAGGGCCTCCGGCGCCGGGATCCCCGCCTCCAGCCAGCGCCGGCGGCTCTCCTCGAGTTCGGCCGCGAGACTCGTGTCCGGGCCGGTATCCTTGTGTCCATTCACGGCGTTTCTCGCGTCGCCCGCTCCATGCCTCGAGTGCGGCAGACCATATCCTGAGGAGTCCGATGACCGAAGACGGCATGCCGCGCGAGTTGATTTCGAGGGAAGTGCTCGACCGCCGGGTCGGCGAGCTGGCCGCGGAGATCGAGAGGGACTACGCCGACAGCGAGGAGCTGCTCTGCGTCGGTGTGCTGAAGGGCTCCGTCTTCTTCATGTCCGACCTCCTGCAGCGGTTGTCCCGGCCGCTCGTCGTCGACTTCTTCCAGACCTCGAGTTACCGGGGCGAGACGACCTCGCCCGGCGAGGTGCGGATCCGCCGCGACCTGGATCACTCTCTGGCCGGCCGCGACGTTCTGCTCATCGAGGACATCGTGGATACCGGCTACACGATGCGGACGATCATGGCGCTGATGGGGTTCAGGGGGGCCCGCTCCGTGCGGCTCTGCGTGTTGCTCGACAAGGCATGCAAGCGGGAGACGCCGGTCCAGATCCACTATCGGGGCTTCGAGGTGGACGACCAGTTCGTCGTCGGCTACGGACTCGACTACAACGACCGCTACCGCAACCTGCCCTACATCGGCGTGCTGGAGGAGTCGGGAGCCTCGGAGTAGCCTCGCGTCGCCGTGGGGTTCGTCTGGCACATAGCAGTCAGGTACTTCCGTTCCACCCGCGCGGACGCGCACATCCGGGCGCTGTCCACCCTGACGGCGGGCGGCCTCGCGGTGGGTACGGCGGCGCTGGTGCTGGCGCTGGCCGCGCTCGCTGGCTTCCAGAACCTCCTGCTGGAAGATCTGGCGCGGCATACGCCCGCCCTCCAGATCGAGTTCGGCCGCGGCGCCGCCGTCGAAGGCGAGTCAGCTACGGAAGGGGCGCGGCACCTGGCCGAGCTGGCGGCCGCGACGAACGGCGTCGCCGGTGTCCAGGAACTGCTCTACGCGCGGGGCTGGCTGGCCGATGACGACCGTCCGCTCGCAGTCGAGGTGCTGGGCTACGAGAAGGCGCCGCCGCCCTGGATCCCGGTCCAACCGGAGGCGACGTCCGGTCTGATCGTGCCAGTTTCCGTGGCGCTGCGGATGGGGCTGGCCGTGGGCGACATCGTGCGCGTCGTGTCGCCTCGCCCCGGCCTCACGCCGGTCGGGCCCAGGCCACGAGTCCGCACGCTGCCGGTCGACCTGATCTACCGGTCGGACCGTGCGGAGAACGCGGACGATCCCGTGCTGCTGCCGCTCGAGCAGGCTTCCGCCCTGTTCGCGCGGGGCGACAGACGACTGGACCTGACGCTTGCTCCGGAGGCGGATCCGGAGCGGATCGGCGACTTCCTGCGCCGGGGAATCGACCCGGCCGTGGCGATGGTGACCACCTGGAGGCAGGCGAATCGGGCGCTCCTCTTCGTGCTGCGTCTCGAGAAAGGCCTGGTCTTCTCGGCGGTGGCCCTGATCGTCGCGGTCGCCTCGTTCGCCCTGCTCGCGGCCCTGTCCATGGTGCTTTCGAGCAAACGCGCCGAGGTCGGCGTGCTGGCGGCGATGGGTGCGCCGCCGGCCCGGTTGCAGCGCGTGTTCCTGCTGCTCGGCGCGCTGCTTTCGGTCGGCGGCGCCGGACTCGGCGGCGCCGCCGGCGCCGGGCTCGCGGCGCTCCTGGACCGTTACCGCGTCATCTCCACGCCGTCCGACGTGTACGTGGTGGACTACGTGCCGTTCCTAGTTCGGGGCACGGACGTACTCGTCGTGCTCGCCGTGACCGTTCTGTTCACCGCAGCTGCCGCCGTGATCGGGGCGCGCAAGGCGAGCCTTCTTCATCCGGTCGAGGCGATGCGGAGCGCGCGAACGTGATCGCGGTCTCCGGGGTCACCAAGGCCTACCAGGACGGCGCGGTCCGGCGGCAGGTCCTGCGCGGCGTGGACCTGGTCGTCGCGCGCGGTGAGACGGCGGCCATCGTCGGCCCGTCCGGCTCGGGCAAGTCGACTCTCCTCAACATCCTGGGCGCGCTCGATACCCCGGACGCGGGTTCGGTGCGAGTCGACGGCGTCGATCTCACGGCGTCCAGGCCGTCGGCCCTGGCTGGCTTTCGCAACCGGTCCCTCGGTTTCGTCTTCCAGTTCCATCAACTGCTTCCGGACTTCACCGCGCTCGAGAACGTGATGATGCCGGGGCGGATCGCGGGCCGCCCGACCTCCTCTCTCAGCGCCCTGGCGCTCGCGCTCCTGGACCAGGTCGGCCTCGCCGACCGTGCCGGCGCCTTCCCGCAGCAGCTCTCCGGCGGCGAGCGGCAGCGGATCGCGATCTGCCGCGCCCTGGTGCTCGAACCGGCGGTGCTGCTGGCCGACGAGCCGACCGGCAACCTGGATTCCAGGAGCGGCGAACAGGTGCTGGGACTCCTGGACACACTGCGGAGGCGCCGGGACACGACGATGGTGCTGGTGACGCACAACCCGGAAGTGGCGAAGCGTTGCGGAGCGGTGCTGCGTCTGGACGGAGGATCCCTCGCGCCGGGCTAAACTTGCCCGGTGTTCGAGAAGTACAACGAGAAGTCGCGGCGCGCCCTCTTCTTCGCTCGCTACGAGGCGAGCAAGCTGGGCAGCCGGGTCATCGAGTCCGAGCACATCCTGCTCGGCATCCTGCGCGAGGGGGAGGAGTCGATCATCGAACTCCTCCAGCGCCTTCAGGTCAAGCCGGAGGATCTTCGCCGCGAGATCGAGGGCGAGCGGGTGTTCGTGGAGCGCATCTCGTCGACCGCCGAACTGCCGCTGTCGGAGGAGTCGAAGAAGATCCTCGCCTTCGCCTCGCACGAGGCGGAGAGCATGGTCCACGCCGCGGTCGGCTCCGAGCATCTGTTGATCGGCGTGCTGCGGGTCGACAGCTGCCTGGCCCAGCGCGTCCTCAGGAGGCACGGTCTCGAGATCGCCAGGGTGCGCGAACACGTCGCGGACATCGCCCGCGAGCGCGACAGCCGGCGCGGCAAGCAGGAGTTGCCCTTTCTGGCGGAGTTCGGCCGCGACCTGACCGCGCTCGCGCAGCAGGACCAGTTCGACCCCCTGATCGGCCGCCAGCAGGAAGTCGGCCGCATCGTCCAGATCCTCGCGCGACGGACGAAGAACAACCCCATCCTGCTCGGGGAGCCGGGGGTGGGCAAGACGGCGATCGTCGAAGGACTGGCGCAACGGGTGTCCCACGGCCGGGTGCCGAAGTTCCTCGCGCGCAAGCGCATCATCGCGCTCGACCTGTCCCTGATCGTCGCCGGCACGAAGTACAGGGGACAGTTCGAGGAGCGCCTGAAGGGCATTCTCAAGGAGCTTGAGGAAGGCGAAGACGTGCTCGTCTTCATCGACGAGATCCACGCTCTGGTCGGGGCCGGTTCCGCCGAGGGTTCGCTCGATGCCGCGAACATCCTGAAGCCGGCCCTGTCGCGGGGCGACATCGCCTGCATCGGCGCCACGACCCAGCGGGAGTACCGCCGGCACATCGAGAAGGACCGCTCTCTGCTGCGGCGATTCCAGGCGGTGCAGATCAAGCCGCCTTCCGCGGACGAGACCTACGACATCCTGGTCGGCCTGAAGGAGCGCTACCAGGGCTTCCACAAGGTCGCCTACGACGACGCCGCGCTGCGGGCCGCGATCGCCGGGTCCAACCGCTACATCACCGACCGTCACCAGCCCGACAAGTCGATCGACGTGATCGACGAAGCCGGCGCCCGGGTCAAGCTTCGCCGGGTACGGGATACGCGGCAGGCCCGGCGGATCGAGCAGGAGATCCGGGAAGTCGTGGCCGAAATGAAGGCGGCGATCTCGGACAAGGACTTCGACCGCGCCGTCCGCTTCCGCGAGCGCGAGATCGAGCTCCGGGAAGATCTCGAGAGCATCGAGCAGTTGCATGAGCAGGACGTTGGGGATCAGGTCGTGACCGCTCAGGACGTGGAGGAGGTGATTGCCTCCTGGACAGGGGTACCGGTGGCGGCAGTGCGTGGCGACGAGGCGAAGCGGCTGATGAGGATGGAGGATGTTCTGCGGCGCCGGATCGTGGGGCAGGATCGGGCGATCCGGTCGATCAGCCGCGCCATCCGCCGGTCGCGGCTCGGCGTATCCGATCCCCGTCGGCCGGTCGGCTCGTTCGTCTTCCTGGGGCCGAGCGGCGTCGGCAAGACGGAGGTCGCCCGGCGCCTGGCCGAGTTCCTGTTCGGCAGTCAGACGGCTCTCATGCGGTTCGACATGAGCGAGTACATGGAGAAGTACTCCGCATCCAAGCTGATCGGCTCGCCGCCGGGCTACGTCGGCTACGAGGAGGGCGGCCAGTTGACGGAGCGGGTTCGGCGCCAGCCGTACTCGCTGATCCTGTTCGACGAGATCGAGAAGGCCCATCCCGACATCACGAACCTGCTGCTTCAGATCCTGGAGGAGGGCAGCCTGACCGACGCTTACGGCAACCACGTCGACTTCCGTCATGCCCTGGTGCTGCTGACATCCAATCTGGGCAGTAAGCTGGTGCTCAAGGGTGGGCGCATGGGCTTCGGCGGCGCCTCTTCGGAGGAGGACTTCGGCCGCATCAGGGAAGAGATCGAAGCGGAGCTCCGCCGCAGCTTCAGCCCCGAGTTCATCAACCGCATCGACGAGACGATCGTGTTCAATCCGCTGGGCCGCGAGGAGTTGCGAGCCATCACCTGCCTTCTGCTCTCCGACGTGAACGAGACCCTTGCCGACCGGGGGCTCGCCGTGGAGGTCACCGGTGAGGCGCGGGAATGGTTGCTGGAGCAGGCGGGCATCGATCCGTCGACCGGCGCCCGTCCATTGCGTCGCACGATCCAGCGCTACGTCCAGGATGCGGTGTCCGACCTGCTGATCCAGCGCACCGGTGATTCAGTGGAGCGCATTCGCGTGGATCTGGCCCAGGAGGAACTGGTCCTGGAGGTCGTTCAAGGCGGCGCCGCCCGGACCGTTGAGGAGGAACCTGCTCTTGCGGAATCCTGATCGAAAGTACCTTCGACGGCTGGCGCGGCCGGGCGCGCTCGTCGCCGTGTTCCTGCTCGCCGTACCGGCTGCCGGCCAGTTGCTGGTCGGCCGGCCGATCGTGTCGGTCGAGTACGCCGGCGTCGAGACGCTGAGCGAAGACAGCCTGAACTACTACCTGGATATCGAGGCAGGAAAGCCCTGGGATCCCGGACGCGTGAACGAGCGGATCAAGGACCTCTGGGAGCGCAAGCTGATCGATGACATCTCGATCGCGGCCGAGGCGCAGGACGAAGGCGTGCTGGTCCGGGTGACGGTCACGGAGAGGCCGCTCCTGGTCTCGCTCGAGTACGACGGTCTGAAGAAGGTGAAACGGAGCGACATCGGCGACATGACGGACCGGGAGCGGATCTCGGTGTTCGAGGGTCTGCCGCTGGACCTGGGCGAGCTGGCCCGTCTCGAAGGGGCCATCAAGAAGCTCTATGAGGAGCGAGGCTTCCGGTTCGCGGGTATCCACATCGAGATCCAGGACGCGGGTCTGGGCGAGAAGCGGGTGCTGATCACCGTGGACGAGGGCGGGAGAGTCAAGATCGGCCAGGTCGACTTCGAGGGCAACGAAGTGTTTTCGGCCGGCCGCCTCCGGCGCCAGATGGAGAAGACGAAGAAGTCGAACCTCCTGACCAGAATCCGCAAGCGCGACGTGTTCAACTCGGCGACGGTTCAGGAGGACCTCGACAAGGTCAAGGACCTCTACCGCCGCTTCGGCTACAAGGATGTCGAGGTCGGCGAGCCGGAACTCGACGTCATCGAGCGCAAGCCGAATGCCGAGCGCATCGAGGACCGGAAGCGCCAGCTTGCTCTCGTGATTCCGCTCGAGGAAGGGCCGCGCTGGAAGCTGGGCGAGGTCGACGTGGAGGGCGCCGAGATCTTGCCCGAGGAACTGCTGGTGCGGATGTTCAAGGATCCGAAGGGCGGCTGGCTGCGTTCGGACGTGATCGACGAGGGCGTGGAGCAGGTCCAGGAGCTCTACCGGAACAGCGGCTACATCTTCGCGGACGTGAAGATGGAGATCGTCGAGCGGGACGATCTGGTGGCCGACATTCTCGTGACGGTCGAGGAGAACGACCAGTTCCGGATCGGACGGCTGGAGTTCACGGGCAACGACCGTACGCGCGACCGGGTGCTGCGCCGGCAGATGCTGCTGAAGGAGGGCGATGTCTTCAACACGGGCATGCTGCGCACCAGCCTGTTGCGCCTGAGTCAGCTCGAGTACTACGTGGTGGACGAGAACGAACAGGTCGACGTCGACTACGACATGGACGACCAGCAGGTCGACATCACGGTCAAGGGCAGCGAAACGGGTCAGACGGAAGTCCAGTTCGGCGGCGGCTACAGCGAACTCGACGGCTTCTTCGTCCAGTCGGCGTTGCGCACCCGCAACTTCCTGGGCCGCGGCGAAACCGTCGGCGTGTCGATCCAGACCGGCCGCTACCGCGACATCTTCGACGTCTCCTACTACATGCCCTGGGTCAAGGACCGGCCACAGAACTTCGGTGTCCAGCTCTTCAACCGGGATACGGACTTCGACCTCCTCGTCGACCAGCGGTACCGGAGCAAGGAGGCGGGCGGAGTCATCACGTTCGGCCGGAACTTCCGCCGCTGGGAGATGGTCCAGATGTCCTACAGCAACATGGACATCGAGAGCTACCAGTCGCAGACGTTCTACTTCTTCGACAACCCGGAGGTACAGGACGACCCGACGAGCGACACGTTCGAGCAGGCGTTCCAGTTCAACCGCCGCTCGGTCACGGCCACGTACCAGTACGACAGCCACAACAGCCGTCTGGAGCCCACTCAGGGCAGGCGCCTGATCGCGTCCCTCGAGTACGCCGGCGGCCCCCTGGGCGGCGAGTCCTTCTTCATCCGCCCGTCGCTCAACGCGGCCATCACGGTGCCGCTGACGAGGCGCGGGCTGCGAACGGTGGGGCGGGCGAACATTCAGCTCGGCTACATCCAGCCGTTCGGCCAGGACGACACCGGCAACGTGCGCCAGTTGTTCTTCCTGGACCGTTACCTGCTGGGCGGCGAGAACAGCCTCCGCGGCTTCGCGTTCCGTTCCATCTGGGTCCGCGATCCGGAGACCGGTCGCACCCTCCTCGACCAGAACGGTTTTCCCCAGGGCGGCAACAAGAGCGTCGTCGTCAACCTCGAGCACCACACCCTGGTCAACGGTCCGTTCCGGGTCGTGACCTTCTTCGACGCCGGGAACGTCTACGGCGACGACCAGGACGTCGATTTCAACCACATGCGCATGTCCGCCGGAATCGAGCTTCGCGTCAACGTGCCCATCCTTGGAGCTCCGCTCCGCTTCATCTACGCTACGAACCTGAATCCGCTGGACGACCTCGGAGGCTTCGACCGGGAGCGGTTCGACAGCTTCGACTTCAGCATCGGCACCAGCTTCTGACGCCTCACGGAGAACTACGAAGATGAACCTCAAACCCCTTGGATTCCGCACGGCCGCGGCGGCCGCCGCGGTCATCGCCGGCGGCCTCATCGCAGGGCCGGCTGCGGCCCAGAGCAAGATCGCCGTGGTCGAGGTCGAGCGCCTCCTGCAGGAATCGGCGCGCGGCCAGATCGCGGTTCAGGAACTCACGCAACTCCGGGACGAGAAGCAGGCGGAGCTCACCAGCAGGCAGGAGCAGTTGGCGGCGCTCCAGAAGCAGTACAACGACGGCCGGCTGACGCTGGCCGAGGACCGCCTGGCAGAACTCGAGAAGCAGCTCGAGGACATGACGATCGACCTGCGCCGCGCCCAGGACGACGCGAACCGTGAGATGCAGAAGGTGCAGGGCGAGAGGTTCGGCGAGATCGAGCAGGCGGTGCTGCCGATCATCTCCCAGGTCGGACGGGAGTTCGGCTACACCGCGATCTTCAACAAGTTCCAGGGGGGGCTGCTGTTCGCGGCCGACGCCGCGGACATCACCAACCTGATCATCGAGCGCTACAACGCCGCGTACCCGGCGACTCCCGCGGAGTAGCCGGGCTAGTCCGTGCTGCGGATGCTGTAGAGCTTCGACCGGGTGCGGATCAGCAGCCGGTCGCCGGCGACCGCCGGCGACGCCATCGCCATCTCGTCGAGGCTGTTCATGTGGAGTACCTCGTACTCCGAGCCGGCGCGGATCACGTACGTGTCGCCCTGCTCGCTGAGCGCGAACACGCGGTCGTTGTAGGCCCACGGCGATGAGGTGAAGCTGGCGCCGCCCCGGGGCGCCACGCGCTTCCGGCCGTACACCGGCTCACCGGTCAGCGCGTCGTACGCTTCGAAGAAGCCGCGGTCCAGCAGGCTGTAGTAGACGCCCTTGTAGACCAGAGGCGACGTGTTGTAGTTGCCGGCCTTGGGCTGGTGCCAGGCGACGAACTCGCTCTCCGTCGCGTCCCCTTCCAGGGTGATGTCGCCCAGCGCTCCCGGACGGATGGCGAAGACCGGCCGGCGCTGATCCTGGAAGTAGCCGGAGTTGACGTAGACCATCTCGTGCGCCGCGAACGGGGTGGCGATGGCCGCCCAGGACATGCGGCCGTCCATCTCCCACAGCAGGTCGCCGTCCAGGCCGTACGAGCGGATGCGGTTCTTGCCGGTCGTGACGATCTCGGTGCGGGCTTCGTTCGCCCAGACGAACGGCGTCGCCCAGCTCGACACCTCTTCCCGGCCCGTGCGCCAGCGCTCTTCGCCGGTGCGTTTGTCGAGAGCGGCGATCCAGGACTCTTCCTCGTTGTCGTAGAGGATGATCAGCAGGTCGTCGTGCAGCACGGGCGAGGAGGCGGAGCCGTAGTCCCACATGGTCGGACGGTAGGGCGTGTCGAAGCTCCACACGGCTTCGCCCTCCATCGTGAAGGCGTACACGCCGAGATCGCCGAAGCGCGCGTAGACGCGTTCGCCGTCGGTGGTCGGCGTCTCCGAGGCGTACGTCTGCTTCTGGTGGCGCGGGAACTCGGGTATGCCGGCCTTGACCGAGCGCTCCCAGAGCACCTCGCCGGTCGATATGTCCAGGCAGTACACGCGCCAGTCGTGCCGCGCCTGCGGCGGTTCGCTGCGGCCGCGGGCGGCGTAGAGACCGGCCTGGGGGCGCTCGAACTCGCCTTCTGAAACGGCGGTCGTCAGGAACACCCGGTTGCCCCAGACGATCGGACTGGACCAGCCGAGCCCCGGGATCTCGACGACCCACTCGACGTTCTCCGTCTGGCTCCAGCGGTCTGGAAGGGCGGGATTGTCGGAGACGGCAGGGTTCATGCCCGGGCCGCGGAACTGGGGCCAGTTGTCGGTCGGGGCAGCCGCGCCGGCGCAGAGCGCGGCGCAGGCGAGCGCCGCGAGGATGACGGTGTGACTTCGGTGTTGGGGCGATGTCGCGCTCTTCATCGAATCGGACCTCCCGGTCGCAGGAAGGAAACGTTGGCTAGGAAAGGAAACGTTGGCTAGGAGTCGTGGCGCATCGTATCCGCTTCGCCGCTGGCCGTGCCGCGCTTCCGGTAGGCTCGCTTCGTGACCCACCGCCTCGCCGATCTTGCCGCGATGGTTGGAGCTGACCTCGAGGGCGATCCGGATCGGCCGATCGACGGCATAGCCACCCTGTTGGCCGCGGGCCCCGGTGATCTCTCCTTTCTGACCAATCCCCGGTACCGCGACCAGGCGCTCGCTTCGAAGGCCGGTGCGGTGCTGGTGTCCAGGGACCTGTCTCCCGAGACTCTCGCCGATCTCCGCAGCGATCTGGTGCTCTGCGACGACGCCTACCGGGCCCTGGCCGACCTGATGACGGCTCTCTTTCCGGTCCCCGAGGTGGAACCCGGCGTTCACGAAACGGCCTGTGTCGACGCTTCCGCGCGGGTCGACCCCACCGCCAGCGTCGACGCGTTCGCCGTGGTCGGCGGGGGCTCGACGCTCGGTCCGGGCGTGGTGGTCGGCGCCCACGCGGTGGTCGGCCGCGGCTGCAGTCTGGGCGCCGGCACTGTGCTCCATCCCCACGTCGTGATCTACGACGGCACGCGCATCGGCGAGCGGGTGGTCGTTCACTCCGGTGTCGTCCTGGGCGCGGACGGCTTCGGGTTCGCGGAGGGCGCGGAATCCGCCTCCCAGGTCAAGTTGCCCCAGGTCGGTGTCGTCGTGATCGGGGACGACGTGGAGATCGGCGCCAACTCCGCGGTGGACCGGGCCACCTTCGACACCACCACGATCGGTCGCGGAACGAAGATCGACAACCTGGTGCAGATCGGCCACAACGCGCAGATCGGTCAGGGCTGCATCCTCTGCGGCCAGGCCGGCGTGTCCGGCAGCAGCCGCATCGGCGATCGCGTGCTCCTGGCGGGTCAGGCGGGCGTCGCCGGCCATTTCAGGATCGGCGACGGAGTGCAGGTGGCGGCCAAGTCGGCGGTGTTCCAGGAAGTTGAGGATGGCCGGCAGGTCGCGGGCATACCCGCCGTGCCGATCGCCGCCTGGCGCCGGCGGAACGCGCTACAGTCGCGCCTGCCGGCGATGCGCAGCGCGCTCAGGGCGCTCGAGCGGCGCGTGGGCGAACTCGAATCGGCAGGACGCGGTGGCCGCGACGATCCGGCGGCGGACGGAGGAGACGAGACGTGAGCAGGGAACGGGAGGAAACCGGCGACACCGGCGTTCGTGCGCCGCTCGGACCGTTCGACTCGCGCTGGATCGCGAGCGTACTGCCGCACCGCTATCCGATCCTCCTGGTCGACCGCGTGCTGGAGCTGGTGCCGGGGGAGCGGGTGGTGGCGATCAAGAACGTGACCCGCAACGAGCCGTTCTTCGACGGCCACTTCCCGGGGAATCCGATCATGCCCGGAGTCCTGGTGATCGAGGCGATGGCGCAGACGGCGGGTCTGCTGCTGCTGCACGAGATCGAGGACCGGGACCGCCGGGTTCTCTTCTTTTCCGGCATCGAGAGGGCCCGCTTCCGCCGTCCCGTCGTACCCGGCGATCAACTGCGGATGGAGGTGGAGTCGCTACGCCTGCGCACCGTCCACTCCCGCTTCCGGGGCCGGGCCACGGTCGAAGGGGAGCTGGCGGTGGAGGCCGTCTGCACGTCCACCATGGTGGCGCCCTGAAGGACCGCGGACCGCGGCGCGGGCCATGACGTCGAGAGTTCACGAAACGGCGATCGTCGATCGCTCGGCCGACCTGGGCGATGGCGTGGTCGTCGGCGCCTATGCGGTGGTCGGGGCCGGCGTCCGGATCGGCGACGACACGGAGATCGGCGCCCACGCGACGGTCCTCGGCGAGACGGTTCTGGGACGGGCCAACCGGATCTTTCCCTATGCCGCGATCGGATTCGACCCGCAGGACCTCAAGTACGAGGGCGAATCGAGCCGGCTCGTGATCGGCGATCGCAACCAGTTCCGCGAGTTCTCGACGGTCAACCGGGGCACCGCGTTCGGCGGCGGCATCACCCGCATCGGCGACGACAACCTGTTCATGACGCAGACCCACGTCGGCCACGACAGCCAGGTCGGCAGCCGGACGGTTTTCACGAACGGCGGCACCCTGGCCGGTCACGTGGAGGTCGAGGACGACGCGACGATCGGCGCCTTCTCGGCCGTCCACCAGTTCTGCCGCGTCGGCCGGCATGCCTACATCGGCGGCTACTCCGTGATCACGATGGACGCGCTGCCGTTCTGCATCACGGTGGGAATCAAGCCGGCCTGCATGGGCGTCAACCGGATCGGACTCGAGCGCAAGGGCAAGTCGGCGGAGGACATCCGCTCGATCGAGAGGGCCGTGCGGGTGCTTACCCGTTCGCGGAGAAACACGACCCAGGCGCTCGAGGAGCTCGACGCCGAGCACGCCGGCCACGCCGATGTCGATGCCCTGGTCGCCTTCATCCGGAGTTCCGATCGGGGCTTCATCCGCTCGGCGCGGCGCGGCGCCCGCGGCGCCCGCTCGTGAAGGACGGGAGCTCGCCCTGAGCGCGGAAGCCCCGGTTCGGGCCGCCGTAGTCGGCGCCGGCGCGATGGGACGCCACCATGTGCGCCTCCTGGCCCGCCTGCTGGGGCCGGACTCGGTGCTCGTCGTCGACGCGGATCCGGCGCGGGCCGAGGGCGTCGCGCTCGAGCATGGCGCTTCGGTCGCGGCCGGGATCGACGAGATTCGGAACGCCGTGGACGTCGCCGTCGTCGCGGTGCCCACGGTCGATCACCTGGAGGTGTCGGCGCGTCTGATCGAGTCGGGCATTCACGTGCTGGTGGAGAAGCCGATCGCGGCGGATCTCGACGTGGCGGACGCCCTGATCGCGACGGCCGCGTCCCGGGGCGTCGTCCTGGCGGTGGGGCATGTCGAGTTCTACAATCCCGCCGTCCAGCAACTGCTGGCGCTGGGGCTCGCGCCCCGCTTCGTCGAAGTGGAACGGATGTCGCCGTTCAGCCCTCGCAGCCTGGATGTCGACGTCGTCCTCGACCTGATGATCCACGACCTGCAGATCCTCCACGCCCTCGACCCGAGTCCGGTGCGGGAAGTGCGGGCGGTCGGAATCGACGTCCTGTCGGACCGGGTCGACATCGCGGACGCGCGGATCGAGCTCGAGTCCGGTTGCGTGGCGAACCTGACCGCGTCCCGCGTCTCGGCCGAGCGTGTGCGCCAGTTGCGGGTCTTCTTCGAGGATCGCTACTTCTCGCTCGACTACCAGAAGCAGACGGTGCGGGGCGCGCGCCGCGTGCGCGGCGAGGAGGCGGCTGCCGGCGGAGACGCGGTGTCGGCCGGCGGGCCGGCGGGGCGGATCCTGGCCGCCGATCTCGAGGTCGAGGGCGGCGAGCCGTTGCGGCTCGAACTCGAGGCGTTTCTCGACCGCTGCGCCGGCGGCGAAACGCCGTTCGTCGACGGCGGGGCCGGTCGGCGGGCGCTGGAGACGGCGCTGCTCGTGAACTCGACGATCGCCGGGGGCGCCGGCGCGTGAACGTCGACGCCTGTCCGATCGGGATCATCGGCGGCTCCGGCCTGTACGGCATGGAGGAACTGGAGGTTCGCGAAGAGCGGCGGATCGAGACGCCGTTCGGAAGCCCCTCGGAGGTCTTCGTGCTCGGGGAACTGCGAGGCCGGCCCGTCGCCTTTCTGGCGCGGCACGGCCGGGGCCACCGCATCCTGCCCAGTGAGCTGAACTTCCGCGCCAACATCTACGCCTTCAAGACCCTGGGGGTGGAGCGGCTGATCTCGCTTTCCGCGGTCGGTTCACTGAGGCGGCGCTACCAGCCGACCCATATCGTGGTGCCGGACCAGTTCATCGACCGTACCCGGCACCGCCCGGACACCTTCTTCGGCAACGGGCTGGCGGCGCACGTCGGCTTCGCCGATCCGATCTGTCCGCAACTGATGGAGGTCTGCGCCGATCAGTCGGCCGCGGCCGGCGCGGTGGTCCATCGCGGCGGCGTCTACGTGTGCATGGAGGGCCCTCAGTTCTCGACCCGGGCCGAGTCGATGATGCACAGGGGCTGGGGCGCGGACGTGATCGGCATGACGAACCTGCAGGAGGCGAAGCTCGCCCGCGAGGCGGAAATCTGCTACGCGACCCTGGCCCTGATCACCGACTACGACTGCTGGCACGAGGATGAAGAGGACGTGACGGTCGAGGCCGTGCTCGCGGTCCTGCGGCAGAACGCGCGCACCGCCCAGGCCGCGGTGGCAAGGATCGTCGAATCGTTGCCGGCTGCGCGCCGGCCCGGAGCGTGTCCCTGCGTCAACGCGCTGGAACACGCCCTGATCACCGATCCGGCGATTGTGCCCGCGTCCGTACGGCGCGACCTCGCACCGATTGTCGGCCGGTTGCTGGGTGATGACGACCGATGAGCGCCACCAGACTGCTCCTGACGAACGACGACGGCGTCGATGCGCCTGGTCTGCGCTGTCTTGCCGCGGCCCTCGACGGAGCGTCGACCTCCAGGGGGCCGATCGTTTACGACGTGGTGGCCCCGCAGCACGAGCAGAGCGGCTGCAGCCAGGCGCTGACCCTGTTCCGGCCGTTGCGCGCCAGGCGGGTGCGGGAGGGCTGGTTCGCGGTCGACGGCACGCCCTCCGACTGCGTCAACCTGGCGGTTCACTCGCTGCTCGACCGGCCTCCCGACCTGCTCGTTTCGGGGGTCAACATGGGGGTCAACCTGGGCGACGACGTGACCCACAGCGGCACGGTGGGCGCGGCGCTCGAGGGACGGCTGGCCGGCGTGCCGGCGATCGCCTTTTCCCAGGAGTACCGGAAGGCCCGGCGCGCCGACATGGAACGGGCCGCGGCGCTGGCGGCCCGCGCGATCGTCTCCCTCGCCGAGCAGGGGATTCCCGAGCGCATGCTGCTCAACGTGAACTTCCCGTTCGATCCGCCCCGCGGGGTCAGGGTCGCGCGGCTCGGTCGGCGGCCCTACCGCAACACGGTCGTCGAGCAGGCGGATCCGCGGGGCGGGACGATGTACTGGATCGTCGGCAAGCCGGACCCGGAGCGCCTCGACGACACGGACGCGGCGGCGATCAGGGACGGCTTCATCTCGATCACGCCGCTCACCGCCGACCTGACGGACGGAGAGTCGCTGGATGCCGGCGACGGGGTCCTGCCCGGTCTCGCGGGAGCACTGGGTTGAAGACGCAGGCGGCCGGTCCGGGGGGCTACGCCTATGCCCGCCGCCGCATGGTGGCGGACCTCGTCGAACGGGGCGGCCTGCGGGACGAGCGTGTGATCGCTGCGTTCGAGCGGGTGCCGCGCCACCTCTTCGTGCCCGAGCATCTGGTCAATGACGCGTACGGCGACCACGCGCTGCCGATCGGCTGCGAGCAGACGATCTCCCAGCCCTACGTGGTGGCGCGCATGACGGAGGATCTCGGCGTGCGGGAGGACGACTCCGTGCTGGAGATCGGCACCGGCTCCGGCTATCAGACGGCGATTCTGGCCCTCCTGGCGCACCGGGTCTACAGCATCGAGCGCGTGGGCCGCCTGGCACGGGAAGCGATCGGCCGGATCCAGGCCCTCGAGCTGCCGAACGTCAAGGTCCAGGTCTTCGACGGCACGGTTGGCTGGAGCGCCGAAGCTCCGTTCGACCGGATCCTGGTCGCCGCCGCCGCGCCGCGGGTGCCGGATTCGCTTCTCGAACAACTGGCTCCGGGCGGGCGTCTTCTCATCCCTGAGGGCGACCGGCGCGAACAGCGGCTGGTCGCCTACCAGAAGCACGGCAACGGAACGGTCGCTCGCGAGCTCGGGGAGGCGGTGCGCTTCGTGCCGCTGATCGGCCGCCACGGCTGGAAGACGAAGGTCGAGGCGGCCCAGTAGGCGAGGAGGGATCTTGAGCGCGAACGACTCGGCACTGTGGCTGAAGGAGCGGATCCGGGAGGTTCCCGACTTTCCCAAGCCGGGGATCCTGTACAAGGACATCACGACGCTGCTCAAGGATCCGGTGGCGCTGCGCGAGACCGCCGACCGGCTCGCGGAGCGCTTCGCGGGCCGGCGCATCGAGCAGGTGGTGGGAATCGAGGCGCGGGGTTTCATCTTCGGCCCGCTGGTGGCAAACCGGCTGAACGTCGGTTTCGTGCCGGTGCGCAAGCCGGGGAAACTGCCGGCCGAGACGGCCTCGCGCAGCTACGAGCTCGAGTACGGCCGGGACACCCTGGAGATGCATCTCGACGGCGTTGCAGCCGGCGAGCGCGTCGTCCTGGTCGACGACCTGCTGGCGACGGGCGGCACGGCGAAGGCCGCGGCGGACCTGATCGAGTCCGTCGGCGGAACCGTCGACGCGATCGGATTCGTCGTCGAGCTGACCTACCTGCACGGCCGCCGCCGGCTCGATGGCTACGACGTGGTTGAATCCCTGGTCCGATACTGAGATCCTTCGACGGTTGCCGCGCGGACGGTCAGCGTCGCGGCCACGTACCCGAGCGCCTGTAGCTCAGCCGGATAGAGCGGTGGATTCCTAATCCACAGGTCGGGGGTTCGAGTCCCTCCAGGCGCACCAAAGCCAGGCGCACCAGGCCTCGCTACTCGTCGATCTCACGCTTGGGCTTGTCTTCGGCCTCGTCTTCGTCCGGTCCCTTCAGCCCCTGCTTGAAGTTGCGGATGCCGCTGCCCAGGCCGCCCGCCAGCTTCGGAATGCGGCTTGCGCCGAAGATCAGGACGACGATCGCAAGGACGATCAGGAGTTCGCCGATTCCGAGGGTGGGCATCTTGGGTGCTCCAGGGCTGTTTGGGTGCCGGGTCGGTAGAGGATCGGCCCTTCGGTGCCGGGGCCGGTAGCCAAGTCTGCCACAGGGCCGCGCGTGTCGCGGGTCAGCCGGTTGGGCTGCTAGTGTTCCGCGCTTCGGAGGGGATGCGGAATGAGCCGTTTGACACGAGACGAGATACGGCGCGACGAGGTGCGGGAAGCCGTCTTCTCGGCTTCCACGTGGTTCGCGGAGCACGTTCGACAGATTCTGATGGGTGTTGCCGCCGTGATCGCGGTCGTCGTCGGAGTCGTGCTGTTCCTGAACTACCAGGATGGCCGGGAGAAGGAGGCCAGCCATCAGCTCAGCGAGGCCCTCAAGGTCTACCGGGCGCCGATCGACGAGCCGGCGACGGACGCGATCGACGACCTGTTCGGCACGCCTCCCGACAGCGCTCCGGACGAGGGAGCCGCGGAGGAAGCGGAGGAGCCGACAGCCGGGAGCGAAACCGATGGCGATGGCCTGAGCTTCGCCTCGGAGGCGGAGCGGCGCTCGGCCGCGAGGATGGAACTCGAGGCCGTGCAGGAGAGCTTCGGCTCGACCTCGTCCGGCAGGCTGGCTTCGGTCTACCTGGGACAGATCGCGGCGGCCGAAGGAGACACGGCGAAGGCGCGGGAGCTGTGGACGAACTACCTCGAAGCCGCCGGCCGCGACCATGCGATGGCCATCGGCGTGCAGTTGAACCTCTACAGCCTGGATCGCGCCGAGGGACGGGGCGAGGAACTGGCCGCCACGCTGCGCGGTGCGGTGGCGACCGAGTCCTCGCCGCTGCCGAAGGACGCCCTGCTGTTCGAACTGGCCGCCACGCTCGCGCAGCTCGGTGACGAAGAGGGCGCCCGCGAGACCTTCGAGCGCGTCGTCAACGAGTTCCCTGACAGCGGCTACGCGATCCGCGCCCGCCAGCAGCTCGGCCCCGAAGCGGCGGGCGCCTCGCCGTTCACGTTCGGCGGCTAGCAGCCGTTCCCGACAGCGCGATGGCGACGCCCTTCGACATCCTGAACCGGATGCGGGAGGGGCGGACGCTGACCGCGGGGGAAGTGCGGTCGGTGGTCGACGGTGCGGCCTCCGGTGGCTGGTCCGACGTCCAGCTTGCCGCCTTCCTGATGGCCGCCGCGATGCGGGGCCTCGACAGCGACGAGACCCGGGAACTGACCCTGGCGATGCTCGAGTCCGGCGACCGGTGGGCACTGGCGGAGGACTTCGGTCCGCTGGTCGACAAGCACTCCACCGGCGGCGTCGGCGACACGGTCAGTCTGATCGCGCTGCCGTTGCTTACCGCCTGCGGCGTGCCGGCGGCCAAGCTGACGGGCCGCTCTCTGGGCCACAGCGGCGGCACCGCGGACAAGCTGGAGAGCATCCCCGGTGTCCGCCTGGATCTCGACCGGGCGGGCACGCTGGACCTGCTGGACCGCTTCGGTATGGCGATCGGCATCGCCACCGCCGGCATCGCACCCGCCGACAAACGTCTTTACGGCCTGAGGGATCGCACGTCGACCGTGAGTTCGATTCCGCTCGTCGTCGGCAGCATTCTGTCCAAGAAACTTGCGCTCGGGGCGTCCGGGATCGTCTTCGACGTGAAGATCGGCAACGGGGCCTTCTTCCCCGACGCTCGCGACACCCGCTCGCTGGCTTCGAGCCTGGTCTCGATCAGCGCCGCCTGCGGCACGCCGGCGGACTACGTCCTGAGCGACATGAACCAGCCTCTTGGCCGCTGGGTCGGCCACGCGGCCGAAGTGCGGGAAGCGCTGGACTGTCTCGCCGGCGACGGCGACCCGCGGCTGCTCGAAGTGGTGGCCGCGATTTGCCGCAAGGCCGCCCGCCTGGTGGGACGGGAGGTTTCGCCCGAAGATATCGACTCTGCGCTCGGCTCCGGCGCCGCCAGGCAGAAGCTCGTCGACTGGGCCGACGCCCAGGGCGCCGAGTCCGGCTGGACCGAAGCACTGGACCTGGCGCCGGTCGAAGCCGTCGTGACCGCCCCGGAGTCCGGTTACCTCGCCGCAGTCGACTGCCGCCGCATAGGCAACGCCTTCGCCGACGCCTGCCGTCCCGACCGGGACCCGAACAGGATCGACCACGCCGTCGCCCTTCGCTACGACGTCCGGCTCGGCCAGAAGGTCGAACGTGGCCAGGAGCTCGCCCGTCTCTACGTTCGCCGCGATCCTGAAGCGCTACAGCGCGAGGTCGCGGCAGCGCTCGTCATCGGCGAGCAGATCGAGACGCCACCGGCCGTGGCGGAGTAGCGAGACGCTGGACCACTCCGGCCGAAAGTGGCGGGAAGTGTCCGGCCCCGCCCTTGGTCGTAGAGTAAGTGAGCCCTGCGTTCGGTCGGGGAGATGGCGATGACCCAGAGCATCAAGAACGAGGAGACCGTTCGTCTCACACGCGAGGAGTGCCAGCGCGACCTGGAGGCCCGCGTCGAGGAGCTGCTCGCCATCGGCCGCCGTTGTGCCGAGTCGCTCCAGCCGGGACCGGCCGCCGCCGAGCATGGCGACCTGCTCTACGACGACCGCGGTTTGCCGAAGTAGTCGGCGACCGCGGTCAAGGCCTCGACCCGTCGAGGGCGCTCCGCAGCGACTCGTGGTCGCTCATCCCCGGATCGCCGGTGACGTTCCGCAGAAAGCCCGTGGCGGCGCCGGCTTCCTTCCGCACGATCGTGATGCGGCCGCCGGCAACGAAGCAGGAGTACTCGTCGCCGGGCTCGATACCGACCTCCCTGCATAGCGCGATGGGGAGCGTGATCTGCTGTTTGGCGCTGACTCGCGGCATGGCATCGTTCCTGCGGCCGACGGGAGCAGCGCTAACCTGTTCTCCGCTCGAGGTCGACCTTCGAAGGGGCGTTTCGCAACGCGGCGTACGATGCCCTGAAGCCCCTCGCATCTGAATCTCCGGTTTGACGCCTCGCGCACCGGGCCGTATGGCACAATCGAGAGGCGCCAGGACGCGGGTCGACGCCACGTTCGGCGCATGAGGACCAGGCGGGTGATTCCAGCGCGGACCAAGGACCGAGAATCTGGCGCCGCCGACCGCCTTGGGCGCGTTCGGCGCGTTCGCGCCGGTTCCCGCCGTGGGCAGGCTGAGTTGCACGCTGGCGAGGCTGAAGAGGTCTATTCGCGCTGGACGCGGCCCGATCTCATCGTCTCGGACGGGGCCTATGGAGTCGGCGGTTTTCCGGGAGATCCGCGGACTCCGGATGGTCTGGACGAGTGGTACGCACCTCATGTTCCGGTCTGGTCGCAACACGCTCACGCGGCGACGACCCTGTGGTTCTGGAACACGGAGATCGGTTGGGCCACGGTCCATCCACTGCTGGAGGCCAATGGCTGGGAGTATGTGCAGACGATCATCTGGGACAAGGGGTTGGGACACATCGCGGGCAACGTGAACGGCGCGACGATCCGGCGACTGCCGACCGTGACCGAAGTCTGCGTCTTCTACCGGCGGCGCCTCGAGTTCTCGAGCGAGGACGGCTCTCTTTCGGCGTCACGGTGGCTGCGCGCCGAGTGGCTAAGGGCGGGGCTGCCGCTCTATCGGGCCAACGAAGCATGCGGTGTGAAGAACGCGGCGACGCGGAAGTACCTTACTCAGGACTGGCTCTGGTACTTCCCGCCACCAGAGATGATGGCTCGCCTAGTGAACTTCGCGAACGAACATGGCGATCCTGCGGGGCGTCCCTACTACTCGATCGATGGTCGGCGGCCAGTGACGGAAGAGGAGTGGGCGCGCCTGCGGCATCCGTGGAGCCACGAACACGGACTTACTAACGTGTGGTCCCACCCTCCGTTGAACGGTACGGAGCGCTATCGAGGGACGGGTCGGCGGGTGGCACCCAGGGTCCATAACCCGGGCAAGAACGCTACGGCTCATCTGAATCAGAAACCGCTTGAGTTCATGCGCCGGATCGTTCGCTTTGCGACGAGATCAGGCGACGTGGTCTGGGAGCCGTTTGGCGGCCTCTGTTCCGCGGCCGTTGCCGCCGTAGAGCTTGGTAGGCGCGCCTTTTGTGCCGAGCCGGACTCATGCTTTGCGGAACTCGCCCGTCAGCGCCTGGAGGCGGTCGGGAAACACATGTCGGTCCGCAGCTGAGCGAGCGTACTTCGGTCTTGGTGAATTCTCCGCAGCGGCGGCCCCTACCGGTTGGGGGTGCAAGAGAGGTGCTCGTCAGTGACGTCAAGGCCGCAGTACGGGCGCTACCGGTGTACTTCCGTACGGCGACTCTGCTTGAGGGAATGGAAGCAGGTGATCTGTTCAGTCTGAACTCGGCGTTGGGCGGCACAATCGAAGTTCAGTCCGTTGAGAGCCTCAACCGGATGCGGGACGTCTGGGATCCCGCAGGGACTTGGGAGAGGTTCCGGTTCGAGCGTTCCGCTCAGACCTTTCCCGACGTCCGGCTCGTTGCGCGCAACGAGGAGGGGGAGGTAGATGTGGCGCTCGGAATCGAGCTGAAGGGCTGGTACCTGTTCTCCAAGGAGGGCGAGCCTAGCTTCCGGTACCGTGTCACTCCGTCCGCCTGCGCGGACCAGGATCTGCTCGTCGTCGTTCCCTGGCACCTTAAGAACGTTCTCGCCGGTGAACCGGTCGTCCTCGACCCCTACATCGAACAGGCCCGGTATGTCGCGGAGTACCGCAACTGGTGGTGGGAGAACGTCAGGCAGAGCAACGACCCGCCGGAGCAGAAGAGAGTCGCTGCGCCCGAGTTGCCGGTTGAGCCCTATCCGTCGCCCAAGGACAGAATCTCCGATCGACCGGTCAGGGACGGCGGCAATAACTTCGGCCGCATAGCTCGGATTCCTGCTCTGATGGACGCCTACGTGGACCGAATCGGGAAGCGTCAGGTCGCCGGTATTCCAGCCAGGGACTGGGTCATGTTCTTCCGGCTTCACGCCGAGGCGCACGACCCCCACATCGTCCACGAGCGGCTGCGGAAGGAGCTTGCCCAAGAAGGGCAGGATGAGAAGGCCGCATCTGAAATCGTGGAGGCTGTCCTCCGTATCGCAGCACACTTGAGCTAGCTGCCTGGGTCGTGAAACGCTTGACTGACTCGGTGGCTGCGGGGACCCACGGCCGCTCAAGGTGGTGACGGTGTGCTTGGCGTAGGCTAGTCCGCCTCTTCAGGCGGGCAGCAGCGCCGCAGGACATCGACGCGGCGGCCGGCTAAGCCGTCGTCAGTCAAAGCAGGTCGATCAGTCCCCGCTCGCTCGCCATCACCGTGTTGATGCCCACGGAAGTCCGCCCCTTCGCACACGCCCGACCGGTGACGTCGGTCGAAGCGGTGGCGACCCTCAGACGCCGGTTGGCTCTCAGCCGTGGACCGTCGCCCTATCGGCAACGCGTTCGCCGACGCTCGCCGTCCCGACCACCCCCGAGATCGGCGACTTAGTCGCCCTCCGCTACGATGTTGCGCTTGGGCGGGGGAGTCTGGCGCAGCCGGGCAGGCCTCTACGTCTGAGGATCTAGGAGAATCTCGGCAGGCCGCGGCTGCATTCGTGATCGGAAACGAGTTAACACCGGTGGTGGAGAAGTTCAAAGTGAAAGAAGAAGAGACAGACGAAGTGCGGTACTGGTACTTGGCCTTGGGCCCGGGGGCAACTCACTGGGAGGAGTGTTACGCCCAGGGACTTGCCGCGATTGACTATCACCGTGTTGAAGGCGATTTGCGTTTGTACAAGAGTCGACCGGAGTTGGAGGAATTCGGACTCGGGTCAAACGACTCCTTGGCCTGTTGGAATTTCTGCTACGAGATGAGACCGGGTGACGTCATTATCGTCAAGAAGGGGCGAACTCGTGTTGTTGGACATGGGATCGTCGCGTCGGACTATCGCTTCGAGGGCGATAAGGACACGTACCGCCACGTTCGGAGCGTGGAGTGGCGTTCAAAGACACTCGCTGACGGCCTTCCGGCCGATCAGCAATTCCCTCCTAAGACGCTCACCGAGGTGAAGTTCCGTCGGGACCGATTTGAGAACCTCTTAGCGGCGTTGAGAGATTTCGCGACGACGCCGGGAACGAGTCCAGCACCGTACACACTGGCAGAGGCGGCCAGTGATGTCTTCCTCGATCTGTCGAACTTGGAGCGGCTTCTGACTCAACTGAAGCGCAAGAAGTCCCTCGTCCTCCAAGGCCCGCCCGGCACCGGCAAGACCTTCATTGCGCAGCGGCTGGCATGGGCGCTGGCGGAGGAGCGGTCGATGGAGCGCATCGAGGCTGTCCAGTTTCACCAGTCCTACGGCTACGAGGACTTCGTCCGCGGCTATCGTCCCACGGAAGATGGTGGCTTCGTGCTCCGCGACGGGCCGTTTCTCGACTTCTGCGAACGGGCACGGAAGGACTGCGAACGACCCTACGTGTTGCTAGTCGACGAGATCAACCGGGGCAACCTGAGCCGCATCTTCGGCGAGTTGCTGATGCTGATAGAAGCGGACAAGCGGTCGCCGGAGTGGGCGGTTCGGCTCGCGTACCCGGCAGACGGTGGCGAACGGTTCCACGTACCGGACAACCTCCACCTGATCGGCACGATGAACACGGCGGACCGCTCGTTGGCGCTGGTCGACTACGCGCTGCGTCGGCGTTTCGCCTTCTTCACGGTGGAGCCGGCGTTCGGGCAATCCCAGTTCCGGCGTCACCTAGAGCAGCAAAGTGTACCGCCGTCAGTTCGCCAACGCATTCGCGAGCGGCTCAGCGCTCTGAACGAGACAATCGCCGAGGACTCGGACTTGGGATCCGGTTTCCGCATCGGCCACAGCTACTTCTGCGATCCGCCCACTGGAGAGTCGCCCGACTACGATCGCTGGTTCGAGGAGATCATCAGCTTCGATATCGAGCCACTGCTCGATGAGTACTGGTTCGACAGACAGGCGGCAGCTTCAGAGGCGATGGCGAGCCTGCGGGCGGGCGACTGATCCGCGGCCGCCATGAAGATTCCGGCCCACACTCTCTACGTCGTGCTCTGCTACGCGTGGAAGCGGTACGAGCACTTGGAGTCGGCGGCGGAGCGAGAACACGCCTCGGCACCGGACGACCTGCCGCAGAACCTCTTGGCGCGGCTGCTCCGGGACAGCTTCCGGCGCCTGTGGCGGCGCGGCCTTGACCGTGGCTACCTCGAGCGGGGCGAGGACGCGCGGAGGCCGAAGGGGAAGATCGACATGGCAGGAACGGTGGGCCGGGCGCTTCGTTCCCGTGCCCGCGTGGCGGTGCACTACGAAGAACTGACCCGGAACGTGCTGCCCAACCGCCTCGTCAAGTCGACGATGCTGCGGTTGGCGTCGCTGCCCGTGAACGCTCTAGACGACGAGTTGCGCCGCGACCTCATGCGGTTGGCGCGCCTGCTTCCTGAAGTCGCAGAGGTCGAGCTGCGGAGGGAGTTCTTTCAGGGCGTGCAGCTCCATCGGAACAACTCGGACTACGGCTTCCTCCTCAGCGTCTGCAGACTCGTTGCCGCCCGGCTGGTCTTGGGGGGCCGGTCCGGTCGCTACTGGTTTCGGACATTCACGGCCAGCGACACGGAGATGGGGCACCTGTTTGAGGCCTTCGTGCGCGGCTTTCTTCAACGTGAGTACCGGGCGCTTGGGGTCCACCCAGGACACAAGGAGATCTCCTGGGGCGCAGATGTGCCGCATGGAGCGCCTGGCGTCCCCAAGATGCAGGCCGACATCTTCGTCCCCGCGCGCAGTGCCTTGAACCGGCGGCGGAGCGTAATCGTGGAGACGAAGTGCGTCGACCACTTGTTCGGCCGCGGCGGGAAGCTCCGCTCGGATCACCTCTATCAGCTCTGGGCCTACCTCACGAACTACTCCCGAGCCAACGCCGCGGATCGTGCGCCTGCCGGCCTGTTGCTGTACGCCACGAACGGTCTTTCGTTCCGCCACGTGTACAGTTTTCCGGGTCACCCGCTCGAGGTCCGTTCAATCGACCTGGGCCAGCCTTGGCCGGGCCTTCGCCGCGACCTCCGCGACCTCGCCGATGACTTGGCCAGAGTTACTGGCGCAATCGCTTCAGCCGCTTGAGCCGGCGGCCGCTCGCCGATTCGCTCGTACTCTGGGTGCTGCGGTGCCGCGTCCGCAGGGCTTCCATCACCGACGACGTCCAGCCCGCTCCGGTCCGCGGGGGAGGGTCCCAGGGGGTCGGAGGCAAGTGACTCCCCGCGCCCTCACCTGAACCGACGCCGTAACGGAACGCAGCCGACAACAGCGAGCGCACCCCTCACCTTTCACCCGGAGAGCGCGAGCGTCCCCTGGGACCCCCCCACGCGGACCGGAGCGGGCGGGTACACGCCACGCAGCCTCGCTACACTGCGGCCGGTGAAGGCTTCGATTCTCGCGGTCGGCGACGAGTTGCTGGGAACGGACCGGCTCGACACGAACTCGCTGGCGCTGACGGAGGTGCTGAGGCGGCGGGGCGTGGACCTGGTTTCGAAGGCGGTCGTCGGCGACGACGTGGTCGAGATCGCGGAGACCCTCGATGCGCTCCGGGAGCGGGCGGAGCTGCTGCTGGTGACGGGCGGTCTGGGCCCGACGCGGGACGATCTGACGAGGGAGGGGCTGGCCCGGCTGTTGGGACGGTCCGTCGCGGTTGACGAGGTGCTGTGGGACCAGATCGAACGCGGGTTTCGGAAGCTCGGGAGGCGCATTCCGCGGGTCAATCGCAAGCAGGCGGAGCGGGTCGACGGAGCGGAGATGCTGCCGAACCGCGCCGGCGTCGCGCCTGGTCAGCGGATCGAGGACCCGGCCCCCGTGCCGCGCGGGACGACCTACTTCCTGTTTCCGGGCGTGCCGCGGGAGCTTCACGCCATCGTCGAGGACGGCCTCGATCCGTGGCTGGCGGCGCGGGCCGAGGACGGCGCGGGCTTCGATCAGGTCGAGGTGCGTGTGGCCTGCCTGCCCGAGTCGGTGGTCGAAGAGAGGATCGCGCCGGTCTACGAGCGCTTCGGGGACGGGAACGTCTCCGTCCTGGCACGGCCGGGCGAGATCCGGCTGCGACTGCGTGCCGGCGGCGCCGTGGAAGGGAGGCCCGCGCGTCTCGCTGAGATGGAGGAGGCGGTTCGGGACGCCCTGGGTGACGCGGTGTTCTGCGTCGGGCCGATCGAGGACGGTATCGAGTTCGAGGCTGTCGTCGGCGGCCTGCTGGCGGCGCGCGGCGAGACGGTCGCCGTCGCCGAGTCCTGCACCGGCGGCCTGCTCGGCCAGCGCTTGACGGCGACCGCCGGCAGCAGCGCCTGGTTCGTGGGCGGACTCCTGACCTACTCGAACCGGCTGAAGATGCGGTTGCTGGAAGTGCCCCGGGAGACCCTGGTGGAACACGGCGCCGTGTCGAAACCGACGGCGCTGGCGATGGCCGCGGGCGCCCGGGAGCGCTGCGGCAGCGACTACGGCATCGGCATCACGGGCGTCGCGGGTCCTGGCGGCGGCAGCGAGTCGCGGCCGGTGGGCACGGTCCATATCGCCGTGGCCGGACCGGCGGAGTCGCGGTCGCACTTCGAAGCCCGGTTCCCCGGGGATCGGGCGCGGGTCAGGCAGCTCTCTACCCAGTTCGCGCTCGAGATGCTTCGGCGGATGCTGCTCGCCGGTGCAGGGCCGGCCGACGCCCTGCCCTGGGCGGCGCCGTCGCGGATGGGTCCGCCGTGACGGCGGCCGGTCCGGTCGCGGTAGTTGCCGCCTTCCTCCTCGGGTCCCTGCCCTGGAGCTACCTCATCGTGCGCCTCCACCGGGGCATCGACGTGCGCACGATCGGCAGCAAGAGCGCCGGGGCGACGAACGTGCTGCGGGCATCGGGCAAGTGGGCGGCTCTGCTCGCGCTGCTGCTGGACGCCGCCAAGGGCGCCGCGGCGGTGCTCCTGGCTCGCGCTCTCGACGTCGGCTCCTGGTGGCTGGCGGCGGCCGCGGTCGCGGCGGTCGCGGGGCACGTGTTCCCCCTCTTTCTCGGGTTCCGCGGCGGCAAGGGAGTGGCGACCGCCGCCGGCGTCCTGGCGCTGCTGGTGCCGGGGGCGGCGCTCGGAGCGCTGGCCGTGTTCGCCGTGATGGTGGCGTGGAAGCGTTACGTCTCTCTGGGCTCGGTCTCGGCGGCCGTGGCGCTGCCGTTGCTGGTCGGCGTCTACTGGTCTGGCGGCGCCTATCGCGTTGAATCCGGGGTCGATCCGGGGGCGGCCCTGCTCGCGGGTACGGCGGCGATCGCCGCCCTCGTCATCGTCAAGCACAGGGCGAACCTGGTGAGGCTGCGGGCGGGCACGGAATCGCGACTGGGCGCGAAACCGCCCGAGGCGGAGGCCTCCGGTTGAGCGGCGGCGGAGCGGGCGGCGGCATCGCCGTACTCGGGGCGGGAGCGTGGGGCACCGCGCTTGCCGTTCACGCGGCCCGTGCGGGTACGCCGGTGCTGCTGTGGGCCCGCTCGGCCGAGTTCGGTGCGAAGCTGGCTTCCGAACGGGTCAACGAGCGGTATCTGCCGGGCGTCGAGTTACCGGCCGAGGTCCGCGTGACCTGGGACCTGCGACAGGCCGCCGCCAGCGGCACGGTGCTGGTCGTCGTGCCTTCCCACGGCTTTCGCGCGGTCGTTCGCTCGTTTCTGGACGCACGCTCCAGCCTGGGCGAGACCGCCCCGCTTCCCGAGCGGGTGACCCTGGTCTCGGGCGCCAAGGGGATCGAATCCGACCATCAGGGCCACTTCGGGCGGATGAGCGACGTCTGTGCCGAGGAGGCCTCGTCGGCGGCCGTCGACATCGACTTCGCGACGATCAGCGGCCCGTCGTTCGCCGCGGAGCTGGCCGCCGAGTTGCCGACCGCCTGCGTCGTCGCGTCGGAGGAGGCGGACATCGCGGAGCGGCTCCAGGCGGAACTCTCGCGCGGGGCGCTACGGCTCTACACCTCGACCGACGTGGTGGGCGTGGAGATCGCCGCCGCGGCGAAGAACGTGATCGCCATCGCCGCCGGCGTGCTGGACGGTCTGGAGTATGGCTCGAACACCCGCGCGGCGCTGATCACCCGGGGCCTGCACGAGATGATGCGCCTGGGGCTCGCCTGCGGCGGCCGGCCGGCGACCTTTGCGGGGCTCGGGGGCCTGGGCGATCTGGTGCTGACCTGCACCGGCGGCCTGTCGCGCAACCGGAACACGGGCATCGAGCTGGGGCGCGGCCGCACGCTGGAGGAGATCGAGACGGGCCGCGCGGGCGTCGCCGAAGGTGTGCGGAACTCCCTCGCTCTGCTCGAACTGGCGAACGACAGGCAGGTCGAACTGCCGATCACGGAACAGATGGTCGAGATCCTCTATCGGGGCAAGAAACCGGCGGCGGCGATCCGCGATCTGATGGCGCGTGAACTCAAGGTAGAGTCCGCCCTGTGACCGAGCACGAGACCGTTCTCGTCCTCGACTTCGGCGGCCAGTACACCCAGTTGATCGCACGACGGGTGCGGGAGCTCAGGGTCTACTGCGAGATCCACCCGTTCGACCTGTCCGTGGACGAGGTTCGGGCTCGCAAGCCTGTCGGCATCGTGCTCTCGGGGGGGCCGGACAGCGTCTACGAGGAAGACGCGCCACAGGCCGATCCGGGACTGCTGCAGCTGGGCATTCCGGTCCTCGGCATCTGCTACGGCATGCAGTGGATGTCCCAGGTGCTCGGCGGCCGCGTCGTGGCGTCGGGCATGCGCGAGTACGGCCGCACGGAGATCTCCCTCTCCGCGCGGGACGGCGGCCTGTTCGCTGGGCTCGAGGCGGAGCAGAGAGTCTGGATGTCGCACGGCGACCGCGTCGACGAAGTGCCGCCGGGCTTCGAGGCGACCGCCTCGGCGCCGACGGTGCCGGTGGTGGCCGTCCAGGACGGGGAACGGGCCCTGTTCGGGATCCAGTTCCACCCCGAGGTCACACATACGGACAGCGGGCGCGAGATGCTCCGGAACTTCCTCTACGGCGCCTGTTCCGCGTCCGGCGCATGGCGGATGGCGTCCTACGCCGAGGAAGCCACGGCGGCGATCGCGGAACAGGTCGGGCCGACGGACCGGGTTCTGTGCGCCCTGTCGGGCGGTGTCGACTCGGCGGTGGCGGCGAGCCTGGTGCGGCGGGCGGTCGGCGACCGCCTGACCGCGGTGTTCGTGGACAACGGCTTGCTGCGCAAGAACGAGCGGACGACCGTGGAGAGGACTCTCAATGCCGGGCTCGACCTTCATCTGGTCGTGGTCGATGCCGCGACCGAGTTCCTGGGAGAACTCGCCGGCGTCACCGACCCCGAAAAGAAGCGGCGAACGATCGGCCGCGTGTTCATCGAGGTGTTCCAGCGCGAGGCGAAGAGGCTGGAGAGGACGGGAGACGGCGGCAGGATCCGCTACCTGGTCCAGGGCACGCTCTACCCGGACGTGATCGAGTCGGTTTCGGCCTTCGGCCCGTCGGCGATGATCAAGAGCCACCACAACGTGGGCGGCCTGCCCGAACAGCTTGGTTTCGATCTGATCGAGCCGCTTCGTTTCCTGTTCAAGGACGAGGTGCGGAAGCTCGGCCGGGAACTCGGTCTCGGCTCGGAGTTCGTGGGGCGGCACCCCTTTCCGGGTCCCGGGCTGGGGGTCCGCATTCTGGGGGACGTCACCGCGGACCGCGTGGCCGTGCTTCAGGAAGCGGACGCGATCTTCATCGACGAGTTGCGAGAGGCCGGGCTCTACGACCGGGTGAGCCAGGCGCTGGCCGTGCTGCTGCCGGTGCAGAGCGTCGGCGTGATGGGGGACGGCCGCAGCTACGAGAACGTGGTCGCGCTGCGGTCGGTCGAGACGGAGGACTTCATGACGGCGGACTGGAGCCAGTTGCCCCACGAATTCCTGGGCCGCGTCGCGGGCCGGATCGTGAACGAGGTGGCGGGCGTCAACCGGGTCGTCTACGACCTGACCAGCAAGCCGCCCGGCACGATCGAGTGGGAGTGAGGCGAGCGGGAGTGAGGGGGGCCGCGCTCAGGCGCGGGTAATGGGCGCGATCCGGCTCGGGTCCTTGCGCAGGAGTCCGGCCAGCCTGGCTGCCAGCCGGTCCTGCTGCCGGCGCACCGCGTTGTCGTCTCCCCTGGCCCTGGGAATCCAGCCGCCGGCGATCATGCCGTGGCCGCCGCCGCGGCCCTTGCGTCCGACCAGACGGCGCATGATGCGGGAAGCATCGGCGCGAGCGTTCGTGGTCCGGATCGAGCAGTACAGGCGGTCCTCGTGGAGACCGCTGCACATCGACCAGGTACACCCTTCCAGGCGCAGCAGCAGGTCGGCGATTTCGGGAACGATGTCGGGTTGGGCCACCGGGCCGAGCCGGCTCAGGATCAGGGTGTCAACGCCGTAGAGGTTGTCCAGCGCCTCGCGCAGGGTCTCGAAGTAGTCGAGCGGCAGCCTGGGGTTCTGGATCCGGCCCAGAAGCCGCGGCAGGGCCTGGGCGTTGAAGTGGTCGTGGATCGCGCGGTCCGCGGCGCTGGAGCCGCGGCAGAAGTCGAGGGTCTCGCTACGGATCGCGTAGACGATCGCTGTTGCTTCCCTGCGGGTGACCGGTACTCCGGAGGCGAGCAGGTACTCGGCGGCGATCGTGGCGGCGGCGGCGTAGTCGGTCCTGATGTCGTGGAAGGGCGTTGCGGTCGTGCCGGGACGGGGCGGGTGGTGATCGACGACGACCTCGGGCATCCGCTCGGCCGGCAGCGGGCTGTTGCCGGTCGCCGGTTGACAGTCGACCAGCGCCACGTAGCGGTAGTGGGCGAGTTTCAACCGCCGCGCCTGGCTGAAGTCGAGTTCGAGGGAGCGCACCATCTCCTGGTTCTCGGCCCGGCCGATGATGCCGCCGTAGGCCGGGGTGGCGCGACGCCGGAACCCGGATCGCAGGACCTTCGCCAGGGCGGCCGCGGCGGCCAGCGCATCGGGGTCCGGGTTGTTGTGGGTGAGGACGAGCCAGCGCGCCCGCGGATCCGTGCTCTCGATGTACTCGCGGAACGCGGCGAAGCGGCTCCGGGCCAGTTCGCTCAGCATCGTCTTCATGCTAGCGCCGCTAGGATCGGCCTGTGATCTCGGAGCTGTTTCATATCGGCCCGCTCTCCGTTTCGCCGTTCGGCGTGATGCTCGTGGCGGCGCTGTTCGCGGCCAGCCTCCAGTTGCGCTGGGGCCTCCGGCAGGTGGGCTCGAGCGCTTCCCGTGCCGCGGACGACGCGGCTGCGCTGCTGCTGGCCGGCGCCGTGGGCGGCATCGTCGGCGGCAAGGCGTACTACGCACTGCTGTATGGCGATTGGCACCTGCTCTACAGCCGTGCCGGGCTGGTCTGGTACGGCGGCTTCCTGGTCGGCGCCGCGGCGGTGCTGCTGGTCATGCGGCGCCGGCGGATGCCGCTCTGGCAATCCGCCGATGCCACCGCGCCCGCCCTGGCCCTTGGTTACGGCGTCGGCCGCATCGGTTGCCTGCTGGTCGGCGACGACTACGGCGTGCCCACCGACCTGCCCTGGGGAATGACCTTTCCGGAAGGTCCCATCCCCACGGTGGCGAGTGCGATGGAGCGGGAGTTCGGAGTCGACCTGCCGCCGGAGGTCGCCGCCGACGCCCTGGTCGCGGTACATCCCACGCAGATCTACGAGACCGTTACCGCCTTGCTGATCTTCTGGTTCGGCAGGTCGTTGCTCGCCCGCGGGACGGCGCCGGGCGGCGTGGCGCTTCCGGTCGTCGGCCTGCTGTCGCTGGAGCGTTTCCTGGTCGAGTTCCTGCGCGCCAAGGACGATCGCTTCTTCGGCGTCCTGACAGTGGCTCAGTTGATCGCCATCGCCATCCTGCTGCTGGTCGCTTCGCTATGGCTGCACCGCCGCCGCGCGTCCTGACGATTGCCGGTTCGGACTCCGGCGGCTGCTCGGGTGCCCCCGCGGACCTGAGGACCTTCGCGGCGTACGGGGTTCACGGCCTGTGCGCCCTGACCGCTGTCACCGCCCAGTCGGCGGCCGAGGTGCGTGCGGTGGAGCCCCTGGGGCCCGACCTCGTGCGCCAGCAACTGGAGACGGCCGAGGAGATCGGCATCGAGGCGATCAAGATCGGGATGCTCGCCGACGCGGCGACCGTGGAAGTCGTGGCAAGCTGGCTGGAGCGGCTGCCGCCGACGCCGACGGTGCTGGACCCGGTGCTCAGATCGACCTCGGGGACGGCCCTGCTCGACGCGGAGGCGATACCGATGCTCGTGGAGCGGCTGCTTCCACAGCTTCTGCTCGTGACGCCGAATCTGTTCGAGGCGGAGGCTCTTTCCGGGGAGACGATCACCGGTCTGGAGGAGGCGCGCAACGCGGCGCGCCGGATCGAGCGAATGGGTCCGAGCGTGCTGGTCACGGGTGGCCACGGCTATCCGGCGGCCGCCTCCCGATCGAACGGCGGCACGGCCGGAGGCGGCGGCGAAGTGACGGATCTGCTGTTCGACGGCAACCGTTTCGAGGCCTTCGTCCACCCGAGGATCCGGACGCGCTGGCGGCGTGGCACGGGCTGCACGCTCTCGGCCGCGGTCGCGGCAGGGCTGGGCTGGCATCTGCCGCTCCAGGAAGCCGTGCGGCGGGCGGTCGCCTTCGTCGAGCGCGCGCTGCGGGGTTCCTACCCCCTGGGGCGGAGCGGCGGACAGGGCACGCTCGATCCGATGGCCGGCCGCCGCGGCCGAAGGTGAAGGCGGAGCGCTCGGAATGCGGCGGCCCGCGCCGGTGTTTGCCGGGTCGGTCCCCTATAATCGACCATCCATGATCTGGACGCCCTCATTCCGATCGCCTGCGTTGTCCTTCGCACTGCTCGCGGGGTGCATGCTGCTCGCTCCGCTCTCCCTGGCCGCCCAGGAGGCGCCTTCCAGGCCGCCCGGCGCCACCTTCGAGGACACGGTCCACGTCAAGGTGATCAACGTCCAGGTCTTCGTCCGCGATCGGGACGGCAACCCCGTGACCGGTCTGACGAAGGACGACTTCGTCCTGCTGGAGGAGAAGCGTCCGGTACCGGTCACGAACTTCTACGAGGTCCACGAGCGGGTCAAGGTCGGCGCGGCGGCCGGTCTGGTGCCGGGCGAGCCGGAGCCGCACATCATCGACAGGCCCGGGCTCGCACGCCGGAACTACATCGTGCCCGAGGACGAGCGCCTGAACCTGGTGATTTACGTCGACCACCACAACATTCGCCCCCAGAACCGGAATCGCTTCTTCCGCTACGTCCGGGAGTTTCTGCGCCAGCACGTGACCCGCGACGACCGCGTGATGCTCCTGACCTTCAACCGTTCGGTGAAGGTGGAACGTGAGTTCACGAGCGACCCCCAGTTGATCGCCAACGCGCTCTACGACCTGGAGAAGCACACCGGCGGCCGGACGATGTGGGACTCGGATCGGGCCGATCTCATCCGCGACATCGGAGAGGAAGATCGGGACTACCACTTCGTGCAGGGGCGCGTGCGGATCTACTCGCAGCAGATCTACAACGACATGCAGTTCACGCTCGACGGACTCAAGGACAGCGTCGTCTCGCTGGCGGGCATGCCCGGGCGCAAGGCCTTCCTCTACGTCTCCGACGGGCTGCCGATGCGGGCCGGCGCGGACATGTGGGATGCGCTGGACCAGCGCGGCCGCTCCGTCGACTCGATCGAGTACAACCAGAACTTCTTCCTCGACTCGCTGCAGTACGACTCGAGCCGGCGCTTCACCGACCTCGTCAACGCGGCGAACGCGAACGAGATCTCGTTCTACACCGTCGACGCTTCGGGTCCGATGGGCATCAACTCCCGCGACGCCTCGATGCAGGGCATGGCCTTCTCGTCGAACATCGACTCGGTCGCCCGCGAGAACGTCCAGTCCTCGATCATGTACATGGCCGAAGAGACCGGCGGCCAGTACATCGTCAACACGAACAACTTCCGCGACGGCCTGAACCGGATCGCCCTCGACTTCGCGAGCTACTACTCGCTCGGTTTCCAGCCGGGGCACGCGGGGACGGGCCGGACCTACAAGATCAAGGTCGAACTGACGAAGGAGGCCCAGGAGCGGCTCGGCCTGAAGCGTGACCGCTTCGTCCGGCACCGTCTGACCTACCGCGACAAGTCGGTCGATACGGAAATGACCGAAGGCACCCTGGCGGCGCTCAAGCTCGGCTACGAGAAGAACGACCTGGAGATCTCGCTGGTCAAGGCGGACGAGATTCGCCGCGAAGAGCGGGGGCTCTACACGGTTCACGTCGACGTCCAGGTTCCGATCGGCGAGATGACCCTGGTGCCGGTGGGAACCGAGGGCGAGCACCTCCTGCGCGCCCGGATCTGGGTGCAGGCGCTGGCATCGAACGGCGACATCTCCCCGCCTCAGGTCGAGCCGTTCGAGCTCACGATCCCGGCCGGGGACCTGGAACGCGCCATGGAGAGCTACTACACGTACACGCTGCCGTTGATCATGAAGGAGGGCGACCAGCGCCTGACGGTGGCTGTGCGGGACGAGGTTGCTGGAGCAACTTCCTTCGTCACGCGGACCCTGCGTGTCGGCGCCTGAACGGCGCCTGAACTCCGTCCGGCGATGACGCCGGCTTGAGGCCTCAGCCCCAATGACCACGAAGATCGTCGAGGCTCTCGCGACCCTGAGCGGACTGGGAGGTTCGCTGGCGCGGTCGGCGGCGGCGCTGCTCGAGGCCGAAGTCGAGCAACTGCGCTTCGACCTGGCGCGGAACTGGGCTCGTCTGCTCCGCCTGGTCCTGCTCGCCGCCCTTGTCTTCGGCGCCGTGTTCTGGGCGCTCGGCGCTCTGGTCTTCGCGGCGGGTGCTGGCCTGGCCAACGTGCTGCCCGTGTGGGCGGCGGCGCTTGCGGTGGCCGGCGGCCTGCTGGTGCTGGCGCTCATCCTGATTCGGGTCGTTCGGGCGCGGGCGCGCCGGCTCGAGTCACCGGTGGGCACGGTCAGGCGGCGCGTCGGCAACCATCTTGATTTCTGGCGCGACGTGCTGGAGTCGGACGAAGACGGGGATGATGCACCTGGGGGAACGGCACCTGGGGGAACGTCGTGAGGCGGGAGTCGGAGGCGCGGGCGCGGGCAGCGGCGCTGGCACGGCGCCGCGACGAGGTCCGCGAGGCGGTGGCGGACGTGAGAGGCGCCCTCGTACGTGCGGGCGGCCCCCGTCTGGCAGAGTTTCCCGGAAGGGCCGGGGCGGCCTGGGTTCTGCCGATCGCGGCCGGCGCGCTCGGCATCGCCATCGCGTGGTCGCTGCGGCGATTCCGGAAGCGGTGAGTACGCGACGCCTGCTCCTCTTCGCCAGGGCTCCGATCCCGGGCCGGGTGAAGACCCGGCTGGTGGCGCCCGGGGGGCTCACGGCTGCCGGCGCCGCTTCGCTGCACCGCGCGCTCGTCGCGGATCTGGGACACCGCCTGAGCGCCGGTCCCTGGGAACTCGTCCTGATGTGGGCGTTGACAGCGGATGCCGAGCCCCCGTCGGACCTGGCGCCCGCCGCCGTGCCGTGGCGTCTCCAGGAGGGGCGGGACCTGGGGGAGCGTCTCTACAACGGGCTTCGCTGGGCGGCCGATGGTGCCGACCGGGTGGCGGCCGTGGGTAGCGACCACCCCGACCTCGACTCCGTAGGCGTGGAGGAGGCTTTCGAGGCGCTCGACGCCGGCCGTGACGCCGTCCTCGGGCCGGCGGCGGACGGCGGCTACTACCTGATCGCGCTACGGCGCGAGGCGCTTCACCCGCGCCTGTTCGAGGGCGTTGCCTGGGGTTCTCCGTCGGTGTTCGCGACGACGATCTCGCGTCTGCGCGAACTCGGCCTGGACACCGGACTTCTGCCCGAGGCGCACGATCTCGACACGGTGGCCGACCTCGCCCGCTTCCGCCAACGGCTCGAGCGCCGGGCCGAGTTGCGTTCGCTCTGTCCGCGCACCGCCGAGGTTCTCCTGTGAGGGTCGTTACCTCCGAGGAGATGCGCGACGTCGAGGCCGCGGCGATCGAGAGCCTCAGCGTGCCGGCGATCGTCCTGATGGAGAACGCCGCCCGCGCGACCGCGGACGCGATCGCCGAGTGCTTTCCGCGTGCCCGGCGGATCGCAATCGTTTGCGGCCGGGGCAACAACGGCGGCGACGGCCTCGCGTTGCTCCGCGATCTCGCGACCCGCGGCTACGAGGCGACGGCTTTCGTTGCCGGTCCGCTCGACCGGCTGAGCGTCGACGCGACAAGGCAGTTCGTGTCGTGCGAACAGCTCGGGCTCTCGCCCCGGTCGGTGCCGGAGCCGGCCGCTGACGACGAAGTGAACGAGGACTATGAGCTCTGGGTCGACGCCCTGCTCGGCACGGGCCTGAACCGACCCGTCGAGGGACCGGTGGCGAACTGGGTCGACTGGCTTGGAAGGCGCCGCGGCGACGCGCCGCTGGTCTCGGTCGACGTGCCGACGGGCGTCGACGCGTCGTCGGCGGTGCCCCCGGGTCCGCATGTGGCGGCCGATCTGACCGTGGCGCTGGGGTTCCCCAAGGTCGCGAACGTGCTGGCGCCGGCCGCGGACGCTGGTGGCCGTCTGTGGATCGGCGATCTCGGCGTTCCGTTGCCCGAACCGCCGCCGGGGCCGGACGCCCTCTACCAGTCGCGACGGGAGGACCTCGCCGGTTGCCTGCGGAGCCGCCAGCGCGACGCGCACAAGGGAACGTTCGGCCACGTCATCGTCGCGGGCGGCTCGACCGGGTACAGCGGCGCGGTGGTTCTCGCCGCTCGCGCCGCCGTCAGGGGCGGCGCCGGCCTGGTCACGGCGGCAGTGCCCGAACATCTCGTTCAGGTGGTTGACGCCGGTTCGATCGAGTCGATGACCCTGGGGCTGCCGAAGCTGGGAAAGGGGTGGTCGCGTGACGCCGTCGAACCACTGCTCCAGGCGATCGTGGAGCGCGCCTCGCCCGGCGCGCTGGCGCTCGGTCCGGGTCTGGGGCTCTCCGACGATGCCCGGGTGCTGGCGCGACAGATCGTCGCCCGGAGCGCGGCGCCGGTCGTGCTCGACGCGGACGGCATCTCCGCCTTCGCCGGCGACGCCGGGGCGCTTCTCGCGCGCGACTCGGACCTGGTGATCACGCCGCATCCGGGAGAACTTGCCCGGCTCCTCGGCGTGTCGGTGTCGGCGGTCACGGAAAGCCGCTGGGAGCATGCGAGCCGGGCAGCCCGCGAGACGGGAGCGGTCGTCGTGCTCAAGGGCCGCCAGACCCTGATCTCGGACCCGGCCCTGGGCACCTGGGTCAACCCGACGGGGAATCCGGGCATGGCGTCGGGCGGCAGTGGCGACGTGCTGACCGGCGTGATCGCGGCGCTTCTGGCCCAGGGACTCGATCCGCCCGCGGCAGCCCGGCTGGGCGCTTACGCTCACGGGCTGTCGGGCGATCTGGCGGCGGAGCGCTGGGGAGAGATCTCGATGGCCGCCTGCGACCTCGTGGACGAGCTGGGGGCCGCGTTCCAGTCCCTCGAAGAATGATCGTTCGCACAAAGAGCGCCGACGAAACCCGGCAACTCGGTGTCGAACTTGCGGCCCGGCTCCGGCCGGACGGTACGGCGCTTCTGTTCGGCGACCTCGGATCCGGCAAGACGGTGCTGACACAGGGCATCGCGGAGGGCCTTGGGCTGGACGCGGCCCTGGTCCAGTCGCCGACGTTCACTCTGATTCACGAGTACGACCGGAGTCTCGCTTCCGGCCGGGGACCCGTGCGCCTCGTTCACGTCGACCTCTACCGCCTGGCGCCGGAGGAGGTAGAGGCGATCGGCGTCGACGAGTTCCTGGCGGGGGACGGGGTCAAGGTCGTGGAGTGGGCGGACCGTCTGCCGCGGCCGCCGTCCGCGGTCGAGGTGCGGTTACGCATGGGCGCCGGGTCGGAGGAGCGGGAGGTCGAGATCAACTGTTAGGGTGCCGCCTCTGTCCGCCAGGGACACTCTGGACGCCGGAAAGCTGGGAACGAGCAGAAGAGGAACGGAACCGATGGAAGTGGAACGCGTAGGGTTGGTCGGCTGCGGTCTGATGGGCCGGGGCATCGCGGAAATCTGTGCACGGGCCGGTATCCCGGTGACGGTGCGCGAAGTCAACCAGGACGTGCTCGACAAGGGGCTCGGCGCGGTGCGTGCATCCCTGGCCAAGAGCCTCGAGCGGCGGCGCATCGACTTCGAGGAGCACGACCGGGCGCTGGCGAACCTGACCGGAACCGTCGAACTGTCCGATCTCGCCGGTTCCGACCTGGTGGTCGAGGCAATCGTCGAGGACCTGGAGACGAAGCGCGAGCTGTTCGTCGCGCTCGACGGCATCGTCGGCGACGCCTGCATCTTCGCCAGCAACACGTCCTCGCTGACCCTGACGCAGCTCGCGGCCTCGACGGCCCGGCCCGACCGCTTCGTCGGTCTCCACTTCTTCAACCCGGTGCCGGCGATGCGGCTGGTCGAGGTAGTGCGGACCCTGATGACCTCGGACGAGGCCTACGACGCCTGCTGGAACCTGGCCGAGCGGGTCGGCAAGACACCGGTTGCCTGCGGGGACAACTCCGGCTTCATCGTCAACCGGTTGCTGATTCCGTATCTGCTCGACGCCGTCCGCGCCTACGAGAGCGGCGTCGGCAGCATGGAGGACATCGATACCGCGATGAAGCTCGGCTGCGGCTACCCGATGGGGCCGTTCACGCTGAGCGATTTCATCGGCCTGGACACGATGTACTCGGTCGCCAACATCATGTTCGACGAGTACCGGGAGACGCGCTTCGCACCGCCGACGTTGCTGAAGCAACTGGTCCAGGCGGGGCATCTGGGGCGCAAGACGGGCAAGGGCTTCTTTGACTACAGCTGAGCCGGCAGCGCTGGCCAGGGCGCAGGTGACCCTGCCCGAGGGATCGGTGCAGGCGATCTGCGGCGCCCACGACGAGAACCTGCGACGCGTGGAGAAGGCTCTCGAGGTCACCCTCGGCGTACGCGGTTCCGCCGTGCAGATCGAGGGTGCGGCAGCTGCGGTCGGTACGGCCGAGCGGCTGCTCACCGATCTCGGCGCCCTGGCCGCGACAGGCCGCCGTCTCCGCTCCGACGATCTGGCCACCGCCCTGCGGGTGGTGGCCCAGGAACCGGCGACTTCCCTGGTCGATTTCTTCCGGACGGGCGCCCTGATTCAGGCTTCGCGCCGGCTCGTCGCGCCGCGCAGCCTGAACCAGAAGCGCTACCTGCGCGCTATGCTGGACCATGAACTGGTCGTTTCGACCGGGCCGGCCGGCACCGGAAAGACGTACTTGGCCGTAGCGGTCGCGGCGTCGGCGCTGAAGGAGCAGAAGGTGCGGCGGATCGTGCTGGCGAGGCCCGCGGTCGAGGCGGGCGAGAAGCTCGGCTTCCTCCCCGGCGACCTGGCGGAGAAGGTGAATCCCTACCTGCGTCCCCTCTACGATGCCCTGTTCGACATCATCGGCTTCGACAAGGTGTCCCGGATGATGGAGCGGGAGGTGATCGAGGTGGCGCCCCTCGCCTTCATGCGCGGCCGCTCACTCAACGACAGCTTCATCATCCTCGACGAGGCGCAGAACACGACGCCGGAACAGATGAAGATGTTCCTGACCCGCATCGGCTTCAACTCGAAGGCCGTGGTCAACGGCGACATCACCCAGATCGACCTGCCGCCCGGACAGCAGTCCGGTCTCAAGCACGCGCTCCAGGTGCTCCGGGGCGAGGAGGGCATCGAGTTCGTGCGTTTCGGGCGCTCCGATGTCGTCCGGCACGAACTCGTGCAGCGGATCGTCGGCGCGTACGACCGCTGGGAAGCACGTCACGGCACCCGCTCCCGGGAGGAAGACGGCCGGTGACCGCGGCCGTCAAGGCGCCGAAGCGCCGCCGGTCGGACCGCAGGCGGGAGGCTCGCAAGCGGCTTCGCCGCAGCATGTACCGGCGCCACGGCGACCGCGTGACCGTCGCCGGCCTTTGGCACTACGCGCTGGAACGCGACATCGTCTGGGTCGTCGTCATGGTCCTGGCCGGCGTCTGGATCATGGCGCCGCCGGGGGTCTTCTTCCGGCCGGATCTGGGCGTGGGAGACATCGCGAACCGCGACTATCACGCGACCCGGGACGTGCTGCTGCTCGACGAGGAGACCTCGGAGGAACTGAAGGAGCGGGCCCGCGCCGACGTCCGTCCGCTCTACGACTTCGACGCCGTTCAGGCGGACGAAGTCGAGGCGCGAATCGCGAGCCTCTTTGAGATCGAGCGGGGGTTCGACGAGGTGGCCGAGCTCCTGCCCGAGGAGGACGTGGCGGAGGAGCGGTTGCGGCGGCTCAGGGTCGGAAGCGGCCTGCGGGTCGATGAGGGCCACGCCGACCTGCTGGCGGCCCGCACGGGCGGTGAGGACGAGGGCGCGGAGCTGGAGGAACGCCTGACCCGCCTGGTGGGGCTGCTGCTCCGGGCCGGGATCGTGGAGAACAAGGAGACGCTGCTCCAGAACCGCCTCGAGGGCGTCACGTTGCACAACATGCAGACCGGCGAGGAGTCGGTCGAGTTCGACCTCTTCGGCTATCGCGGCTATCCGGTCGAGGTCGAGGCCTACCTGGAGGCGGAGGTCGGCCGCTGGGCGGGGTGGTCGCGGGCCCAGCGGGAAACGGTCGTCGACTTCCTGATGGTCAACCTCGCGCCCAACGTCTACCTGAACCTGAATGAGACCCAGGAACGGCGTAACGCCGCGGCGGAGGACGTCGGGCCGGTGTTCAACCAGATTCGGGCCGGTCAGGTCATCGTGCGCAAGGGCGACGAAGTCGACCCGGAATCGATGCGTCTGCTGCGGGAGATGACCGGTAGCGAGAGCAGTCTGATCCTCCTTCGGTCGCCGCTGGCGTCGGCCCTGGTGCTCGGCCTCGCGGTGGCGTTCCTGTGGGTGGCGTTTCGCCGCAAGCGCCTGGTCGCGGTTGAGGGCCGCGACTTCGGCAGCGTCGTCCTGATTCTCGTCCTGGGCCTGGCGGCGACCCGGGTCGGATTCCTGGTCGCGGACGCGCTCGCCGCCTCGTTCCCGATCGAGGCCCTGAGTTCGGCACGGAGCTACGTGTTCGCGATCCCCTTCGCGGCGGTGGCGCTGCTCGTGTCGGTGCTCTACGGTCGAGGCGCCGGCTTGCTCGCCGGCGTCGTCTTCTCTGTCCTGGTCGGCCGGCTGGGCTGGGTGGAGGCGGCGAACGCGGAGCTCGGGCTGGCCGGCGGCACGATGCTCTACTGCCTGACCGGCAGCCTCGCCGCGGTGTTCGCGCTCGACCAGTTGAAGCGGCGATCCGCGGTGACGAGAGCGGGCCTCCTGGTCGGACTCGTCAACGTCGCCTCGGTGACGATGCTGACGCTGCTCGGGGATGGCGTCACGGTGGCCGTCTGGGGGTTCGAGGTGCTCTGCGGGTTCCTGGGCGGGCTGATGGTGGCGGCCGCGGTCAGCTTCGCCGTTCCGGTATTCGAGGCGGTGCTGTTCAGGACCACGGACATCAAGCTGCTGGAACTCTCCGACACGAACCTGCCGCTGCTGCAACGCCTGGCGTTCGAGGCGCCCGGGACGTTCCAGCATTCCCTGATGGTCGCGCACCTGGCGAAGGCCTGCTGTGAGGCGGTCGGCGGGAATCCGACCCTCGCATATGTCGGCGGCCTCTACCACGACATCGGCAAGGTGCTTCGGCCGCAGTACTTCGTCGAGAATCAACGCGAGGGCGACAACCCGCACGACACTCTCGCGCCCTCCATGTCCTCCCTGATCATCATCGATCACGTCAAGGAAGGCGCCCGCCTGGCGCGCGAGAACCGGCTGCCGCAGCCGATCGTCGACGCGATCGAGCAGCACCACGGTACGCGCCGGCTGAACTACTTCCTGGCCAGGGCGAAGGAGCAGGCGGAGCCGGGCGACGAGGTCAACGAACGCCAGTACCGGTACCCGGGCCCGATGCCCCAGAGCAAGACGCTGGCCGCGCTGATGGTGGCTGACACCGTCGAGGCGGCGAGCCGTACGCTCGGAGACTTCTCGGAGGAGTCGATCCGTGCGCTGGTCGAACGCCTGCTGAACGACATCCTCGAGGACGATCAGTTCAGCCAGACCGATCTGACGCTCGCCGACCTCCGGCGGATGCGCTACACCCTGCAGAACGTCCTGAAGACGGTGCATCATCATCGAGTGGAGTACCCGGGGTTCGAGTTCGGCCGCGGCGGCCGCGGTTCGCTGCGGGTCCTGTCCGGCGGCGCCGCGAGCGGTCCGGGCAGCGACTGACGCCGGCGGTGGCGACCATCGATCTGCAGGTCGCGGACCCGGTGAAGGCCAGGTGCCGCGAGTGTCTCCCCGGGCTCCGCGCGGTGGCGGACGAGGCGGTTGCCGAACTGGCGCCGGCGCCGGCGACGTTCACCCTGCGCCTGGTCGACGACGAGGAGATGCGGGAGCTGAACCGCCGGTACCGGCAGCTCGACAGGGCGACGGACGTGCTTTCCTTTCCGGGCGAGGAGACGCCGGAAGGCCGGCACCTGGGCGATGTCGTCATCTCGGTCGAGACCGCCGCCGCCGGTGGCGGGAGCTCCCTCGAACGGGAACTCAAGGTTCTGACGCTGCACGGCATCCTGCACTGCCTGGGCTACGACCACGAGACTGACGGCGGCGAGATGGAGGCGATGGAAACCCGGCTGCGGGCTCGCTTCCTGGAGCCGTCGCAAGTTCCGGAAGCCCAACGATCCGGCACGGTAGCCCTCGTCGGCAGGCCCAACGCCGGCAAGTCGACGTTGATGAACCGCATGCTGGGGGAGAAGCTGGCGATCGTCTCGGACAAGCCGCAGACCACCCGTCACCGCCTGATCGGGATTCTGAGCACGGAGCGGGGCCAGATGGTGTTTCACGACACGCCCGGCCTGCACCGGCCCCTGCACCGCCTGAACCGGCGGATGGTTCATGCCGCCGCGGCAGCGCTCAAGGAAGCCGACGTCGTGTGTCTGCTCCGGGACGCGGCGACGCCGTTTGGCCGGGGCGATGCCTGCGCCCTCGATCTCGTCGCCGCGGCGGCGGAGGGGCGCGGCAGGCCCATATTCTGCCTGCTGAACAAGATCGACCTGATCGCCAAGCCCCGGCTGCTGCCCGAGATCGAGCGCTATGCCGGCCGCGGCGTGTTCGAGGAGATTGTTCCGGTCTCCGCCCTCACCGGCGACGGCGTGGACGAGCTGCTCGAACTCCTCTGGCGGCACCTCCCGCCAGGGAAGCCGCGGCACGACCCGGAGCTGCTGACGGTCCACACAGAGCGCTTCCTCGTCGCGGAGATGATCCGCGAGAAGGTGCTGGAGCAGACGCGCGACGAACTGCCGTTCACCACCGCGGTCGTCATCGAGGCCTGGGAGGATGGCGAGAAGCGGACGGACCTGCTCGCCAGCATCCTGGTCGACCGGGAGAGCCACAAGGGGATCGTCGTCGGCCGGGGGGGAAAGCGGATCAAGGAGATCGGCACGGCTGCGCGACGGGATCTGCAGGAGTTCCTGGAGCGGCGGGTCTACCTGGAGCTCCGGGTGCGGGCAGAGCCGGGCTGGCGGGAGGATGCGGCCGTCCTGAGCCGCCTGGAGACCGGGTAGCGGCCCAGGCGGTGCTACAGAAACGTGGGATCCAGGGGCCTGCGGACGACAGAGTTGTCGCCTCCGTGAGGCCTGGCCGGATGGTTCGGACGGTTCATTCGCAGCGCGGAGGCCGGTTCTTCCCCGGAACACGGTTTGGGCATGGACGTTGCTACCGAAATCCGCAGCGTCCGGCCCGTGGCTTGCCTAGTTCATGGCCGCGCTGATAGACACGCGGCCTTGGCGATTCGTGTTTGAGCGTGCGGCCGGGCGGCGTCCCGGCCACAACAGATTTGGCGCGGCTCGGTCCGCAGCAAGGAACAGCAAAGGAGAACTTCATGTCAGGAGCAAGCCCCAAGTCGATTCTCGATCGGATCCGCGATGAGGGGGTCCAGATCGTAGATTTCCGGTTCACCGACTTTCCCGGCTTGTGGCAGCACTTCTCGGTGCCGGCCCGCGAGGTCGACGAGGGCACCTTCGAGGACGGGCTCGGCTTCGACGGCTCGAGCATCCGCGGCTGGCAGGTGATCAACGAGTCGGACATGCTGGTGGTCCCCGACGCGGACACGGCGTTCATCGACCCGTACTTCGAGCACAAGACGCTCGTCATGACCTGCAACATCGTCGATCCGATCACGCGGGAGAGCTACGGCCGCGACCCGCGCGGCGTCGCCCGGGCGGCCGAGGCCTACGTGCAGTCGACGGGTCTGGCGGACACCGCCTACTTCGGCCCGGAGGCCGAGTTCTTCATCTTCGACGATGTCCGTTTCGACAGCGGTCCGAACTTCGGCTTCTACGAGGTCGACTCGATCGAGGGCCGCTGGAACAGCGGCGCCGACGAAGGTCCGAACCTCGGCTACAAGCCGCGGTACAAGGAGGGCTACTTCCCGGTGCCGCCGACCGACAAGCACCAGGACATGCGGAGCGAGATGATCCTCACGATGGAGGAGCTCGGTCTCAACCCCGAGTGCCAGCACCACGAGGTCGGCACCGGCGGTCAGGCCGAGATCGACCTGCGGTTCGCGCCGCTGGTCGAGATGGCGGACGCGATGATGCTCTACAAGTACATCATCAAGAACACCGCCGCCCGGCACGGCAAGACGGTCACCTTCATGCCGAAGCCCCTGTTCGAGGACAACGGTAGCGGCATGCACACGCACCTCTCGCTCTGGAAGGATGGAGTGCCTCTGTTCGCGGGCGACGGCTACGCCGGCCTGTCCGACATGGCGATGCACGCCATCGGCGGTCTGCTCAAGCACGCGCCGGCGCTGCTCGCCTTCACCAACCCGACGACGAACAGCTACAAGCGGCTGGTGCCGGGCTTCGAGGCGCCGGTGAACCTGGTGTACTCGCAGCGCAACCGGAGCGCCGCGGTGCGGATCCCGATGTACTCGCCGTCGCCGAAGGCGAAGCGGGTCGAGTTCCGTTGCCCCGACCCGAGTTGCAACCCGTACCTCGCCTTCGCTGCGCTCCTGATGGCGGCGCTCGACGGCATTCAGAACGAGATCGACCCGGGCAGCTCGCTCGACGTCGACATCTACGATCTGTCGCCGGAGGAGAGCCAGGGCGTGCCGACCACGCCGGCGAGCCTGGACGAGGCGCTGGACGCTCTCGAGGAGGACCACGACTTCCTCACGGCGGGCGGCGTGTTCGACGAGGACGTGATCGAGAACCACATCGCGTACAAGCGGGAGAACGAGTGCCAGGAGGTGGCGTTGCGGCCGCATCCGCACGAGTTCGCGCTGTACTACGACATCTAGGCCTCAAACGAGCAGGCAACTGGCCGCCGGCGGTAGAGCGTCACGCCCTCCCGCCGGCGAGGCCAGTTGTCGGTGCGCCGGCCTTCCGGCCGGCTGCCGCCGCAGGCGGCCAGGGAACTTGCTGTTACCGTAGCGCCTCCAATCGGAACAGGGCGACGCCCATGCAGGGCGCCGCCAGCGAGGAGGCCGTTACGTGCAAGCCATAGCGATTCGCACCCTTGGCATCGTGCTGGGGATGACGTTGACGGTGCCCGCCTTCGCCGACGACTGGCCGCAGTGGCGGGGCGCCGACCGCTCCGGCGTGTGGCAGGAGGACGGCATCCTCGAGCGGTTCCCGGAGGACGGCCTGAAGGTCGTGTGGCGCAAGCCGATTCGCGGCGGGTACTCGGGGCCGGTCGTCGCGGACGGCCGTGTCTTCGTCACGGACTGGCAGCGTATTGAGGGAACACGCGCCATCACGGGGAAGGAACGCATCCTGGCGCTCGACGAGGAGACCGGCGAGGAGCTCTGGAGTCACGAGTGGGACGTGAACTACTCGGCGCTGCAGCAGAGCTACGCGATCGGTCCCCGTTCGACGCCGACCGTCGACGGCGGCACGCTCTACGTGATGGGCGCCGTCGGCCACCTGCTCGCGCTTGAGGCCGAAACCGGCGAGGTGATCTGGAGCTACGACTCCGTGGAGCAGGGCAATGCCAGCATCACGATCTGGGGCTTCACGAGCTCGCCGCTCGTCCACGGCGACCTGCTGATCCAGGTCGTGGGCGCCGAACCGGACGGCAAGGTGATCGCCTTCGACAAGCACACGGGCGAAGAGGTCTGGCGGTCGCTTTCCTCCGACTGGGAGATGGGTTACGGGCAGCCGATGATCTTCGAGCGCGGCGGCGTCGAGCAGCTCATCGTCTGGGAGCCGAAGGCGGTCAACTCGCTCAATCCGGCGACCGGCGAGGTGTACTGGAGCGTCCCCTGGGAGGTGGCCTCGGGGATGACCGTGACGACTCCGGTGATCGATGGCGACCGGCTGCTCTTCAGCCAGTTCTACCGCGGTTCGCTGCTGCTCGAGTTCGACTCCGAGAAGCCCGAAGTTCGGGAACTCTGGCGCGGTCAGAGTCGGAGCGAGATGCCGGAGGAGACGGACGGACTCCACTCCCTGATCACGACGCCCATCCTCGAGGGCGACACGATCTACGGGGTCTGCAGCTACGGCCAGCTCCGGGGTCTGAACGCCGCCGATGGCTCACGGCTCTGGGAGAGCGACAGGATGACCCGCCAGGGCCGTTGGGGCGCGGCCTTCATGGTCAGGCACGGCGACCGCTGGTTCGTCAACAACGACCTTGGCGACCTGATCATTGCCCGCTTCTCGCGGGACGGCTACGAGGAGATCGATCGCGCCAGACTGATCGAACCCACGACGCAGTCCGGCTTCGGTCCGCGGCGGCTCTTCGACGCGATGGTGAACTGGACGCACCCGGCCTATGCCAACCGCCACATCGTCGCGAGGAACGACGAGGAGATCATTCGTGTCTCCCTTGCCGCGGAGTAGGTCGGCCCGGATTGCCGGTCGGACCGCGCCCGGGGTCCTTCTGTTCGCTCTCGCGGTTCTGCCGGCCGCCGGCCAGGGTCCCGTGGGAGAACTCATCTTCCCGCTCGAGCACTGGCACAACCACGGTTCTTCCGTCGTCGAACTCCCGAACGGCGACCTGCTCGTGGCCTGGTTCCACGGATCGGGCGAACGCCGGTCCGACGACGTGCGGATCATGGGCGCCCGCCTCCGGGCCGGCGGCACCGCCTGGAGCGCGCCGTTCCTGCTCGCCGACACGCCCGGCTTCCCGGACACGAACTGCACCCTCCTGCTCGAGCCGGTCGCCGCGGGCGGTCACCGACTGTGGCTGTTCTGGCCGACGATTCAGGCAAATCTCTGGGAAAGCGCGCTGATGAAGGTCAAGGTCTCGACAGACTTCGAGGGACCGGGGCCGCCCGTGTGGCAGTGGCAGGACGTGCTCCACATGAAGCCCGGCGACGGCTTCCACGACCTGGTGGCGGAGAGGACGGACGAGTACTTCCGGAGCCTGGGCTTCGCGGACGCCAGGGATCCGGCCGCACCGGAGTCGGCCCGGCAGTGGGCGGCCCGCAACCTGGAGCAGGCGGCCGACAAGCTGACCCGCCGCCTCGGCTGGTTCACCCGCGCTCATCCGGTCGTCCTGCCGTTGCCCGAGGGCGGCCAGCGGCTGCTCCTGGGACTCTACTCGGACGGCTTCAGCTTCGCCTCCGCCACGTACAGTGACGACGGCGGCCATACCTGGACGATGAGCGAGCCGATCATCGGCGGCGGCAACATCCAGCCCACCTTCGCGCTCCGTGACGATGGCACCCTCGTCGCCTACATGCGCGACAACGGCCCGCCGCCCAAGCGCGCCCACGTCGCCGAGTCGCGGGACCTCGGAGCGACCTGGACCATCGCCCGCGATCACCCCGACCTGGTCGAGAGCGGCGCCGGGCTGGAAGTCCTGAAGCTCGCGAGCGGCCGCTGGATCGTCGTCCACAACGACATTCCGGACGGCCGTTACCAGCTCGCGGTGTCGGTCTCCGAGGACGAGGGAAGGACCTTCAAGCGCCGGCGCTACATCGAGCGCGAGGAGAGGGACGTCGGCCGCTACCACTACCCGTCGGTCATTCAGGCCCGCGACGGCCGCATCCACGTGACCTACAGCTACCACGTCGCCGGCGCGCTCGACGACGGCGGCCAGGGCAAGAGCATCAAGCACGTCAGCTTCGATGAGACCTGGCTGCTCGGCAACGACTGAGAGAGGACGACATGCACCAGCGAAAGATCTTCACCGTCGCTCTCGCTTCCATCCTTGCCGCCGCCCTGCTCGCCGCGTGCGCGCCACAGGGCGCGGACAGCACGGACGCCGCCGGCACGTTCGCCGGCCTGCCCCGCGTAACGCCGGAGAGCGCCGGCATGTCGAGCGAGCGCCTCGACCGGATCCGGCCGGCGTTCGAGAGCTACGTGACGGAGGGCAAGCTGTCCGGCGTGATCACCGTCGTCGCGCGAGACGGCAAGGTCGTTCACTTCGAGGCCAGCGGCTACCAGGACGTCGAGGCCGGCGAGCCGATGGCCGAGGACACGCTCTTCCGCATGTACTCGATGACCAAGCCGATCGCCTCGGCGGCCCTGATGATGCTCTGGGAGGAGGGCCACTTCCTGCTGTCGACGCCGCTGGCCGCGATTCTCCCCGAGTTCGCCGGCACGCAGGTCTACGTCTCTGGCGACGGCGACGACATGGAGACGGAGCCGCCGCGGCGGCCGATCGTCGTTCGCGACCTGATGACCCACACGTCCGGACTGACCTACACCTTCATCCCCAGCCCCGTCGCCGCCAGCTACGCGGCCGCGGGACTCGAGGGCTCCGCGGACGCCGTTCCCCACGACGACCTGGCGCACTACGTCCGGGAACTGGCGAAGCAGCCCCTGCTGGCTCACCCCGGCACCGCCTGGAACTACAGCGTCGGCCTCGAGGTCGCCGGCCGCGTGGTCGAGGTCGCTTCCGGGCAGACCTTCGGCGAGTTCCTGAAGGAGCGCATCTTCGATCCGCTGGGCATGGTCGACACGGCCTTCCACGTTCCGGACGAGAAGCTCGACCGGTTCGCCGTCAACTACGCGCCGACGCCGGACGGCGGCATGGTGGTCATGGACGATCCCGAGACCAGCGCCTACCGCGAGCCGCCGAAGGTCGAGATGGGCGGCTCCGGCCTCGTTGCCACCGCCGGCGACTACCTGCGGTTCGCGCAAATGCTGGCGAACGGCGGCGAACTCGACGGCGTGCGGATCCTCGGGACGCAGACGGTCGCCCTGATGATGGACAACCACCTCGGATCGGCCTACGGACCGTCGCCCATGTCGAGCCTGAACCTCGACATGGGGATGAGCGAGGGCATGGGCTACGGCCTGGGCGGGTACTCGATCACCGACACCGGGCTGACCGGGCTGCCGGCCTCGCCCGGCACGTACGGCTGGGGCGGCGCCGCCTCGACCGACTTCCTGGTCGATCCCGAGGAGGAGCTCGTTGCCATCGTGCTGACCCAGTTGCTGCCCACCGGCACCTATCCGCTGCGCCCGACGATGGAAGTGCTGACCTACCAGGCGATCGTGGACTAGACGCGAGGAGATGAAGATGAGCAAGCTCCGACGAAGGGCCGCGGGCCTCGGCGCCGCGTCGTTACTCTTCCTTGCCGGAGCGTCCCTCGCCCAGGAGCGCGGCTTCTACGCCGGCTACACCGCGTCGGCCGAGCAGTTCGACGCCACCTTCTCGAAGAACGTCGACAACACGGATCCCGACACCCTGGTGCCCGAACCGCGGCGCGGCATGGTGTTCCACGACACGAGCTCGGCCGACTCCGTCGACCTGGCGGTGGGCTTCCTGGCGGGCTATCGCGCACTCCTCAGTGACGGCGGCGCCTACCTGAGCACGGAAATCGACGTCACGTTCCACAGCGGCGAGCCGGACGGCCAGCTCGCCGGCGTGGGCACGTCGCCGGAACGCAAGCAACTGGGCGAGAGCTGGCCGGACACCTGGTCCCTCGACAAGAAACGCAGCTACGGCCTGACGCTGCGGCTCGGCTTCGAGCCGGAATCGCTCCGGTCCCGGGACATGAGCTTCTACCTGCTCGGCGGCGTGCGGCTCTTCAAGGCGCGCTTCGGCACGACCTTCGAAGGCTGTCTGACGGCTGAACCGTGTTCGCCGTCCGAGTACGTTTCGGGGACCGATGGCCGCGACGTGGATCCGATCGCAACGACCTGGGGCCTCGGCCTCGAGAAGCGGTTCGGCAGCGGCGACTACGCCCGCCGGATCGCGTTGCGCTTCGAGGCGAGCTACAGCCGGTACGGCGACGAATCCTGGGTCGCCGACTTCCCGGACGTCCGCGTCACCGTGCCTTCGACCGTGGAGGCCGACGGCATCGGGGTCACGGTCAGCATGGTGCGGCTGTTCGGCGCGGCGGACTGAGAGCCGTCACTCAGGCGTACATCACCGACGCCGCCTGCTCCCTGAGCGCGGTCGGATTCCCCATCATCTGCCGGTCGTAGCCGGCGCGCTTGTAGAAGATGTGCATGTCGCACTCGTGGGTGAACCCCATGCCGCCGAAGACCTGGGTGGTCATGGTCACGGCGGTGCTGGCGACTTCGGTGGCGTGAGCCTTGAGCAGGGGGGCGAGGTGGTCGATCTCGTCCGATCCCCCGTCCCAGGCGTCGGCGGTGTGCCAGAGCAGGGACTGGACCGGATCGACTTCGGCCAGAACCTCGGCGCAGATGTGCTTCACCGCCTGGAAGGAGCCGATGATTCGCTCGAACTGCTTGCGCTCCTTGGCGTACTCGACGGAGATGTGAAGGCCCTTCTGGGCGGCGCCGAGGGCGTCGGCGGCAAGGGCGATCCGGGCGGCGTGGACGGCTCGCCGCGTGCTGTCCGCGCTGCCGCCGAGGCTCTCGGCCTCTCCCAGGTCGATTCCGGAGAACGTGACCTCGGCGACCCGGCGGGTGTCGTCGACCGTTTCGAGCGGTTCGATGTCGATGCCGGAGACGGAACCGTCAAGCAGATGCAGGTTGCCGCCTGACTCGAGCAGGAAGGCGTCGGACCATGCGGCGTCCGGCACGTAGAGGACGCCGCCATCGATCCGTCCGTCGTCGATCGGCGCATCGAGGATCGGCGTGATCAGCGAGCTGCCCTCGGCGATCCCTTCGAGCAGGGCGTTCCGGCGGTCTCCGGCGTCGGCGCCGGCGAGCAGCAGCGGCGCCAGCACGTAGGCCGAGTGGAAGTTGACGGGCGCCGCGGCCCGACCGAGTTCCTGCGCGGCGATCGCGGCCTCCTGCATCCCGAGTTCCGAACCGCCGAGGTCCATGTCGATCAGGAGGCCCGTGATCCCCTGATCGCCGAGCTGGCCGTGAATCGCCTCGTCGCGGCCGGATTCCGACTCCATCACGCGGCGGACGCGCTCGATGCCGACGTCCTGAGCCAGAAAGCGGGCGATCGAGTCTCGGAGCAGCTCCTGCGGCTGCGTCAGTCCAAAGTCCATGTTCGAGGACTCCTTGTGGCTCCGGCCGTCAGGCCGCGGCCGGCTTCGGCTCCCGCGGCAGACCGAGTCCCCGCTCGCCGATGATGTTCTTCTGGATCTGGGCGGTGCCGCCGCCGATGATCAGGCCCAGGGCATACATGTAGTTGCGCTGCCAGTTGCCGTAGTCGCGGACGTGCTTCGAGCCGCGCCTGAGCACGCCGCGCTCGGCCATCGCGTCGATCGCGAGAGCGCAGATGTCGTAGTTCAACTGGCAGTTGTTCAGCTTGACGATCAGGCCACCGGCGCCCGAGTCCCTCTTCTTCAGCCGATCGGTGAGCAGGCGCAACTGGTGGTACTTCATGGCCTGCACCCGGCCCTCGAGCTTGAGCAGCCGGTCCCGGTAGACCGGCGAGTCGATCAGGCCGGTCTCGCGCAGGATGTCCACGCAACCGGCGACGTAGCTCTCGGTCGCGTTCGAGCGGCCGAGCATGTTGCGCTCGAAGCGCAGCGTGTAGGTGCCGACCTCCCAGCCCTGGCCCGGGCGGCCGATCACGTTGGTCGCCGGCACGCGCACGTCGGTGAAGAAGACCTCGTTGAAGGAGGCGTCGCCGGTCATGGTCATCAGCGGCCGCACGTCGATCCCGGGCGTATCCATCGGCAGCACGATGTAGCTGATCCCCGCGTGCTTCCCGGCGTCGGCTTCCGTGCGAATCAGGGCGAACATCATCTCCGCTTCGCGGGCGCCGCTGGTCCAGATCTTCTGGCCGTTGATCACGTACTCGTCGCCGTCCAGCACCGCGGACGTGCGCAGCGACGCCAGGTCGGAGCCGGAGCCCGGTTCGCTGTACCCCTGGCACCAGATCATCTCGCCGCGGATCGTCGGCCGGATCAGCTCCTGCTTCTGGTCTTCACGGCCGAAGTGGAGCAGGGTCGGGACGAACATGCTGATGCCCTGGTTCTCCATCCCGAGGGAGATCCCGGCGCTCTGAAACTCCTCTTCGATGACCAGGCTGGCGAGGGGGTCGGGCTCGTGGCCGGCGCCGCCGTAGCGTTGCGGGATCTCGCGGCCGGCGTAGCCCGCGTCAACGAGCCGTTTCTGCCATTCGACGACGCGCCTGCGCACCTCGGAGGCGTCGCCGCCGAAGCCGGGTCCGGCGGGCACTGCGGTGTCCTCGTTGGCGGCGAAGAAGGAGCGGACCTCCTCGCGGAGAGAGTCGTATTCGGAGCCGATCGATGTGTCCATGATGGGCGCGACTCTATCCTGCGCGGGGACCCTCGTCAGCAGGCCCGAGCGTTCAGAGTAAGCTGTCGGGTTCTACACTCCGGCGAACGACAACCTCGGGAAGGGCGGCGACGACAAGATGGGCGACGACACCGTGGAGGCAGGGCTGGTGGAAGGGGCCGAGGACGACGGGGCGCCGAGGCACTCGAGCCGCGATGCCGTCCGTCTGGAGCAGTTGCGGCAGGCTGCGGCTTCTGCCGGCGCCGACGCCGTGGTGCTGACGCCGGGAGCCACGCTGACCTGGCTCCTGGGCCACCACTTCGACGGGCACGAGCGGCTCTTCCTGCTCATCGTGCCGACCGGGGACGCCCCCGTGGCCATCGTCCCCGCGCTGGAGGAGGCCAACTTCCGCGGTGTCGCGCCGGCGGTCGAGTCGGTGCATCTCTGGGACGACGCGGACGGTCCGGAGGAAGCCGCGGCCGCGGCCTTCAAGGGTCTCGGAAAGGCCTCGCGGGTGGCGGTCGAACCGCTCAGCCTGCGCTACATGGAAGCTCAGCACCTGGCCCGCGAGCTGCCGAAGGCAAAGCTCGAGAGCGCCGAGTCGATCGTGAGCGAACTGCGGCTCAAGAAGAGCGACGAAGAAGCGAAGGCGATCCAGCAGGCGTCGAAGATCGCCGAGGCGGCGCTCGAGTTCACGTTGCGGGACGTCAAGCCGGGGCGCACCGAGCGCGAGATCGCGGCCAAGCTCTCGAGCGAGCTGCTTCGCCGCGGCGGGGGCGGCATCTCCTTCGGCCCGATCGTTCTCAGCGGTCCGAAGAGCGCTCTGCCCCACGGAGTGCCCGACGAGCGGAAGATGGAGGAAGGCGAGTTCCTGCTGATCGACTTCGGGACCTCGTTCGACGGCTACCACTGCGACATCACGCGCACGTTCGTGGTCAGCGGCTCGCCGACGGACCGCATGCGGGAGGTCTACGAGGCCGTGCTGCAGGCGAACATCCGCGGCGTGGCGGCGTCACGTCCCGGCGTCACCTACGACTACGTGCACAAGAACTGCCAGGCGAACCTGCGCGCCGCGCGCTTCAAGGAGTTCATGACACATCGCACCGGCCACGGCCTGGGCCTGGAGATCCACGAGCCGCCGTCCGTGATGGCGGGGAACACCGACGTTGTCGAGGAGGGGGCGGTGTTTACGATCGAACCTGGCCTCTATCTCGACGGCTGGGGCGGGGTGCGCATCGAGGACAACGTTCGCGTGACCGAGCAGGGCTGCGAGCTTCTCACCTCGTCGCCGAGGGAGCTGCGGATCCTCGGCGCCTAGAAGTGAACGTGCAGGCCGATCTGGCCTCGGCGACTGTCTCCCAGGCCGCTGCGGATCGTGCCGTCGAAGTTGAAGAGCAGGGAGCCCTGGGAGGCGTCGAGGCGGTTGTCGGCGTTCGTCAGGTTGAAGATCTCGAAGACCGGTTCGAGCGTGACGCCGCGGCTAAGGGTGAAGGGGCGGGAGAGACGGATGTCCCAGGTCAGGAAGTCGTTGTCGCGCCGGAGGGTGTTCCGCTGGAGGATGCGGCCGTCGGCGCAGACGCGGTCGGACGGTTGGGCGGCCCGTTGACCGCGGTTGGCGCAGGACTCGGACACCGGCGATGCGGATAGATACCGGAACACGTTGCTGAACTGGATGTCGCGGGGCAGGGCGAAGAGCAGGTAGCCTGCGACCTGGTGCCGGCGGTCGCGGTCGGACCAGCCGAACTCGGGGTCGAGATCGGTCGGATCGGCGTAGCGGAACGTGAAGGGATCCCGTTCGTTGTCGTCGTCGGAGCGATCCCGGCTGAAGGTGTAGTTCACCTCGAAGGTGAGCAGGCCGTCGAAGGCGTCCCGTCCGCGCAGGGTCGCGGTCAAGCCGTGGTAGCGCGAGCGTGCCGAGCTTTCCGTGTTGTTCAGGGCGTTGATGCCGCCTCCGCCAGGATGGGTGCCGATGCCGAAGGGCGCACCGAATGCCGCGTGGTTGCGGTCGACGAAGCGGAAGAGTTCATCCGTCCGGGCGTGCTGGTAGGCGAGTTCGGCGGTCAGGCCGCGGCCCAGCCGGCGCTCGTAGCCGGCGCCGAAGGACCAGGTCTCGGGCAGTTCGAGATCCCGGTCGGCGACGGTGATGTCGGGCAGGAAGGGAAGCGTGTTCGAGCCGTCGATCTGCTCGTCGATGGGCGGCACCGGGCCAAGCGCCGGCGAGGCGGCGCTGCTCCTGAACAGGGTCTGCTGGAAGGCGCCGTTCGTGACGCGGGGGCCGACCAGCACGAGACTCGGGATGCGGGAAACGTACGAACCCGCGTTCAGCCTGACGACATTGGCGCCGTCGCCGGAGGCGTCCCAGACCAGGCCGAGGCGCGGCTGAAAGTTGTCGAGATCGTCCGGGATCGTGCCGTCGGAGGGAAAGCGAGGATCGTCGAGGTAGGGGGCGTACCAGGTGTCCCGCGGTGCGATCAGCGGGTCGGGGCTCCAGGTTCCTTCCCAGCGCAGCCCCAGGTTGAGGACGAAACGGTCGGTCGCCTGCCAGGTGTCCTGGACGAAGAGGCCGACTTCGTCGACGTCGAAGGCCTGCTTGCCCAGGTCCTCCGGCGGGATGCCGGGAACGGTCGTGGCCTGGAGATAGAGCAGGACGGGCCCGGTAATCTCGGCCCCCGGCGGGCAGACGCCGGCGGCGCTGCTCGAGCCGTCGGAGCAGGTGACGTAGCCGTTCCCCTGCTCGACGAAGTTGATGAAGCCGTCCACCGAGTCGAAGATGTAGCGGCTGTTGCCGAAGCCCAGGAACTGCTGGGCGATGCCGGTCCGGTTCGCCTCGATCCCCGCCTTGACCAGGTGGTCGCCGAGCAGCGTGGAGACGTTGTCGACGAGCTGCTGGCGGTCGTCCGCGGCGTCGGCGCCGATCGGCAGGAAGAACGGCAGGCCGATGCGAAAGCCGTCGGCGAAGTCCATCCCGATGTCGGGGAAGGGCCTGCCGCCGAGAACCTGGTACGGCGGCTGGGGCGGAGGCTCGACTCCCGGCTGCAACGGTCCGCCGTAGCGCCGCGGCCGATGCTCGCGCGCCCATTGCAGGCGGAGCTCGTTCGAGGTCCGGTTGCTGAGGAGGGAGCGCAGGCTCAGGTTGACCGCGTGCGAGTAGTCCTGCTCGATGCCGTTCGCGGAAAGGCCCCAGGAGTCGACGTCGAACGTGCCATTCTCCTGTTCCGACCACGTGTAGTTGTACTTGACCGACGCCTGGTGGCGCTCGCTCAGGTTGAAGTCCAGCTTGACGATCAGGGCCCGGTTGTCGTCGGTCCGCTCGATGGGGCCGAACTCGTCGTCGAACAGGCCGGGCCAGCGGCTCCCCAGGAAACCGTCGAGCCGCGCCAGGTTGGCGGGGCCGGCGACGGCGCGCACGAGTTGCTTGGTCTCCGAGGCGTCCTGCTCGTCGTAGGCGCCGAAGAAGAACACCCGCTCGCGCCGGATCGGCCCGCCGAGCGTGAAGCCGTACTGCAGGCGTGAGAAGTCGGGCTTCGCCGTCTCGCCGGAGGGATGTTCGGTCGAGACTCCGTCCCACTGCCGGAACGTGTGCATCGTTCCTTCCAGTTCGTTCGTGCCGGACTTCGTGATCACGTTGACGAAGCCGCCGGCAGAGCGGCCGAACTCGGCCGTCGCGCCCTGGTTGATGACCACCATCTCCTGGATCGCGTCCTGGTTGAAGGTGAAGGCCGGACGCTGGCCGCCGCGCTGCTCGCCGAAGAACGAGTTGTTGAAGTCGGCGCCGTCGACGATGAAGTTGTTGAAGATGCCGCGCTGGCCGCTGATGTTCAGCTCATCGCCGTCGGGCCCCTGGGAGATCGAGGCGCCCGGGGTCAGCAGGGTCAGGTCGAAGAAGTTCCGGCCGTTCACGGGCAGCCCCTCGATCACTTCGTCGGCGAGCCGCTGGGAGGTCGTCACGTCTTCGGTCGCGGGTGTCCAGTAGGCGTCCGTCGACACCGTGATCTCCTCGGCGACGACCTCCTTCAGTTCGATGTCGAGGTTCAGGCTCTCGCCGACGCGAAGCGTCAGGCCGGCGAGCCGCTCCATCAGTCCCTCGTCGTCCCTGGTCACGATCAGTTCGTAGGAACCAAGCGGCAGCAGCGTTCGGGCGAAGGTTCCCGTGGCCGTCGTTTCGACGGAGGTCACGAATCCCGTTTCCGCGTGCTGGATCAGCACCTGGGCGCCCCCGACAGTGGCTCCGTCGGGCCCTCGGACCGTGCCGCGGATGATGCCGGTCGTCGCCTCGGACTGGGCGGTTGCGGGAGGTGCCGTGGCAGCGCTTGCGGCCAGACCGACGACGACGAGTAGAAGGCGGCTGAACATGCCGGCGACCCTATCGCCGCTTGCCTGAGACCGGCGCCGGCTGGCGGAACCCGCTCGGTCATCTCCCAGTTTGGAGGATTCCGGTGCCGGATTGATCCGACTATGGTGAAGAGAATCGTGTTGGCATGAAGAGCGGAGGTGGGACGTGCGCGCCATGGATGACGTCGTCGGGTTTCTGCAGGAAGCTGTCTTCGACGAGAGCCGCTGGTTGAGCCTGGCGGATTCGATCGACGGTGCCTGCGGACTGATCGGAAACCAGCTTGCCGTGACTTCCGCGACGGAAGACCTCGACATGGATTGTCTCTTCCAGCAGGCGCTGATTCGAGGCCAGCCGCAGAAGGACCTGGAGGTGGAGTACCTCGAGAGGCACGCGCCTCGGGACGAGCGCATACCTCGGATGAACGTGATGCCCTTGGGAAAGGCCCACCACAACACGGAGTTGTGGACGGAGAGTGAGCGCAAACGATCATCCATGTACCGGAGCTTCCTGCCGCGGGTGTGCAGCAACGATCAGGTGATCGTACGAATGCGCGGCCGTGGAGGCACGACGATTTTCTGGACTCTCAGCCGAGAGATGGACGGCGGCGGCTGGTCATTCGAGAACGTAGAGCGAATCGAACGACTGGTGCCCCATGTCGCACACTTCGTTCAGGTGCAGCAGGCGCTGGCCGCTGCGGACGCCCGTGGCGATGCCTTGGCGGCGTTGCTGGACAGGACGGGCTTGGGCGTGCTTCATCTCGACCGCCGCGGCCGGGTGCTGGAAGCGAATGAGCGGGCGCGGCGTGTGCTGGCGGAGGCCGATTGCCTTACCCAGAGGAGCGGTCAGCTCCACGCTTGCGCGCGACACGAGGATCTCCAGTTGGGTCGCCTGCTGACGGCCTGTTGCGACCGGGGCGTCGGTGGATCGATGGCACTCTGGGGCTCTGGCGGTCTACGGGCGGCCTCCCTGATTCTGCACGCGTGCCCGGTGCCCGTCGACCGGACCAGCATCGAGACGCGGCGCGTTGTCACGCAGGTGCTGCTGACCGAGTCGGGATCCGGCGGCCCGATCGATCCGGGGCCCATCGCGGCGGCGCATGGCCTGACCCCCACCGAGGCCAAGATCGCGGCGCTGCTGGCGGAAGGCCGGACGGTCAGTGAGATCGTCGCGTCCACGGGTCGCAAGGAGAGCACCGTGCGCTGGCACGTGAGGAACCTCCACTCCAAGCTCGGCGTGCACCGCCAGACCGACCTCGTGCGGCTTGTGCTGTCAACCGCCGTCACGGCGCCGACCGAGTAGCGGCCGGGGCTGAACGCCCGCACGCGCCTGGGATCGGCAGAGTCCCGGTCGTGACGGCCGATCCCCTCAGTTTTGGTGGCGACGCACCGAGCTGTCCGGCACTACGGTAGAGCCTTGCCCCGAACTGCAGGAGGGAAGGAACCGTGAACTGCCCCATCTCGTCGAGCCGGCGGGCGCCGGCCGCCTGAGTCGTGACCGAGCAGGCCTTCAAGAACGCCAAGTTGTCAATGCCGGTCGCCTCGTTCCTGAGGGCGGGGCCGGAACGTCGCGACGATGAGAGATCGCGACGGCGTTGATCTGCGAACCCTGGCGAGAAAGTACGGTCTGACGCCCGCTGAGCGCAGGGTGGCGGCGCAGTTGGCGCTAGGCCTCACCGTCAGGGAGATCGCAGCGTCCACCGGCCGCCGCGAGAGCACAGTGCGTTGGCACGTCCGAAACCTGCACTCGAAGCTCGGCGTCCACCGGCAAGCGGATGTGGTGCGGTTGGTGTTGTCAGCGACGAACGTAGGGAAACTGGAGTAGACGGCTTCAGGGCGCCAACGATCGCCGAAGAGGCAGCCGCAAGGCGTCCCGGCCGTCTCTTGTTCCGGTCCTTCCGCCGTCGTTCAACGAGCTGGATTTGTTTGGGGTCGGCAAGCGACAATGATAGATTCATCATTCTTCGTCGGAGGCCCCGCCGGGCCGGTCTTCGTGGCCTCCGACACGTCTTGACTGGCGTTGACGTGCCCGCGTTGGTTAGCGGAGGACGAAATGATTGTGAAAGAGACCGGTATGGAATCCAGCGAACGCATGGGCGAGGAGATCGCCGCGCTCGCGGCCCGCATCGAGGCCGCGACGTACGAACTGCTCGTGCTGATCCGCGAGTTCGACGAGAAGGAAGGCTGGAACTGCGGGTTCCTCAACTGCGCTCGGTGGCTCTCCTGGCGCATCGGGCTCGCTCCCGGTTCGGCTCGCGAGCGGGTGAGAGTGGCTAGAGCTCTGGGTGAGTTGCCGCTGATCAGCGAGGCGATGAAGAGGGGCGAGCTCTCCTACTCCAAGGTGAGAGCCCTGACCCGCGTTGCCCGGCCGGACACCGAGAAGGAGCTGCTGGATCTGGGCAAGGCCGGGACCGCGTCACAGGTCGAGCGTGTCGTCAGGGCGTGGCGAAGGATCGACCGCACGGTCGAGGCGCGCGAGGACGACTTGCGGAACGCTTCGAGCTGTCTGACGGCTCACGTTGACGAGAACGGCATGTTCGTCATCCGGGGACGTCTGGTGCCGGAGGCGGGCGAGGTGCTGATGAAGGCGCTTGAGGCGGCTGGCGACAAGCTCTACGGCGAGCACGCCGGACCGCAGGAGGACCGGCCGCCGGCCGGGAAGGTCCGTGCCGACGCCCTGGCCCTAGTCGCGGAGAGCGCGCTGAAGGGAGGTCTCGATCCCGGATCGCGCGGCGACCGCTACCAGGTCGTCGTTCATGTCAATGAGGAGGAGCTTGCGGCGGCGGATTGCAAGACGGCCGAGTGCGGCTGCGGCGTTCCCGCGGGAACGTCTCGGGCCGTCGAGGTCGGTCGTAGTGCCACTCCGGGAACCAACGGCCACGTTCCCGCGGGAACGCCAGCCGCTTCAGCGGGCGCCGGCGCCTGGGTCGGCGATTCCCACATTCGGGTTTCCGCGGAAACGGCCCGGCGCATCGCCTGCGACGCTGGCAAGGTCGTCATGCGGGAACGCTCGGGCCAGATTCTGAGCGTTGGCCGCAAGACGCGCACTGTTCCGCCGCCCATCCGCCGCGCTCTCGAGTTCAGAGATCAGGGGTGCCGCTTCCCTGGTTGCACATCGCGACACTGCGACGCCCATCACATCGAACACTGGGCCGACGGCGGCGAAACGAAGCTCTCGAACCTGGTTCTCCTCTGCCGCCGGCACCACCGCCTCCTTCACGAGGGCGGCTTCAGCGTGCGAAAGGCCGAAGACGGCGCGGTGCGGTTCCTAGATCGGCGAGGCCGGCAGATCGAGCAGAGCCCGGCGCCGCCTCCTGTCGGCGATGACGCTGCCCGAGAGCTGATCGAGCATCTCGAAGACGCGGGCATCCTGATCACCGGCAAGGAATCGATGCCCACTTGGGACGGCCGGCCGTTGGACCTTCGCTACGTCATGGAATCCCTGTGGCGACCGCCTCCGCATCTGGAGGCCGTAGTCACCCGGGAGAGGGACGTGGCCCGGGTCGCGTAGGCGAGCCTGAATCCAGGCTCGGGAATCCGGGCTCACCCAACCGGGAAGCTCTTGCGACGATGGTCGGGAGCCGGGTGCTCTCTGCATGTCCGCGCAGGGCAGACGCTACGAAGTCCAGAGAAACTGCGTGGTTCCCCTCAGTTCTGAGGGCGACAAGCCTCCTGCCCGTGGCTAGCGTGACTTGCAAGTGGGCGTCGTAGCCCGAGACGAGCAGCGTTTCGGTTGATGCCGAAAGAGGAGATGCCGTTGGTAGTCACGCGACCGGGAGGATGGTAGATGACGAGTTCGAGTGGAGTCTGGGCGGTCGACCCGAGTGGCCGCATTGCGCGTTCCTGGGCGCGAAACCCACTGTGTGCGGTGTTGCGTGGGGTAGTGGCGGTTGCCGCGTGGGTCATGGTGTTCGCGTCCGCGGCCGCAGCGCAGACACCACCGGAGCCGCCTGCTTCGTGCGCCACGAATCCCGCCTGGACCCACGAGATGTGGGATGACCGCATTCAGATCGCAGTGATGCCGGACTCGGTCGACCACTCGGTGGAATTTGCATGGAACCCACCGGAACACGGTCTTGAGTACTGGGTTCCCGCCAGCGAGACCAGCAACTCCTGGGTTCTCTGCTTGCCGACCGTTCCCGGACTGGCCAGCTCCTACGTGGCGCTCGACAGGTGGCACCCATGGCCGTTGACGACGGTCTTCGATGGGCCGGCGCTGTACGCAGGACTGGATCACGAAGCGTCTGTTGAAACGATGATTCTGCGGGGCTTGGCTCCGGGTATCGACTACTGGGTCAAGTACCACTACATTCGCGTTGCCATCGACGAGAAAGCAGGAACGGCAGCAGCGGAACGGGCCTTCACGAGCTGGATTCCTTTTCGTCTCGAAGGATCGTCGCAAGTGCCCTCCGCGGTCAACGTGCATGGGGCGGGAGTTTGGGAACCGCGTCGCATGGCGCCGAACGAAATCACGGTGTACTGGTCGGCCTCGGCCGGGGGCGGAGTCGTCGAGTCGTTCCAGGTCCGGGCAAAGGAAGCCGTCGGCGGTAGCTGGAGCGACTGGCAGGACGCACCGGGAGGGCCGGAAGCAAGATGGCATACGTTCGGCGGACTGACGCCTGGAGCGCGCTACACGTTCGAAGTGAGGGCGATCAACTCGGTAGGAGCAGGCGTAGCAACGCGGGTCGTGGGGACGCCTAGACCGGACTCGCGCGTACTCGAGGCGCCGTGTCCGCTGGATGACGGGCTGGGTGATCCCTCGTCAACCCACAATGAGAAGGTCCGGATGGCGAGGTGGCACGAGAATCCCGATGCGACACTCTCCGGCACGGCCATGCTGTTCGGTTGGTTCGCGGATGGCGAGCCGACGGAGGGATCGGTCGAGTACAAGCTGTGCCGACCGGTCTTCCCCGGATCGAAACGGTACCGCATCGACACAGCCAGGCAGAACCCGGCCGATCTCAGCTCTTTCCCTGCCCCGAGTGGTTACGTCGTGGCGATCGACGGGCTTGCACTGGAGGACCAGTACTGGATTCAGGCGGTTCATCAGCCGCCGGACGGCGAAGTCGAAGTGACGACCTGGATCCGCACCCACGGAGCCTATTGGCGCTTTGAGGTGAGCCGGCAGCTCGAGCGCGACCCTCAGCGGCTGCCGGCCTTCGCGCGGCGCATGGGATACGACTCCTTTCCGGGGATCCTGGAGACGTTCGGTGGCAACGTTCCCTTGCGTGCGCCGGCCGCGCCGAGCACCGTGAGGGCATCGGGACAGTCATCGGACAGGGCGGTTCTTCGATGGGAACCGTCCACCGCTGGCGGCAAGATCGAGAGTTGGGAGTATCGGAGTGCCAGGGACGCTGGCGGCGGATGGACCGGATGGCGAGCCATGCCCGGCGATGCGGACCGCCTTACGCACGTCGTGGACGGCTTGACCCCTGGGGAGCGGTACACGTTCGAAGTCCGCGGTGCGAATCGCGAACATGCCGGCGAGTCGCTCGCGGACAGCCTCGAGCTCTCTTCGGAACCCCCTTCCGGTTGTAGCGAAGCTGCGGGATCTACGGCCGAAGGCAGCGCCGTCTGCCTGGGCGGCGGTCGCTTCCGCTTCGAGGCAACGTGGGAGTCCCAGCACGATGGCCGCCAGGGATCTGGGCAGATGCGCCGGTTGACGGAAAGCACGGGCGTGGCCACGTTCTTCGACACGGACAACGTCGAACTCGTGTTCAAGGTCCTCGACGGCACGGAGGCGAACGGCAACCACTGGGTCTTCTACGGCGGGATGACCGACCTGGGCTACACGCTGACCGTGACCGATACGCAGACCGGCGAAGTCAAGAGCTACCGGAACGAACCGGGCAGTACCTGCGGCGGCGGCGACACGACCGCGTTCGGTGCGGCCGGGGCCTCGTCCGCCACGGCGGGCGGTTTCGGGTCGATCGGCCTCTTCTCGGCCCGGACGGCGACGCCGTGGGCCAGATCCGTACAAGCGGGCCTCGGCTGTCCCGGAGATGCTCTGTGCCTGGCCGGCGGACGCTTCGAGGCAACGGTGGAGTTCACGAATCCGGCTACGGGACTCGTCGGAAGCGCTCGCCCGATGCCAGGCACCGACAACACCGGCTACATGACCTTCTTCTCGCCCGACAACGTGGAACTGGCGATCAAGGTGCTCGACGGCCGGGCGTTCAACGACTCGTTCTGGGTGTTCGCGACTGGCCTCACGGACGTGGACTACACGATCACGGTGAAGGACACGTTCGGGGGCGAGGTGAGGACGTACAGCAGCCAGGATGCAGGGCAGTTCTGCACGACCCAGGATCTGGATGCGTTTCCTCAGTAGGCTCTTCAGGGTTTCGTGTGGAATGGTAGTGAATCGGGCTACAGCAGTACGGAAACGGGCCGCTACGCTGCCGCACTCCAGACAACGGTAGAACTCGCCAGGGGAGCGAGCCGCGAACATGTCCACCTCGCTCGCCTCAAGGCGAGGCTCGCGGCCAGGTACGTCCCATGGCCCTTAGATACCCAGAATCGAACCGTACAGGTCTGTGCCCCGCATTACGACAGACTATGGCATCTCTCATCATCAACTCGGAAGAGCCACAGAGGGAAGTGCCATTCACATCAAAGAAAAGGAGAAGCGAATGGACGGTACGAAGGGCGGATGGACCGCCACTATCCGAGACAATGTCGTCGTTACGCTGACCGCCAGCGTGCTCGCTGCTCTGGTCCTGGCCGGCATCTCGGCTAGCGTGTCGGTCATCCGAGAAGGTCTAATCGTCGAGCTACTAGGTGGCGTTTCCAGCTCGAACCTGAAGACGATTCCTCCTTTTCCGGCAGAAGCGATTGTAGCGTTCGACGAGTCTGGAGGATGCCCCGAGGGGTGGATCCCGTTCGAGGAGGCCCAGGGCCGCACTATTGTTGGTGCTGGTGTGCTTAACCTGGGTGAGAACAAGAGGCCGGAGTATCGGTACCGCCAGGACGGCGGCAAACATGAGGTGACCCTCTCTGAGAGTCACCTTCCCCGGCATCAGCACGCCTATGTGGACGTGTACTATACGGAGAAGAGGGACTTCCAGCCACCCGGTATTGCTAGCGTTGACGTTCCGCGCGCGTACGGAAGCGAGGGAGGACGGGACTCCGACAACGTCGGTTGGGTACGGCCGAGTACGGTGACGGATTTCAGCGGTCCGGAAGACCAGGAGACCTTCACTAACATGCAGCCGTACATCGTTCTCCACTATTGCAAGCTCGAGTAGTGCGTTCTCAAGCGGGGGCCGATGACGGCGTGCTCGCCAGGAGGACTGCCGACAAGGTGCTTGCGTGAGTGTTCTTTGGTTGGTGAGGCGCCCGCCGATAGCCCGTAGAGGACTGGGAGAACGGTCTCCTGCCCATCTCCTGTGTCGTGCGTCGCGACGCCCCGTAGCCTTCGGGACGCGGCGACTGGGAGGGTCGCCCATGTCGAACGGACTCGCTCGCAATTGCACGGAGTGCTGGTCTCGGTGCTGGCCAATCTCGGCGGTTCGTCGCTAGAGAGTTCGTCTCAGGGTTCGTCGGCCAAGGGCGTCTCCCCGTGGTCCCGGGCCTCAGTCGACATGGGGAGTCGCGCTGCGAGACTCAGCCAGGCAGGTACTCCCGCAGTCGCCGTACAACGTCCGGCTGCTTCCCCGCCAGGTTCTCCGTCTCCATCGGATCGGCCTCGAGATCCCACAGCACGTCCTCGCCCTCGAAGTCGGTGACCAGCTTGTAGCGGCCATCGTAGGCGAGTCGCCAGTTGCGGAGGCCGGAGAGGACGACTTCGCGGTGGCTGTCGGTCCGCCCTTCCAGGAGCGGGCGGAGGGACCGGCTGTCCATGTCGGCCGGGGTGGCGAGGCCCGCGTAGTCGAGGAAGGTGGCCGCGAGGTCGAGCACGGTCGTCGGCAGGTTGCACTCGTACCCCGCGCGGATGCCGGGACCGGCCGCCAAGAGGGGGACTCCAGCGGAAGCCTGGTAGGGGAGTGACTTCCCCCAGAGCGCGTGATCGCCGAGCATCTCGCCGTGGTCGCTCGAGTACACGATGATCGTGTTGTCGAGTTGGCCGGTTTCTTCGAGCATCTGGATGTAGCGGCCCAGCCAGGCGTCGATGTTCTCGATCATCGCGGCGTAGTTCTGGCGCAGGGCAACGTGCTCGGCGGGAGTCAGGGCGCCTTCGTAGGCGAAGGGCTGGCCGAGACCGTCCCTGCCACGCACCCGACCTTCCATCTCGGCGGTGATGTCGACCGGCGGGTGGGGCCCGACGAAGTTGATGACCAGGTGCCAGGGTTGGTCCCTCGGGGCCTCCTCGATCAGGTCGAGTCCGTTGCGTGCGATCCAGTTGTCGCAGTAGGCCTCGGGGCCGAGCGGCGAGGTGATGACGTCGGCCCACCAGGTGTCGGGGAAGCCGGAACGCCGCCGCAGGAGATCCTCGGCGCAGGCCTTGCCCTGCGGCGGTTCGAGGGAATCGAGGTAGGCGTAGTACGGGTCCTTCGGCCCTTCCGGATCCTCCAGGTAGGACTGCATGCCGTCGCCCTTGCCGCAGTTGTTGATCTGCGCCGAGAACCCCCACTCATCGGCGAAGTTCGTTCCGTCCATGCCCCAGTTGCCGCTGTTCTTCGACATGTCGAGCTTGCCGACCGCCATCGTGTGGTAGCCGGAATCGCGGAGTCGCCCGTAGAAGGTCGTCTGGTCGAGCGGGTAGTCGAACCGGTTGGTGCTCACGCCGCAGCGGTCGTACTCGCGGCCGGAGGCCAGGCAGGCCCGCGACGGGGCGCAGACCGGCGACGGCACCAGGGCGCGGGTGAAGTTGACGCCGTCGTGGGCCAGGCGGTCGATGTTCGGTGTCCGCAGCGCGGCGAGACCGCCGCTGCCCGGGCCGAGCCAGTCGGGCCGGTGCTGGTCGGGGAAGAAGAAAAGCAGGTTGGGGCGGTCGTCGGCCTCGGCCTGCGGTTCGGCGCTGCCGCAGCCGTGGAGACCGGCGAGAGCACCGCCGGCGATCAGGCGAGAGGACTGCTGGAGGAAGTCGCGGCGGGTACGGCGGGTCATCGGGCACTCCTGCGATCGGATCCGCTCGATTGAACGGTGTTTGTAAGTGCGAACGGCGTTAGGCTAGATTAGCCGACACTTGGAGCCCATGGGATCGGCCCGGCCGTACCGGAGTGTCTGCGCCGGCCGGGTCGAACCCGCGACCTGGAGGAGAAGCATGAATCGACGTTCTGTTTGGCTCGGAGGGCTTGTCGTCCTGATCTGCGTAACCCCGCTGCTCGCGGACGGTCCGCAGACCGGCACGATCGACGGCCGGGTCCTGGACGCCCAGGGTGCGCCGCTGCCCGGCGTCACCGTAACCCTGACCGGACCGCAGAACACGAGGACGGTCATCACCGACGCCGACGGCGTCTACCGCTTCGCGCTGCTGCTCGCCGGTCGCTACACGGTGAACGCCGAACTCGAAGGGCTCGGCGCGGCCGAACTGGCGACCGACCTCGATCCGGGCCAGCGGCGGGGCGTCGACCTGACCCTCATGTCCGCGACCGAGGAGGCGATCACGGTCACCGGCGAGGCGCCGCTGATCAGCAGGTACGAGACGGCGCTGGCGGCGACGATTCCCGAAGAGATAACGGAGAACGTCGCCTTCGGTACGCGCACCTACAACGCGGCGGTGCGGCAGTTGCCGTCCGTCGTCAATCGGAATGACGCGGACAGCCTGCCGTCGGTGAACGGCGGCATCTCGACCGAGATCGGCGTCTACGTGGAGGGTGTGGACACCTCGATGCACCGCCGCGGTGGCGAGATGCGCCTGCTCATCCCCAGCACCGCTTTGACCGAGACGAAGCTCGAGTCGACCGGTTTCGGCGCCGAGTACGGCCGGGCGACGTCCGGCATCATCAACTCCACCGTCAAGACGGGGACCAACGAGTTCCACGGCGAGGCGCTCTACATCGGCCAGAACCCGAAGTGGCGCGCGCCGGACGTCCTGGAGCTGGAGCGTCCGGACGATCAGATCAACAGCTACGAGACCAGCATCGGCGGTCCGCTCGCGCGCAACCGGGCGTGGTTCTTCGTCTCCTACGGCAGGATGTCGGACAACCGGATCGATCGGCTGCGGGACGGCACCATCGTCAATCTCAGCCGTCAGTCGGATCCCCTGGTCGCGAAGGTGAACTTCCAGCCCAGGGACAACCAGCAGATCGCGATCACCGGGATCGATGCTCCGTCGGACGCCATCGGCCTTTCCGGCAACCCGGGCGACCAGTATGCGATCATGAACTTCCCGCTCAACGGGCGAGTGCAGACGTTGAACTGGAGTCTCGGCCTGGGCAGCTCGAACTTCCTCGAGTTCAAGGTCGCGAACCGCGAGGAGTTCGTCGGCCGTCATGCTGCCGAGCAGCACGCGATCGATCCGAACGCCTCGCCGGACGACCCGCCGGGGAACAACTTCCGCTATCGCGACCTGGCGACGGGCCTCAGGTACAACGGCCCGGCCGTCCGCCTGGCCGAAGGCTTCAACGACTTCCCGAGAGACCAGGCGAACGTGTCCCTGACCAGCTTCCGGGGCCGCCACGAGTGGAAGTTCGGCCTTGACGCCCAGGCGATCGAGTTCAGCAACCTGACCTCGATCATCACCGAGTTCCGCGGCCGGAACTACGACGCCAGCCTGCCCGGCGGCTTCGTGACGCCGGTCAACAAGCGTGTGTTCGACCCGTCGAACGTGATCACCGAGACCAGCGACTTCCTGGCCGTCTTCGCCCAGGATCGCTTCGAGGTCGGCGACAACTGGGTCTGGACCCTGGGCATCCGCGGCGATCAGCAGACGATCGACAACGACATCGGCGAGCGGGTCAACGAGTACATGGAGTGGGTACCCCGGATCAGCGGCGTCTACGACGTGAAGGCCGACGGCAGCATCCTTCTCCGCGGCACTCTGGGGCGCTACTACCACGCCATCGGCATGGGTATCGTGCTCCAGGAGTTCTCCCGCCAGAACAACGGCGAGAACATCTACGAGCAGTTCCTGTGGAACCGCGAGACCCTGCGCTACGACCGATTCCAGCGCCGCGTCGAACCGACGTTCGACCAGGCGATCCAGGATATCGACCCGTACTACAAGGACGAGATCTCCTTCGGCGCCGACTTCCAGGTGTCCCAGAAGTGGGTCGTCAAGTCGCGTCTGGTGGCGAGCGAGGCGGACAACATCTTCCACGCCACGCTCCAGTTCGACGATGCCGGCCGGGTGGTCCGCGATCTCCGCAACTGGTCCGACGCCCGCCGCGAGTACCAGGCGCTGCAGATCGAGGCGAACCGTCTGTTCCGCGACAACTGGACCCTGCGCACGAACTACACCCTGAGTTCGACCAAGGGGAACATCAACTCGTTCAACGACAACTTCAACCTCTACGAGGGGTTGGGGGGCATCGAGGTGAGCACGGGCCTGACCAACGCGACCTCGAGCGACTGGTGGTTCGGGCGGCTGCTCGAGGACCGGGAACACCTGGCGAACGTGATCGGGATGAAGCGCTTCGTCTTCGGCCGCCACGACCTGGTGCTGGGAGGCTTCCTCCACTACGCGGCCGGGCGGCCGTGGGGAAGCCATGTTTCGACCCAGGTACGGCACCCGGACTCCGGGCAGACGATCACGACCTCGACTTACCGCGAGCCGTCGGACGCGAACCGGCTGCCGGACACCTGGACCGTCGATCTGTCCCTGACGTACTCGGTCGCGACGGCGGGCAACGTGCGGGCGAAGATCGGCTTCGATCTCGCGAACGCGACGGACAGCCAGGAGCCGGTCACGATCAACACGTCGACCGGACGGCCGAACGCGCGGGTTTCCTCGTATCAGCGGCCGCGTGAGTTCCGGCTGAAGGTGGGCTTCAGCTTCTGATCCGGCGCGGGAAGGACGGCTTGGGTCGGGCGCCGCTCTTCGTGGGCGGCGCCCTCGCCCTTTCCCTTGGTGTTCTCGGCTGCGACGCAGCCGGCCCGGGAGCGGTCTACGACCGCGATCTGGGCGTCGAGGTCGAGCAGCTCAAGGCGGACGTCGCGGCTCAGGCCACGGACGAATCGACGCTGCCCGCCCGGGCGGCGGTCGTGGCCGACTGGGCCGACGCGCTGGCTCTCGCCGGCCACGAGATGGGACTGGAGGGGCCACGGGTACGTCTCTTCTCGACGCTGCCTCCGACCGGCGACGCAGCCGTCAGTGCGGGCGAGACGATCGACCGGCTGGTGCGCGAGTTCACGCTGCGGGAAGAGGAAGGCGCGCTCGGTTCGCTGGCAACCGACACTCCGGGACCCTTCGAGGCCCGTCAGTACGCGACGGTTCGTCAGAGCTGGACGGCCGGCACGCGGGCGGTCGAGACCGGCGGCGGGTTCTGGGTCGCTCGCCACTTCAACGCGAACTACGGCGTCTTCCAGACTTCCGACCCGGCCGGCGCCGGCTACGTCAGTATCGAGACGAGCGACGGCGATGCCGTCTTCGAGGTCGACGTCTACATGGCCTCGGGGCCGCACGGCGGCTTCCGTGCCCCGGAACCGGCGCTTGCGTACAGGCTGACGGAAGGGCGGCTCGACGTCGGCGAGTCAGTGACGATCACCTACGGCGACACGTCCGGCGGCGGTCCCGGAATCCTGATGACGCAGACGACGGGGGCGCGCATCCCGTTCCCGCTCTACGTCGACCTGGACGGCTCCGGCGAGTGGCGGCCGCAGCCGATCCTGCCGTTCGCGGTGGTGGGCACGACCGTTGCCGGAGTCCACGGCTTCGCCCCGAGCGTGGTGCGGCCCGGCGAGACCTTCGAGTTCTCGGTGCGCGCGGAGGACCGGTTCTACAACCGGGCGACCGGCGACATTCCGGGCTTCGATGTCCTCCTGAATGGAGAGCATCGCGCGTCGACCGAGCCGGGGACGGAGGCGATCACGGTCGTCGAGCTGGCTCTCGACGAGCCCGGTGTCTACTGGTCCAGGATTCGCTCCCGGGGCGAGGGGCCGTCGATCAGCGGCGACGCGAATCCGATCCTGGTCTCCGACGACCCCGAGTACGGCATCTACTGGGGCGACACCCACGGCCATTCGGGCTACGCCGAGGGCATCGGCACCCTCGATTTCTTCATGCGGTTCGCGCGCGACGACGCGCGACTCGACTTCGTCACGCACTCGGAGCACGACGTCTGGCTGGACGCCGGCGAGTGGGAACTGATGCGCGAGAAGAGCGCCGAGTACGACGAGCCGGGGCGGTTCATTCCCTACCTCGGCTGGGAGTGGACGCGGCACACGCGTCAGGGGGGCGGCCACCACAACGTCCTCTACCGGACGATCGACGACCGGGAGGTGATCTCGGTGCTGGAGTTCCCGACCCTCTCGGAGCTCTACCGGGAACTCGACTCCCGCAACGACCGCCGCGACGTGGTCGTCATCCCGCACGCCCACAACCCGGGCGACTTCCGCCAGTCGCATCCGGGCCTGGAGCCCCTGGTCGAGATGATGTCGATGCACGGGACCTTCGAGTGGTTCATGCAGGAGTACCTGTCGCGCGGGCACCAGGTCGGCGTCGTCGCGGCGTCCGACGACCACCTGTCCCATCCCGGCTACTCGGCGCCGAACCGGACCTCGCTGGCGCAGAGCGGGGGATTGGGGGCCGTGTTCGCGCCGGAGAGGTCGCGCGACGCGATCTTCGACGGGATGAAGGCGCGGCGCACCTACGCGACGACGGGCGACCGGATCATCCTCGATTTCAAGGTGAACGACACGATGATGGGCTCGCGGGCGCCATTCTCCGAGACCCGGGAGATCGCGGGACGGGTCATCGGCACGGCGCCGATCGGCTCGATCGCGCTGATCAAGAACGAGCAGGAGCTCTGGAGCGAGGACTATTCGCTCGACACCGGCCCGGGCGCGCCCACCGAGTTGTTGCTCACGTTCTACTCCGAGGAAACGCCGGTTCACATGGGCGACGCCCCGCGCGGCTGGCGGCACTGGCGGGGCCGGCTGACGGTCGCCGGCGCCACGCTGCGGTCCGTCGAGGGGACGGACTTCGCCAATCCGACGACCCAGCACGTGGAGCAGGACGGCAACGGCGCCGTCTTCCGCACGAACACCCGCGGCGAGACGAGTTCGCTCCGGCTGTCAGTGGCGGACGTGCAGCCCGGAGCGGCGATCGTGCTCGAACTGGAGGAGGCGGCCGAGACCGGCTCGGCGCCGCCGTTCTACCGGCCGCGGGCGGTCATCCCGGGCGCCCGCGTGCGCCTGCCGCTGTCGGATCTCCAGGGCGGCCGGCTTGAGAAGCTGCTGCCGATCGAGGACTATCCCAGCGACTCGGTCACCCTCCGGAGGGTCCGGCCGGACGGGCCGCGGGATCTCTCTTTCAGCTACACCGACACGGATACGCCGCGCCAGGGCGACTACTACTTCGTCCGCGTGCGCCAGTTGAACGACGCGATGGCCTGGTCGAGCCCGGTCTGGGTCGGAGGGCATCCCTCCCGGTAGCTGAGTCCTGGCCAGTTGCTACGCGGGCTCGGCGATGAACACCGGGATCGTGCGGGACGTCTTGTTCCGGTACTCCTCGTACGGCGGGAAGGCCTCTACTGCCAGCGCCCAGACGCGGGCCCGTTCGTCGGCATCCTCGACCTCCCGCACGCGCATCGCCTGGACCTCCGTGGCGTCCCGGAGCTCGACCTCGGCGTCCGTGCGCAGGTTGTACACCCACTCGGGGTTCTTCGGCGCGCCCCCCTTCGAGGCCACGAGCACGTAGCTGTCGCCGTCCTTGACGCGCATCAGCGGCGTCTTGCGGATCGAGCCTGTCCTGTTGCCCGTGTGGGTGACGATGATGCACGGCAGGCCGGTGTCCCGCAGTCCGACGCCCTCGGTGCCGCCGCTGCCTTCGTAGAGCTCCACCTGGTCGCGGACCCACTGGATCGGGCTTGGGATGTACTCGGCCATGGGTGCTCCTCGTGCGTTCGCTTGGGTACGGAGCGGCGAATCTACACGAGCAGCAGGCACCGGCCACCGGACGTCGGACACACCCGCCTGGTGCGGTCCGGGGAGGGGGTCCCAGCGAACGCTCGCCTTCTCTGACTGGAATGGAGGGTGGGGCTCGCTGCGTTCCGTTCGCTCCGGTCGGCCTCGGTTGATGATTGGGTGTGGGCAGTCGCTCACTCCAAGCTCGCTGGGACCCCCTCCCCGGACCGCACCAGGCTGGCGGTCGTTGCCGAGGGGCAGAGTAGATTTCCCGTATGGCAGGGCGGCCGATGGCGGTGACGATGGGGGATGCTTCGGGCGTTGGGCCGGAGATTGCGGTGCGCCGGTTCGCCGAGGGGCTGCTGGGCAGCGATGCCGTGGTGTATGGCGATGTGGCGGTGCTGGTGCGGGCGGCCGCGGCGCTGGGCCTGGACGTGGAGGTTCATTCGATCGATGGGCCGGAGGAGGTAGTGGAGGGTTCGCTGAACGTCCGCGATCTTGGGCTGTTGAGTGCGGGAGACGTGACGCCCGCTGTTCTGAGCCGAGAGGCCGGTGCGGGGGCGCTGGCCTATGTCGACTGTGCGACGCGTGACGCCTTGGCGGGCAGGGTGGCAGGGGTCGTCACTCTGCCGATGAACAAGGAGGCGACACGCATGTCGCGGCCGGACTTCCAGGGGCACACCGAGTTCATCGCGGGTCTGTGCGGCACCGAGGACTTCGCGATGATGTTGACGGTGCCGGAGCTCGCGGTGACTCACGTCAGTGCTCACGTCAGCCTGCGCGAGGCGATCGATCGGGTGGAACCGGTGCGTATCCGCAAGGTGATCGACCTGACCCACGAGGCTCTGTCCCGGTTCATCGAGCGGCCGCGGATCGCGGTGTGCGGGCTGAATCCGCATGCGGGAGAGCACCGCCTGTTCGGCACCGAGGACGAGGAGATCATCCGGCCGACGATCGAGCGGGCGGCGGCGGACGGTCTCGACGTGTCCGGCCCGCATCCGGCGGACACGATCTTCCGCCAGGCGATCCACCTCGACCGCTACGACGCCGTCGTCTGCATGTACCACGACCAGGGCCACGCCCCGATGAAGCTCTACGGTTTCGAACGCGGCGTCAACGTGACGATCGGCCTGCCGATCGTCCGCACGTCGGTGGACCACGGAACGGCCTTCGACATCGCCTGGCAGGGGAAGGCCTTCACCGACTCGCTCGGCCACGCGCTGGACTACGCCTGGAAGCTGGCGGGACGCGTCGACCAGGTTCTACATGGGTCGGACGGCTAGCAGCTCCTCGAGGCCGCGCAGCTCGGCGGCGTTCCTGGTGTAGAGGGGCAGGTCGTTGGCCAGCGCGATGGCGGCGATCAGGAAGTCGGGGAGGCGCCGGCGGCCGACGGGGCCCTGGCGCAGGAGTGCGGAGTAGATCCGCCCGTAGGCGCGAGCCGCCGCGTTGTCGAACGGCAGGGGGTCCCATGTGCCGGCGGCCCACTGCAGGCGGTCCTGCCGGCGGGCTCGTTCTTCGTCGTCCTGGCCGGCCGCCAGGGGCCCGACCGTGAGTTCGGCCATCGTGATGGCCGAGACGGCGGACAGGTCCGGCAGTTCCAACGGGTCGATCAGGTCGTAGTCGATGATGACGGACGTATCCAGCAGGCCGTGGCTGTCGCCGGCGAGCGTCTGGCTCGCCTGCAGCCCGGCCTCGTGCGCCGCCTGGTGGAGAGGCTGTACGGCGGAACTCATGTCCGGGAATTCCCGCCCTGCTGATCATCCAGCCAGGGATCGATGACGGCGTCGATGTCGGCCCGGAACCGGCCCGCGTCGATTCTGGGAGCGGTTGACACCGCCTCCCTGAGCACGGCACGGGACACGTAGCGGCGGGCGGCTATGGGCCGCAGTTCGGCCACGGGAGTTCCGTTTCGGGTGATCGTCATCGTCTGGCCTTCCTGAACGGCCCGGAGTACCTTGGCCGAGTCGTTGCGGAGCTGTCTTTGGGTGATCGTTCGCACGCGGCGGATCGTAGCAACTGTAGCGTTTTGTAGCAAGATGTTCCTTTCTGTAGAGTCCAACTACTGACCAAGACGTAGGAACCGACGGAGATCTCGAATGGACCGACGAACACTTGTCCCGGTCGCGGCAGTGCTCCTCATGGCGGCGCTGGCGGTTGCCTGCTCGACGGAAGGGAACGGCGCCAGGGAGGAGGCTTCGGCGGACGCCACGCCGCCCAACATCGTGGTCATCCTGGCCGACGACCTCGGTTACGCGGACGTCTCGATCTACGGCGACCGCCTCCAGACCCCGAACATCGACCGGATCGGTCGCGAGGGCGCCGTCTTTACCCAGGGCTACGTGACGACGCCGGTGTGTTCGCCGTCGCGCGCGTCCCTGCTGACCGGCCGCTACCAGCAGCGTTACGGCTTCGAGTACAACGCCCGCCAGGCACCGGAAGTGCCGGACGTCGGGCTCATCGCCGCAGAACTGACGATCGCGGACCACCTGAAGGCGGCCGGCTACGCGACCGGCATCGTCGGCAAGTGGCACCTGGGCTTCAAGGACGAGCACTATCCGACGAACCGTGGTTTCGACGAGTTCTACGGTCATCTCTCGGGCGCCACGCGGTTCATCAACCGCAGGACGCAAGGCGCCGTATCGATGTCGGCCGACGAGGAGTTCAGGCGCCGGCCGCCCGAGGACCCGCGCACCGACCTGGTGGTCAGAGGGACGGAGCCGCCCGCGCCGCCGACGCGCCGGGCGGGCAACCTCATCCTGCGGGGGCCGGAGAAGACCGTGGTCGACGAGCCGGCCTACATCACGGACGTCTTCGGCGACGAGTCGGTCGACTTCATCCGCCGGCACGCCGATGAACCCTTCTTTCTCTACTCGGCGTTCAACGCGCCGCACTCGCCGTTCCAGGTGACGGAGGAGTACTACGACCGCTTCCCCGACGAGGAGCACGAACTGCGGCGGATCTACTTCGGCATGATCGCCGCCCTCGACGACGCGGTCGGCCGCATCCTGGACGTCCTGGACGAAGCGGGGATCGCCGACAACACGCTGGTCGTCTTCCTGTCTGACAACGGCTGCGCCGGCTACTTCCCCGGGCTGTGCTCCTGCGAGCCGCTCTCCGGCGGCAAGCTGACGTACTACGAGGGCGGCGTCCGCGTGCCGTACCTGCTGCGCTGGCCGGCGGCGGTCGCGGCCGGCACCACGGTCGACGCGCCCGTGTCGACGCTCGACATCCTGCCCACTGCCCTGGCCGCCGCCGGAGCCACGGCGCCCGCGGAGCTCGAGCTCGATGGACGCGACCTGATGCCGCTTCTCGACGGCTCCGGCGCGGCGGCCGGAACGGAGCGCTTCGTGTGGCGGAACTACCCGACCGTCGCGGTCCGGAGCGGCGACATGAAGCTGATCAAGCCGAACCAGGATGAGCCCGGCGGCTTCCTCTACGATCTTTCCAGTGACGTTCGGGAGCAGAACGACCTCGCCGCCGAGCGGCCGGAGGAGGTCGCCAACCTCGAAGCGGTCATCGAGGAGTGGCGTGCCATCACGGTGGAACCGGCCTGGACCCGCCGCCGGCCGGTCGTCTACTCGATCTGCAACATCGAACCCGTCGGCTTTGAAAACTGACGGGCACTGAACGGCCACTAGGATAGGTCGTCGAAGACGCCCCTGTCCCCTTGGGAGGTCCTGGCCTATGAAGACGTCCAATCGCACGCTTGTCGCCCTCGGCATCGTGCTCCCGCTGCTGTCGGCAGCCTACGGAGCGACCGCCCGCGAGGAGGACTCGGGCGCCGACGAGCAGCTCGCCGCGCTGGTTGCCGAAGTCGGTCCCGATTGGGAGATCGTGACGGACTACATGAGCCGTCAGCGCGAGTGGATGCAGCGCCGCCTGAACAGTCTGGGTTCGGAAGAGGACTCCGGGAGCCCGGAGGACGGCGAGGAGGCTTCCGGACCGCCTGACGCGGACCGTGCCGCGGCGGCGGCGATCGCGATTCTCGAGGAGGGTGGCACGCACGAGAGGTCGGTCGACGCCGCGCAGTTTCTGACGAACCAGGCCGCGATGACGGCGAAGGGCGACGAGTACGCCTACCGGGGCGCGAGGGCTCTTCTCGAGCACGCCCCGGACTTCGGGGCGTGGGGCATGACGCTGTCCCGGATGCACACGTTCCGGCGGTTCCGCGACGACGGTCAGTCCGCCCGGCCCGCGACGGACAGGTTCTTCGAAGAGCTGGCGGCCGAGGCGGAGGAGCCGGTGCTGCGTGCGGCCGGTCGCTACTACCAGGCTCTGGGACGGATGGCGGCCGTCAACGCGAAGGACCTGCCCGAGGAGGAGCGTACGGCCAGAAGAGAGGCGGCTCTCGACGCCGCGGAAGGACTGAGCGCGGGCGTCGAGGACGAACCGCTGCTGTTCGGGATGAGGATGGGCGCCGGGACCTTCGCGGATGCCGAGGCCGACCTGATCCGCAGCATCCGGCACACCACGGTCGGAAGCGTCGTGCCCGAACTGACCGGCAACCGCATGGACGGCGTCGAGGAGTCGCTGTCGGACTACCGGGGCCGGGTCGTGCTCCTCGACTTCTGGGCGACCTGGTGCAAGCCGTGCATCGCGGCGCTGCCGACGCTGAGGGAACTGGCCGCTGACCTTCCCGCGGACCGTTTCGTCCTGCTGGCCGTCAGCGTCGACGCGGAGCTGGAGACCGCGGTCGAGTTCATGAAGGAGGAGCCGATGCCGTGGGCGAACTGGCACGTGGGCATGACGAGCGAGTTGACAGGGGTCCTCGACGTCAGTGCCTTTCCCACCTACATCCTGCTCGACGAGCGGGGGCGGATCCTCGCCAGGACGAGCGGCCTGCCGGACGACTTCCTGGCGTTGATCGAAGAGACGGTGGGCTAGCGGTGCGCCGGGACCGATCCTCTCTCGTCGCTGGGCTGCTGCTGGCGGCGATCCTCGCGGGTCCGGCGGCGGGTGCCGCCCAGAACCTCGCCGCCGCGATCGCCGAGGACTACAGGACCGAACTGAAGGACCTCTTCGAGCACTTCCACCGCAATCCGGAGCTCTCCTTCCTTGAACACGAGACGGCGGCCCGGCTCGCCGACGAACTCCGCAAGTCCGGCGTCGAGGTGACGGAGGGGATCGGCCGCACCGGCATCGTCGGCATGATGGCGAACGGCGAGGGGCCGCTGGTGCTGGTGCGGGCCGACATGGACGGCCTGCCGGTGCGGGAGCAGTCGGAGCTCCCATACGCCTCGACGGCGACCCAGGTCGATCTCTCCGGCGAGGAAGTCCCGGTCATGCACGCCTGCGGCCACGACATGCACATCACGACGATGGTCGGCGTGGCGCGGCGCCTCGCCGCGATGCGCGACCGGTGGTCGGGCACGGTCATGTTCGTCGGCCAGCCGGCGGAAGAGCGGATCATGGGCGCCCGCGAGATGCTCGAGGACGGCCTGTACGAGCGCTTCGGCGTGCCGGACTACGCGCTGGCGCTCCACGTTTCGGCGGGTAGGCCGGCGGGGAAGATCGAGGTGCCGCCGGGCCTGCTGGCGTCGTCTTCGGACAGCGTCGACATCACGGTGTTCGGAGTCGGCGCCCATGGAGCGTCGCCGCACAGGGGCAAGGATCCGATCTACATCGCGGCGCAGCTCGTCGTCGCGCTCCAGGGCATCGTGAGCCGTGAACTCAACCCGCTCGATCCCGGCGTTGTGACGGTCGGCGCGATCCACGGCGGCTTCAAGCACAACGTGATCCCGGACCGGGTCGAACTGCAGCTCACGGTGCGGGCGAACAGCGAGGAAACGCGAGAGCAGTTGCTTTCGGCGATCGAGCGGATCGCCGAAGGGGTCGGCAGGGCGGCGGGATTGCCGGCCTCGCTGCTGCCCAGGGTGGTGCGTACGAAGGAGTCGACGCCGGTCACCGTCAACGACCCGGAACTCGCGGCCCGCGTGCGGACCGCGATCGCCGCCGGCATGGGTGAGGACGTGTTCCACAGCGAGCCGCCGTCGGGGATGGGCGCCGAGGACTTCGCGTACTTCGTCCGTACGGAGCACAAGGTGCCCGGCACCTACTTCAACGTCGGCGGCACGGACCCCGCCGACCTGGAAGCGGAGGCGGCCGGCGGACCGCCTGTGCCGTCGCACCACTCGCCTTTCTTCCGCATCGAACCGGAGCCGTCGATCCTCGCGGGGGTCGAGGCGATGACGCTGGCCGTCCTCGACCTGCTGCAGCCGTAGTGCCCAGACCGGAAGGTCCGTTCGAGCCGATCCCCGAGTCGGCGCTCCAGGAGGTCCTGGCCGAACTCGAACGTCTCTACCCGGACGCCGACTGCGAACTGCGGCACGACAACGCGCTGCAGCTCCTGATCGCGACGATCCTCTCGGCCCAGTCGACCGACGTGCGGGTGAACCAGGTCACCGAGACGCTGTTCGAGCGCTATCGCAGTGCGGAGGAGTTCGCGGCCGCCGACCCGGCGGTCCTCGAGGAGGAGATCCGCAGCACCGGCTTCTTTCGCCAGAAGACGAAGAGCGTGCTCGGTGCCGCACGGAAGATCGTCGATGACTTCGGCGGCGTTGTGCCGGACACGATGGAGGAACTGATCACCCTGCCGGGCGTGGCGCGGAAGACGGCGAACGTGGTGCTCGGCACGTGGTTCAGGAAGCCGGTGGGCTTCGTCGTCGATACCCACATCGGTCGTCTCGGTCGCCGGTTGGGCATCACCAGCGAAACGGACCCGGTGAAGGTCGAGCGGGATCTCATGCGCCGGCTGCCCCAGGACAAGTGGATCTTCCTGGGCCACGCGATCATCTGGCACGGACGCCGCGTCTGCGCCGCGCGCCGGCCCGATTGCGCGAACTGCACGCTGGCGGACTGGTGCCCGCGCAACGGCCTGGCGTAGCGCCGACGGTGCTAGGCTGCCGCGTCCCATGAGGAAGCGAACGGCTATTCGGGCTCTGCGCCTCGTGCTGGCGTCGTTGCCGGCGGCCGCCCCATTGCTGGCCGGTCCTCCTCCGGAGCCGCCTCCTTTCTACGCCATCGAGGGCGTGCGGGTCGAGGTCGGCGACGGAACGGTCCTGGAGCGCGCGACCGTCGTCATCGAGAACGGCACGATCACTGCCGTTGCCGAGGATGCGGCAATCCCGGCTCATGCCTGGGTCATCGACGGTGAGGGGTTCACGCTCTACCCGGGCCTGATCGACGCGATGGGAAGTCTGCCGCAGCCGCGGCGTTCTCCCGGAGGCCCGGGGGCGGGCGGGCCGGGGCCGGGCGGGCCGCGGCGCCGGCCGGATCCCGACCGGGCCCTGCCTCGCGGCCCGGAAGACCGTCCGTTGACCACTCCCTGGAAGCGGGCGGCCGACGACCTGACGCTGGACACGGAGGCGGTCGAGGCCTGGCGGAAGGCGGGTTTCACCTCGATCGCGGCAAGGCCGGGCGACGGGCTGTTCCCGGGCCGCTTGTCGCTGGTGCGGCTCGGCGCTCCCGGCCGCGATCCGGAACACCAGGTGGTCGCTCCCGAACTGGCGCAGATGGCAACGCTCAGCAGTGGCGGCGGCTTCGCCTCCTACCCCGGCGCCCTGATGGGCAGGGTCGCCTACTTCCGCCAACTGCTCCTGGACGCGGCTCACTACGCGGCCGCGACTGCCGCCTACGAGGCCGATCCCGCGGGCTGGCGGCGGCCCGAGTTCGACCGAACCCTGGCGCCCCTGGCAGCGGTCGCTTCAGGCGAGGAACGGATTCTTCTGCCGGGATCGAGCGCGGTCGAGATCAACCGCGCGCTCCGGCTAGGCGGGGAACTCGGTCTCGACTTCACGATCTACGGCGGCCAGGAGGCTTACCGGCTGGCCGGCGAACTAGCGGATGCCGGCGTGGCGGTGCTGGTCGACGTCGACTGGCCGGAACCGCTGCCCGAGCGTGACCGGGATCCGGACGCTGACCGGCCGCTCCGCGAGATCCTTCACGAACGGCTGGCGCCGACGACGCCGGCCGAACTGGCCGAGGCGGATGTCCGCTTCGCGCTCAGTTCCGGCGGCGCGGACGGCGCCGCCGACTTCCTGGCGGGTGTGCGCCGGGCGATCGAGGGCGGCCTCGAACCCGCGCGGGCGCTGGCGGCGCTCACCCGGGACGCGGCGGCGGTCCACGGCCTGGATGACCGGATCGGCACGGTAGCCGCGGGAATGGCGGCGGACCTCGTGCTGGCCGACGGCTACCCGTGGCAGGAGTCGACGCGGGTCGAGGCGGTCTTCATCGATGGTGTCCGATACGCCGTTTCCGACGGTGACGACGGTGACGACGGTGACGACGGTGAGGACGGCGAGAGCGCCCAGGAAGCCGAATCGGCCGCGGCACCGGACGGGGCGGGGCCGCGCGGAAGGCGCGGCCGCGGTGGCCCCGGCGGCCGTCGCGGCGGTTCGAGCGAGGCGCTCGCGCCGATGCGGCTGGCCGAGGTCGCGGAGAAGTACGCGGAAGTGGCCGGCGACGGGAGGGTGCCGATGACGGGTCCCTACCGCGAAGACGACGTGCTGGCGATCACGGGCGCCACCATCCTGACGATGACCGGCGAGACGATCGAGAACGGCACGGTAGTCGTGCGGGACGGCCGGATCGCCAGGGTCGGCAGCGGCGTCAGGCCGCCGAGCGGGGCGCATGTGATCGACGCAGAGGGTGGCTACGTCATCCCGGGCATCATCGACGCCCACTCGCACATCGCGACCGCCGGAGGCGTAAACGAGGGCAGCCTGGCGGTGACCTCGATGGTCCGGATCGAGGATGTCGTCGATCCGACCGACATCGGGATCTACCGGGCGCTGGCCGGCGGCGTCACGACGATCAACGTGCTCCACGGCAGCGCGAATCCGATCGGCGGCCAGAACCAGGTACTGAAGCTCCGCTGGGGCCAGAACGCGGACGGTCTGCGTTTCCAGGGCGCGCCTCCGGGCATCAAGTTCGCGCTGGGCGAGAACCCGAAGCGCTCACGGTCCTTCGGTCAGGGACCGCGCCGCTACCCGGCGACCCGGATGGGCGTCCTCGACGTCATCCGGGAAGCGTTCACGGAGGCGGCGGAGTACCAGGCCGCGTGGGCGCGTCATCGCGAGGCGGAGGCCGCCGGCGAGCGCAGCCGCCCGCCCGCGCGGGACCTGGAACTCGAAGCGCTGGTCGAGATTCTGGAAGGCGAGCGCCTGGTCCACGCCCACAGCTACCGGGCCGACGAGATCCTCCAGTTGCTGCGGCTGGCGGAGGAACTCGGATTCCGGATCGCCACGCTGCAGCACGTGCTGGAGGGCTACCGGGTGGCGGACGAGATCGCGGCCCACGGCGCCGGCGCCTCCACCTTCTCCGACTGGTGGGCCTACAAGGTCGAGGCCTACGAGGCGATTCCTCACAACGCGGCCCTGATGACCGACCGCGGCGTGCTGTCGTCCATCAACTCGGACGACGCGGAGGAAATGCGCCACCTGAACCACGAGGCGGCGAAGTCGGTCAAGTGGGGCGGCCTGAGCGACGAGCAGGCGCTGGCGCTCGTGACGATCAATCCGGCGAAGCAGCTCGGCATCGACGACCGCGTCGGTTCGATCGAGGTCGGCAAGGACGCCGACATCGTGATCTACGACCGGCATCCGCTGAGTTCCTACGCGGTGGTCCAGACCACACTGGTCGACGGCAGGGTCTACTTTGACCGCGAACTGGACCGCTCCCGGCAGCTGCAGTTGGCCGCGCTCGAGGCGGCGCTGACCGAGAGCGGAGAAGACGCCGGCGAGGGAGAGGAACCGTGAGGCGGTCAGGACTCTCAGGGCTCCGGCGGGTGCTGGCGACGGCCGCCTTCCTGCCGGTCGCGTTACTCGTCGCGCCGGAGGCGGGTTCGGCCCAGACTCTGGCGGTCGAGGGCGGTACGGTGCATCCGGTATCGGGTCCGTCCTTCGAAGGGACGGTCGTGGTCCGGGATGGGCTGGTCGAAGCGGCCGGCGCCGATGTCGCAACGCCTGCCGGCGCCGACGTCATCGACGCCGCCGGCCTGCACGTCTATCCCGGGCTCTTCAACGCCTTTACGTCGGTGGGGTTGTCGGAGATCGGTTCGATCTCGGCCACGCAGGACACGACGGAGCTGGGCGACACGCCGCACGTCAAGGCGATCGAGGCCATCCACCCGGCGAGCGAGATCATCCCGGTCACGCGGGCGAACGGGATCACGCACACGGTGTCGGCGCCGTCCGGAGGTCCGTGGGCCGGCCAGGCCTCGGCGGTTGTCCTCGACGGCTGGACCGTCGAGGAGATGGCGATCGAGCCAAGCGTCGGCCTGGTGCTCGAGTGGCCGAGCCTCGAGACCCGGGAGTTCGACTTCTCGACCTTCAGCGTCCGGGAGAAGAAGTTCTCCGAGGCGAAGCGGGACTACGACCGGACGGTGGATGAACTCGGCGACTGGATCGAGGCGGCGCGCCAGTACGACCACGCGCGCTCGAACGCCGGGTCCGGAACGGCGGTGGAGCAGGATCATGCCCTCGAGGCGGTCGCGCGGGTGGCTCGGGGCGAACTGCCGCTCCTGGTCGTCGCCGACCGGGCCCGGGCCATCCGTGACGCCGTCGCGTTCGCGGAAGAGCACGGTGTGAGGCTGGTGCTGGCTTCGGGGCGTGACGCGGCGATGGAGGCGGACCTGCTCGCGGAGAAGGAGGTGCCGGTCATCCTGGGCGCGGTGCAGGCTCTGCCGGTGCAGGAGGACGACGCCTACGACGGCCCGTTCACCGCTCCCGGTCGACTCCACGCTGCCGGAGTCCGGATCGCCTTCGGTACGTTCGATTCCTCGAGCGCCCGGGTTCTCCCCTACGAGACGGCCACCGCGGTCGCTTACGGCCTCGACCCGGAAGCCGCGTTGCGTGCCCTGACGCTGGGTGCTGCGGAGATCCTGGGGCTCGACGATCGCCTCGGCTCGATCGAGGCGGGCAAGTGGGCGAACCTGATCGTCACCGACGGGGATCCGCTGGAGGTTCGCACCGAGGTGCGCCACGTGATCATCCGCGGCCGCGACGTGGACCTGTCGAACCGGCACAGCCGGTCGTACGAGCTGTACCGTAGCCGGCCGGCGCCCCCGTAGCGCGTCAAGTGGAGCCGGCCTGACGGCCGGCGCGTATTCTGGCCGCCTACGGCGGCAGCGGGTCAGAAGACCCGCGCACCCAGGCGGCCCTACGGTTCCTGATTCGACTCGGCCTGCTGCTCCTGCGCCTGGAGCATCTCGATGACGCGCTGGGTCAGGTCGACCCGGGGGCTGGCGTGGAGCACGCCGCCGATGCTGGCGTTCAGGATGAGGTCGTAGCCGTTCTCGTCGATCAGTTGCTGGACGATCGGACGCAGCCGCTCGTTGATCTGCTGCAGCGTCTCTTCCTGCTGCTTCGCCGCGCGGCGTTCGGCGTCGTTGGCCAGGCGCTGGGATTCGCGTTGCAGGTCCTCGATCTGGTGCTGGATGGTGCGCAGTTCGTCAGGCCCCCTGCCGGCGGCGCTCTGGCGCAGCGCTTCGACGCGGCCGGCGTTGGCTTCCAGGGCGGTCCGCGTCTCCGTCTCGATCTGCTGGAGGAACTCCGCGAGCGCTCTCCCTTCACGAGCTTCGGCGACGACCAGTTCGACGTTGATCGCGGCGACGCGGGTTGCCTCCTGGGCGTGGAGCGCCGGCAAGACGGCGGCCGCCAGGAGGGCGGCAAGCGAACAGACGATGAGGCGGCGACTGGTCATTTGGTCTCTCCACCGGGGGTGTAGATCGGTATCGGGAAGGGCGTCACCTTCCGGCTCTCCGGCCGCTCGACGTCCCGTATTCGGGCGGTCCCCTGCTTGGTGACCTGGTCGATGCGCAGAACGGAGTGCATGGGCAGGTAGGTCCGCTGGACGCCCTTGAATTCGCGCTGGAGCCGTTCTTCCGAGGGGTCGACGACGACCTGGGTCTTCTCACCGAACACGAGTTCGCCGATCTCGACGAAGCCGAGCAGGCCGCCCTGGGAGACCGAGCAGGCGTAGACCTCGTAGATCTCGCCCTGGCTCAGGAAGGTCACCCGGTAGATCAGGTCGTCGGACACGGGCTACTTGGGTTGCTGGAGTTTGGCGAAAGCGGCCGCCATCACGTTCAGGCCGCTCGATTCCTTCTGGCGCTGGCGGTACTTCTTGTAATCCGTCTTGGTGCCGCCGAGTTGCGATCCAGGTGGCGCCAGACCCAGGCGGCGGCGCTTCCGGTCGATGCTCTCGATCATTACCTTGATCTCGCGACCGGGGTGATACGCGCGCCGGGCCAGGTTTCCGTCGGCCCCCTTCACCGCCGACATCGGCAAGAGCCCGGTGAGCCCGGGCTCGAGCTGGACGAAGATGCCGAAACGCGACACCTGCTCCACCTTGCCTTCGACCTCGGCGCCCTCGACGTACTGCTTGCCGAGGTCTTTCCAGGGGTCGCCTGCCGGGACCTCGCGCAGCGAGAGTGCGATCCGTCGCCGTCTCGGGGCGACTTCGACCACCCAGCCCTCGATCTCCTCCCCGACGGCGAACTCCGGCGCGCTCATCGACTTGCCGATGGGAAGCTGGGAAGTGTGGATGAGGCCGTCCAGGCCGGGCGCCAGTTCCACGAAGAGGCCGAACTCGCTGTGCCGGACCACCTTGCCCCTGAACTGTTCGCCGGCGGTTAAGCTCTTCGCCGTCTCCTTCCAGGGGTCGGCTTCCAGCGCCTTCATCGACAGCGAGATGCGTGAGCTGCGTTTGCCGTTCTTCTTTTCGATCTTGGTCACCACGGCTTCCACGCGCTGCCCGACCTTCAACAGGTCGCCGGGTTCTCCCGACCGGGTCCGGGAGATCTGGGTCCGGTGAACGAGGCCGCCGATCCCGCCGCCGAGATCGACGAAGGCGCCGAAGTCGGTCACCGAGGTCACCTTGCCGCTGACGGGCTCGCGGGATTCCTGCTTGGCGCGAATCTCGTCGAGCGCGCGCCTGCGCTCGTTGCGGATCGCGGGTCGCCGGGTCAGCACGATCCGCCGCCCCGCCTCCTTGATCTCGAGAACGTGGAAGGTGTACGTGTTGTTCACGTACTGCGCCGGCGGCTTGGGCCGGTTGCCGAGTTCCATCAGCGATCGCGGACAGAACGTCGTGACGCCTTCCGAGACGATGTGGAATCCGCCCTTGTTCCAGCCGATGACCTTGCCCTCGACGGGGTTCTTCGCTTCGAGGGCGGCGGCGAAGGGGACGGCCGAGGGTGCCAGTGGCACCTCGGGCTCGGCTCGCGATTCGCCTTCGGTCTCGCTTGAGGGCTCCTCAACCGGCTCGCTTTCGGCGGCGGCCTGGACTTCGGGCTCGGCTTCCGGCTCCGTTTCGGCCGGCGCGGCGGTTTCCGCCGGGGCGGCTTCCACGGCAGCCTCATCCTCCGGCGGCTGAGCGAGCGCGTGATCGTTCGTCTCAGTCATGGTGAGGAGGAGGAGAAGGGGCCGCGGCTTCGGGGCGCGGCGGCGGCGTTTGGCCGGACGGCGATTGTAGCACCGCGACCAAAGAGAAGGGCCCTGCCGAAGCAGGGCCCTTGACTCGTGGGTCCGGGAGACCGGGTCAGGCGATGTCGATCTTCCTCGCCTTCGCCTCCTCGGCCTTGGGGATGGTGATGTTCAACACCCCGTGCTCGAACTCGGCGCTCACCGCCGAGACGTCGGTGTCGCTCGGCAGGTTGAAGCGCCGCGCGAAGCGGCCGTAGACGCGCTCGACCCGGTCGGCGGTCGCGCCTTCGTGGCTGGCCTGGCGCTCGCCCGAGAGGGTCAGGGTGTGGTCCTCGACCGTGAGGTCGATGTCGGCCTTCGTCAGACCGGGGAGATCGACGGCGAGGGTGTAGGCCTCGTCGGTCTGCGTGAGGTCCGCGGCGGGCCACCAGGTCATGGCGGCGGACTCGGCCCCGTCGTGGCCGGCCACGCGGCTCAGGACGGGCGAGAAGAAGTCGTCGAGCATCGCCTTGCCGAAGAGCGGCTCGAAGGCCCCGATCAGGGGACGGTGAAACGGAGTGTGGCGAATCAGACTACGGGTCATGTGGTTGTCCTCCTTGAGGTTGATTCGTTCGATCCAGGCGTCGGCGCTTGGTTCCTGCTGCCGACGACCCAGGATTATGAGTCAAGGAGAAGCAGATGTCAACTATCTGATTGTTATGAAGTCAACTTTCAGTTCGGAGTCGTTACGCCGGTGACGGCGCCCAGCGTGGGGCCGATCTCGGCGTGGAGGACGAGGTCGGCGATGCCGTCGAGGTCGGTGGCTTCGCGGTTCAGGATGACGAGCCTGGCGCCGGCCTGCTTCGCCAGCGCCGGGAAGCCGGCCGCCGGATAGACGACGAGCGAACTGCCGATGGCGAGGAAGAGGTCGGCGGCCAGCGTCGCTTCGTGGGCGCGGCGCATCGCCTCTTCCGGCATCGCCTGGCCGAAGGAGATCGTGGCCGTCTTGATGATGCCGCCGCAGGCGTCGCCGGCCAGGTTCTGCCGTGAGCAGACGGGCAGCTCCTCGCGCTCCCTGAAGGCGGCGACGATGGGCTCCAGTTCGTAGCGCTTCCGGCACTCGAGGCACGCCGCGTAGGTCGCGTTGCCGTGGAGTTCGATCACGTCGCCGTCAGGGATCCCCGACTGCTGGTGCAGGCCGTCCACGTTCTGCGTGATCACGGCGAGGAGCTTTCCCACGCGCCGGAGCTCGGCCAGGGCCAGGTGGCCGCGGTTCGGTTTCGCCTGGCCGATCGTGCGGTCGCTGCCGATCTTGCGCCGCCAGGACTCGCGTCGCGCGTCTTCCGAGGCCATGAACTCGCTGAAGTCGATCGGTCGGTACTTCGTCCAGATCCCGCCCGGGCTCCGAAAGTCCGGGATGCCGGATTCCGTGCTGATCCCCGCGCCCGTGAAGGCGACGATCCGGGTTGCTTGGTCGATCAGGCGTTCGAGATCCTGCGCTTGGCTCATTCGTGTCTCCAGGTTTTTTCGGGCGGCTCAACGAGTCTACGGGCTGTTCTCTACCGACCGGTCGGTCTGTTACACTGCCCGCCTGCCCATCGCGAACTGGGCCCGCCCTGAAGCTGGATAAAGCCGGCCACGCCGGAGGATAGAGGGTCAGTATGTCTTTTCACGCGTTTTCCGGGACCGACACCTACCTTGCATCGCCCGAACTGAGGGACTCGGTCAATGTCGCCTCGGCTCTCGAGAAGCCGCTCCTCGTGCGTGGCGAGCCGGGCACCGGCAAGACGGTGCTCGCCGAGGCGATCGCCGAGAACCTGGTCATGCCGCTCCTGACCTGGAACATCAAGTCGACGAGCAAGGCCCAGGAGGGCCTCTACGTGTACGACACGGTGCAGCGGCTGAACGACGCCCGCTTCGGCGACAAGGACATCACCGACATCTCCCAGTACATCAAGTACGGCCCCCTCGGCCAGTCTTTCCTCGCGGACCAGCGGGTAGTCCTGCTGATCGACGAGATCGACAAGGCGGACATGGAGTTCCCGAACGACCTGCTGCACGAACTGGACCGGATGAGCTTCTTCGTCCACGAGACGGGCAAGCAGCACGAGGCGAAGTTCCGCCCGATCGTCGTCATCACCTCGAACAACGAGAAGGAACTGCCGGACGCCTTCCTGCGCCGCTGCGTGTTCCACTACATCGCCTTCCCGGACAAGGCGGAGATGGAGGACATCATCCGCGTCCACCACCCGGACGTCGAAGCCGAACTCCTGCGGCAGGTCCTGCTTCGGTTCTACTGGCTCCGCGACCTGCCCGAGCTGCGCAAGAAGCCGTCGACCAGCGAGCTGATCGACTGGATCGCCGCGCTGCGCCGCGGCGGCGTGAGCACGGAGTCGATCGAGAGCGAGCTGCCCTTCCTGGGCGTTCTGATGAAGCGGGAGAATGATCTGGAGGCCGTGATGGCCGCTCACCGCCGGGGCCGCGTAAACTGATCCCCGTCCACGAGGCTTGACCAAGGCCCCGAACCGATGTTCGTCGACTTCTTCTACCACCTGAGGGGCTACGGCCTGAAGGTGACGATCACGGAGTGGCTGTCCCTGATGAAGGCGCTGGCTATCGGCCACAGCCGGGCGGACCTGCACGTCTTCTACAACCTCGCCCGTTGCCTGATGGTCAAGCGGGAGGCGGACTTCGACAACTACGACCGCGCCTTTGCCTCCTTCTTCATGGGCGTCGAGAACCACTTCGACATCAGCGACGAACTCCTGGAGTGGCTGTCCAAACCGGAGCTGCCGCGTGAGCTGACCGACGAGGAGAGGGCGAAGCTCGAGGCCCTCGACCTGGACGAGCTCCGCGAGCGCTTCAAGGAGCTGCTCGAGGAGCAGAAGGAGCGTCACGACGGCGGCAACCGCTGGATCGGTACGGGCGGCATGTCCCCCTTCGGCCACGGCGGCGAGCACCCGACGGGGGTTCGGATCGGCGGCGCCGGCGGCGGCCGTTCCGCGGTTCAGGTGGCGACCGACCGCCGCTTCCGCAACCTGCGCTCGGACCGCATCCTGGATACCCGGCAGATCGGGCTGGCGCTGCGCCGGCTCCGCAAGCTGGACAAGGACGAGGGGCCCGAGGAACTCGACATCGACGAGACGATCGACAGCAGCGCCCGCAACGCCGGCGAGATCGACCTCGTGTTCCGGCCGCCCAAGCGCAACCGGATCAAGCTGCTGCTACTGATCGACGTCGGCGGTTCGATGGACCCGCACACCCTGCTCTGCGAGCGGCTGTTCTCCGCCGCCCACAAGGCGAACCACTTCAAGAAGTTCGAGTTCAAGTTCTTCCACAACTGCGTGTACGAGAACCTGTACACCGACATCAGCCGCTGGAAGGGCGAACCGACTTCTCGGATCCTGAAGCGCCTGGACCACACGTGGTCGGTGTGTCTGGTCGGGGACGCCTGGATGAGTCCGTACGAGCTGACCCACACTGGCGGGGCGATCGACTACTACCACACGAACCAGGTCACCGGCCTCGACTGGCTCCGCAAGTTCCGCGACCGCTGCCCGAACTCGATCTGGCTCAACCCGGAACCGCGGCGCATCTGGAACGCGCCGACCATTCACCTGATCCGGCAGGTGTTTCCGATGTTCGAGTTGACTATCGACGGTCTGACCGAGGGCATCGACGTGCTCCGGGGCATCCGGCCGAATCGCGCTCTGGCCGCCTGAGCCGGGCGACGCCTCGCGGTCGCCGCGCCGCGACGCCGGAATGACGGCCGGATCCGAGGGGTTACACTGTCGCAATGGACGACAAGCCCACGGGCGGGGATCGGCCTGAGGAGACGTTGCCGGAGGAGCACGAGCCGGACGTTGGCGGTCCGCGCTTCGATCTCCCCCTGGACCTGAGCGGGGAGGGGGACGGCGCCTCTGAAGACGAGCCTGCCGAACGTTCCGGCACGGTGGCGGTCATCGTCATCGCGGGCTTGATCGCGATCGGCGCTGCCGTCGTCCTCTGGTGGTGGTACACCAGCCGCGGGGCGGGTTCGGACGGCGAAGGCGCTGCGGAGGCTCCGGCCGCTGTCGAGGCGGCGGCCCCCGAACCGGCGGCGGATGCCGAACCGCCCGCCGCGGCGACGGAGCCGGAGCCCGAGCCCCTGCCGGACCTGGCCGGGAGCGACTCCCTGGTTCGGGAGATCGTCGGCGCTCTGTCCCGGCACGCGGAGTGGCTCGCCTGGCTCGCGCCCGAGGAACTGACGATCAGTTTCGTGCGGTCCGTAGGCGCCGTCGCCTACGACGAGCCGCCCCAGAACGGTCTGGAGCCTCTGCGGCCTGAGGACGGCTTCAGCGTCGTCCGGCGCGGGCAGCGCTTCTATCCGGCGGAGACGAGCTACCGCCGCTACGACCTGGCCGTTGAAGTGTTCGATTCGATCGACGTCGCCGGCGCGGCCGGCGCCTACGAGCGGCTCGAGCCGCTGCTCGAGCGGGCGCACGACGAACTCGGGTATCCGGGCGAGTTCGGCGACACGCTCGAACTCGCCGTGACCAAGCTGTTGGCGACGCCGATTCCGGACGGGCCGCCCGAGCTTCGTTTGCGGGTGATCAGCTTCGAGTACGTCGATTCCGGGCTCGAGGGCCTGAACCCGGCTCAGAAGCTGCTGTTGCGCCTCGGGCCGGACAACGGCGAGCGGGTTCGGTCCAAGGTCAGGGAGCTGTACGGGGCGCTGGAGTAGCGGGGCTCAGGGCCTGGCCTTGAGCCTCGGCGTAGCGCGGCAGCAAGCGGTCGTAAATGGCCGCTGCTTCGGGCCGCGGTTCGACGGAAGGACCAGGTTCGCCGATCGGGGGCAGTGGGCAGAATCGGCGGCCGGTGGCGCGCAGGGCGGCGCCGAGGGCGGCGCCGTCGGAGACCTCAAGGCTCTCGACGCGGCAACCCAGAACATCGGCGGCGATCTGCAGGAGTTCGCGGTTCCGGGAGCCGCCGCCGGTAGCCACGATTCGGGTCGGCCGGGTCGCCATCCACTCGGAGTTGAGGCGCACGGACAGGAACTGGCCTTCGACGACGGCGCGGCAGCTCCGGGCGGCATGTTCGGGCCCGTCGGTCAGTCCGCCCAGCCGCACGACGCGGGGCGCCGCCACGCGCGGCACGATCTCGGGCTCGAACCAGGGCAGCATCATGAACCCATCGTTGCCCGGCGGCGTCGACCGCAGGGCGGCGTCGAAGCCTGGCCAGTCGAGTCCGAAGCGGTCGCGGACGGCTTCGCGTGCGAGTGAGCCGTTGCGGAAACAGATCAGGCTCATCGGGTGACCGTTCGGCGCGATGAACACGTGGCCGTTGGCGTCCGGGTCGACGGCGACCTCTTTCAGAAGCCCGAAGTACGTGTCGCTCGTACCCAGACTGAGGACCGCTTCGCCCGGTTCGCGGACGCCGACGCCGACGAGGGAGCAGGGGTTGTCGCCCGAGCCGGCGACGACCTGGGCCGAGGCCGGCAGGCCATGGCGCGAGACGAAACAGGGAGCGATGTGGCCGACTACCGTCCACGGCGGACAGGGCGGGGCGAGCCTGCGGTCGAGACCCTCGGCCGTCGCGGTCATCGCGGCCTCGGACCATTCAAGCCGCCGGATGTCGAGCAGGTTCATGCCCGAGCCATCGCCGTGGTCGATCGGGGCGACCCTGCCGGTCAGTACCGACGTGACGAAGGAACTGACCAGGCAGACGTGGGCCGTATCGGCCCAGGCTTCCGGGTCGGTCCGGGCGAAGCGGCGGATCTGGGGGCCGGTGAAGCGCTCGAAGGTGTCGCTACCGGTCAGTTCGGCTGTCGCTGCGGCGCCGCCGAGTGTGTGCCGGATCTCTGCGCATTCCTGTGTGGTTGAGGAGTCGGTCCAGATTGGCGCTTCGCTGCGGGACAGGACGGGCTCGATCTGCGCGGCGAGGCTCTGCTTCGGAGTCAGAGACTGAAGTACGGCCTCGACCCCGGCTCGCAGATAGACGGAACCGTGCTGCTGGCCGGACACCGATACGCCGCGTACATCGCGGCAGGCTTCGGCGCCCAGCTTCTCGAACGCCAGATCCAGGGCGTCGAGCCACATGCACGGCGGCACCCGGCCGATCGCCGGGTCGTCGTTCGGAAGCTGGCCGTTGACGGTGCCGTACGCCGGTAACTCCGAGTCGTAGTGCACCCCGGCCCGGGCGACGATGCCCCTGGCCCGATCGTCGCCGTCGCCGCCCGCTGGCGGGACCTCGACCAGAAGCGCCGTCAGACTCTGCGTACCGACATCGATCCCGAGGTAGAAGGCGCCGCCGCTCACTCGATGCGGGTGCTGTACAGGTAGTCGTTCAGGATGCTCTCGAGCTCTTCCTGGCGGCCGCTCGTCTTGGGCGGCTCGCCGAGGCTGCCGGCCCACTGTTCCAGTTCCTCGAGAGTCGTGTCGCCCGCGAGCGCCTTGCGTCCCAGGCCGCGGCGGTAGCCGGCGTAGCGTTGCCGGATCCGCTTGCCGGCGAGGCCGAGAACGCCGTCCTTCCGGATGCGCTCGACGATCAGCAGCGCCCTGGCGAAGATGTCCATCGAGGCGACGTGGGCGTAGAACAGGTCCACGGTGTCGAAGGAGCCGCGCCGAACCTTGGCGTCGAAGTTCAGACCGCCCCAGCGCAGCCCGCCCTGACCGCGGATGATGAGCAGTGCCAGGACGCACTCGCGCAGGCTCATCGCGAAGTTGTCCGTGTCCCAGCCGACACCCTCGAGGCCGCGGTTGATGTCGACGCTGCCGAGCATGCGGGCGCCCGCCGCCGTCGCCAGCTCGTGCTCGAACGAATGGGTGGCCAGGGTCGCGTGGTTCGCCTCGACGTTCAGCAGGAAGTCGTCCGTCAGGTCGAACTCGCGCAGGAAGTTCAGGCAGTGGCCGCAGTCGAAGTCGTACTGGTGGACCGACGGTTCCTTCGCCTTGGGTTCGAGGAAGAACTTGCCCTTGAAGCCCAGGCGGCGCGCGTAGTCGACGGCGAGCCGCAGGAAGGCGGCCATCTGCTCGCGCTCGCGGCGCATGTCCGTGTTGATCAGGGACGTGTAGCCCTCGCGGCCGCCCCAGAACACGTAGCCGGTGCCTCCGAGTGCGATCGTCGCGTCGATCGCGCGGCGCACCTGGGCGGCGGCGTGGGCGAAGACGCGGGGATCGGGGTTGGTCGCCGCGCCGTGCGTGTAGCGCGGGTGGCCGAACAGGTTGGCGGTGCCCCAGAGCAGTTTGACGCCGGTCTCCCGCTGCCGGATCCTGGCGAGTTGGACGATCTCCTCGAGGTACTCGTTGCTCTCGGCGATCGACCGGCCTTCCGGGGCGATGTCCCGGTCGTGGAAGCAGTAGTAACGCACCCCGAGCTTGGTGAAGAACTCGAACGCCGCGTTCAGGGTGCGGACGGCGACTTCGATCTCCGTCGGCGCGTGGTTCCAGGGCCGGTCGTACACGGGATCCGGCCCGAAGGGATCCTGGCCGCCGCCCTTGAACGTGTGCCACCAGGCGACGGCGAACTTCAGGTGCCGCTCCATCGTCCGGTTGCCGACCTTCCGGTCGCGGTCGTAGTACTTGAACGCCAGCGGCTCGCGGCTGTCCGGCCCGTGGAAGGGGATCGGCTTGGTGACCTCGGGGAAGAAGGGCGTCATCTCTGGGCTCGCTCCGCCGGTCCGTCAGTTGTCTTCGAAGGCGGCGTCGAAGGCGATCTCGGAGGGGGCGAAGTCGAGCGCCCTGACGAACTCGGCCGCTTCGGCGGCGCCGTGCTCGCGGTCCATGCCGGAGTCTTCCCACTCGATCGAGAGCGGCCCGTCGTAGCCGATGTCGTTCAGCGCCCGGATGATCTCCTCGAAGTCGACCGAGCCGCGGCCGGGCGACCGGAAGTCCCAGAACCGGCGGTGGTCGCCGAAACCCGTGTGCCCGCCGAACACTCCGCAGGGCTTCGGCTGGTCCGACCACCAGGCGTCCTTGATGTGGACGTGGAAGATGCGGTCGCTGAAGCGGCGGATGAAGTCGACGTAGTCGACGCCCTGGTAGCCGAGATGGCTCGGATCGTAGTTGAAGCCGAACGCGGGGTGACCGCCCAGGGCCTCGATGGCGCGCTCCGCGCTCACCGAGTCGAAGGCGATCTCGGTCGGGTGGACCTCCAGGCCGAAGCGCACGCCGAGCTCCCGGTAGGCGTCGAGGATCGGCGTCCAGCGGGCCGCGAAGTCGGCGAAGCCGTCGTCGATCATCGAAGGCGGCACCGGCGGGAAGGAGTAGAGCAGGTGCCAGATCGAGCTGCCGGTGAAGCCGTTGACGACCGAGAGCCCCAGGGCCTTCGCGGCTTCCCCGGTACGGATCATCTCGTCGGCGGCGCGCTTGCGGACGTCCTCCGGATCGCCGTCGCCCCAGACGTGGGGCGGCAGGATCGCCTCGTGGCGGGCGTCGATCCGGTCGCAGACCGCCTGGCCGACCAGATGGTTGCTGATCGCGTGGAGTTCGAGATCGTTCGAGGCGAGCAGCTCACGTCGGGAAGACGCGTAGGCTCGATCGCAGCGGTCGACCTCCACGTGGTCGCCCCAGCAGGCGAGCTCCACGCCGTCATAGCCGAGGTCCCGGGCCAGGGGGCAGAGGTCGGCGACGGGCAGGTCGGCCCACTGGCCGGTGAACAGGGTTACGGGTCGGGCCACGGTACGTCTCCTAGGGGTTACTGCCGCCTCAGGCCGGCATGTGGAGCCACTTCTGGTCGCTCTCGCTGCTCGCGACGACCGTCTCGATGAACTGCATTCCGCGCAGGCCGTCGTAGACGGTGGGGAAGTCGAGCATCGTTGCGTCGGGCTCGGCGCCGCGGCGCCGGCAGTCGACGGTCATCGCGAAGTTCCGGTACAGGTTGGCGAAGGCCTCGAGGAAGCCCTCGGGATGACCGGCGGGCAGGCGGGTGTGGGCCGCCGCGTCGTCGGACAGCCCCTGGCCGGAGGTGCGCAGGACCTCGCGCGGTCGGTCGAGCCACTTCAGGATCAGCGTGTTCGGCTCTTCCTGGCGCCACTCCAGGCCGCCCGACTCGCCGTAGACCCGGATGGCCAGGGCGTTCTCCTCGTCGATCGAGATCTGGGAGGCGTAGAGGACGCCGCGCGCGCCGTTGTCGAAGCGCAGCAGGACGTTACCGTCGTCCTCGAGGGGCCTGCCGTCGACGAAGGTTGTCAGGTCGGCGCACAGCGAATCGATCCGCAGCCCGGTGATCGCCTCGGCCAGGTTCTCGGCGTGCGTGCCGATGTCGCCGATGCAGCAACTGATACCGGCGCGTTCCGGGTCCGTGCGCCAGTCCGCCTGCTTCTGACCTTCCGACTCGAGTTTGGTGGCGAGCCAGCCCTGCGGATACTCGACGACGATCTTCCGGATCTCGCCGAGCTGCCCGCTGCGGACCCGGTGGCGGGCTTCCTTGACCATCGGATAGCCGGTGTAGTTGTGGGTCAGGCCGAAGACCAGGCCGGTCCGCTCCACGAGCTCGACCAGGGCTTCGGCCTCGGCCGCCGACTTCGTCATCGGCTTGTCGCTCATCACGTGGAAGCCGGCCTCGAGGGCGGCTTTCGCAACCGGGAAGTGCATGTGGTTGGGGGTGACGATGGAGACGAAGTCCATCCGCTCGTTCTGGTCCAGGGCGGCCTCGCGCTGCATCATCTCCTGGTAGGTGCCGTAGCAGCGTTCCGGGGGCAGGAAGAACTCGGCGCCGGACGCCCGCGAGCGTTCCGGGTCCGAACTGAAGGCGCCGCAGGCCAGTTCGATCAGCCCGTCCAACCCGGCGGCCATCCGGTGCACGGCGCCGATGAAGGCTCCCTGACCGCCCCCGACCATGCCCATGCGGATCTTCCGTTCCATCGCGCTCCCTCCGGCTTTGGGCCCCCGGTCAGTTGGCCGTGATCAGCACGTTGTCGTAGGAGACCACCGACGGCGAGTAGCCGAGCAGGCCGGGGGAGCCGCTTCGGATCGGATGGGGATCCTCGGCGGTGACGGTCCACTCGCCGGGCTCGTCGGCGCCGCGCGGCCAGACCTTGCCGCGGATCGTGGCCGTGTCGCCGGCGCTCTCGACACGCAGCTTCATCGTGTACCAGGTGTCCATTTCGACCTCGAGGTCGGTCGTCGCCTCGACCCGGAGCTGGGCCGACCAGGACCTGATCTGCAGGCGCTGGTGAATGCCGAGCAGGTCCAGGATGTAGCCGCTGTTGATGAGCCCCGCGTCCGACTTGCGGCGGCCCTTCTGCGAGAGGCGGACATCGGCCTGGATGGTGTAGCCGCCGAGGCTGGGTGGACCGATCAGCAGGGGCGAACGCAACAGGCCGCGTTCGGCAACCGGCTTGATGAGGATGCTGTTGCCCTCTTCTTCCGTGACGTCGTAGCGGCCGCCGCCGATCCAGAGGCCGCGCTTGCCGCCCGAGAAGTCCTCGCTCCACGGCAACGGCGGGAAGACGCGGATCCGCGCCTCGGCTTCGAGGTCGCCGTTCGTTGCGACCAGCGCGCCGGCGGCGAAGCTCGCGTCGGCGGGGATCGTGACGCTCGATCCGGCGAGCTCGGCGTCGACGCCCCTGAGCGACCAGGCGGCGTCGACCGGGCCGAGCGCCCGGCCCCTGGCGTCGAAGGCCTGTACCTGGAACTCGTGAGTCTCGCCGGGGTTGGCGGTCACTTCGGCCGGGATCACGAGCAGGGTTGCCGCCGGCCCGCCGGCGGTCCCCTCGTCACCGAGGCCGGACGGAGCTGAAGCCGTCACCTCGAACGGCGCGTCTCCGTCGCCCAGGCAATACAGACCCTCTTCGGTCGTGAAGTAGATCCGCCCGTACGCGATGGCCGGCGACCCGTAGAACTCCGCGTAGCGCCGGTCGTCCGGCATCCTCAACTCGTGGCGGGCGAGGATCTCCGCGCTGTCGGCGCCCGGCTTGACGATCGCGAAGTGGCCGTTCGTCTCGGGCACGTAGAGCTTGCCGTCGGCCCACACGGGCGATGCCTTGCCGACCGTGCCGATGCTGAGCTCCCAGTGCACGTCGCCGGTGGCCGCCTCGACCGCGGCGAGGTTGCCCTGGTTGTTGACGACGTAGACGCGGCCGTCGTGCAGCGCGGGCGAGGGGAAGCCGGCCTTGTTCCGGTTCCAGCGCCACAGTTCGCCGCTCGCCGTGAGGTCGCCGCTGCCGGTGCCGTCGATGGCCACCACCCGGCCCAGCGTGGCCTCGTCGATGTTCTCCTCGCTGTGGGAGACGAACACCCGGCCCGCGTCGTCGACCACTGGAGAGACGTTGATGCCGCGCTTTGACAGTTCGAACTCCCAGACCTTCCTGCCGGTCCGCGCCTGCAGCGCGTAGATGTGGCCGTCGGCATTGCCGCCGATCAGCAGGCGCTGGCCGTCGATAACGGCGACTACCGGAACCGACTGGGTGTTCCGGTCGTAGACGTTGCCGCCGGGCGTCGACATCCAGCGCACGGCCCCGGTGCGCTTGTCGAAGGCGTAGTAGCGGTGGCGCGGCGGTCCCTGCGCGCCCCAACTGCCGTTGATCATGTTCAGGATGACCTGGTCCTCGTCGATGACCGCGGAAGCGGTACGGCCGCCGTAGCCCTCGAAGCGGCCGTGCTCCTCCTTGAGCGAGCGCGACCAGACGACTTCGCCGTCGCGGTCGAGGCAGAGGAAGAGACCGCTGACGAGTTGAGCGTAGATGTAGCCGGTTTCCGGGTCGCCGGTGAGCGAAGCCCAGCCGACCCGGTTCATCGCCACGGTGGTCAGGTAGAGGTTGTAGCGGTTTTCCCAGATCGGTTCGCCGGTTCCGGCGTCGAAGGCCGCGACGACGGCCTGCTGGTCGACGCCCGTTCCGGCCCGGCCGTTGACGTAGACGCGGCCGCCCATCACCACGGGCGTCGAGCGGGCGATGAAGTCCTGCCGCCAGATCAGGTTCTCGCCGTCCGGGCTCCAGGTGTCGATCAGGCCGGTCGAAGGCGAGTAGCCGTTCTGGTCCGGACCCCGCCAGGAGGTCCATTCGTTGGCATGGGCCGGCAGGGCGGCGAGGCACGCGGCCAGGACCCAGAGCGCCGGGAGGCGCCGGCGCATGCAGGTTGGTTCAGGCGGTTGGTGGCGGGCGACGGCCCGGACAGAGTCGCTCATTCTGTGCAGTCTCCTGACCGGTCGACCCAGTGTTCTGCGGTCGCGGGTCGGCAGTGAACCCGGTAGAGTAGCAACAAGAACCAACGGTCCGCTTCCCCAGGAACCCCCCGCCATGTCTCTCGACTCAGAACTCGAATCCCGCATCCAGGGCATCGTCAGTTCCGCCCCCTGCGTCCTGTTCATGAAGGGCAGCCCGGCCGCCCCGCAGTGCGGTTTCTCCGCCCAGGTCGTCCAGGTGCTGAACCGCGTCTTGCCCGAGTACGAGACCTTCGACGTCCTGTCGGATGGCGAGGTTCGCGAGGGCGTCAAGGAGTTCTCCGACTGGCCCACGATCCCGCAGCTCTACGTCGGCGGCGAGTTCCTGGGCGGCTGCGACATCGTCAAGGAGATGTACGACAGCGGCGAACTCCACGACGCGCTGGGCATGGAGCGACCGCCACTCGCGGCAGACGACCTCGAGATCTCGATCAGCGCCGACGCGGAGCAGATCCTCCGCAACGCCCAGCAGCAGCAACAGGCGGAACTCCACTTCGGTATCGACGCGAAGTTCCAGCCCTTCCTCGGCTTCGGCCCGGCGGCGGGATCGGAGGTCCGGGTGCCGGTCGGCGACCTTTTCTTCCTCCTGGACAGGGACAGTGCGGGGCGGGCCCGGGGGGCATCGATCACGGTGGTCGACACCGAGCACGGCCAGCGCCTGGACGTCGACATCCCGGCCTCACGCGCCACCGCCTGATCGGCTGTCCGTCGAAGGTGGAGATTGCCGGCCAGCCGACGCCGCAGGAGACGGCCGAGCGCATTCGGGAGGCGGTGGCCGCGGCGCTGCCGGGCGCCCGGATCGAGGTAGCAGGCGAAGGCAACCACTTCAGTCTGCGCGTGGAGTCCGCCGCCTTCGCCGGTCAGAATCGTCTCGGGCGCCAGCGGCTCGTACTGCGGGCGATCGCTCCCCTGATGAAGGGTGATGCCGCCCCGGTTCACGCCATAGACCGGTTGGAAACCGTGGCGCCGGCGGATGCCGGAAGCCAATAGCTGAGTCATCACTCAGTGTGGTAGGGTCCGATCAACCGCAACCAGACCCTCTGGGAGGAAGCCTGTGATGTCACGCCGTTCCCGCTTCTGCGCTCTCGCCGCCGTGCTGCTCGTCGCCGCGGTCCCGGTTCTTGCCGCCGGCCCCAACGAGACCACCAGCCCGGACACGATCACGTTCCACGAGGACGTCGAGCCGATCCTGCAGCGTTCCTGCCAGGGTTGCCACCGCCCCGAGGGAGTCGCCTACGGCGGGATGAAGGCCCCGATGGCCCTGACGACGTACGAAGAGACGCGTCCCTGGGCGCGGAGCATCGCGCGGCAGGTCGAGGCGGGGGACATGCCGCCCTGGTTCGCGACGGACGACACCCACGGTCAGTTCACGAACGAGCGGATCCTGACCGCGGAGGAGATCGACACGATCGTCGGCTGGGCCAAGACGGGCGCCCGCCGCGGCGATCCGGCGAACGCGCCGGAGCCGCTCGAGTGGCCGACGGGATGGCTGATCGGCGAACCCGACCTGGTGCTCGATCTGGCCGAACCGTTCTGGGTCGACGACGACGTCAAGGACGTGAACATCAGCCTGAAGGCCGTCATGATCACGGAGGAGATGCTGCCCGAGCCGCGGTGGATCCAGGCGATCGAGTTCCGGCCCGGCAGCGACGTGGTGCACCACATCGTCGGTTCGCGGGTCGCGACGGAGACGGAGACGCCGGGCGCCTCCGGTCTGCTCGGTGGCATCGCCCCGGGCACCGAGCCGTTCTACCTGCCGGAAGGCGCCGGCCGGCTGCTCATGCCCGGCACGCAGCTCTACTTCTCGATGCACTACAACAAGGAGCCGGGCGAGGGCACCGGAGTCTGGGACCGTTCGCAGATGGCCTTCAAGTTCCATCCCAAGGACGCGAAGATCGACCGCGTCGCCAAGTGGGAAGGCGTCGGCAACAGCGACTTCGAGATCCCGCCGGGCCATGAGAACTGGATCATCGGCGCCTCCAAGGTCTTCGAGTACCCGACCACGATCTACGGTTACCTGCCGCACTCCCACCTGCGCGGGCTGGACGCCAGGTACACGGCGTACTACCCCGACGGCACCGAGGAAGTTCTCCTCGACGTGCCGGCGTACGACTGGAACTGGCAGACCAACTACATCTACAAGGAGCCGAAGAACCTTCCGGCCGGCACCCGCATCGACGTGCTGATGACCTACGTCAACACCGAGGAGCGGAACGAGCAGACGGTGCTCGAACTCGACACGACCCGCGCCGTCCAGTTCGGCGGCCCGACGACCGACGAGATGATGATCGGCTTCATCGACTACTCGGAGGACACGGGCGGCGATCTCGTCACCGAGGTCGAGGAGGCGACGGCGGCCGTGACGCCCGCGGCCGGCGGCGGCGAGTAACGGCTCCGTCCCAGCGATCCCCTGAACATGCGGCGCGTCCATTCGGTTGGGCGCGCCGTTGTTCTTTGTGAGGCCGCTTCTCTCTGGGAGAATGGCGCGGTCGGACCATGACGATTGAGGCACTCCACGGCGCCGTCGATCTCGGCGGTTCCCACGTCGGGCTGGCCCTGGGTGTTGTGGATACCTCGGCCGGCGAGTTTCGCCTCGTCGCTCGCCGGAACCTCGAAGGCGGCGGCTATGACGGCTGGCAGCCCGTCCTCGACCGGATCGCCGAGGGCCTTCTCGAGTTGACCCGGGAAGTTGGGGAGCCGCCGGCCGCCATCGGCGTCGGCTGCCCAGGATGGGTCGACCTCAAGGCCGGCGTCACCCGGTTCCTGCCCAACCTGCCGGGTCAGTGGAGGGACGTGCCGGTCACCCGCCTGCTCGGCGAGCGGCTTGAGGCGCCGGTTCACCTGCTGAACGACGTCCGCGCGGCGACGCTGGGCGAGTTCACGTTCGGCGCCGGCCGCGGCACGTCGACGATGGCGCTGTTCGCCCTGGGTACCGGCATCGGCGGCGGCGTGGTAATCGACGGCAGGTTGCGCCTGGGGCCGCTCGGCTCGGCCGGCGAGCTCGGCCACCAGATCGTCGACCCCGCCGGCCCCCTCTGTGGCTGCGGCAACCGGGGCTGCCTGGAGGCGGTGGCGAGCGGTCCGGCGATCGCCGCCGCCGGTGTCCGCCTGCTGCGATCGGGCCAGGCGCCGGCGCTGTTCGACGTCACCGGCGGCGACGCCGGACAAGTGACGGCCGAAACGATGGGCGAGGCGGCAGCGGCCGGCGACGAGGCGGTGACACGGGAACTCGAACGGATCGCGGGCCTGGTCGGCGTAGCCGCCGCCAACGTAGTGGTCACGCTGCACCCCGAGCTCATCGTGCTCGGAGGCGGCGTCGCCGGCCTCGGCGACCTGCTCTTCGACGGCGTCAGGCGGACGATCGCCGACCGCGTTCGCGTGTTCCCGACTGACGGTGTGCGCGTCGAACCCGCGGCCCTCGGCACGGACGCCGGCCTGGCCGGCGTGCTGGCGTGGGCGGCGACATTTTCTCCAAGTCGAGCCTGATGGCGGAGGACGGAACCTTGGACCGGGACGTAGCGGCTCCCGCACGCGGGATCGCAGCGGGCCCCTCGGTTGACACAAGCCGCGCGATTTCGGAGCTGCGCCGCCTCTCGACACTGACCTGGGAGCAACTCGGACAGCTCTTCGGTGTCTCGCGGCGAAGCGTTCACTTCTGGGCCAGCGGAAAACAGATGAACGTCGCCTATGAGCAGCGTCTCTTCGAGATTCTCGACATCGTTCGGCAAGCCGACCGCGGTGAGGCCAGACGCAATCGGGCCGTTCTCCTCGCGGTGACCGATGGCAAGGCGGCCATCGATCTGCTGGCAGCAGGAGAGTTCGCCGAGGCAAGAGCGCGGCTCGGCCTCCGCGAGGCACGCGCACGCGTGGGACCGGGGAAGCTCGATGTGAACGCCCGGGCCGAGCGGACGCCACCTCCACCCGATCGCTTGGTCGAAGCGATGAACGATCGGATCCATCGGGATGCCGGGCGCGGTGGTGCCGCGCGCACCGTGAGGAACATGCGGCGTCAATCGACGGAATGAGGCGCCCCTGGTAGCCATCGACCCCATTGACGAGACGCACCGATGTCGCTCTCGTGCTTTCTTTTTTCGTCCGTGGTGGCCCGGTGCCGGTACAAGAGATCCCGCACCGCGGCAGGTGTCAGCGGGTACCGGCGAAGCTGGGGGCTTCATTGACGTTGCCGCCATGTCCTTGGATCACGAGCTTGGTGCAGGATGGCGATGACTTCGATCCATCGGGGAAGCACACGGTAGAAGACCGAGAACGGGAACTTCCGCACCGGTGCTCGCCGGACGGTTGGTGCCACGGTCTGGTACAGGTTCGGTCGGTCCGAGATGCGGCCGAAGGTCGCGTCGAGTTCTTCCTCGAGCGATTGCAGCATTTACGGGGCCTCGTCGAGGTACCACCTTTGAGCGAGCGCCACGTCTCGCGCGGCGGCCGAGGTCAGGCGGACGGCCGGCGTCACGCTTTGTTGGCGAAGATCCTCTGGCGGACCGTCTCCCATGGCGCGGACCTCTCCTCCGGCGGGGCATCCTCCAAGTCCGCCAGCCGGTCGCGAACCACGTCGAGTTGCCACCGGGGGACAGGTATGTCGTCAGGGGTCAGACTGTCCCAGATAGCCACCACGAGTTCGATACGTTCCTCGGCCGGGAGGTTCAATGCCTCTCTCCGGATCTCGGTCTTGGCCAGCACGGCCTCAGCATATCCGTTTCGGCTCCTTGAGTCGCTGAAGCGCGCCTGCGTCTTCACGCCGCGGGTCGGCTCTCGGCCGAGACCGGGATCACCGTTGACGCGCCGTGCCGCCGTCGCCGGCGGAGCAGGAGTTCGGCGAGGAACAGGACGGTCGCGGCGACCAGGAGGACGGACCAGAGGTCGAAGCGGCGGACGGCCGTGTCGGCGCCGGGCGCGGTGATGGCGCCGACGGCGCCGGCGACCGTCTCGTGGAACAGGCCGTCCGTCGCGGCTGCGAGTTCGGCCAATGCCGCGATATCGGGAGCGCCGGGGCGGACTTCGTCGCGGGCGGGATAGAAGATCGTCCGGCCCGGACCGATCGTCGCCGGGGCGCCGGCAGGACCGGTGTGAACCTCGATGCGGTAGGGCTCGAGGCTTGGCGCGAGCAGTATTCCCTCTCCGGACACCAGGCGGTAGAGGCCGGGGCCGGTGCGCTGCAGCGGTGCCTCGAGCCGGCGGTCGCCGCGCAGTACGACGAGGCGGGGCGAAAGGTCGCTGCCGAAGCGGCCGTCCTCCTCGACCACGCTGAGAGCCGCTTCGGGCACTCCGTCACGGTGGTCGAGATCGAAGTCCCACTCGGCGCCGGCGCGGCGGTCGGCGGCGTCGCGGACCACCTGGGCGACGAGCCGGCCCAGGTCCGGCCAGCGCAGCCAGCCGCTTGCCCAGCGCGGTTCGAGGTCGGACGTGAACATCCAGGTCTTGCCCAGGCCGACGTAGCGGCTGGCGAGGATCGGATCCGACTCACCGGCGCCGAGGATGACTTCGGCGCTGTCCTTGGCCACCGCGGCGATCCGGCCGTAGAGCTCGGGCGCCGTGGCGACGTCGACTCCCTTCAGGGCGTCCGACTGGCCGCGCAGTTCGACCAGGATCGTCTCTTCGCGGGCCGAGTCGGGGAGCTGGTTCATCGTCTCGTCGATCAGGATGCTCTGGACGGAACTCGGATCCTCGATCGTGTAGGCGTTGCCGTCGCCCCAGTCGGCGATGTCGGCGAGCAGTTCCCGGTCGGACTCGACGCCGATCGCGACGGTTGAGACGGTGATCTCCTCCTGCCTCATCCGCAGGACGAGCTGCTCGTACTCGTCGGGGTAGGTCCGGCCGTCGGAGACCAGGATGACGTGCTTGACCTCGGACTCGACCTCGGCAAGCTGCTCCAGGCAGGCCTCCAGGGCCGGGTAGAAGTTCGTCTGGGCGCTGGCCTCGATGCGGTCGACCCTCTGGCTCAGCCGCTCCTGGTCGCGCACGAACTGCAGGCCGACGATGTCGTGGGTGTGCCAGTCGAAGGCGACGAGGCCGAAGCGGTGCTGTTCGTTCAGCATGCCGAGCGCGGCCTTGGCGGCCTCCTTGGCCAGGTCCATCTTCGGGCCCTTCATGCTGTAGGACTTGTCGAGGGCGATCATCAGCGCGACCTCGCTGCGTTCCTCCTCGATCTCGAAGTCGAGCGGAAGAACGCGCTCGAGGGGCGAGTTCCGGTAGCCCTCCTCGCCGAACGTCTCCTCGCCGGCGACGAAGAAGAGCCCGCCGCCCTCTTCCGAGACCCACTCGCCGAGGGCCTGCTGGGTCGCCTCGGGGAGGCTCGCGGCGGCGACATTGCTGAGCACGACGGCGTCGTAGCTGCGGAGCGACGAAGGGGACAGAGCGGTCCGGCTGGGGGTCGACCGGATCACGCGCAGTCCCCGCGCCTGGAGCAGCCGCTGCAGGTCGGTCGAATGATCGGGGGGCGCGAGCAGCAGAACGCGGTGCGGGGGCTCGATGCGCAGGTTGCCGCGCCACAGCGCGCCCTGCGTGGCGGCGGCGCCCTCGCCCGCGCCGAGGATCGCCTCGAACGTCTGCATCCCGGGCTGGTCGAAGGTCCACTCCAGTTCGACGGTGTTGACGCCCGGCGAGAGGGCGACGCTATGACGTTCCTCGGCGCCTCCGCCGCGCAGGGTCAGGGGAGCTTCCGGCAGCGAGGAACGGCTGCCGATGCGGAGTACCCAGCGGTGGGGCTCGCCGGCGTGGAGGAGGCGGTCGCTTTCGTCGAGTTCGACCGACTCGATCCAGACAGGCGGCGCCGTCCGTCCGAGGGCAGCGGTGTCGACGCGGAGGTCCGGGTACTCGGCCGCGACCCGGGCGCCGGCGCCCTCGAGGCGCTGCCCGTCGGAGAGCAGCAGTACGCGGCGGACGCGATCGGGACGCAGCGCCGCGGCGGCCTGACGCAGCGCCGCGTCCGGCCGGGTGTTGCCGCGGTCGAGAGCGGCGGCGCCGGCCGAGGCGGTGCTGGAGTCGGCTACCTCGAGTTGCCTCAGGTCCGTCGCGCCGGCGACGCTGGCGGCACGGTCGGCGTAGGCGAACAGGCGCACCGGACCGTCCGGATCGAGACCGCCGTCGATCGCCTCGAGAGCCCGGTTCAGGCTCGCCGGTTCGATACTGGCCGAGACGTCGACGAGAACGGCTACGTCGAGTTCACGCGTGCGCCAGGTTGCGACCGGCTCCGCCAGCGCCAGCACGACGGCGATCAGCAGCGATCCGCGCACCCACAGCAGTCGCCGGCGCTGCCGGTCCGGGTGGTCGCTGCGTTGCGACCAGAGCAACAGTGCTACCGGCAGCGCGGTCAGCAGCCAGAGCGGCTCCTGCAGGGCGATCGGCATCACAGGGTCAGGCCGCGGAAGAAGGTGATGGCCTCGAACGAGGCGAACAGGAGGCCGGCGAGGGCCAGGGTGCGCCAGGACCAGGGGCGGCGGTTGGGCCCGTCGAGGTCGCCGAGGCGGTCGGCGGGGACCGGCTCGAGGGTCGAGTCGTTGATGCGAGTGGCCCAATCCGCCTGGAGATTGACGGCGTTCCGGAGGCCGGTGTCGGTGATGAGATCGCTGGTGGCGGGCGTTTCGGTGAGCCAGGTGGCGGCGTTCTGGAACAGGGCGGCGAGGTCGGGGCGCTGGGCCAGGGAGGAGTGATCGAGGTCGAAGGCGATGGTGAGGGAGCGAGGGCCGCTGGCTGACGCCGGGTCGCAGGCGGCAATGGCGGTGCGGTCTCCGGCTGAGGCAAGGGCGGTGCAGCGAGGATCCAGTTCACGGGCGGCAAGGACGACCGGCAGGTCGAGGAGCGAGACGCCTGCCAGGAGGGGGTGGGAGGCCTGGATCCGGTCGATCCTGCGTGGTGAGAGGGGCGCTTCGGCGGCGGGGGAAAGACCGCCCGCCGCGACCGCCTGCGGCGGGTCGAGGTAGAGGGCGGGCATCGCCGGAGGAATCGCCGGCGCGGTCCGGTGAAACGTGGCGATGTCGGCCGCCGGGAGGGGATCCTCGGGCGGGGGATCGTCGGCGCGGGTGGCTGCGCGGACGGCTGCCACGTCGACGGAGGCGTCCGCCTCGAGTGCGAGCGCCGCGGCGGAGCCGGCGAACGAGCCCGGGCTGCGGGCGATCACGACGACGCGCCACGGATCGGTCGGTGCTCGGACACGGTGAGCGGGGGAGAACGCGGCGGTCCGGGTGTTCGCGGCGTGGGCGTCGATCAGGCCGGCCCGGTCGTCGAGCGGGAAGACGTCTCCGGGCGTTTCGATGCGCGCCGTGACGGCGCCGGGGGCGAAGCTGCCGAGGTCGATCAGGGCGGTGAAGCGGTCCCCGGGTTGGAGCTCGAGTTGCCGGCGGATGCGGATCGTCTCGGAGTCGGCGACCGTCAGTTCGACCGGCACCTGACCGCCGGCCGGATCGGTCGCCAGGATCTCGAGCAGTGCTTCCGGACCCGCGGCGCGGGTCGCGGGCGGCCGGGTCGCGAAGCGGACGATGCCGGCGTTTCGGGCCGGGACGAGTACGGACACTGTCCGCGTCTCCGTGCCGGGGTCGATGATCGGCGTGAAGGGCCCGATTCCGTCGGTGAACACGTGGACCCTACGGGCGGTGGGGATCGCCGGCTCCGTGTCGGCTGCGTTCGAGAGCGTTTCCGGCGTGCCGGAGAGGAGCGCCAGCACCTCGGCGGAAGTCAACGGAGTCGGATCCGCGTTCACGGTGAAGCGGCTGCCGGCTTCGGCCTCGGCAACGATCCGACGCGCCTCGGCCGTGGCCAGTTCGATCCGGCTGGGACCTCCATTCGGCAGACTCGCCCGCATCGTCGGCGACGGGTCGAAGGCCAGGGCGATCGGATCGCCGCCGCCGGGCTGCAGCCAGGGCGCCCGGCTTGCCGCGACCGACAGGAGACCGGCGACCGCCGTGGCCAGGAGCAGCGAGAGCAGCCAGCGCAGGCGGTCACGCCGCCGTTTGCGCGCCGCCAGCAGGCGCCGCCAGAGCACGGTGGAGGCGACCGGCAGCGCCTGCGCGGTGGGGCGGATCAGGTAGATCGCCAGCACCAGCAGGGCGGCGACTCCGAGCGGGATCCAGAAGGGCATCTCAGCGCCCCCGGCTCAGCAGGCCGCGGCGCAGGGCGCCCAGCGCCAGTTTCTCGAAGGACGCCTCGACCGGGGCGTGGATGAAGGACCAGCCGCGGGCGGTGCAGCGGGCGCGGATCTCCTCGCGGTGAGCGTCCGCCTCCCGCTCCAGGCGGTGGAGCAGGTTCGGGGCGCCGTGAATGCGGAGCGAGTCGCCCGTCTCGCTGTCGACCAGGGTGGTGTCGCGGTCGAGCGGCGCCTCGAGATCGCGGTGATCGGTCACCTGGATGACCGCCACGTCGTGCCGGAGCGGCAGCAGGAGATCGAGGCCGCCCTCGGTCGTGTCGGAGAGGAGGTCCGAGATCACGATGACCAGGCCCCGGCGGCGGCCGGCCGCGAACACCTCCCGGACCGTCCGGTCGAGGTGCGTCTCGCCGCCGGTGTCGAGATTGGCGAGGTAGTCCAGGGCGCGCCACACCTGGCGGGAGCCGTGGAGCGGGCCGAGAACCTGGTGCACATGGCCGGAGTACGGCGCCAGCGTGACCCGGTCGAGGGTGGCCAGGGCGATGTAGGTCAGGGCCGCCGCTATCCGGCGCGCCGCGTCGAACTTGCGGCGGCCGCCGGGTCCGGGGGTCGGCGCCATGGAGTGGCTGCAGTCGAGCAGGATGTAGACGGCGAGGTCGCCGTGCTCCTCGAACATCCGCAGCAGCAGCCGGTCGAAGCGCAGGTAGGCGCGCCAGTCGAGGTGGCGCACGTCGTCGCCTTCGACGTAGGGGCGGTAGTCCGCGAACTCGAGCCCGGAGCCGAGGTGGCTGGCGCGGTGCTCCCCCTTGAAGCCGCCGGCGGGCACGCGCCGGGTGAGGAGACGCAGGCGCTCCAGCCGGGCGAGGAAGGCCGGCTCGAAGGCGAAGACGGAGTGGTCGGCCACGGCTCGGAGTTTGGAGCCCGCCCGCTCAGCCCTCGGGCACGCTGTCGATCAGGTCCTGGAGCAGCTCGTCGAGGTCGACCCGCTCGGCTTCGCCCTCGAAGTTCATCAGGACGCGGTGTCGCAGGGCGGGGAGGGCCACGGCGCGGATGTCCTCGCGGGACACGTTCGGCCGGCCGCGGATCAGCGCGTGGACCTTGGCGCCGAGCACCATCGCCTGGATGCCGCGGGGGCTGGCGCCGATGCGGATGTAGCGACGCACGGCTTCCGCGGGATGCTCGCCCTCGGGCCGGGTCGCCAGGCCGAGCCGGATCGCGTAGTCCTGGACCGGCCGCGCCACCGGAGCCAGGCGGGCGGCGCGCCGCATGGCGACCACCTGCTCGGCGGTCCAGAGGGCTTCGGCCTCGGGGACGTGTCCCGATGTGGTGCGGTCGAGGATGGTGTGCAGCTCCTCGGTCGCCGGGTAGGTCATCCGCAGCTTGAACAGGAAGCGGTCGAGCTGCGCCTCCGGCAGGGGATAGGTGCCTTCCATCTCCAGCGGGTTCTGGGTGGCGAGGACGAAGAACGGCGGATCGAGGGGGCTCGTCTCGCCGCCGACCGTGACCGTGGTCTCCTGCATCGCCTCGAGCAGCGCGGACTGGGTCTTCGGCGTGGCGCGGTTGATCTCGTCGGCGAGGACCAGGTTCGCGAAGATGGGGCCGCGTTCGAAGACCAGCCGGCGGCCTCCGGTCTCGTCTTCGCGAAGGACGTGGGTGCCGACGATGTCCGCGGGCATCAGATCGGGCGTGAACTGGATGCGGTTGAACCGGAGGTGCAGCGCCTGGGCGAGGGTGCGCACGAGACGGGTCTTGCCGAGCCCGGGAATGCCCTCGAGCAGGACGTGGCCGTCCGCCAGCAGGCCGATGATCGCTCCGTCCACGACCTCCTCCTGGCCTACGATCACCTTGCCGATCTCGCCGCGCAAGCGGCTGCAACGGTCCGCGAACTCGGTCAGTTGCAGGGCGAGATCGTCCGCGGTCCGCGGTTGGGCGGTGTCGTTCACTCCCCGTCCTCCTCGGCTTCGGCCTCCAGCGCTTCCAGGTAGCGGCGTACGGACTCCCGGTGGCGCCAGGCGATCGGATGGCGGGCGGCCGGCAGATCTCCGCCTGAGGCCGCGGCTTCGCCGGCCGCGCCGGTGGCGGGCCCGCGCATGGCCACTTCCGCGGCCCGGAACTGGGTGGCGCTCGTCGTGGTCAGGGGACGCCGCTCGATTTCTTCGATCGACTCGAGCAGGGCCGTCTCCAGCGCCTGTTCGAGGCTGAGAGCGGGGACGAGGAGGTCGCCGAAGGGATCGACCATCTCCTCCTGCGGTCCGGTGCCGACGCCGGCAGCGGCGCCGTCGGCCTCGCCGTCGCTCGAACCCGGTTCGTCGCTGATCGCGGCCGCCGCGCCGCTCTCGCCGCCCGATCCCTCGCCGTCTTCTACCGGCTGCCCGCCCGAGCCGTCCCCTTCACCGGCCTCGGCGCCGGGCTCCGCCCCTTCGCCGCTGCCCTCCGTGCCGGGGGCGGTTCCCTGTTCTTCCTCGCCGGTTCCCTGGCGGTTGTCGAGTTCACGCATCAGGTCGGCGCCGGTCTCCGGGTCCGTCCCGTCGGTCAGGGCGTTGGCCGCCGCGTCGCCGCCCTCCGCCGTCGCGTCGAGGGCTTCGGCCTCCGCGCCGTCGCCGAGGCTGCCGTCTGCGGCGTCCGTCGCGTCGCCGGCCCGGGCGCCGTCCTCGGCGTTGGGTTCGCGGACGCGCAGAGTCACGAGGGGCAGGTCGCTGAGCCGCACGTCGAGTTCAGGAACGCCGGGCATCCGGTTGGGATCGTCTTCGAGCAGCGCGGCCGCCTCGAAGCCGGGCGGGAGTTCTCCTGCCGCGTCGCCGCTCATGGCTGCTGCCAGGGCCTCGCCGACGAAGGAACGGGGCAGCGCCACCGGCAGCAGCAGAACGAGGCAGATGCCGGCGGAGGGAAGGGCGCTCCCCGGAACGAGCCGCGGCACGGTCTGCCGGGGACCCGTGCCTTCGAGCCCCGCCACCGCCCGCTCGAGAACGAGGGCGATCCAGGGCAGGGGCCAGACGGTGCCCTCGCCCGGGCGCCGCCGGTCGGCGCGCGAGTCGTCCAGCCGGTACTGCATCTCCAGAGCGGTGGCGGCGGCGTCATGCAGGTCGCCGGCCCGGTCGACTGCCCGGGCGGCGGCGGGAAGGTCGCGGCCCAGCGCCGCCGCCTCCCGCAGGCCGAGCAGGAGAAGAGCGGCGCCGCCGGCCCAGGACGGCCAGAACGCGGCGTCGGCGCCTCCCGCGGCGCCGAGTCCGAGGAGCCAGGTCGCGAGCAGCCACAGGCAGGCCGCGGGAGCGAACCAGGTCAGTGTCTTGATCGCTCGGTTCAGACGCAGCCGGCGGTCGGTGGCTTTGAGGCCGCGCAGCAGCCGGCCGCGCAGTTCCGCGGCGTCGGCCTCCGCGGCCGTCGTGCGATCCGTGCCGGATGGCCTCAATTCGGTTCCCAGAGCGCGATGCCCCCGGCCTGCTTGCCGATATCGATCTGGGCCACGCGCCGGAACGCGCCGTTGTCGTAGACCTCGACGACCCCCGGTTCGCCGCCGACACCCTCGACGGTGACCAGGCTGAAGCGTCCATCCGAGGTGATGGCGACGCCGTGCGGGATACGGCGCGTCGTGGAGACCCGGGCGACTTCCCGGCCTTCGTCCAGGTCCCAGAAGCCCACCGAGTCGCCCTTCTTGTACGTGACCACCAGCAGCCGCTCGTCGGGGCCAACGGCGGCGTTGTAGGGCCCGGGGGCGGGAGTCTCCAGTCGCCGGGCGACCTTCCAGGCGTTCGTGTCGACCTCGTGGATGGCGTTGCCCGAGAGCGCCGTGACGTAGACCATTCCGCCGCTGGTGGGCGGCGTGACCCACGACGGTTCGACGCTCGGCTGGCCGTGTGCGCCGTGTCCGGCCGCGGCGTCCCCGTGACCGCCGTGTCCCGCGTGGCCGCTGGCGGAGTGCTCGGTCCGCCCCAGCTTCAGGCGGCGGCCGACCTCGAAGCGCAGCGCGTCGATCTCGACGAGCTCGTCGTCCATCATGTTCGCGCTGTAGAGCTTCCGGCCGTCGCGGCTGAACCGGGCGCCGTGCGGCATGGTCCCGCTCTCGAACTGCGCGATCTCGGTCATCGTCGAGGTTTCGACGACGGAGATCGTGCTCGGCACGTGATCGCCGTAGAAGTCGGAGTTGACGACGAAGAGCAGCCCGGTGGTGGCGGCCACGTCGAGGGTGGCGGGGAACATGCCGACCTGGACGTCGCCCAGCCACTCGTCCGTCCCGGTTTCGTACTTGTGGATCGAGCCGAAGGGGTTGCCGTGGGCGATCGACACGTACCAGTAGCGGCCGCCGGGCGAGATGTTGATGCCGTGCGGACCTTCCGTTTCGGCCGGGAAGCTGCCGACGGTGATCGTCTTCGTCACCTCGATGCCGGAGGGGCCGAAGCGGACGAGAGCCACCTGGTCCTCCGATTCGGCGCAGACGTAGGCGTAGTACTCGCGGGACGGCGGCGTGAGGTCCGACTCAGCGTGGAGGGCGGAACCCGCGAAGACGGTGAAGGTGAGAAGCACCGTTGAGGGCACAGCCGTCCGCGGCTGCCGGCAAGTCGACATGTGCATCCCAAGCCTCCGGGTACGCCCCCGTCGGGGCCTAGTGCGGCTCTCCGATGATCCGGTTCGGGTCTTCGGGATCCTTCAGCTTGACCGCCCACAGACCCGAGTGCCAGTCGGAGAAGAAGATGTGGTCCTTGTACGGCTGCGGGCCCCAGACGAAGGGAGAGTTCGGCACGAGGGCGTCGGCATCGAAAGGCATGAACATGCCGATCTCCCGGCCCTGGCGGTAGAGATCGCCCCGCAGCTCGCCGGAGACGTCGACGACGCGCAGGCCTCCGTTGTAGTAGGCGACGTACATGATGTCGTCTTCGATCCACAGGTTGTGGGTGCCCGCTTCGGGCACCTGGTACCGGGCGACCTCGCGGGGGTCCTCCCAGTCGTCCCAGGAGATCACGTGGATCCAGCCGGCGGCCCGTGGCGGCGCCGCCCTCGGGTCCCGCCCGAGTTCGCCGTAGGGGAAGGCCTCGTCGCCGGCGAAGACGTAGAACTTGCCGGTCGACTCGCTGCGGTAGGGGTAGGCCGCGTGGTTCCAGCCGCTCGGATAGGCGTAGCTGCCGAGCTCGACCGGGTTGTTCGGCGCGCCGCCCATGCCGGCGCCGCCGACGTCGATGGCGACCACGCCGTCGTCCCAGTTGGAACTGAAAGCGACGCCGTCGACGACCCAGACGTCGTGGATCGAGTGTCCGGGCGTGTCGAGCTCGAAGCGGCCGACGCGGTAGGGCTGGGTCGGATCCTCGATGCTGATCACGTCGAAGCGCCGGCCGTTCGACAGAGCGTAGACGTGCTCGTCGTGGATGAACACGTTGTGGACTCCGCCCCGCAACTGGTCGTCGAAGCGGGACAGGATGCGCACGCCGACCTGGGGCTCCGAGACGTCGAGAACGACGAAGCCGTTCTTGCGGTTCGAGGCGCCCTCGCGGCTGATCACGGCGACCCGGCCGTCTTCCGAGACCTTGACGTCGTTTACCGTCCGGGCGTCGACGCGCACCGCGTCGATGAGCACGATGCTCTCCGGGTTCGTCACGTCCCAGATGTAGGCGTGGCCCTCGGCGCCCCAGGTGCCGGTGATCGCGTAGTCCCGGCCGTCCGTGCCCTCCCAGACCCAGAGGTCGGAGGTGCGGCGATCGTGGACCTTGCCCTGGCCGACGAACTCGATCTCCTTGTTCACCCGCCGGGTCGTCACCCGCACCGGCACGCTGTCGGAGTGGTTGCCGCCCAGCGCGGTAACGGTGTAGATGCCCGAGCGCTCGGCGACGAATGCGCCGTCCTGCTCGATCTGGGCGGTGGCGCCCGGGGCCAGGATGCGGTTGGCCGTCTGGCCGGCCACCAGGAAGCGGATGGGCAGGTCCTCGACCTCATCGCCGGAGGCGTCGCGGCCGACCGCCTCGAACCAGACGACGTCGCCCGTGCGCGCCTCCTCGGCGGAGGCGGTCAGCTCGATACGCTGCGTCGGGTTCCGTGCGACCTGGATCTCGACCTGGGAGGTCGCGTCCTCGGCGGTCGCGGTCAGGGTCGCCGTGCCGGGCGCCAGCAGGTCCAGACCTCCGAATCCGTCCGGCGCCGCGACGTCCGGGTTCGAAGTCGACCAGGCGACCTCGACGTTGTCGCGCACGACATCCGTGATGTCCACGACGCGGGTCTGCAACGTCAGGTGGGTGCCGCTGTAGAAGGCGCCGGGGAGTCCGACGATCTCGACGCTCTCGACCGGGGGATTCGGGATCGTCACGTCGACCTCGACCCGGAGCAGCGCCTCCGCCCGCCGCGGCTCGTCTTCCGCCTCCTTCGGCACCAGGGCGATGACCTTGACGTTGCCGGGGCCGTGGGCTTCGACCTCGCCGGCCGGGTTGACCCCGAGGCGGCGGCGGTTGCGGGAGAAGAAGACGACGTCGACACCCTCGATCGTTTCGCCGTCCCCGTCGACGACGGTGGCGGTCAGGGTGGCCTTGTCGCCGACCTCCAGGGTCAGTTCGGCGGGTGAGACCTTGAGCTCGGCGCCGGACGGGATCGGGGGCTTCTCTTCCTCTTCGGCGCCTTCCTCGCCGGCCTGCCCCTCCTCGGCTGCGGGCTCGGCGGGTTCCTGGGCGGCAAGAGGCGAGGCAATCAGGAAGAAAGCGGCGGCGAGCAGCGCCGGCCACATTGGCGGACTTGTGCGGGAAAGGGTCACGGCGCTCATTCCTCGGGTAGTGCAGGTGCGGTAGGGAAGACGGCGCAGTCTATCAGCGGGCCGGGACGGGATGGCGGCGCCTGAAGGCGCCGGGCCAGCCCGCCGGACGCCGCGAGCCGGCCGGCGGCAGCTACATGTGAATCGCCCGGCCGTGGACGGCCAGGGCCGCTTCCTTGACCGCTTCGGCGAGGGTCGGATGAGCGTGGCTGGTGAGGAAGAGATCCTCGGCCGAGGCGCCGAAACTGATCGCCGCCACCGCTTCGGCGATCAGGTCGCCGGCGTGGCTGCCCAGGATGTGGACGCCGAGGATCGCGTCCGTCTCGGCGTGGGCCAGGATCTTGACGAAGCCCTCGAGGCTGCCGGTGGCGCGGGCGCGGCCGATTGCCCGGAACGGAAACGCGCCCTTGCGGTAAGGCGTGCCGGCTTCCTGAAGTTGCTCTTCCGTCCTGCCGACGGAGGCGACTTCGGGTTCGGTGTAGACGATGCCGGGGATCGCGTCGTAGTCGATGTGGACATGGCCGCCGGCGATGCCCTCGACGCAGGCCATGCCCTCCTCCTCGGCCTTGTGGGCGAGCTGCGGTCCGCCGATGACGTCGCCGATCGCGTAGACGCCTGGCGTCGAGGTGGCGAAGCGCTCGTCGACCTGAATGAAGCCTCGGTCGTCGACGGCGACGCCCGCTTCCTCGAGCCCCAGACCGTCGCTGATCGGCGTCCGTCCGACCGCGACCAGGACACGGTCGCATTCGATCGGCTCGGCGCCGCCCACCTCGACGACGCAGCCCGTCTCGTCCTTGCCGCCCTTGACCTTCGCTCCGAGCACGCGGCTCCCGAGCCGGATGTCGAGACCCTGGCGGCGGAAGATCTTCTCGGCCGCCGCGGCGATCTCGGCGTCGGCGCCGGGCAGGATGCGGTCGAGGTACTCCAGCACGATGACGTTCGAGCCGAGCCGGTTCCAGACCGCACCGAGTTCGAGGCCGATGTAGCCGGCGCCGATCACGACCAGGCGTTCGGGCACCTCGCCGTAGGCCAGCGCCTCCGTGCTGGTGCCGATGCGGTCGCCGTCGAGCTCGATGCCCGGCAGAGTGGCGGGGCGGGAGCCGGTGGCCACGATCACATTCCGCGCGTGCACCTCGTGCTCCTCCTGCTCGCCGGCGATGACGACCCTGCGCAGTTCGCCGTCGAGGTCCCCGAGGCGGGCCCGACCCTGGATGTGCTCGACCTTGTTCTTCCTGAGCAGGGACGAGACGCCGCGGGTGAGGGTCGTCACGACCCGGTCCTTGCGCTTCATCATCGCCGGCAGATCGAGACCGATCTCGCCCGCGACGCCGCCGTGGACCGCGAGTTCGCCGCGGGCCGCGACGAGGCGCTGGCTCGACTCCAGCAGCGCCTTGCTCGGGATGCAGCCCACCCGCAGGCAGACGCCGCCGGCCGCTGCATGCTCGTCGGCCACGGCGGTCCAGAAGCCGAGCTGCGCGGCCCGGATCGCTGCGACGTAGCCGCCGGGCCCGGCACCGATGACAACGAGGTCAAGGCGACTGTCTGTCATCTGGCGTCACCTTCCGGACCGTCTTGACATGCTTCCGGAAACGCCGCGGCGTCGGTGATCGCGGCAGCAGCGACGCCTGCTTCGTTTTCGTACTCCCTGACCGCGCCGGAGACCGTGTCCGTCACCCGGATCGTGTAGCCGAGGTTCGTGGATGACGCACCGTAGACCCACACGTGGCCGTTGTGCCGGCAGCCATCCAGCACCTTGATGAGAATCTCCCAGTTGTCATCGTCGAAGAAGCGGAAGAGGCCCGAGTCGTTCGTCCCTTCGGGAACGATGACGGCCGTGGCGACGATGGGTTCGTCCGGTTGCAGCCAGTCGACCGTGACGGCGAAACGCGAGTCCTGCAGGCACAGCGTTTCGGAACTCGCCTCGCAGGCACCGGCCGGTTCGGCTGCCTGGACCAGGAAAATCCGGGCCGTCTTCGACTCGGTGTCGGCGCCCGTCACGGTCAGGGTGACGGTGTAGAAGCCGGGCGAGGCCCAGGCGTGCGGCACGGTGCTTCGGGTGGACTGCCGGCCGTCTCCGAACTCCCAGAGGCGCCGGGTGACGGTTCCCGAACTCGTGTCGGTGAACACGAGTTCTTCGCCAGCGCGGACGCGGCACGGATCCTCGGGGCAGGCGATCTCCACCTCGAAGGCGGCCTCCGGGGGTACGGGCGGCGGCGGCGGCGGCGGTGGCGGTGGCGGCTCGGGCTCGGGCTCCGGCTCGGGTGGCGGCGGAGGCCCTCCGCCGCCGGTTGGCGGCGGTGGCGGTGGCGGTGGTGGTGGCGGTGGCGGTTGGGCCGTCTGAAGAACGAACGTCAGCTTCGCCATCGGCTCGTTCGAGAACTTCCCCTGCCCCTTGATGCTGGTGATCCTTCCCTGAGGGTTCGTGGCCGGGTTGCTGAGCGAGAACTCCGTCCCGTCCTCCGTTCCGGCGTCGTAGGGGAACAGGTCCATGCTGACCCGCGACTGCCAGCCCTGACTGTTCCGCAGCGACAGGCGTGAAACACCGACGAACCAGTCCGGACTGGGGCCGATCATCGACAGGAGGGTTACCAGGTGGTGCGTCGTGGATGCCTCGATCGTGAAGGTCGAGGTGCCGGTCGCTCCCGTCCCGCTTTGGCTGATCAGCGCCTTCCGGTCGGCGGCCGGAACCGCGTTGTACTCGCTCGTGAACCCCGAGGTGCCGCCCGTTTCGGCGACGCTTTCAACACCCGACGTGGCGGTGCCGCCGGCCGACCAGAACGTGACGTTGCTGTTGTGGACGGCGCCGATCAGTTGCGTGAAGTGAGCGCCCGACGCGACGCCGTCCGGCGTGCTGCTGAGGTTCCACGAACCCTCGAAAGTGACGGTGTAGGTCGCGGTCGCGGTGCCTTGCGCGGCTGCCCGGGTCGGCAGGCCGATCTGAATCAGCAGAGCGGCCGCCAACAACACGAGACCGGCTGTCGCCTGTCGGCGGAACAGGCAATGGCCGGCTCTGGCCGGGAGACGCTGGGGCGTACTGGCCCATCGAACGGAAGGCATGGCAGTGGCTCCTAGACTTCGATCAGCATCCTGGCCGGATCCTCGATCGCCTCCTTGATCCGGACCAGGAAGGTCACCGCCTCGCGGCCGTCGACGATGCGGTGGTCGTAGCTCAGGGCGACGTACATCATCGGCCGGACGACGACTTCGCCGTCGACGACGACGGGCCGCTGCTGGATCGCGTGCAGGCCGAGGACGCCGCTCTGTGGCGGGTTGATGATCGGCGTCGACAGCAGGGAGCCGAAGATGCCGCCGTTGGTGATCGTGAAGGTGCCGCCCTGGAGTTCGTCGAGCCGGATCCTGCCGGTGCGGGCCCGTCCGGCGAAGTCGCCGATCGAGGACTCGATCTCGGCGAACGACATGCGCTCGGCGCTGCGCAGCACCGGCACCATCAGGCCGCGGTCGGTGCTGACCGCGATGCCGATGTCGTAGAAGTTCCGGTAGATGATGTCGGTGCCGGTGATCTCGGCGTTGAGTCGCGGGAAGCGGCGAAGCGCGTCCACCGCCGCCTTGACGAAGAAGGACAGGAAGCCCAGGCGCACCTCGTGGCGCTCGGAGAAGGCGTCCCGGTAGCGGCGCCGGAAGTCCATGACGGCGGACATGTCGATCTCGTTGAAGGTCGTGAGCAGGGCCGCCTGCTGCTGGGCCTCGACCAGGCGCTCGGCGATCCTGCGGCGGATCGGCGTCATCGGCAAGCGTTCCTCGGCGCGTTCCCCGGCCGCCGCCGCGGCAGACGGAGCTGCGGCGGGCGGAGCGGGCTGCGCCGGCGGTGATGGCGTCGCCGGCGCGGACGCCGCGGTCTCCGGCGCCGCTTCGGCGGAGGGCTCCGGTTCCTCCTCGCGGGCGGCCAGCCACGCCGCCACGTCGCTCTTCAGCAGCCGGCCGCCCTTGCCCGTGGAGGGAATGAGTGACGCGTCGAGGCCGTGCTCGGCGATCAAACGGCGGGCCGCCGGCAGGATGCGCCGCTCTTCGGCCGCGGCTGGTTCCACCGCGGGTTGAGCCTCGGCCGCCGGGACGGGTGCGGGAGGCGTGGGTTCCGCGGCGGGCGCCGGGGGCGGCGGAGCGGACGGCGCCGCCGGTCGGGCGCCGGCCAGCAGGTCGCCCTGGGCTTCTTCGGCCGCCGTCGCTTCGGTCGCCGCCACCGCGGCGCCGGGAGCGGCGCGCGGGCTCGCGGCGGCGACGGCGCCTTCCTCGATTCGCGCGATCACCGCTCCGATCGGCACCGTCTCGCCCTCCGCGCAGACGATCTCGGACAGGACGCCCGCTACCGGACACGGCATCTCGACGGTCACCTTGTCCGTTTCGAGCTCCACCAGCGGATCGTCCCTGCCGATCGCCTCGCCGGGCTGTTTGATCCAGCGGAGGATCAGCGCTTCCGTGACCGATTCGCCGATCTCGGGGATTGTGACTTCGTACGTCATGCGGTCTGCCTTCGGGGGATTCTCACGCGGTGTCGGCCGACTCGCCGAACGCCGCCTCCATCAGTTGCTGCTGCTCCAGCTTGTGGCTGCTCGGAGAGCCGGTCGCGGGGCTCGCCGACTGCGGGCGGTAGACGCCCGACAGGGGCCGGCCGCCCATCAGGAAACCGAAGTTCAGCCGCAGGTAGGACCAGGCGCCCATGTTGCGCGGTTCCTCCTGCACCCAGCGCACCTCGGCATCGGCCGGGAAGGCGGACAGCGCGGCGTCGAGCTCCTCCTTCGGGGCCGGGTAGAACTGCTCCATCCGCAGGATCGCGTGATCGTGGGCGCCCGTTTCCCGGCGGTGGGCGTCGAGGTCGTAGAACACCTTGCCGGCGCAGAGGAGGACGCGGCGCACCTTCGACCGGTCGTCGTCGGATGCAGCGGCCGGGTCCGGCAGGACCGGCTGGTAGCGGCCGCCGGCGAGCTCGGCCAGGGACGAGCCGACCTCCCGGCGGCGCAGCAGGCTCTTCGGCGTGAAGACGACGAGCGGCTTGCGTTGGCTGCGCTCGACCTGGCGCCGCAACAGGTGGAAGTACTGCGCCGGCGTCGAGGGGTAGACGATCTGCATGTTCTCTTCGGCGGCGAGCAGCAGCCAGCGCTCGACTCGGGCGCTCGAATGTTCCGGCCCCTGGCCCTCGAAGCCGTGGGGCAGCAGGATGACGAGGCCGCTCAGCCGGTTCCACTTGTCCTCGGCGCTGGTGATGAACTGGTCGATGATCACCTGGGCCGCGTTGACGAAGTCGCCGAACTGGGCCTCCCAGAGCACGAGGCCGTCCGGGTAGTCCAGACTGAAGCCGTACTCGAAGCCGAGGACGCCGGCCTCCGACAGCGGGCTGTTGAAGATCTCGATCGGTTCCTGGTTCTCGGCGATGTTCATCAGCGGCCGGTGGTTCTCGTCCGTCACCCGGTCGTGGAGCACGGCGTGGCGCTGGCTGAACGTCCCGCGCTCGCAGTCCTGGCCGCTCAGCCGCACCCGGTTGCCCGAATCGGCGGTGGCGGCGAAGGCGAGCGCTTCCGCCGCGGCCCAGTCGACGGGCCGCTTTCCTTCGGCCATGTCGGCGCGGGCTGTGAGGAAGCGCCGCAGGTTGCGGTGCAGGTTGAATCCCTCGGGCAGGACGACCATCCGCTTCAGGTAGTCGGTCAGCTTGGCCTGATCGACTCCGGTGTCCGGCTCCGGGGTGTCCTCCATGCGGCCGCCGACGAACGCGTTCCAGACGCCGTCGTAGGCCTGCGGACTCGTCTTCTCGTTCATCCGGCGGGCGGTGGCCAGAGCCCCTTCGAGCCGCTTCTCCTCGCGCTCGATGTGGACGTCCGCCTCCTCGGGCTTGATCTCGCCGAGTTCGAGCAGGTGCTCCAGGTAGTGGACCCGGACCGGATCCCGGGCCCGGATGCCGTCGTAGAGGATGGGCTGGGTGAAGGCGGGTTCGTCGCCCTCGTTGTGCCCGCGCCGCCGGTAGCAGTAGAGGTCGATGATCACGTCGCGGCGGTAGCGCTGGCGGAAGTCGAGCGCGACGTTGACGACCTGGGCGACCGCCTCCGGCTGCTCGCCGTTGACGTGGAAGATCGGCGCCTGGAGCATCTTCGCGACGTCCGTGCAGTAGGTGTTGGAACGCGAGCTCTCAGGCGGCGTGGTGAAGCCGATCTGGTTGTTGACGACGACGTGAAACGCGCCGCCGATGTGGTAGGGCGGAAGCTGCGACAGGTTGAGCGACTCCTGGACGATTCCCTCGCCGGCGAAGGCGGCGTCACCGTGGATGAGGAACAGCACCGCCCGGTCGCGCAGGTCGTTGCCGATCCGGTCCTGCTTGGCGCGCACGCGGCCCATCGCCACCGGGTTGATGAACTCGAGGTGGCTCGGGTTGAACGACAGCGAGAGGTGGACCCTGCGGCCGTGCTCCGTGGTCCAGTCGCTCGAGTGACCCATGTGGTACTTGACGTCGCCGCCGCCCGTGTACTGCTCCGCGTCGAGGTCCTCGAACTCGCGGAAGATGTCCCGGGTCGGCTTGCCGATGATGTTGGCGAGCACGTTCAGGCGGCCGCGGTGGGACATGCCGAAGACGATCTCCACCGCGCCCTGCGCGGCGACCTTCTCGATCGCCAGGTCGAGCAGGGGGATCAGGCTCTCGGCGCCCTCGAGCGAGAAGCTCTTGGCGCCCAGGTACTTCTTCTGAATGAACTCCTCGAACACCGCGGCGTCGATCAGCTTCCTCAGGATCCGGACCTGCTCGTCGCGGCTGAGCTGCACGCGGTTGCGGCTGACCTCCATCCGTTCCTGGAGCCAGGAGCGGACCTCCAGGTCGTCGATGTGCATGAACTCGGCGCTGATGTAGTTGCAGTACGTTTCACGCATCCGTTCGAGCACTTCGCGCACCGTCGCCGTGTCGGCGCCCGGGATGCCGGCGGTGGACACCGTGCGGTCCAGGTCGCTCTCCCTGATGCCCAGACCCTCGAGTTCGAGTTCCTCCGGCAGCACGGGCGGATTGCGGAGCGGGTTGATGTCGGCGTAGAGGTGGCCGCGGATCCGGTAGTTGCGGATCATGTCGTCGACCCGGCGCTGCAGCTCGACGTCCGTGGTCAGCGCGGATGCAGTGCTCCCGAACGCAGGGGTCGGCGTCGCGGACGGCGTTGCCGGCCGCGGCTCGGCCGGCGGGGGAGCCGCCGGCGGCGGCGTAGCGGGACGCATCGCCTCGCCGTTGCCGCCGAACAGCGTCGAGGGTCGGAGCTCCGGCCCGATCGCGCCGTCCTCCAGCTCGCCGCTGGCGGCCAGGGCATCGAAGTACCGCCGCCAGGCCGGGTCGAGCGCCGCCGGGTCGCGGCGGTAGTCGGCCAGAAGCGCTTCGACGTAGTCGAGGGAGAGGCTGTGCAACCCGGTCTGCTCGCTCATCGCTGCCTACCTCCTGGGCGGGGAGCCCGGCGGCGTCAGGCCCGTTCGGCCTGGAGCCGCGGGTCGATTACATCCCTCAGCGTATCGCCGACGAGGTTGAAACTCAGCACCGCGAGGAAGATCGCGACGCAGGCGGGGGGAATCATGTGGCCGGCGGTGAACAGGTTCTCGTAGCCGGAGCGGAGGATCGTGCCCCAGGAGGCGTCGGGCGGCTGGACGCCGAAGCCGAGCCAGGAGAGTCCCGCTTCAATCAGGATGGATACCGCGATGCCGAAGGTCACGCTGACCAGCACCGGGGCGAGCGCGTTGGGCAGCAGGTGGCGCAGGACGAGCTGCGCCGGTCTGACTCCCAGCGAGCGGGCGGCGAGGGCGTAGTCCGTCTCGCGGATGCGCAGGATCTCGCCGCGCGCGAAGCGGGCGATGCCGACCCAGCGGGTCAGGCCGATCACGATCATCACGTTCTCGATGCTGGGCGGGAACCAGGCCAGGACGGCGAGGATCAGGAAGAAGGCCGGGAAGCACTGGACGACTTCGATGAAGCGCGAGATGACGAGGTCGGCGATGCCGCCGGCGTAGCCCGCGATGCAACCGAACACGAGACCCAGGATGACCGCGATTCCCATCGACAGGAAACCGACCTTCATCGACACGACGGTGCCGTGGACCATCCGCGACAGGACGTCGCGCCCCGACTGATCGGTGCCCAGCCAGTGACGGCTGGAAGGCCCGGCCAGGGGCTCGGCGGCGATCTCCCTGGGGCCGTAGCGCACCGGCGTCCACAGCGCCCAGTCGCCGCGCTCCGGGTCGAACTCGCGCTTGAAGTCGAACGTCGCCAGGCGGTAGGGCCGCTGCTTCTGGATGATCAGGCTCGTGCCGGGGACCTGGTGGACGAGGTCGACGACCGCCGGGTAGTAGAAGCCGCCGTCGAAGCGGCACAGGATGGGCTGCTCGTTGGCCAGGATCGGCGACAGGAAGGCGACGAGGAACAGCACGGCCACCACGCACAGGCCGACCATGCCGAGCCGGTGGCCGCGGAAGCGCCGCCACGTGATGTGCCAGTAGGAGCGCGCCACGGGCGCCCCTCCGGTCGTTGCGTTCGTCGTCGCTTCGGTCGCCATCGTCACTTCTCGTAGCTGATGCGGGGATCGACCAGACCGTAGGTCAGGTCGGCGATGAAGGTGATGCCGAGCACGAGCAGGGCGGTGATGAAGTTGAGCGCCATGATCGTCGGATAGTCGCGCTGGAGGACCGACTCGAAGTACAGGCGGCCCAGCCCCGGCCAGTTGAACATGTACTCGAGGATGACGCTGCCTCCCAGCACGAAGGGGAGGGTGAGGCCGATCAACGAGATCAGCGGGATCAGGCTGTTGGTGAACGCGTGCTTGAGCACCACGCTCCGCTCACCGAGGCCCTTGGCGCGGGCGGTGCGGATGTAGTCCTGCCGCACCACCTCCAGCAGGTTCTGGCGGATGAAGCGGGAGTAGTAGGCCAGGTTGCCGAAGGTGAAGCAGAAGGTGATCAGGACGTAGTGCTGGGCCAGATCCCACATCTGGCCGAGGGTCGTCATCTCGTCGTAGCCGTCGGACCTCATGCCGCGAAAGGGCAACAGGTCCCACTTCACGCCGAGGTAGAGGATGAGCAGCATGCCGGCGACGTAGTTCGGCACGGAATAGAGCATGTAGAGGCCGGTGCTGACCGAGCGGTCGAAGCCGCCGCCCTGACGTAGCGCGCTGTAGATCCCGATCGGCGTCGAGATGATCAGGGTCAGCATGAAGGAGAGCAGCGCCACCGACAGCGTCGGCCACAGCGCTTCGCCGATCTTCGCCGACACCCTCCTGCCGTCGTGGAAGGACGAACCGAAGTCGCCAACGACCAGCTTGCCGACCCAGTTCGCGTACTGCACGGGGATCGGCTTGTCGAGGCCGTAGAGCTCCCGCAACTGCTGGTAGACGCGCTCCGAAACCGCGGCGTCGGCGATCTGGGAGGTCTGGATCTGGGCCGGGTCGCCGGGTACGAGCTGGATGATGAAGAACGAAATGACCGAGATGCCGAACAGGGTGACCAGTCCGGTGACGAGCCGGCGGAGGATGTAGCTGAGCAACGGCGATCTCGATGACGGTGAGGCTGCCTACAATACCGTCCCTTGAAGGGGGCGAGAACAGCGGGGGACGGGCGGCCGATACGCCGGGAGTTGGGCGCCGTGGTGCGCCTGGCGACGCCGGTCATCCTGGTCCAGGTCGGGATGGTGCTGATGGGCGCCGTCGACACGATGATGCTGGGCCGCGTGTCGGAGACGGACCTGGCGGCCGGCTCGATCGGCAACGCGCTCAGCATCGCCGTGATCTGGTCCTTCATCGGCATCCTGCTGGCGATCGATCCGATGGCGGCGCAGGCGTTCGGCGCCGGCGATCATCGGCGGATCCGCAGGGTGCTCTGCCGAGGTGCGGGAATGGCGGTCCTGCTGTCGGTGCCGGCAACGTTGATCGTGCTGGGACTGGATCGCGCGCTTCCGCTCACTGGTCAGCCGCAGGCCATCGTCGAGCCGGCCGCCGCCTACCTTCGGGGCATCGGTCCCGGAGTCATCGCCTTCCTGCTCTTCATGTGCCTGCGGCAGACGCTCCAGGCGATGAGCATCGTGCGGCCGGCCCTGATCGCGATCGGCGTCGCGAACGTGTTCAACGCGATCGCGAACTGGGCGCTGATCTTCGGCCACCTCGGATTCCCGGCGCTCGGTGTGCGGGGCTCCGCCTATGCGACGTCCGGATCCCGTTGGGTGATGCTGATCGTCGTGGCCGCCTTCGGATGGCGTCACCTGCGCCGCTACGTCGGCGGGTGGAAGTGGTCGTGGCTGCGTCCGGCCGCGCTGCGTCCCTTCCTGTTCGTGGGGGTGCCGATCGCGGTTCAGGTGTCGCTGGAGGTCACCGTGTTCAGTTTCGCGGCCGTGCTCATCGGTCGTCTGGGGGAGGCGCAACTCAGCGGCCACCAGGTGGCGATCAGCCTCGCCTCGATCTCCTTCATGGTGCCCCTGGGTTTCGCCGGCGCGGCGACGACGCGCGTCGGCAACGCGATCGGCCGCCGGGACCCGGTGGGAGCGCGCCGCTCGGCCCTGGTCTGCCTCAGCCTGGGCGCGGGCGTGATGGTCGCCTTCGGCCTCGTCTTCTTCTCGCTGCCGCAGCTTCTGGCGCGCGTCTTCAGCGACGTGCCGGCCGTGATCGCCGCGGCGGCCGCGCTGATTCCGATCGCGGGGCTGTTTCAGGTGGCCGACGGTTTGCAGGTCGCCGCCGCCGGGGTGCTGCGGGGAGCCGCCGACACGCGGTTTCCCGCGGCCGTCGCGCTCGTGGGGTACTGGGTCATCGGCATGCCGGCCGGCGTCTGGTTGACTTTCGAGAGAGGGATCGGCCCAAGCGGAGTGTGGTGGGGGTTGACCTTCGGGCTGGTCTTCGTGGCGATCTTTCTGGCGTTTCGGGTCCGCTGGCGGCTCTGGCGGAGCGGCGCGGTGGGCCTGCTTCCGGTCGAAACCGTCGACGACGACTGACGGCAGCTTCACCGGCGACCGCCGGCCGGATAGTCTCCCGCCGGCCCGGAGCGCTCTCCGGATCCGAGGGAGGTCCAACCAGCCATGCCGAGCAAGCCAGTCTCTCCGAAGAAGAAGGCCGTACTCGCCTACAGCGGCGGTCTCGACACTTCCGTCATCCTGCGCACCCTGCAGGAGCGGGGGTTCGATGTCGTAGCAGTGATCGTCGACGTCGGCCAGCGCGAGGACTTCGACGCCCAGGCGCGCCGGGCCGAGGCGATCGGCGCCACGAAGGTCTACGTCGAGGACGTCCGGCGGGAGTTCGTGACCGACCTCATCTACCCGGCGATCGCCGGCAACGCCGTCTACGAGAACCGCTACCTGCTCGGCACGGCCCTGGCGCGGCCGCTCATCGCCCGCCGCCAGGCCGAGATCGCGATCCGCGAGGACGCCGACGTGCTCTCTCACGGCGCCACCGGCAAGGGCAACGACCAGGTCCGCTTCGAGTTCGCCTACGCCGCCCTCGCGCCGCAGATCGAGGTCTACGCGCCGTGGAAGGACGCGGAGTTCCTCAAGCGCTTCCAGGGTCGCACCGACCTGCTGAACTACGCCGAGGAGCAGGGCATCCCGATCGAGGCCTCGTCCGAGAAGCCGTACAGCATGGACGAGAACCTGATGCACAAGAGCTACGAGGCCGGCCTGCTCGAAGACCCGATGCAGACGCCGACCGAGGACATGTTCTCGCTCACCGTGTCGCCGCTCGACGCGCCCGACGAGCCGACGGACGTCGAGATCGAGTTCAAGGACGCGCGTCCGGTGCGGGTCCGGGACCGGACCGCCGGCGTGGAGCATTCCGACGCGCTGGCCCTCTTCGAGTACCTGAACGAACTCGGCGGCCGGAACGGAATCGGCCGCATCGACATCGTCGAGAACCGCTTCGTCGGCATCAAGTCCCGCGGCGTCTACGAGACGCCGGGCGGCACGATCCTCCATCATGCCCTGCGCGACCTGGAGGGCGTGGCGATGGACCGGGAGGTCCAGCGCCTGCGGGACGGCCTGTCGCCCAAGTTCGCCGAACTGATCTACAACGGCTTCTGGTTCTCGCCCGAGATGGAGTTCATCCGCGCGGCCTTTCAGCAGGCCGAGCGGATCATCGACGGCACCGTGCACCTCCGCCTCTACAAGGGCGGCGTGACCATCCTCGGCCGCGAGTCACCCAGCTCGCTGTATGACCAGAACCTGTCGTCGATGGACGTCGAAGGCGGTTACGACCAGACCGACGCCCGCGGCTTCATCCGCCTGAACGCGCTACGGCTGAAGGCCCACCAGGTGATCGTCGGCGGCCGGTCGTGAGGCCGGCCGCTCCGGGGCCGGTCAGCCGATCGTGAAACGGACCTGACCGGCGACGGCGAGCTGGTAGTCCGCAAGGTCTCGGCTCAGCGTGACTTCCGGCCGCTCGGCCGTGATTTCCAGGTTCAACCGGTGAGGCGAGCCCTTGCGCATCGAGTGGCGCACGCCGAGGCGAAGGTGCTCCCGCCCGGTTGAGGTGGCGGCCACGGCCTGGGCGAAGGGCGTCACCATGGATGTGCCGATTCCCATGCCCCAGGCGACTTCGGCCCTGGTGTGCGACGCTCCGGGATCCCGGCGGGCGGAGACGCTCGCCAGCGTATCGGGAGACATGCCGAGCCACCGGGGAGCGTCGGAGCGCCACAGGGCGTTCGCACGCGCGGATGCGCCGCCAAACTGCCGGGCGACCAGCAACGACAGTCCCTCGCCGTCCCTTGTCGCTGGACGCAGCTCGATCGTGGCGCCCACGCCCTCTTCCTCGTAGCGCGCCAGGCCCTGAGTGACCAGCGTCCTGCCGGTGGCATGGACGCGCAGCCGGCCGTCGGCGGCGATCAGCTCCAGGCCTCCGGCGAGTTCCGTCCCGGTTCCGCTCGTCGAGGAACCGCCGTCATAGCGCTGGGCCACCTGGGTGAAGGGGCGGAAGACGACCGCGCCGACCTTGCGGGTCAGGGAGCCTTCGAGACCGATTCGTCCCCTGCTCGCGTCGCCGCCGAGACTGGCGTCCCCGGCCTGTCGGCCGAAGTCGTCGCCGCCCTCGATGACGGCGGAGCCGACGTCGCCGCGCAGGGCGAACTCGAGTGACCCGGCGGTCGCCACCCGCTGGCGGAAGCCGGCGAGGCCGAGCCGCATGCGTGCGTCGGAAGACGGAGGTGATCCCGCTGTCTGGTCCGCGTCTCCAACGAGGTCGCCGTGGCCCATGGCGCCCACTGCCCAGAGCTCCGTCCGGCACGACTTCCGGGACGGCCCGCGACAACCGGACGCGTAGCGGGCGTAGGGGTAGATGCCGCTGAGGTCGAGACGCATGGCGGCGCCGCCGGTGTTCGCCAGCCGGTAGCGCCCGGTGGCGTCGAACCAGGACACGGCGGTCCCGACCATGAGGTGTCCGGCGGAGTAGTCGACGCCGACGAAGGGCAGTTCCGGCGCGACCGAGTACGAGTTCCGACCCGCTCGTCCGCGAAGCGAGCGGCGAGCCCCGGCTCCCCAGAGCGACAGCGTTCCGCCCGGGCGCTCCTCGTCGAGCGGCTCGACCTTGTGAACGAACTCGAAACTGTCGGTCGCGAAGTCGAAGTCCATGTCGGGCGTTCCGCACACCTCCCGGCCCGCTGCCCGGCCTCCATCCAGAGCGGTGCGCTCCACGTCGATGCGCTGTCGACGTCCGCCTTCGCAACGGTCGAGTGACTTCATCTTCACGCGGTTTCGGCCCGGCCCTTTCGCGAACCGTTGCACCACCGTGTCCGTCGCGCCAAGGAGCATGCCGCGCGCGAAACCTCCGAGGACCGCTTCCTCTACCAGTTGCTGTTCCGTCGCGCCGTCGCTTGCGAAATCGCCTGGTTCAGCCGCCCGGGCCGGTCCGAAGGAAAGAGCGACCAGGGCCAGAGCGCAACCGCAGCAGGAGGTTCTGTGCATGAAAGCCGGATTCTATACGTCTTTCTGCATACGAACCGGGGAACCTCCCGAACCTGCCCGCGATGGCTCTACCGGGCGATCGCCTGGAGCTTCTCGGTGAGCAGCGGCACGACCGCCTTGTAGTCCTCGACGATGCCGAAGCTGCAGTGCTTGAAGATCGGCGCGTCGGCGTCCGTGTTGATCGCCGCGACGACCTTGCTGTCGCCCATGCCGAGCAGGTGCTGGCTGGCGCCCGAAATCGCGATCGCGATGTAGAGCTCGGGGGCCACCTTCTTGCCGGTCTGGCCGACCTGCCAGTTCGGGGGTACCCAGCCGGCGTCGCAGGCGGCGCGCGAGGCGCCCTGCTCGGCGCCGATCGAATCGGCGAGCTTCTTCAGTTCCTGGAAGGGCTCGGGGCCGCCGAGGCCGCGACCGCCGGAGACGATGATCTGCGCGTCCTCGAGGCGCACGCCTTCCTGTTCCGCGACTTCGCGGCCGGTGATGCGGATACGCGGTGCATCGAGCGCCAGATCGACGGGCGTCACTTCGCCGGCCGACGGCTGCTCTGGCGCGGGTTCGAAGCCGCGGGCCCGCAGCCAGACGACGGCCGGCTGCTTCTTCAGCCGGTAGATCGAGATCGCCTTGCCTCCGTAGGCCGTGCGCTGCGCCAGCAGGTGGTCGCCGTCCATCCGGATCGCGGCCGCGTCGGCCATCGAACTGCCGCCCAGGCGGTGGGCGAGGCGCGGCGCGATCTCCTGACTGTAGGTGTCGTTGCTGAGCAGCACCGCGACGTAGTCGCCGCCGCCCGCGGCGTGGAGTTGCTCGGCCGCCTGCAGCGCCTGTTCGGGCTGGTAGTCGCGGAGCGCTTCGTTGGCGCCGACCACCACGCGGTCGGCGACGCTCGCGAGCGCCGCGACCGCGTTGTCCTCGGCGGGACCGATCACCAGAGCGTGGAGTTCGCCGCCGACGCTCTCGGCAAGGGCCCGGCCGGCGCCGGCCGCGCCTTGCGCGGCGCGGTCATAGCCGAGACTGCCCAGGACACAGACTGCAACGTTCGCCATCGTTTTCTCCTTCTGCCCTTTGCCGCCGGGTTCCGTCCGCGTCAGCCGATGGAGGCGACGACTTCGTGGATGCGCGTCGCCAGTTGGTCGACCCGTTCCTCCAGGGTGTCGCCCTCCGCCAGCTCGCACTCGACTTCGTCCGCCGGGATGAAGATCTCCTCGACCTCGAAGATCGATGATCCGGCCCGGATCTCCTCGCTGTCCAGCTCCAGGTCGGCGAGGCTCAGCTTCTGGAGGGGCTTGCGGTAGGACATCATGACGTCGCGCGTCTTGGGGATGCGGGGCACGTTGTCCTCGTTGTTCGTGATGGTGACGAGGAAGGGCGGCTCGGCCTCCGCGACCTCGATGCCGACGTCGGTCTGACGGCGGAGCGTTACGCTGCCATTGCCCGGCTGTAGGCTCTCGACGAAACCCAGCGCGGGCCGGCCAAGTTCCTCGGCCAGCACGCCGCCCGTCTGTCCCACGCCCCAGTCGCCCGACTCCCGGCCGACGAGCACGGCGTCGAAGGCGCCGCCGTCCTGCTCCAGCCGTCGTATCGCCGCCGCCAGCACGCGACCGACGGCCGCCGCGTCGGGGTTCGTGTTGCCGTCGCGCTCGACCAGGCAGGCCTCGTCGACCGTCATCGCCATCGCCTTGCGCAGGCAGTCCTCGGCCGAGGACTCGCCGTAGCAGAGTGCGGTGATCTTCACGTCGCCCCCTGCCGCCTCGCGGAACTGGAGAGCCGTCTCGACCGCGTTCTCGCAGAAGATGTTCGTCACCAGGTTGGCGCCGCCCCGTCTGGCGGCCCTGGCGTCGGGATCGATCTGGAAGTCCCGCGCGGGAACGTCCGGATCGAGAATCTGTTTCAGGCAGACGAGCACTCTCATTCTCGCGTCTCCTTCGCCGGCTGCCCGGTCCTGGCCGGGTTGCCGGCGTTGCTGTCTTCACCGCGGTTCAGCACCGCCGAGATCGCCATGCGGGTCACTTCCGCCACCACTTCGTCACCGTCCAGCCGGCCGTCCGCCCGATACCAGCGCGAGATCCAGAGGATCATCCCCACCAGGCTGAACGCTCCCACCGTGGGGTCGAGGCCCAGGACCTTGCCCTCGTCGCGCAGGGCGGCGAGCGTGTCGGCGATGAAGTCGACGTAGTCCCGCTGCCTGCCGATGATGTCGGCGCGGTCGTCCGGGAGAAGCCCCTCGAGTTCGTTGACCAGGATGGTCAGGGCCGAGGAGTCCTGGGTGATCAGCCGGGCGTGGCGCGCGACGATCGTCTCCAGGCGGGTCTGAGGATCCTCTACGCGCCGGGCCGGCTCGATGACCTGCTCGTCGAGCTGGTCCATGGCGAAGCCCATGATCGCGAACAGAAGGTCCTGCTTGCCCTTGATGTAGTAGTAGAGGCCTGCCTTGGTCAGTCCGACCGCGGCGGCGATGTCGTTGATCGAGGTGGCGTGGTAGCCCTTGCGGTGGAAGATCCGCGCGGCGCTGCGGTAGATCTCCGCCCGCCGGTCCTGCTCACCGTTGGCTGCGCCGGTGGCGGCCCGGAGGGCCGCGTTGTCCAGGGCAGTCATCGGGTCGAGGGTCCTCGGAAGGTCACGAAGAGTAGTCTACCGACCGCCCGGTAGGTTCGCAATGGACCCGGTGGGCGGAGAGAGGATGCTAGGGCGCAGCCTCTTCGGAGTCGCCGACCGCGTCCCAGAGCAGCTCCGCCACGTCCCTGACCTGGACGTCGCGGTCGCCCCGGCGGGCGTTCACGCCGTCGTCGAGCATCGTGGCGCAGAAGGGGCAGCCCACGGCCACCACGTCGGCGCCGGTGTCGACCGCCTCCTGGGCGCGTTCCTGGTTCACCCGCTGGTCGGGCGGTTCGTCGACGAAGGCCATGCCGCCGCCGCCGCCGCAGCAGAAGCTCGTGTTCCGGCTGCGCTCCATCTCGACCTGCCTCGCGCCGCCCACCTGCGCGAGCAGGTTGCGGGGCGCGTCGTACTCGCCGTTGTGGCGGCCGAGGTAGCAGGGGTCGTGGAAGGTGATCGTCGAACTCCCGTTCGAGCGGCCCCCGGCGCCGTTCCCGTCGAGACGGCCCGACTCGAGCAGTTGATCGAGGAACTGGGTGTGGTGGTAGACCTCGTAGCTGCCGCCGAAGTGCGGGTACTCGTTCCTGAACGAGTTGAAGCAGTGGGGGCAGGAGGTGACGACCTTGCGCACGCCGTAGCGCTCCATCGTCTCGACGTTGCCCTTGGCCAGCATCTCGAACAGGAACTCGTTGCCCACGCGGCGGGCGGGATCGCCGGTGCAGGATTCCTCGCGGCCGAGGATCGCGAACTTGACGCCCGCCTTCTTGAGGAGCTTCGCGGTGGCGCGGACGGTGTTCCGGTTGCGCTCGACCAGGGCGCCGCCGCAGCCGACCCACATCAGAACCTCGGCCTCGTGCGGATCGTCCATCTCGGCCATCACGTCGATGTCGAGACCCTCGGTCCAGTCGACGCGGCTGAACTGAGTGCCCGCGAACGGATGCTGGCGCGACTCGAGCGAGTTCATCATGTCCATCATCCCCTCGGGGAAGTCCGCCTCCTCCATGACGAGGTAGCGGCGCGCGTCGACGATCTTCGGCATCTGTTCGATGTGGACCGGGCAGGCCTCCATGCAGGCGGCGCAGGTGGTGCAGGCGAAGAGCGCTTCAGGCGATACGGCCGTCTTCTGGTCGATGATCGGCAGGAGCTCGCCGCTTCCGTTGCCGCCGTCGCCGTTGCCGTTGCCCGCCCGGCTGCCCAGAAACTCGTCGCCCCGCTTGTGCATCAGCCCCTGGAGGTCGAGGATGATGTCGCGCGGCGACAGCGACTTGCCGACCGTGTTCGCGGGACAGACGTCGGTGCAGCGGCCGCACTCGGTGCAGGCGTCGAAGTCGAGCAGGTCCTTCCAGGTGAAGTCGCCCAGGTGATTGATCCCGAAGCGTTCGGCGGTCTCGAAGTCGATCGTCTTGAGCGAGCCGCCGTAGCCGTCCAGGTTGGCGGTGAAGATGTTCAGCGGGGCCGTGAAGACGTGGGACATCTTGCTGAACGGCACCCAGGCGATCCAGCCGAACGCCACCACCAGGTGGAACCACCAGATGATCACGTGGCCGCGCTGCATCGCCGTATCCGTCATCCAGGGATCGGAACCGAGAGCGAACAGGTTGCCGATCGGCGACCAGGCGGCCCAGGGGTCGTCGGTGACGGCTATTCGCCAGCCCTCGATCATGAAGCCCGTCAGGGCCATGACGAAGATCGTGACCAGAATCCAGCTCGCTTCGTCGGTGTAGACCAGCAGCTTCGGCTTCGAGATCCAGCGTCGGATCGCGGCCAGGGCGACGCCCACGAGCACGAAGAGGCCGAAGATGTCGACGATCAGGGACTGGAAGATGAGGTAGAAGTGCCCCTTCATGATGTGCAGGGGCGTGTCGTGGTGGATCGCGACCACCGTGGTCGCCAGGAACAGCACGATGAAGCCGGTGTAGACGAGCGTGTGGAAGAGGCCCGCGTAGCGCCTCTTGATCGTGCGCCCCTGGCCCACGGCGTTTCTCAGGAAGAGCTGCAGCCGCTCGCCCGGCCGGTCGAAGCGGAGCGCCGGCTGCCCTGACCGCCAGCGCCGGATCTTGAGCCAGAAGCCCCAGCCGAAGACCGCCAGGGTGGGGACCATGAGCACGTACACCAACCAGGTGTATTCGATGTTCCAGAAGACCTCTCGGGTGGCCTGCGTGGGGTCCATGACGGGCACTGTACCGCCGACTCGAAACATCCGGCAATGCCGGTCAGTCGCCGGGCCGGCTTAACCTCTTGTTCATGAGTAACTTACGGTGAGTCGATGGCTCGCACCGTATCCGGTGCGGAATGGCTGTAAGTTGCTGATAACAAAGGACTTACAAGGTATGAAGATGGTTGCTTTCCGCAGAGTTTTCCGCAGATTCTGCGGACTCCCGGCGCCGCGGGACCGCCTTCAGGCCGTCGCCGGGCGGGGGTAGCCCAGCTCGGTGAGGGTCTGCTCGATTTCGTCGAGGATCGCGGGATCGTCGATCGTCGGCGGCACCGTCCAGGGCTCGCCGTCGGCGATGCGCCGCATCGTGCCCCGGAGCACCTTGCCGGACCTCGTCTTCGGCAGGCGTTCGACGATGGCAGCGACCTTGAACGAGGCGACCGGTCCGAGCTGGTCGCGCACGCTCTGCACGAGTTCCGGGACGATCTCCGCTTCGCTGCGGCTCGAACCCGCGTACAGCACCGCCAGCCCCAGGGGCACCTGTCCCTTGAGCGAGTCGGCGACTCCGATGACGGCGCACTCGGCGACGTCGCGGTGGGAAGCCAGAATCTCCTCCATGGCGCCGGTCGACAGGCGGTGGCCGGCCACATTGATCAGGTCGTCCGTCCGGCTCATGATGTAGAGGTAGCCGTCGTCGTCGAGGTGCCCGGCGTCGCCGGTCTGGTAGTAGCCGTCGTACTCGCGGAGGTAGGATTCGACGTAGCCCTCGTCGTTCCGCCACAGGGTCGGCAGGCAGCCGGGCGGCAGCGGCAGGCGCAGCGCGATCGCGCCGTTCTCGCCGGGCGGCATTTCCCGACACGAGCCGGGCGTACCCGCATCGTCGTGGTCGAGGATCCGCACGTCGTACCCGGGCACGACCTTGGTCGGCGAGCCGTGCTTGACCGGCAGGGCGCCCAGACCGACGCAGTTGGCGGCGATCGCCCAGCCGGTTTCCGTTTGCCACCAGTGGTCGATGACCGGCACGTCGAGCTTGTCCTCGGCCCACTGCACGGTGTCCGGGTCGGCTCGCTCGCCGGCCAGGAACAGGGTGCGCAGGCAGCTCAGATCGAACTTGTCGATCAGTTCGCCCCGCGGGTCCTCCCGCTTGATCGCGCGGAACGCGGTCGGCGCCGTGAACAGCGCCGAGACGCCGTGCTCGGAGATGACCCGCCAGAAAGCGCTGGCGTCCGGCGTGCCGACCGGTTTCCCCTCGTAGAGCACGGTCGTGCAGCCGTGGATCAGCGGCGCATAGACGATGTAGGAGTGTCCGACCACCCAGCCGATGTCCGACGCGGCCCAGTAGACCTCGCCGGGCGCCACGCCGTACACGTTGCCCATGCTCCAGTCGAGGGCCACCATGTGGCCGCCGTTGTCGCGGACGACTCCCTTGGGGACGCCGGTCGTGCCGGACGTGTACAGGATGTAGAGCGGGTCCGTGGCCAGGACCGGTACGCAGTCGGCCGGTTCGGCCGCGGCCATCGCGTCGTGCCAGTCGAGATCGGCTTGGCCGAGTTCGGCGGTGTGCTGGGGGCGCTGGAGCAGAACGGTCGCCATCGGCTTGTGGGCGGACATCGCGATCGCCTCGTCGAGGAGAGGCTTGTACTCGACGATGCGGGCGGTCTCGATGCCGCAGGAAGCGGCAAGGACGACCTTCGGCCTGGCGTCCTCGATCCGGGTCGCGAGTTCCCTGGAGGCGAAGCCGCCGAAGACGACGGAGTGGACGGCGCCGATGCGGGCGCAGGCCAGCATGGCGACGGCCGCCTCCGGCACCATGGGCATGTAGATCAGCACCCGGTCGCCGGTCTCCACGCGGAGGCTGCGCAGGACGCCGGCCAGCCGCGCGGTCTGCTCCTGCAGATCGGAGTACGAAAGCGTCCGCTTCGTGCCGGTGACGGGGCTGTCGTGGATCAGGGCCGGTTGCGTACCGCGTCCGGCCTCGACATGCCGGTCGACCGCGTTGTAGCAGGTGTTGACCTCGGCACCGGCGAACCAGCGGTAGAACGGCGGGTTCGCGTCGTCCAGCACGCGGTCCCAGCGCCGGTGCCAGGAGATCGCCTCGGCGGCCTCGGCCCAGAACCCCTCCGGGTCGGTTCGGGCCCGGTGCAGCGTCTGTTCGTAGCGGGTGCTCACGGTCGGCCGCTGCGGACGTCCTCCCAGATCCCGACGTCGAACCGGCCGAGCGAGTTGGCCGCGCCGCGGAACATCGCGTTCGTATTGAACTCCATCGCGATGGAGCCGTTCCTGCCGATCGCGATGATGCCGCCGTCGCCGGGCTTCAACGTCTCGCCGATGACCTTGCGCACAGCCTCCTCGACGGAGAAGCCGGCGTACTCGATGAGCGCCGAGACGTCGTAGGCCACGGTGTGGCGGATGAACTCCTCGCCCCGGCCGGTGCAGGAGATGGCCGCCGTTTCGTTGTTCGCGTAGGTGCCCGCGCCGATGACGGGCACGTCGCCGACGCGGCCGATCTGCTTGTACATCGTGCCCCCGGTCGAGGTGGCCGCCGCCAGGTTGCCGTAGCGGTCCATGGCCACGGCGCCGACGGTGCCGAGATGGGAGGCGCCGCCCTGGCCGGGTTCCGGGCCGGCGTTGCCGGTGTAGTCGCCCTCGGGACTCGGAGCTCCGTCACCTCCCGAGTCGCCGCCCCTCCGCTGGTTCCTGATCGCGCGAAAACGCTCCAGTTGCGGTTCGGTGGAGAAGTAGGCCTGGACGTTCCGGCGCACGCCGGCGTTGACCGCGAAGTTGTCGGCGCCCTGGCCGCTGAGGAGAACGTGGGGCGTGTCCTCCATGACGCGCCGGGCCAGCCGCACGGGATTGCGGACGTTCTTCACGCCGGCCACCGCGCCGCAGGCGAGGGTGCGGCCGTCCATGATCGCGGCGTCCAGTTCGTGGGTGCCGATGGAGGTGAACACGGAGCCGCGGCCGGCGTTGAAGCGGGGGTCGTCCTCCAGCGCCGCGACCACCTCCTCGACCACCCGGAGGCTCGCTTCGCCCGCCGCCAACTGCTCGCTGCCCAGCGTCAGGACGTCGCGCAGGGCCTGGTAGTAGTCCTCGGCGTCCGTCGTGTCGCGCCGGGCGCTGCCCGCGCCTCCGTGAACGGCGAGCGACCATTCGGGGGCGGGCGTTGCTTCGCTTGGCTGGTTCAAGTCCTGTTGCTCTTCCGCGGTCGTCTCGGGTTCAGCCGAACCGCACGCTCCCAGTCCCACGGCCAGGACCGCGCAGACGGCCACCGCGAGAGTCGGAGGACACAGTCGAAAACCGTTCACCATGTGCAGGCCCCCTCGTCGTCGAGGCGCCTGGTCCGAGGCGGTAACCAGGGGGTGCCGGCCGGAACCGGAACGGTGGACGTTAGCACGGCGGTCGCCGGCTCCCGGTGGGGCATAATGCGCGCTCGGTGGCCAACACGAAACGTCTCTCGGACTATGAAGACGAGCGGGACCAGGACGCCTTCTGGGAGGCGATTCGTCCTGCCGACGAACCCCTGCGGCATCGCTGGTTCCTGCCTGCGGTCCTTCTGATCCTCGCCGTCAGCGTGCCGTGGTACCTGCCGCCTTCGGTGGGCGGCCGGCTGGCGGCCGGCCTGCCTGTCTGGACCTGGATCACGATCGCGTGCGGCCTGGCCCTGGCGGTCATCACCTCTTTCGCTTCGTTGCGCCTGTGGCGGGACGGCGCCGATGAAGGCGGCGACGCCGCGAGCGACCCGGAGTCGTCGACCGTGTCCCGGGAGAACCCGTGAACACCTCCGTCCCCGACGTGACCTTCGGCCCGGGCGCCCTGGCCGTTCTCGGCGGCTACCTCGTCGTCATGCTCGGCCTCGGTCTGCTCGGCCGTCTGAAGCAGCGGGAACGCTCGCTCAGGGACTTCTATCTCGGCGGCTCGACCTTCGGCTTCGCGGTCCTGTTCCTGACCCTGTTCGCCACCCAGTACAGCGGCAACACGCTGCTCGGCTTCGCCGGGCGGTCGTATGTTCAGGGGGCGACCTACATCGTCAGCGTGACCTTCATGATCCTCGTCATCACGGTGTTCATGATCTACGCTCCGCGTCTGTTCCGCCTGGCCCGGCGCTTCGGCTACATCACGCCGACGGATTTCGTGTACCACCGTTTCGGCTCCCATCCGCTGCGCGTCCTGTGCGTCGTGCTCCTCTGCTGGGGCCTGGCGAACTACGTGCTGGAGCAACTGGTGGCGATGGGACACGGCGTCGAGGCGATCAGTGGCGGTCGGATGACCTTCATGCAGGGCGTGCTCCTGCTGGTCGGCGTGATGCTGATCTACGAGTCGCTCGGAGGCATGCGGGCGGTCGCCTGGACCGATGCCGTGCAGGGTACGCTGCTGCTCTGCGGCTGCGCCGTCATTCTCTACACGCTGGTGACCGCGGACGGCGGCCTGGCGGCGGCGTCGGAGGGGATTCGCGCCACGGCGCCGGAGAGGCTCGATGCGCCGGACGCCCGCGGTCTGCGGACCTGGGTCAGCACGCTCCTCATGCTCGGTCTCGGCGTCGCGCTGTACCCGCATGCGGTCCAGCGAATCTTCGCGGCCAAGAACGAGATCAGCCTGCGGCGGTCGCTCGGAGCGATGGCGTTCATGCCCCTGGGCACGACCCTGCTCGCCTTCCTGATCGGCTTCATCGCGCTGAGCCGGTTCCCGGGACTCTCGCAGCTCGAGAGCGACAAGGTCACGATCTACGTCCTGGGCGGTCTGATCGACCGCTCGCCGGTGATGTACTGGCTCATCGTGATGGTGTTCGCGGCGGTCGTGGCGGCGATCATGTCGACCGCGGATTCGGCCCTCCTGTCGATCGGGTCCATGTTCACGAAGGACATCTACAAGAGCTACTTCCGCCGCGAGGCGTCGGCCCGCGAGATGCTGATCGTCGGCAAGACGTTCGCCTGGGGCATCATGGCGATCCTGATCCTGATGGCCTGGGTGTCGCTGGAGACGGAAAGCTCGATCTGGGTGCTGATCGAACTGAAGCTCGAGTTCATGGTCCAGCTCTCGCCGGTCTTCATGCTCGGCGTCTACTGGCGACGGATGCCTGCTTCGGCCGTTCTGACCGGCATGGTGCTGGGCACGCTTCTCACCCTGGTCATCTGGTGCGGCGCCGCCTTCGACGTCTGGGCGACCCGCAGCCCGTGGGGAGTGGGCGCCGGCGTATGGGGCCTGCTCCTGAACTACGGCGTCTGCGTCGGCTGGACCGTACTACGACCGGCGCGTCGGCCGGAACCCGCCTCCGCGTGAGGTTCTCTCCAGCATGAGCGGGGCGGTGCGCAGGCGCCGGGTGTTCTCCGGCATTCAACCGTCCGGCGTGCTCCACCTGGGGAACTACCTGGGCGCCGTCAAGCACTGGGCCGCGCGTCAGGACGACCGCGAGAACTTCATCTGCGTCGTGGACCTGCACGCGATCACGGTGCGCCAGGATCCGGAGGCGCTGCGCTCGGGCACCCGCGAACTGACGGCGATGCTGTTCGCCTGCGGCATCGACCCGGAGCGCACGACCCTCTTCGTCCAGAGCCACGTCCGCGCGCACGCTGAGGCGGCCTGGATCCTGGGATGCACGACGCCGATCGGCTGGCTCGAGCGGATGACGCAGTACAAGGCCAAGTCGGAACGTCAGGGGGGGCGGGAGCGGATCGGCGTCGGGCTGTTCACGTATCCGGTGCTCCAGGCGGCGGACATCCTGCTCTACGACGCGGACGAGGTACCGGTCGGGGAGGATCAGAAGCAGCACGTGGAGCTCGCCCGGGACATCGCGGGCCGCTTCAACCATCTCTACGGCGAGACCTTCGTCCTGCCCGAGGCGGTGATTCCGACCGCCGGCGCCCGCGTGATGGCCCTTGACGATCCGACCGTCAAGATGTCGAAGAGCGAGACCGCCGGGCGTGGCCATGCGGTTCGCCTGACCGACACGGACGACGAGATCAGGCGTTCGCTCAAGCGCGCGGTCACCGACTCGGGGCGTGAGATCGAGTTCAGCGACGACCCGGCCCGGGCGGGCGTCAACAACCTGCTCCTGATCTACCAGGCGATCACGGATCGCGGCGGGGAAGAGGTCCTGGCCGACTTCGCCGGGGCCCGCGGCTACGGCGACCTGAAGATGGGTGTCGCGGAGGCGGTGATCGAGGTCGTGGCGCCGATCCGGCGGCGCTACGAAGAGCTGATGGCCGCGCCGGAGGAGCTCGACCGGCTGCTCGCCATCGGCGCGGAGCGCGCGCGGAAAGTCGCCGAGCCGAAGGCGGCCGAGATCCGCCGGCTGGTGGGCTTCGCCTAGGAGTGGCCGCGGATCAGCTTCTCGATCCGCTCCATGCCGCGTTCCAGGGTCTCCATCGACGGGCCGAAGCTGAGCCGGCAGTAGCTGTGGTAGCGGGCGTTGCGGCGGCGCTGGCCCGGGTTCACATCGAAGAAGACGCCCGGAACCGTGATGACCTGGACCTGGAGCAGGGCCTTGAAGAACTCGATGCCGTCGTTGAGCGGCGCCGGCAGATCGGCGAGATTGCCCCAGACGTAGAAGGCGCCGCTGGGCTCGTGCTCGACCTCGATGCCCAGGGCCCGCAGCCGGTCGACGAGGAACCTGCGCTTGCGCGTGAACTCGGTCTGGATCGCCCGCGTCTCCTGCAGTACGAGCTCCGGTTCGAGCAGCGGTACGGCGGCTTCCTGGAAGGGGTGGTTGCCGCCTCCGTCCAGGAAGGAGCCCGCGCTGGTCACGCGGTCGATCACGCTCACCGGCCCGACGATCCAGGACACCCGCCAGCCCGGATAGCGCCAGTTCTTCGTCAGTCCGTCGACCAGGATAACGGGATCCCGGTTCACGTCGTCGACGTGCGCGGCCGCCGAGACCATCCTCGCGTTGTCGGCGATCTGGACGCAGGAGTCGGGCGCCGGCGTGTAGATGTAGTGCGAGTAGAACTCGTCGAGAATGAAGGTGCAGGCGTTGTCGCGGGCGACGCCGACCCACTCGGCCAGGAGATCGCCCTCGACGAGTTGACCCGTCGGATTGCAAGGGTTGCTGCACCAGAGCGCGGAGAGGCCGCGGCCGACGATCTCCTTCTCGAGCAGGCGCCGCGAGGCGCGGTAGCCGTGGGCCGCGTCGAGCAGGATGGGGATCGGAATGAAGCCCTTGAAGGCGGTCAGGAGCTCCTCGTAGGCGGTGTAGTCGGGGATGAAGTGGCCGAGGTTCATCTCGCCCATCGCCGCCGCGATCCGCGTCATCGCCGGCCGGCCGCCCGGAGCGATGCTCACGTTCTCCCGGGTGTACTGCGAGCGCTTGTCGCGCCGGTAGAGGAAGTTGTAGAGCTCGGCAACCCGCTCGCGCAACTCGTCGATGCCGTCGACGGGCGCGTAGGTCTGGCGGCGCGGGTCGATGTGGAGTTCGTCGCGGCGGGGCGGCGCCCCGGGCAGCGGACCGACCTCCGGGGATCCCTGGCCGAGGTTGTACCAGGTGCGGCCGTCGGTGCCGTGGCCGGCGGCCGCGGCCCGGTGCATCACGTAGATGACGCCGGTCCGCGGCACCCGGCGAAAGCCCGGCGTCTCGGGGCCGGTCGCGGCGCCGCTCGTGGTTGGTGTCATTTCCTCTATCATCTTGGGCCGATGTACTTCGCGAAGCGGGACCAGGGCGACAGTGGATCGAGCCCTTGTCGTCCGCGGGCGGCCGAGCTTATTCGAGTGCGCCCGGCGTCGCGAGGAGTCGTTTCGGGAGTCGGTTCGTGACTCTCGACCCGGTGCTGAGTCATCTGCTTTCCGCGGAGCCCGCCGCGCTTGCGGCCGGCGACGATCCGGCGGGCTGGTACCGGGCCTTCTCCGGGCAGGTGCTGGCGCCGTGGCAGGCGCGCGCAAACGGCGGCGCCGGCCTTCCCGGCCGCGATCACTTCGCCCACGGTCTGCTCGGCGGTTTCGTCGCCGATCGTCCGGCCTGGGCGATGGTGGCGGGGCATCAGGCGGCGGTGAGGCGTCTGGCCTGGGAACGCGGCGGCCTGGAGCTGGTTCCTGACGGCGGCATCGTCGCCTTCTGTGCCAGCGAGGAGGGCGGAGCGCATCCGCGCGCCGTCCACTCGTCGCTCAGGAAGGCGCCCGACGGCGAATTCCGTCTTGACGGCCAGAAGCGCTGGGCCACCCTGGCGCCGTCCGCGGCCGCGCTGCTGGTCATCGCCTCGGTGGGCCGTGACGGCGACCGGAATCGCCTGCGGGCGCTCTGCGTGCCGAGCGATCGGCCGGGGATCGGAATCGCACCCATGGAGCTCGAGGGGCGGACGCCGACCAACCCGGAGGTCCGTCATGCGATCGTCGATCTGACCGCCGTGCCGGTGGCCGCCGGCGAGGTGATGGACGGCGACGGCTACACGGACGCGATCAAGCCCTTCCGGACGATCGAGGATCTGTACATCGGCGCGGCGACGACCGCGTACAACCTGGCGCTCGCCCGGCGGTGGGGATGGCCCGAAGCGGCGGTCGAGGATCTGCTGCTCCTGCTCGTTGCCGCGGCCGCGCTGGCGTTCGGCCCGCTGGACGGGCCCGCCGCGCACCTCGGAGTGGCGGCCCTGTCCCGGGCGACGGCCCGGGTGCGGGCGGACCACGCGGAGCACTGGGCACTCGTGGACGAGGACGCGGCCGCCGCCTGGCGGCGCGCCGCTGCCGGCGGCGGGGTGGCCGCGCGGGCCAAGGAACTCCGGCGGCAGGGGGCCTGGGCGCGCCTCGGAGCGTCGGCGAGCTGAGGCCGGCGATGCTCGACCGCATACGCAGCTTCTTCGGCGAACGGATCGACCCCGAGCGGGCGGACAATCCGGACGCTCGCCTGCGGCTGGCAGCGGCCGCGCTGATGGTCGAGGTGATGCGCGCCGATTTCGACGCCGCGGAGGAGGAGAAGGAGGCCGTGCTGGCCGGGGTCAGGCGTCATCTCGGCCTCTCCGAGGAGCAGACCGGCGAGCTGGTGGAACTCGCCGAGTCGGAGACCGAGGGTTCCGTCTGCCTGTACGAGTTCACCCGGCTGATCCACGAGTCCTTCGACGACGCCCGCAAGGGCCGGCTCATCGAGGAACTGTGGCGTGTGGCGTTCGCCGACCGTGTGCTGGAAGCGCAGGAGGAGTTCCTGATCCGGAAGATCGCGAGGCTCCTGCATCTTCCGCACGAGGACTTCATCGCCGCCAGACAGCGCGCGCGGAGACGCGTCGAGGAGGGCGCCGGCCAGTGATGACGCAAGCGACTCCGGCGGCAGCGTCCCCACCCGACCTGCACCCGATCGAGGCGAGCGCGCTGCATGCGCGCCGCGAACGGGTCTTTCTCATCCTGGCCGGACTGTTCCTCGGCTCGATGACGATGCTGAACATCCTGGGCGTGACGCGCTTCCTGGACCTGAGCTTCACCGTGTTTGGCCTGCGCATCCCGATGCCGCTGGCGGTCGGCGTCCTGCCCTACCCGCTGACCTTTCTGTGCACGGACTTCATCTCCGAGATCTACGGCCGCAAGCGGGCGAACTTCCTGGTCTGGGTCGGCTTCCTCGTCAACCTCTGGCTGGCCGTCATCCTGTGGGTGGGCGGCGCGCTGCCCGGCTTCGACGCGCCTGTGCCCGGTCCGGATGGCCGGTTGCCGATCTTCTTCGAGATCCGGACGATGACCCTGGGCGTGATCGCGGCGTCGATGATCGCCTACCTGAGCGCGCAACTCTGCGACGTCTGGGTCTTCCACTTCTGGAAGCGGCTGACGAAGGGACGCCACCTGTGGCTGCGCAACAACGGGTCGACCGTGGTCAGCCAGTTCGTCGACTCGTTCTCCGTCATCACGATCACCCATTTCGCCGCGGCTGCGATTCCCGTCGAGACGGGGGAACCGATCTGGCCGCAGTTGTGGGTCTTCATCGGCACGGCCTACGTGTTCAAGTTCCTGGCGGCCGCGGTCGATACGTTGCCCTTCTACCTGGGCACCCGCTGGTTGCGCAGGTATCTCGAGATCGAGGAAGGTGAAGACCTGCACCAATCGACGATGGACTAGGATTCAGCGCCTTTCGGGAGCGGTGGAGCGATGAGCAACGCAGCGGACAACTGGAACCCGACGTCCTGGCAGAGCGCCGACGTGCGCCAGCAGCCGACCTATGCCGACCAGGACGCGCTCCAGGCGGCGGCCGGCAGGCTCGCGGCGCTGCCGCCGCTCGTGACGTCGTGGGAGGTCGAGACGCTGAAGGGGCAGTTGGCCTCCGCGGCGCGCGGCGAGCGCTTCGTCCTCCAGGGCGGGGACTGCGCGGAGAGCTTCGCCGAATGCACCTCCGACTCGATCACGGCGAAGCTGAAGATCCTCCTGCAGATGAGCCTGGTCCTGACCCACAGCCTGAAGAAGCGGGTGATCCGCGTCGGCCGCTTCGCCGGCCAGTACGCCAAGCCGCGGTCGTCCGATACCGAGACCCGCGGCGACGAGACCCTGCCGTCGTACCGGGGCGACCTCGTCAACTCGCTCGACTTCGACGCCGGCGCGCGTGAGCCCGACCCGCTCAACCTCCTGCGCGGCTACCAGCGTTCGGCGCTGACGCTGAACTTCATCCGGGGGTTGATCGACGGCGGGTTCGCCGATCTGCACCATCCGGAGTACTGGAACCTCGACTTCGTGGGCCACTCGCAGAACGCGGCCGAGTACCAGCGCCGGGTCGAGTCGATCGCCGATTCGCTGAAGTTCATGGAGACCCTCGCCGGCGTCGAGGTCGGCCACATCGACCGCGTCGACTTCTATGCCAGCCACGAAGCCCTGCACCTCGTCTACGAGCAGGCGCAGACCCGGACCGTGCCGCGGCGGGCGGGCTGGTACAACCTGTCGACACACCTGCCGTGGATCGGGCTGCGGACGGCGTTCCCGGGCTCGGCCCACATCGAGTACGCGCGCGGCATTCGGAACCCCCTGGGCGTCAAGGTGGGAACCGGTATGGATCCCGCCGACGTGGCCGGCCTGGTCGAGGTGCTGAATCCCGGCGGCGAGGAAGGCCGGCTCGCGCTGATTCACCGCTGCGGCGCCGAGAAGGTGGCTCGGGAGCTGCCGCCGATCATCGAGGCGGTCTCGGCCACCGGCAAGCCCGTGCTCTGGATCTGCGATCCGATGCACGGAAACACGAAGAGCACCTCCGACGGCATGAAGACCAGGGACTTCAACGCCATCCTTTCGGAGCTGGAGCAGGCATTCGACCTCCACGCCGACCACGGCACGATTCTGGGCGGCGTCCACTTCGAGCTCACCGGCGAGGACGTCACCGAGTGCACGGGCGGCGCACGCGGCCTCGACGAGCGGGGACTGCGCCGGGCCTATCGTTCCCAGGTCGATCCGCGGCTGAACTACGAGCAGGCGCTGGAGATGGCGTTGCTGGTGGCGCGCAAGGGGGCGGAGACGGCCTGAAGGGTTACTATTGCGGCGTCAGTTGCGATTGAGCGCTTGCGTCCATGTCCCCGGCTAGTCAGAGTTTCCGCTTCCGCGAGTCCCGCCGCCTGCTGCGGGAGGCGCCGGTTCGCCTGACGGTGTCCGGCGAGGACGGGGAACTCGTCGCCCGGACGCGCGACATCGCGATCGGCGGGATGTTCGTGGCCAGCTCCGACGTCCGCCCCGTGGGTACGGCCGCGGCGTTCGTTCTCGAACTGGGGTCGGGGGACCCGCCCGACACGGTCCAGGGTGAGGCCGCGGTGGTCTGGGTGCGCGAGGCGCCGGGCGGCGCCGACCAGCCGGCCGGAATGGGCATGCAGTTCACGCGTGTGGAGCCGCCGGGAGAGGAACGCCTGGCGATGCTGTTTTCCGAGCAGCCGGACGACGCGGCTGGTTCGGACCCGGCCGCCGAAGCGGCTCCGCCAGCGCCCGCAGAACCGGAGGAGGCCGAAGTGGAGGACGCCGAGACGGTCGACGACACACCGGACGAGCCCGCTGTGGAGCCGGCGGCTGTCGAGGACGATGTCGAGCCAGCGGAGGAACGGGAAGAGGCGGATGAGGCGGAGCCGGTCGATGTCGTGGCAGCCGCGGAGGAACCGCCTGCGGACGAGGCCGCGTCCCCGGAGGGATCGGCAATCGAGGACGGCGAAGCCGGCGGTACGCGCGCCGAGTTGTTCGGCGACCTCGCGGGCGACGATGAGGACTGGATGAACCGGGAGTCCGAGAGACCTTCCTGGGTCTGGCCGACGGTGGCCGGCGTCATCCTGGTTGGCATCCTGCTGATCTTCCTGCGGGGGCCTCTGATGCGGCTCGTCGGCATGGGTGGGAACGGCGGCGGGGAGCAGCCGGCTCCCGTAGCGCAGAGCTTTGAGGTTGCGGCGCCGGTCGAGGAACCGACCGGACCCGTGGATCCGCCCGCGGCCGCCCGGCCTTCGACCGAGTCGACGCCGGCTCCGGCCCCGGTCGCCGGCGAAGTTCCCGCTAGGCCTTCCGAGCCGACCAGCCCATCTCCCGAGGCGGCCAGTTCGTCTCCCGAGTCGGCAATCCAAGCTCCCGAGGCGACGGCCCCATCTCCCGAGCCGGCAGCCAGGCCGCGTCCTTCGGCGCCTCCACCGTCAGTTCCGGCGCCGACCGCAGCGCCCGCCAACGCGACCGCGCTTCGCTCGATCACAGCCTCGGTGCGGGATGACCGGACGCTGGTCGAGATCACGGGCAACGCCCCCTTCGAGCGCCACCATGTGATGCCGCTGGACGCGCCGCCGCGGTTGCTCGTGCGGTTGATCGGCGTGCAGCGGGACTACGATGCGAGCGCGGTCAGCGCTCCCCGGTTGCGTGGCGTGCGCACCGGCGTTCATGGCAGGGGAGCGACGCGGAACCTGCACGTGGTGCTCGACCTGGCGGCGCCCAACGTCGTGGCGACGGTCGAGCGACGCGGCGACCGGGTCGTCGTCAACCTTTCGGATTGACCCTGGCGGAGTCCGCCGGAGGAGCGAGCGCGCCGGCGGCCGTGAGCGGTGCGCCGCGGATCGCGGCCGGCATCGTGGCCAGTCGCGTTCTCGGCCTGGTCCGGGAAGCCGTGATCGCGGGTGTCGCCGGCGTCGGCGCCCTGACCGATGTGCTGGCGGTGGCCTTTCGGGCGCCGAACGTCCTGCAGAACCTGCTCGGCGACCAGGCGCTCTCGGCATCGTTCATTCCGACGTACAGCCGTTTGCTGGCCGAGGGCCGGCGCCGCGAGGCCGGCGCTCTGGCCGGTGCCATCTTCGGTCTTCTGTTGTCCGCGATGGCCGCGTTGAGCCTGCTTGGCGTCCTCCTGGCGCCTCAGATCGTGCGCCTGCTCGTTGCCGGCTTCGCCGCGGACGCGGATGCCGTGGCGGCCGGAACGGAGGCGATCGATCGACTGGAGTTGGCCACGACCGCGGTTCGCATCTGTTTCCCGATGGTGGCGGCGATCACGCTGTCGGCCTGGTGCCTTGGCGTCCTGAACAGCCACCGCCGTTTTCTGCTTCCGTACCTGGCGCCGTGCTTCTGGAACGCGAGCGTGATCGCCACGATCCTCTTCGTCGCGATGCGGACCACGAGCGTTGGGAGCGATCGCGTCGAAACGCTCGCGCTTGCCGTCTGCTGGGGCGGTCTCGGCGGCGGCCTCCTTCAGTTCGCGGTGCAGCTGCCTCTGGTCCTCCGGGTTACGGAAGGTCTGCGTCTGTCCCTCAGCCTCCGGGTAAAGGGCGTTCGGACGACCCTGGCCAACCTGGGCCCGGCGATCGCCGGCCGGGGCGTAGGCCAGCTTGGCGCTTACGTCGATCTCTTCCTTGCGTCCTTCCTGGTCAAGGGCGCCCTGGCGGCCCTGACCTGGGGTCAGCGTCTGTATCTGCTCCCCATCTCCCTCTTCGCCGTTTCCGTGGCGGCAGCGGAACTGACGGAACTCTCGCGACTTCGCGGGGACGCCCCCGAACGCGCGCGGGCCGCCTCCGAGCGTGCCCAACGGTCCCTGGCGGCGATGTCGTTTCTGGTGGCGCCGACCCTGGTCGGTTACGTGCTGCTGGGGTTCGGGATCGTCGGCGCAATCTACCGCCGCGGTGAGTTCGACCTTGCGGACAACGGGCTCGTGTTCCTCGTTCTGGGCGCTTACTCTCTCGGCCTGCTGGCTTCCAGTGCCTCGCGGCTTCTGCAGAGCGTGTTCTTTTCGCTGGGAGACACCCGAAGCCCCGCCCGGATCGCGGCGATGCGACTCGTCCTCGCGGCCGGGCTCGGCACCGTCTTGATGATTCTGCTCGACCGTATCCCGCTCGGAGAGGTGTTGCCCTGGTTGCGGGCGGCGGCTCCAGAGGGGGCCCAGGCTCTGCGCCTTGGCGCGGTCGGGCTCGCGCTGGGGTCCGCGGTGGGTGCGTGGCTCGAGCTGGGCCTGTTGCTTGGGCGGCTGAAGCGACGAGACGTCGCTGTCCGGGCGCCATGGCGGTCGTGGATGTTGCACCTGGCACTGGGCGCGGCCTGCGTGGCGCCCTGGGCGGCGACGCAGACCCTCGTGCCGGGTCCGCCCTGGATAGCCGGCGTCGTTCCGGTCGTCGGCTTCGCCGTCACCTACCTGGGCGCCGCCAACGTGCTCAAGGTGCCCGAAGCGTTGGCCCTGCGCCGTTGGTTGATCGAAACCCGCCGCCGGCCCTCGACGTAGTCTGAACCAGGCTGAACCAGTCTGAACCGGAAGGGGAGCCGCGAGATGGAGATTCTGCTCAGCGTCGGTCTTGGCATCGGGTTGGCGGCCGCCTGCGGCTTCCGGGTCTTTCTGCCCGTCCTGGTCATGGGCGTCGGGGCCAGGGCCGGAGCGCTCGAGCTGGCCGACGGCTTCGAGTGGATGGCCGGCACTCCCGCGCTCCTCGCGCTGGCCGTGGCCACCGTCTGCGAGATCGGCGCTTACTACATACCCTGGCTCGACAACGTGCTCGACGTAGCCGCGATGCCGGCTGCGGTGACCGCCGGCGTTGTCGTCGCCGCGGCGAACATCGAGACCGCGACGCCACTGGTTGGCTGGGCTCTCGCGGCGGTGGCCGGTGGAACGGCGGCGGCAGTGGTCCAGACCGGGACGACGCTGCTGAGGGGAGCCTCCACGATGGCGACGGCCGGGATCGGCAATCCCGTCGTGTCGACCGGCGAGGCCGCGTCTGCCGCCGGCCTGTCGCTCCTGGCGATCACGATGCCCGTGCTTGCTCTGACCGCGGTGGCGTTCCTGGTCGCTGTGGTCAGTGTCCGACTCCTGCGGCGGCGGGTGCTCAAGGCGCGGCGCGCCGGGTCCTGACGCGGCCCGAGCTTCCGAGGGCGTGCGGCGGAGGGGTACGGACGGCCTTCGGCGCCGCGGGAATCCTGAAGCATCCGTGCCGGTTGGGGATCAACGGCGCTGTAAGATGGTGCGGGCGCCGATGGAGGGTGTAACCGCTGTGACTTCGGGGGACATCGAACCGCGAGTCGGGCGCCGCTGGCTGAATCGGCTGGCTGTGGCGACGCTTCCGGCTGCGCTGGCTCTGGCCTGCGCCTCGACCGGCGTGCGCGAGACGGGCGAGAACGCGCTACTGCGTGAACTCGAGCGCCGCGAAGTCAGCCGTGCTCTCGTGCCGTTCGCTCTGAACGACCAGATGGCCGCCTGGGTTCACGAAGCGGTCGGCGCGGCTGAACGGGACAAGCGGCTGGATCGCCTGGTCGAGGCGGTGACCGAGACGTCCATGCTCGGCGTGGAGTACAAGGCCGGGCGTACCGGATCCGCGGTGGAGGTCTTCGAGAGCAGGACCGCCAACTGCCTGGCCTTCACCCAGATGTTCGTCGGCATGGCCAGGGAACTCGATCTCGCGGCTTACTTCGTCGAGGTGTCGCACGTCGAGAACTTCGAGCGCGAGGGCGACCTGGTCGTCATTTCCGACCACGTTGCCGTGGGATTCGGGCCCAGGCACGCGATGCGGATCATCGACTTCGGTCTGCGCGAGGACGAGCGGGGCTTCAGGGTCTCGCCAATCAGCGATCTCACGGCGACGGCCCTCTACTACTCGAACCGTGGCGCCGAAGCGCTGCGGGCCGAACGGCTCGACGAAGCCGTCGCCTGGCTCGAGGACGCTGTCCGAATCGACCCCGAACTGGCGTCCGCCTGGGCCAACCTGGGAGTGGCCCAGCGCCGGAGCGGCCGGACCGACGAGGCGGAGTCGAGCTACCGGCAGGCCCTGGTCGTCGATCCGGGGCTCAGTTCAGCCCTGGTCAACCTGGCCGTGTTGCTGCGGCTGAACGGCCGGACGGAGGAGGCGGACGACCTGCTGCTGATGGCGGACGCCAGGCGCAACCGCAACCCGTTCACCTACATCGCCCTCGGCGATCTGAGTCTGCGGTACGGCCGTCTGGACGAGGCGGAGCGCTTCTACAGCCGGGCGCGGCGGCTTGGACCCGACGAGGCGGCGCCGGCGGCGGCGCTGGGCGAGGTGCTGCTGCGCCGGGGCGAGCGGAAGGCCGCCGAGAGACTGCTTCGTCGTGCGCAGCGGCTGGAGCCTGACGGCGACCGGCGGATCGATCGCCTGGTTCGTCTGCTGGCGGCCTCCTGAGCCGCCTGACGGCCGCGCGACCGGGTTTCTGCTGTGCCGCCCCTCTGGCAGCTCTGGATCGATACCGGCGGCACGTTCACCGACTGCATAGCGCTCGATCCGGAGGGCTCGTCCCAGTGCGTGAAGGTCCTGAGCTCGGGCGCGGTCCGGGCCACCGTGGTTTCGAACGGACCTCGGGGGCCCCGGCTCGAGACGCGCTTCGACCTGCCTGAGGGCTTCTTCGCCGGCTACCGCGCGGTACCCCTTGGCGAAGGCACGCCGGCGTTGGTGGAAGAGTGGTTGGCGGATGGAACCTGCAGGCTCCTGCCGGCGGAGAACGGCGCCGGAACTCCCGCTTTCGAGCCTGGCCAGGTGCTGGAACTCCTGTCGCCGGAGAACGCGCCGATTCTCGCGGCACGCATCGCGACCGCCAGGGCGCTGGACCAGCCGTTGCCGCCGTGCGATCTCCGGCTTGCCACGACGCGCGGCACGAACGCCCTGCTCGAGCGGGCGGGATCCCGCACGGTGCTCTTCGTTACCGAAGGATTCGCCGACCTGCTGCTGATCGGCGACCAGGCACGACCGGACATCTTCGCGCTCGCGGTCGAGCGCCCGGCTCCCCTGTACGAACGGTCGGTCGAGGTGACCGGACGGCTCGACGCCGGGGGCCGGGAGCTCGAGCCGCTCGATGAGGAGGGCCTGAGAACCGCGGCCCGCGCCCTCGTCGACGAGGGCTTCCGCGCCGCGGCCGTGGCGTTGATGCACAGCTACCGGAATCCGGATCACGAACGGCGCGCCGAGCGGATCCTCCGCTCTGCCGGCTTTCGTACGGTGTCCTGCTCGGCGGAACTGGCGCCGCTGATCAAGATCGTGCCGCGGGCCCACACGGCCGTGGTCGACGCCTACCTGGGGCGGGCGGTCGGCGGCTACCTGGAGACCACGGGGGCGGCGCTCTCGGGAGGGCGCGAGTCGGAAGCGGGCGAGGCGGGCGGTGTCGCGCCCCGCGTGATGACCAGCGCCGGCGGCCTTGCGGGCTTCTCGAGCTACAGGCCCAAGGACAGTCTGCTGTCCGGCCCTGCCGGGGGCGTCGTGGGCGCGGCCGCGGCGGGACGCGCGAGCGGTCATGACCGGGTCATCGGCTTCGACATGGGAGGCACCAGTACGGACGTGTCGCGCTACGACGGCGACTTCGAGTACAACTTCGAGTTCCGCGTCGGCGACGCGGTCGTCGTGGCGCCGGCCCTGGCGATCGAGACCGTGGCCTCCGGCGGCGGCTCGATCTGCCGGGTGGATCACGGCCAGCTCAAGGTCGGGCCCGAGAGTGCCGGGGCGCGTCCCGGCCCCGCCTGCTACGGCGCCGGCGGGCCGCTCACGATCACCGATGTGAACCTGCTGCTGGGCCGGATCGATCCGACGGCCTTTGGCCTGCCCATCGATGTGGCGGCAGCCGAAAGGCGGGCCGCCGAGGCGCTGGCGGGGCTCGGCGGCGTCGACGAGCAACTCCTTGGGGGTTTTCTCGCGATCGCCAACGAACGGATGGCCGACGCGATTCGCCGCATCTCCATCTCGCGCGGCTATGACCCGACGGACTATGCCCTGGTCAGCTTCGGCGGCGCCGGCGGCCAGCACGCCTGCGCGATCGCCTCGGAGCTGGGCATGGAGACGGTCATCGTGCCCGTCGATACATCGCTGCTCAGTGCCGTCGGGCTCGGCCACGCCGTGCTGGAGCGCTTCGCTCACCGGCAGGTCCTCGAGCCGCTCGACGGTGGCGGGGTGGGATCGGTGGTCGAGCGGCTTGAGCGCGAAGCGCTGGGCCGGCTGCTGGAGGAGCGTGGCGCGAACCTCGAAGGCGCCGCGGTCCGGCGCCGGATCGTCCGGTTGCGGTTGCTCGGCCAGGAAACGGCGCTGGAGGTGGAACCGGGGTCCGCGGAGGAGGCGCGGTCCGCCGACGCCGTCGCCGCGCTCTTCGCGGAGCGCTATGAGGCGGTCTACGGCTATCCGCCCCCGGAACATCCGATCGAGGTCGAGTCGATCCGCGTCCTGGCCTCGACCGCTCCCGCCGCGGCGCGGCTCGATCGCGCCGGAACCGCCGGGGGCCGCGAAGTCGAATCCGGTGAGTACCGGGCCTGGTTCGCCGGCTGGGGGACGGCCGCGCTCCTGCGCCGCGAGGACCTCGCTCCGGGTTTCGAACGCTCGGGTCCGTGCCTGGTGCAGGAGCAGCACAGCATCACGGTGGTGGAGCCGCGCTGGAAGCTGCGTGTCGACGAGGCCCACGCGCTGGTCCTCGAAAAGGCGCAGGGGGCATAGGGGGCTTCCCGCCGGCACGCGGGCGGAACTTTCGGGGCGGAAGGACGTACCAAGGGTCGTTCTCGACTGACCGCTGGCGGGAGTGGCGTAGAGTTGCGGGTTCCCGCCTCTTTCCTCCCCCATGCGCTGCCTCCTCGATTCGGCCACCCGTTCCCGGAGCCCATCCTCCTGGCTCTACGGGACTTGTCTTGCGACGTGCGCGCTGGCGACGATTGCGATGGGCTGTACCCACACGAGCGTGCTGGAGCGCATCCCGGAGGTCGCGGAACCGCCGCCGGAGTTCGACCTGGGGTTCGACCGTGCGCACGGTGCGGCGGCGCCAGGCGCCTGTAGCGCGCTGGGCGATCAGACTCTGTGGAACCTCCAGGATCGTCTGGCCGGTCAGAGCTTCGATCTCCAGGTTGCCTGGAGCCGGGTCGAGGCCGCCGACGCGCGCGCCCGGGAGAGCGGCGCCTACCTGATGCCGCGTCTCGACGCTTCCCTGACCGGCAACGACCTGACGTTCCCAGGCAGCGGCATCGTGAACCAGTTCCTGCTCGCCGGGGCGGCCTGGGACTCCAGCCTGGCGTCCAGCTTCGAGATCGATCTCTGGGGTCGCCTGCGCAACCGCGAGCTGGCGGCCCTGCTGGATGCCGAGGCGAGCGTCCACGACCTGCGTTCACTGGCGATCAGCCTGTCGTCGGGGTTGGCCGAGGTCTGGTTCGGCGTCGTTGCGGAACGTGAACTCATCGCGCTCCTCGAGAGTCAGCAGCGGACTTCGGAGAGGTTCCTGGAGCTGACCCAGCTTCGCTTCGGACAGGGCCTGGGGCCGGCTCAGGACATCGGCCGCCAGCGGGAACAGTTGCTGAGCCTCCGGGGTCAGATCGAACTCGCGCGGGGCCGGCTGGAGTCGCTGGAGTTCCAGCTCGCAACGCTTCTCGGCAGTACGGAGCGCCTGACTCCGGACGATGCGCCTGGCCTGGGGCCGTTGCTGGATGCGGCCGAACAGCCTGATCTCGGCGTGCCGGCCGCGTTGCTGGACCGGCGGCCCGACCTGCAGGCGGCTCGCTGGCGCGTCGAGGCGGCCGACCGGCGGGCGGCGGCCGCGGTCAGGGAGTGGTTGCCGTCGCTGTCGCTGACCGCGCTGGTGACCGGGCGGGCACTGGAGGTCGCCGACGTGATGAGCGACCTCGTCCGTCAGATCGGCGGTACCGCCTCGCAGGCCGTCTACGGCGGCGGTGGCCGGCGGGCTCGGATCGATCAGGCGTACGCGGCGGCGGAGGAGAGCCTCTACGCCTACGCACAGTCCCTGGTCAACGCGGTCGGCGAGGTGCAGACGGCCCTTGCGGTCGGCCGCAGCAGCCGCGAGCTGGTGGCGAACCTGGAGGAGCGTTTGGGGGAGGCGCGCCGGGTGCTGCTTCTCACCAGCGAGTCGTACCGTGAGGGCGCCACGGACTACCTGAACGTGCTGACCGCGCTTCTGTCCCAGCAGGGGCTGGAACAGGCGCTGATCGACGCCCGCCGGCAACAATTGGCCAGCCGCCTGCAGCTCTGCCGCTCGCTGGGTTTCGCGCCGGGCACGTCGGTGGAGCGGCTGGCGACCGGGCTCGCCGCGGCGCCCGAAACAACGGCCGCCGGCGGAGCGTCCTGAGAGACGGAACGTCCCGATGAGTGTCCTGATCCGCGTAGGCATCGTGGTGCTGGTCCTGGTGGTCGGCGTGGTGGCCGCGGTGGGGATCATTCGCGCCAGACCTGAGGCGGTCCAGAGGCCGCCGGACGACTCCGGCGTGCTGGTCGAGGTGGCCGAGGTGAGGCGGATGCCGCGGCGGATCGACATCGAGGCCCAGGGAACCGTGCTGCCGGCCCAGAGGGTCGTCGTTCAGCCTCAGGTGAGCGGCCGGATCGCGTTCGTCATGCCGCAACTCGCTCCCGGCACGCTCCTGCGCGAGGGCGAGGTCATCTTCGCGATCGAGGATGCCGACTTCAAGCTGGCGGTGGCCAGGGCCACCGCCACGGTCGCCGAGGCGGCGGCCCAACTCGAACTCGAGCAGGGCCGCGGCCGCGTGGCCGAGCGGGAGTGGGAACTGTTCCAGGACGAGCTGGACGCGGAACAGATGGAGGCCTCGCTGGCGCTCCGGGAGCCGCAGTTGCGGTCGCGGCTCTCGGCCGTCCATACCGCCCGCGCGGCTCTGGCGCGGGCCAGGCTGGACCTCGAGCGCACGGTGGTGCGCAGTCCGTTCAACGCCGTCGTGCTCTCCGAGACGATCGAGGTGGGGCAGACGGTGACGCCGCAAAGCCAGGCCGTGACGCTGGCGGGCACCGATGCGTTCTGGGTACGGGCCGCGGTCCGAACCGACGAACTCGAACAACTCCGGGTTCCGGGTCTCCATGGCGACGTCGCGGGTTCGCGGGCGCTGGTGCGGCTCGATCCCGAGACCGACTACGTCCTGCCGGGCCGCATCGTCCGGTTGCTGGGAGACCTGGACACCGCGGGCCGGATGGCCCGGGTCCTGGTCGAAGTCGACGATCCGCTCGGACTCGAGCGCGGGACGGGCGGCCCCGCCGGCCGGGGACTGCTGCTCCTGGACAGCTACGTCGACCTGCTGCTCGAGGGCGGCACGGTGCGCGACCTGTTCGAGGTGCCCCGGGAATGGCTCCAGGAAGGCGGACACCTCTGGATGTACAGCGGAGAACAGCTCGAGCGCCGGCCGGTCGAAGTGGCCTGGCGCTTCGAAGACAGCGTTTGCATCGACTCGGGTCTGGCTGAGGGGGAACTCGTCGTGACGAGCCGCATCGCCACCCCGATCGAGGGGATGAAGCTGCGCCTGGGCGCGGATGCGCCACCGGTGGTCGCTGCCGAGTTCCTCTCCGCCGCCAGCCGCTGGGACGTGTCGGCCTGGGGCGCAGTGCCGACGGGAGTGGCGCCATGAGCCTCATGTCCCACGACCACGGTCCCGTCGACCGGAAGGGACCGATCGGCTGGATGGCGGCGCACCCGGTCGCGGCGAACCTGTTGATGGGAGTCCTGGTCATCGGCGGCATCCTGTTCGCCTTCGGAACCAAGCGGGAGGTCTTCCCGGAGATCGACATGGACATGGTGACCGTCGTGGTCGCCTACCCGGGGGCGTCGCCCCAGGAGGTGGAGGAGGGCGTCGTCCTCGCCATCGAGGACGAGATCAGCAGCCTCGACGGCATCAAGAAGATCAACTCGATCTCGGTCGAGGGGCTCGGCACGGTGATGGCCGAACTCCTCACCAGCGCGAACCCGGACCGGACGTACAACGACATCAAGAGCACGGTGGACCGGATCACGTCCTTCCCTCAGGACGCCGAACGCCCGGTCATCTCGCTCGTGACGAACCGCAGGCAGGTCCTCTCGCTGCTGGTCCACGGCGACCTGGATCTGAAGTCGCTCGACCGGCTCGCCGAGGAGCTCCGGAGCGAACTGCTCTCGGACGAGCGGATCACCCTGGTGGAGAAGACGGGCATACCGCCGCCCGAGATCAGCGTCGAGGTGCCGGCGGACAACCTGCGGCGCTACGGCCTCACGCTGCCGCAGATCTCGACGGCCGTGCGAGCGGCCTCGATCGATCTTCCCGGCGGCTCCGTCAAGACCGAGGGCGGCGAGGTCCTGGTCCGCACCACGGAGCGTCGCGACTATGGCGAGGAGTTCCGGGAGATCACGCTGATCGCCCGGGCCGACGGCACCCGGGTCCGCCTGCGCGACGTCGCCACCGTGGTCGACGGCTTCCGGGAGACCGACGAGGAGCTGTACTACAACGGTCAGCCGGCGATCGACCTGCAGGTTTTCCGCGTCGGCGAGGAGGTGCCGCTCCAGGTTTCGTCCGCGGTCTACGACCTGGTCGAGCGCCGCCGGGGCACGTTGCCGGACTCGGTGGGAATCTCGATCGTGAACGACGAGTCGGAGGACTACCGGGCCCGGCTGTCGATTCTCGGAAAGAACGGCCTGATCGGACTGCTGCTCGTGGTCACCGTTCTGGGCATCTTCCTGCGGCCGGCGGTCGCCTTCTGGGTCAGCCTGGGCATCTTCATCTCGTTCTGCGGCTCGTTCTTCCTCATCCCGATCCTCGGCGTGTCGCTCAACATGATCTCGCTCTTCGCGTTCATCCTGGTGCTCGGGATCGCGGTGGACGACGCGGTCGTCGTCGGCGAGGCGATCTTCTACCACCGCCGGGGCGACAACCGGCTCGAGGCCGCGATCGTCGGCACCCGCGAGGTGTTGACGCCCGTCACCTTCGCCGTCATCACGACGATCATCGCCTTCATCCCCCTGGCCATCGTCCCCGGCATCACCGGCAAGTTCTTCCGCAACATCCCGTTCATCGTCATTCCGGTCCTGTTGCTGTCCCTGATCGAATCCGTGTTCATCCTGCCGGCCCACCTGCGGCACGTGGGGAGGACGAAGCTGCGCGGGCGGAAGGGCCGGAAACGGGCGGCGCTCAATCCGTTCAAGAAGCTGGGCGCGCTTCAGCTCCGCTTCTCGGAGTGGGTGGAGCGCGTGATCGCGGGGCAGGTCCCACCGATCATCCGTCGGCTGGTGCGCGACCGCTACCTGACGGTGGCCGTCATGTTCTCTGGGCTGGTCGTGGCGGTCAGTATCGTCGCCGGCGGGCACATCAAGTTCAACTTCTTCCCGCGGATCGAGGGCGAGTTCGCGAACGGCGTGATCGAACTGCCGTTCGGCGCGCCGGTCGCGGATACCCGGGAGGTTTCGCGCCTGATGACCCGGGCCGCGGAGGAGGTCGGCGCCGAACTCGTGGCGGAAGGGCGGATGCGCCCGGGTCGCGACGGCACGATGCCGGACACCGTCTTCCGGGGGATCGAGGCCAAGATCGGCACGGCGGACACCGGCGCCTTCGGACCCGGTCAGGGCTTTGCCGCGACCGGCGGCCACGTCGGCGTGGTGACGGTCCACCTCGTGCCCGACGCGGAGCGCGAGTTCGGCTCGGCGGAGTTCACGGCGCGCTGGCGCGATCAGGTCGGCGAGGTCTCGGGCGTGGACCGCCTGTCCTTCGACTTCAACGACGGTCCCTCGGCGGGAGCCAAGGTCTCGGTCCAGCTCGAGCACACGCAGACGCCGCCGCTCGAGGCGGCGGCGGCGCGCGTGGCCGCGTCGCTGGCGACCTACAACGGCGTGTTCGACGTCGACGACGGCTTCAAGGTCGGCAAGCCTCAGCTCGACCTCGTGCTCAAGCCGGCCGCCAAGGGTCTGGGACTCACCGAACGGGCCCTGGCGGCGCAGGTCCGCGGCGCCTTCTTCGGCGCCGAAGCCAGCCGCCAGCAGCGGGGCCGCGACGAACTGCGTGTCTACGTCCGCCTGCCCCGGGAGGAGCGCGATTCCGTTCACGCGATCGAGAACCTGCTGATCCGTACCCCGGGCGGCGGCGAGATTCCGCTCCACCAGGCGGCGTACGTGCGGCCCGGAAGATCGTTCACCGAGATCCTGAGGGTGGACGGGCGCCGCACCGTCACGGTGACTGCCGACATCGACCCGACGGCCACCACCGGCAACGACATTCGCGCCGCCCTGGCCCGGACCATTCTGCCGGAGGTCGTGGCCGACACGCCCGGACTGACCTTCAACTTCAGCGGCGAGCAGGAAGCGCAGGCCGAAGCGGTCAACTCCCTGACGGGCAGTCTGCTGGTCGCCATGCTCGCCATGTACGCCCTGATGGCGGTCGCCTTCCGCAGCTATCTGCAGCCCCTCGTCGTCCTGTCGGCGGTGCCCTTCGGCATGTTCGGGGCCGTCGTCGGCCACCTGATCATGGGCTACGACCTGAGTTTCCTCAGCATCTTCGGACTGGTCGCGCTTTCCGGCGTCGTGGTCAACGACTCGCTGGTCCTGATCGACGCGGTGAACCAGTTGCGGAGCGAGGGCCGGAGCCTGGTCGACTCAGTCGTCGGCGGCGTGACCCGGCGTGTGAGACCGGTCATCCTGACCTCGCTGACGACGTTCTTCGGCCTGATGCCGATCATTCTCGAGCGGTCGAACCAGGCCCAGTGGCTGGTGCCGATGGCGCTCAGCCTGGGCTTCGGGGTGCTGTTCGTGACCGGCATCGCCCTGATTCTCGTGCCCTGCACCTACATGATGGTCGACGACCTGAAGAACGGTCTGCGCTGGCTCGTGGGGATGAGCCCTGAGTCGGGCGAGCCGGAGCCGGCGCCGCAGCCCGGAGGCGGAGGCAGGTAGAGCGGGTCAGGCCCCTCGCGTCATGGACGAACTGGTGCGGGCCTGCGAGCGGCTCTGGCCTCAGGGGATCTCGATCTTCCTCTCCCACCAGGCCCGGTTTCGCAATCCGCTGTCGCCCGCGGACCGGGAAGCTCTGGTTGACTCGGCGGCGGCGAGGGATCCCGCGGTCGTGGCGGTCGTTGGCGAGGAGCTCCCGGAGCGCCTGGACCGGCTGGAGCGTGGCACCTACTTTCCGGTGCCGCTGGCGAGGGCGGTCGCCGGTGGACGCGCCTTCGACGACGCGCTGATGTCGTTCCACTACCCGCCGGTCGTCGTCGACGCGGACCGGCGCTGGTCGTGGAAGGGTGGCCCGGTCGCCGATCGCATCCGCCGCTTCTTCGTGCAGCACATCGGCTTCGAGCCGGCACTCGGCGTCTGGTTCATCGAGTACCGGGTCAACGACGGCTGGTGGGACAAGTGCTATCTCGACTGCGCGACCACGCCGCTGGTCGCGGTGCAGCTGCGGGAGGAAGGCGGGGCCGGGGAGGAGGGAGTCGTCGCCGACCTGAACAACGGCCGCACCGACACGCTCGATCCCGATTCACTGCGCCTGGATGACGAGGAGCGGCTGTTCGCCACGTCCGCGCAACACGGACTGGTCGAGATCGCGGACGCGCCTCGCTTCGCACTGCTGCGAACCGTGTCCGAGGACTGCCGGACGGTCGAGTTCGCCGGTGCCCGACGGGCCCTGCACTGGCCCGAGCCCTAGCCCTCCACCGGATTCCCGTCCGCGTCGAGGAACCGCATCTCGCCGAGTCCCAGGCCTCTGATCTTCTCCTCGATCCGCACCCGGTCTCCGACCACGATCCAGACCAGGTTGTCGGGCTGGAGCACGCGGTCGGCCTGTGCGCTGACGTCGGAGAGGTCGACCTCGCGCACGGCGTCGGCGAAGGTGTCCCAGTAGTCGTCCGGCAGGTCGAAGCGGGTCATCTCGATCAGGCTCGCCATGACCGCGCCGTTCGTTTCCCACCGTCCCGGCAGGGTCAGCGTGTTCTGGTCCGTCACCTTGGCCAGTTCGTCCGCGGTCGCCGGTCTGCTGCCGCCGCTGCGGATGCCGCGGATCTCCATGTCGATCTCGGCCATCGACTCGGCCGTCCGGTCCGTCTGGACCGGCGCGAAGGCGTAGTAGGGCCGCTGGCCGGCGGCGTCCAGCAGGATGGCGCGGGCGCCGTACGACCAGCCCTTGTCTTCGCGCAGGTTCAGGTTGATGCGCGAGGTGAAGCCGCCGCCGATGATGTCGTTCATCGCCTCGATCCGGAGGTTCGCGGGATCGCCCTTCGGCGGCGCGACCTGTCCGGCGAAGATGATCGACTGCGCCGAGTCCGGCCGGTCGATCAGGTAGACGACCGTCCCGGGCTGCGGTTCGACCTCGGCCAGGTTCTTCGCCGGCACGTCGCCGGCCTCCCAGCCGGCGAACCGGGCTTCGATCGCGGGAAGGAGCTCGTCCATCGCGATGTCGCCGACGGCGATCAGGGTCGCGTTGTTCGGCCTGAACCAGGTGTCGTGGAACGAGCGCAGGGCGTCGACGTCGAGTGCGCCCACCGACTCCTCGGTTCCCGAACCGGTCAGCGGATTGCTGTATGCGTGGCCCTCGCCGTAGAGGATGCGGGGCAGGACGCGCTGGCCCATCGCCACCGGCTGCACCTTCTCGCGGCCGATGCCGGCGAGCTGCTGCTGCTGCTGACGCTCGAACTCGTCTTCCGGGAAGGAGGGGTTCAGGATGACGTCGGCGAACAGGTCGAGGGACTCGTCGAGATTCTCCACGAGCGCGCTCATCGACACGGTCGACACGTCGAGGTTCGAGCCCGCTCCGAGAGTGGCGCCGAGGCTGTCGAGCGTGTCCGAGATCTCGAGCGCGCCCCTGGACGTCGTGCCTTCGTCGAGCATCCCCATCGCCATCCGCGCGGTGCCCGGCAGGGCGAACTGGTCCGAGGCGTAGCCCGCGTCGAGCAGCATGGTCAGGTTGACCACCGGCACGGCGTCGCGGCGGGCCAGAATGACGCTCAGACCGTTGTCGAGCTTCGCGGTTTCCCGGGCCGGGAACGAAGCGGAGGGGAAGTCGGCGACTTTGGGCGGGCCGGAGGAGCGGTCGACCGTGCTGTCGCTCGTCGTGTAGGTGGCGAAGGGCCTCACTTCGACGGTCAGGACGCCGTCGTCCAGCCACTCGGTCGCCGCGCCGTGGACGTCGGCGACGGTCGCGGTCAGCAGGTTCTCCTGTTGCCGCTCGTGGCCGTCGGGGCTGCCGAGGTAGACCTCGCTGGCCGCCAGTACGTCCGACTTGCCGCCGAAGCCGCCGATCCGTTCTACGCCGCGAATGAAGCTGGCCCGCTGGCTGGCCTGGGCGCGCGAGAGCTCTTCCGCGGTCGGGCCGGACGCGAGGAAGGCCTGGAGTTCCTCGTCCAGCACCGCCTCGACCTCGGCCAGGTCCTGTCCCGGCTGCGCCGTGGCGAAGACGAGGAACAGGCTGCCGAACTGGCGCGTCATGACGAAGGCATTGACGCTCGTGGCGATCTGGTCGTCGTAGACGAGGCGCTTGTAGAGGCGGGAACTCTTGCCGCCGGCCAGGACGTCGCTGGCCAGGGAGAGATGGTCGACGGAGGCGTCCTTCACCGTGGCGACGTTCCACACCTTGTAGACCCGCGCCTGCGGGACGCGGTCCTGCAGGACGATGCGGCTCGGTTCGCTGCGGCGGGCCAGCGAAACGTCCGGCTTGATCAGCGGCGGGCCGGAGGGAATGTGGCCGAAGTACTTCTCGACCCGGGCCTTCACGTCCTCGGCCTCGACGTCGCCGGCGACGACCAGGACCGCGTTCGCGGCGCCGTACCAGGTATCGAACCACTCGTGCACGTCGGCCAGCGAGGCCGCGTTCAGGTCCTCCATCGAGCCGATCGTCGAGTGGTCGTAGGGGTGGCCGTCGGGATACGTGTTCTCGAAGATCGTCAGGAACACCTTGCCGTAGGGCTGGTTCTCGCCCTGGCGCTTCTCGTTCTGCACCACGCCGCGCTGCTCGTCGAGCCGGGCCTGGTCGACGGCCGCCCGCATGTGGCCCATGCGGTCGGACTCCATCCACAGCGCCATGTCGAGCGCCGTCGTCGGCACGACCTGGAAGTAGTTCGTCCGGTCCTGGTTCGTCGTGCCGTTCATGCCGGTGGCGCCGACCCGGTCGAAGGGCTTGAAGTAGTCGTCGTTGAAGTGCTCGCTGCCGTTGAACATCAGGTGCTCGAACAGGTGCGCGAAGCCGGTCTTGCCGATCTTCTCGTCGCCGGCGCCGACGTCGTACCAGACGTTCACGGCGACGATCGGCGCCTTGTGGTCCTCATGGACGATCAGTCGCAGTCCGTTGTCGAGGACGTACTTCGTGTAGGGGATGTCGACGATGTCGGAAGCCCCGGACGACGGGTCGTCGGCCGGACTGTCGCAGGCGGCAAGAAGCGCGAGGACGAGGGTGGTGCCGAGCAGTCGTTTCACGGCGTTCTCCTTGGTCTGAATGGCATGGCGGTTGAACGAGGCTGAGTCGGTTGAGGTTCCGGTCACCACGCGATGCCGTAGTCCTCGCCGTAGTCGCTGGCGCCGCCCCACATCGTGCCGCTCTCGCGGTCGAACCAGATCGCGGTGATCGGTCCCGAAGTGCGGTCCAGCGCGCGAACGCTGTAGCCCATGCGGCGGAGTTCCGCCCGCACCCAGGGCGGCACGTCCCCGCGGACGTCGAGGTCTCCCGGCCGGGACTCGTGGGCGCCGAACGAACTCTGCATCTGGTGGCTGGTGATGTTGGCGGCCTCCGCGGCCTGCTGGACGTTCATGCCGAACTCGACCACGTTCAGGAAGAACTGGAGCAGGTTCTGATCCTGCGTGTCGCCGCCCTGGACGGAGAACGAGAGGTACGGCTTTCCGTCCTTGAGGGCCATGCCGGGGGTCAGCGTGGCGCGGGGCCGCTTGCCGGGTTCCGGCAGGTTGTACGGGTTGAGCCCCGGGTCGAGCACGAAGCTCTGCATCCGCTGGCTCATGCCGATGCCCGTGCGGCCGGCGATGACGGCGGGGATCCAGGCGCCGCTCGGGGTGACTGAGACCACCCAGCCCTCGGCGTCGGCGGCCTGGATCGACGTCGTGCCGGCGGTGAAGGCCTCCTCGTAGGTCATTTTGGGCAGGGGCTGTCGGCCGGCCGACGCTTGCTGGAAGCCCTGCTCGCCTTCCGCCTCCGCCGCCGGCGGGATCGGCGTCCACTGTTCGAGAAGGTCGAGGAAGGGGTTGTCGCCTTCCTGGAAGTCGTAGGGGTTCCCCGGGCGGGCGTCTTCGTCGTTCTTCTTCCAGTCGATCGACCCGTAGCGGGCGCGGGCGTAGTCCTTCGAGAGCAGGCCCTCGAGCGGCTCCGCGGGCGGGTAGTAGGGATCGCCGTAGTAGAAGTCGCGGTCGGCGAAGGCCAGGTTCATCGCCTGGTAGAGAGTGTGCATGTAGCGGGCGGAGTTGTAGCCCATCGACCTGAGGTCCGCGTTCTCCAGGATGTTCAGCGCCTGGAGCATGACCGGGCCCTGGACCCAGGAAGTCAGCTTGTAGACGTCGACGCCGCGGTAGTTCGTGTGCACCGGTTCCTCGATGTGGACCTGCCAGCGGTCGAGGTCGGCCATGGTGATCAGCCCGCCCAGTTCGCGCGATCCACGCACGAACTCCTCGGCGATGTCGCCTCGATAGAAGCGGTCGTACGCGGCAGCCAGGGCCTGCTCGCGGCTCTTGCCCCGTTTCAAGGCCGCCGCCTCGGCCTCGACCAGCTTGCGCAGCGTGTCGAGCAGGTCCGGCTGGCGGAAGATCTCACCGGCGCGTGGCGCTGCGCGTCCGTCGCCGTCCCCGGACGCCGACAGGTGGGGCAGGAAGACCCGCGCCGAGTCCGGCCACTGCTGGAGCATCTCCCTGCGGCGCTCCATGTTGTCGGCCTGGGCGCGCTCGATCGGGTAGCCGTCCGCCATCTGGATCGAGGGTTCCAGGACCTCGGCCAGGCTCATCGTGCCGTAGTGCGCGAGCATGACGATCAGGCCGCCCGGCGTTCCCGGCGTCACCGCCGCGAGCGGCCCGTACTCCGGCGGGTACACGTGGCCCTTCTCGCGGTAGAACTCGACCGTCGCGCCGGTCGGCGCGGCGCCGAGCGCGTTGATTCCGACCACTTCGCCCCCCTCGCGCGGGTCGAAGATCAGCGCCTGCGTCTCGCCGCCCCAGCCCAGCGTGTCCCACATCGTCGAGGTCGCGGCGAGCATCGCGCAGGTCGCATCCACCGCGTTGCCGCCGCGGGCGAAGATCAGGGCGCCCGCGGTCGCGGCCAGCGGTTTGCCCGTAACCGCGACCCAGTGGCGCCCGTGCAGCACGGGCTTGACGGTGCGCTGGGCGAGAACCGGAGCGGCGGCGGTGACGGCGGCGACGGCGGCGACGGCGAGCGTCAGAACGCGAACGCGGGTACCCGGGGCCGTTGTGGTGGTCATCGGGGCAGCTTATCGCCGGCGCGCGGGCGACCCTGCTGCGAAGTGGCCGAAAAGCAGCCGTCGCCGCTGATAGCCTGCCGGTTTCTCACCTGAAGCTACGAGGACTCCGCTCCATGAAAGCAGCCGTTTTCCACGAAGTCGGGCAACCGCTCGAGATCACCGACGTCGCGATCAGCAAGCCGGGACCGCACGAGATCCTGATCCGCAGCTCCGTGGTCGGGGTCTGCCACAGCGACCTGCACTTCGTGGACGGGCTGTGGCCGATCCGGACGCCGGTGATCCTGGGACACGAGGCGTCGGGGATCGTCGAGCAGGTGGGTTCCGAGGTGCGCTACGTCGAGCCGGGCGACCACGTGATCACCTGTCTCTCGGTGTTTTGCGGCTACTGCGAGTACTGCATGAGCGGCGAGCCGAGCCTTTGCGACAAGCGGGCCACCCGGCGGCCGCGAGGCAGCGAGCCAAGGCTGGCTCTGCCGCCGAGCAACGGCGGATCTCCGCGCCCCATCTCTCAGTTCGCCGACCTGGCTTCGTTCGCGGAGCAGATGCTGGTGCATGAGAACGCGGTGGTGAAGATCAGGAAGGACATGCCGCTCGACCGGGCGGCGGTCATCGGCTGCGCCGTGATCACCGGCGTGGGCGCGGCGTTCCGGACCGCGGCGGTGGAGCCCGGGTCGACGGTGGCGGTCATAGGCTGCGGCGGCATCGGCCTGTCGACGATCAACGGCGCCGACCTGGCCGGGGCCTCGCGCATCATCGCCATCGACCGGGTGTCGTCGAAGCTCGATCTGGCCAGGGCGTTCGGCGCCACCGACACGATCGACGCATCGGCCGGCGACACGGTGGAACAGGTGCGGGATCTCACCGACGGTGGCGTCCACTACGCGTTCGAGGCGATCGGGCTCAAGGCGACGGCGGAGCAGGCGTGGGCGATGCTCCGGCCGGGCGGTACGGCCACCGTCATCGGCATGGTGCCGATGGGCCAGAAGGTCGAGATCCCGGGCCACGAACTGCTGCAGGCGAAGTGCCTGCAGGGCTGCACGATGGGCTCGAACCGCTTCCGCATCGACATGCCCCGCCTGGTCGAGTTCTACCTGGGCGGCCGGCTGAAGCTCGACGAACTGATCTCGGACCGGATCGAGTTCTCGCAGATCAACGAGGCTCTGCAGAACCTGAAGACGGGCGAGGTGGCCCGCCAGGTCATCGTGTTCGATGACTAGGCCGATACCCGTCGCAGTCGCTGCCTGGACCCTTGTTCTTCTGCCCCTGGCGCCGGCCGCGGCCGGCGAGGTGGCGGAGAAGGGAGGTCTGGAAGCCGCGGTGGCCGAGCGCGCCGATCTGCTCTGGGACGCGGCGCGCAAGGTCTGGGAGTGGGCCGAGCCCGGCTACCAGGAGACGAAGTCCATGGCGCTTCTCGCCTCGCTGGTCGAGGAGGAGGGCTTCGAGGTCGAGCGCGGCGTCGCGGGAATCCCGACGAGCTTCGTCGCCTCCTTCGGCGCCGGCAAGCCCGTGATCGCGATCCTGGCCGAGTTCGACGCCCTGCCGGGACTGTCGCAGGAAGCCGTTCCGACCCGTTCTCCGCGTGAGGGGCCCGATTGGGGCCACGCCTGCGGCCACCACCTGTTCGGCGCCGGCTCGCTGGGCGCCGCGCTTGCCGTCGCCGACGGCATTCGCGCCGGCGCGATCCAGGGAACGGTTCGCCTCTACGGCACGCCCGCCGAGGAGGGCGGCGGCGCCAAGGCGTTCATGGCTCGGGCCGGGCTGTTCGACGACGTCGATGCGGTGCTGCACTGGCACCCGGGCGACTCGAACTCGGCCGGCGATCCGACCAACCTGGCTCGTGTCGCGGCCAAGTTCCGATATCGCGGCCGCAGCGCCCATGCCGCGGCGTCGCCCGAGGCGGGCCGGTCGGCGCTCGACGCGGTGGCGATCCTGAACTACGGCGCCGAGCTGCTCCGGGAGCACACGCCGGACCGGACGCGGATTCATCACGTGATCACGGCCGGCGGCGATGCGCCTAACGTGGTGCCCGCGTTCGCCGAGGCGTACTACTACGTCCGCCACCCGGACATCGACGTGGCGCGCTCCATCTACGACCGACTGGTACTCGTCGCCGAAGGCGCGGCCCACGCCACGGAGACGGAACTCGAGATCGAGTTCCTCGGCGGCATCCACAACCTCCTTCCGAACGACACCCTGTCCGAGGTCTCGCTTCGCAACTTCGAGGCCCTGATCGACATGGACTACACGGAAGAGGAGAAGGGCTGGGCCATGAAGCTGCAGGAGTCGCTGCTCAAACCGCGGCCTCTTGCGTCCGTGTCGGAACTGCGCGACGAGACCGGCAACACGACCCTCGGCTCGACCGATGTCGGCGACGTCTCCTGGGTGGCGCCGACGACCGGCATCCGGACGGCGTGCTGGGTGCCCGGCACGCCGGCCCATTCCTGGCAGGCCGTCGCCGCCGGCGGCACGACGATCGGCCGCCAGGGCATGCTGATGGCCGCCCGCGTCCTCGCCGCGACTGCCTGGGACCTGCTCGCCGATCCGTCGATCGTCGAGGCGGCGAGGGAAGAGTTCGACCGCCGGCTGGCCGACCGTCCCTACCGCGCGGCTCTGGAAGAGGGTCAGCAGCCGCCGCTCGACTACCGCAAGGCGCCCGAGCGCTAGCTCGGTCCCGTGCGGAACCTGATTCCTGCATTCAGGCTGACGTCGACTGCGGAGCCGTACTTGAAGGTGTTGTTCGTGAGGCTGAAGTAGGCGGAGCGCCCCAGGCCGCCCTCGGCCGGCTTCAGGCTGCGCGTCCAGCCGACGTCGATGAGGGTCGCGGTGACGCCGAGGATCGAGAGGTTCAACTGGCGGAAGGGGCTTTGCTGGTGGCGAAGTTGCACGACGAACGATGTCTTCGGGCCGAGTGGGCGTTCGCCCGCGATCGCGACGGTGACGATGTTCTGCGGTTCCAGCGTCAGCAGGTCGTGGCTGCCCAGGCGGGTGAAGCCGGCGTTGGCGTAGAGGGTCCATCGCCGCCAGGGCCGGGACACGAGGTACTGGACCGCTGCGTCGACTGAGCCCGTGCCGAGGAAGTCGTCGTCGTTGGCGGTCGGTAGCTTGAGGTGGAACTTGACGGCCTGCCGCCATGTGCCGGATTCCGGCCCCAGGCCGGACTTGAGCGAGATGATCGTTTCCCCAAGGCCGAGCCCGGCTTGCTCGAAGCGGGTGAAACGGAGCCGCTCGCCGTAGCCGCCGGGGCCGTCACGGCGGAAGTAGAGGGCGTAGCCGTTCTCGAGAGTCTGCGGCCGGCCGGACTGCCGGAAGCCGAAGAAGTCGTGGAAGCCCTCGATCAGCGGGTCGATCACGCCTCCGTCGCCGTTGACGACGCCGGCCTTGAGGCCGAGTTCGAGTCGCCGGCCGAAGTGCCGGCGCACGTCGACGGTCAGCCGGTGGTACTCGGCGTCGGCGAAGTAGATCCCCTCGAAGCCGGGCCAGGGCGCGACGCCGTCGAGTTCCCCGGCCGTGACCGGCCCCCGGTATCTCCGCGCCTCGATGACCTCGGACACGGAGGGCGACCGCAGCCAGAAGCTGGAGAGGCCCAGTGACGCGGTGACCTGCCAGCGGCCCGTTCGGGACTCCGCGTCCGCCGGCGCCTCGACCGGCAGGCTCAGGAACCCGGAGCCCGAGCCGAGCCACGCTTCGGCCACGGGTAGCGGGCCGAATCGCTGGTCCTGGGCGCCGGCGGAACCGGCAGCCATGAGCATTGTCGCCGCCGTCGCGACGACGGTCAGGCGAGCGAACAGGTGTCTACGCGGCCCCCGCCGACTGGATCGCCTGCCAGATGCGCTCCGGCTTGGCCGGCATGTCGATGTTCGTGATGCCGAGCGGCCGCAGCGCGTCGACGATCGCGTTGACGATGCAGGGGGTCGCCCCGATCGTCCCCAGTTCGCCGATGCCCTTGGCGCCCAGGGGATTGATCGGCGTCGGGGTCACCGTGTTGTCGAGTTCCATGCGCGGGAAGTGCTTCGCCCGCGGCACCGCGTAGTCCATCAGGGTGCCGGAGAGGAGTTGGCCACCCTCGTCGTACTGGATCTCCTCCCACATCGCCTGGCCGATGCCCTGAACGACGCCGCCGAGGCGCTGGCCGTCGGCGAGCATCGGGTTGAGAACTTCGCCGAAGTCGTCGACCGCGACGTACCGCTGGATCTCGATCTGGCCGCTTTCGGGATCGATCTCGACCTGGCAGAGGTGAGCGCCGAAGGGGAATGTCGTCGCCGACGGTTCGAAGCGGGCGACCGCCTCGAGTCCCGGCTCCTCGCCGGGCACGTTGACGTTCCAGAGGTGGGCCTTTTCGGCAACCTCGCGGAAGGTCAGGGTGCGGTCCGTGCCGCTGACGGTGAACTTGCCGTCCTCGTAGTCGATCTGGTCGACGGGCGCGTCGAGGTGATGGGCGGCGATGCGCGTCGCCTTCGCGTGGACCTTGACCAGCGCCATGTCGAGCGCCGCGCCGCCGACCGCGATGCCGCGGCTGCCGAACGTGCCGACGCCGTGCTGCACCTGGTCCGTGTCGCCGTGGACCACCAGCACGTCGTCGAGGCCGACGCCGAAGGCGTCCGCCGCCATCTGGGCGAACACGGTCTCCTGGCCCTGGCCGTGCGGCGAGACGCCGGTGTAGACCGTGACGTTGCCTGTCGGCTCGACCCGCACCGTCGCGCTCTCCCAGGTGCCCATGCGCTGCTGCGGAGTGGCGCCGGTCGAGGGACCGAGACCGCAGACCTCGGTGAACGTGGCGAGCCCGATTCCGACCAGCCGGCCTTCCTCCCGCGCGCTTCGCTGCGCCGCCCGCGCCTCGTCGTAGCCGGCGAGTTCGATCAGACGGTCCAGCGGCTTCTCGTAATCGCCGGTGTCGTAGGTGGCGCCCGAAGGGGTGGTGTGGGGGAAGACGTCCTTGCTGATGAAGTTCCGGCGCCGCACCGCGACCGGGTCGAGTCCGGTGGCGGCCGCCACCTCGTCCATCACGCGCTCGATGATGTAGGCCGCCTCGGGCCGTCCGGCGCCGCGGTAAGCCTCCGTCGCCATGGTGTTCGTGAACACGGACGAGGTCTCCCAGGCGACTGCCTTGATGTCGTAACAGCCGCAGGACATGGTGTGCGTCGAGAGAGCGATGAAGGGACCGAAGAAGGAGCGGAAGGCACCGATGTCGGCGATCGTCTGCCCCTTGAGGGCGAGCACGCGCCCGTCGCTCTGAAAGGCGACGTCGATCTTCTCGACGTGACCGCGTCCGTGGGTCATGCCGAGCAGGTTCTCGGTCCGGGTCTCCGCCCACTTGACCGGCCTCTTGAGGTCGCGGGACACCCAGCACAGGAGTGCGTCCTCCGCGTAGGTGGGGATCTTGGCGCCGAAGCCGCCGCCGACCTCGGGGGCGATGGCGCGGATGCGGATCTCGGGGATTCCCAGGCACATCGCGATCTGCTGCTTGACCGAGTGGGGCGCCTGGTTCGACGTCCAGATCGTCAGCTTTCCCGGGCCTTCTTCCCAGTGGGCGCAGATCGCACGTCCCTCCATCGGGAAGGGCGCCACGCGCTGGTTGAGCAGCCGGATGGAGAGAGTCCGGTCGGCCTGCTCGAAGAGCTTGTCGGCCTCCGGGTTCGGCGCCGGGACCTGAAGGCAGACGTTGCTGTCGAGTTCCTCGTAGACCTTCGGCGCGCCAGCTGCGATCGCCGCCTCGACGTCCACGACGGCCTCCCTGGGCTCGATGTCGACCTCGACCAGGGCCGCCGCATCGCGCGCGGCGTAGGTGGTTTCGGCCACGACGACCGCGACCGGGTGGCCGACGTAGAGGACGCGGCCGTTCGCCAGCAGCGGGTGGTCGGGCATCCCGGGGATCTCGACGCCGATGGGGGTCGCTCCGACCTTTCCGTCCAGGTCGGCGTAGGTGTAGACGCCCACGACGCCCGGGTGGGCGGCCGCGGCCGAGGTGTCGATGGAGCGGATGGCGCCGGCCGCGAAATCGCTGCGCACGAACGCGGCATACGTCATGCGGGGCAGCTTGACGTCGTCGGTGTAGGTGGCGAGACCCCGGATGAGGCGCGGATCCTCGCGCCGCTTGATCGGCCGGCCGACGGAGTTCGGTCTGAACGTCGTCATCAGGCGGCTCCCGCTACGTCGGCGGCGTGCTGAACCGCGTCGACGATCTGCTGGTAGCCGGTGCAGCGGCAGATGTTGCCGTCGATCGCCTCCCGGATTTCGGCTTCGGTCGGGTTCGGGTTGTCGTCCAGGAGCTGTTTGGCCGCCATGATCATTCCGGGGGTGCAATAGCCGCATTGCAGGCCGTGCTTCTCCCAGAACCCGACCTGCAGCGGATGCAGCTCGTCGGCGGAGGCCGCGAGGCCCTCGATCGTCGTCACTTCCTGGCCGTCTGCCTGGACCGCCAGGACGGTGCAGCTCTTCACGGCGCGACCGTCGAGATGCACTGTGCAGGCGCCGCAGAGGGTGCTCTCGCAGCCGACGTGGGCGCCGGTGAGGTCGAGTTCCTCACGCAGGAAGTGGACCAGCAGCGTGCGCGGCTCGACCTCTCGTTCGTGCTTGCTGCCGTTGACCGTGACGGTCACGGGGACGGTGTCTGGCATCGATGCTCCTGTCGGTTCCGGTTGAGTTGGCGGCGGCGATCGTATCGCAGCGCGGGCGCGCTATGATGAGCCACCCACCGCACCAGTTTGCGCGTTCGCACAGGGAGGCCGACATGAGGAAGTCGCTGATCGCTACCGCAGTTCTCGTTGGACTCGTCGCCGCCGCTTCGGCTGTCGTTGCCGCCGAAGGAGAGATCAAGAGGACCCCCAGCGGCAAGCCGGACTTCACCGGCGTCTACGACATCTCGAGTATCACGCCGTTCGCGAGACCGGAGGAGTTCGGCGACAAGCTGACGCTGACCGTCGAGGAGGCGCAGGCGCGGGCCAAGTGGCGCGCCGAGACGAACGCCACCCAGGACGCGCCCAGCGATCCGGAGCGGGCGGCGCCCGAAGAAGGCGGCAACGTCGGCGCCTACAACAACTTCTGGTTCGAGTGGGGCAGCCAGAACTACATGATCGACGGCAAGTACCGGACCTCGGTGCTGACGGATCCCCCGAACGGCCGGATGCCGCCGATGACCGAGGAGGGCAAGGCCCGGGCGGCCGCCGCGCCGAAGTTCGCGTGGCCGAACAAGGGCTATGCCTGGTGGCTCGAGACGGGCGACATCCCGTACGACGGCCCGGAAACGAACATCGTCGGCGTGCGCTGCCTCTACCAGCCGACGGCCTCGGTCGCGATTCGTCCGCTGCCCTACAACAACGTGAAGACGATCGTCCAGACCGAAGACCACTTCATGATCATGATCGAGTGGATGCACTGGACCCGGGTCGTCCGGATCGGGGGCGAGCACATGCCGGCTGACTACACCTCTCTTGCCGGCGACTCGATCGGCTGGTGGGAAGGCGACACGCTGGTCGTCGAGACGACGAACTTCCGCGACATGCCCGACCTGCGGGGCGAGGGCGTGCGGGTGATCGAGCGGTTCAGTCCGAACGACGGCGACAGCCTGCTCTACAGCTTCACGGTCGAGAACCCCGAGTACGAGGCTCCGTTCAGCGGTGAGCTGCCGTGGGCGAAGACGACGCAGAAGAGCTACGAGTACGCCTGCCACGAGGGCAACTACGCGGCGGGCAACACGCTGCGCGGCGCGCGGTTGCTGGAAGCGGAGTACGAGAAGGGCCAGTCCAGCACCGGCCAGGAGTAGGGTCGGGCGGCGCTAGACCGCGTGGACCTGCCGGTTCACCCTCCCGATGATCCGGGGCAGTGCCTCGTGGGCCTCCGGTGGCACCCGGAAGGTGGTCATCCAGGACAGGGCGGCAAGATCCTGGAGGTCGACCGCATCCCTGCCGGCCAGTAGCGCCGCTCCGCGCAGGATCTTGATCGCCTTGACCAGGAAGGTGCGGTCGGTGAGCAGCGAGTTCGTCTCGTTGCACTCGAACTCCAGCACGAGCGTGCGCAGCACGTCGAGCAGCGCGGCGCGGACCGCCGCTCCGACCTCGACTGCGTACATCCGCTTGTGCAAAGCGTCGAGCGTCACGCGGTCGGTCACGGGTTCGGGGTCGGGCTGCTCGACAACGGAGCCGGAGGCGAAGCGGTCGATCAGCGTCTTCGCCTCGTCGACGCCGCTCTGGATCAGGCCGGAGACCCGCAACTGGAGGGCGAAGCGGTCCAGGTTCGCGGGGTCGAGTGGCTCGTTGTAGTACTCGTCGTCCATCGGGTTGCCGGTGGCGATGGCTGCCATCAGCGGAATCGGCTCGGCGCCGAAACGGCGCTCGTTCAGGATCCGCAGCAACACGTTGAGCGCCTCTCCGGGCGCGCGCGAGATGTCGTCGAGGACGGCGATCTCGGCCGTGAGCAGGCCGCCGGGTTCGATCCGCTGGTGGATTCGCTCGGCCTCGCCGGCCGTCCCGGGCGCGGCGCCGTCCGTCCTGACCTTGCGGCGCTCCAGGACGATGTCGCCGACCAGCTCGGCGAGCCGGGTGTCGCGGTGCAACTGGTAGAAGAAGAAGTCGAGGTCGGAGCCCCTGGCGGCGACCTCGGCTAGCCTGGTCTTGGCGGTGCCCGGCGGTCCCTCGACGTAGATGTGCTCCCGGGTGATCAGAGCCAGGAGCAGTGCCGTCTTCACCTCGTCGTGGCCGACGACGTGGTGATCGAGCAGATCGCGGAGAGGGGTCAGGTCGCTCACGGAACGCGCGACTCTATCCGTACCGGGATCACCGCTCCTCCAGCCTGAGTCCGCCTCCGGCGGTCGGCCGGCCGTAGAAGCGCAGACCGGCCGTCTCGAGCGAGATGTCGTCCAGGACGGGCGGGCAGTCGCCGTTGCCCAGGAACACGGTGTGGAGGGCCACGCCGAGCCGGCGCGCCAGTTGCCGTTCCCGGCGCACGGTCGTGTCGCCGATGATCGGCAGGCCGTCGGTCAGCAGGACGATGTGGCGGTTGCGTCCGGAGCCGCCGCGCAGACCCTCCAGCGCCGTGCGGAGAGGCGCCTCGTAGTTCGTCTGGCCGACCGCCTTGGCCTGGCCGGCCTGTTCAGCGAGGCGCGAGTAGGAGCGGTGAAGCAGCCGGCCGCCGACCTCGTGAGGCAGCGCGCGGTGGTGGAACTCCACGTAGCCGACGCGCATCCGCCTGCGGGCCGCGACCCGCAGGATGCCGAGCACGACCTGACTCGACCACACGGTGAGCCGCCCGGCCATCGAAGCGGAGATGTCCCGCAGGACGGCGACGGCGCCGCCGGCGCTCCTGCGTTTGCGCTCGAAGGTGCGTGGCGCGCCGGGCAGGCGGCCCTCGGTAAACAGCAACGCCTCGATCACGTCGGCGTCGATGACTTCATCGAGATCGCGCAGCGGCCGGTAGCCGCGGGGCTGGCCGCCAGGGTCGGTGTCCGGGTCGATTCGTCCCCGCTCGATACGCCCGACGAGCGCCCGCAGGAGCGGGTCGACCTGGGCGGGCGGAGGCGGCTTGCCGAACAGGGTCGGGGGCGCCGGCAGGTCGGCCTGATCGTCGATCCACGAGTCGGACGCCGGCGATGCCGCCGCGGCGCCGTCGGAGTCGTCGCCCTGGGACTGCGCTCCAGGCATCTGGGCGCCGGTCTCCGTCATCGTCACGTTGGGCGGGTCGCCGAGGAGTTCCTCCAGGATGTGGTCGAAGTCTTCCTGCACCTCGTCCGGCAGCCGGTGGGCGACCATGTAGCGGATGGCGTGGAGATCGCGCGGCGCCGCGGCCGGGGCGCCGCGCAGGAACGCGTGTGCGCGTACGAGCCGGAGCGCCGCCGAGCTGAAGGAGCGGTCCGACATCAGGCGGTCGCCGGAGGCGGACTCGTCGGCGCTGCGCTGGCGGAGCCGGTCGAGCAGGCGGTGGTAGGCGTCGATGGTCCGCGTTTCGACCCTGAGGGACGCGGCCGCCCGTTGCGCCGCGTTGCGGGTGCCGGTGCTCATCACCGCGGACCGCGGGGCGGCGCCTGCCACAGCGCGGGCGTGGGCGCTGTCCGCGACCGGCCGGGAGGCTGCCTGCGACGGCTCTCGGGCCGCCTCTCGCTCGAGCAGGACGGCTGCCTCGTCGAAGAGTTCGCCGGTGAGCAGGCCGGTCATGCGAAGCTGCACCGCGAAGCGGTCGAGCTGGCCGGGTTCGAGCGGGTCGATCGGGGCTTCGACCTGCTCGAGCGGCCCGGTTGCCACCGCCGACTCGAGCGGCAGCGGCTGTCCCAGGGCGTGCCGTTCGGCGAGGATCCGGAGGAGCGGTCCCAGAGCCTCGCCGGGGGAACGCGGCAGGTCCTCGAGCAGGGCGACTTCGGCCTGGAGCAGCGGTCCGGGGATCAGCTCCCGACGCAGGCGCTCGTGGCCCCGGTGGCGGTGGCGGCTCAGCAGGACGTCGCCGAGCAGATCCGATTCCCGAATGTCGCGATGAAACACCAGCGTGTGCGTGCGGGCGCCCGACAGCGCGGCCAGGGCCGCGGCAAGCTCCGACTTGCCGCAACCGGGAGGACCCTCCAGGTAGGCGTGCTGCTCCGCCAGCAACGCGAGGGTCAGCCCCGTCGCGGCATCGTCCTGCCCGATCAGCACCCGGCCGAGCGCGGTCCGCAGGTCGACGAAGGCAGCGGCCAGTTCCGTGGTTCGGCGATCCGGGGCGGGTTGGGTCATGGCCGCGGAATGCTACTTGGCCGGTTCTTACCCGCCTGCGTCAGCGCCAGAGTGGCAGGTTCCCGGAAGAACCTGACGGGAACCGCGGTTGGTAGGATGGCGGACGCGTCGCGTTCCCGTGCCGTCGTTCGCTTGCGTTCGGCATTCAGGAAACCAGGAGGTCCCAGGGATGAAGAAAGTTGCGACGGTTGGACGACGGTTGGCGCTGGCTGCCGCGTTGGCGGGCGGCGCCTTCCTGTTGTCGACCGGTTTCGGGTTGGCCGTTGCCGCCGATGCCACGGTTGGCGTTGAGGCTGCGGCCCAGGACGACGAGAAGAAGAAGCGCAAGGCGGAGAAGAAGGCGGCGGCTCGGGCGGCCAAGGAACAGAGGCGTCTGGAAAAGCAGCGCCGGCAGCGGGGCAGGACGGTTCGCGCGGTTGTCGTGCCGTCGGAGCCGGCCGCGGGATCCGAACCGGCCGCGGCGTCGGCGCCGGAACCCGCGGTGGCGACCACGCCGGCTTCCGCGCCTGAACCGGCGCCGGCGCCGAAGCCTGAGCCGGCGCGAGTCCCGGCAGCGGAACCGACGCCGGTATCCGCGCCGGAACCCGTTCGAACCGCCGAACCGGCCCCGGCTCCGCTGCGTGAGCAGCCACCCGCGTCTGAGCCGGCTACAGCTCCAGCGAGGACGCCGGCTCCTGCCCCGGCGCCGAGAGACTACGAACTCAGCGAACGTATCCGGGTCGCGGAGGTGCTGCTCGATGTCCTCGTCACGGACCGCAAGGGCAATGTCATCGAGGGTCTGGGCGCCGAGGACTTCGTCGTTCTCTACGACGGCGAGGAGCAGGAAGTGACAAGCGCTTCCTTCTACGGCGGACCGAGCGAGTTGGCGGCCACCGGCGAGGGCGCCACGACCCGAACCGACCGGTACTTCATCCTCATGTTCCACGACCAGCGGATGCAGGCGCCGCAACTGGCGGGTCCCCAGATGGACAACGCGCGCTGGCTCAAGCGGTGGATCGAGGAGGAACTACAGCCCAACGACCAGGTGGCGGTGTTCGCGTACCAGGCACGGCTCAAGGTTTACCTGGATTTCAGCCGCGACCGCGACGAGATCCTGGCGGCGGTTGACGCCGCCTCCCGGGGCAAGAAGGACATCGAACGTTGGGTCACGCGGTCGGATCCCGAGTTCGACCCGAACTCGCCGTCACTCTTCGCCAATCTGCCGGTGGAGAAGGAGCTTGCCAGGCGCAGCCGCAAGCTGCAGGAGGCTCTGGAGCTCGTCGGAGAGGCGGCCGCAGGGATCGCGGGTCGCAAGAACCTGATCATGTTCAGTCTCGGTTTCGGCGAGATCGGCCAGTTCGGGAGCTACACGCCGGATCCGCGGTACTACCCGCAGATGCGTGAGGCGCTGAACGCAGGCAACGTCGCCGTGTACACGATCGACACGATGGGCAGTCGCCGCCGATCGATCGCTTCGGCGTCCCTCAACGACTCACTGAGCCACATTTCGAACGAAACCGGCGGCCACTACTACGCGAACTTCACGAACATCCTGTCGCCGATGCGCCAGGTCGCCGAGGAGAACCAGGGCTACTACCTCGTGAGCTTCCGCTCCGAGTACGAAGCCGGCACCCAGGGCTACCGTGGCATCAAGGTCAAGGTCCGCGACGGCAAGTACAAGGTGCGTTCCCGCACCGGCTTCCGCTACGGCGAGTCGGCCGGCCCGTAGCCCGCAGATGATCTCCGCCGACGCCCGCTACGAGAAGAAACGGATCGAGGTCCACGGCCGCGAGATGGCCTGTGTCGACCATGGCGAGGGCGATCCGATCGTCTTCCTGCATGGCAATCCGACTTCGTCGTACCTGTGGCGCAATGTGATGCCGCACCTGGAGGGCCAGGGCCGGCTGGTGGCGCCGGACCTGATCGGCATGGGCGATTCCGCGAAGTTGCCGGACAGCGGTCCGGACCGGTATCGCTTCGTTGAACACCGCCACTACCTAGACGGATTGCTCGAGGCGATCGGGGTGGACTCGAACGTGGTCTTCGTCATCCACGACTGGGGCTCCGCGCTCGGCTTCGACTGGGCGAACCGGCACCGGGACGCGGTCCGCGGCATTGCCTACATGGAGGCGATCGTCAGCCCGGTCCCGAGCTGGGACGACTGGCCCGAGGCGGCCAGGGGCGTCTTCCAGGGCTTTCGCTCGCCGGCCGGCGAGGGCATGGTGCTGGCGAAGAACGTGTTCGTCGAGCGTGTGTTGCCGGGTTCGGTGTTGCGCCAGATGACGGAGGAGGAGATGGCGGTCTACCGGCGTCCCTTCGAGGAAGAGGGCGAGTCGCGCCGTCCGACGCTGACCTGGCCGCGCCAGATCCCGATCGCAGGCGAGCCGGAGGACGTGGTGGAGATCGTCCAGTCCTACGCCGACTGGCTGGCCGGTTCCAACGTGCCCAAGCTCTTCGTCAACGCGAAGCCCGGCGCCATTCTCACGGGCGCCATGCGGGAGATCTGCCGCGCCTGGCCGAACCAGTCGGAAGTGACGGTCAAGGGCTCCCACTTCATCCAGGAGGACTCCCCGGACGAGATCGGACAGGCGATCTCGGAATGGTTGCCTTCGTAGCTGACGTTCTCCTCCCCGATATCCACTTTCATTGTGTGACGCCTGAGGAAGCTCAGGTACGGGGAGGAAGCTCACATGCTGCGAAGCCTGCTCCGGGAAGGACGTCGCTTCCCACCGAGGGTCAAGGTCTCCATGCTGGTCGCCGGGCTCACTGCGGCGCCGGCGCTGGCGGTGGTGCAGGAGGCGGGGAACGGGCCGCGACTCGAAGGCCTGAAACGCCTCGACTTGCCGCAGCAGATCGCGCGAGCGGCCGATGTTCGCTGGTTCGGGGACGGCACGGTCCTCATCGGGGTCATCGGTCCGGGCGTCCACGCCTGGCGCATCGGCGAGAGCGGAGTTCGACTCCGGGTGGCGCTTGAGGAACTGGAGGCGGAGGTTCGCGAAGTCGAAGGTCGGAGGTTCATCGGTTCGAGCCGCGAACGGGACTACGGCCGCCTGGCTGTCTCGCCCCAGGGCATCGCGTTCGCGGACCTCTTCGCCGGGATCCACGTCGCGAACGAGCGGGGGATCATCGGCCCGGTGGATATCGAGTTCGTTGGCGACCTCGATCGACGGCGTTCCCGGACGGCGGCCGTGGGCCTGATGCGCGCGGACGCCGATAGCTGGGCGCCGTACGCCGCCTGGTTGATCGAAGATGCCGGCGGCCCGCCCCGGGGCCTTCTGCCGACCAGGGACGGCGGCCGCGCCCTGGAGGTGTGCAGCGACGCGGAACTCTCCGTAATCCGTTTCGTAACGAACGATCGGCTGGTGGTGATTCCAGGCGCTGAGTCCGGCGTCTTCGTCTATGACGGCGAGGGCGGGTTGCGCGACAGTGTGGACGCGGCGACCTTCTTCGCGGAGAGCGGCTGCGATGTCGAACCGAACGAGTGGGGCAACTCGCCCCTCTCGGATGCCTACGTACGGGCCGACTGGTTGGGCCCGCGTCGCATCATCGACGAGGTCGTGGCGGACGGCGCCGGCAACGTGTACTTCTTCGTCCGCTATGGCGCGGAACAGCCTGCGGAGGAGCCTGCCGCCGATGTCGGCTTGCTGCCCGTTCCCGGCCGGCGGGCTGTCGCCGCCGACATCACGGCGACGTTGGCGAACACGGATCCGGCTTGCCCCGTTCCCGCTTGCTACGAGCCCGCCAGTCCGGGATTGACGCCTGCCACGAGCGCCTACCACTGGCGGCCGGTGCCGGTGTGGCGCGCCGAGAACTCTCCGCGCCGGCGTTCGATCCATCACGTAGCGCTGCGTTCTGCCGCGCGCGCAACTTCGACCGGCCGCCTGGAGTCGCGCTCTGCGGAGCCGCTCCGGCAGCAGCCGCCGGGAGGACGCAGTCAGCCTTGGCGCCGACAGGACGTGGATCGCATCCGGGCCGGGAACGTCGAGGATCTCGTCGTCGCCTCGGTGCCTCCGCCGACCGGCAGGGTGTGCTGGGACCTGGTCCACGCCCGTGTGGACGATCTCCGCACGGTGGCCATGCGACCGTGTGTGATCGAGTCGGAGTACGCGGACACTCGCCTGCGGGCCGACCTGCGGGGAGACCGGGCGGTCATCCTGCTCCGGGGCGGCGCGTTGCGCGGAGGCGACGTGAGGGCGGCCGACGCGTTCGAGGCCCGCATTCGTCCCCCGGCCGGGTCGGGAGACTAGGGCCATGCGGTCTTCGATCCGCCTCCTCTGGGTCCTGCTCGGGCTCGTGGCAGTCCCGGCGGCTGGACAGGAGGAACCGGCTGCCGGCGACGCGTTCCAGTTCGTCTGCTCGAGGGAGCGTGAACCCGCATTCGTCAACGGGATCCCGGTGCCGACCGACCGGATCTGGGAACGGCGGAACGAGTCTGCGGGGGGCCGTGCGCCGGCCGATTGCTGGGCGTGGAGCGATTCCTGTCCGCCCCGGTTTCTCGAGCCCGGGCAGGACGCCGCTGCCGCCTGCCGGGCCGGGAGTGGTGCTTCGAGGCCGCTGACCGTCCGTCTGCTGGCCCCGGAGGCCTCGAACGTGGCCCGGGATCCGGCGGACGGGACGGCGCCCACAGCTGAGTACCACGTAGCCGCGGCGCCCGCGGCGATGTGGCGGCAGGTGCCGCGAGACCTGCTGCCAACGGCCATCGTCCAATCCGGGGCACTCTCCCTGCTCCGCAATGACGAGACGTGGCGCCTCCAGGCGCTGGGAGAAGGCCTTGCCTCGACCTGGCTGAACGTGACGCCCGAAGAGGACTCGGCGGAACTCGCGTTGCGGCAGGCTGTGGATCTCGACGTGCAGGTGACGGCCGACGGCTCGCCGCTTGCCGGCGCGCGCATGTACCTGGTCCGGTCGGGCTCGGGGATGGCGGCCGTCCGACCCGAGCCTCAGGGCTTTGCGATCTCGGACGCTGACGGCCGGGCGAATCTGACCGTGTCCGAGCGCGAGGGCGCCGGGGTCCTCGTTTCCCACGTCGCCCGGACCGCGTCGGCGTTCGAGCGCTCCGCAGACGTGCCGCCGGTGGTCGAGCTCGGTCCAGGTCTCTCCGTCACGGGTCGGACCGTCGATCCTGAAGGGCGCCCCGTTGCCGGAGTGCGGCTGCTGGGTCTGTCGTGGGTTGGGGATGAGCTGGCCGTGATGCAGCGCCACCTGGGCCTCTCCGGCCCCGACGGCCGGTTCCTGCTCACCGGCTTCACGGAGGGCAGAGCGTCGCTCAGAACCGACGGCGGCGAGGCGGAGTACTCCGGGGCTCTCGATCTGGAGGACTCCCTGGACCTTGGAGCGATCGTGCTGAGGGCGCCGGAGACGTACTGGATCCAGGCGGTCGATGCGAGCCGTGGAACGCCGATATCCGGCGCGCGCGCACTGTTCGAGGGCGGGGAGGCAGCGACGACCGACCAGGATGGCATCGCGCAGGTGTCGCCCCGTTTCAGCCGGATGCTCCTGGTCGCCGCGAAGGGCTACAGAGCGGCGCGATTCGAGTTCGCTGGCGGCGGTCCCAGGGCCGAAGAGGCTCCTCTGCCCGGGTTGCCGGCCGTCCCCGTCGACGTGGCGGGCGGCGCCGGCGAGACACCCCAGGAGCCGCTGGTGCTGCGGCTGGCGCCGGCCCTTACGGTCGAAGGCACCTTCGTGGCGGCCGACGGCGTGACTCCGGCCAGTGGCGGGCGTCTGGTGGCCACCCAGCCAATGGCTGGCGGGAGTCGGACGACGCACAGGACTCTCGCGGCGGACGGCTCCTTCTCCGTGGATCTCCAGCCGGGCGCCTACACGCTGGAATTCACCGCGGCGAATGCCGGAAGGCGAGTGCTGGAGGTCTCCGGGTCGGCGGGCGAGACGCGCGACCTGGGGATCATCGTGGCGCCGGCCTCGGCCTGGGTGTCCGGAACCGTCGTGAGTCCCGACTTCGCACCGGTGCCCGAAGCGAAGGTCTCCTATCTTCGTCCAACCGAGTTCGGCATCTTGATGGCGCGCGCGATGGGACGGGTAGCGGAGGTTACGGCGGATGCCGACGGCTACTTCGAGATGCACGGCCTGGAACTCGGCGCGGCCAGCCTCCGCGTGGAGGCGGAGGGGTTCGCTCCGCTGGAGTTAGAGGTCGAGGCCGCGGCGATCGGGTGGATCGATGCCGGTTTCGTCGAACTCTCGCGCGGGCGCCGGATCACCGTGCGTTCCGATGTCGACGCCGGCACGGTGGAACTCGCGCCGGGCAAGGAGCACGATCCCCTGGGCCCGATGACGGGCAAGCTGGTGGAGGGCGAGGCGGTGTTCGAGGCCGTGCCCGAGGAGCCACTGCGGGTTCGGGTCATGGACGAGGGCGTGCCGGTGTGCGAGCGACGCGAGGAGGCCGGGACGGGCGACGAGGTGATCAGGTGCGATCGGAGCACGGTGACCGTGACCGGCCGGGTAACCCTCGCGGGACAGCCCGGAAAGGGGGAGTTGCTCTGGCACTCGAAGGTGGAGAATCCGCAGCCAGAGGCCATTATGCGCACGCTGGGCGGTCCCATGAGACACACCCGGGTCGTGAGTGGCAAGCTCGAGTTGAAAGCGACCATCGACCTCGAGGGGCGGTACAGGCTGGAGTCGATGCTCCCGGGCGACTGGCGCGTGACGCTCTGGTCGGGGGATGGAGGAATGCAACAGGGGCGTGAAGTAACGGTGCCGGACGCTCCGGGCGAGGAAGTCGTGGTCGACTTTCACCTTGGCGGCGTGTCCGTCGATGGGATCGTCGTTGATCCAGAAGGACAGCCCGTGACCCACGCGACGGTCGACATCTTTCCAGGCCGCCGGGCGGTCGTTACGGGACGCGACGGGCGCTACGAGATCTTGGATCTTGCGCCCGGCACGTACCAGTTGCGGGCGAGGTTTCAGCACTCCCGCTCCGACCTGGTCGACGTGGAGCTTCGCGACTACAACGATCGCCAGTCGGTGCAACTGGAGCTGCGCGACGATCCATCGAACGATGAGCTCGTGATCCGGCTCCCGGGCGGCGGCAGTGGTTTCTGTTTCGTGGAGATGGAAGCGTCCCCGCAGCAGGTGGCCCGCGTTGACGGCGGATCGGCCACGGTGAAGCTGACGCCGCCGCTCACCGACCGCGTCCGCGTAGCCTGCCAGGTGGACGGCCGCTGGGTCCTGACCGGCTGGCAGCCTCTCGAACCCGCCCTGGAGCGCGGCATCGAGCTCGACCCCTTCGAGTCCGAGTCTTCGATCGTGCTGACCGGCGAGCCATCGACGGCGGCGGTACAGGTCATCGGTCCGGGCGGCTGGGATCTCGGCTCGCTCCGGATCTGGTTCGGCGGCGCGACGGCCTACTCGGTCGGCGAGACCATCTCCAACCTGCCCGAGGGCGAGTACACCCTGCGCTGGGGCAACCAGGTGCGGACCGTCTGGACGGAACGGCGCCGCACGGTGGAAGTGGAGATCGAGAACTGAACGGCTGGCGGCCTTCGCGCGTGGCCCGGGCTACTTGCCGCCGGTGACCGGCCACTTGGCCGGGTCGTGGTGCCTCAGGTAGTCCTTCCGGTCGATCCAGCCGAGGATCATCGACCAGGTCATCCAGCGCTTCTCGGGCAGGATGGCGAAGTAGACGTGGGCCACGGTCAGGGTGACCAGCACGACGCCGCCGACGCCGTGGAGGACGTAGACCCAGCCCCAGCCGCCGTCGCCGAAGAACGCATAGTCGTCCTGGGCCCAGAGCGGCTGCTCGATGCGCCACATCATCAGAATGCCGGTGATGATCGCGGCCATGCCCGCCAGGGTCGCCGCGTGGTGGAACATCTTCTGCGCCGCCGGGTACTTGCCCGGCTTGGCGGGCGGCTCGCCGCCGGTAACGGCCTTGCGCATCTCGCGCATCATGTCGCCGAGATCCGAGAGCCCGATCCATACGTTCTTCAGGCTCTGGAAGAAGGTCGCGTGGATGATGTGGAAGACGATCGACGCGGTCAGGATCAGGCCGGTGATCCAGTGGATCTCGAGCCAGGCGAACTGCAGGCCGACCTTGGGCAGGAAACCGGTGATCAGCAGGAGGATCATCGAGATCCCCATGACCGCGTGGAACAGGCGGGAGGCCAGGCTGTGCCGCTGGATCTTCTGCGGCAGGCCTGGATCATCGGGTGCGTTTGCCGCGGCCTTCTTCTCCTCGCCGATCCAGCGGCGGCGAAGCGCCAGGTGCAGGATCAGGAAGACGCCGCCCGCGATCAGCGCGATCCAGAACAGACTCCAGTCGATCCCCAGGAGGACGTCCTGTCCCCAGGGGTTGGTGGCGCGTTGGACGATTTCCATCGAGTGCTAGACCGGCGCCTGTCCGCGGATGGCCCGGCGGATCAGGTTTCTCATCAGGGGCACCTTGTAGCCGTTGTGACGTAGCGGTTTGGCGCCGATGACGCCCAGTTCGGCGATCCGGGTCGCGATGTCCTCGCTGATCCTCTGGCCGCGGAGCAGTTCCTCGCAGCGGTCCATGCGGAGCGGCACCGGGGAGACGGCGCCGACGGAGAGCCGGCAGTCCTGGACGACCCCGTCCTCGACCCGCATCGCGGAGGCGACGTTGACCAGGGGGAAGTCCCAGGCGTTCCGGTCGCGGACCTTCTCGAAGTAGAAGTCGGCGCCGGCCCAGGTGTCCGGGATGCGGACGGACTGCAGGACCTCGTTGGGCTGCAGGACGGTCATCCGGGTGATGTCGATCGCGGGGCCGACGAAGAAGTCCTCGGCGGCCACCGTGCGCTCGCCGCGGCGGCCGCGGATCACCATCTCGGCGTCCAGCGCGATCAGCGCCGGCGCGGTGTCCGAGGGCGTGACCGCGACGCACCGAGAAGCGTCGAAGATGCAGTGCTCGCGGTTCATCGACTCCGGCGTGTCGGCGTAGCAGATGTTGCCGCCCGCCCGGTAGCAGGGCCAGCCGGCGCGGTAGTACCAGCAGCGGGTGTCCTGCACCAGATTGCCGCCCAGCGTCCCCTGGTTGCGGATCTGTGGGGTGGCGACGGTCTCGGCGGCTTCCGCGAGGATGCTGTAGCGCTCGCGGACCAGCTCGTTCTCGACCACCTCGGTGAGCGGCGTCATGGCGCCGATCTCGATGCCGCCGTCGGTCTCGCTGATCCCGGACAGCTCCGGGATCGCGCCGAGGTCGACGACCGCTTCGGGCCGCTTCACGCGGTCCTTGAACCAGTCGAAGGTGTCCATCCCGCCGGCCAGCACCCAGGCCGTGTCGCGGTGACGGTCGAGGACTTCGAGGGCGCCGTCCAGGCTCTCGGGCTGGTACAGCTCGAAGTCGGGGATCATGTCGTGGATGACGGCCATGCGGTGGTTTCCTCCTTCTGGGGAGTATCGTGCTGATCTGATCTAAGCGGTCACGAACAGATCAGGTGTGCGCGGCCAGGAACTCGCTGTCCTGTTCGCGGCCCTCGAGCTGGTTGATGATGTGGTCGGTCATGAGCGGCAGGTAGGCCACCGTGTCCTGCCCCAGTGCGTCCTGGATGGCGCAGAGCAGGGAAGCGCAGCCGGCGCCCATCGGCGGTTCGCCGATGCCCTTGGAGCCCACGGGGTTGTTCGGGTCCGGCATGTTCACCGCGTCCCACTCCATCTCGAGCGGTACGTCGAGGATCGTCGCCGGCCGGGCGGTGTAGAAGCGGTTCGCGAAGGGAATGCCCCACTGCGGGTCGTAGACCCACTTCTGGCCGACCGCACAGCCGAAGCCCTGTACGGCGCCGCCGTGAAGCTGGCCACCGAGGCTCCGCGGGTTGAGGACGGTTCCGCAGTCGGTGACCGCCTTGTAGTCGGTCAGTTCGATGACGCCGGTTTCCTTGTCGAGCTCGATCTCGGCGTAGGCGACGACCCAGGAGTAGACGTCGCCGGCGCGACCGTAGTTGTCCTTGGCGGCGGCCAGCAGGCCGCGGCCCTTGAGGACGGCGGCGCCGCCGAGCGTGATCGGACTCAGTCCTTCGTTCAGTTCGGTGCCGTCGTAGCGGCCGCCCATCTCGATCGCCCTCTCGGCGGCCTGGGCCAGGCTCAGGCCTGCCGCGCGGTTGCCGCGGCGGTAGACGCGCTCACCGGCGACGACGTACTGGGAGGCCGAGCCGCCATGGACCTGGGCCGCGATCTCCTGGAGCTTCGTCTGCATTTCGGTGGCGGCGGCGTGGGTGGCGCGCGTGATCGCGTGCGTGGTCTGGCTGCCCGCCTGCACGCAGGTATGGGGCACGCCCTTGCCGGTGTCGCCCCACACCATGTCCACCTTCTCCCACGGCACGTCGAGCAGGTCGGCCGCGACCCGCGCGGTGTCGGAGTAGGAGTGGGTGCCCAGGTTGCCGATCCCGGTGTGGATTTCGAGCCGGCCTTCCGGCGTGATCAGCATCAGTCCGTCGAAGCCGCTCGAACCGGCGGTGTAGGTCGAACTCGCGAGGCCGACGCCGGTGACCTTCGAGCCGTTCATCTGTCCGCTGCGCGCCTTGGCGTCTTCCCAGTCGACCATCTCGGCCAGCCGGTCCCAGGCTTCGGTGACGTAGGCGGTGGTCACGTTGCGACCTTCCCCGTCGCCGAACTTGGCGCCGTTCTTCGCGATGTTGATCTGGCGGATGGTCAGGCGGTCGATTCCCAGGTGGTCGGCGGCGCGGTCGAGCAGGGGCTCGACCATGGCCGACATCTGCACGCCGCCCGGCGCCCGCTGCGGCGCCCGCGGGGGGGTGTTCGTCGCGATGGAGAGGCCGCGGTGGCGCATGCTCTCGGGCTGGTAGGTGAGGGACACCATGTTGCCCGAGGTGCCCATGTCGCTCTGGCGGCCGTACGGGCCGTTGTCCTGGATCACCGCCCAGTCGAAGGCGGAGATGCGGCCGTTTTTCTTGAAGCCGATCTTCGCCCAACCCTGGAAGCCCGGCCGGGCCCGGCCGATGTAGTTCTCCTCGTAACGGGTGACCCGGTGCATGACCGGCTTCCCGGTCTTCTTGGCCAGGTAGACCGGCACCGCCATGTTGCTGGTGCCGACGATCTTGCTGCCGAAACCGCCGCCGGTGTACTCGGCGTGGACAACCAGGTTCTGCGGCGGCACGCCGACCGTGCCCTGTCCCGCGAGCAGCGTGAAGGCGACGCTCTGGGTCGAGGGGTAGAGGTGGCAGGTCTCGCCATCCCAGTGGGCCATGCAGCTCCGCGGCTCCATCGGATGATGGGTGACCGACTGGAAGAAGAGCGGCTCGTCGATGATGTAGTCGGCGTCGGCGAAGCCCTTCTCGAGGTCGCCGTTCGTCCACTCGTCCTGGAACACGCCTTCGGGCATCCGGCCCTTCTCGCCATCGGAACCCCTCGCCGTGGCGAGGTCTTCGGCCGTCCACTCGACGCGCCTGACAACGGTCTCGACCCCCGTGTCGGTGCGCTCGCGGACGATGCTGTTGCCGTCCGGCAGCGAATCGGCGCCTCCCGGAGCGATCGAATCCAGCGGGTCGAGCGCGAACGGGAGCGGCTCGAAGTCGACCTTGATCTTCTCGATCGCGTCGGCGGCGATCTTCTCGCTCGTGGCGGCGACGGCGAGCACGGGCTCGCCCTCGTACTTCGGATGGTTCGTCAGGGAACGCTCATCCAGCGGACCCGCTTCCCCCATGTACTCGGCGAGGTCGTCCGCGGTGAGAACCGCCTCGACGCCGTCCATCTCCAGCGCCGCGGAGGCGTCGATGTTCCGCACCCGCGCGTGGGGCATCGGCGAGAGCAACTGCTTGGCGAACAGCATGCCCTCGGCGCGCCAGTCCTCCGCGTACTTGGCGCGTCCGGTGATCTTCTCGATCAGATCGGGTGGAACGTAGTCGGTGCCTACGAGTGTCTTGGCCATACTTTGTTCCTCAGCTCAGGGTGGCGCGTGCGTTCTCGAGCGCGCGTTCGGCGGTGTTCAGGATCTTGTTGTAGTCGCCGCAGCGGCAGATGTGGCCGGCAAGCCACTTCTGGGCGTCCGCGCGGGTCGCGTTCGGGTTGGCCTTGACCAGGGCGGCCATGCTCATGATGAAGCCCGGGGCGCAGAAGGCGCACTGGAAGCCCATCTCGTCGAGCACCGCCTGCTGGACCGGGTGGAGCACGCCGTCCTGCTCGAGCCCTTCGACCGTCGTCACCTCGCGGCCGCGCACCTGGTGCACCAGGATCGAGCAGCCGTAGTGGGGAACGTCGTCGATCAGCACGGTGCAGGCGCCGCACTCTGCGCGGTCGCAGCCCAGCTTGGTGCCGGTGAGGTCCAGCTTGTAGCGCAGCACCATGGCAAGCGTGTCCATCGGCTCGACTTCGAGTTCGTGGGTCTCGCCGTTCACCCGGAGGTCGATCGTGCGGGCCACGGGTTCGGTGGCGGCGCGCAGCACATCGGGCTGGAGCAGATTGCCCCCCGCCATCGAGACGGCGGCGCCGGTGGCGACCGAACCCTGGATGAAGGTCCGTCGGGTGACGTTCGAGGGGCCGGAACCGTCGCCGTCCTCCTCCAGTTGCTGGTCTTCCTGCGGAAGTTCCTCGAGCAGGTCGTCCTGCAGGAAGGTGTCTTCTCTCAACTCATCCATGGTCTCCAACCTCCGTTGGGGGAGTCATGCCGGTGTGCCTGAGGCGGGCTGTCGTCAGCTTGTGCGCTCAGGAGCATACATCATCGTTTGGGTGGGGTTGCGGTGCGCTGGAGCTTCAGATTCGGCCGCCGATGATCACGTCGAGCACGTAGGGGCCGCCGGTCGCGAAGGCCTCCCGCAGCGCCCCCTCTACCTCCGCCGGATCCTCGACTTTCCTTCCCGGAACGCCCATTCCCGCGGCCATCTCGACGAAGTCGAGTTCCGGCTCCGTCAGGTTCATGTGGGGGTAGGGCCGATCCGCCGGAATGCCGAAGCGTTCGCGGTAGATGTCCATGTTGATCTTCAGGATCTTGTACTCGCGGTTGTGCAGGATCAGGAAGACGATCGGCATGTCGTAGTGAGCGGCGGTCCAGAGCGCCTGGATCGAGTACATCGCCGAACCGTCGCCCGAGAAGACGATGACCGGCCGCTCGGGGTGGGCGAGGGAAGCGCCGATGCCGCCGACCAGCCCCTGGCCGATGCCGCCGCCGCGGGTGCCGCAGTAGCGGTCGGGATCGTCGACGGGCAGGAAGCCGAGGAGATCGCCGCCCGCGGTGATCGACTCGTTGACGATCACGGCGTCGTCGGGCAGCGCTTTGGCGACTTCGGACATGAGGCGCGCCGGCGACATGGGCGCGTCGTCGAAGTGGGCGGCCAGCCGCTTCTGGCGCGCGGCTCGGGCGCCGTCGCTGGCGGCTCGCAGCCTGTCCATCCGCTCCGCGGCGGCGGCCCGGAAGCTCGGGTCGGCGGACTCTTCGAGCGCTGCCCGCAGGGCCGCGAGCCCGGCGCGGGGGTCGGCGAGCATGCCCACTTCGACCGCGAAGTTGAAGGCGAGGCGGCCCGGCGCGTCCTCGATCTGCAGCACGGTCGTGTCCGCGCCGAACGGCGAGTCCGGATCGAACCAGACCTCCTCGAAGAAGGATCCGCCGACCAGCAGGACGACGTCCGCGCCGCCGAGTGCGTGCTGGATGCCGGCGTGGTTGAGCGGCATGCGCGGCCGGAAGCAGGGGTGGCTCTGGGGGAAGTTCAGGAGCTGCATCAGCCCTTCCGGGTAGACCCCGGCGCCGACGAACTCGGCCAGGGCCACGAGTTCCTGCTGCCCTCCGCTTCGGGCCACCCCGTCTCCGATCACGATCGCCGGTTGGCGCGCCTCTCTCAGCGCGCCGGCCATGCGGGCGACCGCCGCCGCTTCCGGCTGCGGCGCCCGGTAGAGGTCGCCGAGCGGCCGTACCGGTTCCGCGGTCTCTTCCTCCAGGACGTTCAGCGGCAGGGCGACGAACACCGGTCCGGCAGGCGGATCGTGCGCCACCTTGAAGGCCCGGTGGAGGATGGGCGCGAACTCGTCGGCACGCTCGACCTGGACGCTCCACTTGACCAGGGGCTCCGCCATCGCCACCAGGTCATGTCCGAGCAGGGGCTCGCGGAGCCGCGAGCGCGTGTCCTGCTGGCCGGCCGTGATCACCATCGGCGTGTTCGCCTCCCAGGCGTTGTAGAGCATGCCGAGGGCGTTGCCGAGTCCCGGCGCCACGTGCAGGTTGACGACTCCGGTGACGCCGGTCGACTGGGCGTAGTAGTGCGCGGCGCCAAGCGCGACGGACTCGTGCAGGGCGAGGACGTAGCGCAGGTCCGGGTGGTCCGCGAGCCGGTCCATCAGCGGACTCTCCGTGGTGCCGGGGTTGCCGAACAGGAACGGAATGTCGTACTCGGTGAGGGCATCGAGCAGGACGTCGCCGCCGCGTTGGGGACTGTGCTTGGGACGCATCGCTGGCAGGCTCATGGGCGTGGAGGGTAGCAGGAGAAGACGGCCCTTCTGCGGCGGCCGCGACGACGTGGCCGGAGGCGCCCTTCCGGTGTTACGGTTAGTCTCTTCCGGGCCTTTCCAGGGCGTCCACAGAGAAGCTGACGGAGATGACGGCGATGGTTAGCGGCGAGACAGGCAACGAGGCACTGGAGCGGCAGACCGAAGCCGCGGCGGCGTTCATGGGCGATGATCGCTTCGAGGGCATCAGGCGGCTCCACACCGCGCGCGAAGTGGCGTCGCAGCGGGGCACGATTCCGCAGGACTACACGGTGGCGCGGGACGCCGCGGCGGCCTTCCACACGCGCCTGCGGGAGCTGTTCGACGAGAAGAAGTCGATCACGAGCTTCGGCCCCTACTCACCTGGCCAGGCGGTGGCGATGAAGCGGCGGGGGATCGAGGGCATCTACCTCGGCGGCTGGGCGACCTCGGCCAAGGGTTCGATCACCGAGGATCCGGGACCGGATCTCGCCAGCTATCCCCTGAGCCAGGTGCCGGACGAGGCGGCGCCGATCGTGCGCGCCCTGCTGACGGCCGACAAGAACCAGGCCTTCACCCGCTCGCGGATGAGTGAAGCCGAGCAGCGAGCGAACCCTGCTTTCGACTACCGGCCGTTCATCATCGCCGACGCGGACACGGGCCACGGGGGCGAGCAGCATGTGCGCAACCTGATTCGCCGTTTCGTCGAGGTGGGCGTGCCGGGCTACCACATCGAGGACCAGAAGCCCGGAGTGAAGAAGTGCGGGCACCAGGCGGGCAAGGTCCTCGTGCCCCAGGACGAACAGAACAAGCGTCTGAATTCCGCCCGCTTCCAGTTGGACGTGATGGCGGTGCCCGGACTCATCGTCGCCCGCACCGACTCGGAGGCCGCGACCTTCCTCGACGGCAACGGCGACGAGCGCGACCAGGCTTTCATCCTGGGGGCCACGAACCTCGATCTGCCGAGCTGCAAGACGGCGACCCTGGCGATTCTGCGGCGGCTGAACGCTCTCGGCGCGGAGGGCGTCCGCGGCCACGAGCTGTACGAAGTATCGGAAGCCGCCTACCACCGCGCCGATGTCTGGCTCGAAGGCGCCGGCGTCTACGGGCAGCTCGAATCGGCCTACGGGAAGATGGCCGCGAACGGCGGCACGGCTGTCGAGGCCGTGCTCGACGAGACGATGGTCTCCTTCCTCGACGCCTGGCAGTCGGAGGCGGGGCTTAAGACCTACCCGCAGGCGGTGGCGGAGGTGATCGCGTTCCGGGAAGAGGAGGGCGCGGTCTTCGAGCTCTCGGTGGAGGAGTGGCTGGAGTTCGCCCACTCCGTGTCGGTCGAAGAGGCGGCGGCCCGGGCGCGCAAGATGGGCATCAACCTGGTCTGGAACGCCGAGATCGCCCGGACGCCCGAGGGCTACTACCAGATTCAGGGCGGCATCGAGTACGCGATTTCCCGTTCGCTGCATGCCGCTCCCTACGCCGACCTGATCTGGATGGAGACGGCGACGGCCAACCTGGCCGATGCCCGGCGGTTCGCCGAGGCGATCCATGCCGTGTATCCGGATCAGTTGCTCGCCTACAACCTGTCGCCCTCCTTCAACTGGGACACGACCGGCATGTCCGATGAGGAGATGAAGCAGTTCCCCGAGGAGCTGGGCAAGCTCGGCTACGTGTTCAACTTCATCACCTACGGCGGTCACCAGGTCGACGGTCTGGCGGCCGAGGACTTCGCCACCGCCCTGCGCGAGGACGGCATGCTGGCCCTGGCCCGGCTGCAGCGGAAGCTGCGCCTGGTGGGATCGCCGTACCGCACGCCGCAGGCCCACGTCGGCGGCGCCCGCCTCGACGGCGGGCTTGCGGCCGCAACCGGGCATACGGCGACGACCAAGGCGATGGGCAAGGGGTCGACCCATGTTCAGCACCTGGCGCAGACCGAGGTGCCGCCCCGCTTGCTCGAAGAGTGGCTCGATCTCTGGCGGGGCAAGTACGACGTCGACGAGCGCATGCGTGTGGAACTCCGGCCGCATGTCGCCGGCTCCGAGCTGCTCGAGCTCAACGTTCTGGCGCAGAACGGACGCGAGGAATCGAAGGCGGCGAACGTCGTGTTCGCGCCCATTCGTGACCGGCGCGAACGGATGATCCTCTCGGTGCGGGACCAGAACACCTTCGACACCGACCTGAGGCGACGTCGCCTGATGGCCCTGATGCATGTGTTCCTGATCCATCGCTACGGCGCCGTGTGGGTGCACTACGTCAGTCCGACGGACGACAACCAGCACCAGACCCGGCGCATGATCGAACTGGGCATCTTCGAGGACGCGAACACCGAGGTCGGCGAGATCATCGTCGCGGAGGTGAACCGGGAACGGGTCCGCGAACTGGCGGCACAGGACCGCGAGTTGCTGACGGCGCTGATCGAAAAGACCGAGCCGGTGCCGGTGCGGGCGGCTTCGTGATCCGGGCCTGGTCGTCGAGCCGGGCCAAGATCGCGATCGGAGGCCTGGCGTCGGTCCTCTCGATTCAGGGCCTTCAGGCGCAGGATGCCGGGGAGAAGCCGGAGGAGGCCCGGTCGATCTCGGAAATCCGATCCATCCGGGAAGCGACTGGCGACTTCGAGCACCTGCCCGGCTTCCTGGACCTGTACTGGGACGGCCGGAGCGGCAACCTCTACTTGCGCGTCGAGGCGTTCGACAGCGAACTGCTCTACATCGAGTCGCTCGTTGCGGGTGTCGGGTCGAACGACATCGGCCTGGACCGCGGGCAGGTCGGGCGGACCCGCCTCGTGCGGTTCGAGCGCATCGGGCCGAAGGTGCTTCTGGTCCAGCAGAACACCCGCTACCGGGCGCTGAGCGACAACCCGGACGAGCAGCGCGCGGTCGCGGACGCCTTCGCCCGCTCGGTGCTCTGGGGGTTCGAGGTCGCTGCCGAGGACGCGGACGGCGCCGTCCTGGTGGATGCGACGGACTTCGTGCTTCGGGACGCGCACGGCGTCGTGCCGCGGCTCCAGCAGCGCGGGCAGGGGAGCTACCAACTGGACGCCTCGCGCTCGGCGATTCACCGCTCCGGCGTCGCCGCGTTTCCCCGCAACTCGGAACTCGAGGGGACTCTCACCTTCACTCTACGGTCTGCCGACCGTGGTCCGGGTGCCTGGCTGCGAGAGGTCGCGCCCTCGCCGGAGGCGGTCACGGTGCGGCTCCGCCACTCCTTCGTTGCGCTCCCGGAGCCCGGTTACAAGCCGCGCCGCGCGGATCCGAGATCCGGCTTCAACACGACGGGTTACTTCGACTACGCGACTCCGATCGACCAGCCGCTCGAGACCAGCTTCATCGACCGTCACCGGCTCGAGAAGCGCAACCCGGGGGCCGAGCGGAGCGAACCGGTCGAACCGATCGTCTACTACCTGGACCGGGGCGCGCCGGAGCCGATTCGCTCCGCGTTGCTCGACGGCGCCCGCTGGTGGAACGAGGCGTTCGAGGCGGCTGGCTACATCGACGCGTTCCGGGTTGAACTGCTGCCCGAGGGCGCCGACCTGCTCGATATCCGCTACAACGTGATCCAGTGGGTTCACCGCTCGACTCGCGGATGGTCCTACGGAGGATCGGTCACTGACCCGCGCACCGGGGAGATCCTGAAGGGCGTCGTGACGCTCGGTTCCCTGCGGGTGCGGCAGGACTTCCTGATTGCCCAGGGTCTGTTGTCGCCCTACGAGGACGGGGACTCGTCCACCGAGGTGCTGACCGAAATGGCGCTTGCCCGGCTACGCCAGCTTTCGGCCCACGAAGTCGGCCACACGATCGGCCTGGCGCACAACTTCGCCTCCAGCGTCGATGGACCGGATGGCCGCGAGTCCGTCATGGACTATCCGCATCCGCTGGCCACCCTGGGCGAGGACGGCACGATCGACCTGAGTGCCGCCTACGACGTCGGCGTCGGCGAATGGGACAAGCGGGCGGTTCTCTACGGCTACGCCGAGTTCCCGGACGGCGCCGACGAGACGGCGGAGCTCGACGCCATCCTGCAGGGGACGATCGACGCCGGCCTCCACTACATCGGCGACGAGGACGCGCGGCCGGTGGGCGGCGCCCATCCCCTGGCTCACCTCTGGGACAACGGCCGTTCCGCGGCGGAGGAACTGCGCCGCCTGTTGTCCGTTCGGCGGGCCGCGCTCGAGCGGTTCTCCGAGCGGAGCATTCGCGTCGGCGCGCCCATGTCGGAGCTGGAGGATGTGCTGACGCCTCTCTACCTGCTGCACCGCTACCAGATCGAGGCGGCGGCGAAGATCGTCGGCGGCGTCGACTACAGCTACGCCGTGCGGGGAGACGGCCAGACGCCGGTGGCCCTGCTGCCGCCGGCGATGCAGCTCGACGCGCTCGACGCTTTGCTCCAGACGGTCGACCCGGATGAACTGACGCTGCCCCAGCGGATACTCGACCTCATTCCACCGCCGCCCCCGGGCCGGAGCCGGGGCCGGGAGCACCTGCCATCGCGCGCCGGTCTGACATTCGATCCGGTGGCAGCGGCCGAGATGGCGGCCGATCTGACCTTCGCCATGGTCTTCGATGGCGAGCGGGCGGCCCGGCTTGTCGACCACCACGCGCGGGCGGTGGAGCAGCCGGCCCTTGGCGACGTGATCGATCGGGTGCTGGCCGCGACCTGGCGTGCCGACGCATCGCCGGGCCTTGCCGGTGAAGTCGGCAGGGCGGTCGACTTCGCCGCCCTGCGGCGGCTGATGGCGCTGGCTGCGGGCGTCCCCGTCAGCATGCCGCCGAACTTCGACTGGCCGGTGGCGCCGGCGCGGTCGGGTTCGTTCCAGGTGCGAGCCGAGGCCCGGTCCGAACTGTCTGTTCTCGGCGAGTGGCTGGAGAAGAATCCGGGCGGGACCGACGAGCCCGCGGAGCGGGCGCACCGGACCCATGGGGCCTGGCTGATCGATCGTTTTCTGGAGGATCCGGGCGCGGTGGAACTGCCGGCGCCGCTACGGGCGCCGGACGGTTCGCCGATCGGCTCGCACATCGGCTGCGGCGTGGGCATGAGCGACCCGCACGTCCCGCCCTTCGCGCTGCCGGAATGAGCGGCCATCCGTCCGCGTCTCTCCGGCTGCCTGAGGCTGTTTCCGGGCTCTACGGCGCCGGTGCGGTTTCCGAACTTGTCGGTCTCCGGCGCGCGCTCCACGCCGATCCCGAACTCTCGCTCCAGGAGGAGCGTACGTGTTCCCGTCTTCAGCGGACGCTGGACGAACTCGGCGTCGAGGGCGTAGCCCGCGTGGCCGGCACCGGTGTGGTCGGACGGATACCGGGTCGCGACCGGAAGGCGCCGCTGGTCGCGGTGCGCGGCGACATCGATGCGCTGCCGATCCAGGAAGACACCGGTTTGCCGTTCGCGTCCCGCAACGAGGGCGTGATGCACGCCTGCGGCCACGACGTCCATGCCTCCTGGGCGGTCGCCGCGGCGCGCCTGCTCCAGGCCGAACCGGCGGCAGGCGACGTTCTGCTCGTGCTGCAGCCGGCGGAGGAGAGCGGCGAGGGCGCGGCGGCGGTCCTGGCGACCGGCGTGCTGGACGAGGTCGGGGCGATCTTCGGTGCCCATGTCGACCTGACCTTCGAGGTCGGGCAGGCGATGATCCAGCCCGGCGCCGTGGGCGCCGCCGCCGACCGCTTCGAGGTCGAGCTTCGGGGCAAGGGGGCGCACGGTGCAAGGCCCCACCAGGGCCTCGATCCGATCACAGGCCTGGCCCAGGTCGTTTCCGCCCTGCAGACGGTCGTCTCCCGGCGCGTGCCGCCCGACCAGCCCGCGGTGGTCACCGTCGGCGCCGTCGAGGCGGGCACGGCGCACAACGTGATCCCCGACCGTGCCGTGCTCAAGGGCACCATGCGGTCGCTCGACCCGGCCATCCGGAAACTGCTGGCGGAGGAGGTGCGGCACGTTGCGGAGTCCGTCGGCGCGGCCTGCCGGCTCGAGGCCGAGGTACGGATGCTCCAGGGAACGCCGGCCGTGCTCAATGACGAGCGTGCCGCGGGCTGGGCCAGGGACGCCGCGGTTCCGGTGATCGGCGCGGATGCGATCAGGCCGCTGCCTGCCGCGAACATGGGCGGCGAGGACTTCGCCTTCTACCTGGAGCGAATCCCGGGCTGCTTCATCCGGGTCGGCGCCCGGCTGCCCGGCGACCCGGTAGTCGGCGCCCACACGCCGTACTTCGCGCCTGCCGAAGAGGCGATCTTCGTCGGCGGGGCGCTGCTGGCGGCGGCGGCGCGCCGCGCTTCGGCGGAGCTTGCGGGCACTTCCTGATCAGCGCCGTCCCGGAACGCGAAGACCAGGCCCGCGCCGTACTTTTGGAAACAGGGGCGGAGCGGCCGGTATCGGTCCACTGGGGAGGTAGTCAGTCGACGTCCACACGAGGAGGAGCGGGCCGCCCTGCCCCTGTCCCCGGTTTACGGAACCGGAGCGGACAGGGTTTCGAGTGAGCCGTGGCCCCCTAGCTGCTCGCCGTGTTCCGGTCCGGGTGGCGCATCGCGGTGATGTTGAACCCGGCGTCCACGAAGTGGATGCCGCCGGTCGTTCCGGCGCTCAGGTCGGACAGCAGGTAGGCGGCGGTGGCGCCGACATCGTCGACGGTGATGTTGCGGCCCAGCGGAGCCCGTTCCGGCATCACCTTCAGCATGCCGCGCATCCCCGAGACGCCGGAAGCGGCCAGGGTCCTGACCGGGCCGGCGGAGATGCCGTGAACGCGGATGTTCTTCGGCCCCAGGTCGACCGCGAGGTAGCGGATGGAGGCTTCGAGCGCCGCCTTGGCGATGCCCATCACGTTGTAGTTGGGGGTCGCCTTGCTGGCCCCGTAGTAGGTCATCGCGATGATGCTGCCGCCCTCTGTCATCAGCGGCTCGGCGGCGCGGGCGAGAGCGATCAGCGAATAGCAACTGATGTCGAGAGCGGTGGCAAAGCCGGCGCGCGAGGTGTCGACCGTGCGGCCGAGAAGATCCTCCCGGTTGGCGAACGCAACGGAGTGGACGAGGAAGTCCAGTCGCCCCCAGCGTTCGCCGAGTCCGGCGAAGACCGCGTCGATCTGGTCGTCGTCGGTGACGTCGAGCGGTTCGATGATGGTGGAGCCCACGCTCTCGGCGAGGGGCCGTACCCGCCGTTCCAGGGCGTCGCCCTGGAATGTGAACGCGAGATCGGCGCCCTCCTCGTGCGCTCGCCGGGCGATGCCCCAGGCCAGGGAGCGTTTGTTCGCGACCCCGACGACGAGGCCGCGCTTTCCGGCGAGCAGTCCCTTCGACGTGGGGCCGGGAGATGATTCGGGCGGAGTCACGGGCGCCGGGATTGTAGCGCTCCGCTGCGCTTGGTCCTAGACTGACCCTGGCGCATGGTTTCACTGCTCGGCATCGTGCTGGTGGTCGGCGCAACGCTCTGCTTCTCGCTGTTCGACCTTCTGCGCAAGAAGCTCACCGGTCGTCTGAGCGACGCCTTCCTGGTCATGGTCCTGGCGCTCGGCGCCGTGCCTCTCTACGGCGTGTGGGTGGCACTGCAGCCGCCCGCTGCCGTGAGTGCCGCGTACGTGTGGCCGGGTGTCGCCTCCGTCGTGTGCAATCTGGGCGCGAACTACGGCTTCCTGCGCTCCGTGCGTCTCTCCGGGCTGAGCGCGGTGATTCCCCTGCTCTCGCTGACGCCGGTCTTCACGTCGCTGCTCGCGATCCCGCTGCTGGGCGAGCTGCCGGGCGCCCGCGAGTGGCTCGGCATCGCGATGGTCGTGTTCGGCGCTCTCGCGCTCCAGTTGGGCGAGCGGAGCGGAGAGCGTCGCCAGCCGTGGAAACTGAGCGCGGGCGCGTGGTGGATGATCCTGGTCGCCTTCCTCTGGGCGTCGGCGCTGCCGCTCGACAAGCTCGCGACCGAAGCCTCGAACGCGGCCTTTCACGGCCTGGTCCTGCACCTCGGCGTTGGCCTGTCCGTGCTGACGCTCGCGCTCCGCGGCCTGCGCGAGGCGCCGGGAGTGCGCTCCCGGGCGGACGTGCGCGCGGGAGCCGGGACCTGGGTTCTTCTGCTGACTGCCGTCGTCCTCGGCGCCGCGGCGCAGGGGCTCCAGTTGCTGGCGCTTCAGCACGCCTGGGTCGGCTTCGTCGAGACGGTGAAGCGGGGCATCGGCTCTTCGCTGGCGCTGGTCCTCGGCCGCGTCTTCTTCGCCGAGCCGCTCACGCTGCGCAAGGTGCTGACGGTGGCCGTGATCGCGGCCGGTGTCGCCGTGATGCTCTGGTAGGTTGACCGGCGATGGCCAGCCGTTTCCCGGTCGACTGTCGGCCCTTCCTGCTGGCCGTTCTGGCTTTTCTGGCGATCGGGCCTGGCGGCGCGGAGGCCCAGGTGTCGAGGCTGTCCGAGATCGAGTTGCCCGACGGGTTCTCGATCGGCATCTTCGCGAGTGGCGTGACCGGCGCCCGTTCGCTGGCGCAGAGTCCGGGCGGCACGGTGTTCGTCGGCACTCGCGACGCCGGCGTCGTCCACGCCCTGGTCGACGCGGACGGCGACGGCGAGGCGGACGAGCGGTATCGCATCGCGTCGGGCCTGAACTCGCCGAACGGCGTGGCCTTTCGCAACGGAAGTCTCTACGTGGCCGAGATCAGCCGGATCCTCCGGTACGACGGCATCGAGAACCGGCTGGACTCGCCGCCGCGGCCGGTCGTGGTCACGAACCGGCTTCCGACCGACAGGGCGCATGGCTGGAAGTTCATCCGCTTCGGTCCGGACGGGCGGCTCTATGTGCCTGTCGGCGCTCCCTGCAACATCTGTGACGAGGCCGACCCGTACAACTCGATCCTGCGGATGGACGCCGGCAGCGGCACGTACGAGGTCGTGGCGCGGGGCGTCCGGAACACCGTGGGCTTCGACTGGCATCCGATGACGCGCCGGCTGTGGTTCACCGACAACGGCCGGGACTGGCTGGGAGACGAGCTTCCGCCGGACGAACTGAACGTTCTGACTTCGAACGGGCAGCACTTCGGTTATCCCTATTGCCACGGCCGGAACATCGCCGACCCCGAGTACGGCGACCGCCGCTCCTGCTCGGAGTTCCGGCCGCCGGTCCAGGCTCTCGGTCCGCACGTGGCGGCGCTGGGCATGCGCTTCTATACCGGAACCATGTTCCCGGAGCGCTATCGCGGCCAGATCTTCATCGCCGAGCACGGGTCGTGGAACCGCAGCCGGAAGATCGGCTACCGGGTCATGGTGGTCCGTCTCGACGGGAGCGGGCGGTCGACCGGGTACGAGGAGTTCGCAACCGGCTGGCTCCAGGGCCAGAACGAGTGGGGCCGGCCGGTCGACGTGATGGTGCGCGAGGACGGTTCCCTGCTGGTGTCCGACGACGACCAGGGGGCGATCTACCGGATCACCTACGAGTCGGCGGTCGACCCCGACCCGCCGCCTGATCCCGAACCCGAACCGCCCGGTGACGACGGTCCGTGCGATCCAGGCGACGAAACGCTCTGCGTGCGCGACGGTCGCTACGAAGTGAAGGTGGACTGGTGGACGGCGGGCGGAGAGCCGACTCCCGCCTTCGTGGCGGACTACGGGACGCCGGACGCCGGCATGTTCTGGTTCCTCGAACCCGCCAACTGGGAGATCCTGATCAAGGTCCTGGACGGCTGTTCGACGAACGGCCACGTGTGGGTGTACGGCGCTTCGACGACGGACCTCGGCTACCTGATCCGGGTGAGAGACACGGTCACCGGCGAGAAGAGCGAGTATCGCAACGAAGCGGGTGAACCGGCGCCGGCGATCACCGACGGCATGGCGTTTGCCGGGGCTTGCGCCGCGTCGCCGTTCGTCCCTTAAGCTTCACGCCACCGAACCAAAGGAGAATCCGCCATGCCGCGGTCCGCTTTCGCTCGCCACACCCGCTTCGCCCTGCCCTGTCTGACAGTTTTCCTCGCCGTCCTGTCGGCGATTGGCGCCGGCGCTCTCGCCGACGACGAGGAACTCCGTCTGGACGAGATCGAACTGCCGGCCGGCTTCTCGATCGACGTCTTCGCCGCGGAACTCGACAACGCTCGCTCGCTGGCCCAGAGTCCGTCCGGAACCGTCTTCGTCGGCACCGGACGCAGGGGCGGCGGAGTCGTTCACGCAGTGCTGGACGCGGACGGGGACGGCAAGGCCGACGACCGCTATCGCATCGGCTCCGACCTGAACTGGCCGAACGGCGTCGCCTTTCACGACGGCGACCTCTACGTTGCCGAGATCAGCCGCGTGCTTCGTTTCGAAGGGATCGAGAGCCGGCTCGACTCCCCGCCCGCACCGGTCGTGGTCACCGCGAACCTGCCGGACGAGACGCATCACGGCTGGAAGTTCATCCGCTTCGGTCCCGACGGGCTGCTCTACGTGCCGGTGGGCGCTCCGTGCAACATCTGCGACGAGGGGGATCCCTTCGCGACGATCCTCCGGCTGGACGAGACGGGCGACTACGAGGTCGTCGCCCGCGGAGTGCGGAACACGGTCGGCTTCGACTGGCGCCCGGGCACGAGCGAACTCTGGTTCACCGACAACGGACGGGACATGATGGGCGACGACGTTCCGCCCGACGAGTTGAACGTGCTGACGGAGGACGGCCAGCACTTCGGCTATCCGTACTGCCATGGCCAGGACATCGCGGACCCGGAGTTCGGCGATCAGCGTCCCTGCGACGAACTCGTGCCGCCGGCCATCGACCTCGACCCGCACGTGGCGGCAGTGGGCATGCGCTTCTACCGGGGCGCCGCGTTCCCTGAGCGGTACCACGGGCAGATCTTCATCGCGGAGCACGGTTCCTGGAACCGCAGCAACAAGATCGGCTACCGGGTCATGGTCGTTCATGTCGACCGGGACGGTCGGGCCGCGGAGTACGAGGAGTTCGCCACGGGTTGGCTGCAGGGAGAAGACTCGTGGGGCCGGCCGGTCGACGTGATGGAGCGGGCCGACGGGTCGCTCCTCGTGTCGGACGACATGCGAGGCGTGATCTACCGCATCGTCTACGACGGGACCGCGGCAGCGGCGGCCGGGCTGTAGACGAGTGCCTCCGCTCGATCCGGCCGTCGTCGACGCGGCACGAGTCCGCTACGACGCGGCCTGCGCCGCCGGTCTCGGCCTCGACATGACGCGGGGCAAGCCGTCACCGGAGCAGCTCGCCCGGTCGCACGGCCTCCTGGCTGCCGTCGAACGGGAGGACAGCCCGGCCGGCGACGGCACCGACTGCCGCAACTACGGCGGCGATCCGCGCGGCCTGCCGGAGATGCGGGCGATCTTCGCCGAGATCCTCGAGATCGATCCGGACCTGGTCTTCGTCGGCGGCAACGCGAGCCTGCAGTGGATGCACGACCTGGTCGTGCAGGCGATGCTGGTCGGCGTGCCGGGCGGCGATCCCTGGGGCGGCCCGAGACGCTCGACGCCGGTGAAGTTCCTCTGTCCCTGTCCTGGCTACGACCGTCACTTCTCCGTTCTGGAGCGCTATGGCATCGAGATGCTGCCGATCGGGATGGGTGACGACGGCCCGGACGTCGACGAGATCGCACGTCTTGCCGGCGCGGACCGGAACGTCAAGGGGATGTTCTGCGTGCCTCGCTACAGCAATCCGACCGGTGTCACCTATTCGGACGACGTGGTCGAGGCGATCGCCGCGATGCCGGCCGCGGCGGCGGACTTCCGGGTCATCTGGGACGACGCCTACGCCTTGCACGCTTTCGAGGGCGAGCCCGATCGTCTCGCCAACCTGTACGACCGCTGCGTCGCTCACGGCCACGAGGACCGGCCGTTGATCATCACCTCGTTCTCGAAGGTCACGTTCGGCGGCGCCGGTCTGGCCGCGCTAGCCGCGAGCCCACGGAACGGCGACTGGATCCGGAGTTTCCGCTCGTTCCAGACGATCGGCCCGAACAAGCTGAACCAGCTCGCTCACGCCCGCTTCTTCGACGGCAGTGTCGCGCGTGTCCGGGAGCACATGCGAGGACACGCGGAGCTGATCCGGCCGAAGTTCGAGACCGTGCTGCGCGTTCTCGAGGAGTCGCTGGAAGGCCTCGGCGTCGCGACCTGGAGCCGGCCCCGGGGCGGCTACTTCGTGAGCCTGGACACGACGCCCGGCTGCGCGCGGGCGGTGGTCGAGATGGCCGGCCAGGCCGGGGTCAAGCTGACGCCCGCGGGGGCTACCTTCCCGTACGGCGTCGATCCGCAGGACCGGAACATCCGCATCGCGCCGACGCTGCCGGGTCTCGACGAGATCGAGACCGCGACCCGGTTGCTTGCGGACTGCATCGTTCTGGTCAGCGCCGGCGACTAGCGGCGCTGGCTACTAGTCGATGTAGCCCAGGCTCTTCAACTGACGGACGTCCTCCTCGCTCAGGACGTGGCCGCTCCTCGCCTCGTACTTCGGCAGGTCCCGGTACCAGTTCACGAGACGGCGGCCGAGCGGCGGCACCAGGTCGACCGGCGGCGCCTGTAGCGGCCGTTCCTCTTCCGGGTCGACGGTGAGATCGAAGTAGACGGTCGTGCGCTTGGAGAAATCGTGGAGGACCTTGGCGCCGTCGACCTCCATGCTGATCTGCAGCGGGTCCTCGTAGGGCGCGTTGCGGCGCGACTTCGCGAACAGTGCGCTGTGCTTGTCGCCGATGACGTAGCGGGGCCGCGCCTCGCCGGCCGGCTCGTCGCCGATCGGCACGAGGCTCCGTCCCGCGACGCTCGCGGGGGCTTCGAGTTCGAGCAGGTCGAGCACGGTCGGCAGGATGTCGACGACGCCGACCGCCGCCTCGATCCGCCTGCCCTCGGGAATCCCCGGCCCCGCGAGAATCATCGGGATGCGCGCGTTGGGCCAGTGGACGTTCTTGCCGTGCCCCCAGTAGCCGTGCTCGCCCATGCTCTCTCCATGGTCGCTCAGAAACAGGGTGTACCGGGGGCCGGCGAGAAGCTCGTCGATCGCCTCGGACAGCCTGCCGAGCCAGTGGTCGACGTAGTTCACTTCCGACTGGTAGCGCCAGCGCCGTTGCCAGCCGTTGCCGCGCTGCTCGCGCGGCGGCGACGGCGGCGTGAAGCCCCTTCGTTCCAGGTAGGGGCTGTGTGGATCGGAGAAGTGGACCCAGAGGAAGAGAGGGCGCTCGCGCCGGTCCTCGTCGCTGTCGCGCCGGCGTAACCATCGCTCGGCCGCTCTGGCGACGTCGTCGGCGTGGCGCTCCATCACGCCGACGGCGTTGCGGGCCTCGGTGAACTCCTCGTCGTAGTGGTCGAACCCCCGGTCCAGGCCGACCAGGTCGGCCCGCAGGGTCCAGTTCGAAATGAAGGCGGCCGCCTCGTAGCCGGCCTCGCCCAGAATCTCGGCAAGCACGGGGATGTCGCTTCGCATTCGCTGTGCGTTTCGCCGCGAGCCGTGCGTTGGCGGGTAGAGGGAGGTGAAGATCGAGGCGAAGGCGGGACCGGTCTTGCCGATCGTGGTGTGCGCGTCCTCGAACAGCACGCCTCCGGCGGCGAGAGCGTCGATCGTCGGCGTCGTCGCGCCTTCGGCGCCGTAGGCCCCAAGCGCGTCCGCGCGCAGGGTGTCGACCGAGAGCAGCACGAAGTGCGGCTCCGCCGCGGGCAGCGGCGCGCAGATCGCGGCTGCCAGCGCGGTGGTGAGGAGGAGGCGTCGTCCGGCGACGGTCACGCCGAGACGGCCCCGAAGGCGATCGCCTCTTCCTGTGTGTCGATGTCGCGGGCCAGGGACATCGCGTCGACAACCGGCATCCGGACCTTGCGGTCGGGATGCCTGCGCCGGTGGCGTCGCTTGATGAACATCCGGCGCAGAGCCAGTTCCAGTTCGGACTGCTGGATGACCTTCTCCTTGAGGCGCCGCGCCGCGCGCGTGCCCGACAGCAACGTGTCCCAGGTAAAGGTCGGAAGCCGAAGGTTCAGGAGGTGGATGAAGTCCTGAACCAGCATGATCCACAGAAGGCGCCGCGCCATGTAGGCGTTGCGGTACAGGATGGGGCGGTTGCGCGTCCGGTAGCCGAGGTCCATCAAACGGTAGATGAACTTCCAGCGAAGCGCCGCCGAGTCGAACATTGCCAGGTGACCGGGCAGCACGGGGACGGGCTCGGAAGCCCCCTCGGGCTTGACGTGGTACTGCGGCTTCCATCCGGACTCGCCGAGCCGTTCGGGGTCTCGCGGCGCCTTGATCATCGGGAAGAAGAAATCCAGGGGGCTGTGGCTCCAGAAGTCGCGGACCACCGTCTTCATCTCGGCAGGGTCGGGAACGATGTCGCAGGTGACGATCGCCAGCGGTCCGTCGCCATGCCGCCGGCGGGCTGCCTCGACGCCGACCTGGATGTTGCGGCCGAAACCGCCGTCGGTGTCGACGGAGATCCCGTCAGGCAAAGACCGGTAGGCGTGACCGGGTCCGGCGACGTAGATCGGGTCGAAGGCCTCGACCTGGCGTATCCGCTCGATGACCAGTTCGATCAGCGGCCTGCCGCCGATCTTCACGTCCACGCCCTTGATGCCCGCGAGCGGGTGCTTGGAGCGTCCTCCAGGGGGCATGTAGGCGGGCCTGCGGTCGCTGCCTCCCAGGATGACGAGCGGTACGGATTGGTTGGCCATCGGTCGTTGTCCGGTTCTCTCGTCGGGACGAGCCGATTGTACGCCGGGGATCATCCCACGCCCAAGAGCCTCCGGGCCTGGGGTTACCATCCGGTGAAACCGCCTCGCTTCCGGTCGTTCGCCCGTCTGTTCTATGACACTTCCTCCACCGCCGACCCCCGAGGTCGTGGACCGCGACGACAGGTTGGCCGATCTCGCCGAACGGTGGCTGCGCGAGCCGGCCGTTGGCCTGGACACGGAGTTCGTGCGGGAGCGGACGTTCTTTGCCCGGCTCGGCCTGATTCAGGTCGCGGATTCGGAGGGCTGCTACCTGGTCGACATGGTCTCGATTCGGGCTCGGGCACCGCTGGTCGCCGTCGTCCAGGCGCCGGGGGTGACGAAGGTGTTTCACTCGCCGAGTGAGGATCTGGAGATCCTCCATCAGGCCGTCGGCCACCCTCCAGAACCCCTGTTCGACTGTCAGGTCGCGGCCACGCTGTGCGGACTGGGAGGTTCGCTGGGCTACGTTCGTCTGGTTTCTCGGCTCTTCGATGTCGAGCTGGAGAAGGGCGTGCAGCGGTCGAACTGGCTGCGGCGTCCGCTCAGCGACGAGCAGGTGCGGTACGCCGGTCTCGACGTGGCCTACCTCCTGCCGGCGCACGAGCGGTTGCTGGCGAGGCTGCGTGAACTCGGCCGGGAAAGCTGGGCCGGGGAGGACTTCGACCGCCTGTTGCAGACCGCCGAGGCGCGTCTGGATCCGGCGTGGTCCTACAACCGGTTGCGGCGACCGGGCATGTCGAGGCGTCAACTGGCGGCCCTGGAGGCCCTGTCCGCGTGGCGGGAGCGGCGTGCTCGGCGGCGGGACGTGCCCCGGGGTTTCGTGCTGAAGGACGAGACCCTGGTCGACCTGGCGCGACGCCTGCCGCGCACGCCGGAGGACCTCGCCCCGGTGAAGAGCCTTGGACGGCGCCAGGCGGGGCGGTACGGGACGAAACTGCTCGATCTCGTGCGGGGCGCCCGCGGGCTGTCCGGGGATCGGCTCCCTGAACGTCTGGAACGCTCCGGCAGGCGGTCCTCGAGCAGCCTGTCGGAGGGACTTCGGAAACTGGTTGCGCGAGTCGCCGTCGATCTCGACGTTCCGGCCGAGTTCCTCGTGCCCAGGAGGACGCTCGAGGCCTGGGCGGCGCGGAGTCTCGAGCGCGGCATGTGGGTCTGGCCGGCGGAGATCGAAGGCTGGCGCCGCTCGGTACTCCAACCAGAAGTGGAACGTTCCGCTCTGCTCGAGGCCGGCGTCGCCAGGAAACGGCGGAACAGGTCGTTGCGCCGCTGAAGGGCAGCGGCCCCGGGTGAGAGTCGCGGGGACTACGGGTAGAGTCCGCCGCCGTGAAAGAGGTCCTGGCGCAGCCGCACGACATCGGCGACCTGTACGGCCTGTTCGGCCGGCGGGCGCCGGAAGCCGTGGTCGTACCGCGGGCTGCCGTGCCACAGCCCCAGCGGGCTCTCCTGGATCACGAAGATCACATGACCGTGACCCTGGAGGCCCACCACGGGGGCGCCGTCGCCGTCGATGTCGTGGATCGCGTTGCGTATGACGGACGCTACGCGCGCCGAATCCTCCTGCGGCGTGCTACGGGTCCTGGGCGAGGACGGTCATCGAGCCTGGCGGCCATCGTGATGTTCGGGATCGTGCTCATCGACTTCCGGTTTACGACCGAAGCGGCCCGGCGCGAAATCCTCAGCGAAGCGACTCCGCTCGGCCACGTGCTGATTCGCCACAGCCGGTTGCGGAGGATCAGCACCCACTGCCTGCTCGAGATCGAGCCGGACGGCGAGATGAGGCGCCACTTCGGCCTGGGCGACCGGATGGACCGCGAAGGGTCGCGCGTTCATGGCCGCCTCGCGACGATCTTCTGCGATGGGCAACCCGCGGTCGAACTCCTCGAAGTCGTGCCCCCCGGCCCCGCCGCCGCCGTCAGGCTCGTTCCACCGGAAACGGGATGAGTTCGTCGATGCTCCCTGCTCCAAGCTCGAGACCGAGCAGCCGGTCGAAGCCGAGGGCGACTCCCGCGCAGGGCGGGAGTCCCGATTCCAGCGCGGCCAGGAACCGGGACGGCGTCGGCGGTAGCGGCCGGCCGGTTCCGCGGCGGCTCGCCAGGTCGCGTTCCAGGCGTTGCCGCTGCTCGGTCGCGTCGCGGAGTTCGCCGTAGCCGTTGGCGAGCTCGATGTCCCCGACGTAGGCCTCGAAGCGCTCGGCGGTGCTGGGGTCGGAAGCGTTCAATTGCGCCATCGCGGCCTGGGAGGCGGGGTAGTCGAAGACGACCGTGACGCGGTCGGGCGCGAACTCAGGCTCCACCCGTTCGCCGAACAGCCGGGACAGCAGGTCGTCCCGGTCGAGGCCGCTGGTGTCGACCGGAGAAGGGCCGTCCGCGACGGCCCGGCGCAGGGCCTGGGTCGAGGCTTCGTGCGGATCGATCCCTGCGTGCCGCCGCATGAGATCGGCGTAGCTGACATAGGCCGCCGGTTCCAGGCGGCGCGAACCGGCGAGAAGGGTCTCGATCAGGGCCGCGACTTCCTTCATCAGCCGGTGCACGTCCCATCCGACGCGGTACCACTCGAGGATCGTGAACTCGGGGTTGTGCCAGCGCCCGCGCTCGCCGCCGCGGAACGCCTTGCATACCTGGTAGATCGAGCCGGAACCCGCGGCGAGCAGGCGTTTCATGGCCAGTTCCGGCGAAGTCTGGAGGTACATCCGCCGGCCGGCGATGCCGGGGGCGTCGACGGTGGAACTCAGCGGCTCCAGGTGCAGGTCGAGGGTGGTCTCGGCGGACAGCAGGGGGGTTTCGACCTCGAGCACCTCCCGCTCGGCGAAGAAGGCGCGCAGCCTGGCGAGCATGGCCGCGCGTCGTTGCAGGGCGGTCGGCCCGGCGGTGGGCCGCCACTCCGCGGCGTCGCCCGTCACCGTCCGCCCCTCAGGTCTTGCCGCGGGAAACGTACTCGCCGGTGCGGGTGTCGACCCGGATGGACTCGCCCGTCTGGATGAAGAGCGGCACCTTGACGACCGCGCCGGTCTCGAGCCTGGCCGGCTTGCTGCCGCCGCTGGAGGTGTCGCCCTTGAGTCCAGGGTCCGTTTCCACCACCTCACGAGTCACGAAGTTCGGCGCCGCGACGAGGATCGGATGGCCGTTCCAGAGCGTCACGTTGCAGACGTCCTCCTCCTTGATCCACTGCTCGGCGCCGCCCAGGGCCGCGGCGTCGGCCTCGACCTGGTCGTAGGTGTCCGGGTTCATGAAGAACCAGTGCTCGCCGTCGGCGTAGAGGTACTGCATCGAGGTCTCGATGACGTCGGCGCCTTCGAGCAGGTCGCCCGGTTTGTAGGTCTTCTCGTTGACCCGTCCGTTCAGGAGGTTGCGCATCTTGACCCGGGTGAACGCCTGCCCCTTGCCGGGCTTGATGAAGTCGCACGAGATGATCACGTTCGGCTCGCCGTTTTCGAGCACCTTGAGTCCAGTGCGGACCTGGTTCATGTTGTAGCTGGCCATCGATCCCGAACGCCCCTCCGCCGGCGTCTTTCGTTGCGGCGAACCCTAGCAGCAGGCGGCGGTGAAACTCACCGCCTCCTGCCTGCGTTGTATGGCGGTAAGGGCGGCAGTTCCCGGTCCTTCCCGGCCGCGACGGAAGCCCTGCCCCGAACGAGGGAGAACGCGATGACCAACCAGCCTTCGATCCCCGCTCCGGATTCCAACGCTCCGGGCGCTCGTTGCGGCCTGGCGCTCGCCGCGCTGGTCGCGGCGACCGCACTTTCGGCGCCGGCTTTCGCCGAGTTCGACGAGAGCCACCGCTTTGACGCCCGTTCGCTGGAGGTCACCAACCTGATCGGCAAGGTGACGATCGGGCAGGCAACCGGCGACGAGTTCGAGGTCGACGTCTCCGTGCGCGGCGCCGACGGCGTGCGGCGCAACATCGAGATCGAGCAGGAGCGCGGTTCCCGCGCCCGACTCGATGTCGTCTTCCCGGTCGACGACGAGCGACGCTTCGTGTATCCGGGGTTCAGCCGCCGGCGGGCTCAGCTCTGGTTCCGCGAGGGTCGATCCAGCAGCCTGCTGGGCGAGATCCTGCGGGCCGTCTCGGGTCGTCGAATCCGGGTCCAGAGGAGCGGCAGCGGCATGGAGGTCTGGGCCGACCTGACGATCCGCGTGCCGGAGGGTGCGTCGCTCACGCTCGAGCACGGCGCCGGCGACGTGGAGGTCCGGGACCTCGTGGCCGACCTGGAGATCGACGTGAAGGCAGGCGTGATGGAGGCGGCCGGACTGGACGGCCAGGTCGAGCTCGACGTGGGCAGTGGCGGGCTGACCGTGGAGGACGTTCGCGGCCGGCTGGTCATGGACACGGGCAGCGGCGGGGCCAGCCTGGACCGCTTCGAGGGCGCCGCGCTGTCGATCGACACGGGCAGCGGCTCCGTGGCCGTCTCCGAGGTATCGGCGGAGGCGGTTGAAATCGACACCGGCAGTGGCGGAGTGACAGTGGACGGCGTGGAAACCAGGAGGCTCATGATCGACACGGGGAGTGGCAGCGTGCGGGTCGAGTCCGCGGGCGCCGATTCCGCGGTGATCGATACGGGCAGCGGCAGGGTCCACCTGGCACTGGAGCGAATGGGCGATGGCAGGTTCGAGATCGACACCGGCTCCGGCGGCATCGTCATGCTGGTTCCGGACGATCTGTCGGCCCGCTTCGACATCGACATCGGCAGTGGCGGCATCGACGTCGACGTGCCGATCGCCAAGACGCTGCACAAGTCGCGGGGCGAGATGCGCTTCATTGCCGGCGACGGCGATGCGAGCGTCGTCCTCGACACGGGCTCCGGCAGCGTCCGCGTCGCGAGCGTCGACTAGTCCGGGTTCCTCCGGCTACCAGGCGCCGGAGAGGCCCGCCATTTCGCAGACAATCCCCCACTCCCGTGCCGTGACCGGCTGCACGGAGAGCCGCTGGCCCCGGCGGAGCAGGGCCATGCCCTCCAGATCCGGTCGCTGACGCAACTCGGCCAGTGTGACGGCCTCGTCGAACCTGCGCTCGAACTCGATGTCGACGAGGTACCAGCGCGGGTTCTCCGGATCCGACTTCGGGTCGTAGTGCCCGTCGTCCGGGTCGAACTGGGTCGGATCGGGGTACGACTCGCTGCACACGCGCGCCAGGCCGACGACCGCGGTCGGCTTCGCGTTCGAGTGGTAGTAGAGGACCCCGTCGCCGATCCGCATCCGGTCCCGCATCAGGTTGCGGGCCTGGTAGTTCCGTACGCCGTCCCAGTACGTCTTGCCGTCGCGTGCCAGGTCGTCGATCGAGTACTCGCCCGGTTCGCTCTTCATCAGCCAGTACTGGCGGGGTTCGTCGGTCATGAGGGGTCTCCTGGTCGTTGCAACCGCTACAGGATGCTGCGCCCGAAGAGGGAACTCAGCAGGCCGAGGGCGAGCTTCGCGGTCTGATTCCGGGTGTCGAGAATGGGGTTGACTTCGACGACGTCGACGGAGCCCGGACCGCCGTGTTCGGCGATCAGTTCCATCAGCAGGTGCCCTTCGCGGTAGCTCAGGCCGCCGGGCGCCTGGGTGCCTACGCCCGGGGCCTCGCGGGGGTCGATGGCGTCCATGTCGAGGCTCACGTGGAGCCGGTCCAGATGGCCCAGACGTTCGAGAGCTTCGAGGGCGACGGGCGCCAGGCCCCGTTCGTCGATCTGGCGCATCGTGTAGGTAGTGATGCCCGCCTCCTGGATCAGGGCCTGCTCGCCGGGATCGAGGTCCCGGACGCCGAAGAGCACGACGTCTTCCGGCCGCAGCTTCGGGCCTGTACGGCCGGCATCGACCAGATCGGGCGCGCCGTGGCCGCACAGGGCCGCGAGCGGCATGCCGTGGAGGTTGCCGGTCGGTGACGTGTCGGGCGTGTTGAAGTCGCCGTGGGCATCGATCCAGAGTACGCCGGTGCGATTCTCGTGCGAGACGCCTCCCACCGTTCCCACGGCGATCGAGTGGTCGCCGCCCAGCACCAGCGGCAAGGCGCCTTCGGCCACTGCCAGACGGCTGGCCTCGTAGATGCGTTCGCAGGCGTCGACAACGGGTCGGAGGAAGCCCAGGCCGGGTTCTTCGGGCAGCGAGTCGCGCTCGACCGTCTCGATGTTGCCGCGGTCCTCGACCCGGTAGCCGAGTCGCGTCAGTTCCGATTTGAGTCCGGCGTAGCGCAACGCCGTCGGCCCCAGGTCGACGCCGCGGCGCGACTGGCCCAGGTCGAGGGGAGCGCCGACTATGCGGATCGTGATCTGGTCAGCCGGATCCGGTGCAGGCATGGTGCGACGCTAGCAACTTGCGGGACGGGAAGGTCGGGACGCCGGCGCAATAGGATGCGGACTGCCCATGTCGGTCCGCAACTTCTGCATCATCGCCCACATCGACCACGGCAAGTCGACCCTCGCCGATCGCCTGATCCAGCACTGCGGCGCGGTCGAGGACCGGGAGTTCCGCGACCAGATCCTCGACTCGATGGACATCGAGCGGGAGCGCGGGATCACGATCAAGAGCAACACGGTGACGCTTCGCCACCAGGACGCGGAGGGCCGGACCTGTCGCCTCAACCTGATCGACACGCCGGGCCACGTCGACTTCTCGCACGAGGTCCGCCGGTCGCTCATGTCGTGCGAGGGGGCGCTGCTGCTGATCGACGCCTCCCAGGGCGTGGAGGCGCAGACCGTCGCCAATCTCTACCTGGCGCTCGAATACGACCTGACGATCATCCCGGTGATCAACAAGATCGACCTGCCGTCCGCCGATGTTGATCGGGTGCGGGAGGAGATCGAGAGCGACCTGGGCCTCGACCCGTTCGAGGCGGTGCTTTGCTCCGCGAAGACCGGCGAGGGGGTCGGGGACGTGCTCGACGCGATCGTGGAGCGGCTGCCGCCGCCGGCGGGCGATGGGTCGGCGCCGCTTCAGGCGCTGGTCTTCGACGCCCAGTACGACCCGTACCGCGGCGTCGTCATGCTGGTCCGGGTGCGCCAGGGCACTCTCCGGCCGAAGCAGAAGATCCGCCTGATGCACACCGGCAGCGAGCACGAGGTGGAGGAGATCGGCACCCTGCTGCTCAAGCGGAGACAGCGCGAGGAGCTGGACGCCGGCGCCGTAGGCTACGTCATCGCCGGAATCAGGAAGATCTCCGAGATCGACATCGGCGACACGATCACGACCGTCCCGGATGGCGCCGCGGAACCCATCCCGGGCTATCGCGAGGCGAAGCCGGTCGTCTTCTCCTCGATCTATCCCGTCTCGAGTCACGACTATGAAGACCTGACGCGCGCGCTCGAGAAGCTGGCGCTGAACGACGCCTCGCTGACCTACGAGAAGGACTCGTCGTCGGCGCTCGGCTTCGGTTTCCGCTGCGGTTTCCTCGGCCTGCTGCACCTGGATGTCGTCCAGGAGCGCCTGGAGCGGGAGTACGGCCTGTCGCTCGTGCTGTCCGCGCCGTCGGTGCGGTACGAAGTGACGATGTCGGACGGCGCCGAGCGGCAGATCGACAATCCGGCCGCCTACCCGGACCCGTCGGAGATCGAGGGCGTCTCCGAGCCCTACATCAAGGCGTCGATCATGCTCCCGGAGCGCTATCTCGGCTCGGTGATGGAGCTCTGCCTCGAACGTCGCGGCGGCAAGACGAACATTCATTACCTGGCCGTGGGGCGGGTCGAGCTGACCTGCGAACTGCCGCTGGCCGAGGTCCTCTTCGACTTCTACGACAAGCTGAAGACGGTGACCCAGGGCTACGGCTCGTTCGACTACGAGCTGATCGGGTTGCGGCCCACCGATCTGGTCAAGGTCGACATCCTGGTCAACGGCGAGCGGGTCGACGCCCTTTCCCAGCTCGTTCACCGGGACAAGGCGCGGCGGCGCGCCCTCCGCTACTGCGAGCGGCTGAAGGACACGATCCCGCGCCAGCAGTTCAAGATCGCGATCCAGGGCGCGATCGGAGGCCAGATCATCGCCCGCACGACGATCACCGCCTTCCGCAAGGACGTCACGGCCAAGTGCTACGGCGGCGACATCACCCGCAAACGCAAGCTGCTCGAGAAGCAGCGCGAAGGCAAGAAGCGGATGAAGCGGGTCGGCTCCGTCGACATCCCGCAGGAGGCGTTCGTGTCCGTTCTGCGGAGTGACGGCTAGGTCTACGCGCCCGTGTAGAAGGCGGTCGTGCGGCGAGCAGCGGCCTGGGCAGCGTCGGTATCCATGCCGGAAGCGATCCCCGCTTCGCCCCATGCTTCGCTGCTGCCGGTGATCAGAGCCTTGCCTTCCGGCGACGCGGCGAAGGCTTGCTCGTCGAGTTGTGGTTCGTCCGGCTGCTCCAGGTGGAGGGCCAGTCCAAGCAGAGCCAGTTCCCAGCCGACGCCGGCCGCTCCCGGTCCGTACTCGTCCCAGTGCGGCGACAGGAGAGCGGTGTGGAGGAGTTCGAGGCGGGCGGCGCCGGCTCCGTTTGCCGAGCAGCGGACCTCCACCCAACTGACGTCGCTGGCGAACTCCCACGTGAGCGCGAGGTGCGAGGGCGGCTGGCAGGCCGTGATCTCGCCGCTGGCGTTCCCCTTCAGTTCGAAGCGGCCTCCGAGTTCGAGTTCGCCGCTGATGGGCAGGAGCCAGTGCTGGATTCGTTCAGCGTTGGTCAGGGCGCCCCAGAGGTCCTCCAGGGGAACGGGAAAGTCCCGGCCGAGAGAGAGCATGCTGGCGGGCCGGCGATCGCGTTCCAGTAGCGACACGGAACGCTCCACGGCGGCCAGGTGACTCTCTGCGTCGACGTTCATGGTCACGAGCGGCCGACTATACGCGCGGGCTTCCGATGGACGCGGGCCTACTCCGGCGTGTACCAGATCGGCGAGGACCAGGCGCGTTCCTGGATCGTCGGCGAGACGTCGTAGCGGGGCTCGACGCCTTCGCGCAGGGCGTCCCAGGTCGACCAGCGGCAGGTCGGGTTCTCCAGCACGCGGACGTAGTAGAAGGCGCGCTTCGAGGCGTCGAAGTCGGGGTCCGTCCAGACCGCTTCGAGCGCGTCGGCGCCCGAGTCGTCGCTGATTCGGCAGGTCGAGAGGTCGACCGTCGCGCCGTTGTCGGGGCAGCGGTGCGTGGCCGGATCGACCTCCGCGCCGTCGGAGCAGGCCACGTCGTAGACCATCTCGGCGCCTTCGCCGTCGCTCGACCATCCCTTGATCACCTGCAGGCGGTCGAGCGGCGCGGCCATCGCGTCGCGCATCGCCATGACCGCGAAGGTCGGCGCGTCGCCGACATCGCCGGCCAGCAGGTCGCCGCCCATCGGCACCCCTTCCGCGTAGGCCCTGGTCAGGAACTCGGCGTCGTCGAGGTCGCCGTCCGCGAAGTCGCCGGCGAAGAAGCGGACCTTCATGCGCGGGCCGGAGGTGGCGAAGGTCTCCTTGTTGCGCATCGCGTCGAAGAGCGCCTCGCGGGTGTTCTCCTCGGCCCATACGCCGGCGAGGCCGGAGGCGCCCCAGGTGTAGTAGTAGGTGTCGCGGAAGGTGCGGCCCGAGCCGTCGTCGGTGCGCATCGCCGCGTCCGACTGCTGGGCCGCGTCGCCCAGGGTCTGGTTCGCGCCGGTGCCGGGCACCGAGCCTCGAAGATGGGCTTCGGCGTCCAGGATGCCGACCTTGGACCAGTAGTTGTCCTCCTGGAACGCGCCGCCAGAGACGTGCGTGTCGCTGGCGCCGATCAGGCCGAACTTGTAGGGGTTCGCGAGGCCGCCGTCGGCGAGCCGGATGCCCCGGATCAGGGCGTCACGGACGTAGCTGCCGGGCGGGTCGCTGATGATCGTCGTCGCGATCTTGTAGGGCATGATCTCGAAGTCGGCCCACTCGTCGTTGGGGGAGAGCGCCGGGTGAGTGTCCGACGTTCCCTTGACCTGGGTCATTTCGACGATCGGCTCGTTGCGCATCCGGACAGAGACGTACTCGTCGTCCAGCGGGTCGCCGTAGAACTTCTCCATCTCGAACATGCGGCCGCCGGAGCCGTTCGGGTTGTGGGGGATGGCGAGCGCGTCGATGCCCTGCTCCCGCCATCCGTCCATCGCGGCCCAGAGGTCCTCGGGGTTCTGGGAGTCGATCCGGCTGAACGGCGCCTCCGGGGCTTCGGAACCTCGGAAGACCACGTTGCGGTGCAGGTTGTCCCGCTCGTAGCCGGACGACGTGTACTCGTAGGCGATGAAGGCCGTGAAGTTCCCCGGATCGTTGTGCGCCTCGGCCGCTTCGATGATCTTGGACCAGGCGCCCCGGACGACGCCCATGTCGAGATGCTCGTCCTCTCCCGCCTGGGCGGCCAGGTAGGGACGCATGCCGACGAAGATGCCGCGCCGCTCGTCGGCCTCCTCGGCCGCGCGCAGGTCGTCGGCGATCGGATGTCCGTATGCCGGCGAACCTTCCTCCGTCATCGCCGGCAGCATGCCGAGGTACATGCCGTGGTCGGTCACGCCCTGGAAGTCGAGCGGCCGGTCGAGCTTCATGTCGAAGCCAGCCGGGTGCTTGATCGTGCCGCCCTTGGCGAACTCGTAGGCGTCGTTCGGATCGGTCGTCGTGCCGAAGATGAAGGCGTCGAAGGAGTAGCGGGTGTGGACGTGGAGGTCGCCGAAGTAGGCGTTCTTCGTCGGGTTCGGGCCTTCGGCGGCAGTCCCCGCGGCCGCTTCGCCTCCGTCCGCGGCGTCGTCGCCGGGAGCGCAGGCGGCCATCAGGAACACGGAGAACGCGGCCAGCGCCGCGACCGTCGTCAATTTCTTCATCGGATCTCCTCGAGAGCGGTGTTCAGGCAGTCTACTATCGTCTATCCTGCTATCGCTGTTTGAATTTCTTGCTTTGGATCTCGAAGGGAGGCCTCGCTGTGCGGAAGCTGACGGGCGGACTCGTCCTTGTCGTGGGAATGTTGGTGGCTGTGTCGCCGGCCTCGAGCGCCGAGCTGGACCCCGATCTCAGGGCTCGCGTCGACGCGCTGATCGCGGAGGTCGCCGACTCGCCGACCACCGTCTCGAACGTCGCCGAGCGCGTGCCGGTGCTGTGGGAGTGGGCGAACGCGGTCTCCATGCAGGGCGGCTTCGTGCCGAAGAACCTGCCGCTCGTTGCCTTCTACGGGCCGTTCCCCCGGCCTGGTACGGAACCGTCTCCGTTCCAGTTGGCGTCGATCGACGACTACGTGCGGCAGCTTGCCTGGCTCGAGGAGGACGAGGAGGCGCTCGGCACGGTGACGCGAACCGGGTCCGAGACGTTCGAGGCGCGCAGTTGGGTGACGATCGAAGTGGTCTACATGGTCGGTTCGCTCGGCATGGAGGAAGGCGGCGGGATCGTCATCTCGTCGCAGGGCGCCGGCGGTTATGGCCTGCTGCAGACAACGGACCCCTCCGGGGACCGCTACGTCTCCGCCCGGGTGAGCCGGGAAGGCATCAGCCTGGCGCAGGACACGCACCCGATCTGGGGCCCGTACGGCGGTTTTCGCGGCCCGGCCGGCTTCCCGACTCTTCGGGTTCGCGGCGGGGATCTCTCGCCGGGCGACACGATCACGCTGACCTATGGAGACACCAGCGGTGGCGGCCGCGGTCTCGGAATCGGCGAGTTCAGCAACGACCGGATCGCCCTGCCGATTCACGTCGACCCGGGTGACGGCAGGGTCTACGAGATGCCGCCCGCGACATACGAGGTCGTGGGTGGCGCCGCGGAGCGGGTCCACGGCTTCGCCCCGTCGATCGTCGGCACCGGCGAGCCGTTCGTCATCTCGGTGCGGGCGGAGGATCGCGTCTACAACCGGGCGACCCGGGATATCCCCGGCCTCCAGGTGTTGCTCGACGGCGAGCAGGTGGCCGAGCTGCCGGCCGGGCAGGCGATCCACCTGGTGGAGTTCGTGGCCGACGCGGAGGGCGTCCATCGCTACACGTTCCGCAGCCCGGACGGCGAGGTGACGGGCGCCGCGAATCCGGTGTGGGTGCGGGCCGACCCCGAACACCGTCTCTACTGGGGCGAGACCCACGGCCATTCCGGCTTCGCCGAGGGCCAGGGCACGCCGGAGGGCTACTTCTCCTTCGCACGCGACGATGCCCGCCTCGACTTCGTCACGATGAGCGAGCACGACATCTGGCTGACGGACGGGCTCTGGGAGGAGCTGAACGAGGCGGTCCGGGAGTTTCACCGCGAGGGCGAGCTCCTCGTCTTCGCCGGCTACGAATGGACCTCGCCGCGCCAGCGGGGCGGTCACCACAACGTGTTCTTCCGCAACGTCGGCATGCAGCGGGTCGGCGTGCAGGCGGCGCCGAACGTCTCCGAGCTCTACCGGGGACTGCGCGCCGAGTACGACACGGACGACGTGCTGATCATCCCCCACGCCCACCAGAACGGGGACTGGCGGCAGAACGACTTCCAGATGGAGAACCTGATCGAGATCATGTCCGGCCACGGCACGTTCGAGTGGTTCGGCAGCCGCTACCTGGAGCAGGGCTTCCGCGTCGGCTTCGTGTCCGCGTCCGACGACCACCGCGGCCACCCCGGCTACTCGCCCGGTCATCAGGCCGGCGCCTCCGGGCGGCGCTCGAACATCTTCCAGTTCGGCGGTCTGGCGGCGGCCTGGGCGCCCGCGCGCACCACGGACGCCGTGTTCGGCGCCCTCAAGTCTCGCCGCGCCTACGCGACGACGGGCGCACAGCGCATCGTGCTCGACGCCCGCCTGAACGGCGCGGCGATGGGCAGTGAACTGGACCAGACGGACCGCCGGGTGCTCGAGGGGCGCGCGATCGGCACGGGGCCGATCCGCCGGGTCGACCTGATTCGCAACGGCGAAGTCGTCGCGACCTTCGACACGCGAGGCGCGGGCGGTTCGGCGCTGCCCGAGGGCCAGTTCGAGGCTCTGGTCAGCTTCTTCTCGGAGACCTGGGTCGACATTCGGGACAACCCGCGCGGCCAGCGGCCGTGGTTGGGAACCGTGACCGTGGAAGGCGCGACGCTGGTGACCGGTCGTCTGACCGGGACGCCGTTGCCGGCGGATCGGTTCGGGGTCGATGGGAATGTGGCCAGCTTCGACTTCACGACCCGGGGCTCGCGCCGGTCCTTCGCGCTGGTCCTGGAGGGCGATCCTGCGGTGGTCCGGCTCGACGTCGAGATCGCAGCCGCCGTCGAGTACGGCACGGCGCCCACGCAGGTGCGGACTCCCCAGCGGTTCGCGGCGGCGGAGTTCACGCTCGCCCTGCCCGCCGCGCCGGGTACGTCGGCAGGCGCCCGCGGCGGCAACGAGCACGTCTTCCGCGAAGGCGATTACCGGGACAGCGTCCGCGTCGACTTCATCGAGGGACTCCGCGACGACGTGACTTTCCGCTTCACCGACTTCGGTACCGAGGAGGACTGGTACTACCTGCGCGTCGAGCAGATCGACGGCCATCTCGCCTGGTCGAGTCCCTGGTGGGTCGGCGGCGAGAAGCCGCGCTAGGAGCCGGAGTCGGAGTCGGAGTCGGAGCCGGAGTCGGAGCCGGAGTCGGAGTCGGAGCCGGAGCCGGAGTCGGAGCCGGAGTCGGAGTCGGAGCCGGAGTCGGAGTCGGCGGCGGGCACCCGCCGGTCCGGGGCCTGAGGGGAGGGTCCTGGCGGACGCTCGCGCTTTCCGGTTGAATGGGGGGTCGGCGCTCGCTTCGGTCGGTTGCGCTCCGGTTGTTGTCGGACTGCGAGAGGCTGTTGGGCGTCGCTTACCTCCAGCCCGCCGGGACCCTCCCCTCAGGCCCCGGACCGGCTGGAGGTCGTCATCTGCGTGGACCGACGGCGCTCAGGCAGTGGGTTGCCTGGCCGGGCTGTTCCTGGTGGTTGGTGGCAAGAGTGTCTGCTACCGGAGATGTGGTGCGGGTGCCGGAATTCGTCGGCGGTAGGGTTCAGGCGTGGGCGGATCGATTGGCGTGACGGACGCTGCGGGGCTCTACGTCCATGTTCCGTTTTGTTCGGCCATCTGTCCGTACTGTGATTTCGCGGTGGCGCGTGGCAGTGGGGCGGATCGGGAGCGGTTCGGCAAGGCCCTGGTCGAGGAGATTGATCTCATCGGGGGAGGAGAGAGGCATCGGGCTGGCGAGGCTGGGGGTTTCGGGACCAGCCGGTTCGACACGGTGTACTTCGGTGGCGGGACGCCGTCGGCGTTGAGCCTGGGGCAGCTTGGGGCGATCCGGCGGCGGTTGGTCGCGACGTTCGCGGTCGATCGGGAGGCCGAGTGGACGATCGAGGTGAACCCGGAGGATGCTTCGGCTGAGTCGTTGGCGGGGTGGCGGGAGCTCGGCTTCGATCGGATCAGCCTGGGGTTGCAGGCGCTGGACGACCGGGCGTTGCGCTTTCTGGGCCGGCGGCACGACGGGGCGGAGGCGCGGGCGAGCGTGGAACGGGCGCGGGAGGCGGGCTTTCGGTCGGTGTCGGTCGACTTGATCTACTCCCTGCCTGGTTTCGATGCCGACTGGTGGCTGCGGACGCTGGAGGAGGCGGCGGCGCTGGGGCCGGACCACATCTCCTGCTACGAACTGACGATTCATGACGGGACGCCGTTCGGCCGGCGGCGGGACGCGGGGAGGCTGCGGGAGACCGGCGAGGACGAGCGGGCGGCGAGCTTCGTCGCTACGCACCGGCGGCTGGCGGAGCTGGGTTACGAGGGGTACGAGGTGTCCAACTTTGCGCGGACCGAGGGGGATCGCAGTCGGCACAACCGGAAGTACTGGCGGCACCAGCCCTATCTGGGTCTCGGACCTTCGGCGCACTCGTTCGCGGGTGGCGGGCGGTGGTGGAACGTCAAGCCGTGGCGTGAGTGGAGCGATGCGGTGGAGAAGGGCGACTTGCCGGTGGGGGGTCGGGAGGAACTGACCGACGATCAACTGTTGCTGGAAGCGGTGATGATGGGACTGCGGCAGCGTTCCGGCGTCGACTGCGCGGAGCTGGAGCGGCGGTTTGGTAGCGACCCGTCGGTCGGGAACGGCGGACGGATCGAGGCCTGGGAAGAGGCGGGCTGGTTGCGGGTGGTCGGCCGGCGGCTGGCGCCGACGCTCGAGGGGATGGCCAGGGCGGATCGGCTGGCGGCGGAGTGGAGGCTCTAGCGGAAGACGGACGCTTCGAGTGTCACGTCGGCGCTCTTCCACGCTTCCTGGTAGCGCTGCTGTGCTTCGTTCGCCTCCTCGTCGCGTTGCTGCGCGCGCAGCGCCTCCGCGAGCCCGAACAGGGACCAGCCGTTGTGCGGGTTGTGCTCCAGGTCGCGGCGGTAGACGGTTTCGGCCTCGGCGGCTTGCCCGGCTTCGAGCAGCACGGCGCCGAGGGACTGGCGCACGGGGTAGTGGAAGGACGGCGGTTCGGCGTAGCGGAAGCTGTCCTGGAGCGCCACGGCCGAGCGCATCTCGTCGATCGCCCGGCTCATCCGGCCCCGCGCCGCCTGGATCTCGCCGGCGAGCAGGTGCTCGGTCAGGCGCACGAGGTCGGAACCGGTGGCGAAGGAGATGCGTAACTCCGCGAGGTCCGCGCTTCGCCGAAGCTTGCCGAGTGCCTTGAGCTGCCGTCGGGCGTCGCCCGTGTCGCCGGTGGCCGCCAGCGCCAGCCCTTGTGCGTAGTGCCACATCGCCTTCTGGAAGGTCTGGCCGGGCGGTGGCGCTGGCGTGTCGAGCACTTCTTGCCAGCGGCCGAACCGGACCCGGGCGAATAGCGGCGTCGCCAGGTAGTTCTGCAGGAACGCGAGGCTGCCGGCCATCTCAACGGGCACCTCGGAGGCCAGGTTGTCGGCGCTCTCGATCGCGAGCTCCGCCCGTCCGCCGAAGGTGGCGGAGGCCCACAGGAAGTGGATGTTGTGGGGGTAGTAGGCGACCGGGTAGAGCCCCTGGGCGTTGCACTGGGCGATGTAGTCGAGATCGGCCTCGATCGCGCGCTGGTTGGACGTGACGGCGTCGTCGTAGCGGCCGACGCGAATGTAGATGTGAGCCGGCATGTGGACCAGGTGGCCGGCGGCCGGCATGAGCTTGCCGAGGGCGTCGGCGCTCGGCTCGGCGAGGTGCGGCTCCCGGGCTTCCATCAGGTGGATGTAGTAGTGGTGCGCCCCCGGGTGGTCGGGATGCGCCGCGATCACCTGTTCGAGGAGTTCCTTCGCTTGCACGGTCCCCGGCTGCGGCTTGCCGCCGCGCCAGTAGTCCCAGGGCATCGTGTTCATGATCGCCGCGGCGTGCAGGGTGGCCGGCTCCGCATCGTCGGGGAACTGCTCGGCCACCTTCGCGATGGCGTCGACCCAGGCTGCGTCCATGGTGGCGCGGTCGGCGTCGTCGTCCGTCGAGTAGCGGCTGGCGAGCGCGTCGATCAGCGCCTGTTCCCTCTCGCTCGCGTTGTCGCTCCGGTCCTGGGCCTGCTTCAGGCTCTCCAGCGCCTGAAGTTCGCGTTCGCGCGGCATCGAGTCGTTCAGGTTCCGGCCCAGGGCCAGGGCCTTGCCCCAGTGCGGCATCGGCGCCTCCGGGTCCAGCCGCGCCGCCTCCTCGAAGGCGCGAATGGCCTCGGCGTGGTTGAAGGCGTAGACGAGACGAAGCCCCTGATCGAAGAAGCGCTGCGCCGCGTCCGACGACGTCGTGATGGGGTAGTGGAGGTCGCCCAGGCCCTCCAGCGTGGGTGCGAGGGGTTCGCCGGCGTCGTCGGCCGAGATCGCGGAGACCGCGATGGCCGGGATGGTGAACGCGACGATGACGGTGCGCAGGATGCGTCTGCTGATCCTCATGGCGTTCAGAGTAACAGCGGCAGCGGTTCGGCAGTAGCATCCGGCTCGGTGGGTGACCCATGGCGCGAATCGCAGTTCTGACCGGCGGTTCGACGCCGGAGAGGACGGTCGCCCTGGCCGGGGCGGCCAAGGTATCGGCCGCGCTCCGCGGCCGCGGCCATGAGGTCACGGTGTTCGACACGATCGAACCGGAACCCCTGGACCCGGAACTGGAGAGGCAGCGCCTGGGCCGGGCGGTCGGCACCCGCCCGCCGTCGCTGGCCGAGTTGCGCGAACTGGAAGCGCGCGAAGACCTGCCGGCCCTGGTCGCGGGCGATCTGGGGCGCCACGACGCGGTGTTCCTCGTGCTCCACGGCCGCCAGGGCGAGGGCGGCGAAGTCCAGGAGCTGCTCGAAGCGGCCGGCATCGCTTTCACGGGCAGCGATGCCAGGAGCAGCCGCCTGGCGATGGACAAGGACGAGAGCAAGCGCCGCTTCCGGGATGCCGGCATCCCGACCCCCGACTGGCTGACCTGGCCGGCCCGGCAGCCTGAAATCGAAGAACTCGGCCTGCCTCTGATCGTCAAGCCGTCACGGGTGGGCTCGACGGTCGGCCTGACCCTCATGTCGGACCTGTTCAACCTCGACTCGGCGGTTGGCAAGGCCCTCACGTTCGACGACGAGGTGATCCTGGAACGGTTCCTGCCGGGACGCGAGTACACCGCGGGGGTGCTGGACGGTCAGGCGCTGGGAGTCGGCGAGATCGTCTCGCCGGACGTGATCTTCGACTTCCACAGCAAGTACACCCCCGGCCGCGCCCAGGAGCTCTTCCCGGCCGAGATCGACGAGGACCTCGAGAACCGCTTCCGCGAGCTCGCCCTCGCTGCTCACGAGGCCCTGTCGCTCCGCGATTTCTCCCGCGTCGACTTCCGCCTCGACGCGACGGGCTCTCCGTACTGCCTCGAGGTCAACACCCTCCCTGGCATGACCCCCACGAGTCTCCTCCCTCAGTCCGCGGCTGTCTTCGGGATCTCCTTCGAAGACCTCTGCGACCGAATGATCCGCCTGGCTCTCGCCCGCGCTCCGTAGCGCCCGGCGCTACGCCGTAGCCGACCGGGGCCGGTTCAGGACGCGGTCGAGCGCCCCGCGCAGGTCGGCCACCAGATCGTCCGCGTGCTCGATGCCGATCGAGAGTCGCAGAAGCTGGTCGCCGATGCCGGCCGCGGCGCGCGCTTCAGCCGTCATCGAGGCGTGGCTCATCGTGGCTGGATGGGAAATCAGACTTTCGACGCCGCCAAGGGACTCGGCGAAGGAGAAGCACGTCAGGTGCGAGACCAGATGGGCCACGTCGCCGGTGTCGCCCCGGAGGTCGAAACTCGCCATCGCGCCGAAGCCGTCCTGCTGGCGGCTCGCGATGTCGTGGCCGGGATGGTCCGGCAGGCTCGGATGGTAGACCCGCTCGACGGCGGGATGCTCGCGGAGCATCCCGACCACGGCGAGCGCGTTCTCCTCGTGGCAGCGCAGACGGCTGTGCAGGGTGCGCAGGCCGCGGAGTGTCAGGTAGCTGTCGAAGGGGGCTCCGGCTACGCCCATCATGTTCGCCCACTCCTCGAAGAACTCGTGGAGTTCCTCGGTGGCCGCGATAACCGCGCCGCCGACGACGTCGCTGTGGCCGTTCAGGTACTTCGTCGTCGAGTGGATCACCACATCGGCGCCCCACTCGATGGGTCGCTGGAGCGCCGGGGACATGAACGTGTTGTCCGCGATGACCAGCGCGCCGGCCTGTTTCGCGAGTCGGCAGGCGGCTTCCAGATCGGTGATCCGGAGCAGCGGGTTGCTCGGCGTCTCGACCAGGACCAGCTTCGGCCGGGAGGCGAGAGCCGTCGCCAGGGCGTCCAGGTTCGTCAGATCGACGAACTCGACTTCGAGAAGGCCGCGCTGCTGGCAGCGGTCCAGGAGCCGGAACGTGCCGCCGTAGCAGTCGTGGGCCGCGACGATCCGGTCCCCCGGGTCGAGCAGTTGGCAGACCAGGGTGACGGCCGCCATGCCGGAGGCGGTGACCACCGCGCCGTGGCCGCCCTCGGCCTCGGCCAGCGCGTCGGCGAGCGCCGAGCGCGTCGGGTTGCCGGAGCGGGTGTAGTCGTAGGGGCGCTTGCCGTCCAGGCCGGCGAATGTGAAGTTGGCCGAGAGATGCAGCGGCGGAACGACCGCTCCGTGGTGTTCGTCGGTGGCGAGGGCCGCGCGGACGGCGCGGGTTGCCCGGTCGTGGTTCGAGGTCATGCGAGTCTCCGGTCTCGTTCGAGGCTTCCGGAGACTATCCGGCCGGAGACGAACCGTGCACGGGCGGTCCGCCGGACGGTGCTATGCTGCCTGACGACCTGCTGACCTGGATTCCGGCGGCAAAAACGCCGTGCGGTTTTTCTTTGTTTGGTTGCCCCGCGGTTGTGCCCAGGAAGGGGCGACGGAAGGAGGCCTTGATGAGGAACTCGGTTGGTTGGACGCGTGTAGCTGGCCTTTTGGCGTTGACGCTCGCACTCTGCGCCGCGGGCGCGTGGGCGCAGGCCACGGGACAGTTGAGCGGTTTCGTCACGGATGCCGAAGGCGGCGCCCTGCCGGGCGTCAGCGTGACGGTGACGAACGTCGCCACGAACCAGTCCAGGCTGGTGATGACCGGACAGGACGGCTATTTCGCGGCGCCGTTGCTGGCGCCGGGCGACTACAACGTCACGGCCGCGCTGGATGGCTTCGTCCAGTTGAGCAGGGAAGGCGTTCGGGTCACCGCGGCCGAGACCGCGCGGATCAGCATGGCGCTCTCGGTCGGCGAGTTCTCGGAGACGATGACCGTCACCGGAGAGACGCCGCTGATCGAGACCTCGAACGCCACCCTGGGTGTCGTCGTCGACGAGGCGAAGATCGTCCAGTTGCCGCTCAACGGCCGCAACTTCACGCAGTTGGGCACCCTGATTCCGGGCGTGGTCGAGCCGCCGGCCCGCCTCGGCGGGGCGCGCGGCGACGCCGACGCTGCGATCCACGGCTTCGGCGCCGTGACCGCCGGCTTCGCCGTCAACGGCGTGCGCAACCAGTCGAACAACTTCCTGCTCGACGGCGCAGCGAACAACGACACGTTCAACACGGGGTTCGTCGTTCGACCGCCGCCGGACGCGATCGAGGAGTTCAAGATCCTGACCCACTCCTACACCGCGGAGTTCGGCCGCAACGCCGGCTCGATCGTCAACGTGGTCACGAAGTCGGGCAGCAACAGCCTGCAGGGAAGCATCTGGGAGTTCAACCGCGACGACTCGCTGGAGTCCCGGAACTACTTCTCGCCGCCCGACCAGGAAAAGCCGACGCTCGCGCAGGATCAGTTCGGCGGCACGATCGGCGGCCCGATGATCACCGACCGGCTGTTCGGATTCGGCTACTACGAGGGGTTCCGCAACACGCGCGGGACGACCCAGAACATCGCCGTGATGTCCGCGGCTGAGCGGATGGGTGACTTCTCCGGCGGCGGCACGATCATCGACCCGATGACCGGCGAACCCTTCCCCGGCAACGTGATCCCGGCCGATCGCCTGAGCCCGATCTCCACCCGGCTGATCAGCGAGTTCATGCCGCTGGCGAACGTCGGCAGCCGCTACATCGTGTCGCCCGACGTCACGGATGATCGCGACCAGTTCGGTCTGCGCCTGGACTACCGGATCGCCGACTCGCAGAACGTTCTGGTACGGGCGCTCAGGAGCACTTCGGACCGCTTCGAGCCGCCGACCGTGCGGCCGATCGGCAACACCGCGGCGTCCACGCTCGAGGACTACATGGTGTCCCACACCGCGACCGTCGGCTCGAACGTGTTCAATCAGGTGCGGGTCATGTCGAGCGCCATCGACGCGGAACCGGTGGTCACCAGCGGCCTGACGAACTCCGAGTACGGCATCAACCTGCCGAACATCAACGAACTGGCGGTCGGTCTGCCGCAGTTCTCCATCTCGGGTTTTCCGAGCATGGGCGACCGGAACCAGCCGTTCGTCAAGCGGGAGAACGAGGTCGAGCAGTTCACGGAGGACCTGACCATCCTGCGCGGCCGTCACACGATCAAGACGGGAGTCGAATACCGGAACGAGAAGATGTTCATCGGCTTCATCAACCGGCCGAACGGGGACTTCATCTTCAACGGCAGGCATACCGGCAGCGCCGCCGCGGACTTTCTGCTCGGGCTGCCGTGGCGGGTCCGCACCGCGGTGCCGGGCGCCGACTCGATCAACGAGGGCGACGGGTCGCTGTACGCCGGCTACATCCAGGACGAATTCCGGGTGTCGCCGCGGCTGACGTTCAACCTCGGTCTCCGCTACGAACTGGCCGAGCCGTTCGAGGACACGGGCGATGCGCTGAACAGTTTCCGGCCAGGCCAGCAGTCGACGCGCTTCCCGGAGGCGCCCACCGGTCTGGTCTACCCGGGAGACGCGGGAGTGCCCGCGGGGACATACGACACGGATTCCAACAACTTCGCGCCACGGCTGGCGATGGTCTGGGACCCCGAGGGTGACGGTCGTTCGAGCGTCCGCCTCGGTTGGGGACTGTTCCACGACAGCCTGCCGGGCCAGGGCGACTTCTTCCAGAACTCGGTTCTGGCGCCGCCCTTCAACCCGCTGGTTCAGCTCGACGCGCCGCCCGCCGTGGTGCCGCTTGCGGACCCGCTGGTGAACCTCACGGGCGGGCCGACGAGGTTCCCGCCAAACATCATCTTCATCGGCTGGGGCAGCGAGTTCACGACGCCGAACTACCAGCACTACAACCTGACCTACCAGCGTCAGCTCGGCCAGAACATCGGACTCGAGGTCGGTTGGGTCGGGTCCCGCGGCCGGAACCTGCCGATCTTCATGGAGGTCAACCCGCGGGTCGTCGAGCCGGGCCAGACCACCCTCGGGCCGCGGCAGTTCCCGGCGTTCAGCCTGGTGCGGCCGACCTTCACGGTGGCGAAGTCCTGGTACGACGCATTCCAGGCGAGCGTCCGGATGCGGCCCACGCGCGGTCTGAACTTCCTCTTCTCGTACACCTACGGCGAAGCGGAAGATCACGTCTCCGGGCTCAACATCGGCGGCGAGGAGCGGCCGATCGTTCCGGTCGACCTGGAGCGCCGGACGTCGATCGACCAGGCGCTGGAGCGTGAGCGCGGACCGGCGCTGTTCGACGTCAGGCACCGGCTCGTGCTCAGCTTCGGTTACGACCTGCCGTCCCTCGAAGGCAGCAACGGCTTCGTTCGCGGGGTGTTCGGCAACTGGCAGTTGAACGGCATCCTGCAGTACCAGACGGGCTATCCGTTCCCGATCCGGGTTCGCGGCGACGACATCCGCGGCCTGACCTCGCGGCCGGATCAGGTCTGCGACCCGAACAGCGGCGCGCCGAACACGGTGGACCAGTGGTTCAACACGGAGTGTTTCGTGGCGCGGACGCTGGCCGAGACCGCCGAGCGGCGCGGCAACGCGGGCCGCAACCCGATTCGCGGTCCGGACTTCGAGCGGATCGACCTGTCCCTGATCAAGCACATCCCGCTTGGCGGCGGCGACCGGTCGCTGCAGCTTCGCGTCGAGGCGTTCAACGTCTTTGACCGGGTCAACTTCGCCCAGCCGGGCAACCGGATCGGCGACCGCGACTACGGCGTGATCACCGCGACGAACGGCGACGGCCGGATCGTCCAGCTCGGTATCAAGTACAACTTCTGAGTCGAGCCTGTCGCCCGCATCCTGAAGCCAGGGTGCGGGTGACTCGCTTCAGTCCGCCGCGACCGCCTTGCGGTGTACGAACCAGAGGTTGCGCGCGTACACGAGTACTCCGAAGCTCTGGCCTGTGATGAACACCGGGTCCTTGATCGAGATGGCGTAGCTCAGCAGGGTCAGGCCGCCGAAGAGGCTCAGGTACCAGAAGGCGGTTGGAACGACGCTTTGGCGGCGTCGCTCCGTGGCAATCCACTGGACGAGGAAGCGAGAGCCAAAGAGGGCCTGTCCTCCGAAACCTACTGCCTTCCAGATGAGATCGGGTGTGACGGGTGGCATGGTGAGCGCTCCAGTGCTTTGACGGTGACGGCGACCGCACGCCGGCGGTACCAGGAGACGCCGAACAGATCCAGAACTCCGCGCAGGAAGCGGCCCCGGATGTTGTACTTGCTCGCACCTGCCGTGCGCGCACGGTGTCCGACCGGGATTTCAGCGTAGTTGCCGCCGTGCCGCAAGGCCAACAGGGGCAGAAAGCGGTGAAGCCCGTCGAAGGGGGGAAGGTCTTCGAGAGCGGCGGCACGGTAGCCCTTCAGTGCGCAACCGATGTCGGTGCACGGGTCGCCGAGGATGAGCCGCCGCACCCGGTTCGAGATCCGGCTCGCCAGCCGCCGCGGCACCGTGTCCTTGCGTTCCGCCCGCACGCCAGAGACGACGTCGTGGTCCTCGAGGAGAGCGACGATGGCCGGAATGTCGGCCGGGTCGTTCTGGAGGTCGGCGTCCATCGTGACGACGAGCGGCGCCCGGGCGGCTCGCAGCCCGGCGAGCAGCGCTGCCGACTGGCCGGCATGGCGTTCGAGACTCAGGACCCGCGGCCTCTCGTTGCCCGTTGCCAGTTCCGTGAGTACTTCGCGGCTGCCGTCGGTGCTGCGGTCGTCGACCAGGATCAACTCGTAGTCGAGGCCGGCCGACGTCATCGCGTCGTGCGTCTCCGCCACAAGGCGTTCCAGGTTGCCCGCCTCGTTGTACACCGGGGCGACGATCGAAAGCTGCGGCGGCATGGCGGTCTTCTTCGATCCTAGCCCTGCCCCGGAGTTGCTCGTGCCCGAAGGCACGTTGATACCCTGCCGCCCGTGCTCCTCATCGTGCGCCACGGCGAGACCGCGTCGAACGCCGCCCGCGTCGTGCAGACTCCAGGTACGCCTCTCAACGAACGCGGCGTCGGTCAGGCGGAGCGCCTGGCGTCGCGATTGCGGGAACACCACCGGAAACGTCCGATCGGCTGCGTTGTCGCGAGCGACCTGCGCCGGGCGGAGATGACCGCGGAGCCGGTGGCGGGAGCCCTGGGACTGCCTCTGCTCATGGAGCCCCTGCTCGCCGAGCGGAACTTCGGCGACCTGCGGGGGCGGGCCTACGCCGACATCGGCCTCGACATCATGGAACCTGGCTACGCACCGCCGGGCGGGGAGGACTGGGAGACGTTTCACCTTCGGGTGGATGCGGCCTGGACCCGGATTCGCCAGACGGCAGAAGCAGCGGAGGGAGACAGCGTCTTTGTCACTCACGGTCTCGTCTGCTACTCGCTGGCCCTCCGTCATCTACACCTCGGTGACGGGGTGGAGCCGCCGACCCGGTGGGGCAACACGTCGGTTACTCATGTGCAGGCTCGGGCGCCATGGGAAGCGTCCCTCGTCAACTGCTGCGAACACCTCGATGCCGTGACCGCGGACGGCGGTCAGGTGTCCGGGATATGACGGTCCGGTCGGCGCTCGCGGTCGTCCGGTTCGGACGGGGTGCTCGGATAAAGTTCTGCCCCCGGCAGTTCGGGAAGAACCCTGGCGACTTCCGGGTTGGGAGAGTCGACCGAGATGACGATGGATTCGAGCGAGAACATTCCAACCGAACAGCCCCTGGCGGCGCCTCAGTCACCCCCTGCCGGCCCTGCCGTGCCGGGTGTCAGCGAAGAGTTGCGCACCGAGATCGCCGCCCAGGCCGACCTGCTCCAGCGCGTCCGCGCCGAGGTGGCCAAGGTGATCGTCGGTCAGACCTACATGATCGATCGGTTGCTGATGGCGCTCATCGCCGACGGTCATGTCCTGGTCGAGGGCATTCCGGGCCTGGCCAAGACGACGGCGATCAAGACCCTCTCTGAAGCGGTTCACACCGGCTTCTCGCGCATCCAGTTCACGCCGGACCTGCTGCCGGCGGACCTTCTGGGTACGCAGATTTACAGGACCGATCAACATGACTTCCAGGTCAAGCAGGGACCGATCTTCACCAACCTGCTGCTCGCCGACGAGATCAACCGCGCGCCGGCAAAGGTCCAGAGCGCGTTGCTCGAGGCGATGCAGGAACGGCAGGTCACGCTGGGCGACCAGACCTTCGATCTGCCGGACCCGTTCCTCGTCCTCGCGACCCAGAACCCGATCGAGCAGGAGGGGACGTACCCGCTGCCGGAGGCACAGGTCGACCGCTTCATGCTGAAGCTCCGCGTGGACTACCCGGACCGCCAGGAGGAGATGGAGATCATGCGCCGCATGGCCCGTCGCGAGCGGCCCGCGGTCGAGGCGGTGGTGAGCCCGGAGGACATCCGCCGCGCGCGCGATGTGGCCGACGCGATCTACCTCGACCCGAAGGTCGAGGAATACGTGGTCGATCTCGTGTTCGCTACCCGGGAGCCGGCCGGAGTCGGCCTGGAGAAGCTCGAGCCGCTGATCGAGTACGGAGCGTCGCCGCGCGCGACGATCTTCCTTGCCGCCGCGGCTCGCGTCCAGGCCCTGATGTCGGGGCGGTCCTACGTCACGCCGCAGGACGTCAAGACCGTGGCCCCGGACGTGCTCAGGCACCGGGTGCTGATCTCCTACGAGGCTGAGGCCAGGGATCTGACCTCGGACGACCTGATCCAGGAGCTGCTCAACACCGTCGACGTTCCCTGAGGCCGCCCGGGTAGCCAGGGGATCTGGGGGATCGATGTTCTTCTTCAGACCAGAGCGGAACGAGGCCCGGGAGCAGGAAACGGCGACCCTGTCGCCCGAGCTGCTGGCGCGGATCAAGGCGATTCAGATCCGCACCCAGCGCCTGGTGACCGATGCGCTGGCCGGGGAGTATCACAGCGCCTTCAAGGGAAGGGGCATGGAGTTCGAGCAGGTGCGCGAGTACGCACCGGGCGACGACATCCGCCACATCGACTGGAACGTGACGGCGCGCATGTCGAGCCCTTTCGTCAAGGAACACCGCGAGGAGCGCGAGTTGACGGTGATGCTGATCGTCGACGTGAGTTCCTCCGGGGCGTTCGGGACCTCCGGCAAACAGAAACGGGAGGTCGTCGCCGAGCTGGCGGCCGTGCTCGCCTACCTCGCGATCCAGAACAACGATCGGGTGGGGATGATCATCTTCTCGGACCGGATCGAGCGGTTCATTCCGCCCAAGAAGGGACGGGCGCACGTGTGGCGCGTGATTCGGGAAGTCCTGAGCTTCCGGCCCACCGGGCGAGGTACGGACCTGGACGGCGCGCTCGAGTACCTGGGACGGGTCGTGCGGCGCCGGTCGGTGGGATTCGTCATCTCGGACTTCCTGGATTCAGGTTTCGGAGACCGGTTGCGGGTGGCCGCGCGGCGTCACGATCTGACGGCGATCCGAGTGCTGGACCGGCGTGAGGTGAGCATGCCGCGCATGGGGCTCATCGAGCTCGAGGATGCGGAAACGGGCGAGACGCTGGTGATCGACACGGCGAACCGGCGGGTCTCGGAGAGTCTTGTACGGTTGGCCAGGCAGGACATGGAGCGGCGGGCGGAACAGTTCCGCCAGGCGGGCGTCGGCGAGATTCAGGTCTGGGCCGACCGGCCGTGGATCGAGCCCCTGGTGCGCTACATGAGAGCGCGCGAGCAGTCGGTGCGGGTGTAGGCATGGCGCTGCGGATCATCGGAGCCGGGGTCGCGCTGCCGCTTGCCGCGGCGTTGCTCGCTCTTGGCTGCGCCGCCGGTGAACCGGCCGGCGATGCCGAAGCGAGGCCGCCCGCTGAACTGCGTGCCTCCGTGGACCGGTCCACCGCCACCACTGGCGACCTGATCACGTACACCGTTGAAGTCGAGCGCGAGCCGGAGGTCGAGGTGGCATTCGATGATCCGGGCGCGGACATCGCGGGCTTCCGCATCGTCGACCTGGGGCGGAGCCCCGCGGAGACCCTGCCTTCCGGTCGGCTCCTCGAGCGAAGGTGGTACGAACTCCGGGCCGACCTCGTGGGCTCCTACGTTCTGCCGGCATTGACCGCGACGTACAGCGAGCCGTCCGGTCCCGGCGGCGACCTGGAAGCGGGGGAGATCTCCGTCGAGGTCGCGTCCGTGCTGCCCGACGACCGGAGCGAAGCGACCGACATCCGCGACATCAAGCCGCTGCGCAGAATCGACACCGCCGCGTCGTGGCTGCTGTGGACGGGGTTGGCCCTGGGCGTCGCCGCGCTCGGGCTGGCGGCGTGGTGGTGGTGGCGCCGCCGCCGACCGGACGGCGTTGCGTCCGAAGCGCCTCCGACTCCGCCCTACGACCTGGCGATCCGGGAACTGGAGCGGCTGCGTCGCACGGACTTCTCCGACTTGCGGGAACTCCGCCGTTACTACTTCGCTGTTTCCTCGGTGGTCAGGGCCTACGTTGAAGGCCGCTTCGGATTGAACGCGACCGACCTGACGACCGAGGAGATCCTGGGCCGGCTGGGCGGGCTGGTGCGGCTCGATCCGCCGCAGGCGAGGCGGCTGGAGCGCTTCCTGGTCGCCACCGACCAGGTCAAGTTCGCGGCCCATCTGCCGGCGGCCGAAGAGATCGAGCGCACCTACGAGCAGGCCCTGGGCTTCGTCACGGCGACCCGGCCGATGGAGGACCCGGACGACGGCGGGAACGCTGAGCCGGCCTCCGCCGAAGCGGAGAGGGCGGCATGACGGAACAACTCGTCTTCGCCGATGCGCGCTGGCTCTGGGTGCTGCTTCCGCTGTACGTGATCTGGGCGCTCCTGTGGTGGCTCCGGCCGCGCTTGCGCCAGCTCGCGGCGAAGCGCGGCGCCGGTGGCGACAACGCGGCGGTGGCGTACTCCTCCCTTGGCCATGCCCTGCGAACCCCGCGCTCCGGCGCGCTGACGGCGCGCCGGCTGGTCTCGGCTCTCCGGCTCCTCGTCGTCGCCCTGATTCTGCTTGCCGTCATGCGCCCGCAGACCGGTCGCGCGCTGACCGAGGTGAGTACGGAGGGAATCGACATCGTGCTCGTGATCGACACCTCGGGATCGATGCGGGCGCTGGATCTGGACGCGCACGAACGTTCATTGAGCCGCCGGAGGGACCGGCTCGAGGTGGCGAAGGGGGTCGTCGAGACATTCATCGCCGCCCGGCCCAATGACCGCGTCGGCCTGGTCGTCTTCGGTGAGGAGGCCTTCACCCAGTGTCCGCTGACGCTCGACCACGGGGTCGCGGCCACCTTTCTCGAGCAACTCGAGATCGGCATGGCCGGAGATGCCACGGCTATCGGATCAGCGGTCGGAGTCGCCACCAAGCGGCTCAAGGACTCGGATGCCGAGTCGAAGGTGGCGATCCTGCTCACGGACGGGCGGAGCAACGCCGGCTCCCTGCCGCCGCTGCGTGCGGCTGAAGCGGCGGCGGCTCTCGGCGTCCGGCTCTACACGATCGGCGTCGGCTCCAGGGGGCAGGCGCCCTTCGTGGTCGAGACCGGTTTCGGGCCGCGGGTCGTCTACCAGGACGTGGAGATTGACGAGGAAACGCTGCGCAGGATGGCGGACACGACAGGCGGCGCCTACTACCGGGCCGAGGACGAGGCCGGGTTGGAGCAGATCTACGAACGGATCGACGAGCTCGAGAAGACGGAGATCAGCCAGGAGTCCTACATGGAGTACGAGGAACGCTTCGCCTGGCTGGTGGCGCCGGCGGTGTTCCTGCTGCTGCTCGAGGTCGTGCTGCTCGATACGCGCCTGAGGAAGCTGCCGTGAGCGGAAGGTCCGCAACCCGCGACACGGCAGCCCGCGACTTTGGGCCGGACGGCGCTGGCCCGCCACGCCGCCGGGCACTGCTGGCGTTGATTCCGCTTCTGCTGTTGTTAGGCGGCTGCGAGATGCGTACGGGTCGGCCGGACGCGCTCTGGCTCCTGTGGCTGGGCCCGGCGCTCCTGCTGTTCTACGTCTACGCGTTCCGTACCCGCGCGCGCCTGCTCGGTCGTTTCGCTTCCCGCGAGATGTTGCCGGCCTTGATTGCCGGGGTCAGCCGGCCGAGACGGCGTCTGAAGGCGGTTCTCGTGCTCGTCGCCGTGCTCGCGCTGGTGGCGTCGCTGGCGCAGCCCCGCTGGGGCTTCGTGTGGGAGGAGGTGCGCCGGGAGGGCGTCGACATCGTGGTCGCCCTCGACGTCTCGGACTCGATGCTCGTGCTGGATGCGGAGGCGGGCGGCGAACTGAGCCGGCTCGAACGTGCCCGGCGCGAGATCGCCGATCTGCTGCAGCGGCTGGAAGGAGACCGGATCGCGCTGGTTGCCTTTGCCGGCAGCGCCTTCCTGGAACTGCCCCTGACGCTCGACTACTCGGCGGCGGCGCTGTTCCTCGAGGCGATGGAGCCGGATCTGATTCCGGTCAAGGGCACCGCGATTGGAGAGGCGCTCCGCGTTTCGCTCGAGGCCTTCGACCGGGTGGCCCAGACGGGATCGCGGAAGTCGCGCGCGATCATCCTGATAACCGACGGCGAGGATCACCTGGGCGAGGCACAGGACGTCGCCGAGGCCGCGGCCGAGGCGGGGGTGCGCATCTTCGCGATCGGCATCGGGCGGGACGAGGGTGCGCCCATACCCAGAGAGGGAGGTGGCTTCCGTACCGACCGCAGGGGCGAGATCGTCCTGAGCCGTCTGGACGAGGCGGCGTTGCAGCGGATCGCCCTGACCACGGGCGGCCGCTACGTCCGCTCGGTGACCGGCGACGTGGACCTCGAACAGATCTACGCTCAGGGCATCAAGGCGCAGCTGGAGGACCAGGAGCTGGGTTCCAGCCGGCAGCAGCGCTGGGAGGAGCGATTCCAGTGGCTGCTGGTCATCGCGCTCGCGGCGCTGATGCTCGAGCCGTTGATCGGCGAGCGTCTGGCGCGCCGTGGTGCCGGCGAGGAGGGAAGGGACCATGCCACGGTCACCTGAGCCGGTAGGCCGGCGTCGCCGCATGGGCCCGGCTGCTGCACCCTGGCTGCCGGGGCTGGGGCTGCTTCTCCTTCCGGTCGCCGTCACGGCACAGGCTCCGAACGAGGAGCCGCCTTCCGCGGACGTTAACGGCGAAGCGGGCGTGGGAACTCCTCCGGTCGAGTACGCGTCGCCCTATGCGGCCTGGGACGCGGGCGCCTACGACCAGGCCCTGCGCGGGTTCGCTGACCACCAGACTGAGCGGCCGGACGATCCGGAGCTGAGTCTGAACGTCGGCGCGGCGCACTACAAGCTGGACGACTTCGAAGCGGCGGACAGTCAGTTCTACCGGGCCGCGGCCATCGGTGACGATGAGTTGCGTGCTCAGGCGCTCTACAACCTGGGCAATAGCGCCTACCGCCAGGACAAGCTCGAAGACGCGGTCGACTTCTACACGGCGTCGCTCGATGCGAATCCCGACGACATCGACGCGAAGTTCAACCTGGAGTTCGTGCGGGAGGAGATGAGGCGCCGCCAGCAGCAGAACCAGGGCGGCGAGAACCAGCAGGAGAACGAGCAGCAGGAGCAGGAACAGGACCAGGAGGACCAGGGCGCGCAGCAGCAGCCGGAAGGGGATCACGGTCCGGAAGAGCAACCGTCCGGCCAGGAGCGGGACCCGGGAGACCAGGGAGAGAACCAGCAACCTCAGGGTGGCGAGGATCCGCAGGACAGAGACGGGGACGGCATCCCGGACGCCGAGGACCCGGAGACGCAGCCTGACGGACCGGAGAGCGACAGCCAGGGTCGTCCGCAGGAACCGCAGCCGGGAATGACGCCGGAGGAGGCGGAGCGCTACCTGCAGGCTCTGGAAGAGGGCCGGCCGGACCCGACCCGCCGGGGGCAGCGCGGGCGCCGAAGCCGGTTGGCGAAGGACTGGTAGCGCGATGGACGCAAGCACGCACGGGCGGTCCTTCGGCTGGTTCCGGGTCGCGGCTCTGGTCGCCTGGGCTGTCTTTCTGGGCCCAGCCGGGTCGGATTCCCAGGAGCCGGACCGGATCCAGGTCACCGTCGACCGCAATCAGGTCGCCCTCGGCGATCAGCTCTACCTGACGATCAGAATCGAAGGGTCGCCGGACGAACCGCCGGGGCTGCCCGAACTGCCGGACTTTCGAGTCCTGTCGCGTGGCGAACGGCGCGACATGCAGATACAGAACGGCCGGGTCAGCAACAGTACGTCCTACAACTATCTCCTGATTCCCACGCGGGCCGGCAGCTACGAGATCGGCCCCGCCACCGCCGTGATCGACGGTGCGGAGGTCCGGAGTCGGCCGTTCACGATTCAGGTCACCGACGCCGGGGGCCAGGACGACGAGCAGGACCGGGATCTCTTCGTCACCTCGACCGTGTCGACGGATCGACCCTGGCAGGGCCAGCAGGTGATCTACACCTGGCGCTTCTACAGTCGGGTGCCCGTGGGGCAGGGGTCGATCGAGTCGATGGACTTCGGCAGCGACGTGGTCGTCGAGGACCTCGGCGAGGTGCGGCAGTTCTCGACCTCGATCGACGGTGTCCAGTACTCGGTGAACGAGGTGCGCAAGGCGCTCTTCCCCCAGCGATCCGGCGAGGTGACGCTGCCGCAGACCCAGCTTCGGGTACAGGTGGAGGCCGAGCAGACGCGCCGGCCTGGCCGGAGGCGGAGCATCTTCGACGAGTTCGACAGTCTGCTTGGAGCGGGCGGGCGCTGGGCGACGAAGTACCTGCTCACGGAACCCCTGACGCTCGACGTCCGGCCGCTTCCACCGGCTCCAGCCGGCTGGAACGGTCTGGTCGGAGAGTTCGACATTCGGGCTTCGCTCAGCCGGCGCGAGCTGCAGGTGGGGCAGTCGGCCACGCTCGAAGTGCAGGTTGGCGGTAGCGGCAACGTGCAGCTCCTGACCGAGCCCGACATCCCGGAGCTGCCGGCGTTCAAGATCTACCCGGACCAGCCGGACGCGAGCATCGACCGCAGCGGACGCCTGCTGACCGGCCGCAAGGTGTTCCGACGGGCCCTGGTCCCGCTGGTTGCAGGCGCCCTCGACGTCCCGCCGATCGATCTCGTCTACTTCGATCCCGAGGTTGGCGACTACGCGACCCGGTCGACCGAGCGCATCGACTTCGATGTCACTCCGGCCGAGGGCGAGGAGGAGCTGATGCTCACCGAGTCGCTGGCGCCGACCACAGGCAAGGTGGCGGTGCGGATCCTCGCCGACGACATCCTGCCGGTTCGCCGGACGGCGGCCGGCATCGTCTCGGCCATGCCTCAGGGCTGGCGTTTGTGGGTCTGGTTCGTTGGCGGGGTGTTGCCCCCCTTCCTGTACGTGGCTCTCCTGGCGCACCATCGACGCGAACGCCGCTACGCCGCCGACAGGACGCTGCGCCGGCGCCACCGGGCGCTGCGCGATGCACTGTCCGTTGCGAGGAAGCTCCGCTCCGGCGCGGGGCCCGCCTCCGCGGCTGAGGCCTCCCGGATCGTGCGTCGCTACGTCGGCGACAAGCTGGGGGTCGAGGGCTCCGCCCTGACGCCGTCAGAGGCGGAGGCCGCGCTGGCCCGGGCAGGCGTGGACGGCGCTCTGGCGGCGCGTTGCCGGGGACTGCTGGAGCGACTCGAGGCCGCCCAGTACGGTCTGGCCCCGGTGGCGGGCGGCGGCGGACTGGCGGCGGAGACCAGCACCGAAGGTCTGAGCGATCTGATCAGGGCCCTCGACAGGCAGCTGCGGAGCCGCCAACCATGAGAAGAGTCGCGATTCTCGCCCTGCTCGGCGCCGCCGCGGCAATCCCGGGGTCCACACAGGACGAGGAACTGCCCGTGGTCACCGAAACCCTGCCGGCCGAGGGAGACCCGGCGGCCCCGGAACCGGCCGAGCTCTGGGTCAATGGCAACGCGGCGTACGAGGCGGGCGACTTCGGTCGAGCCGTCGCCCTCTACGGGGAGATGCGCGAGATGGGGGTCGACAACGGTCACCTGCACTACAACCTGGGAAACGCCTACCTGCGCGCCGGCGAACTGGGCCGGTCCATCGCTTCCTACCGCCGTTCGCTGAGGCTCCTGCCGCGGGACGAGGACGCCAGCGCGAACCTGACCTTCGCTCGCCGGAGCGCGCGCGATGAGATCGCGCCGCCCGAGCCGCCCGTGCTCCTTCGCACCGTTCTCTTCTGGCACTACAGTCTGGCCCCGGTCGAAGTGCTGAGGAGCGCGGTGCTGGTCGGTCTCGGCTTCTGGATCGTGCTTGCGCTTCGGCTCTACCGGCCGGCATCGGAGGTGCTTCGCTGGTCCGCGGTCTGCCTGCTCGGGGTCGGTCTCGCGCTGGCCGGTTCGCTCGTGGCCCACGCCGCCTTCAGCTCCCCGGTCGCTGTCGTGCTGCCGCAGGAGATCGACCTCCACGCCGCAGCCGGCGAGGGTTCGATCGTCCGGTTCCAGCTCCACGCCGGCACGGAGGTGCGCGTGATCGAGGAACGTCCGGAATGGGTCCGCATCGAACTGCCGGCAGGAGAGCGGGGCTGGTCTATGCGGGAGTATCTGGAACTCGTCGAGTGAGCGCTACCGTCCGCCGTTCGCGGCGAACGGCCGCTGCAGGATCTCGAAGAAGGCGACCAGGAAGCGGAACGTGAGGCCCCAGACGATGTGCCGTTTCGGGTCGCCGACCACGACGCCGGGAAAGCTGACTTCGGGATAGGGCGGATGGCGGTAGTCGATGACACGCTCCGGGTCCTCGAACCAGGCCAGCGGCACCCAGAGCGTCTCGGCGACCTCGTAGTTGAGGACCAGGTCGTCACCGGTTCCGTCCCCGACTTCGTAGACGAACGCCGCGATCCGCAGTTGCCGGCCCTGGCCGGCCCGCTGTCCGCTCTGGTCGTCGAGCCGCCCGATCAGACGGGCGCCTTCAAGCGACAGGCCCACTTCCTCGACCGTCTCGCGCTCGGCGGTGTGCCTCAGGTCGCGGTCCGTTTCGTCGTGCCGGCCGCCGGGGAAGGCCATCTGCCCGGACCAGGGGTCCTGCGGCTTCTTCGACCGCTCGATGAACAGTGCTTCCGGTCCGGCTGTCGACGGGCGCAGCACCATCGCCACGCTGGCCTCGAACGCGGTCGGCGGGAGGATGGCCGGTTCGTGTGCAGCCAGCCTTCGACGGATGTCGCCGATACTCATTGCGCTGCGAGGCTCTAGGCGAACGTCGCCTTCAACCAGTCGATCAGGACCCGGTTGAACTCCTCGGGCTGCTCCTGCTGGGTCCAGTGGCCGCAGTCCCTGATCGTGTGCTTGTCGATGTTCGGTACCAGGACCTCGATGCCGTCGGCGGAGGAGGGCGGCAGCACGACGTCGTTCTCGGCGCCGATGTAGAGGCAGGGCTGGTCGATCTTCTGGTCGACGCCCTTCATCAACTCCCAGTTGCGGTCGATGTTCCGGTACCAGTTGACGCCACCGGTGAAGCCCGTGCGCTGGTACGTGGTCACGAAGTGGGCCAGTTCCGCGTCGGTCAGCAGCAGCTCGCCCCGCAGCGCATCGGGTGAACCGTGCTTGATGATCTCGAGCAACTGGAACTTCCGTTCCGGAGCGTCGGCGGGGAGCTTGTTGAACTCCTCCGCGTCCCACGAGCCGCGCCGCATGAAGGTGCGGAAGGTCTTCTCGACGTCCGCTTCCAGCACCTCCTCGGCCTTCCAGGGCTCCTGGAACGCGACGACGTAGTTGTCCTCGCCACGCATCCGGCGGAGGAGTTCGATCGGCGGCGAAGGCGGTTGCGGGCCTGTCGGGGTGTTGACGCCGACTACGCCGAGCACGCGGTCCGGGTGCAGCCGGGGCATGGCCCACACCACGCCCCCACCCCAGTCGTGGCCGACGAAGACGGCCTTCTCGACACCGCGGGCGTCGAGCAGCCCGACCAGGTCGGCGCAGAGTTCGGCCATGTTGTAGGCCTCGATCGGAAGCGGCCTCTGGGTGTTGCCGTAGCCGCGCTGGTCAGGCGCCAGCACGCGGAATCCGGCCTCGGAAAGCGCCGGCAACTGGTGGCGCCAGGAGTAGGCCAGCTCCGGGAAGCCGTGGCTCAGCACGACGGGTACGCCCTCGGTCCCGGCCTCGTACACGGCCATCCGGAGGCCGCCGTTGGTGCGGACGTAGTTCGGCTCGGGCCAGGCCGGACTGTCGTGCTCAGCCGCCTCGGCGGCGCCGGAGTTCGCGGCGAGGGCGGCGGCGCCGGCGGCCGAGCCGGCGATCAGGGTACGGCGGGTCATCGGTGCGTCGGAGTCGCTGGAGTCGTCGTGGGTCGTCATGGCGGGCATGGTAGCTGAGCACAGGCCCCCTGGGCACGTTGCCTGGCTTGAGGCAGCCCGCGGGTGCGCCGATTCAGGGCGCCGCGTCCGGCGGCCACGGCTTGGTGCGGATGACGCGTCCGACCTCGCCGGGTTCGGCGATCGCGCGCTGCTTCGAGAGGACTTCGTTCATCCGCTCGTGGATCTCGGGCGGGAAGGGCGTGCTGCGCCGCGTATCGAGGTCGATATGGATGCTCAGCAGCTCGTGCGTCGCGGCGACGTAGCCGTCCTCGGCGTGCAGCATGCGCATGAAGGTGTGGTACTTCTTGTCGTCGAAGCCCAGGAGTTCCGCTTCGACCGTGATCGGCGCGCCTTCCGGCAGCTCCCTGAGCCAGGTGAGATGGCTGTCGATCGAGAACGTGGAGCGCCGGTGCGACCTGCGGTAGGTCCGGTCGATGCCCAGGAATGCCGTCCAGGGCCCCGTCGCGTCGTCGAACACGACCAGGTAGTAGCCGGCGTTCATGTGACCGTTGTGGTCGATCCACTCCGGCAGGACCGTGCCGGTCCAGATCTGCTGTGCGTCGGTCATTCGTACGAACCAGCGGTGCCGGAGTCTATGTCCTTGCTACGATCCGTCGCCGGTCGCGCCTGAACCAGCAGGAGTTCACTCATGAGAGTCGGCATTTCGCTACCCGTTCGCGAGCTGAAGGACGATCTCGGTGCGGTCAGGGCCTTCGCGCAGGCTGCCGACGAGCTCGGCTACACGCACCTGCGCGTACCGGATCTGGTCGCACGACCGAAGAGCGGGCACCTCCACGAGCCCCTCGTGCTGCTGGCTTACGTCGCCGCGATGGTAGAGAACATCGAGCTCGTACCTTCGGTCATCGTCACGCCGTCGCGTCAGACGGTGCTGCTGGCGAAGCAACTGGCCACACTCGAACGGCTGTCGGGAGGCGGTGTGCGTCTCGGCGTCGGCGTCGGCGGCAGCGAGGCGGAGTACCGGGCGCTGGGTCAGGACTTCGGCACGCGGGGCGCCCGCTGCGAGGAACAGCTCGAACTGTTGCGGCGCCTCTGGACGGAGCCGGAGGTCGACTTCGAGGGCCGCTGGGACCTCGTCCAGGGAACGGGCATCGATCCCCTGCCGTCTCGTCCGATTCCGATCTGGATCGGCGCGCGGGGTTTGCCGGTGCCGCGCATTCGCCGGAGGATCGGCCGGCAGGCGGACGGCTGGTTTGTCCTGTGTTCGCCGGAGGACTTCGACGAACTCTCGTCCGACATTGCCGCCGCTGCCCGGGCCGCGGGCCGCGACCCGGCGGTCATCGGCACGGAGGCGGGAGTCGCCGTCGTAGGGCCGCGTGAGCACGAGTGGCAGGACCGCGTCCGCGGATGGCGGGAGAAGGGGCTGACCCATCTCTGCCTGCGCACGCTGGGCGGTGGGCTCGGCGCGGATGCCGACGCTCATATCGCGACGGCGCGGCGTGCGTTCGAGGAGCTTCAGGAGCTGATCTAGCCTGCCGGCCGGCCATCCAGTTCAGGGATGCGCCGGCTTTTCTGTACCTGAGGAACTCCCCATGCCCTCCCATCCAGCCATCATCGAGTCGACTCTGCGCGAAGGCGAACAGTTCGCCAATGCCTTCTTCGACAGTGACCAGAAGGTGGAGATCGCGCGCCTGCTGGACGCCTTCGGCGTCGAGTACCTGGAGTTGACCTCTCCCGCGGCCAGCCGCCGTAGCCGGGCCGACTGTGAACGGGTGGCGACTCTCGACCTGCGCGCCAAGGTCCTCACTCACACGCGCTGCCATCTGGATGACGCGAAGCTGGCGCTCGAGACCGGTGTCGACGGCATCGATGTCGTGTTCGGCACCTCCCGTTACCTCCGGGAGTACTCGCACGGCAAGAGCATGGACCAGGTGATCGAGACGGCGATCGAGGTCGTCCAGTACATCCGGTCGCACGAAGTCGAGGTCCGCTTCAGCACCGAGGACTCCTTCCGCAGCGATCTGGACGACCTGATCCGGGCCTACCGGGCCGTGAACGCGGTGGGCGTGAACCGCGTGGGCGTCGCGGACACCGTGGGAGTGGCAAGTCCCCGTCAGGTCTACGATCTGGTGCGGCGGTTGCGCCGGGAAGTGGACTGCGACATCGAGTTCCACGGTCACAACGACACCGGCTGCGCAGTTGCGAACGCGTTCTGCGCGCTGGAAGCGGGAGCGACCCACGTCGACACCTCGGTGCTCGGAATCGGGGAGCGGAACGGCATCACGCCGCTCGGGGGGCTGGTCGCTCGCCTCTACGCCGAGGATCCCGAAGGAGTGCGCGACCGCTACGACCTGCCGCTTCTGCGCGAGATCGAGAACTACGTCGCCTCCCTGGTCAAGATCGACGTGCCGTTCAACAACTACATCACCGGCTACACGGCGTTCACTCACAAGGCGGGCATTCACGCCAAGGCGATCCTCAACGATCCGTCGACCTACGAGATTCTCGATCCTGCCGACTTCGGCCTCGACCGCTACGTCCATGTGGCCCACCGTTTGACCGGCTGGAACGCGATCAAGTCCCGCGCCGAGCAACTGCGGCTCGACCTCAGCGACCAGCAGATCAAGGAGATCACGGCTCACGTCAAGGCGTTGGCCGACGAGAAGCCGCTGAGTCTCTCGGACGTGGACACGCTGCTGCGCGAGTACCACACGGCGGAGTTGGTGCCGGCCGTGGCCGGAGTAGCAAGGTGACAGAACACGGTCGGCCGGCCGACACGGCCCGGAACTTCGCGCAGAAGGCACTGGCCCGTGCCGCCGGCGAGGAGGCGGTCGCTGTCGGTCAGATCGTCGACGCGCGGCCGGACATCGTGCTCAGCCACGACAACACGGCGCCGATCGCGGAGATCTGGCGGCAGTTCGGCCAGGAGCGGGTTTCCATCCCGGAGCGGATGGCGGTCACTCTCGACCACGCCGTGCCGGCGCCGACGGTCCGTCACGCCCGGAACCATGCTGAAGTCCGAGCCTTCGTTGCCGAGCAGGGCGTTGCCCACTTCTTCGAGGTCGGTCGCGGCATCTGCCACCAGGTGCTGAGCGAGGAGGCGGTCGTGCTGCCGGGCGACGTGATCCTGGGTTCCGATTCCCATACGCCGCACTTCGGCTGGCTGGGCGCGTTCGGCGCCGGTGTGGGCCGCAGCGAGATGGCGGTGATCTGGGCCACCGGCGAACTCTGGTTGCGGGTGCCTGAATCGATCCGGATCCGGCTGGAAGGCGTGCTGGGCGAGTGGGTGACGACGAAGGACGTGGCCTTGACCCTGATCGGCGAACTGGGCGCGGACGGGGCGCTCTACCGGAGCGTCGAGTTCGCGGGTCCCGGAATCGAGGGGCTGAGCCTCGATTCGCGCGCGGCCCTGGTCAACATGATGGCGGAGATGGGGGCGAAGAACGCGTACATGCCGCCGGACGACGACGTCTTCCGGTACCTGGCGGAGCGGTTGCTGGCGCGTCCCGGGCGTCGCGCGGGTCGGGGAGCAGAGCCCGGCGAGGCCGCGGCGGAGGTGGCGGCGCGACTCGAGGAAGGGGCGCTGCACCCGGATCCCGGCGCCGAGTACGCGGCCGGGCACAGACTGGATCTGAGCCGCGTCGAGCCCCGTGTAGCGCGCCCGCATCAGGTCGACGACACGGTCGGCGTCGGCGAACTCGACTCGGTGCGGGTCGACCAGGCGTTCATCGGCACCTGCACGAACGGCCGGATCGAGGATCTCGGCGCGGTCCACCGGGTGATGGCGGGTCGGCGTACGGCGCCGGGCACGCGGATGGTCATCGTGCCCGCCTCGAGCGAGGTCTGGAGCGAAGCGCTGTCTCGCGGCTGGGTCGCGGATCTCGCGGCGGCCGGCGCCGTCTTCGGCACGCCCGGCTGCGGCCCCTGCATGGGGAACCACCTCGGCGTTCTGGCGCCGGGCGAGGTCTGCATCTCCAGCGCGAACCGGAATTTCCAGGGCCGGATGGGAGACCGGGGCTCGGAGGTCTACCTCGCCTCGCCGGCCGTCGTGGCGGCGAGCGCGGTGGCCGGCCGGATCGTCCATCCACGGGAGGTGACGGAGTGACCGGTCCGGTCGATGTCGCTCGACCATTTCGTGGCCGGGTCTTCCGTTACGGCGACCACGTGAACACGGACGTCATCTTTCCCGGCCGCTACACGTACACGAAGAGCCGGCCGGAGGAGGTCGCTCCCCACGCGTTGGAGGACCTCGATCCGACGTTCGTGGAACGGGTCCGGCCGGGCGACGTCATCGTCGCGGGCTGGAACTGGGGCTGCGGTTCGAGCCGCGAGCAGGCCGCGGTCTGCCTGCGCTACGCCGGCGTCGGCGCGGTCGTCGCGCGGAGCTTCGGGCGCATCTTCTACCGGAATGCCCTGAACAACGGCCTGCTCGCGATCGTCTGTCCGGAGGCGGTCGACGCTCTGGAGGAAGGCGGGGAGGTGGAGGTCGATCTCGAGGCGTCGGCGATCCGCCGCGGCGAGGCCGTTTTCGGGTTCTCGCCGTTCAGCCCGGCCGTGCGGTCGATGATCGCGGCCGGCGGCCTGATCGAGCAGACGAAGCGACGCCTGGCGACGGGCTAGGCGCGCCGTGAGGCCAAGCTACGACGACTCGGCCGCGGCGCCGGTCCGCCTCGCCCGGATCGGCGGCGACGGCATCGGGCCCGAGGTCGTGGATGCCGCGGTGCGGGTCGTGGATGCCGTGTGCGGGGAGCGGGTTGAATGGGTCGAGGCCGAGATGGGCTGGCGGACCTTCGAGCGCACCGGCAGTGCCCTGCCCGAGACGACGGTCGAGGTACTGGAGGGCTGCGCCGGAGCACTGTTCGGCGCCGTTTCGTCGCCGAGCCATGCGGTGGACGGGTACCGAAGTCCGATCGTCGAACTGCGTCAGCGGTTGGACCTCTTTGCGAACGTGCGCCCGCTCCGCGGCGGCGCCGTCGACGCCGTCGTCGTCCGAGAGAACACGGAAGGCCTCTACGCCGGCCGCGAACGCTGGGAACGCGAAGGCGAGGTGGCCGTCGCCGAGCGGGTGATCAGCCGTCGGGCGACGGAGCGGATCGCGCGCTTCGCCTGCGAGCTGGCGCAGTCGCGTGGCGCATCGCGCGCTCGGCCGCCCCTGCTCACCGTCGTCCACAAGGCGAACGTCCTCCGCGTCAGCGACGGTCTCTTCCGCGAAACCGCGCTCGACGTCGCGGCTGGCTTCCCGGAGATCGAAGTCGAGGAACAGCTCGTCGACTCGATGGCCTACCGGGTGATCCTCGAGCCGGGGCGCTACGACGTGATCGTCGCGCCCAACCTCTACGGCGACATCCTGAGCGATGCCGGCGCCGCCCTGGTCGGCGGACTCGGAGTCGTCGGCTCCGCCAACTGCGGCGAGCGCTTCTGCCTTGCCGAGCCGGTACACGGCAGTGCCCCGGACATCGCCGGACGGGGAATCGCCAACCCGATCGCTGCCATTTCGGCGGCCGCGCTGCTCCTGGAGCGAGTCGGTCTGGCCGAGGAAGCCGGACGGGTCGAGGAGGCTCTCGCCGAGCACGGCGAAGCCGGTCCTCGAACCCCTGACTGTGGGGGCGGCGCTACGACAGAGGACGTGGTCGCAGATCTGCTCCGTCGAGTCTGAGTCGGCTTCGAGTCGCTTGCCGGTTGGGTCCTCTGTTCGAGGGTTGCGGTCAGGCCGTGCTCCAGAAGCGGTAGGCTTCGTGGAGGAGGTCGCCTAGGTGGTAGATCAGGAGAAGCTCGACGAAATCACCCGCCGCGTCGTGGAAGCGGTCCAACCCGAGAAGATCATCCTGTTCGGTTCGGCGGCTCGCGACGAGACAGGTCCGCACAGTGATGTAGACCTGCTCGTTGTCGCCAAGGGTGGAGATCGCTGGGACGTGGCAGCGAAAGTGTACGAGCGACTGGCCGGTGTGGGTGTCCCGGTCGACGCGGTTCTCGTGACGCCCAAGGACCTGGAGCGCTACAGGGACAGTCTCGGCTTGGTCTACAGACCGGCATTGGCCGAGGGGCGGATCGTGTATGAAGCCGCCTGAGCGGTTTGCGCCGGACGATCCGCGTGAGTGGCTGAACCGAGCCCGCAGCAATCTGGCGTTGGCTGGTGCCACGAATCCCGACATCTACCTGGAGGATCTCTGTTTCGAACTACAGCAGGCCGCGGAGAAGGCGATCAAGGCGGTCATGCTCTCGCGCGGGATCGAGCCACCGCACACTCATGACCTCGCGGTCCTGCTGTTCATGCTGGAAGAACGCGGCGCGGAGATTCCGAGTTCGGTTCGTCGTTGTGCGCGGCTAACGGTCTACGCTGTCGGGGCGCGCTACCCGGCCCTGAAGCAGGCTGTGACTGACCAGGACTACCGCGAGGGAGTGGAGATCGCACAGACAGTCGTGCGCTGGGCGGAGCGGAACGCGTAGACCGATGAACGGCGAGACCTTCATCGAACGGGTACGTGTTCGGGGGTTCCGCTCGCTCGCCGATGTCGAGTTGATCGATCTGCCGCGAGCCGCGGTCATGATCGGCGCCAACGGGGCAGGGAAGTCGAACTTCATCCGCTTCTTCGAGATGCTGAGTTGGATGCTGAAGATGCGCCGGCTGGACGAGTTCGTCCAGAAGCGAGGAGGTGCCGACGATCAGTTGCATGGCGGCAACCGGACGACGCCACGCATGCAAGCCGAACTCTCGATTCGTACCGATGTAGGGCGCAACGACTACCGCTTCGCGCTGAGCCATGCGCATCCGGGTCGGCTCTTCTTCGTCGAGGAGGGTTTTCGTTTCAGCAGGGAGGATCAGCCGACCGAGGCTGGTTGGCAGTATCTCGAAACCGGTGGTCAAGAGGCCGAGCTCGTCAGGGCGGCCCAGTCAGGCGCCCACCCGGGGATCAACGTGAAGACGGCTAGCGTCGTCGTGCACCTGCTGCGCGACTGCGCCGTCTATCAGTTCCACGACACGTCGGACGAGTCGAACTTCAAGAAGCGGTGGCAGGTGGACGACAGCGACTACATTCGCTCCCACGGCGGCAATCTGGCCGCCGTTCTCCTCCGCTTAGAGCGGGAAGACCTGGACCGATACGAGTTGATCTGCGAGCAGATCGGCCGAATCCTGCCCGGCTTCGACCGGTTTGAGCTTGAGGAGAGCTACGGGAGAGTCGCTTTGCGCTGGAAGGCGAAGGGGACCGATAAGACGTTCGGCGCCCACCTTACGTCGGACGGTTCCCTGCGCTTCTTCGCGCTGGTGACGTTGCTCAGCCTGCCGGCCGAGATGCTGCCGAGCGTCCTCCTCCTGGACGAGCCGGAGCTCGGGCTTCATCCCGCGGCCGTCACCCTGGTAGGCGGGATGATCAGGTCCCTCTCCCAGGAGCGGCAGATCATCGTCGCCACTCAGTCGCCCCTGCTCGTCGATGCCTTCGATCTCGAGGAGATCTTCGTCCTGGAGTTGCGAGGAGGCCGTACGGAGGCCCGCAAACTGTCCTCGGAGGATTACCAAGTCTGGCTCGACGAGGACTTCACGCCTGGCGAGTTGTGGCAGAAGAACCTCCTCGGCGGACGTCCGTGATCCGACTTGCGATCTCGGTGGAGGGCCGCACCGAGGAAGAGTTCGTCAGGGGTTTGCTCCAGGAGCACCTCTGGGCGGCAGGAGTGGATGTGACGCCGATTCTCGTGGGCAGTGCCAGGAATCGGTGGAAGGGCGGCAATGTCTCTGCCGCGGTACTTGTCGGCGACATGCGGCTCCTGGCGCACAGCTTCGATGCCGTCACGTCGCTGGTGGACTTCTACGGCTTTCGCGGCAGGGAGGGCCGCACGGTGGATGAACTCGTAGCGGACTTGATCGAGGAGCTGCGAGCCAAACTCGGTCCTCGGGCCCGGCTCGACCGCGTGATCCCATACGTCCAGCTGCTCGAGTTCGAGGGGCTGCTGTTCTCGCGGCCGGAAGCCTTCGAGTCCGTTCCCGACGCGCGGGAATCCTCCGTTGCGGAACTTCGCAGCGTCCGTGCCGGGTTCGCTTCACCGGAACTCATCAACGACGGCAAGCACACGGCGCCGAGCAAGCGGATCCAGATGGCACTGCCTCGCTATCGGAAGGAAGTTCATGGCCCGCGCGTGGCGAGCAGAATCGGACTGGCCGCCATTCGACGCGAGTGCAAGCGCTTCGACGCTTGGCTTTCCCGGCTGGAGATCCTGGCAGGAACGGAGCGTTGAGGCTCGGCTTGGTACTCTCTGCCCCCTTCGATCATTCGAATCCATAGGGGCCGTCGTCTTGAGCAACCTGAAACAGGTCCGCGACATCATCGAGAAGGCCAGGGGCCACCTGGAGGGGGGCGTCGTTCGGAGTGAAGCGGACGTTCGGCTCTACATCCTGAACCCGCTCCTGCGCTCGCTTGGCTGGGACATGGAGGATCCGGGCGTCATCCGGCGCGAGTACGCGGTAACCGGCGGAAAGAACTACTTCTTCGACTACGCGCTCTTCGACCATCAGAAGAGAGTGGTCTTCGTGGTCGAAGCGAAGGCCCCCGGCAAGCTGGACGGTGGCGCGAGGGACCAGCTTCTTCTGTACGCGATGAAGACGCAGACTCGACTCGGGCTGACGACCGACGGTCGGGTTTGGTCGTTCTACCTTCCGCTGGGCCATGGCAGCTCCGCCGAGAGACTGGTGCAGGAGGTCGATCTTGGGACCACCGGCACGGGAGCGGCCGCCAGTCTGCTGGAGCGTTATCTGGCACGGGACCGCGTGCTTTCGGGTTCCGCACTCGGGGCCGCCGAGGGCGACAGAGAACGCCTCGCTCTTCATCGCGCCGTTCAGTCAGGGTGGGCGGATCTCGCCGGGGGTCCGAGCGAGAAGCTCGTGAAGGTCGTCGCCGGCGCCGCCAAGGCGCAAGCGGCCGTTGCGGGCGGCAGTGCGCCGAGTGGTAGGTCTCTGAACGGTGCGGTCAGGAACTTCATCCGCCACGGATTCAGTTTCCCGCTTGAAGTTTCCGCCGTGGCGGAGAAGATGGCGGGTCGGGGGTCGCCGCTGTCGGATGCGCGTCCGACGGCAGGCTCGAGCAGTGGGTCAGCGCGTGTCAGGGGTCGTGCCATGTGGACGTACCGGGGTGAGCGGCGAGTGGAGAGGAACGTGACGGAAATGTACGTAGCCGTCATCAGCCAACTCTACGAGGACTACGGTGGCGTCGACTTCTACGAGCGGCTCGGGGAAGCGATTCAAGGCACGACGCGAAGGCACATCGGGAAGACACCTGCCGAGACGGGGTTGTTACCGCAGCACCAGAAGTACGCCCGGAAGGTCCGCGGCGATTGGTATCTCAACACCAACCTCGGCACCGATGGAAAGCTGCTGAACCTGAAGCGCTCCTGCAAGGTCGCGGGTATCGCCTACGGCTCGGATCTCTTGATCGAGACCGGCCCGGCCGTGCCGCCGGATTGAAGCAGCCGTGTGCCGGAACGTCCGGGAGCGCCGTCCGTTCCTGGGTCCTCAACGCTGGAACCAGAACGGCTTCCGCTGCAGCTTCTCGCCGGCGATCTCGTTCATCGACAGGGCGTCGAACAGCCGGCCGCCTACCATGACGTAGCGGACGAGTTCGGAGCTGCGCAGGTTCTGCAGCGGGTTCTCTTCGAGGACGATCAGGTCGGCGAGCTTGCCGGCTTCGAGGGAACCGAGATCGGCCTCCATGCCGATGTAGGGGGCGCCGTTGATCGTGCCGGCGATCAGGGCCCGGTGGGGTGGCACCCCGCCCTGCTCGAACATCCACATCTCCCAGTGGGCGGCGAGGCCCTCGCGCTGGCCGTGGGCGCAGAGCATGATCGGCACGCCGGCCTGGTCGAGCTCGTTGACCACCTGCGCGGCCAGGATGTGGTTGTACTCGTTGGAGGCATCGCTCGGAAACTGAGCCATTCAACGACCGGAAAGTGATCCACCCTCGGCCCTTGGCCGGTAGCTTGGTCCTGTACGAGAGACCAGAGCGATCGGAGGGAGGACTTGCTGAGGATGGATCAGATTCATGCTATTCGGCACCAGGTGCTGGTGGAGGGCCGCAGCCAGCGCTCGGTGGCCCGTGAGCACGGCGTAAGCCGCAACACGGTCCGTAAGTACCTGGACCAGAGCGCGCCGCGCCGGGTTGAGAGCAAGCCCCGGCGTCGGTGGGTGACGGAGCGGGTGGGTCCGCGGCTGGACGAGCTGCTGGGCACATGGTCTCGGCGGACGACGGCGAAGCAGCGTTTGACGGCTGTTCGTCTGCACCGTCAGTTGCTGGAGGAGGGCTACGAGGTCGGGATCACGACGGTTCGCAGCTACGTGCGGGAGTGGAGGCGTCAGCGTCGTGAGACGTTCATTCCGTTGGTGCACCGGGCCGGCGAGTCGGGTCAGGTGGACTTTTTCGAGGTCACGGTCGAGGAGGCCGGCGTGGCGCACCGGGTCTGGAAGTTCCGGATGCACCTGCCGTACTCGAAGCGTTCGTTCGCGTGGCTATACGACCGCTGCGACCAGGTGTCGTTCCTGGACGGGCACGTGCGGGCCTTCCTGCACTTCGGCGGCGTGCCCCATCGTCTGGTCTACGACAATCTGAGTTCTGCGGTGCGCCGTCGCGGAGGGGCCGCGCGGGAGTTGACGGAGCGATTCGCGGCCCTGGCGAGCCACTACCTGTTCGAGCCGTGCTTCGCGCGTCCAGGCGAGGGCCACGACAAGGGCAGCGTGGAGGCTCGCGGCAAGGGCATCCGTCTGGCGCACATGAGTCCGGTGCCGCGTGGCGGGACCTTGGCGGAGATCGCGGCCACGGTGCTGGCTTCGGTCGATGCGGCGCACAAGGACGCCGCGCTCTGGGAGGAGGAGCGGGGAGCGATGCGGGAGTTGCCCGGCTCGGACTTCGAGCCGAGGAAGCTCAAGATCGTCCGGGTCTCTCGCCAGGCGACGGTGCAGTTGGGCGGCGCGACCTATTCCGTGCCTTCGCGGTGGAAGAGCCTTGAGGTCCATGTCCGGGTCGGCGCGGGCGACGTCGTCTTCCGCTGCCGCGACGAGGAGTACCGCTGGGACCGCGTGCGTTCGGGGCAGCGCCTGGTGCGCTACTCGCACTACTTCGAGGAGCTGTCGCGCAAACCTCAGGCGGTACGCCAGGTCGCTCCGGAGTTGCTCGGCGAGCTCGGGCCGCCCTACCGCAAGCTGTGGCGGATGCTGGAGTCGCGGCACGGCGCGCTGGAGACGGCGCGGCTGTTCGCCAAGCTGTTGAGCGTGGTCGCCGCAGCCGTCGAGGAGGCCCTCGCCGCCGGCCGCTTCGACCTGCTGGGGCTGGTCGAGCAGAAGTCGGTCCCGACCGTCGAGGTGCCGGAAACCCTTCGAGCCCACACGGTCGAAAGCGCCGCGGCCGCCGACTTCGACGCGCTGCTCCACGAGGCGGCGTCGTGAGTCGCGCCGCGCGCAGAGCCGTCGTTGCGGAGGGGCTCAAGACCCTCGGGCTGCCTTCGGTGCTGCGCGACTACGAGCAGCGCGCGCGGCAGGCCCGGGACGCGCAGTGGGACTACGAGGACTACCTGTGGCAACTGCTCGAAGCCGAGATCAGGGACCGCGGCGCCAGGGCCGTCGAGCGCCTGATGCGCGCCGCCCGCTTCCCCGACCACAAGACCTTGGAACAGCTCGACTTGGAAGCGCTCAAGGGAATCTCCAAACCCAAGCTGGCCGAGCTGGCCTCCTGCGAGTACATCGACCGCGGCGACGACGTCGTCCTGGTCGGCCCCATCGGCACCGGCAAGACCCATGTCGCGATCGCGCTCGGCATCGAGGCAGCGAAGCGAAGGCGCCGGGTCCTCTTCCAGAAGGCCTCCGACCTCGTGCACGACCTCCTTGAAGCCCGCGACCAAAGGGAACTCGGCCGCCTGCAGCAGCGTATGCGGCGAGCCGATCTGTTGATCCTCGACGAACTCGGCTTCGTGCCCTTCGACCGCGCCGGCGGCGAACTGCTCTTCAACGTCCTCGCCGACCGCTACGAGCGCCGCTCGACCATCGTCACCTCGAATCTCGCCTTCTCCGAGTGGGTCCGCGTCTTCGGCGACGAAGAACTCACCACCGCCCTGCTCGACCGCCTCTCTCGCCATGCCCACATCCTCGCCACCAAGGGCGCCTCCTATCGAACCCGCTTGAAGACGACCCCATGAGCCGACTCGCACCGAACCGCCGACGCTGGCTGCGGAAGCTGCCGGCCCTGCGGAAAACGGCAGACCGTTTCCCCCAGCGCCTTGGAAAACCGGCAAGCCGGTTTCCCACAGCTACCGCAGCCGCTACGGCTACTGACCTCTGAAGAAGATCCGGGAGAACGGATCCCGTACACTCGAAACACCGCCGAGGGTGGCTCACTTTCCGATCGGCGTTTGGCTCAATTTCCGGGCGTTGCCAACAGTACTCGCCCTCCGGCGCCTTCTGGCGGCGGCGGGCACGGGCGTCGATCACCTCCTGCGGCACGTAGTTCAGCAGCCGCTCGTTGGCCCAGACGTCCGTGTGTTCGTACCAGTAGTCCTCGCCCTGAATGCCGCCGAAGGCGACGCCGAGCGTCGGCCCGTAGCCGACCAGGCTGAGACTCCGAGCGGGCTGGGACTCCGTGTTCAGCTCCTTCTCTTCCCGAAGCGGGGCCGTTACCGGTTTCCGTCGGTCCCGCTTCCCGTGCTCCTTGCGATCTCGGAGACTTTTCGATTCCCCGGTGTGTCAGCGTCCGCCGGCTCCGCGGAGGGGGATGCGGCTGCTCCCGTCGGCGCCGGGCAACTGTTCGGGAACGCCTTCGTGTCGTTGATCGCGGGCGCGGGCATTCCGGGTTCGTTCGAACTCTCCCAGACGTCGCCGGTGGCCGTGTCCGTTACCCGGATGAGATAGCCAAGGTCCGTGGTTGAGGCCGCGAACACCCAGACGTGGCCGTTGATCGCGCAGCCGTCGAGTACCTTGATCAGTATCTCCCAGTTGACCCGGTCGAAGAACCAGAACAGCCCGGAGTCGTTCGTGCCGGCGTGAGTCACCCGGGCCTGTCCCGCCGTCCCGTCGCCGGTTTCCCACTCCACCGAGACCGAGTAGCGCGAGTCACGCAGACACAGGATCGTGTCGTCGGGTTCGCAATAGCCGTCTGGGTCGCGGGCGCGAACGAGGACGTTCCGCGAAGCCATCGCGACGGCTTCGCCGCTTCCTTGCGTCAACGTGACCATGTGGAAACCGGGCGCCTCCCAAGAGTGCCCCGGACGGGCCGATCTCGAGATCCTGCCGTCGCCGAAGTCCCAAAGGAGAGCGCCGCCGCTGGACGCGGGTTGGAAGGTGACGCGTACGCCGGTCAGCGTCGTGCACAGATTTTCGTCACAGTCGGCGCCGAGGATTTCGAAGTGAGCGGTCGGGCCTCCGCTCGGCGGCGGTCCCGGTGGTGGCGGCGGTCCCGGTGGCGGCGGCGGTCCCGGTGGCGGCGGACCTCCACCCCCACCCCCACCCCCACCCCCTCCACCTCCACCACCGCCGTCCGCGTCGCGGATGGTCAGCGTGACGCTCGAAGGCGTTCCGGGGCGGAGACCGACGGGCAGGGAGCCGAGGGACAGCTGCACGAGTTCCTGATCGTCATCATCGTCGTCCGTCGTGCTGATGGCCCCCGAAACGGCGCGGCTTCCCGCCGGGATGACAATGACGCCGGGCGTCACGCAGTCGCCCGGCTCGGCAGTGATCATCGTTTCGACGAGCGGAATGACCACGGTCCGGCTCATCGCTTTCGAGAGGGTAGCGGTCACCGCGGAGTTGGCGCCCTCGAGTACGGAAGCGGGCGAGAGGGACAGGCTGACGGCGGCGGGGGCCGTCGTATCCCTGATCGTGACCGCGACGCTGCTCGGCGACCCGCGCTGCACCGTGTCGGGAAGGGCTCCGAGAGAGATGCTCAGGGTCTCGTTGTCGAGATCCTCGTCGGTCGTCGTGATCAGATTCGACGTCGCGGACGTCTTCCCCCCTGGAATGACGATGCTCGCCGGCGGCGTGTAGTCTCCGGCCTCCGCGCTGCCGGGCGAGACGAGTAGCGGAATCGTCACCGACGCGGCGAGGCTTCCGGACAGGGTCGCCTGGACGCTCGCGTTCGTCCCCTCCGTAACCGTGGAGGGCGAGACGGACAGGCTGACGCGCGGCTTGTCGCCTGGTTTCGTCGTCGTGTCCGCGATGACCATGTCCACGCTCGAGGGGTCGCCCGCCTGGACCACGGACGGCAGGGAGGTCCGGTCGATGGCGACCGTGAGCTCCTCGTCGTCCGTGTCGGAATCGTCCGTTGTAGCCAGGGTGACCGCGGCTTCCGCCGTGTTGGCGGGAATGGAGATCCGCGCCGGCACGGTGTAGTCGTTCGTTTCCGCCGTCACCCGCGTAACCGTGAGCGGAATCTGGAGTGTGGCGTTCCACGTCCGGGACAGGGACGCCGTTACCGACGCGTTCGCTCCCTCCGTTACCGGGTTGGGCGCCGCCCTGAGCGTCACCACGGGCGTCGTGTCGGTGATCTCCACCGTGACGCTGGCGGGTGAACCGGCTTCCAGCTCCTGCGGCAAGGCGCCGAGCCTCAAGGTGACCGTTTCGTTGTCGGTGTCCGCGTCCCTCGTCGTGACAAGGGAACCCGTGCCCGTATTCTGGCTGGCCGGCACGGTGATGGACGTAAGCGCCGTGTAGTCCCCCGTCTCGGCCGTGCCTGCCGTAGTCACGATGGGCACGGTAACGGCGTTGGGGAGTGCCCGGTCGAGCGTTACGGTGATCACGCTGGCCGCCCCCTCGTCCACCGGATTCGGCGCGGCCGACAGGGTCGTTACGGACTTCGGTTCGTCGTTGTCCTCCACCGTGATCTCCGCGGCGTTGCCGGGCGCCGGGGCGATCGTGTAGCCGCTGGCGGCGACCAGGGTGGCCTTCACCGAACCGTTCGGCTCGTCCGTGCCGTCGTTTGTCGTGTCGACGGCGAGCGTCGCCGAACTGGCGCCGCGGGCGATCGTCACCGAGCGCGGTCCGGCACCTCCGGCGGCGGCGAAGTCCCCCTGCTGCGTCACGTTGAGGCTCACGGTGAGAGCGGTCGTCGTGGCGCCGCGGGTGCTCACCGTGAAGTTCGCCGTCGCTCCCTCCACGATGCTCGTCGCGGCGGCCGACACGGAGACCACCGGCTCGTCGTCGCGCAGCGTGATTACGATGCTGCCTGGCGTTCCGACGGAGTAGCCGTCGCCGTCCGTCAGGGTGAGGACAATCGTCTCGTCGCCCTCGGCCACGGCGTCGTTCGTGATGGTGACGGGAATCGAGGCGGACGTGTCGTCCTTCGCCACGGAGACGGTCCCGGACGTTCCGGTGACGCCACTGATCGCGTAGTCCGCGCCGTGCGTGGCGGTACCGGTGAGTGCGTAGTTCAGTGTCAGGGCCTTTGGCGCGGCAAGCGAGAGCGAGAGGCTGGCCGCCGTCGACCCGGCTGCTTCATCCACCGTTGCCGTGGCGCTTCCGAAGGCCGCGATTGGCGTGGTCAACGGCGGATCGTCGTTGTCGTTGACCGTTATCGTCGCCTCGTTGTCCGGCGCGGCAGCGACCTTGTAGGCCGGGTTGGCGACTATGGTGGCCCGGATATGGCCGTGGGCCTCGTCGCTGTTGTCGTCCTCGGTGGCGACGGTGAATGTCCTGCTGGTCGGCCCCCCGCCGAGAAACGTGATGTTCCGTTGACCCAGTTGCGAGGCGGCGGCGAAGCTCCCCTGTTGTTCGAGACGCACCCTCGCCTGGAAGTCCGTGCGCGGGACTCCGTCCAGCGCCACGGTGAACGTGGCGGCCGTCCCTTCCGTCACCGCGGCGCCGCCGGTGACGCGCACCGTGTTCTTGACGGCCGAATCGAGCATCCGGATGACGCCGTCGCCCGTCCGCGAACCCGTCGCTCCGCCGTCCAGGTTCGTGACGCCGAGGCGGGGCGCGCCGCCCGAGGACGAGGCGGGAATGCTCACCGTGATGGCCTCGTCCGCCTTGTTCGCGTCTCTGAGCGCCGTCACGCCTACGAAGAGGTGTACCTCGCTGGGGGATTCTTGTGGATGGAACGTTGCCGTGTTCGTCGATGAGTCGAAGGAGTGGAGGCTGACAATGCCTTCGAGTGTGTTCTCATACTTCGACAGGCGGTATCTGGTACTGGACTCCGAGGATACGGAGACTGGAACGGTGAGTTCTTCTCCTTGAACCAGCTTTCGCCCTATCGTCAGTCGAATCAGACCGGCTTTGTTGGTTTGCTCCAGCGCCTCGTCCCTCAGGACGCTCAAGGTCACCGTGGTCGGATCGTCGTCCCGCGTCTCCACGGTTGCCGAAGCGCCGCTCTTGGCCGGCGCGTAGCCGGTCCCGGGCTTGACGGTGGCGGTGATGGTCCCGCGCGGTTTGTCGACCGCGTCCCTCAGCGTCGGGACGTCCCAGGTGGCGGTCGTCGCTCCCGCCTTGATCTGGATCTGTTTGTTGCCCTTGTTTGCGCCGCCGACGTAGTTGCGGGTTGCTTGTATGGAGAGATTGACGCTGATGTCCGCGCTCGGCGCGGGGTTTGCGGTCAGGGTGAATCGCGCGTCCGTGCCTTCCGTTACGAACGACGACGCCCTGCTGACCCTGACTTCGGGTTTGTTCGCATCGAGCGCGTTGAAGCTCAGGGAGCCCGGCGCGGCCTGGACGCCGCCGTCCATCCCGCTGGGCGTAAGCGTACCGAGGGCCACGGTCAGGGCCTCCTTTGCTTCGTTGTGCGCGTCGGGCGTGACGTTCAGGCTGATCGTGGCGGAGGGAGATGCGCCCGTGCCGCCAGTGAATGTGATCGTGGGCGGGTTGGTCGCAAGGTTCGCGCTCGCCAGGTTGGCGTAGCTGACTCCCGTGGGCGTCGGGTCAGGCGCGGATAGCGCGTAGTCCGTTCCGAAAGTTGCGTCCCCGCCAAACGAGAGCGGGACCGTCAGGCTTTCTCCCGAAACGAGCGCACGGCTGAGCGATACGGTCAGTGTCTTCGTTCCGCCTTCGGTTACGTCGCCAGTTGGCGCGGACAGCGTGACGGTGGTGGGGTCGTTGTCCGTGACCGCCACGGTTGCGGTGGAGACGCCGAGCAGGTAGCGGAACCGGGAGCCGCTTATCGGCGGCAGGAGGGTGACGGCGACAGATCCTGGCAGTTCGTCCGTGTTGTCGTTTAGCGTGGTTACCGAGTATGCGGCGGAGTTGGACGTGAGGTTGATTGCCTTGTCGCCCAGACTTGTCACAGGGGCGTAGGCGCCTTGCTGGGATACGCGTAACTGGACGTTCAGGGGTACATCGTCGGTGGGATTCGCATTCGGCGTTTTGGAGATCGTGAACGTGGCGGAGCCGCCTTCCGTGATGGCGCCGCCCGGACTGACGTTCAGGGAGGGCAGGCCGTCGTCGTTCGCTATGGCGATGGCAATTTGGTCCTGACGATAGGTTATGCCGCCATCCATCCCTGTGGAGCTCGGCGCGCGCGCTCCAGTGCCATACTGCACTTCTATTCCGACGTTGTCCGTGAGTGTGTTTGGGGCGCCGACGATGTACAAGTTGCCAGTTCTGGCGCCGGCGCTGAAGACAAGCGCGAATTTACTTCTGTCGCCCGATTGACTGACCGCTTTGCCGCCGTATGACGTTGCGAAATAGTTTCCGTTTTTGGGGTCGCTGGCTTCAGTAAGGGTGAAGGTGAGCGGCGTGGTCACCGTTTCGCCGTTCTGGAGTTCCCGCCCCAGCTGAATCTCAATCGCTGTCCTGCCGCCGTTTTCGTCTATGACGCTAGCTGGGGCGTCGGTGTGCTTCATGGTGACGGTCGTCGGGTCGTTGTCGCGGATCCGCATCGTGGCCGACGCGGCGGTCGAACTGATGGTCACGCCGGCTGGCAGCGCTGCGTTCGGATCCTCGGACACGGCGGCGACGATCGTCTCGGTGAGTTCGTCTTCGTTGTCGCCTCGCAGGGACAGGGCGCGCACCCAGGCCTGGTCGTTCGCGGCGATCTCGCTCGTGGTGCAGCCGCTTGGGTCAAGCGTCGTGGTTCCCTGGCCGCCGGCGCCGAGGAGGACGTAGTCGCCGCCGCTTCCGATCGTCGCCTCGCCGGAGAAGCAGAGTCTGAAGGGCACGGCGACGAGCTGGGCCTGGCTGATTGCGACGCGGACGTCGAATTCGAGACGGTCGTTGTTTGCCGCCGGCTCTATTTGCTCGTTGATTGCGGTCGAGGTTCCCACCTCGACAAAGCCCACGCTCACCTCGGCCGAGGTCTGGGCCGAAGCGGCGGGGGCGACCGTCACGATGAGGACTCCCGCGACCAAGGGGCAGAGCCACGGGATGGCTCGCCCTCGCCTTGGTGGTACGAGCGCCACATGACGGGCCCCGCGCTCGCTCTTCACGGGCCGGCGGAGTACGGCTTCGCCCTCGGGGCTCTGGCCCGCTCCGGTGTGCGACCGTCTGGCTCCGCCTCCAGCGGCTGCGTTCCGGTGCGTGGCCGCGCGGGCGAGGATGGTCGCGCCGTGACGATCCCCTCCGTCGGCGGATCCGGGGGGGGGGTAGTCTTCACTGCATGCACCGCTGAGACGCTGCGCGCGATATGACCAACCCTCCAGGTGTGAAGCAGCGTCCGTTCCGACCTGTTGCCAAGGTCTCCGGTGCGAGCCGCCGTGGCTGCCGCCTGGCACTGTTGGGCGGAATAAGCTAGCGCGCCGTCCCTCGGCTCAACCTGTCTAGGGTGCATACGTTTATACTCGATGGACGAAGTAGAGTCAACTATCGTTGACTTGCGACCGAGCGAACGACAGGGGCTGCTGGCGCCGTCGCACCGCCCGGAGCGAGGTTCTACAGACCTGGACGGAAACTGCGTCCCGGAGCCGGCAGGGACGATCTCGTCCGTTTGCGACGAGCCTTGCTGCTGGAGCCGGACTTCAACGGACCCGAAGGAGGTCGCGCATGACAGAGGTCGAGCAGCTCCTGACGAGATGGGCCGTTCAGAAGCGCCCGGATGCTGGCGCCGAGGGTGCCGTCATCCGCTCCTGATCCGCACCCCGGGCGCTGGCCGGGATGCGGTTTCGACCTTCACCGCTGGAACCAGAACGGCTTCCGCTGCAGCTTCTCGCCGGCGATCTCGTTCATCGACAGGGCGTCGAAGATGCGGCCGCCGACCATGACGTAGCGGACGAGCTCGGAGTTACGCAGGTTCTCGAGCGGGTTCTCGTCGAGGACGATCAGGTCGGCGAGCTTGCCGGCTTCGAGCGATCCGAGGTCGGCCTCCATGCCGATGTAGCGGGCGCCGTTGATCGTGCCGGCGATCAGCGCGCGGTGCGGGCTCATCCCGCCCTGCTCGAACATCCACATCTCCCAGTGGGCGGCGAGACCCTCGCGCTGGCCGTGGGCGCCGAGCATGATCGGCACGCCGGCCTGGTCGAGGTCGTTGACCACCTGCGCGGCCAGGATGTGGTTGTACTCACCTTCCGGCGCCTTCTGGCGGCGGCGGGCGCGGGCGTCGATCACCGCTTGCGGCACGTAGTTCAGCAGCCGCTCGTTGGCCCAGACGTCCGTGTGCTCGTACCAGTAGTCCTCGCCCTGGATGCCGCCGAAGGCGACGCCCAGCGTCGGCGTGTTGCCGACGCGGCTGTTTCCCCAGAACTGGATCACGTCGTCGTAGATCGCGCCCACGGAGAGCGAGTGCTCGATGCCGGTGTGGCCGTCGGCGACCATCGTCATGTTGTGCTGGAACAGGGCGCCGCCTTCGTTGACCACGAGCATGCCGAGGTCGCGGGCGGCGGCGACGATCTTCTGGCGCTGGTCGCGCCGGGGCTGGTTGTAGCTCTTCACGCTGATCGCGCCGGCCTTCTGCAGGCGGCGCACGTGCTGTACCGCGTCGTCCGGCGTCTCGACGATCGCGCGGAAGGCGCCCAAGGCGCCGTAGAGGATCGTGCCGGTGGCGAACAGGCGGGGCCCGATGATCTCGCCGGCCTGTTGCATTTCGCTGGCCGCGAAGAAGGTGCTGGTGTCGGTCGATGGGTCGTGGGCCGTCGTCACGCCGAAGGCGAGCGTCGCGTAGAGCTCGGAGTTCTGCTGCGGGATGATCTCCTGGCTGCCCTGGGGCCCGTGCCAGTGGACGTCGATCAGGCCGGGCATGACGGTCATGCCGGCGGCGTCGATCACCGTCGCGTCGGCCGGCACGTCGACCTGGCGTGACGGGCCGATGGCCGCGATCCGGTCGCCGTCGACCAGAACCGTGCCGCGGCGGATGATTTCCATGTTGTCCTGGCCGGCCATCGTGATCAGCCGTGCGTTCGTGATCGCGATCCGGCCCTCGGGACGGTGGGCCGTCACGTCGAAGCCGAGGTCGCGACCGCTTGGGGCCTCCTCGGTTTCGTTGCCGTCACCGTCCTCGGCCGGGTCGTCAGCCGGCCCGAAGGCGTCCTCGAGCCGCCGCTCGAACAGCTCGGGCCCCAGGGACCAGTACAGGGTCGAGCTGTCGCCGGAGAAGTGGAGGTAGGCGCCGTCGTCGGTCGAGACGTTTCTCACCGGCAGGCCGGGTGTCCGTGGCCCAACCTCGATCGCCTTCGAGGCCGGGGTGAACGGCACGACGTGGGCGTCGAAGCGCTCCGCGAAGGCCAGCCAGCGGCCATCGGGGGAGACCCGCATCTCGGTGGCGACCTTGCTCCCGGCATGGTCGCGGGTCTGGGCGTCGCCACTGCTCATCAGCGGCACGCTGCGGAGCACCCGCCGGTCCCACCTCTGGGTGGCGGTGAAGTAGACGCGATCCGCGTCGGCGCCGAAGTGCGGGCCGGCGCCGGCGCGGGTGAACCGTACGGGAGCGCTTTGGCCAGGGGCGTCGATCCGGTAGAGCCCGGGATCCTTCGACCACAACGGGCTCAGAATGCCGCCGCTCCGGCTCTTGCGGTAGACGACGGTCGCTCCGTCGGGCGAGAAGGCGGGTTCGAGGTAGAAGCCGGGATCGGGTGTGATCGTCCGCCCCTCGCCGCCGGCTGCCGGCGCGATGCGTACCGCGCCCAGGTCCTCGTCGTGCCAGCTCACGTAGACGATCGACTGTCCGTCGCGCGACCAGGACGGGTAGAACTCGTAGTGGTCGTCCTGGGCGGTCAGTCGCCGTGCCTCGCCGAGCTCGCCGGTCTCGGCGTCGCGGCCGCGGGTCCATAGCCGGCCGAGCGTCTGGAAGACGACCTGGTCGCCGGCGGGGGACACCTGGATCCAGCGGAGCATCTTCGTCCGGAAGGTGTCCGGCGCCGCCTCGAAGTCGAAGGCGAGGGCCTCCTGCATCCGGTGAGTGGCGCGCACGCGGAACGGGATCCCGCTGACCTCGCGGGTCTCGATGTCGATCCGGTGGAGGCCGCCGCGCGCCCAGAAGACGACGGAGCGGCTGTCCGGCGTCCAGGCCATGCCGGGATAGACGCCGTGGACCGCCCAGATCTCCTGCATGTCGCGGTCGAGCGCGTCATGGATCGGGATGTTCTCGCCGCTTCTCAGATCGTGCAGGAAGAGGTGGCTCTGGAAGCGGATCCGGCGCACGAAGGCGACGTACCTGCCGTCAGGCGAGGGAGTCGGGCGGACGGCGCCGCCGGGCCCCGAGATCACGGTCTCGATCGCTCCGGTTTCGCGGTCGATGCGGCGGATCGAGTAGATGCCGATGGCGGCGTTCCGGCCGTATTCGTAGACGCCGCCCGGCGTCGTGTCCTGGCTGAAGTAGACGTAGCGCCCGTCAGGCGAGAACGCCGGTTCGCCAAGGTCCTTCTGCTCGTTCGGTTTCTCGTTCAACTGGAGGCCCGAACCCTCGCCGCTGGCGTGGTAGAGCCAGATCTCGCCGCTGCCGATCGAGCGCGTCGACACGAAGTGCTTGCGCGCCGCGATGAAGCGGCCGTCCGGGCTCCAGACCGGGTTGTTGACGAGCCGGAAGTCCTCGCGGCTGATCTGCTTCGGCTCGCCGCCGGCAACCGGGATCGTCCAGACGTTGTCGCCGCCGCTGCGGTCGCTGATGAAGGCGATCCGGCTGCCGTCCGGGCTGAAGCGCGGCATCATGTCCCACGCCATCCCGTTCGTCAGCGCCTCCGCGTCGCCGCCGCCGATCGGCAGCAGGTAGAGGTCGCCCAGCAGGTCGAAGACGATCCGCTCGCCGTCCGGCGACACGTCGAGGCCGATCCAGGTGCCTTCGGTCGTGTCGATCTCGACCTCGTACTCCTCGCCGGGCGGGTCGTTCACGTCCCACTCCTTCCCGTCCTCGGCGAGGGCCGGAAGGGCGGCCAGCGCCAGGAGCAGGCTGGCGGAGAGCAGGAAGAGCGGGCTGTCGCGAAGTCCTAGTCGTGTCATCCGGCGAGTCTACGACCGATCGGGAGTGCCCCGGCGGGGCCGGGCGCTAGGGCTGCCAGAGGTAGTTGAACTTGACGATCAGCTCGCGCCGCGCCGTTTCCCTGGCACTGAAGGTCGGTGCGTCCCAGTTGTGGTTGTAGACGACGAAGAGGTTGGCGCCGGGTTTGTAGATCCAGTTGAAGCGCACGTTGATCCCGGCGAGCTGCGCCGCTTCGTTGTACTGGGCGAGCGTGTTGAGGCGCAGGTCCGGGCTGAAGGCGGCGTCAAGGCGAACGGTGTAGATCGTGGCGGTGAAGTCGCCCTGCGGCAGCATGACGTCGTTGTAGTTCCACTGAAACTCGGTCAGCAGGTGGCGCGACAGGCGGACGAAACTCGACAGCATGTAGCTCCGGCGGTCGCCGCCGAAGAACTCGCCGACGTTGATGTTGCCGCGCCAGGCCAGACGCCGTCCCTGGTTCGAGAAGCCGCGTAGGAAGATCGAGTTGAAGCGGTGGAGGCCGGCCGGGATCACGATGCCGGGACGAATCTCGAACGGCTCGAAGAGCTGCTCGATCTCGTCGACCAAGGCCAGGCGAAACCGGTCGTCGCCGGTGGTGCGCATGCCGATCGGCGCCAGGAGAAGCCTGCGGCTCTCCACGCTGCCCAGGCTCTCGCGCTCGAAGTAGTCGAGTTCCGCTTCGAACAACACGCTGCGGACGACACCGCGGTTCACTCGTGGTTCCCAGCGCACCCTCGGGTTGTAGCGCCGGAAATCCCGGCGCAGGAGGAAACCCGAACCGGGGTTGAAGTCGCCCTGGGCCTCGGTCAGATCGACGCTGGCGCGGACGGTGCGCGTCGTGTAGGCCCAGCCGGTGCCGAGGGCGCCGGTGTCTCCGCTTCGACCTTCGTCCTCACTGGCGGCGCCGAACAGGTAGAACTGGGACTGCCGGTTCGGCTTGTAGTCGAGATCGACGCCGTAGAGCCGGTTGCCTTCGCCGGCCCGCGGGTCGAGTTCGGTGTAGATCATGCCGACGCTCGACCGCTCACCGAGATCGCGCTTGAGCCGGAAGACGCTGTGTTGGGCGGCGGCCGTTGCCGGCCGATCTCCCATCGCCAGAGCCTCGGTTCCCACGGTGAGCAGGCCGAGGTTCCAGGCGCCGGCCCGGCCGGTCAGGCGGGCGCCGACGTCGATGGGAACCTCCTCGCCGCGATCGAGGCCGATGCGCCTGGAGAAGAAGGCCTTCATCAGCGGCGGCTGGTTCCCTCCTCCCGGACTCGGCGGGCCGAACTCGAAGATGCCGGCGTTCTCCAGGAAGAACTCCCGCTTCTCGGGAAAGAAGAGCGAGAAGCGGGTCAGGTTGACCTGCTGCTGGTCGACCTCCACCTGCGCGAAGTCGGTGTTGTAGGTGAGATCGAGCGTCAGCGACTTGGTCAGTCCCCACTTCAGGTCGATGCCGCCATCGATGTCGTCGAGCGTCCCGCTCGCCGGAACGCTCGGCGTTTCCGCGGCGGAGGCCAGGACGAACGGCTTGACGTCCAGGCGTCTTCCCGGCTTGACACCCGAGATCCCGGTGAGGTCGCCTGCCAGCGAGACCCAGTGCGCCGCGTACATGCGGCTGACGGCCCGCGGGCCGATCTCCCGTCCGATCGGCGCCCAGTTGCTCTCCTCGTTCGTCCGGCGTACGACCCGGCGGACGTTGAGCCCCCATGTGCTCGCCGCCGGATCGAATCGCAGGGTCGAGAAGGGGATCGCGACCTCGGCCTGCCAGCCCTCGGCGGTTCCCCGCGCCGTGGCCCTCCAGACCCCGTTCCACTCGATGTTCTGATTCTTGCCCTCCTCGGTGACCAGCGAGTCCGTGCGGGCGCCGAGTGGGTTGACCTCGAAGGTGAAGCTGTTGCGCTGGTCGTGGAAGGTGTCGAGGACGATGGCGAGCGAGTCGTCGTTGCGCCCGTGGTCGGAATCGCGCTGGAGTTCCTTGGCGACGATGGCCTCCGGCTGTGAGTCGAAGGCGCGGATTCCGAAGTACAGGACCGTGTCCGTGTAGACGACGGAGAACTCGGTCTGCTGGGCGGCCGATCGGTCGTCCTCCGGCTCGCGGGCGGTGAAGTCGGCGGCGACGGAGGCCTGGTCCCAAGCCGCCTCGTCGAGCACGCCGTCGACGCGGATCGGCGTGTCGATCCGGAGCGCTTCGATCGTGGGCCGCGGGCTGGTGCTCGTCTGTGCTTCGACCGGAGGATGCAGGAGGCCCAGCGCGAGTAGAAGCAGGGCCGTCTGCTGCGGCGGCCGGCGAGCGTCGAACACGTAGCCTGCGACCGGTCTGGGGCTCTAGACCGTCTTCGTCCGCTGGTCGGCCAGGCTGAACTCCTGGTGCCAGGTGGAGTCGCCGCCGTCGCCCTTGCGGTCGACGACCACGTCGACGAGGAAGGGCTCGCCGGCGCGGGTGACTTCGATGCCGCGGCGGATCGCCGGCCGGAGATCGGCCGCCGACTCGACCGTCACGCCGTCGACGCCCTGGCTCCTGGCGAGACCGGCGAAGTCGATGTCCGGGTCACCGAGGTGCATGCCGGTGTAGCGGTTGGCCGCCTTCATCCTGCCGTCGTAGCGGGCGTACGCGAAGCGGACGGTCTGGTAGTTCCGGTTGTTCGTGACCACGGTCAGCACCGGGACGCCGTAGCGGGCCTGGGACCAGAAACCGGCGGCGCTGTACATGACCGAGCCGTCGCCGATGTTGCAGACGACCTGGCGGTCGGGCTGGCCGAGCTTGGCGCCGGTCGCGGCGCCGATGCCCCAGCCGAGGCCGGCGCCGGAGGTGGCGAGCCAGGTCTTCTCGTTGTCCCGGTGGCCGGTGGAGAAGAACTGGTTCGAGCCGCTCAGGTTCTCACTGACGATGATCGCGTTCGGGTCGAGCTCCGTTTCGAGGACGTGGCCGAGCTCGTCGGCGTGGATCGGGCTGTTGCCGACGTTTGCCGGGTCGAGCTGGGGCTGCCGGCGAGCGTTTTCGGGTCGCGACGCGCGGATCTTCGACCGGCGTTCCTCGGTCGTCAGCGACTCGACGGCCTCGACCAGCGCTTCCGCGGCCAGCTTCGTGTTGGCCACGACGGCGCGGCCGAACGGACGGTCGCCGCCGATCGCCCCGGTGTTCAGGCCGATCCAGGTGCTCCGCGAACCCTCGGCGTCGGGCGCCGCGGCGGCCGTGCCGCCGATGTCGCCGACGCCGATACGGAGCACGAAGTCGCGGTCGCGGCTGCTGTAACCGCCGGCGTAGAGCGGGTGCGTCCGCGGGAAGCTGTGGAACGGCCAGTTCACGTCGGCCACCGGCACTCCGAGCAGCTCCGCCAGTTCCAGCACGGCCTGCTGGGCGCCGGCCTTGCTCACCTCGTCGCCGACGTGGATGATGGGCGCTTCGGCTTCGATCAACGTCCGTGCGACGGCCTCGATGTCCTCATCGCGCGCCGGGATGTCGTCCGGGATGATGAAGGAGGCCCGGTCGTGGATCGCGGCGCTGACCCCCTTGGCTTCCAGGGCGTGGTTGGCCAGAGCGAGGTAGGTCGGGCCGCCGGGGGCCGTCGTCGCGACCTTGAAGGCGCGCCGGAGCATGACCGGAATCGACTCCGCATCCCGCGTCTCCCAGGACATCTTCGTGAATTGCCGGTTCACGTCCTTCTGGTCGAAGCCCGGCCTGGGTCCCAGCAGCAGGTTGTCGTCCTGCATCTCGTTGTCGAGCAGGCCGGCGGTCACGATCAGAGCGGAGCCGTCGCGACTCGAGTTGTAGAGCTGACCGGCCGACTGCGCGGTGCCGGCGATCACGTGGACGTTGACGAGAGCCGGTTCGCCGGAGGCCTTGTGGTAGCCGTCGGCCATCGCGATGACGATCCCCTCGTGCAGCCCCATGATGAGCTGCATCTTCGGCCGGTCGAGGAAGGCGTCGAAGAGGCCGACCTCGAAGGATCCGGGGTTGGTGAACAGGAAGCGGACGCCGGCCGCCTCCATCTGTTCGACCATCAGTTCACCCCCGGTGCCGTTGGCCGTGTGGCTCCCCGATTCCGGGTCGGCGTTCGTTGCCGCGGCCGCCGCGTTCGCGGTGGATTCGGCGATCGTGCCGGTGAGCCCCAGCGCGGTCAGGGCCTGGATGAACCCGCGACGCGAGAGATCGTTGCGGAGGAAGCGGTAGACCAGTTCGTTCACGGTGGGTCCTCCCGGTGTGGCGCGCCGGGACGTTTCCGGCGTTGCGGTTGCTTTCTCTGGTCGGTGCAGCCTAGCAGCCGGTCGGCGGCCTTCGCGCGACAACGAACGGCTACGCTGCTATCATCGCGCGCCCAACGAGACCGCTCCGACGCTCTCACCGCGGCGTCGCGTCGATGGAGTCCTGAATCATGCCCAGAGTCTGCCGGATCACCGGCAAGAAGCCGCTCAGCGGCCACAACATCTCCCACGCGCACAACGTCACGAACAAGTGGCAGCGGCCGAACATCCAGACCAAGCGTCTGTACGTGCCCGAACTGAAGCGGACGCTCAAGCTGAAGGTGTCGACCCGTGCCTTGCGCACGATCGACAGGAAGGGCCTGATGCCCTACCTGAAGAGCCGCGGCCTGACGCTCCGCGACATCACCTGACGCCGTCTCAGGGTTCGGGATCGGCCTCCGGTTCCGCGGGCGAAGCCGCCTCGGTTTCCTCGCTGCTGCCCAGGTACTCCGGCAGCTTGATGCCGACGTTTTTCGTCAGCTCGTGCAGCGGGGGCAGGGAGCCGATCAGGCCGGAGACGAAATCCGCGGTGGCCGTCTTGCCGTTCTCGCCGCGGCCCGAGTCCCAGACGGTCACGTTGTCGATCTTGAGACCGGCGATCGCCTTGACCTGCTCCTCGACCAGCTTCGGTAGCTGTTCCGTGGCCAGGAGCAACGCCGCGTTGTCGGCGCCGCCGATTGCGTCGACGATCCGGTCGAAACCCTCGGCCTTCTTCTTGAGCACTGCCTCGATACCTGCCGCTTCGGCTTCCTGAAGGCGCTGGATGCGGTCCGCGTCGGCCTCGGTCAGGGACCGGATGCCGTCCGCTTCGCCCTGCTTCAGGCGGCGGTTGCGCTCGGCTTCGGCCTCGGCCAGCGTGGCGATCTCTTCCTTCTTGATCTCGGCGGGAACGACGACGTCGGCGCGCTGGGTCGCCTGCTCCCGGCTGGCGCGCGCGACCTCGGACTCCTGCTGGGCCGCGTAGGCTTCCTGCAGGGCCTGGGCGGCCTTGACCTTCTCGGCGGCGGATGCGTCGCGCTCGGCCTCGGCCTCTTCCTTTCTTCGGCTGGAGTCGGACTGGGCCACCCGCACCGCGGATTCGTTCTCACCCTCCTGAGCCGTCGCCCTGGCCTCGGCGACCTGGATGCGCCGGTCCCGCTCTGCGGCCGCCGCGCCGACCTCGCCGTCGCGCTCCTGCTCGGCCACCTTGACCTTCGCCTCGTTGATCGCCCGAGCGGCGGCTTCCTTGCCGAGCGCGTCGATGTAGCCGGACTCGTCCGTGATGTCCTGGATGTTCACGTTGATCAGCCGCAGGCCGACCTTCTTCAGCTCGACCTCGACGCCGTTCGAGATGTTCTCGATCAGCTTGTCGCGGTCGGCGTTGATCTCCTCGATCGGCATCGTCGCCAGGACGACCCGCATCTGACCGAAGATGATGTCGCGGGCGAGCGCGGAGACGCGCTCCATCTGCATGCCGAGCAGGCGCTCGGCCGCGTTCTCCATCACCCCGGCCTCGGTCGAGATGCCGACCGTGAACGTCGACGGGCAGTTGACGCGGATGTTCTGCTTCGACAGCGCTCCGGTCAGGTTGATGTCCATCGTCATCGGTTCGAGATCGAGGAACTGGTGGGCCTGCAGGATCGGGATGATGAAGGCCGCGCCGCCGTGGTAGCACTTCGCCGAACCGGCGCCGCCGATCTTCCCGTAGACCACGAGGATGCGATCCGACGGGCACCGCCGGTAGCGGCTCGAGAGCGAGAAGATAAGGATGAGGACCGCCGCCAGGGCGGACAGGATGAGAATGATCAGGTCCACGTATGGATTCTCCTAACTGCTACTTGGTTTCTTTCGCGTCGCCGGCTTCCGCGTCGAGGGGAGCGACGAGCAGGGTGTTGGAATCGAGAGTGTCGACCACGCGGATGCGGGCGAGAGTCGGCAGGTCCTGGTTGTGCCGGGTCATCGCGGCGACCGTTCGCAGCCGGCCCTGGACCAGGACTTCGACCTGGCCGGGCTTCTCGAGACTCGCGCCGATCGGCGCGTAGACCTTGCCGGCCACGCCGACCGCGTTCCTGTAGTCGATCGTGCCGCTGTGGCGCAGGCCCATCATCACGCGGATGATCAGGAACAGGATGCCGGCGAAGAGGAGACCGACCACTGTGCCGCCGATCGAGGCGGCCAGAGTGGAGTAACCGGCTCGCATCATCACGACGCCGGTCCAGCCAAAGCCGGCCAGGAAACCGCTGACGGTGCGCATCGAGAGCAGCGACGTCCCTTCGCCCTCGGCCGCGTCGAAGATGTCGTCGAGTCCGAAGACCGTCAGGACGACCTGAATCAGGAGGGCCAGGGCGGAGACGATGCCGAGCGCGTAGAAGACGCGATACGCACCCTCCAGGGACCCCCACCAGTTGCTGACTGCCTCCATCGCTCCCCTCTCTCTTCTACGTGATTCCGGAGTCCATGGTTGATGCCGCTACGCGCCGCGCGTCGCTCGTTCGATGCCTCGCGCCTCATCGACGCGGAGCAACAGCAGACCGCCGACCAGGAAGAACAGAAGGACGACGGCGATGCCGGCACGCTGACCGTAGCCGGCCGTGATCAGGCCCAGCAGCATCGGGCCCAGGAACGCCGTTGCCTTGCCGGAGAAGGCGAAGAAGCCGAAGAACTCGGATTCGTAGCGCTTCGGGGCGAATCGACCCATCAGCGACCGGCTGGCGGACTGGTTGGGACCGATGAACAGGCCCATCACCATCGCCGCACCCCAGAACCACGCCTTGTTCGGCGCCGCCACCGCGGCCAGGGAACAGCCGAAGAGACCGACGAGGCTCCACAGGATGGTGGCGCGGCCGCCGATCCGGTCGTCGACCAGGCCGAACAGAAACGCGCCCAGCCCGGAGGCGGCGTTCAGCGCGATGCCGAAGACGATGACCTCCGCCGTGTCCATGCCGAAGGTGCCCGCGGCGTACACGCCGCCAAAGGCGAACACGGTGATCAGGCCGTCGTTGTAGATGAGGCGTGCGACCAGGAAACGCACGATGTCCCTGAAGTCGCGGATCCGGGTCAGAGTGCGGCCAAGCTTCAGAAAGGCGCCGCGAATGGCTGCGGTTGTGCCTCCGGCGCCTTCGACCGTTCGCGCCCCGACCTGGTCGCGCAGGAGAAGGAGCGCCGGCAGGCTGAAGAGCAGGAACCAGACCGCGACCAGCAGGTTGGAGGCCCGGACGTTGAAGCCGTTCTCCGCGCTGAGCGCGAGCCAGGGATCGGCGTCGCCGAGGCCGATCAGCCCGAACAACGCCAGCACGAGGCAGGCGAGGCCTCCCGCGTAGCCGAGCGCCCAGGCGTTGCCGGAGATGCGCCCGATCGTCTCCCGGGTCGACAACTGAGGCAGGAAGGCGTTGTAGAAGACGAGTCCGACTTCGAAGCCGACGTTGCCGATGATGAAGAGCGCGAGAGCGGCGAGGACCGCGTTGTCGCTTCCCGGAACGATGAATGTGAGCCAGATCGTGGCGCCGATGGAGACCAGGGTGGCGACGGCCAGAAAGCGCCGCCGCCGTCCGGAGCGGTCTGCCATCGCGCCGAGCACGGGAGAGATCAGTGCGATGACCAGGGAACTGATCGTGATCCCCCGGGACCACAGGACGGTGCCCCGGTCCGCGTTCTCGGCGAAGGTCTGCGTGAAGTAGGTCGCGTAGATGAAGGTCACGACCAGGGTCGTGAAGGCGGAATTGGCCCAGTCGTAGAGACACCATGACGCCACCGCCCCGCGGCGGGTTGCGGGCCGCGATCCGCTGCCGTTCTCGCCTAGAACGGCTCGTCCTCCCACCAGGGAAAGTAGGGCGGCAAGTCCGCGCTCACCTTCAGGGGGAACTCGGCGGGTCGTTTCTCGAGGAAGGAGGTGACGCCCTCCCTGGCGTCGGCGCTCCTGCCGCGCGTGTAGATGCCCTTCGACTCCACGCGGTGCGCCGCCATCGGCGACTCGGCGTCGAGGGCCTTCCACAGCATGTGCCGAGTGATCGCGACCGAAACAGGCGAGGTGTTGGCCGCGATCTCGCTCGCCAGCTCACGGGCGGCGGGAAGCAGCTCGTCCGGCGGCAGGACGCGATTGACGAGCCCTGCTTCCAACGCTTCGGAGGCCGGAAAGACGCGGCCGGTCAGCGTCCACTCGGAGGCCCGCCCCATGCCGACGAGCCGGGGCAGGAAGTAGCTGCTGCAGGCTTCGGGCACCATGCCCCGGCGCACGAAGACGAAGCCCATCCGCGCTTCGGTGGAGGCGAGGCGCACGTCCATCGGCAGGGTCATCGTGATGCCGACTCCGACCGCCGGGCCGTTGATCGCGGCGATGATCGGCTTGCGGAGGTCGTAGATCCGCAGCGACAGCACGCCGCCGCCGTCCCGGTAGTCGTCGAGGTCGGCGTTGGACCGGGCGAAGGTGTCGCCGCCGGAGGAGAGATCGGCGCCGGCGCAGAATCCTCGCCCTTCGCCGGTGATGATGACGGCGCGGACGTCGTCGTCCGCGTCCGCGCGGTCGAAGGCGTCCATCATCTCCGCCATCATCTGGCCGTTGAAAGCGTTGAGACGCTCGGGCCGGTTCAGCGTGATCGTGAGGACGCCGTCCTCGAGTTCGTGGCGGATCGCGTCGTCGTGGGGTTCGGAAGCCATCTCGTTCTTCAGCCTCTTGCGTCTGGTGTTCGGGGTCTGGCGGCGCTTGATCTTCGGGGGCTGGCGGCGCCAGCGTCTGACGGGGTCACGCCGGGCACGGGGAAGCGCAGGCAGAACCGTTCGATGTCCTGGCGCATGGCGTCGAGGCGCTCCTCGTCCCGGTGGCGCCGGAGCGCGTCCATGATCCACTCGGCGAGCAGCTTCATCTCCGCCTCTTCCATGCCGCGGGTGGTGGCCGCCGGGCTGCCGAGGCGGATGCCGCTGGGTCGCAGCGGCGGCAGCGGATCGTCCGGGATCAACTGCTTGTTGACCGTGATCGAGACCTTGTCCAGCGTCTCTTCGGCGATCCGGCCGTCGATACCGAAGCTCGCCTGCGTGTCCAGCACCATCATGTGGTTCTCGGTGCCGCCGGTGACCAGTTCGGCGCCGCGGCTCATCAGTTCGTCCGCCAGCACCTTCGCGTTCGAAAGGACCTGCCGGGCGTAGACGGCGAACTCGGGTTCGAGCGCCTTGCCCAGAGTGATCGCGAGCGCCGCGACCGCGTTCATGTGGGGACCGCCCTGGAGACCCGGAAACACCGCCTTGTCGATCTTCCGGCGGTGCTCCGCGCGGGACAGGATGAGCCCGCTCCGGGGACCGCGGAGGGTCTTGTGGCCGGTCGTCGTCATCACGTCGAAGCCGTGGTCGAGCGGGTTCGCCATCGCATTGCCCGCGATCAGGCCGCCGATGTGGGACACGTCGGCCATCGTCAGCGCCCCCACGTCGTCCGCGACCCGCTTGAACTCGCGGTAGTCGTAGTCCCGCGGGTAGGACGAGTAGCCGCAGAGGATCATCTTCGGCCGATGCTCGCGGGCCTGGGCGAGCATGGCGTCGAAGTCGATTGCGCCCTCGTTGGCCGGGTCCGTCCGGTAGCGGATGAAGTTGAAGACCCGGCCCATGTGGGACACCGGCGCGCCATGGGTGAGGTGGCCGCCGTGTGACAGATCCATCGCCAGCACCGTGTCGCCGGGATCGAGGAAGGCGAAGTAGACGGCCTGGTTCATCGGCGAGCCGGACAGCGCCTGGACGTTCGCGTGCTCGGCCCGGAACAGCCGGCAGGCGCGCTCGATCGCCAGCCGCTCGACCGCGTCCGTGAACTCCTGGCCGCCGTAGTACCTGCGGCCGGGATAGCCCTCCGCGTACTTGTTCGTCAGCACCGAGCCGTTCGCCGCGAACACCTCGGGGTAGGTGTAATTCTCCGATGGGATCAGCTCGATGCCGCGCCGCTCGCGCTCCTCCTCGCCGGCGATCGCGGCCCACACCGCGGGATCGTTGCGCGCCAGCGCCTGTCGGTTGGAATCCACTACCGTCGCCAAACGGCTTGCCGGCGACTTCGGCCGTTGACGGAAACTACTTGAGCGCCGCCTTCGCGGCCTCGAGCAGAACCGTCTCCGGGAGACGGACCTTGTAGTCCGGGTTCACGTAGTGGAAGGCGACCCGGCCGTCCGTGTCGAGCACGAAGACCGCGGGCACCGGCAGCATGTGGTGATCGTCCCCGGCGTACGCCTCCAGGTCGAGCTGGTAGCTCTCCCGGTAGGTGCGCACCATCTCCTCGTCGCGGAAGGCGATGCCGAACGCCTGCGAGGCCGCCATGCCCCGATCGGAGAGAAGCCGGTACTTCAGTTCGTTCTTGTCGACGGTGGCCTGCAGTTGGTCCGCGACGTCCGGCGAGACCGCGAACAACTGGTAGCCGAGGTTGATCAGATCCTGCTCTATCTCCTGCAACTGACCCAGTTGCGTGTTGCAGTACGGTCACCAGCCGCCGCGGTAGAAGATGAGGATCGTCGGCTGTGCCCTGGCCTGGGCGGCCAGATCAACGACACCGCCGTCGGCGGCGGGAAGCTCGACCTCGGGGACGGCGCTGCCGACCAGAAGCGGCCGAACGTCCTCCGCGGATGTCGGCACCTCGGCGGCAAGTGCGGGAGAGGCGCAGACCAGGGCCGCGCCAGCCAGGAAAGCTCTGGTTTTCATGGCCGGCAGGGTATCACGCAGGCGGGTCTTCAGGACCCCTGGCCGGCCTCGCGGGCGGCCCGCCGGCGCTCCCTGATCTCGTCCCAGGGGACCACTCCCGTGCGGGCGGCCCAGTCGTTCCAGAGCACGGCGAGCGCGGCGACCCGCTCGGGTTCCGCCAGCGCCAGATCGTTGGCTTCCGTGCGGTCGGCGAGCACGTCGTAGAGCTCCCACTCGCCCGGGTACCGGGACACCAGCTTCCACTTGCCGGAGCGGACCGCCCGGTTGCCTTCGTGCTCCCAGAACACCGCGTCTCGATGGAGAGGCTGAGCCTGGAACGCCGGCAGCAGACTCACGCCCTCGACCGGGATCGAGGCGCTGCCGGCGCGACTTGCGGGGTGCGTGGCGCCGGCGGCGTCGAGCGCGGTCGCCATCAGATCGATGACGTGGGCGGTTTCGCGCACGATGCCGCCGCCGTCGGCGATCCGCGTCGGCCAGTGGACGATCAGCGGGGACGCGATGCCCCCTTCGTGGACCCAGTGCTTGTAGAGGCGGAACGGCGTGTTGCTGGCGTGGGCCCAGTGGGGGCCGTAGCTCTGGTAGCTCGACTCGGGGCCTGGCAGCACGTCCGTGTCGTTGCCGACCGCCACCGGGCTGCCGTCGAGGGCCTGACGTGGGATCGCGAGGCCGGTCCACCGTTCCGTCAGAACCTCGGCGCAACCGCCGTTGTCGGCCAGGAACAGGATCAGCGTGTTGTCGAGACGGCCGGTCTCCTCCAGCGCCGCGACGACCTCGCCGATACCCCGATCCATGCGGTCCACCTGGGCGGCATAGACCTCCATCGCGCGCTCGAACCAGGGCCGTTCCTCGCCGGGAACGTCCGCCCAGGCGGGCACGCGCGGGTCGCGCTCGGCGATCGGCCAGTCGGCTTCGATCAGCCCGAGTTCGATCAGCCGCTGGCGCCGTTCGGCGCGGATCGCGTCCCAGCCGGCGGCGTAGCGGCCCCGGTAGCGGGCGATGTCCTCCGGCAGCGCGTGCAGCGGCCAGTGGGGCGCGGTGTGGGCCACGTAGAGGAAGAGCGGATCGTCGCTGCGTTCGCTCTCCGCGTGGTCGCGCACGAAGCGCGCCGCGTGCCCGGAGATTGCGTCCGTGTAGTAGTAGATGGGGGCTTCGGGGTCGTCCGGCGGCGTGAGTTCGACGGGTTCGTTGTCTTCGGTGAGGGAGACCGGGTCGTAGAAGCTGCCGGCGCCGTGGATCGTGCCGTAGAAGCGGTCGAAGCCGCGTTGCCGCGGCCAGTTGTGAGTCGAGGTGAGTTCGTCGTTGCCGCTCCAGTGGCCCACGTGACGAGTGACGTGCCACTTCCCCGACATGTAGGTGCCGTAGCCGGCCTCCTTCAGGGCCTCGGCGATCGTCACCGCGTTGGCGGCGAGGTCGCCGCGGTATCCCGGCAGCCCGTCGTCGCCCATCATGTGGCCGACGCCGGCCTGGTGAGCGTAGAGGCCGGTCAGCAGGGACGCGCGGGTCGGGCAGCAGCGGGCCGTATTGTAGAAGTGGCTGAAGCGCAGGCCGTTGGCGGCCAGGCGATCCAGGTGCGGAGTTCCGATCTCGCCGCCGTAGCTGCCCAGGTCGGAGAAGCCCATGTCGTCCGCCATGATGAAGACGATGTCGGGCCGGGGCGGGGCGTCGACACCGCGGCAACCGGAAAGCGCCAGGGCGATTGCCGCGATCAGCACGGGGACGACGGTCGGCCCGCGAAGCCCAGGGAGATCGACGGCGGGCTTCTTGCATGGTGAGATAGACCTGTACTGCACGAATCCAGTGTACTGAGTCCCGGATCGCAGAGGAGGACGTCTTGCGGTCAGTCCTGTCCAGATTGGAGTACGGCGGAAGTCGGATTGGCGAACTTCTTGCCGCCGCGGCGCTCCTCTTGCTCGCCGCGCCGCTTCAGGGTCAGCGCCTGCTGACGCTGACTCCGCAGGCGACCCAGCCGGCAACTGTCTCCGTCCAGGACCTCGCCCCGGAGATTTCCCCAATCGCCGTCCAGGTCGACATGGAGCTGCTTCGCACGGAGCCGGTCCGGCTGGAGCTGCCGACGCCGAATGGCCTGGTGCTGGAGGCGGAACTCAGCGTCTTCGCGGATCGGGGCGGCGGCGACCTGATGTGGTCGGGCGGTCTTCCGGGCGCGGGTCATGACAGCGTCGTCCTGACCGTGGAGGGTGGCCGTCTGGTCGGCTGGTTCGGCGAGCCCGGCGGCGTGCGATATCGGATCAGCGCCCGGTCCGACGGTCGCGGTGAGATGGCCTCGAGCTTCGGTCTGCCCGGACGCGAGCCCGAGGCCTTCTGCCCGGTGGGCAGCGATTCCGATCCGCGATTAGGGGAGCTGGCACGCCTTCCGGCCGAAGCGATGGCCGTCGATCTGCCGGCGCGAGTGGCTGCGCCACAGAACCACGAACAGCTCGACATCCTGGTCGTCTACACGAGGACGGCGGCTTCGAACTGGGCGGATCGGGGAGGCGCCCGAGCGGCGATTCGAAGTGCCGGCGACTACCTGAACATGGTCCTGCGGAACGGCAACATCGGAGTGAGCGCGAGAATCGTCCACATGGCCCAGCTCTCGGGACTGGACCGGGTCGGCAGAGACGGCACCGGTCCGTACGGCGCCTCGATCATCACGCAACTGCGGTGGGACGGGGAGGCGCTGCGGCTACGACGTGAGCACGGCGCCGATCTGGTTCATCTCTTTACGGGGGAGTCGCCCTGGGTGCTTGGAGGCGCGTGCGGACAGCACTACCTCCTGTTTCGCGACGAGACGGCTGAAGAGTTCTCGGAGTACGCCTACGGTTGGACCTCCAGCGCCTGTTCCGACGATGGGCCGATCTTCGCCCACGAAGTCGGCCACGGGCTGGGCGCGCACCACGACCCCGCGAACGGCGGTTCCCCTCAAACCGCGTTCAGGCCGTACGCCTTCGGGCACGGCAATCTCGATCGCATCCCGAACGTCGGGACAATCATGAGTTACACCGGCCAGGGCGAACCGTACCTGTCGAGCGTACGTGTCAAGCCACAGGGCCGGGTGATCGGCATCGCGAACGAGCGGGAGAACGAGAGGGCTCTGCGCGAGAGCATCCACATCGGCGTTCGGTACGGCGACTCCGTTGACCCTTTGCCGGAGGACGGCCCCGCGGCGCCGACGAACCTGTCGGTCCGGATGACGGGCGACCTCTCGGTGCGGCTGCTCTGGCAGGACAACGCGCCGGACGCGGATGGCTACGAAGTGACGTACTGGCAGTCGGGCCAGTCGGGAGACCCCCCGACGCGACGGTTCGAGGAGCGGGGGTCGGCGACCCTCGATCTTCCGGTGGCCGACCCGGGTACGCGGTACTTCTTCTTCGTCAGGGCGGTCAGGGGGGAAAACACCTACTCGGCGAGAAGCAGCACGGTCACGCTGGCGGTCCCGGGCGCGGAGCCGGCGCCGCCTTCGGGACTCGCCTGGCGCCCGGTCGTCGAGGAGGATCCCGTCCGCGCGGGGACGAACTCGGCGCGCGTGAGCTGGGTCGACAACTCGGACGACGAGAGTCTCTTCGAGGTGCAGCTCCTGTACCGGGGAGTGCTGCAGCGGCGGAAGTGGGTCTCGGCGAACAGCGAATCGACGCTCCTGACAAGCCTCTTCCCAGACATCTCCTACAGCGTTCGGGTGTACGCGCATGGCATCGCCGGGACCTCTGCCAGCAGCCTCCTCGCCCTGGAATCGCCGCCCATGCCGGGGCCCAGGGCTGTCTCCGGCGTGACCGCCAGGGCGACGGGCGATACGTCCGTTCGTCTGACGTGGCGCGACAATTCGTCCGACGAACTGGGCTTTCGGGTCCTGGCGCTCGTCTCGGGCTGGTTCGGCCTGTTCGAGGCCGATGCCAACAGGGAGGCGATCGAGATCGAGGGGCTGGCCCGCGGCGGCGGCTACCTCTTCTTCGTCCTGCCGTACAACGACGCGGGCGTTGGCGAACGCAGCTTCGCGAGGTTGGCATTGGGCGAGGCGGGCCCCGGTCCGGCGGCGCCGACCAGGCTCGACTGGGGCGCGGACGGCGGCGTGGCCAGGTTGACCTGGAGAGACAACTCGCGCGGAGAGACGGGTTTCGAGGTCCAGTTGCGGCCCGAGTACGACCGGCAGGACACCACCGTCGTGGGTGGCGGCCGTTGGACGCGGGTTGCTCTGGTCCCGGCTGGCGCCACTTCGTTCGAATTGCCCCGGAGCGAAGCCGTCGACTACCGCGTCTTCGCCTACAGCGACGCCGGCTACTCGCGCGCCAGCAACACGGTCAGGGGGATGCCGGCGCCGAGCGGCGACCCGCCGCGGGAGGAGGATGGCGGGCTGATCGTCCTTCCATCTGGCGAGACCTCGGTCGAGCTGACCTGGACCGGCAGGTGGACGCGGCCGGCGCGGGGCACGCTCGTCATCGAGGCGCGGAACCCGGCGAGCGGATGGACGGAGGTCGGCAGGTCCGAGGCCACGGCAGGTGGAACGGTGATCGCAGGTCTCGAGCCGGAGACTCCCTACACGTTCCGGCTGCGGTCCGGGGCCGCGGACCACTCTCCGGAGGCCAGCGCCACCACCGGCGCCTTCCAGGGCGCCTGCCGGGAGGGGGCGGACTACCTCTGCCTCCGTGACGAACGCTTCGAGGTGCGGGCGCACTGGAGCAGGCCCGACGTGCTGGAGGAGTTCGGTGCGGGTACGGCCGTGCCGGTCGGCATCTCGGACGAGTCCGGGCTGTTCTGGTTCTTCGAGTCCGAGAACATCGAGCTGGTCGTCAAGGTCCTCGACGGGCGGGAGATCAACGGCGCCTACTGGGTCTTCTTCGGCGCCCTGTCCGACGTCGAGTACTGGATCACGGTGAGAGACGCGATGACGGGAGAGCGGCGGACGTACCACAACCCGCCGAAGGACGTCTGCGGCCAGAAGGACCTGCTGGCGTTCAGCGACACGGCCGCAGCGACGGGTCCGTCCCCCGCCGCGGCCGCGGGTGCGGGCCGCCCGGGATTCGACCTCCTGCGGATGAACGTGGCGTCGCTCGATCCGGGCGGTATCGAACTCGCCAGTGACGGCACGGGCCACTGCGAGGCCAGTGACGAGCGGCTGTGCCTGCTCGACGACCGGTTCGCGGTCGAAGTCGACTTCATCGACCCGAACGTCGATGCGGACGCGCCACGGGCCGCCGGGGTGATCCCGTCGCTGACGACGGGAAAGACCGGCTTCTTCTGGTACTTCAGCCCCTCAAACGTCGAACTGGCGGTGAAGATGCTGGACGGTCGCGGCGTGAACGGCAGCTTCTGGTTCCTGTACGGCGGTCTCTCGGACGTGGAGTACACGATCACGGTGACCGACACGTTGGCCGATAGCGTTGCGACCTACCGGAACGAGGCGGGGAGCATCTGCGGTGAGATCGACATCGATGCCTTCTGAGCTGGATCGCGATACGTACCGCGGCCTGATCGGCCAGTTCGCGACCGGCGTCACCGTCGTGACGACGAACGTGGACGGCCGGCTCCATGGAATGACGGCGAACGCCGTCTGTTCGCTCTCGCTCGAGCCGTTGCAACTCCTCGTCTGCGTCGACCGGGAGTCGAACTGCTACCAGCAGATGCAGCGGGCGGAGGCTTTCGGCCTCAGCATCCTGGCGTCCGACCAGGAGGAGATCTCGAACGTGTTCGCGCGCACGACCGCGCCGGCCGCGGGTTCGCTGCTGGGCGTCGCGTTCCGGCGGGGCGGCCTGGGCGAGCCCCTGATCGAGAATGCGCTGGTCCACATCGAATGCCGGATCGCGGAGCGGATCGACGGCGGCGATCACATCATCGTGATCGGCGACGTCGTCGCCGGCGAACGCGTGCGCGACGCGGAGCCGCTGCTGTTCCACGGCGGCCGCTACGCCCGCCTGGCAGCAGGCTGACGCGAGCGAAGGCTGCCGTCAGGCGACCAGGGGGCAGCTCGGGTCGAACTCCCGGTCCAGCGCGGCCAGCTCGACGATCGCTTCCTGGATGACCTGCTGGGGCGTCGCCCCCTGGTCCACCCGGCGCAGCCACTGGATCGCCGGGTTGCCCCTGTTGAGCACCCCTTCGATCGGCTCGAGCAGCGATGCCAATCCGTGGCGATCCGCGGTCTCAGCGACATCGTCGAGCATCGAGCGGATCCAGTCCCTGAACGTCAGGCTCCTGCCGTCGACCCAGTTCACGGCGATCGCGTCCAGGCTGCCGGTGCCGGCCGCGCGCTCGTTGGCGGAGGCCAGCTCTTCGAGCGCCGTTGAGGGCCGTTCACGCAGGGGATCGAGGTCGGGCCGTTCCAGCACCTGCCAGACCCGGGCCTCGTAGAGCGCCGTGACCGCCTGGAGAACGTGGGGATCGCTGATCCGGTCGCAGATGCGAAGCTCCAGGCGATCCAGTTCCCTTGGCGTCGCCGGCCCGTTCGGCCTGATGCCGAGCCAGAGGTGGCGCCGGTTCTGCATCGTGCCGGTTTCGAGCTGTTCGTCCATCCAGATCGCGAACGCGGCGGCGTCGGGGAAGAAGGGCACCCGCTCCGGGGTCAGGGGGAAGCGAAGCCAGCGGCTCGAATGCTGGCCGGTCGGCTTGCCGGCCAGAAAGGGCGACGCCGCGGTCAGGGCCAGGAAGATCGCCGCTTCGAGCCGCAACACCCGGTAGGCGCGGAGCAGCTCGTCCGGTTCGTCGATGCCGAGGTTGATGTGGGTCGAGGCGGTCACGACCCGGTTGCCGTACGTGTCCCGGATGTAGCGGTAGTAGGGGTTGTCCGGGTCGGAGAAGTGGAAGGAATCCGGGTCGGCCAGGGACAGCGCACCGCCGGGTATCAGGGTGCAGCCGTGCTCGGCTTCCAGGTAGCGGCGCAGAGCGCAGCGCTTCGCCATCAGGCGGTCGATCAGGACCTGGTAGCTGCGGTAGGGCGCCGTCGTGAACTCGACGTTGCGGCCGTCCGGCTCGGTCGTGTAGCCGTCCATCGCGGCCTTGACCTGGGCCGAGAGCGGCAGCACGTGACCGTCGGCGGTGCCGGTGTAGACCTCCTCCTCGAGGCCCTTCAGTAACTGCCGGTGCAGCGATAGTTGGTCTGCGGTCATCTAGGAGCCTGCGTCATGGAACGCAGCGAAGCAAGTTCTGTGACGCAGGGTGCTAGTGAGGTGGGGGCTGGGGCCAAACACGGAGCCTGCGACGGGTTTGGCGGCGCGAGCTGCGGGGCCGGTCAGAAGCCGATTCTAGCCACATCCTGCGGCTCGTTCGAGCAATTGCTACGATCGCCGCCCATGGAGATACAGGGCAGGAACTGCGTCGTCACCGGCGGCGCCAGCGGCATTGGCAGGGCGCTCTGCCGGCGGTTCGCCGCCGACGGTGCGCGGGGAGTCGTCGTCGCCGACCGCGACGGCGACGGCGCGGCGGCGGTGGCGGAGGAGATCGGCGCCGCAGCGGTCGCCGTGACGGTCGACGTGGCGGTCGAGAGTGAGGTCCAGGACATGGTCGCCCGCGCGGAGGCCGCCTTCGGCGACGTCGATCTCATCTTCTCCAACGCGGGCATCGGCACCGGAGGCGGCGTCGAGGTGAGCGACGAGGGTTGGCAGAACATCTGGGAGATCAACGTGATGTCCCACATCTTCGCGGCCCGCGCCGTGTTGCCGAAGATGATCGAGCGTGGCGAGGGCTACATCGCGAGCACGGCCTCGGCGGCCGGCCTCCTGTCGCAGATCGGTTCGGCGCCCTACGCGGTGACCAAGCACGCGGCCGTGGCCCTGGCCGAGTGGATCGCCATCACTCATGGCAACGACGGCATTCGTGTCTCGGTCCTCTGTCCGCAGGCGGTGCGCACTGCGATGACCGCGAGGGGCCCCGGCGTGGCCGGCGTCGACGGAATGATGGAAGCGGAAGAGGTGGCCGACATCGTCGTTCGGGCGATCGACCAGGAACGCTTCCTCATCCTGCCGCACCCGCAGGTCCAGGAGTACATGCGCCGCAAGACGGCCGACTACGACCGCTGGCTCAACGGCATGAGACGGCTGCGTGAGCGCTTCCTGGCCGGCGCGTAAGCGCCGCCGACACCTTCCCAGGAGCACCGAGAATGAAGCTTGCCCTTGAGTTTCCGAGTGTCGTGTACCGTGAGGGACCGGAGGCCATCGCCCGCCTTGCCGCCGCGATGGACGAGATCGGCTTCGATCAGCTCGACATCTTCGACCACGTGGTCATGGGCCATGACACGGAGGGCCGGGAGAAGAACCGCTATCCGGCAAAGATGCCGATCATGGAGGCGTTCGCCACCCTCGGCTACATGGCGGCATGCACCTCCCGGATCGGGCTTGGCACCGAGGTCCTCGTACTGCCGCAGCGCGACCCGGTGCTGACCGCCAAGCAGGCGGCGACCCTGGACACCCTGTCCGGCGGCCGCCTGCGCCTGGGCCTCGGCGTTGGCTGGCAGGAGTCGGAGTACGAGGCCCTGGGCCACGACTTCAGGAACCGCGGCCGGCGCATGGACGAGGCGATCGCGGTGCTCCGCGCCTGCTGGAGCCAGGACCCGATCGACTTCGAGGGCGAGTTCTACCGGCTCGAAGCGATGGCGATGGAACCCAAACCGCCCCGAGGCGGAGCGCTGCCGATCTGGATCGGCGGTCATAGCGAGGCCGCCTTTCGCCGTGCCGGACGGCTCGGCGAAGGCTGGATGGGAGTCGCCTCGCCGGAGCTCTTCGAGAACGGCGCCCAGGCCATCTCGGCGATCCGCAGGTACGCCGAGGAAGCCGGCCGCGATCCGGTGGGGCTCGAGTTCCAGGCGCAGGTGTCGCCGCCGCCGCGGCCCGGCAACGAGAGCGACCGGACCTTCTACACGGAGCCCGACCGTGTCGCCGCGGCCGCCGCGAAGCTCGGCGAGATGGGGTTCGACGGCGTGGCCCTGAACCTGACCGGCCTGTTCCTGGCAGGCGCCCGGACGGTCGACGCGATGATCGACGGCGCCGCCGCGCTCCACGAGAAGCTGCGAGCCGAGTTGGGTTAGTCCGGAGCCGCCGCCTTCGCCTCGTCGCGGTTGCGCAGCCACTGCCTGTAGGCGCCGATCATCAGCCAGGCGCCGGCCGCGAGCAGACCAAGGGGCCAGTACTCCCACACGCGGTCGATGTCGTAGCCGAAGGTGTAGTCGAGCAGGGCCAGGAAGCCGATGATGAAGAGTCCGGCGCCGGCCAGCAGGCCCAGTTGCCCGTTGGCGGGCGGTTTCGGAGCGTCCTGCAGCCCGAGGTCCGTGGCGAAGCCGCGCTCGATCAGGGATGCCTGCCGGTAGGCGTCGATGATGTTGAAGAGCCACACGAAGGCCACGACCATTCCCATCACGCCTTCCTCGGTGGCGAGATAGATGGAACCGACCGCCAGCAGGAAGAGCACGATGCCCCGCTGGTAGAGACCGTTGTAGATGTGGCCCAGCCCGGGGAAGAGGGCGAGGATGACGCTGATCACGTGGCGGGTCGTGAGGCTTCCCTGCGTGGACGTCGGCGGCGGCGGCGGGGTCTGTTCGCTCTCGGTACTCATGCGGAAGTTCCCTCCCTCGGGGTTTGTGGGCGGTCTCCACTCGTGGGCGGAGGACTGTCGTCATTGCCGGTATCGCTCCATGGCCACAGACCGCCCAGTTTGCGGGCGGCCTCGGAGGACGAGTCGACCGCGCTCTGAAACCAGGCGCTGACGCGGTCGGTGGCCAGGACCAGGGGGTCGGTGAAGAAGCCGACCGGGGGGCGGAGATCCTGGACGGCGCCGAAACGCTGGGCGACCCCCGCCTGCATCGAGGAGCCGGCTTCGGCGACGGGCTCGAGCACGTGCTCGCCGGCCGCGGCGCCGAGGTTCGCGGCGGCCTGGCGGCCGGCGGCCACCGGGTCGCCGGGAAGCAGGGTCAGGGCAACCGCGAGCACGTAGCTGGCGGCGACCGCCGTCGCTGTCCGGGGCGGTGCGCCGGGAACCGCGGGCCGGTGAGCCGGGTTGCGCTCCGCGATCGCTCGCAACCGCTCCAGCAGAGCCGGTGGCGGCTCGAGTTCGGATCCGACCAGCGACTCGAGCTCCGCGGCTCGCGCCTCGCCATCGCGGTGGAGCGGCGCGCCGACGGCGATCTCGAGCAGTCCGGCCTGAAGTTCAGTGGAGACGGGCAAGTCGGCGCCAAGCTCTTCGATGCCCGGCATCCGTTGCAGGGACGCCGCCTCCGGAGGGGTCGCCCTGTGCTGACGCTGGTGACTCACCGGTAGGCTCCACCGCGGGTCGGCGTGGAGTCACCGAGGGCCTGCCGCTTGCGGTCGATCCGGCGGATGAGCTCAAGGCGAGCGCGCCGCAATCTGGACTTCATCGTCCCCTCCGGCAGGTCGAGGAACGCGCAGATATCCGCGTAGCTCAGACCCTGAAGATCGCGAAGCGTCAGGATCTCCGCGAAGGGCTCCGGCATCTCCTCGATGACCCCGTAGACCAGGCGCAGCTTCTCCCTTCGTTCCGCGCGGGCGGCCGGGTCGCTGCCGCCGGCCTGGTGCTTCAGAATCTCCTCCGAAACCACGACCGTCCGTCGCTCGGTACGGGTCCGCCGGTAGTGATCGATGCAGAGGTTGCGGGACAGGCGGAGGGTCCAGCCGGCAAGCGGCACGTCGCCGCGGTAGCGGCCGAGGTTGCGATACAGACGCAGGAAGATCTCCTGGGTCAGGTCCTCGGCCTCGGCCCTGTTACCGGCGAACTGGAAGGCGATGTTGTAGATGCGCCGGCCGTACCGCTCGATCAGCTCGGCCCAGGCGTCGGCGTGGCCGGCGGCGGCGCGCCTGGCGAGGAACAGGTCGGGGTTGGGTTCTTGCGACTGTCGCTTGGAGGCCATCGTTCTCTGATCAGGAAGACGCATGATGCCCGGCCGAAGTTTCCTGTAGGGCGCCCGTGGATCCTGCATAATCCACCGTCCCACCCGTTCCCGTCTTCGCCGGGCTTCGTCCGCGCTGGAGGGATCGCCATGCCCGAACGACGACGCATTCTGGTCACCAGCGGCCTGCCCTACGCCAACGGCCCGATCCACATGGGCCACCTGGTGGAGGCGGTGCAGACCGACATCTGGTGCCGGTTGCAGCGCATGCGCGGACACGAGTGCTACTACGTCTGCGCCGAGGACGCCCACGGCACCCCGATCATGCTGCGCGCCGAGCGCGAGGGAATCTCTCCGGAAGAACTGATCGTCCGGCTGGCGGACGAGCACCTGGAGGACTACCGGGCGTTCTCGATCCACTTCGACAACTACTACACGACGCACTCGGCCGAGAACCGCAAGCTGGTCGAGGGAATCTACGAGCGGTTGCGCGACCGTGGATCGATCGACCGGCGGACGGTGCGCCAGTTCTACGACCCGGAGCGGGAGATGTTCCTGCCGGACCGCTTCATCAAGGGCACCTGCCCGCGTTGCGGGGCGAAGGACCAGAACGGCGACAGTTGTGACGAGTGCGGCTCGACCTACGAGCCGGCCGACCTGATCGATCCCCGTTCCATCGTGACCGGCGCCCTGCCGGTCGAGAAGGAGTCCGAGCACCTCTTTCTGCGCCTCTCCGACTACCGCGAGCTCCTCGAGGAGTGGGTCGGCGGGGGCCGCCTGCAGAGCGAGGTCGTCAACAAGCTTCGCGAGTGGTTCGACGACGGCCTGCGCGACTGGGACATTTCCCGTGATGCGCCCTACTTCGGCTTCGAGATTCCGGATGCGCCGAACAAGTACTTCTACGTGTGGGTCGACGCGCCGATCGGCTACATGGCCAGCTTCCGCCAGTACTGCGACCGGAACGGACTCGGCTTCGAGGACTTCTGGGGACCGGACAGCGACGCCGAGCTGTATCACTTCATCGGCAAGGACATCCTCTACTTCCACTGCCTGTTCTGGCCGGCCATGCTGCACGGCGGCGGCTACCGCACGCCTTCCTCGGTCTTCGTTCACGGTTTCCTGACCGTCGACGGGGGCAAGATGTCGAAGTCGCGCGGCACCTTCGTCATGGCGCGCACCTACCTGGAGCACCTCGATCCGGAAGCCTTCCGCTACTACATCGCGGCCAAGTTCAGCAACGGCCTCGCCGACATCGACCTCAACCTGGAGGACTTCGTCCTGCGGGTGAACTCGGATCTCGTCGGCAAGGTGGTGAACATCGCCAGCCGCTGCGCCGGCTTTCTGCACCGGCAGTTCGACGGCCGGCTGGCGGCGGCGCTCGACGCGCCCGAGCTGGCGGCGGCGGCCGCCGCGGAAGCCGAGGAGATCGCCGAGCTCTTCGAAGGCCGCGACTACAACCGGGCGCTCCGCCGCGTCATCGCGCTCGCCGACCGCGCCAACCGCTACATCGACGAGCGGCGGCCCTGGGAGGTGGCGCGCGATCCGGAACGCGCCGCGGAGGTGCAGGCCGTCTGCACCACGGGCCTCGAGCTGTTCCGGCAATTGATCGTGTTCCTGAAGCCGGTCGTGCCGGCGATCGCCGGGCGGGCCGAGTCCTTTCTGCGGACGGGTCCCCTGGTGTGGGAGGACGTTCACACGCCGCTGCTCGACCGCGAGATCGGTCCCTTCGAGCCGCTGCTCACGCGGGTGCGGCCCGAGCAGGTGGCGGCGATGATCGCGGCTTCGGGTGAGGACGGCGCCGGGTGAGGCGATGACGGTCGCCGCCACCGCGGTCACGGCAGACCGTCTGACCAAGGTCTACAAGGTCTACGCCAGCCCCTGGGGCCGGCTGCGGGAGGCGGTGACGAGACGGCCTGCCCACGTGCCGTTTCGGGCGCTTGACGACGTCAGCTTCGAACTGCCGGCCGGCGAGGGGCTGGGCGTGGTGGGGGAGAACGGCGCCGGCAAGAGCACCCTGCTCAAGATCGTCGCGGGGGTCACCCGGCAGACCTCGGGCAAGCTCGACGTCCAGGGCCGGGTCGCCTCGATCCTGGAACTCGGCTCGGGGTTCCACCACGAGTTCACGGGCCGCCAGAACATCCGCCTGAGCGCCGCGATCGTGGGGCTGGACGAACGGGAGCTCAGGGAGAGGACGGGCGACATCATCGAGTTCAGTGAGTTGGGAGCGGCAATCGACCAGCCGGTGCGCTCGTACTCGACTGGAATGACGATGCGGCTCGGCTTCTCGATCGCGGTCCAGGTCGAGCCGAACATCCTGGTCGTCGATGAGGCGCTCTCGGTCGGTGACGGCTACTTCCAGAAGAAGTGCATGGACCGGCTGCAGGCCTTCGTCGCCGGCGGCGGCACCCTCCTGTTCTGCTCGCACGCGATGTACTACGTCACCGCGTTCTGCCAGGAGGCGCTGTGGCTCCGCCAGGGCGAAGTGGCCGCGGCGGGCCCGGCACTGCGAGTGGTCGGCGAGTACGAACGTTTCCTGATGGCCAAGAGTGGTGAGAGTGTCCAGGAAAGCGACGGAGGAGCCGATCCGGCAAGCGCCCTGGCGCGAATCGTCGCCATCCGGCCCCACGGCGCCGCCCGGCGCCGGGCTTCGGAGCCCTGGGCCCTCGAGATCGAGTGGGAGAGCCGGGAAGAGGAATTGGGCTTTCACCTGGCGGTGGGCCTCGACACCGCGGACGGCGTCCAGGTCTGCGCGTTCACGACCGAGCGGGCCGGCCTTTCGCCGGTGAGGGGGCGAGGCAGCCACCGGGCGGTGGTGACGGTGCCGCGTCTCCCGATGACGAAGGGGGATTACTCGGCCTGCGTGTTCCTGCTGGACGAGGAGTCTCTCCACGTCTACGACCGCAAGGTGCAGGCGAACGTGCTGGAGATCGAGGCCGGACGCTTCGAACCGAGCCTGTTCGACGTGCGGCACGAGTGGGAACTCGATGGTCGGCGGTCCGGAACATCCGGGGAGGACGCTTCATGAAGGTACTCGTCACACGGCCGATTCCGGAGCCGGCGGTCGAGCGGTTGCGGGCGGAGCCGGGAATCGAGACGCGCGTGCTCGAGGAGGACGCGGCGATGGACCGCTCGGCGCTGCTCGACGCGGCGGCCGAAGCCGAGGTGATCCTGGCCCTGCTCACTGAGCGGATGGATGCGGAGCTCTTCGACCGCGCGAGCAGCCTGCGCATGGTGGCGAACATGGCGGTCGGCTTCGACAATGTCGACATTGCGGCGGCGGAGGTCCGCGGACTCTGGGTCACGAACACGCCGGGCGTGCTCGACGGCGCCACCGCCGACCTGGCGATGGCGCTGTTGCTCGCGGCTGCCCGTCGGTTGCCGGAAGCCGAGCGGTTCCTGCGCGCCGGCCGCTACCGGCGCTGGGGGCCGATGCTGCTGACCGGCCAGGAGGTCCACGGCCGGACGCTCGGCATCCTCGGCATGGGTCGCATCGGCGAGGCGGTCGCCCGCCGCGCCCGGCTCGGCTTCGGCATGGAGATCCTGTACTGGGACGAGTTGGGGCGGCCTGATCTGGAGCGCGAACTTGGCGCCCGGCGTACCGAGCTGAACAAGCTGCTCCGCTCCGCGGACTTTGTCTCCATCCACCTGCCGCTGACCGAAGGGACGGCCGGCCTGATCGGCCGGGACGAACTCGCGCGGATGAAGCCGACCGCGGTGCTCGTGAACACCGCCCGCGGGCCGATCGTCGACGAAGCCGCCCTGGCGGCGGCGCTCCGCTCGGGCGCCATCTGGGCCGCCGGCCTGGACGTCTTCGAGCGCGAGCCGGAGGTCCATCCTGACCTTCTCGACCTCGACAATGCGGTCCTGCTGCCCCACATCGCCAGCGCTTCGATCCCGACCCGCCTGGCGATGGCCCAACTCGCCGTGGACAACGTCCTCGCCTTGCACCGCGGCGAGGAGCCGCCGACGCCGGTCGTCCGCGGGCGTTGAACCCGCCTATGCGGGGTCAGGGGAGGGGTCCCGGACGGACGCGGCGGCGGGTCGGGGCGTTGAACCCGCCCGTGTGGGGTCAGGGAGGGGGTCCCGGACGGACGCTCACGCCCGCTTGGTGAATGGGGGTCTGGCGCTCGCTTCGGTCGCCTGCGCTCCGGGAGGGCGTCGGCGGGGGAGAGCTCTACGGCAGGCGCTTGGCTCCAGCCCGCCGGGACCCCCTCCCTGACCCCGCACGGGCTGGCGGCCGTTGCTCTGCGACGTACTGGGCCGCGTAGAACGTGCCGTTGGCAGAAGGGCTGCGCTTGGCCGAGGGTGTTCTCTGGGTGCGCGGGTCTTCTGACCCGCTGCCGCCGGAGGCGGCCGGAGAACTGCGCTGGCCGTCAGGCCGGCTCCGCTTTGGCGCGGCCTATCCTCCTATGCGGAAGGAACGGGCTACGCGGAAGCCGGTTTCTTCGGATGCAAAATCGGGTGTTTCGTGCTTCATGGGGGCGGGGTGGAACTCTTGTGGGTGGAGACGGAAGGAGCCGCCGTGGAGGGTGCGTTGATCGGGGGCGTCGGCGGGATTCTCGGCGACCCACTCCCAGACGCTGCCCAGCATGCCGTGGAGGCCGAAGTCGTTGGCGTGCTTGTGCTCGGGGTGCTGCACGCGGCCTTTGGAGTTGCCGGCGTGCCAGCAGTGGCGGTCGATGGCCTCCGGGCTGGCGTTCCAGGACGGCTGGTCGTCGGGGTCCGGGAGGCCCCGGCAGGCGTAGAGCCACTCCGCTCGGGTCGGCAGTCTCATCGGCTTGCGTGACACCTCGGCGTACCAGCGGCAGTAGGCGTCGGCCACGTTCCAACTGATGCCGACGGCGAGATCGCGGTCATCAGGGGAGAGCGGCGACCTCTGGTAGTCCGGCTCGAAGGCTTCGAACTGTTCGTTCGTGATGGGCCACTTGCTGAGGTAGAACGGCTCTACCGACACGAGGCGCCCGTCGACTTCGATCTCGCCGCCCGGGACGAGCCAGAGGATCGTTCGCGGGACGTGGGCGTAGGAGCGGGGCAGCGGGCGGCGGCTGCTGGCCACGACCTTGGGACCGTTCAGGAGGGGCGGCTGCCGAACACCTTGGGCGTCGGCATCCGGGCGCGAATCGACTCGAGTTCGTCGACGGTCACGGTCGAGATCCCGTTCTTGCGGCAGTGGGACTCGACCGATCGCACGACCATGCCGCGGACGAAGGCCGGTACCCGCTTCATGCGCGCTTCGGCTTCGGGTTCCCAGGTGATGCTGGTCGAACTGTCTTCGCCGTAGCGGGCGAGCGAGGCCAGCCCCGTGCGGTCGCCGAACGCCTGGAGCCGGTCCGCGGTGAACGTGCCGGGCTCGTGGGTGCAGAGGGGATCTTCCGCCATCAGGTCGCCGGTCATTCCGAAGGCCCGGGCGCGGCAGCCTCCGCAGACCGTCGACAGCTCGCAGGAGCCGCAGCGGCCGCCGAGATCGTTGCGGCGCCGGATCGACTGGAAGAGGTCGGAGTCGTTCCAGAGATCCGAGAGCGTCGACCGCTTCAGGTTGCCGCCGAACACCGGCAGGTACGGGCAGGGCGTGACGTCGCCGTTGGGTCGGATTCCCATGTAGTGGGTTCCGGCCGGGCAGCCGCCGGCGCCGCCGTCGTACGCCTTGAGGAAGGGCGAGTCCGGATCCCCTTCGAGCAGTTGGCGGACGTAGTGGGGCGCGCACTTGGCGTTGACGACCATGCGCCCGCGGTAGTTCCGCTGGATGGACGTGAGGGCGGCCAGCACGTCGTCGTAGTCGGACGGCGACAGGTCCGAGACGAACTGGCCCCGGCCGGTCGGAACCAGGAAGTAGAGGTTCCAGACCCGGGCCTTGAGTTCGCTGTAGGCGAACTCGGCGATCTGCTCGAGTTGACCCCGGTTGTGGGCTCCGGCGGTGGTCTGGATGATGAAGGGCAAACCTGCCGTGGCTAGGTGCCCGGCGCCGTCGACCGTGTTCTGCCAGGCGCCGCGAACCCGCCGGAAGCCGTCATGCACCTCCGCATCGAGCGCGTCGAGGGACAGGGCGAGGCCGCGGACGCCCTCGCCGGCCAGGATGCGGGCCAGGTTCTCGGTGATGCGGACGCCGTTGCTGCCGACGACGACCCAGAGGTCCCGTTCCGCCGCGTAGCGCACGATCTCCAGGATGTCCCGACGCAGCAGCGGCTCGCCGCCGGTGAGGATGACCAGGGCTTCCGGAGCGAACTCGCAGATGTCGTCGATCACCTTGTGGCACTCGTCGGTCGAGAGTTCCGAACGGTCGGCGAAGTTCGCCGTCTGGACCAGCGGCTTGCCGCCCGCGTCGAGGTAGCAGTGCTCGCAGGCCAGGTTGCAGCGGTAGGTCAGGTTCCAGGAGATCACGTACGGCCGCGCGAAGGCGGTCGGGTTCACGCTCGCCTGCCGCTCCAGGGGTGACACCGTCATCGCCGGCTCCGGGCGGTCAGGCGATACCGAAGAACGAGCGGGCGCGTTCCAGGACGGCCGCGTCGACTTCTTCGTAGCCGTGGTCCTCGGCGAACTTCTCGATCCCCGCGACCGCCGAAGCGCGGACGATGTCCGGGATGTTGGCGAGCCGCTCGCGGGCCTCGACCGTCCAGGGAATGCCCCCGGGGCCGCCGTTGCCGCTCTCGACGGGGTTGGCGTTCTCCGCGGTGCGCGTCCCGGTCACCGGAACGCCCATGTCGGCCAGCATGCCGGTGAACGGGCACTTCGAGGCGGCCGCGGCCGTCTCGGGATCGTCCGCGGCGCCGATCTTCACCCCGAGCGAACCGACGACCTGGGTCTCGTGCGGGTTCGTCATCATCGCCATCTCGGCCGAGCAGGCGGGACAGGCATAGACCAGGGCGACCGAGCCGCCCTCGGGGCCGATCGCGTGCTTGAGCTTCATCTGCTCGTCGCAGGGTACGCAGAGGAACTTCATCAGGTCTCCGGATCAGCCGGCCCGCCGCTCGGCGAGGCCGTTCAGGATGGAGTCGGCGGCAGCCTCGATCGCGCGGACCGCTGGTCCCCGCGGCGATTCGAGGTCTCCGGCGTCGGAGGCCGCCGCCAGTCGCGCGTCGAACGGTATCGAAGCGAGGACGGGGAGTCCAAGCTCGGGCGCCGTGTCGACCCGGCCGTGGTCGAACAGGGGCCGGACCTCGTCGCAGTCTTCGCAGTAGTAGCCGCTCATGTTCTCGATCAGACCGAGTGTCGCGTTCGGCGTTCGCCGCAGCGCGGCGGTTGATCGCGCCACGACTCCCCGGGCCAGGGCGGTCGGGATGGAGACGAGGACGAAACGGGCGCTGGCCCCGAGGACTTCGGCGTACTGGAGCGTCCGCTCGGCGCCCGGCGGGAGGTCTACCAGGAGTACGTCGAGACGACCCCACTCGACCAGTCCCAGCAACTGCTGGAAGAGGTTGAACTCGCGGGTGGCGCGCCAGACATGGGAGTCGCCACGGGCGACGCTCGCGAAGTCGAGGTCCTGCGATTCCGGCACCGCGGAACCAACGGACACGACGCCGAGTCCGTTGGCGGTGCGAGGCAGGGTCATGCCGCGCCCGCCGGGAATCAGCGCGGCGTTCTCGAGCCCAGCCAGACGCGCCTGGCAGGGTCCGTTCAGGTCGGCGTCGAGGATGGCGCAGCGGCGGCCGCGGCGCTGCATCGCCAGGGCCAGTTGCATGGTCAGGGTGCTCTTGCCGACACCCCCTTTGCCGGAGCCGATGGCGACGATGTGTTGTACGCCGGCCAGGGCCTCGGCGATACGTTCCCGCTGCCGGCCGACCTGCCCCGCGATGTCGGAGCCGCCGTCATCGATCAGGTCGAAGTAGCTCTTCATCGCGGGTGGGAGAGTAGCAAGTCCTCAGGCGGGAGCGGCGTCGGTCTCATAGCGAATCGTCCGGGCGCCCGGAACGAAGCCGTACTCCTCGAGGCGGCCGGGGGGCGCCTCCGACGGATGGACCCGCGGCAGGTGGAGGGGCCGGCCGGCGCCGTCGGCGGCCACGGCGAGCAGGGGGCGCATCAGCGCCGGCACAGGCGTCTTGCCGCCGAGGGCGAGGATCTCGAGCGGAGCAGTGGACGGAGTCGAGAGAAAGGGCAGGGGCTGGTCCGTATCGTCGAGGCTGCGGTGGAGCACACACGCCTCGAGGCCCCTGTCGGTGGCGATCGCCAGGCCCCGCGGCCGGTCACGAAGGTTCCGGACGCTCCGGGGAGAGCGCTGCCAGCAGCGGTCGAGCTCCGGGACGGCCTGGAAATCCTCTTGCGAAACGAGCTCGGAGGCGGAAACGCCGGCGACGAGGTCGACGCCGGGGACGCCGGCCGGCGCCTCGCCCGCGCGGGAGTAGTCGGTCAGCACGTCTCGCTCGGTGAATCCGCAGGCCTCGAAGAAGCGGCGTCCGAGGGCATCGTCCTCCGGTAGTTCGGCAAGCATCAGGGTCGGTTCGAGGATCGCCATCTTCTGGCTCAGCGAGGTCATCATGTGGCGGCCGTGACCCCTGCGGCGGTGGTCCGGATGGACGGCGACGTGGAGCACCAGGCTGGCGGTCGGCTCCCGCTTGGCGGCGATGAGCACGCCGATCGGATCGGAACCCTCGAGGGCGACCATGCAACTGCTGGTCCAGAGGTTCATCTCCCTGCCCAGCCGCTTCATGTGGTCCACCGTCAGGCTCCAGGGCCGGGCGCCGGAGCCCACGTTGCAGCGCGCGTAAGCGTCGACGATGAGGGGCACGTCGTCCGAACGGCAGAAGCGGTAGGCGGTCACCGGTTACTCCGTCCGCGGCGCGGCCGCGGTCGCGAGCCTCGCAGGGGAGAGCGTGGAATCGCTCGGCTCCCGTTCGGGTACGCGCAGGATCAGGAGGGCCATCATGGAGAAGGCGTACAGGCCGACGAAGGTGGTGAAGGCCGGGTCGTAGCTGTGGAAACGATCGTAGACGTAGCCCGCGAACGGGACGCCGAGTACCTGGATCGGCAGCAGCATGGGACTCATCAGGCCCATCACGCGGCCGAAGGAGCGGCGGCCGAAGCAGGCCCCGATCAATGTTCCCCACAACGGCATGATGCCGCCCATGCCCAGGCCGAAGACGGCGACGGCTCCGAGGACCGCCGTATAGCTCTCGGCCCGCAGCAGGCCGGCGGCGCCGGAGCCCATCAGGCCGACCGCCAGCCACATGGCGCCGCGGCTGCTGAGCCGGTCGCTGATCCAGCCGAACACGATCTTGCCCAGCACTCCCATGGCCGCGATCGTGGACAGGCAGAAGGCCGCCTCGACGGGCGGGAAGCCCAGGTCCGTCGCGTGCGCGATGATGTGGGTGAGGATGGCGGAGTTGGCGCAGAAGCACATCGACACGACGGCGACGATGACCCAGAAGTTGCGGTTCGCCAGCGGCTGCATCCACTCCATGCGCGGGCGTCTGGGCGGCGCGCCGCCGGCCGTCGGCAGGGGTGTCACTGGTTCGACACCCGCCGGACCTTCCCCGGCCGCCGGCGCCGCCGTCCACTCGCCGGCCAGCGAAGTTGCTGCCCCGTCGGGGTGGATGCCTATGTCCTCCGGGCGGTCGATGACCCACCGCCGGACGGCCGGCAGGACGAAGAGAAGGGTCAGCGCGCCGTAGAGAACGAACGTGCCGCGCCAGCCGATCAGGTCGATCAGCCGTGTCGCCACGGGCGCCATCACGACGCCCGAGAGGGAGATGCCCATCGTGGCGATGCCGAGAGCCATGGCGCGCCGGCGGACGTACCAGTTGGCGACCAGGGTGGACGCGGTCACGCCCCCGATCAGTGCGGCTCCCAGGGCCAGGAAGGTGCCGAGGACGAGGTAGAACTGGATCAGATTCTGGACCGTGGCGGTCAACAGCAGGCCCAGAGCCAGCAGCCAGGTGCCCACGGTCATGATCCTCTTTGCGTGGCCCTGGTCCAGGGCGTGGCCCAGGAACGGCGCCACCAGGCCGTTCGTCATGCCGAAGATGGCCACGCCGACGCCGACGCCGGTTCGGCCGCCGCCGAACTCGGAGGTCAGGGCGACGAAGAAGGCGCTGAAGGAGTAGAAGCCGAAGCCGACGGAGACGAAGAGCGCCAGGAAGGAGACGAAGATGATCTTCCAGCCGTGGAAGGGAGCGTTGGCGGGAGGCGTCCGCATGATGGTCGTAGCGCGGGCCTTCTGGCCCGCGATCCGGACGCTCGGCGCAAAGCGGCGAGCGCCTGAGGTTCGACTAGCTGGCGGTCTGCCTCAGCAGGTCGTCCAGCTTGAAGACCTCGGCCGCGTTCTCGCGCAGGAACTTCGGCCAGACGTGGTCGCGGAGCGGCAGGTCATCCATCTCCGTGAAGATCCGCTCGTAGGAGAGGCCGGGGAAGTAGCCCGCGTACATGAACTTGTTCGGTCCCCGCTTGTTCGCGAACTCGATCACGTTGCGCGGGTAGTGCTTCGGCGCCCAGGCCGACGGCGAGTAGTAGAGGTTGGGCCACTTGAGCATCAGCTTGACGCAGAGGTCGGTCCATGGGTCGCCGCCGTGCCGCATGACGACCCGGAGTTCGGGGAAGAACCAGGCGACTTCGTCGAGCAGACCGGGATGCTGGCACTTGTAGGGGACCCGCGGCCCCGGCACGCCGACCAGCATGTTGATCGGGATGTCGAGTTCGATGCACTTGGCGTAGATCGGGTAGAAGCGCTTGTCGTCGATCGGCACCTGGGGGTAGGCCAGGCAGGGCGCGGCGGAAGCGGCGCGGATGGCGGGGTGAAGCCCGACGGTCGCTTCGAGCGCCCGGACGCCGTCCATGCCGGCGTTCGGATCGACGCCGACGGCGCCGAAGAAGCGTCCGGGGAACTCCTCGAACACCTTGAGCGCTGGCTCCGGGTTCTGGGCGCTGACGCCGATCTGGGCGATCCGGACGCCGAACGCGTCCATCATCGCGACGACGTCGGCCGTCGTCCAGGCCCTGTCCATCCGCTGCCCGGCGTCCTTGAACAGGTACTGGGCCGGATGGTGGGAGAAGTCCTCCGTCCCGCGGTCCCGGCTGAGCCGGCGCACGGCCTCCATGCCCATGCCGGCGCCGCCGGCCGGAATGTCGAGGAAGAGGTCGACGACGCCGATGTCCCTGGGTCTTGTCATGGCAACGATGTCTCCTTCCGGGCTGGAGGCCGGGGCCGGCCGGAAGGAGGCGCCGGCCGTGAACTCAGGCTTCCGGTTCGCCGCCCTTGCGCTTCTCGTCCAGGGCCGACATCAGGCCGACCTCGTTGAGGTAGGCGCCGGCCTTCGCGTCCCTGGCCGCCTCGACCTGGGCTTCGCTGGCGCCGGCTTCGGCGAGAGCGGAGAAGGGGCACCTGCCTGCCGAGGTCGCGGCCTTGGCTTCCGCCTCGGCCACCTCGCTTGCCTGGGTCCCTTCGCCCTTGCCGATCTCGTAGGCCGCGATCATCTGCTCCATCAACTCGCGGCCGAGCGCGATGCCTTCCTCGACCGTCTTGATGCCGATCCGGGCAACGTGCTTCTCGCGGGCCACGAGATCGACGCGCTCCTGGGTGCGGTCCCGCATGAAGCCCGCGGGAACCCGGAGAATGCGCTCGATCGCTTCGGCGGTCCACTCGTGGTTCGAGAGCAGCGGCACGCGGTCGTCGTCACGGGCGATCAGCTTGCGCTCGTCCGCGGGCGACTCGGCGGACCCGTTGCCGTTCGCCTCGGCGGCCTGCTCGCGGGCCTCGATCGTCACCGGCTCGCCGGTCTCCTCCTCGATCATCACCCGGGCGAACTCGAAGGTGACGGTCGGCAGCTTGCTCATCCGCGCCTTCTTCTCGATCCGGGCCTTGGCGCGGCGGCGGCGGTAGGCGTCCTCGATCGTCTTGAGCGCCAGGCGGGCGTCCGCGGTCCACTTCAGCTTGCGGCCGTCGTAGGTGGTCTCGACCTCGAGGCCGCCCTCCATCTCGGCGATCCGGTCGAGCATCTCCTCGGTGATCTGTTCGAAGGACTCGCTGCCGCAGACGCCGCAGCGGACGGGATCCGGTTCCGCCGAGGTGACGCCGCACTTGCGGCAGATGAAGGTGGGCCGGCTGCGCGCGAGCTGCAGGGCGACCTGCTCGGCCAGCGCCTCCGTCTCGCGTGCCGTGTACTTCGGCATGTAGCGGTCCATCGCCTCGTCGAGCACATCGCTCGAGATGACGCTGTGGCCCTGCTCCACCGCCAGCCGGTAGAGCGCGGTGCGGGCGATGCCGCGGACCTGCTCGGGCACCCGCTCGAAACGCTCCTCGGCCTCGGGCGTCCAGCGGATGCTCTCCTCGGCCTTGACGTCGAGTTCCGGGTACTCCAGGCGGGTGGTGAGCAGAAGGTCGCAGGGGCAGGAGCGAAGCAGGTTCTCCGCGTTGCTGCCGAGACCGGTCTCGCTCTCGTCGCTGTGGACGCCGACCCGGCCGATGACCAGCATCCACGGGTCGATCTTCCGGGCGTGATCGAGGACCTTCTGGAACGCCTTGCCGTCGAGCAGGGTCTTCGTCAGCTCGACGCCGACCTCGGTCGCCATCGTCTCGGCGACGTCGAGATGCGACTGGTAGATCTGCGCCAGACCGGTGTCGATGATCTCCTCGTGGAGCTGGTTCTGCTCTTCGAAGCGGAAGATCTTGGCGGCGCGTTCGGTCAGCACGTTGACCACGCCCTTGAACACGGAGTAGTGGAGGTAGGGGTCGTAGACCGAGATCGCCTCGACCTTCTTGCCGAACGTCTTCGCCAGGTCGATTGCCGTCATCAGCGCGCCGAAGGACTGGGGCGAACCGTCGACGCCGACCAGGATCGTGTCGCGGCTGTCGGACTCGGCGTGGTGACCGTTGCCGTTGCCGTTCGTGGCCCCGGCCTTCGCCGGCAGGCTCTTGATGACCAGAACGTCCCTGTCGGCGGTGCGGGCGACCCGCTCGCAGACGGAGCCGATCTGGGTGTCGCGGACGCGGCCGATACCCATCACGCCGAGCACCGTCAGGTCGTAGCCCGACTCGCGGATGTCGCGGACGATCTCGACGTGGTGCTTGCCGTCCATCATCTTCGGCTCGAACTCGAGGCCGGCGTCGTCGCAGACCGCCTTCATCGGCTCGAGGTAGCTCTCCGAGATGAGCTCCAGACCCATCGTGATCAGCGAATCGTGGATCTTCCGCTGGCGGTCGAGCTCCGTCTCCTCCAGGTACTCGTCAGGCAGCGTGTACTCCATCTGCTTGAACCGGTAGTCGTGCATGCTGGCCGCGTAGACGTGGCAGCCGACCATCGTGGAGTCGAACTTGCGGCCCAGCTCGACCGCCGAGGCGATCGCCTGGTTCGAGTAGTCCGAGTTGTCGACGGGGACGTAGATCGTCTTGTACATGGTGGTGTCTCTTGTGTTGACGGAGTGTCGGGTCAGAGAGATTCGGGTGTGTCGGAAGGCTTCGGCTCAGATGGCGGGCGCCTCGGTTGCGGCGAGGGTCGTGCTCGCGGCCTCTTCGCCGGCCGCCTTCTGGCGGGCGCGTCGGCGAACCAGGAAAACGACCAGCAGCTCGAGCACGAGCACGATGATGGCTGCCCGGACGATGGGGAACGCTGTCGCCGGCTGCACGCTCGGCTCGGTGTAGACGTAGAACCAGGAGGACAGCGCCCGCTTGTTCCCGCGTTCGCGGTTGAAGCCGTCCCAGACGCTGAAGGCGAGCGGCGTGTACTGCTGCTCGGCGAAGCTGACGCCGGCGCGGGACGAGCGCCGCCGCTTGTAGGTCACGGTCCATTCGCCCTGGTCGTAGGAAGTCACGGCTTCGACGATGTCCGCCTCGGTGGGCTCGATCGACTCGCTGCCGCGGCCCCGGAAGGTGTCGGCGACACCGTAGGTCAGGTTGACGAACCAGAGGTCGACCGGGTTCTGGGAGTCGCCGTAGAGGAAGTACGGCTTGAGTTCTGGAGTTTCTTCAGGCGCCAGCGAGGCCGGGAACTGCAGCGCCACGGCGTCGGAGAACTCGGCGCCGGGGGGCCCTGCGTCGGCGGCGCCGAAGAAGTCGTCGCCGCCGTCACCGAAGAAATCGTCGCCACTGTCGCCGAAGAAGTCGTCTTCCGCGGGCGCTTCCTCGCCGCCGAAGTCACCGAAGAAGTCGTCGGAGTCGCCCCCGTCGTCGCCCGCGTCGTCGCCGATGCCGTTGTCCTCGTCCCACATCGGCACTTCCAGGCTCGGGCTGTTGCGGCCCGAGGTGTCGGCGCGGAGATCGTGCCAGCGGACCCGGAACGCGATCTCGTCGCGGTTGTAGACCGCCTGGGCCTCGATCGAGGTGACGGAGGGGAAGAAGTTGCGTCCCGGTTCGGTGATCTGGCCGACGAGGGGGAAGCGGGTCGTCGGCGCGGCCTCGAACAGCGCGTCGAGCGTTTCTCCGTTCTGCAGGTCGATGGGCTCTTCCGAGTAGACCGCCGTGATCAGGGTGCCGTAGTTCGGATCGTCTCCGTCGCCCAGCGAGTAGACGTAGTTCACCAGGTGCTGGCGATCCTCGACCTCGAGCGAGTCGGCGTAGGACGGCATCGGCGTGCCGTTCAGCCCGGTGGAGAAGGTCCGGTAGATGTCTTCCTTGGTTGCACCGCCGCGGTAGGTCCAGCGCTGGGTGAGGTCGGCGACCTTGATCGGGTCGCCCTTGTCGTTGACCAGGGTCGGCGCGGATGGCCCGTCGCCTCGCCCGACCTCGCCGTGACAGGCGGCGCAGCCCTGCTCCTCGTAGACCACGCGGCCGCGGGCGATCGACTCCTCGGTCGACTCGAGCGGCCGGGGAATCTCGATCGGCTCGCCGTATCGGTCGGGGTTCTCGAAGTCGGGCGAGAAGGACTTGATGTAGTAGATGACGTTCTGGATCTCGGCGCTCGTCAGGTTCGGCCAGCCCGGCATCGACGTGTAGGGGGCGCCGATCTCGATCACCCGGCGCAGGTCGTCGTCGGTGGGCAGCATGCCGTTCGGCGTGGTGCGGAACTTGTACGTGCCGGTCGTGAAGTCGCGCGGCTTCGGCTTGACCCGCGGCGTGGCGTAGCCGTTGCCGTCGCCCGTGTCGCCGTGGCACTGGCCGCAGTACTTGTCGTAGACGACCTTGCCGGCCGCCCGCTGCTCCTCGGTGCCGAGGTCGACCTGGGCGCCGACCGGCAGGGCCACGAGCAGGATCGCGGCGGCGAACGTGGCGATTCTCCGGACGCGGCGTCTGGCGTGCGCGGTCATCAGTGCTGCCCCAGGGCGCGCGGCTCGTAGCCGTTGAAGTCGTAGATGAACAGGTTGACGTCCCACATCTCTTCGGTGGTCAGGAACTTCTCCCAGGCCGGCATCATGCTGTCCCAGGGGGTCCCCGCCCCGGGAAGGCCCGGAGCGCCCTTGGCGATCCGCCAGTGGACGAAGGAGGACTGGAGAATCGGCAACGTGCCGACGTCGTTGAAGTTGCTGGGCACCGGGTTCAGGCCGTGGGCGAACATGCCGTCTCCACCCATGCCGTCGCCGTGGCACCAGAAGCAGTTCTCGTAGTAGACCCGCCGCCCGTTTTCCAGGTGCTCGCCATAGAGCTCCGGATCGTCGTGCTTGTAGTGCAGGTACGGGTTCTCGGCCGTCGCCATGTCGACCGTCTCGTCGTGGACCGTCATCTCCGTTGGCGGCGGCGGATGGACCTCCCGGCCGAAGCCGGGCGCCTCCAGCGGCACGTTCAGATCGGCGTAGACGTTGTAGGCGGCGAGTGCCGGCAGGGCGACGAGAAGCCCGGCCAGGGCCAGCCGGTATCGCGGTTCGAGAATCAGCCGCACGATCGGCTGGACCGTCTCCGACAACCGTTCCCGGCTCGAGGAGGCGAAGCAGACGAGCGCGAGCCCGGTGATTCCGAGGTAGATCGTCACCACGGACTGCGGGATCGGCACGGCGAAGCCGTACTTGAAGAAGGCCCACAGGGCGACCCAGGTGTAGAGGAGCCAGGTGAGAGTGTTGGCCCGGCGCCAGGCGAGCACGCCGCCGATCGCGGCCAGGACGATGACAACGGGAAGGTTGAGTCCCAACATGATCAGTATCCGAGGTCAGTGTCCAGGGTCACGTTCGGCGTACCGCCCAGGCTCTGCAGCCAGGCGATCACCGCCTTGATCTCGTCGTCGGAGAGGTTGATCGGCGGCTGGTTGATGGCCTGCATTCCGTCGGCAAAGCCGGGGACGATGAACGCGGCCGGCTCGTAGAGCGACTGGGCCAGATACTCCAGCTCCGACAGTCCGTCCACCTGGGTGGCGGCGCGGCCGCCGATGCCGTCCAGGTCCGGATAGCGCAAGGGGCCGCTCTGGCCGACCGTGTGGCACCCGACGAGGCACTGGCCCTTGCCGCTCGCCAGCTCCGCGCCGACCGCCACCAGGTCCTCCGTGGTCATCTCGGCGTTGATCAGGACCGGCGGCGGTGGGTGGGATTCCTTCTGCGGCACGATCTGGCCGAGGTACATGTAGAAGGCCGTGGTGCCCAGCACGAGAAGGACCAGCCGCAACGGCATGGGAACGGAGAACTTCATGCCGCCTGGCCCCCTTCGAGCCGGCCGCCGCCCTCACCGGCGGCGCCCGGCGCGTAGTCCTTCTTTCCGCTCAGGCTGCTGAGCCAGAAGACGACGCCGATCAGCCCGAAGAAGATGAGAACCGTGACCGAGACGACCTGTGTCGCGAAGCCGAGATTGGGCGTGTAGGCGTCCGGGGAGGTGTCCAGGATCACGCCGTACACGTGCCATTCCTGGCGCAGGCCGGAGCGGACGTAGCCCATCAGCCCCATCAGCCAGGTGAAGCTGAGGGCGATGAAGATGAGGGCGTACTGCGAGACGGCCGGGATTCTTCCCCATTTGGTTTCGCCCGACTGCGCGGCGTTGCGGTACAGGGGCAGGTCGATCACGGTGATCACCACCAGGGCCGCGAGCACCGAGTAGACCTGCGGAATCGCGAACCGGATGCGTGTCGCCGAGTCGACGAAGTAGCCGTAGACGCCGTAGAAGATGACCAGCGCCGCCGCGGAGGAGAACACGATCGCCTGGGCGCGGGTGAGGAGCTGCCTGTACGGATGGATCGATTGCCTGCCGGTCCGCCGGTAGAGCAGGAAGCTCATGTAGGTCGAGAGGATCAGGATGTTGACCGCCGTGTTCTTGGCCGACATCTGCCCCAGGTAGGAAAGCTGCGGGTGGCTGCTGCCGCCCATCGCGGCGATCTCGGAGACCGAAGAAATGGCGTAGCGCGGCGTTGCCCAGACGGCGAAGCAGAGGGCGATCGCGATCAGCAGCCATTTGATGAATTTCTGGAAGTGGACGCCGCCCTCCATGCGGCCCATCCCCAGCCAGAGGTAGTAGTTCGCGCCCAGGAAGAGGTTGCCGATGAGAGCCGCCTGGAGCACGAACAGCCAGGAGAAGGTGCCGCCCATCATCTGGATGCCCAGCGTCTGGCTGAAGGCGTAGATCTCGGCTGCCAGGTAGTAGCCCGCGAACGGCAGGGGAAGGAAGGCGATGATGGCGACGAAGTTGCCGACGTAGCCCATCCAGTCGAAGTGGGCCCTCTCCTCGTCCGTCTTCGCCTGCAGGTACCGGAAGGCGGCGTAAGCGGCGGCGATCGAGCCGCCGAAGGCGACGTTCGCGATGATCCGGTGGATGTTGATCGGCATCCAGGTGAAGTTGAAGAAGGCGTCCCGGAGACTGAGCAGGGCGCCGCTCTCCGAGACGGCGGAGACGAAGTCCGGGACGCCGTCGCCATCGATGTCGTCGCGCTTGCCGGGCGACATCATGAAGGTGAGCCAGGCGTTCGCGATGAACATGATCGCGGTGCCGACGACGTTCAGCATGAAGCCGAGGAACAGGTGCATCTTCGGCCCGAACTTGCCCCAGCCGTAGTAGTAGCTGTAGAGGAAGAGCGCTTCCAGGAAGAACAGCAGGACGTAGGGCAGGAACGTCGGCGAGAAGATGTGCATCAGGTAGTTCGTGAACTTCGGGTAGAGGATGATCAACGCGAAGGTCAGGAACGCCCCGAAGGTGGCGGTCATCGAGAACGAGACGGAGAGCAGCTTCGTGAACTCGTACGCCAGCTTGTTGTACCGCTCCTCCTTCTTCACGTAGCCGACGAACTCGATGATGAAGGCGAACAGCGGCACCGCGAGGACGAACGCCGCGAACAGCAGGTGGAGCTGCGCCAGCACCCACACGGTGACCCGGCTGCCGACGAACGGCACCGTGCGGTACTCGGCCTCCTCGTAGGGCCTGGCCCTCGCTTCGGCTTCGTCCGCGGCCTGCTCGTCGGCGATGCCCTGCTGGCGCGGCGTGAGCTCGGCCTCGCCCAGCTCTTCCTGGGCGGCGACCTGCCGGTCCGGCTGGCGGTACTCGTTGTCGACCAGGAAACCGCCCAGACGCACCGTGACGATCACGGAGACGAAGGCGAGAACGCCGATGCCGAAGAGGATCCTGTTTCTGGTCATCTGTTCCCCGGGCGCTACTGGCGCGCTTCCCGCTCCGCCTGCATCGTTCGGCGTTCCTGCTGCAGCTCACGAACGTAGGCGACGACCGCCCAACGGTCCTCGACCGTCAGCGGATAGCGGTAGCCCGCCATCAACCCGACGCCGTTCGTGATCACGTCGTACATGCGGCCGTCGTTGTAGGCGGCGATGCGATCGTCGTGGAGGGAGGCGGTGGGGGTGCCGGCGCGCTCGAACAGGATGCCCTGGCCCGTGCCGCGCTCGTCGTGGCAGGGCTGGCAGTAGATCTCGTACCGGCTCTCGCCCCGAGCCAGCGCTTCGTCGGTGACCGCGAGAGGCGAGGTTTCGAGGAAGTAGCCCTCGTCGTCGCGGCCGAACAGGAGCCGGTGGTCGACGTCGAGCTGCCCGCGTGCCACGGTACCCGCGACCGGCTGGCGCATCGCCATGCCGTCGTAGAAGAAAGCGCTCGCCTCCTGCGGGTCGTAGCGCTCCTGGTAGTCCATGTTCGGGTTGGGATGGATCGGCGGAAAGGGCGACGGCATGCCCCGGCAACCGAGGAGCAGCAGGACGGCGATCAGGACCGCGGCGTGGAGCCGATGGCCTCTCATCAGTGCGCGTCCTCGCCGTGGCCGTCCTCGCCGCCGCCGTGGTCCTCGGCCGGCGGCGGCGCCGGCGTGATGTCGCGGTTCGGGTGGCGGATCTTCGCGAGGTAGGTCGTCCGGGGCTTCGTGTGCAGGTCGTCGAGCAGGTTGTAGTTGCGGGGGCTCGCCTTCGCCTGGGAAACCCCGCTGGCCGCGTCCGTGATGTCGCCGAAGCGGATCGCTTCGGCCGGGCAGGCCTGCTGGCACGCCGTGACGACGTCGCCGTCGGCCAGGCCCCGGCCGTCCTGCTTGGCGTCGACCTTGGCCCGGCTGATTCGCTGGACGCAGTACGTGCACTTCTCCATGACGCCCCGGGAACGGATCGTGACGTCCGGGTTCTTGCCCAGCTTCATCACCTCGGGGGTGTCCTTGGTGAAGTTGAAGTAGTTGAAGCGCCGTACCTTGTAGGGACAGTTGTTCGAGCAGTAGCGGGTGCCGATGCAACGGTTGTAGACCATTGCGTTCAGGCCTTCGCTGTCGTGCACCGTGGCCGCGACCGGGCAGACCTGTTCGCAGGGCGCGTTCTCGCACTGCATGCAGGGCACCGGCTGGAAGCTCGTCTGCGGCTCGGACGGGAGGTCGCGGACGAGGTCCCGGAGCATGCCGGCGGATTTTCCCTCGTCGGAGAAGTAGCGGTCGATGCGGAGCCAGTGCATCTCCCGGCCCTCCATCACCTGTTCCTTGCCGACGATCGGCACGTTGTTCTCGCTCTGGCAGGCGATCATGCAGGCGTTGCAGCCGACGCAGGCGTTCAGATCGATCGTCATGCCCCACTGCGGCGAGTCCTGGTAGGTCCACTCGTCCCACATCGAGTTCTCGTGCGGTTTCTCGCTGTGGGCGGTGGCGAAGTCGGGATGCGTCTCGAAGTAGTCGAGATCGGCCTCGCGGACGATCGGGCGCCCTTCCATCGAGTGGTGGTCCTGGGTCTGTGCCAGCGGGTACGTGCCGCCGGTCGGACTGAGCGTGCCGCGGGCGAGGTCGGGGGCCTCCGAGGTGCGCAGCAGATAGGCGTTGCGCCCCGGACTGTGGCCTTCGGCATTGGCCGCGCTCGCGATTCGGCCCGCGAAGTCACGGCCGTAGCCGAGGTCGATCGTCACGGCGTTGTCCGCCTGTCCCGGCACCTGCCAGACGGGCAGTTCGAGCTCCCGGCCGCCGGAGGTCACCGTAACGAGATCCTCGTTCTCGAGGCCCAGCGCGGTGGCGGTGGCGGGGCTGATCAGGGCGGCGTTGTCCCAGGTCAGCTTGGTCATCGCGTCCGGCAGCTCCTGGAGCCAGCCGTTGTTGGCGAAGCGACCGTCGTGGACCGCCGGAGAGCAGCGGAAGACGATCTCCAGATCGTCGCCCAAGGCGATCGGTTGGGCGGCGTCGCCTGCGGCGCGGACCGCGGCGGCGCCATCCTCGGGCGCGATGGCGGGGAGATCGGCCGCCGGCGCGGCGCTGCCGTCCAGCAGGCCGTCATGCAGCACCTTGCGCCAGGCGACTTCGAACTCGGAGAGCGCGACGGGGAACGGCAGCGACATCGGGTCGACCGGCACGGCCTCCTCTGCCGCTTGAGTGTCTTCGCCGGCGCCCTCGGCAGCCGCTTCGGCTTCCGCCTCGGGCTCGGGCGCGGCGGCTGCGGCGCCGCCCTCCTCGGCATCCTCCTCGAGCGGCAGGCCGAGGATCCCGGACCAGGTCTCGCGAACCAGGTCGCGGCCGTCGCGGGACTCGCCCTCTGCCGCCAGCGCCAGCACCTCGACCAGGCTCTTCGCGCCGTAGAGCGGCTCGATCAGAGGCTGCACGACGCTCGCTGTGCCGTCGGTGGCCCGGGCGTCGCCCCAGCTCTCGAGGTAGTGGGCGAGCGGCACGTGCCAGCGCGCGAAGCGGCTGGTTTCGTCCCGGTAGGCGCCGACGTGAGTGACCGCGCCCGCGTCGCCCAGGCTTTCGAGGGCGGCCGGGAAGTCGAGGTCGGCGGGAGCGCTGTAGGCGGGGTTGGCGCCCAGAATGAGCAGGCGGTCGACCGCACCTTCCCGAATCGCCGCCGCCAGACCGGCGAGATCGGCGTCGCTCGAACTGCCGCTGTCGGCCGTCCGGTGGTAGGTCGCCGTCGATCCGGCGTTGCCGAGCGCCGAGTTCAGGGCGTAGACGGCGGCGTGGACGGCCGCCGGCTGGCGGTTGCCGGCGACGATCAGGCCGGCGCCCTGGTGGGCGATCAGGTCCTGCGCCAGTGCGTCGACCCAGGCGTCGTCGATGTCTTCGGCCGGCACCGAGGAAGCCACCGGCAGTTCCAGGCCGTGACCCGCGAGCGCGCTGCCGAGGCGGGCGATGAAGGCCGCGACGCGGCCGCTCTGCACCCGCAGGCGGTGGTCCGCGTTCGCCGCGGTGAGCGAGTGGACGCCGTCGACGGCATAGTGCCGCAGCGGGCTGCCGCCGCCGTCCTCGTTCACGCGCCGGGCCCGGGAGTAGCCGCGGAGGTTGCGAACGCTGTCGCCCTCGGTGCCGAGGAAGTCGGAATCCAGGGTCAGCAGGACCTGCGCGCGGTCCAGGTGGTAGAGCGCGTGGACGTGCTCGCCGGCACCGAGCGCCGTCCCCTGGTCGGCGTTCTCCTCGCTGACCGGCTCCCAGGTCACCCAGCGCGCCTGCGGGTACCGGTCGAGGAGCGCTTCCTTCAGCCGGACCAGGGTCGGTGACGAGGACGGCTCGGCGAGGATGGCGAAGCCCGTGCCGTCGGCGGCAGGGCCGAGGTCGCCTTCGGTCCAGGCGGCCACGAAGTCGTCCCAGGAGGATTCGTCGTCGCCGAACCGTACGGACTTCGACCGGTCGGGGTCGTACAGGTCGAGCATCGAGGACTGGGCCCACACGCTCGATGCGCCCTCCGAGAACGGATGGAGCTCGTTGCCTTCGACCTTGGTCGGCCGTCCCTCGTGGCTCTCCACCAGCAGACCGAGCGCGCGGCTGCCGAACGGCATCGTGGTGGCGTAGGCCAGCGGAACGCCGGGGACCATGCCCTCCGGAGCGTCGACGTAGGGGACGATGTGCTCGACCGGCCGGCGGACGATGTCGCAGCCGGCGAGGCCGGCGAGCGACGCCGTACCGCCCAGCATGGCGAGTACGCTGCGCCGGCTCACGCCGTCGCGCAGCAACTCGGGCGGCGCTTCCGACGCACCCTCCGGGAACTCACGCTCCAGGAGATCGACGGATCGGGGGTCGTCCTGAAGCTGCTCCAGGCTGCGCCAGTACGTTCTCTCCGACCGCTTTCCGTTGCCGGCACTCATCGGTGGCACCCCGTGCAGTCCTCGGGCGGCGCGAGCGCGCGTTCCGCGATCGCCAACTCGGCGAAGGCCGCGTGGTCGCCGGTCGGTATCCACTCCATGTCGGTCACCGCTTCGAGCGGCCGCAGGTGCGGTCCCGGGTCGCGGTGGCAGTCGAGGCACCAACTCATGCTCAGGGGCTCCACCTGGGACACGACCTCCATCTCATGGACCGGGCCGTGGCAGGTCCGGCAGCCGACGCCGGCCCCGACATGGACGCTGTGGTCGAAGAAAGCGTAGTCGGGAAGGTTGTGGATGCGCACCCAGCGCATCGGACGATTCTGTTCGACGCTCTTGCGGATCGGCTCCAGCAGTTCGCTGTCCCGGACAGCGACGTGGTGGCAGTTCATGCAGACCTGGGTCGGGGGAACGTTGGAAACCGCCGACTCTTCGACCGAGGCGTGACAGTAACGGCAGTCCAGGCCGAGTTCGCCGACGTGGAGCGCGTGGCTGTAGGGCACCGGCTGGGCCGGCCGGTAGCCCACATCGGTGTATTCGGGCGAGAAGAAGTACCAGATGCCGCCGGCGATGGCGGCGCCGACCACCGGCAGGGCGAGCGCCGCGTACAGCGGTAGCCTGAGGGTCCACTTGGGGAAGATCTGAGCCAAGATTCCGTACCTTGAAGCAGGGTACGAAGCCCTGCCCGTCCTGCGGTCGCGCGGAGTGTACAGCGTGCTATCGAGGCGGTCAAAGCCCGGCGCCCGGATAGGCTCGGATCATGTCCGGGGACCCTCATTCCGGCCTCGATGGAGGCGCGCCGGAGCCTCGCCGGAGCCTGCTGAACCCCTGGCTTCTCGCGGCGCTGGCAGGTCTCGTCCTGATCCCGGCAATCAGGCCGCTGCTCCGGTTCGAGCCCGACCCGCCGCCCGTCCTGCGGCAGTTGCCGCAGTGGCGGCTGGTCGACCAGAACGGGGACTCGTTCGGCAGCGCCGAGCTGGCGGGCGAGGTCTACGTCGCCTCCTTTCTGTTCACGCGCTGCGCCACGGTCTGCCCACGCCTCACGGCCTCGCTGCGGCAGCTTCAGCGCCGCTATCGCGAGGAGGGCATGCACGAAGTGAGGCTGGTGAGCTTCACGGTCGACCCGGCGCACGACACCCCGGAGCGGCTCCGCGACTACGCACGGAGCCGGAGCCTGGAGCTGGAGCGCTGGAGCCTCGTCACCGGCGCCGAACCCGAGGTGCGTTCGATGGTCGTCGACGGTTTCGCCCTGCCCATGGGCGAACGGCTGGACCTCGCCGGCGGTCTGGTCGATGTCGCGCACGCGGCGCGGCTGGCTCTCGTCGACCGGGACGGCGGTGTCCGTGGCTACTACGGCTCGGATGCCGTCGGTCTGGACGAGGTCTTCCACCGCACCCTGCAGATCCTGGCGGAGTAGGGCAGTCAGGCCTCGGGCGGCGGTTCCATCTCCAGGATCCACTGACGGATCAGGGCCACGGACTCGACGTCGACGAGTCCGCGGCCGAGCTCGGGCATCATGATGCCCGGGTGCGTCGATTCGATCCGGTAGACGAGGATCGATTCGTCGGGCTTGCCGGGAACGACCCCGTACAGGCGGTCGCCGGTCCCCTGGCCGGCGGCGACCGGGTGCTTGAAAACGCCCAGCCTGGTTCGGTCCCGGTGTCCCTTGCGCAGGTCGAGTCCCGACGTGCGCCCGCTGCCCTTCAGGTTGTGGCAGTGGGCGCAGTTGATGTCGAGCCAGGTGCGCGCCCGCTCGTCGACGCTGCCGGTACGCCCGACGTTCCAGACCGGCGCGCGGGGCGTCTCGGCGGCCGGCGGCGCGCCCTCGAGGAAGCCCGTTCGCCGCCATCGCTCGAGCTGGTTCTCGGAGAGGGTGGAGCCGTCGGCCTCGGTGAAGACGAAGTTGCGGTTCAATTGCGCCGCCTGGAGGCCGATCGGCAGCACGCGCTCGCCGTCCGTCCGGTGGCAGGTCTTGCACTGGTTCGCGTTCGGCACCCGGTAGGTGTGCTCGATCCCCTCGCCTCCGGCGTCGATCCATGACACCTCGAGCGGCCCGCCCACGATGGCAAGGTCGGCGTCGGTCAGTTCGGCGTTCCAGATGTACGGCAGGCCGACCCAGCCGTCCTCCTCGTGGACCAGCAGCCTGGTTTCCAGGGGCTGGAGGCCTTCTTCGGGAACCCTGAAGTCCGCGGGGTAGGCGAAGGTCTTCGAGATGACCGTGCCGACCGGGAACTCGAACGGGCCCTCCTCGCGGTACAGCGCGGGTTCGACGTCCCCGTCAGGCCCCTCCGGCAGGCGCACGAAACGGAACTTCAGCGCGTAGTCCGAGAACAGTGCCGTGTTCAGGTCGTAGGGCTCGACGCCGGCGGCCGGGATGTGGCTCGCGAGCTCCCCGGTGAACAGTCCCCAGGCTGAGAGCTTCGCCGGGTAGCGGGCGAACGGCCCCTGCCCGGGACCGCCTTCTCCAGCCGCGCAGCCCGCGAGCGCGAGTGCCGCGATCGCCAGTGCCGCGGGTGGTGCGCTACGGAGCGCCACCGGTCGCCGCGCCGAGATCGACCGGCTGGGGTACCGCCGGGAGCGAACCCTGATGCGCCGCCAGGTCCGTGCTTACGTTCGGCTCACCGCCGGTGAAGACGGAACCGAGGTCGAGATTCACGAAGTCGGCGTCACCGTTGTTCTCGATGTAGAGCCGCAGGTCCGCGGGCACCTCTCCCTCCACCAGTTTGTCCGGGTTCGAAACCCCGTCCCAGACGATGTCAGGGAAGGCGCCGCCGGCGAGGGCGACGAAAGCGTCCGCGAAGTCGCCGTTCGGGCCCTCGCCGCCGCCGATGAACTCGTTGTCGTGAATGTAGACGCCCTCGGTGTACGGATCGTAGCCGGGGTCGTTGTAGGTGCGACCGGTCGAGAGGTAGGAGATGACGGCCAGGTTCGAGTTCTGGTTGTGGTGGATCCGGTTCTCGAAGAGCTCGACGTTGTCGCTCGCCATCACGATGATCCCCGAACCGGCCGGAATCGTCGAGACGATCGCGCCTTCCTTGCCGAAGTTCGGCAGGTTGTTGTCCGTGATGTCGTTGTCGTAGACGCGGGCGTCGCGGCCGTCCTTGACGGGCAGTTCGGGCAGCGAGAAGACGAGCAGGCCGCCGGTGTTGCCGTGGGCCCGGTTGCCGTAGACGTCGGCGCCGGTCGTGTTCTCGATCTCGATGCCGGCCACGTTCTCCCAGACCTCGTTGCGCCGGACGACGACATTGGCCGACTGGCCGACGTAGATGCCGGCGTCCGAGGCGCCGCGGACCCGGCTGTCCTCGATCAGGACGTTCGTGACCTGGACGGGGTAGAGGCCGTAGGCGCCGTTGTTCGTGTCGGGTCCGTTCGTCCATTCGACCCGGACACTCCGGAAGGCGGCTCCGGTCGTGCCCTCCACCTTGATGCCGTCGCCCCTCGTGTTCTCGACCGCGAGGTTCTCGACCGTGAAGTCGTCGGCGGTGGCGAGGAGCCCCTCGCCTCCGGTCCCCGGAGCCTGTGATGAGAAATCGAGAATCGTCTCGTCCATCCCCTGGCCGCGCACGGTCACGCCCTCGACATCGAGGGACAGGGTGGCGTCGAGTTCGAAGCGTCCGGCGGCGAGTTCGATGACCGCTCCGGGCTCGGCCGTCAGCAGCGCCTCCTGAAGCGTCCGGTGGTCGTTGTCTCCGGGACGCAGCGTGGCGTCCTCCTGGGCGCAGGCGGAAAGCGCGAGCAGGCTGACGGCGGTACAGAGGATGTGTTGCTTCATGGCTGGGGTTCCATCTCCGGGTCGTTACCTGGCCGGCGGGATCATGCCATGATAGCCGCGAAAGGGGAGACCTCATGCCGGGACGGATTGCAATCGCAGCGCTCTTCGTTGGCCTCGCGGGCGCGGCGGCCGCGGGGGACGACGGACCGGTTCCCGAGCCGGAGCCGATCGGCACGATGAGCGAACTGATGATCAAGCTCATGTACCCGGCGTCGGACGCCATCCTCTACGTAGAGAGCCGTACCCCGACCAACGAGGTCGAGTGGAACGAACTGCAGGCGCAGGCCCTCATCCTCGCCGAGTCCGCCAACCTGATCATGATGCCGAGCCGTGTCGTCGGCGACCGCGACGAGTGGATGCGCGACGCCAGGCTGATGTTCGACGCCGGCGCCGCCGCCTACGAGGCCGCCCTCGAGCACGACCTGGACGCGCTGATCGCCCTGAACGAGCAGGTCTACATGTCCTGCGTCGTATGCCATCGCCGTACCCGGCCGGACTACGGCAGGAACTACAAGCGCTTCGAGGACCCGCCGGCCGAGGCCCTTCCGGCCGCGGAAGAAGCGCCTCCCGCGCAAGAAGGACGGTTGCCGTAGGTCCGTTCCACGGGCCACGCTGCTACGATGGCCCGCCCAACTCCAGGAGGTCGGAACGTGAACTTGATCGAAGCTCGCAGGCGTTGTGTTCCGTGGGCGGCGCTGCTGCTCGCGGCCGCGGTTTTCCCGGGAGGGCTCGCGGCGGATGACTCCAACGCGGATGTCTGGGACCGGGTCGAACATCACACGGTGAAGAACGGCGACGTGGGAATCCACTACGTCACCCTCGGCGAGGGCGAGCCGGTGCTCTTCATCCACGGGTTCCCCGACATCTGGTACAGCTACCGGCACCAGATGGCCGCTCTCGAAGGGGACTTCCGCGCCGCGGCGATGGACCTCCGCGGCTACAACCGCAGCGGCCAGCCGAAGCGGGTCGAGGACTACGCCATGCCTCTCCTGCTGGCGGATGTGGCCGCCGTGATCGAGGATCTCGGCGGACCGATCAACCTGGTGGGCCACGACTGGGGCGGGGCGATCGCCTGGCGGTTCGCGATCGAGCATCCGGACAAGGTCAAGCGGTTGATCATCATGAACCTCACGCACCCCCGCGGCTATGCGAACGTGATCGCGAACGCGAGCGAGGAGCAGCGCCGCAACGTCCAGTACGCCCGGAACTTCGCGTCGTCCGAGCCGGACGGCAGCCCGGTGCCGGAGGGACTGCTCGGCCGCTACGAGAGCGAGGGCGAGAAGGTGGCGGGCCACTACCGCGAGGCGTTCGCCCGTTCCTACTGGGACGGCATGCTGAACTACTACAGGGCGAACTACGGCGGCGTCGCGGCCGGCGGCGAGTTACCGAACCTCAAGATGCCCGTCCTCCAGTTCCACGGCCTCAAGGACACGGCGGTGGACAAGGACGGGCTCAAGAACACCTGGGACTGGGTCGACCGCGACTACACCCTGGTCACGGTGCCGACGGTCGGCCATTGGGTCCAGTTGGAGGCCGCCGACCTCGTTTCCGACACGATGCGCGCCTGGCTGCTGGCCAGGAAGTAGCGTCACAGCCGCAAGGAGAATCCAGCATGTCGATGACCCAGCAATCCAGGCGTTCGCTTCCCGTCTTCCTGGCCGGCGCCGCGGTTGCCGCGCTGGTGCTGGCCTGCGCACCGGCCGAGGCACCGGTGGCGGATCCGGCGGGCGACGGTCAGGCCGCGGCGGAAAGCGAACCGGGGCGGGAGTACTACGAGATCCGCCGCTACCGCCTGGCGGACGAGGACAGCCGGCAGACCGTCCTCGCCTACCTGGAGAACGCCCTGGTGCCGGCGCTCAACCGGGCCGGGATCGACAGGGTGGGCGTGTTCGGAGTCGAGCCGCCCGCCGAGGCGGACGAGCCGGTCGACCCGGTGGATTCGCTTTCCGTGTGGGCGATCATCGCGTTCCCGACGGTCGGGGACTTCACGGCGATGAAGTCGACGCTGGAGGCCGACGCCGAGTACCTGGAAGCCGCCGCGCCGATGTACGCGACGCCAAGGCAGGAGCCGATCTACGAGCGCGTGGAGAGCTGGTTCCTGCGGGCCTTCACGGGCATGCCGGTGATGGAACTGCCGCCCCAGACCGCGGCCGGGCAGGACCGGATCTTCGAGTTGCGTCTGTACGAGAGCCACAACGAGGAGACGGCTCGCCGCAAGGTCCACATGTTCGACAACGGTGAGATCGACATCATGCGGGATGTCGACATGGCGCCCCTCCTGTTTGCCGAGCTCCTGATCGGCGAGGACGTACCGGCCCTCGTCTACATCCTGTCGGCCCCCGACATGGAGGCGCACCGGGAGCACTGGCAGGCGTTCGGCGGCCATCCCGAGTGGATCCGGATGCGCGACATGGACTACTACAAGGGAACCGTCTCGCGGATCGAGAACGTGTTCCTGCGGCCGACCGCGTTCTCGCAGATCTAGAGGTCGCCGCTTCGCGGCGGCGATTTCGCTCCGTGGGTCAGAAGACCCACGGCTACGGGTCACCGCTTCGCGGCGGCGATTCGTCCGCGGGTCAGAAGACCCGCGGTTACAGGCCGCTTCGCCGGCCGCGCGGCCGGCTATTCGGACGTGTCGACTTCGGCGGCGCTGCCCGGCCAGCGTACCCAGTAGCCGTCGGCCCAGACCAGGTCCTCGTTGAACTCGGTGCCGCGGAAGGCGCCGATCTCGTAGGTGGACTGCGGCTGCTCCGTGGCAGAGCCGTCACGGCCGCCGCTCCAGATGCCGATGACCTGGGTGCTCAGGAGCTGATCCGAACCGGCGAAGCCGAACCGGTAGGGGTTGTTCCAGCCGTCCCGTTCGGGTACGTCCTGCAGGTAGAAGAACGTGTTCGACGGGCGGAGCAGGGCCGAGAGGTCCGCGTGGGAGAAGTCGGGATAGGTGAACTCGCTCCAGCTGAACGTGGCGGTCGTGCTCGAGCCGGCGGCCGCGGCGCTGACCTGGTCGGTGAGCCACTGCATCCAGGCGGAGCCCACGGCCTTCATGTCGGCCTGGGTGCGGGTCTGGTTCGCGTTCTGCAGCCCGGTCATCAGGTTCGGCACCAGCAGTGCGGAGATGATGCCGATGATCGCCACGACGATCAGGAGTTCGATCAGGGTGAAGCCGGCCTGCCGGCTGTGGGAGCGCGCTCCGGTCATCTTCGTGCTCCTTGGTATGAGATTCGAGGTCCGGCCGCGGCGGAGGTGGAGTCGCCTCGCCGACGGCTTACAGGATGATACGGGGCGGAGGGCCGCGGCGTCCAAGCGGCGGGTCGTTTCTATAGGGTACGGGCAATCGCCACCACGCTCTGGTGGATCCGTGGACTTCAGCCGCTACGACTTCGATCCTGCGATCCATGACGAGATGTTCGTCGCGGATGGGGAGCCTCGCGACCACTGCCGCGCCGTCTATGAAGCGCTCAAGGGCCTGCCCGACGGGGATCTGAACACGATCCAGGAACGGGTGACCCGCTCCTTCTCGCAGGAGGGCATCACCTTCACCGTCTACGGCGACGAGGAGGCCGAGGAGCGGATCATCCCGATCGATTGCGTGCCGCGCCTGCTCGCCCTGGCGGAGTGGCGGGAGCTCGAGGCCGGCCTGGTGCAGCGGATCCGGACCCTCAACCTGTTCCTCGCCGACGTCTACGGCGACTGCCGCGTCGTCAGGGACGGAGTGATTCCCGCCGACGTCATCCTCGGCTGCCCGCAGTACCGGCTGGCGATGCGCGGCGTCGGCGTGCCGAACGACGTCTGGGTGACGATCTGCGGCACGGACATCGTGCGCACGCACGAGGGCTTCATGGTGCTGGAGGACAACCTGCGCGTGCCTTCCGGCGTGTCCTACATGATCGCCAACCGCAAGGCGGTGAAGGCCGGTCTGCGCCGGCTCTACCGGCGTTCCCGGGTTCAGGACGTCGAGCAGTACGGCAGTCTGTTGCGGCAGACCCTCTGTGAGCTGTCGCCCGGCGGCCGGCCGGATCCGTGCCTGGCGTTGCTTACTCCGGGCACCTACAACTCGGCGTTCTACGAGCACATGTTCCTGGCTCACGAGATCGGCGCCGAACTCGTCGAAGGGCAGGATCTGCTGGTCAACGACGGCTTCGTCTACATGCGGACCACCTCCGGCCTCAGGCGGGTGGACGTGATCTACCGCCGCGTGGACGACGATTTCCTGGATCCGCTCGTCTTCCGCGACGACTCCCTGCTGGGCGTTCCGGGCCTGATGAACGCGTTCAAGCGCGGCAACGTGGCCTTGGCCAACGCTCCGGGAACGGGCGTCGCCGACGACAAGAGCGTCTACGCCTACGTGCCGGACATGGTTCGCTACTACCTGGGCGAGGAGCCCCTGCTCCAGAACGTCGAGACGCACCTCTGCCGGCGGCCCGAGGACCTGGAGTACACGCTGGACAACCTGGAGCGCCTGGTGGTCAAGCGGGTCGGCGAGTCGGGTGGCTACGGCATGCTGGTCGGCCCGCACTCGACGCCGGAGGAACGGGACGAGTACGCGAGGACGCTCCGGGCCGATCCCGCGGACTTCATTTCGCAACCCACGCTGGCGCTGTCGCGGTCGCCGTGCCTGATCGACGGTCACGCCGAACCGCGCCACGTCGACCTCCGCCCCTTCGTTCTGACCGGAAACGAGACCCGGATCGTCCCCGGGGCGTTCTGCCGGGTCGCACTGCGCAGGGGGAGCCTGGTCGTGAACTCGAGCCAGGGCGGCGGCGGCAAGGACCTCTGGGTGGTCGATCTCTGATGCTCGCACGCAGCGCCCAGGGGGTCTACTGGATGGCCCGCTACCTGGCGAGGGCCGGCTATCTGAGCCGCCTGCTGGAGTTGCAGGTGCAGTTTCTGGTCGACCGTTCGGTCGAGGAGATTCACTTCGGCTGGAAGCGGATCTACCGGTGCATGAAGCGGTTGCCGCCTCCGGGCGAGGAGTTCCTGCCGGAGACGGACGAGTTCGCCCTGGCGGATGCCTTCACGCTGGCGGACGACCTGACGTTCGAGCGTTCGAATCCGGATTCCGTGTGGAGCACCGTGGCCAGCGGGCGCGAGAACGCCCGCCAGATGCGTCACTGCATCAGCGGCGAAATGTGGACCTGCCTGAACGCCGCCTGGCTGCGGATTCGCGATCTCGAGGCCGTCGATATCTGGAGGACGCCGGAGGTCTTCTACGCCCGGACACGAAGCGAGATCCACAATTTCGTCGGGGTCGCGGACGCGACGATGTACCGTGGCGCGGCGTGGCGGTTCATGCGCCTCGGCCGAGCGATCGAGCGGGCGCAACTCGCGGTGTCCCTGTTGCTGGCCCAGATCGATCTCAGCCGGCGCACGGAGCGGCGGACCCTGGGCTGGGCCAGCATGCTGCGCACTCACCATGCTCTGGAGGCCTACGGCCGCGTCTACGGCATCGACCTGCAACCGGACAGGGTCCTGGACCTGCTGGTCGCCGACCCGTCCCTCCCCGGCTCCGTACTCGCGACCGTGCAGGCCGCGGCGACCGAACTTCAGGGCCTGGACGGCGGGCCGGGCGTCGAGGCCGACGCCGCCGCACGGCGGCTGGCGGGCCGGGCCGAGGCGCTCATCCTCTACGACTGGCCGGAAGCGTCAGCACCCGAAGAACTGCTGGAACAGGTCGGTCAGTCCACCCGCGATCTGCACGAGGCCGTGCTCGACGCCTTCGTCGACTACGCGATCGAGGATTCTCCGCTACGGTGACGTCTGTCCGCCCGTTCCGCTACGACGTTGAGCACCGGACGCGATACGAGTACTCGGACGGCGTCCGCGGCTGCGTTCTGATGCTCTGTCTGCAGCCGGTCCGGACACCGGGTCAGAGGGTGCGGCGTTTCGAGATCGAGACGATCCCGGCCGCGTCCCTGAGTCCGGAGCGGGACGGTTTCGGCAACCGCCGCCACGTTCTGAACATCCATCGGCGGCATGGGGAACTGGTGATCACCTCCCGGTTTCGGGCGGAGCTCGACGCGGCGCCGGGGGTGGAAGCGGTTGGCGGCTGGGAGGACGTGCGGTCGCGGCGCCTGTTGCCGGAGTACTGGCACTTCGTCGAACCCAGCGCGCTCGCCCGGCCGTCCCCCGCGATCGAGCACTTCGTTCGCGACGAGGGGTTTCGCCCGGAAGATGATCCGATGGAAAGCCTGATCCGCCTGTCCGACGGGATTCGCGAGCGCTTCGAGTACGAGCCGGGCAGCACCGCGGCCGACTCGCCCATAGAGCACCTGCTCGAGTCGGGCCGGGGCGTGTGCCAGGACTACGCCCACCTGATGATCGCGATTGCCCGTTCCTGGGGCGTTCCCTCCCGCTACGTGTCCGGCTATCTCCACGACACCGGGCGGGCCGGCGAGCGAGTGACGGCCGCCGCCAGTCACGCGTGGGCGGAATGCTGGTTGCCTGGACCTGGTTGGGTAGGCTTCGATCCTACGAACACGACCTTCAGCGATCAGCGACACATCCGCGTGGCCGCGGGCCGCGACTATGCCGACGTTTCTCCCACAAGGGGGGTGTTTCAGGGCGCCGGGGATGCGCGGATCGCGGTGGATGTGATAGTGAATGCAGTTGACAACGCATGACTTGGCGGGAAGAACCGCGACGGGAGGCAGAGACGATGAACGTCCAGGTGGAGAATCACGAGGGGGTCCTTGTGGCCAGGGTCGAGGGCCGCGTCGACAGCTCGAATTCCCAGGACTTCGAGCGGCAACTGCAAGGGGCGATCGGCGACGAGGTCAAGGCCGTGGTCATGGACCTGGGCCAGCTCGCCTACATCAGCAGCGCCGGTCTGAGGGTCGTCCTGCTGATCGCGAAGACGCTCGGCCAGCGCAACGTGAGCATCTCCCTTTGCGCGTTGAGCGATCCCGTGCAGTCGGTGTTCGAGATCAGCGGCTTCAACCGCATCATCCAGATCTACGACACGCAGGCCGACGCCCTGGCGGCCGCGGGGTAGAGGTTCCGGGCGCGGAAGGGTAGCGGTCCAGGTGGGCGATCGGGACAGTCCCGACTACAAGATCCTTGTCGTCGATGACGAGCCGGATCTGGAGCGCTTGGTCCGCCAGCGCATGCGCCGCCACATCCGTGGGGGCAAGTACGGCTTCGAGTTCGCCGGCAACGGTGTCGAAGCGTTGCAGGTCCTGGCGGAGAAGCAGGACATCGACATCGTCCTCTCGGACATCAACATGCCGAAGATGGACGGTCTGACCCTGTTGCAGCAGATCCCCGAGGTGAACGCGGACATCCGCTCGGTCATCGTCTCGGCGTACGGCGACATGGAGAACATCCGCACCGCGATGAACCGCGGCGCCTTCGACTTCGTCACCAAACCGATCGACTTCACCGACCTTGAAGTGACGATCGAGCGGACGCTGCGGCACCTCGACGAGTGGCGCGCCGCCCTGGCCTCGCGGGACAAGCTGGTGGCGATACAGAACGAGCTCGACGTGGCGACGAAGATCCAGCAGTCGATCCTGCCGGACACGTTCCCCCGACTGGACGGCTGCGAGGTCTACGGCTGCATGCATGCCGCGCGCAACGTCGGGGGGGACTTCTTCGACGTGATCAACCTGGACGGCGGGCGGGTCGGGCTGGCGGTGGCCGACGTGTCGGACAAGGGGGTGCCGGCGGCGCTGTTCATGATGTCGAGCCGCACTCTGCTCAAGGGGGCCGCCATCGGCGTCGAGGAGCCGTCCACGGTCCTGCGTGAGGTCAACGACCTGCTGAACGAGACGAACGAGGCGGCGATGTTCGTCACCGTGTTCTACGGCGTCTACGATCCCGCGACCAGAGTGCTCACGTACTCCAACGGCGGTCACAACCCTCCGCTGGTCGTTCACTCCGACGGGACTTCGGAGGAACTCGAACTGACGGGTGGTCTCGCGCTCGGTGCGATCCCGGGTTTCGAGTACGGACAGGCCAACGTCCGGCTCAACCCGGGAGATCTGGTCGTCTTCTTCACGGACGGAGTCACCGAGGCGATCAACATGTCGAGCGAGGAGTTCGGCCTCGAGTCGCTCCGGGGCCTGTTCCGGGACGGCCGGACGCCGGGCGCCCGGGAAGCCGCCGAGGCGATTCTGCAGGCGGTGCAGGACTTCGCGGGCGAAGCGCCGCAGTTCGACGATCTGACCTGCATGACCTTGCGTGTCGCCGACGAGTGAGCGCCAGCCTCCAACTTCGTGTTACGAACCGGATCGAAGAGCTTCCGGCGGTCGCGGAGGCGGTGGAGGCGCTCGGTGCGGAGGAGGGTTGGAGCCAGGACACGACCTACGCCGTCGTCCTCGGACTGGAGGAAGTGGCGACGAACGTGGTGCGTCACGGCGGCGGCGAGCCTGGCGGCAGCGAGATCGAGATTGAGGTCACGTCCAGCGACGACGAAGTCCGGGTTGAGGTTCGCGATGGCGGAAAGGCGTTCGACCCCTTCCACGAGGCGCCCGAGCCGGACCTCGACGCGGCAGTTCAGGACCGGGAGATCGGCGGTCTGGGGGTCCACTTCGTGAAGGTCCTCATGGATGAAACTTCCTACAGCCGTGAGGGCGGCCGCAACCACGTGACCATGGTCAAGCGCCGGAGTTGAACCGCGGAACGGGACTGGCGAGAGCGATGCGCGCACGTGCTGCTCGAACAGCTCTGACCGCGTCAGCCTGGGTCGCGGCGGCGTTGCTCGTTCCGGCTTTGTCGCCGGCTCAGCCGGCTGCATCGCCGGGTGCGCCGGAGGGGACGCCTGGGGTTTCGGCCGAACGCATCCTGTTCGGGCAGTCCGCCGCCTTCAGCGGTCCGGCGGCCGAACTGGGCAGGGGAATGCGGCTCGGCATCCAGGCGGCCTTCAAGGAGGCCAACGATGCCGGCGGCGTGCACGGCCGGCGCCTGGAGCTGGTCACGGTGGACGACGGCTACGAGCCGGAGGCAGCGATCGGCAACACGCGCCGGCTGATCGAGGACGAGGGTGTGTTCGCCCTGGTCGGCGGCGTCGGCACGCCGACCTCGCGCTCCGCGGTACCGGTCGCCGAAGCGGCGGGTGTCCCGTACATCGCTCCGTTCACCGGCGCGGGCTTTCTCCGCGGCGAACCGCACGTGATCAACCTCCGTGCTTCCTACGCCCAGGAGACGGAGGAAATGGTGGAGCGACTGACCAGGGATCTCGGCATCGAGCGGATCGCGGTCGTGATCCAGAACGACTCCTTCGGGCGTGCTGGCCTGGCGGGCGTTCGTGCCGCGTTCGACAGACGGGGCATGGAGGCGGTCGCCATCGGCGTCTATCCGCGCAACACGACCGCCGTCAAGACGGCCATCGTCGACATCGAGGTGGGGCGGCCGGAGGCCGTCATCATCGTGGGCGCCTATCAGCCGGTCGCCAGCCTGATCGCCTGGACTCGTCACATCGGCCTCGACCCGGTGTTCATGACGCTGTCATTCGTGGGCAGCAACGCACTGGCGGAAGAGCTGGGTCCACGCGGCGCCGGCGTCTACGTCACCCAGGTCGTGCCATTCCCGACCGCGCGCAACTCGAGAGTTGCCGCGGCCTACCGGCGGGCCCTGCGCGAACACACCGCTGGCGCTGAGCCCGGCTTCGTCTCGTTCGAGGGTTACCTGGCTGGACGGCTGGTGATCGAAGCGCTCGAACGATGCGGGACGACCGTTGATCGGGATCGCTTCATTCAGACACTCCGCAGCGCGGGTTCCCTCGACCTGGATGGCTTTAGACTCGCATTCGGCGAGGAGGACAACCAGGGGTCGGACGCCGTGTTCCTGACCGTGATCGACGAACGGGGCCGGTACCGGCCCGCGACGCGTCTGGAAGCCGCGGTGAGCCAATGATCTCGTGGTTCCGGCGACTGACCGAGGCCCGTTACAGGATCGCCACGCAGCTCTACGTCGGCATCGGCGGCGCGGCTGCCCTGACGCTCGCGGCCAGTCTGGTGGCGCTGTTCGCCTTCGCTCAGGTGGGCGATTCGCAGAACCGGGTGACCGAGGGAACGGTGCCTGAGCTGGCGGCCGCTTTCGGCGTCGCCCAGGGCAGCGGCACACTGGTGGCCGCGGGCCCCAGGCTCACCGCGACGGCGAACCAGGACGAACTGACTCGGGCTGAGGTAGAGGTGGCGCCGGCGCAACGTGCCTTCGAGGCCCAGCTTGAGGACCTGATGAGCCGGGGGATGGAGTCCGAGGGGTCACTCGGCGGCGACGCGGAGATCCTGAGCATCCAGGCCCATGGCGAGGAGCTCATCGGGAACATAGCGGCGATCCAGGAGTCGGTCTCCGAGGGTTTCGAACTGAGTGCGGAGAGTGAGGCGCTGCGGTCGGAACTGGAATCGCTCCACAGCCGGATCGAGGCGCTTCTGGTGCCTGCTCTCGACAATCAACTCTTCTACGCGATGACCGGCTTCCGGTCGTTCGAGCAGCCGCCCGCGTCCCGTGAGGTCCACTTCTCGGAACCGGAGATTGACCGCTATCGAGTGCTGGTTGGCCTTCAGCAGGACGTGACGATCATCGACCAGCTCCTGAACAGTCTGGCAGTGCTGACCGACCGGCCGCTGATCGAGCCGGTCGAGGAGCGGTACGAGTCGGCGGCGACGAGTATCGAGCGCGCCCTCAGCGCGATCGACGAAACCGCCACCTCGGATCGGTTGGAAACGCTCTTCGGTGAGATGCTGGCGAAGAGCCGTACTGCCTTCGACCTGAGACGGCAGGAAGTCGACGCGCTCGACCGGCAACAGGCGCTGCTGGAGGAGAACCAGAATCTGGCGGTCGAACTCGGCGGCGACGTGGAGAGTCTGGTCGCCGCTTCCCGGGACCGCACCGATGCGGCGACCATGGCCGCGTCCCAGGCGATTCGCACCGGGCGCGCGTTGCTCCTGGCGCTCAACATCGTCAGCATTGCCGGAGCGGTCTTCATCGGCTGGCTGTTCGTCGGACGGCTGCTCGTACGCCGGTTCGAGGCCCTCTCGAGCAGCATGCGGGAGATGGCGGGGGGCAATCTGGAAGCCGAGATCGGGATCGGCGGCAAGGACGAAGTCGCGGACATGGCGGCCGCCCTCGAGGTCTTCCGCCGGCACGCGCTGGAGGTGCAGCGGCTGAACCTGGTCGAGAAGCTGGCGGACGAACTGAAGGAGAAGAACGAGGAGCTGGAGGTCGTGCTGGTCGACCTGCAGAAGGCCCAGGACCAGATCGTGATGCGCGAGAAGCTCGCGGCGCTGGGCGAGCTGACGGCCGGGGTCGCCCACGAGATCAAGAACCCTCTCAACTTCGTCAAGAACTTCTCCGAGGTGTCCTCGGAGCTTCTCGAGGAGGTCGAGGAGATCATGAAGGAGAACGAGGACGGCAGCCTGGACGAGGATCAGCGGGAGGAGATCGGGGAGATCTTCGAGGACCTGATCGGCAACCTGAAGCTGATCCAGAACCACGGCGAGCGTGCCAACCGGATCGTCACCGACATGCTGAAGATGGGCCGGGGCGCCGCCGGCCGGGAGGAGGCCGACATCAATCGGCTGGTCGACGAGCACATCGGGCTCGCCTACCACAGCGCCCGGGCTTCCGACTCGGAGTTCAACCTCACGATCGAGAAGGACTTCGATCCGGACCTGGGAACGCTGGAGGTCGTATCCCAGGACGTGGGCCGGGTGTTCCTCAATCTGGTCGGCAACGCCTGCTACGCCACGAACGAGAAGCGGCTCGCCACGGACGACGAGTCCTACGAGCCGACGCTCACGGTGACGACGCGGAAGATGGACGACGGCGTCGAGGTCCGTATCCGGGACAACGGCAACGGGATTCCCCGGGACATCGTGGACAAGATCTTCAACCCCTTCTTCACGACCAAGCCGACCGACGAGGGCACGGGCCTCGGTCTGGCGCTCTCGGCCGACATCGTGCGCGAGCACGGCGGCATGATCCGGGTCGATACGGTGCCGGGCGAGTTCACCGAGATGATCGTCGAACTTGCGGCGGCGCCTCCCGATCTGGACGCCCTCGTTGCCGGTGACGACGCCCCGGAAGGGGCCGGCGCCGGAGGCTAGGCGCTCGATGAACACCGCCGCCCCCGCGGCAACCGCCGGATCGACGCGGACGCCGCCGGTGTTCGCCATGCGCGGAGTCACCAAGGTCTACGCGATGGGCGAGGTCGAGGTCCATGCCCTGCGCGGCGTCGATCTCGATCTTCACGACGGCGAGTTCGCCGTGCTGCTTGGCCCTTCGGGAAGCGGCAAGTCGACGCTGCTCAACATCCTGGGCGGCCTGGACGGGCCGACGGACGGACTTGTGACCTATCGGGGCCGCGAGTTGAGTCTCGGCGGCGATCGCGCGCTTACCCGCTACAGGCGCCGCCACGTCGGCTTCGTGTTCCAGTTCTACAACCTGATTCCCTCGCTCACCGCGCGCGAGAACGTCGCGCTGGTCACGGAGATCGCGGGCGATCCGATCGCTCCCGAGGACGCCCTGGCGCTGGTCGGCCTGAAGTACCGCCTCGACCACTTCCCGTCGCAGATGTCGGGCGGCGAGCAGCAGCGCGTGGCGATCGCCCGCGCCATCGCCAAGCGTCCGGACGTGCTGCTCTGCGACGAGCCGACGGGAGCTCTCGACATCAGCACCGGCATCGCGGTCCTGGGGGCGCTCGAGAAGGTGAACTCCGAACTGGGCACGACGACCGCGGTGATCACCCACAACGCGGCGATCTCGGCGATGGCGGATCGGGTAATCTCGCTTGCGGACGGCCTGATTACGAGCGACGTTCGCAACTCGACCAAGCAGCCGGCGGCCACGATCGAGTGGTAGGACGATGAGAGCCCTCGACCGTAAACTGCTGCGCGACCTTTGGAACGTGCGTTCCCAGGTGCTGGCGATCGCCCTGGTCGTCTCGTCGGGAGTAGCGCTGCTGGTCATGGCGCAGGGAGTCTTCGGGTCGCTCCTGACCACCCGCGACGCCTACTACGCCCGCTACGCCTTCGCCGACGTGTTCGCCGGCGCCAAGCGCGTTCCCAACTGGGTGGAGCAGCGGATCGCGGCGATCCCGGGAGTCAAGCAGGTCCAGACCCGGGTGGTCGTGAGCGTCTCGCTGGACGTGCCGGACGTCTCCGATCCGGTCAACGGGCGCCTGATCTCCCTGCCTGATCGCGGCCGGCCGGCGCTCAACGATGTCGCGCTCCGCCGCGGGCGGTTCCTGGACCCGGACCGGGCGGAGGAGGCCCTGGTGGGCGAGCGTTTCGCCGAAGCTCACGGCCTCGACCTGGGCGATCGCCTGTTCGCGGTCATCAACGGCCGCCGGCAGCCGTTGGAGATCGTCGGTGTCGCGCTCAGTCCGGAGTACGTCTACGGCATCGGCCCGGGAGAGCTGTTCCCGGATCCGAAGCACTTCGGCTTCCTGTGGATGACGCGGCGGCACCTGGCCACCGCGTTCGAGATGGAGGGCGGGTTCAACGACGTCGCCCTGACGCTGGCCGACCGATCGCCCAGCCTCGAGCGGGCGGCGATCGTCGAACTCGACGCGATTCTCGATCCGTACGGCGGTCTGGGCGCGATTCCGCGGGCGGATCAGACCTCGAACTGGTACCTCCAGAACGAGTTGACCCAGCTCCAGAACATGGGGCTCCTCATACCCCTGATCTTTCTTGCCGTGGCCACGTTTCTGCTCAATGTGGTTCTGCGGCGAACAGTCGCCGTGCAGCGCGAACAGATCGCCGCGCTCAAGGCTCTCGGCTACTCGAACCTCCGGCTCGGCGTCCACTACGTGCAGTGGGCCGTCGTCGTCGTGGCCCTCGGCGCGCTGATCGGGATCGGAGCCGGCCTGTTGCTGGCCGAAGCGATGCTCGGCATGTACATGGAGTACTTCCGCTTCCCGCTGCTGGTCTACAAGGTGTCGGCATCGGGCATCCTGATCGCCGTCGGGGTGAGTCTTGCCGCCGCGACGGTCGGGGCGCTGGGCGCGGTGCGCAGCGTCGTTTCGCTGCCGCCCGCCGAGGCGATGCGTCCGGCGACGCCCGAGACCTTCCGGGTGTCCCTCTTCGAACGGCTGGGCGCACGGCGATGGTTGTCGCAGCCGGCGCGGATGGTGCTGCGGAACCTGTCGCGGCGGCCGCTGCGCGCGGTTCTGTCGATCGTCGGCATCGCCTTCGCCGGCGCGATCATGGTCGTGGGCTGGGCAATGATGGACTCGATGGACGAACTGCTCGAGGTGCAGTTCAACATCATCCAGCGCCAGGACCTGTCGGTGAGCTTCTTCGAGCCCGTCGAGCGGAGCGCGGTGCACGAACTCGCCGCCCTGCCGGGTGTGCTGCAGGTGGAACCGACGGGCGCGGTCGCGGCGCGGCTGCGCAACGGCCACCTGCAGAAGCAGACGGCGATCCAGGCCCTGGCGCCCGGCGCCAGACTGCGGCGGGTGGTGGACATCGACTACCGCGCGATCCGGCTCGATCGGCCCGGTCTGGTCCTGTCCACGGTGCTCGCCGACCAGTTGCAGGTCGAGCCGGGGGACATGCTGCTGGTGGAGGTCATGGAGGCGGCCCGGCCGGTGCGGGAAGTGGTGCTGACGGACACCGTCGACGACCTCCTGGGCGTGACCGCCTACATGGAACAGGAGTCGCTGCAGCGGCTGGTTCGGCGCGACGAGGCGATGAACGGGGCGATGCTCAGGATCGACAGGCTGGCCGAGGAGCGGTTGTACGGTCTGCTGAAGGCGATGCCGGCGGTGGCGGGGGTGACGCTGCGCAGCGCCGCGCTCGAGAGTATCCGGACCTACATGCTCGACAACATGTCGATGATGATGAGCGTCAACCTGTTCTTCGCCCTGATCATCGCCTTCGGCGTGATCTACAACACGGCCCGGATCTCCCTGTCCGAGACCAGCCGCGAGCTCGCCAGCCTGCGGGTGATCGGCTTCACTCGCGCCGAGATCTCCTCGATCCTGCTGGGCGAACTCGGAGTTCTTACCCTGGCGGCGATTCCACTCGGCCTGCTCCTCGGCTACGGCATGATCACCGGCGTGATGAGCGCCTTCGAGAGCGAGCTGTTCCGGCTTCCGGTCGTGGTCGAATCGAGCACGTTCGTGGTTTCCGCGGCGGCCGTTCTCGGGTCGATGGCGATCTCGGCCTGGACGGTACGGCGTAAGCTCCACGACCTGGACCTGGTCGCGGTGCTCAAGACCCGCGAGTAGCAGGAACGAACTGATGAAGACGCGGCGCTGGATGTACTGGGGTGTGGGGCTTGTCGTGGTCGCGGCCGCGGCGATCTTCGGAACGCGTCCGCAGCCGGTGCCGGCGGAGGTTGCCGAGGTCACGCGAGGGCCGCTGGAGGTGACGATCGACGAAGAGGGTGAGACCCGGGTCCGGGACCGCTTCGTCATCTCGGCGCCGCTGGCCGGCAGGGTTCTTCGGATCGAACTCGAGCCCGGCGACGCCGTGGTGGCGGGCGAAACAGTGCTCGCGATCTTCCTGCCTTCGGCGCCGGTGCTGCTCGACGCCCGCAGTCGCGCCGAGGCGGAGGCGGTGGTGGAGACCGCGACCGCCGCCCTCGGCCAGGCCGAGGCGCACTACGAGCGAGCGGCCGCGGAGCTCGCCTTCTCACGTTCCGAGGCGGGGCGATACCTTCGGCTCAGCCAGGAGGGAATCGTCTCGGTCGAGGCGATGGAGAGCGCTCAGCTCGATCTCGACACCCGTCAGGAAGCGCTGGAGGCCGCCGAGTACGCGGTGCGCACGGCCCGAAGCGAACTGCAGGCAGCGCGTGTGCGGTTGCTGCAGTTCAGCGCCGAGACCGCCGAGGACCTGAACGGGGCGACGATTCGGATCGTGTCGCCGGTCTCGGGCGTCGTGCTGCGCCGCGTACGGGAGAGCGAGTCCATCGTGCCCGCCGGCGAAGCCCTGCTCGAAGTCGGTGATCCGGGCCAGATCGAGGTGGTCACGGACTATCTCTCGAAGGACGCCGTCCGGATGCGCTCGGGGCAGCGCGTGCTGATCGATCGCTGGGGCGGCGACCGCCCCCTGCAGGGCCGGGTGCGGCGCGTGGAGCCTTCGGGCTTCACGAAGATCTCGGCGCTCGGCGTCGAGGAGCAGCGGGTGAACGTGGTGATCGACATCGTCGATCCGCCGGGTGACTGGGCGGGCCTGGGCGACGGATTCCGCGTCGAGACGCGGGTCGTCGTCTGGGAGAGCGACGACGAGGTGAAGGCGCCGACCGGGGCGCTCTTCCGGCGCGAAGAGAACTGGGCCGTGTTCGCGGTCGAGGGCCGCCGCGCCGCGCTCAGGCCGATCGAGGTGGGCGAGCGGAACGGACAGGAAGCCCAGGTGCTCGGCGGTCTCGATCCCGGCGAGCAGGTCGTCGTCTACCCGAGTGACAGCCTGAGCGACGGTTCGCCGGTCTCGGCTGAACTCTGACCGCCGCGCCGGGTCACTCCGCGAGCTGGAACGGAGTGGACCACTCCATCGATCCCCAGCGGATCGTCAGCATGCCGCCGTTTCCGTCGACTTCCAGCACTCCCTCGGTCTCCTCGACCGGCTCGGCGAGCGTCCGGAACGTCAGGGGCGTCTCGCCCGCGTCGTGCTCGGCCATGTGCATCGTGCCCCAGACGTCGGCGAGGTGGTTGAACACGAGCTTCCAGCCGTCCCCTTCGCGCTTGAGCCACAGGCTGTAGACGCCGGGGTAGGTCGGCCCATGATTGTGGGCGGCGATCTTCGCGTCCTCGAACGCGAGGTCGGCGTCCGTCCAGAACTTGAACGGCTTGCCGTAGATCGGTCCCAGCACTTCGCCGTCGCCGAGTGTCTCGAGCCGGTCGTAGTCGTGGCCGGGCGCCGGCAGCAGGTCGAAGCGCAGCCGGATCGCCTGATCGGCGATCTCGATCCTCGAAGAAGACAGGTCGTCCGGTTCGCCGACCGGCTGCCTGTTGACGATGACGCCGGCCGCGTCGGCGGCCTCCTTCGTCATCCCCTTGACATCGGCGTTGAAGAAGCCGGTTTCCAGCTTGCCCCTGAGACCGTCGCCCTCGCGGGCGAGGTCCATCTCGACGGGTACGATCTGGCCGCCGAGTTCCAGGTCGAACTCGAGGTGAAGTCCGGTCTCTGTGCGGCTGATGTTCTCGATCTCCAGATCGGCCAGGCGCGCCAGGTAGAAGTCGGCGCTCGCCTTGCCGTCGTCGTCGGCGAACGTGATCAGGCTGTTGAGCGAGCCTTGCTGGGTCATCACTTCGAGGACCCACTCGCCGAGAAAGGGCTCGATCTCGGCGGTGTCGATGCGCGGCGGCGGCTCCGGCGGTGCGTCCTGGCCGAAGAGCGGGACGTTCGCCAGGGTCAGCGCAGCGGCGATTGCGAGGGCGAGGGGAGTGTTCGGAATGCGATCCATGGCCTGGTCTCCGTCCGTGGTTGCGGGCAGCGCCGGTCTCAGAAGTAGTCCGGCATGGAGGGCGGCGGACCGGCGAAAACCCGGTCGGCCCGATTGAGAGAAGCGGTCGGTCCTTTCACCTGGCCGAGCTCGGCCAGCCGGCGCGCGCTGAGGTGGCCGCTGTACAGCGAGGCGAGAGCGCGGATGTCGAGGCGGAGAGCGTCCGGCCCGGCGGCGACGCCGGTGCGGCTCGCGCTCGCTTCGCCGCCCTGGACCTCGAGAAGGAAGCCGCCGGCATTGGCCGGTACGACGTCGTCCGTCAGATCCAGTTCGATCCGGGCCGTCGTGTCGGATGGGTATCCTCGCGAAGTGAGAGCGGCGCGGACGTCCACGATCCGCAGCATCCAGGTTTCGGCTACCGAGATCTCGGTACCGACTTCTGGTACTTCGAGGAGGAGCGAGTCGTCGAGGCCGCCGTACCAGGTGGCGTGGCGGGCGAGCGTCCGGCAGTCCGAGAACAGGGCGAGAACACGCCGCGCCGCTTCCCGGTTGGCCACCTGCACGTCGCGGACGTTGAGGGTGTAGGGATAGCGGGCCACCTCGCCGAGCGTGTAGACGACGTAGCCTTCGATGTCGCCGCCGCCGCCCGGCACGCCGTAGGCATGCACGTCGCGGCCGGCGGGATGGCGGTAAACGCGATCCCAGATGTGACTGTTGCGATCGAGCCAGCCGGGGCGGCTCGAGGCCAGCTTGCGGTAGAAGCGCGCCACCGCGTCCGCGTCACGGCTCGGGTCGAGCGGGACGATCTGCCGGGCCGACTCGATACGGCCCAGCTTCGGAAGCGGCAGCCGGTACTGGTAGCGGTGGCCGGCGACCGCGTAGCCCGCTCGCCCGTAGAGCGTGAACGTGGTCGGGTAGAGAGTGGAGACCGCGACGCCCTGGTCATGCATCTCGGCAAGCGCCGCCCTCATCATCGACTTCGCGACCCCGCGCCCTCGCGCGGTCGGGCTGATCGCCACGCCGGCGATGCCCACGTTGGAAATCGACCGGCCGCCGAAGAACTGGCCCATGTCGTAGCGGACCAGGCCTCCCAGGACCTCGCCGCCCGAGCGCACGATCCGTACCTGATCATGCGTGTCCCGGAGCCAGGACAGGCAGGATTCAAGCGGCGTATTGAACGCCAGCGCCTCGTTGCGGGCCAGCGCTTCCAGTTCCGCGTCGTCGCGAACGGGGCCGAAGCTGAGGCAGTCGGTCACGGGGCGGGAGTTTACTTGCCTCTCACCGATCCGCCGCGGGCGACTGGCAGGCAGTGCCGGGCCAGAGGTGCGCGCGGGGGGCGGCACGGACGGATGAAGGCCGTTACACTCCGCCGCCTATGGATATCGGCATCTTCATGTTTCCTACCGGCGACTCGATACGGCCCGACGAGCTCGGCGCCGAGGTGGAAGCCCGAGGTTTCGAGTCCCTCTGGTTTCCAGAGCACACCCACATTCCGACCTCGCGGCGGAGTCCCTTCCCGGGCGGCGGGGAGTTGCCGCCCGAGTACTCCCGTTCCCACGATCCGTTCGTCGCGCTGACCGCGGCCGCGATGACCACGAAGAGGATCAGACTCGGCACCGGGATCTGCCTGATCATCGAACGCGACACGATCACCACCGCGAAGACGGTGGCGAGCCTCGACGTGCTCTCGAACGGCCGCTTCGTCTTCGGCATCGGCGGCGGCTGGAACCGGGAAGAGATGGAGCATCACGGAACGGACTACACGACCCGCTTCGCCAAGCTCGGGGAGCAGGTGGCGGCCTTCAAGACGATCTGGACCGAGGACGAAGCGGAGTTCCACGGCCGCCACGTCGACTTCGCTCCCATCTGGTCCTGGCCGAAACCCGAGCAGAAGCCCCACCCGCCGATCGTGCTCGGTGGCGGAACCGGCTACACCCGCCAGCGGGTGGTCGACTTCTGCGACGGCTGGCTTCCGATCGGAAGGGATACGGAGGCCGTGCTGGAGGGCATCGGGGACCTGAAGCAGCGGGCTGAGCGCGCCGGCCGCGCGATGGCGACGATCTCCATCAGCGTCTTCGGCGCGCCACCGCAGCAGGACGTGCTCGATGCCTACGCCGAGGCCGGCGTGCACCGCGTCATCCTGCCGCTCCCGCCGCAGGGTCGGGACAGGATCCTGCCGCGGCTCGACCGTTACGCCTCTTTCGTCGGCCCGTAGCGAAGGCGCCGGCAGAACCCGCGTAGCGGACGGGCTGATTCCGAAAGACCCGGCAAAACGGAATCGCGATGGACAGAATGAAGGGTCTGGAGTAACCTCCAGTCCGTGTTCGATCGTTTCTTCACGGCCCCTGAGCGCTCCAGCTACTTCCTCTTCGGACCCCGCGGGACCGGCAAGTCGACCTGGTTGCAGCGAAAGTACCCGGAGGCGCTGTTCATCGATCTGAACGATCCGGAGGAAGAGCGTTACTACGGCGCGGCGCCCGAGAGACTGCGCGACATCGTGGCGACCGAGCCCCAGCGGCGTCCGGTCGTCATCGATGAAGTCCAGCGCGCTCCGCAACTCCTTCCGGTCGTGCACCAGTTGATCGAGCGCGACAAGAGCCTCCGCTTCGTTCTCACTGGATCGAGCGCCCGCAAGCTCCGCCGAACAGGCGTGGATCTTCTCGCGGGACGCGCGCTGCTCACCACGATGCATCCGTTCATGGCGGGCGAACTCGGTGCCTCGTTCCAGTTGGAGCGCGCACTCACGCTGGGCCTTGTTCCGCTGATCGTGGACGCGGCCGAACCTGCGGAGGCTCTTCGGACCTACGCCGCGCTCTACGTCCGCGAGGAAGTCCAGGCGGAAGGCCTGGTACGGAACGTTGGCAGCTTCGGCCGATTCCTGGAGGCGGTGAGCTTCAGCCATGCCGCCGTCCTCAACGTCGCGAACCTGGCGCGCGAGTGTCAGGTGGAGCGCAAGACGGCGATGAACTACCTCGAGGTGCTCCAGGACCTTCTGCTCGGCTTCACGTTGACGGTGTTTCGCCGTCGAGCGCGGCGGAAGCTGACGGTCCATCCCAAGCTGTATCTCGTCGACCCCGGCGTGTATCAGTCCCTTCGCCCGAGAGGTCCGCTGGACCGGAACACGGAACTCGCCGGCCCGGCCCTGGAGGGTCTGGTCGCCCAGCACCTACGCGCCTTCATCGCGTACACCGGGTCGAAGGACACGCTGAGCTTCTGGCGGACCCGCTCCGGCAGCGAGATCGACTTCGTGCTTTACGGCGAGAGTGGCCTCTACGCGTTGGAAGTCAAGAACGGCAGCGTCATCCACCCCAGCGACCTGAGCGGCCTTCGCGCCTTCGCCAGGGACTATCCAGAAGCCACACCCGTGCTGCTCTATCGGGGACGTCGCCTGAAGCGGGGCGGTATCCTCTGCCTGTCCTGCGAGGACTTCCTCCGCGCCCTCGTTCCGGGACGGTCAATTGCGGAGGTGCTGGCCGCGGCCCGGCAGTAGTTCGATCAGGTTCCTTCGGAGGTCTCCGCGACGAGTAGATCGACGACTTCCCGCAGGGCCTCGTCCTTGCTCGCTCCCTCGACCAGACGCAGCCGGTAGAGGTCGAGCTGCCGGTCGGCGCTGGAGCCTTCGCGGACGATCGACAGGCTGTGCCGGAGTTCCGGCTCGCAGCCGAGGGCGCGGGCGTCTTCGGCGAGTTCGTCCGTGAGTTCCTGCAGTTCGTCGGCGATGTCGATGCGGCCGCCGCGCCGGGTGTCGCCGAGGAACGCGAGCAGGCCGTAGCGCTGCGAGAGCCACTTGTTCTCGACGATGATCTCGGTGGGGGGCTCGGGCGGCAGAGTGCCTTCCCGGTCGTGCCGGGCCAGCATCCGGATCAGGGAGGCATAGAGGGCGACGATGCACATCGCGTCCTCGATCGCCGGACAGGTGTCACAGATTCGGAGCTCCACTGTCGGGAACTTGTGGGAGGGGCGGATGTCCCACCAGATCTCGCTGCCGTCGGCAATGAACGCCATGCGCTGGTACTCGCCGAGCAGCGCTTCGTAGTCGGATCGGGAGGTGAGCGGACCGGGGATGCTGGTCCGGGGCATCGCTTCGAAGAGGTTCAGCCGGTTGCACTTGAATCCCGACTCCCGGCCCTCGGCGAACGGCGACGAGGCCGAGAGGCCGATGAACAGGGGCAGGTAGCGCCGGAGCGCCGACATGACGCGGATCCGGGTGTCGAAATCGCCGAAGCCGGCGTGGACGTGCATGCCGCAGATGACCAGGCGGCGGACCGTTTCCTGGTAGGTGGAGGCGAACTGCCGATAGCGTTCCTTCGGGGTCGGAAGCTGGGCTTCCCAGGCCGCGAACGGATGGGCCGAGGCCCCGATCACGGCCGCGCCGTGGGCTTGCGCCGCCTCGATGACGAGCCGGCGGGACTCCTTCAGATCCGCGCGCACGCCGGAAACCGAGTCGTGGACGGCCGTGTTCGTTTCGATCTGGGAGCGAAGGAACTCCCGCACCACCTGCTGGCCGCCGCCGGCCGCGCTGCAGGCTTCGAAGATGCCGGGATCGGGATCGCTCAGCAGATCGCGCGAGTCCGGGTCGACGAGGAAGAGCTCCTCCTCGACTCCGAGAGTGATCGTGACGTCGTCGCCGTTCGGGTAGGGGCTCATCGTCGGCGGACTCTACGCCGTCTGGCGCCCGTGGGCGAACTCAGTAGTGGCGAGCCGCGGCCCTTTCGGGCCGCGTTCGCTTCAGTAGTTGAGCTCCTCTCCCTCTGACTTCGCGATGATTGCCGCGCCGACGGAGTCGGACGTGATGTTGACCATCGTCCGGAACATGTCGAGCGGGCGGTCGACGCTGAGCATCACGCCGGCGAGCGCGTAGGCCTCCGGCGTGGTCAGGTCGATCGCCTCGAGCACGATGAAGATCATCACCAGGCCGGCCGACGGGATCGCCGCGGCGCCGACCGAGGCGAGCAGCGCGGTCAGCACGACGACCAACTGGGTGTACAACGAGAGTTCGACGCCGAGGGCCTGGGCAATGAAGAGGGCGCCGACGATCTCCAGCAGGGCCGTGCCGTCCATGTTGACGGTAGCGCCCATCGGCGCGACGAAGCTGCTGACCCGGTTCGAGGCGCCGACCTTCTCCCGCAGGCACTTCATCGTCATCGGCAGGGTGGCTGCGGAGGAACTGGTCGAGAACGCCATCGCCATGGCGGACGCCATCGCGCGGTAGTGGTGGATGGGGTTCTTCCTGGAGAGCAGGGCGAAGAGCAGCGGCAGCACGACGAACACGTGCAGCGACAGGCCGACCGCGATCGTCAGCACGTACTTGCCCACCTGCTGGAACACGTCGAGGCCCATCTGGCTGACCGCGCGGGCGAGCAGGGCGAAGACGCCGATCGGCAGCAGGCGGATGACCCAGGTCGTGACCTTCATCATCGCCTCGAAACCGGCGCTGAAGCCGTCGCGGAGCAGGTCGCCGGTCTTGCCGGTCATCACGCCGATCGCGGCGCCGAGCACGATCGAGAAGAAGATGAGCCCGAGGATGTCGCCCCCGGCCGCGGCGCCGACCGGATTGTCCGGGACGAGGCGCTGGAGGATGTCGGCCATCGAACTGGGCGTCTGCAGGTCCTCCGGTGTGAGCGGCGCCACTCCTTCGGGCATGACGAGCCCCTTGCCGGGCCGTATGCTGTTGGCCAGAGTCAGGCCGACCAGGATTGCCATGAAACTGCTCAGCGTGTACCAGAGGAGCGTCTTGCCGCCCAGGCGGCCGATCGACCGGCCGTCACCGATGCCCGACACGCCGTGCACGATCGAGGTGAAGATCAGGGGCACGATGACCATCCTGAGGAGGCGCATGAAGAGGTCGGCGACCCATGCGATCCAGCCCACCTCTCCGAAGACCAGGGCGAAGCAGAGCCCCGCCGCCATTCCGATCAGTACCTGCCAATGAAGTGCGAGTTTCATGAGTCGGCAGGGTAGCACGCGAAAACGGAGGCTTCGCCGCCCGTTTCGGCGCCGTCCGCGCGTGCTCGCGCTGGCCGCTGCCGTGGTGCTGGCGGCGCTTGTGGCGAGCTGCGGCAGTGTCCGCTACTACAGCCAGGCGGTCTGGGGCGGGGCCGATGTCCTGGTGAAGCGCAAGCCGATCGATCGCCTGCTCGAACCGGGCCGTGCACGGGTTCTGGCGGCCTCGACCCGGGAACGGCTGAGCCTCAGCCAGGAGATTCGCGACTTCGCCAGCCGGGAACTCGGGCTTCCGGACAACCGGAGCTATCGCAGCTACGCCGACCTGGGCCGCCCCTACGCGGTCTGGAACGTCGTCGCCGCGCCCCGGCTCAGCCTGGAACCGAAGACCTGGTGCTATCCGTTCGCCGGTTGCGCCGCCTATCGCGGCTACTTCAACGAGCGCGCGGCGCGGCGCCACGGCGACCGGCTGGCCGCCGACGGCTACGACGTACGCGTCGGCGGTGTCGCGGCCTACTCGACCCTGGGCTGGTTCGCGGATCCGGTGCTCAACACCTTTCTCGACTACGCCGACGCGGACCTCGCGGCCCTGATCTTCCACGAACTCGCCCACCAGGTCGTCTACGTCAAGGACGACAGCGCGTTCAACGAGTCCTTCGCGACCGCCGTTGAGGTCGAAGGCGTGCGCCGCTGGCTGCGTTCGCTCGGCCGCGACGAGGAACTCGCGGCCTTCGAGAGCGGCCGGCGCCGCCGGCGCGACCTGAACCGCTACCTGCTCGAGGCGCGCACGGAGCTCGAGGCGATCTACGGCAGCGAGGACAGCGACGAGCGGAAGCTGGCCCGAAAGGCGGAACTGTTCCGGGCGCTGCCCTCGCGCTACCGGAGTGAACTCGTGCCGGCCTGGCGCGCGGCGGGCGACGACGCGGGCGGCGAGTCGAACCTGGGCGGCTGGCTGTCGCGGCTCAACAACGCGGACCTGGTTTCGGTCGCGACCTACAACGACCTGGTGCCCGCGTTCCGGGCCCTGCTCGAGTCGTCGGGGGGCAGTTTCCCGGCGTTCTACGCGGAAGTGGAGCGGCTGGCGGGCCTGGAACCGGACGAGCGACGCCGCGCTCTCGACTCGCTGGCTACCGGCGGTCCAGAACCGCTCGAGCCCGGTCCGGATAGTCGGTGAAGACGCCGTCGACGCCAAGTTCGAACAGGTAGCGCTCGAGTTCCGCTTCGTGACTGTCGTGGCGGTCCGGCACCTGGTCGGCGCGGAACGTGTAGGGGTGGACGGTCAGGCCGGCGTCGTGCGCCCAGCCGATCAGCTCGGGCTGCCGCTCCAGCATCGTCTTGGCCGGGCCGATACCGTCTGCGAAAGCGGCGATGCCGGCGATGCCCTGGGCGCTCAGGAAGTGGCGGTACTGCTGGACTTCGGCCATCAGGAACACCTGGGGCAGTTCAGAGCCCAGTTCGCGCAGGCGCCTGAGGCTCTCCTCCTCGAAGCTCTGAACGAAGATCGGAGCGCCGCTCTCCCGGTAGCCGTAGCGCTCGACGATCTCAAGCAGCGCCTCCTCCATGGCCTTCCCCTCGGCGCGGTGCCAGGCGGGCGCCTTGAGTTCGGGATAGATGCCGACCGTTCGGCCGGTCCGTTCGTTCAGACCCTGGACCAGCTCGATCATCTCGGCGAAGGAGGGCACGGCGAATCGGCTGCTGCCCCTGGGAAAGCGGTTGCCGAGACGCTCCTCGGCCTGAAGCCGCCGGATCTCCTCGAGCGTGAAGTCGGCGGCGTACCAGCGGCCGTCCTCGCGGGCGCGGTCGGGGAAGACCTGCTCGACGTTCGTCGTCGCCTGCAGGTAGATGTCGTGCAGGCAGATCAGGTGGCCGTCCCGGGTCAGGACGAGGTCCGGCTCGATGTAGTCGGCCCCCATGCCGTGAGCGAGGGCGTAGGCCGGCAGGGTGTGCTCGGGCAGGTAGCCGCTCGCGCCGCGGTGGGCGATGACGATCCTGGCGGGTGGCGTCACGGCATCCTCCGTGGTTCCGTCGTCGTCGGCGCGCGTAGCGGCAGGCAAAGCCGATACGCACGCGAGGGCCGTGGCGGCCAGCGGAACCCGGGTTCTCGAGATCACGTTGCGGCTCGAGGCCGGCCAGAAGCCCGGCGCACCGACACGTCGTCCAGGGCCTCGACCTCGACCCGGGCGTCATTGAAGCAGGCGCCGGCGCCGATGTCGGTGAGGGTGTCCGGCGCCAGGGCGCAGGCGTTGGTCCCGGACTCGGTGCTCCTGGCCCAGACGCCCTTTGGAAGCAGGGCGACTCCGGGCTTGAGATCCGGGTTGAGACGGACGCGGCAGCGGACCTCGCCGTAGTCGTTGAACACCCGGACCCGCGGCTTGTTGCGCCCGAGGCCGCGCGCCGCGGCGTCGTCCGGGTGCATCTCGAGCGGCACCTGGCCGCGCCGCAACTGGCCGAAGGTCGAGCTCACCGTTTGCGGCACGGAAGGCGAGATGAGCGCCAGCGGGTACCGTCCATCGCCCGGCTCGGAGTGGAAGGCGTAGAGCCCCCGCGCGGACTCGGCCTCGAGGGACGGCGGGCAGAGATGGACCTTGCGGTCGGCCGTGTGGGGGAAGACGTCGACGAACTGGATCGGCCGGCGGCCGGTCTCGGGCAGCACCAGACCTTCGTTCGCGAGCTGCCGTTCCCGCTGCCGGCCCACCACCGCCTGCCGCCATTCGCCCTCCGAGCGGGGGTCATCGTCGTGCAGGAGTCCGAGCCGGTCCGCCAGCTCGCCGAAGACGCGCAGGTTGGAACGGGCCTCGCCGACCGGCTCCGTCACCGGCTTAGTGTCGTGGAGCACCATCGCGCCGTAGCCCATCGCCAGGTCGTCGTGCTCCAGGAAGGTCGTCGCCGGCAGCACCAGGTCGGCGTAGGCGGCGGTATCGGTCATCACCTGGTCGAAGACGACCGTGAACAGGTCCTCGCGGGCCAGCCCGCGCCGGACGAGTTCCTGGTTCGGCAGCGTCGCCAGCGGGTTCGCGTTGTAGACGAAGAGGACCTTCACCGGCGGGCCCGGGATCGCGTCCGGGTCGGTCAGGACCCGGCCGACGTGGTTCATGTTCACGATCCGGGTGCCCGGCGACGGCTCGCGCCAGCCGACGTTCCGGAACGCGGCGCCGTTGCTCATCGTGTAGCCGCCGGCGCGGACCCTGAACTTGCCCGCCACGGCAGGCAGGGCGAGGACCGCTGCGACCGCCGAGCCGCCGTTCCGGTTGCGCTCGATGCCCCAGCCGCAACGGATGACCGCCGGGGAGGCCTCGCTGTAGAGCTCGTAGCAACGGGCGATGTTGCGCGCCGGAACGCCGGTGATCTCGGCGGCGTGCTCGAACGTCCAGGGCTCGGCGCGCCGGCGCAGTTCGTCGACGCCGGTCGCGTGTTCGGCCAGGAAGTCGAGATCCGCGTCGCCGCGGCGGAAGAGCTCGCGGTGGAGCGCGAGCGCCAGGCACAGGTCCGTGCCGGGCCGCGGCTGCAGGTGGAGGTCGGCCTGCTTCGCCAGCGGCGTGCGCCGCGGATCGACGACGACGAGCTTGCCGCCGTTGGCCTTGGCGGTGCGCAGGATCGGGACCAGGTGGATGCCGGTGGAGGAGGGGTTGGCGCCCCAGACGATGGCTAGCTGCGCGCGTTCGTAGTCCTCGAGAGCGACGCCGGCCATCTTGCCGTAGAGGCCGAGCGCGGCCGCGGTGCTGGGCGCGGCGCACACGGTGCGTGCCAGCGCCGAGGCGCCGAAGCGGCGGAACAGAATCGCATCGGCCGTGTCCTGGGTCAGCAGGCCGTTCGAGCCTCCGTAGCTCAGCGGCAGTACGGATTCGCCGCCCAGCGCGGCCTTCGCCTCCGTCATCCGCTCGACGATCAGGTCGATGGCGCGGTCCCAGGAGATCGGCTCGAACCGGCCTTCGCCCTTCGGCCCGGCACGGCGCGCCGGGTGGAGCAGGCGATCCTCGCCGTAGAGGTGGCGGGAGATCCGGCCGACCTTGGAGCAGATGAAGCCGCTGGTCAGCGGATGCGCGACCTCGGGTGGCGCGGCGCGTACCTTGTCGACCCGACCGTCCCGCACCTCGACCTCGAGGGAGCAGGAGTCGGGGCAGTCCAGCGTGCAGGCCGTGTGATGAATGGTGGCCTGCGGAGCCTGGCTAGGCGTCGGATCGGCGACGGTCATCCGTGGAAGCGTACAACGCGGGACCGACGGATCGCGTCGCCGATCCGTCTGCCGGTGCGCCGGCCCTCTGGCCGGTCCTACGGAAGGCCATGCATCCTGCTACCAACCGGGTTACGATCGCGCTCCCCGGCTGAGCCCCGGTTCGGCAATCACACGGACTTCCGCGATGACCCTGACGCTCGATCGACAGCCTTCGACGCAGCAAGCACGGGAGCAGCGTGTCTTCAACTTCTCGCCAGGCCCGGCGGTGCTGCCGTTGCCGGTCCTTCAGGAGATACAACGCGATCTGCTTGCGTTGCCGGGTGTCGGCAGTTCCGTGCTGGAAATCAGCCACCGCTCGGCGGCGTTCGACGCGATCCTCGCCGAGGCGGAGGCGAACCTGCGCGAGTTGCTCGCCGTCCCGGACAACTACCGCGTGCTCTTCCTGCAGGGTGGCGCCTCGCTGCAGTTCTCCATGGTCCCGATCAACCTGCTGGCCGGTCAGAACCTGCCGGCGAGCTACATCCTGACCGGATCCTGGGGCAGCAAGGCAGTGGTCGAAGCGCTCCGGGAGGGACAGGTCCACGTGGCATGGGACGGGAAGGCGGACAACTTCGTGCGGGTGCCGAAGGACGGCGAGCTCGATCTGCCGCCAGCCTCGGCGTACGTCCACTACACCTCGAACGAGACGATCCAGGGCGTCCAGTTTCGCCGTCCGCCCGCGGTCGGCGACGCGCCCCTCGTCTGCGACGTGTCGTCGGACTTTCTCTCGGGCCCGGTCGAGGTGCGCGAGTTCGGCCTGCTCTACGCCTGCGCGCAGAAGAACGCCGGACCCTCGGGGCTGACCGTGGTCGTGGTCTCGGACGACCTACTCGAACGCTGCGACGACGACGTGCACTCGATGCTCAGCTTCCGGCTTCAGGCCGAGAAGGGGTCGCGTCTCAACACCCCGAACGTCTTCGGCGTCTACGTGGTCCTGCTCATGACCCGCTGGTTGCGCGACGAGGTCGGCGGCCTGGAGGCGGCGGCCGCCGCGGCGGAGGCCAAGACCGGACTGATCTACGACTTGCTGGACGGCGACGGCGGCGAGTTCTACGTCCCGCACGCCGAGCCTGCGAGCCGTTCGCACATGAACGTGACCTTCAGGCTGCGGCGTGGCGATCTGGAAAAGGCGTTCGTTGCCGGCGCGGCCGAACGGCATCTCGTGGCGCTCAAGGGTCACCGCAGCGTCGGCGGCTTCCGCGCGTCGCTCTACAACGCGATGCCCATGGAAGGGGCCGAGCGGCTACGCGACTTCATGCTGGCGTTCCGCGCCAGCCACTGAGAAGCCCACTGGGTGCGCGGGTCTTCTGACCCGCATCAGGCGCGATGCCGCGAAGCGGCGAGCCCGTGTCCCTACCGGCGGCTGGTCAACAGCGCCGAGCCCACGATCACCAGTAGCAGCAGAGCGCCTCCGCCCCAGACCAGGATCGGCGAAGTTCCCCTCTCCTCGTACGTGACCACCTCGTCCCGTGGCTCGTCGAAGAGCGAGTCGTAGGCAGCCGCCGCTGCCTGTGCCGCGGTCGCTGCTGCCGCCATCGCGGCCTCATCTTCCGGCTGCCCCAGGCCGCCCTCGGTGATGATGCGCTGCACTGTGTGGACGACGTCCCAGAGCTCGTCCGGGCTGTACGCGTCGCGATAACCCGGCATGGCCGTGCCGTCCATGCCGAGGTAGAGGCGGCTGTAGATCGCGGCGCTGTGGTTGCCGCCCTTGAAGACGCCGCCGACGATATTCGTCGGCAGCGTGTGGTTGCCTTCGAAGTCCGGCATCGGGTCGTTGCGAAGCCGCCTGCCGTTCGGTCCGTGGCAGGAAGCGCAGGCTTCCAGGTAGATCCGTTCGCCACGGGCGCGTCGCTCGTCGTCGAACGGTGGCGCGGGTGGGATGGCGATCGGCGGGCCCGGAGTCGTCCGCCGGGCGAACTCGGCATCCGCTTCGGCGGCGCTCAACTCGCCGGCGGCCATCTGACGGTCGAGTTCCGCCCTGATGGCCCCCAGACTGAAGCTGCGCGTGTAGCGGGCCATCGCCGCGATCTCGGCCTCCGGAACCTGGCCCCAGGCCGACATGCCGGTGCCCGGCATGCCGCGGCGGATCGTCTCCTCGAGGTCACGGTCCGAGGGGATCGCGTTCTCGGTGGTCGCCAGCTTGAAACGGCCCGACTGGAAGCTGCGGGGCCGCTCGCCGGTCGTGTAGCTGAACTTGCCGAGTCCGTCGCCGTCCTCGCCGTGGCATTCCCGGCAGTAGCGGAGGAAGGCCTGCCGGCCGAGGTCGGCGACCGCTTCCGCCGCTGCTGCGGACGCGTCCTCGCCGTTGGTGCTCTGGCCGCTCGCCGCGGCCGCCGCACCGACCGATATCGCCATGCAGAGAAAGGCTGCGAGCCACCGGCCGCACGGCTGATACGTTGCCGCGGGAGGTTCCATGTCCGACACGCGATCCGGTCCCAAGACCGGTTTCTTCGGCCCGATGAAGGGGCTCGACTCGGCCCGCCAGACGGTCGAGCGCCTCGCCGGCGGCCGCCTGCGCGCCTCGATCGAACACGACACGATGAAGGGCGTCTCGCCCGAGATGCTGCGCTGGTGGTTCGAGAACATCGATACCTGGACCCGCTACAACGGCAGCGACTTCAGCGGCCCTCTGGTGCCGGTCTACCGCTACTGGCACCCCTTCGACCACATCGCAGTCCGCTGGCGCCGCCGAGTCTATGTTCGCGGACGCCTCGGCCCGGGAAGCGTGATCGAGATTCATGAAGATCTTGGCGGCAAGCACCCGGTCCGGGCGAAGGCCCGGGTGAGCCGATTCGACGACGAGGCCTTCAACTTCGACCTGCTGCTCGGCGGCCTGTTCCGCGTCGGTTCGCTCGACCATCTCTACGCCGAGGTCGAGGGCGGTTGCTCGTTCTACACAGAGGCCCGTATCGGCGTGCGGGTGCCGATCATCGGCCGATTCCTGAACTGGATCATCCGCCGGCAGTTCACGGAGGAACTGCTCCAGGCCTGGATCGTCCACAACATCGAAGAGAGTGGCGAGACGGAGAAGTTCGTGCCGGCGTTGTACGAGGAGGCGCGGCGGTCTTGATGTGGTTTCGCCGGCAAACTTGCCGGCGAAACTTGACCTCTCGGTTCAACTTCTGTACGGTCCCGCAGCTATGCAGACGGGACCGATACCAGCCGCCCGCGCCGCTGACCTTGAGCGGGCAGGCTTTCGCCTCGGCGCGCGAGGCACCCACACCAGTCGGACGATCATGCTGAGAGACCTGGAGGAGCTTCTGGCCGCCGTGCCCGCAGACGGCGACCGGAGCGTCTACGCGGACGCTGTGATCAGGGAGAACGTGCTCGGCAAGCAGACGGTGGCCACACGGCGGATCAGCTTCCAGCGACTGCGCGAGCTCTACGGCCTCGACCCGCGGCTACCGCTCTTTCGGGTGCTGCGGCGCCTCTGGGAGGGTGACCGCGCCGGTCGCCCGCGGCTGGCGTTGCTCACGGCGATGGCTCGCGACCCGCTACTGACTGCGACAGCGCCCGTCGTCGTCCTGCTGAATGTCGGCGAGGAGATGATGCGCGCCACTCTTCTGGCAAAGCTCCGGGAGACGGTGGGCGGCCGACTGAACGATGGCGTGCTCGACAAGGTCGCCCGCAACGCCGCCAGTTCATGGGCCCAGGCTGGTTTTCTCCAGGGGCGGGTGCGCAAGGTGCGTTGCCGAGCGGAACCCACGCATGGGACCGTTGCGCTGGCCCTTTGGCTTGGTCGGTTGGAGGGTTACCCGGACTCAAGATTACTCGACTCGCCCTGGGCACGAGTCGCCGGGGACGGCGATGCCGCCGAGCTTCTGCCGTTCGCGCTCCGTGCGGACCAGCTCGGCCTGATCCACGCCCGCGCCGCGGCGGACATCCTCGAGGTCCATCCAGGAATCCTCGACCCGGTGGCGACGGGGGCACCCTGATGAGCATGAGCCGCGTCCAGAAGCTGGCGCGAGCCTACGAACGCCACATCGGCGCGCCGTGGCAGCGCACCCTCGCCGGCGCCCAGCGGGTCGTTTTCGTGGTCTACGAGAAGGAACTGGAACGGACGATTCGGGCTCGCGTCGGCGAGTTCGAGCAGGCGACACTGCGTACCGACCATGGCTGGTCGCTGGTGGACTGCACGCCCTGGTTCGCGGACTGGATGGCTCGCGACGAGTATCGCGACGCCTACTTCGAGGATCCGTCACTCCTGGAACTCAAGCTGGAGAGCGAGTTCCGCGACGTCTGCGCGCATAGGCTCTGCGCGGCGCTGGAGGGCGCCGGCGAGAACGACGTGACGGCGCTCCTGGGAGTGGCCTCGCTCTACGGCTTCCTGCGAGTCTCGGACCTCGTGCGGTCCGCCGAACCGGCCATCAGGGGCCGCTTGGTCGTGTTCTTTCCCGGCAGCAAGAGCGAGAACAACTTCCGGCTGCTCGACGCGCGCGACGGCTGGAACTACCTCGCGCAGGCGATCACGCTGCACGACGAGGGGGCGTTTCTGCCATGAAGATTCACGAAGTTCTCGACCGCGACCCCCGCGGCGCGCGTCTGGCGAACAACGGGCAGGCGCGCATCGACGCGGACCCGGCCGGCTCGGACGTGCGCGCGGCGTCGGTGTTGCGCGAGGAGCTCGAGACCTTCGTTTGCGACGGCCGCTTCGGCGACGGGCTGGTGCGCATCGTTGACCGTTACCTGACCAACCTGGGCTCGGCGCGCCAGGACGCGGCCTGGGTGAGCGGCTTCTTCGGCAGCGGCAAGTCCCACCTTCTCAAGATGGCGGCCCACCTGTGGCGGAACACGACCTTCGAGGACGGAGCGACGGCCCGCAGTCTGGTCGCGGGCCGCATGCCGGGCGACTTGGAGGCGGCGCTCCGCGAGCTCGACACCCACGCGCGCAGGGCCGGCCAGTCCCCGGTTGCGGCCGCGGGGACGCTTCTCGGCGGCAACGAATGGGTGCGCCGCTCGGTGTTGGAGATCGTCCTAAGCGCCCGGGGCTGGCCGCGCCAGTACGCCCAGGCGCAGTTCTGCTTCTGGCTGCGGGACGAGGGCTGCCTCGACGCCGTGCGGGCCGCCGTCGAGAGTGCGGGCCGGGACTGGCTGCGGGAACTGAACAACCTCTACGTGAGCCCCGTGCTCGCCCAGGCCCTGGTCGACCTCGTGCCCGGCTTCGCGCACGACGCGGGAACGGCCGCGCGGGTTTTGCAGGCCCAGTTCCCGCTGAGCCGGACCGACATCACGACCGAGCAGTTCGTCGACGCCGCCCGCAAGGCGCTCTCGGGCAGTGACGAACTCCCGCACACGGTGCTCGTGCTGGACGAGGTGCAGCAGTACATCGGCGACGACGGCGAGCGGTCCTCGGCGATTACCGAGCTGGCGGAGGCGGTCCAGACCCGTTTCGACGGCCGGTTGATGCTCGTCGGTTCCGGGCAGTCCGCGCTCTCGGCCGACACGCCGCACTTCGCCAAGCTGCGGGACCGCTTCGTCGTCCATGTGCAACTGACCGACGCCGACGTGGAGGCGGTCACCCGGCAGATCCTCCTGCGCAAGAAGCCGAGCGCGGTGCCGGCCATCGAGGAGATGTTCGAGGGCCACGCCGGCGAAGTGGCGCGCCAGCTCCGCAACACGCGCATCGCCGCGCGGCGGGAGGACGAGGACCACCGGGTTGACGACTATCCGCTGCTGCCGGCGCGGCGCCGGTTCTGGGAAGCCTGCTTCCGGGCCGTGGACGAGGGGGGCGGGCGCAGCCAGCTCCGTTCCCAGTTGCGCATCCTGCACGACTCGCTCGAAGGCATCGCTTCGGAAGACCTGGGCGCCGCGATACCCGCGTCCGACCTGTTCAGCGCGCTGGCGCCCGACATGGTGAGCGCCGGCGTGCTCCTGGGCGAACTGCACACCGCGATCGCGCGGCTCGACGACGGTACGGACGACGGCCGCCTGCGCCGGGATCTCTGCGGCCTGGCCTTCCTCGTGGGCAAGCTGCCGCGCGAGGGCGCCCTCGATCTCGGCGTGCGCGCCGACGCCTCGACCCTCGCGGATCTGCTGGTGACCGACATTCGGGGCGACGCCTCCGGCTTCCGCCGCAAGGTGGCGGAGGAACTGGAGAATCTCGTCGAGCAGAGCGTGCTGCTGAAAGTGGGGGAGGAACACCGCCTTCAGACCACGGAAGGCGCCGAGTGGGAGCGAGAGTACCGCCAGCGGGTCGGGGTATTGCGGCAGAGCGAGGTCGAGATCGCCCGAATTCGCAATCAACTCTTCCGCGACGGGGCGGACGAGGCCGTCCGGTCGCTCCGGCTCACTCAGGGCGCCTCGAAGGAGCGGCGCGTGGTGCGGCTTCACGCCTCCGACGAAGCGCCGCCGGCGGACGATGCAGCCGTGATCGTCTGGTTGCGCGACGGCTGGTCGTGCCGGCCGAAGGCGGTGGCGGACACGGCGCGGAGCGCGGGAGTGGAGAGCCCGACCGTGTTCGTCCATCTGCCGCGCCGCCACGCCGAGGCGCTGCGCGACGGGATCCTCTCCTCGGAGGCGGCGCAGCGAATTCTCGACCTGAAGGGAAGCCCGGCCACGGCCGAGGGCCGGGACGCCAGGTCCGGCATGGAAAGCCGCCGCGAGGAGGCCAGCCGCCGCTTGCGCGAACTCGTCCAGGAGACCCTGCGGGCGGCCGTCGTCCATCAGGGCGGCGGAACCGAGGTCTTCGGCGAGAGCCTGCGCGACAAGCTCGAGAAGGCGGCCCGCGCCTCGATGGCGCGGTTGTTCCCGGAGTTCCCCAAGGCGGACCACCGAGCATGGGAAGTCGCCCTGCGGCGGGCGCGGGACGGGTCCGACACGCCGCTCCAGATCGTCGGCTGGGACCGGCCGACGGCGGAGCACGCCGTGGCCCGCCAGGTGCTGTCGATGCTCGGGGCCGGCGCCCGCGGCACCGAGATCCATCGCAAGCTCCGGGTCGCGCCCTTCGGTTGGCCGCAGGACGCAGTGGACGCCGTGCTCATCGCCCTGCACCGGAGCGGCCACGTCCGCGCCATGCGCGGCGGCGCCCCGGTGGCGCCTGGCGCGCTCGACCAGGCCGGCATCAAGAGCGCCGAGTTCCGCACCGAGAAGGTCGTGCTGACGGCCAGCGAGCGAATCGCCCTGCGTGGTCTGTTCCAGGAGGCGGGCGTGCAGGCCGCGAGCGGCCAGGAGTCGCTGCAAGCGGCGCCGTTCCTGGACGCCACGCGCGCGTTGGCCGGAGCCGCCGGCGGCGACGCGCCGCTGCCGCCCGTCCCGGACACGGCGTTCCTGGACGACCTTTCGGGTTTGGCCGGAACCGAGCAGTTGGCCGGAATTCTCGGCGAGCGCGACCGCATCCGCGAGTCGTTGGCGGAGTGGGGGGCGCTGGCGGAGCGTCGTGAGGCGAGACTCCCGGCCTGGAAGCAGGCGATGGCCCTGCACCGGCACGGCCGGGAGCTTCCGGGGTTCGAGTCCCTCGAGCGGGAACTTCGCGCGATCGAGCAGCAGCGGTCTTTGCTGGACGAGACGGATCGGCTGGCGCCGCTAGCTGGTCGGCTGGCCGGCGAACTGCGCGCCGCCGTGACCGAGCAGCGCGAGCGGCTTGGCGCCGCCGTCGCCGAGGCGGCCGCCGAACTCGAAGGAGACCCTACGTGGCAGGCTCTCGCCGCCGCCGACCCAGACGAGATCCGCCGCCAGTACCGGCTGACCCCGCCCGAGACCGTGCCGATCAGCTCGGTCGCCGAACTCCTGGCGAGTCTCGACGAACGTTCGCTTCTCGCATGGCGGGCCGACATCGACGCCGTGCGCGAGCGGACCTCCCAGGCGCTTGCCGAAGCCGCCAAGCGTGCGCATGCCGATGACGAGACGGCGAAGGCACCCACCACCGTGACCATCCGCCGCGGCACGCTCGCCGACGAGGCGGCGGTGCGCGAGTGGCTGGAGGAGCAGGAGGAGCGGCTGATCGAAGCGGTGCGGAGAGGGCCGGTGGTGCTGCGGTGATGGAGCGTGAGTTGGAGTATCTGACTGTGGAGGGCAGAAATTGACGATGTCAGTTCGTTTGACGTACTGTCGTGGTGTCGGCGACCGCGGGGGCCGTGGGCCTGGCTGATCGGACAGGGAGCGCGAAATGGCATTGACGACTGAAGAGCTGGCCGTTCGGATTCGGACCGCGAGGGAAGCGGTTGGACTGACCCAAGGCGCCGTTGCGGCTGCATTGGAGGTTTCCCGTCCGGCGATCTCCCAGATGGAGGCCGGCAAGCGAGCTGTGTCCGGCCTTGAACTGCACCGCTTGGCGGCACTCTTCGGCCGGAGCGCCACGGACTTCTTCGCCGAGACGTTCCGTGAACGGAACGCTACCGTCGTTCTGTTCCGGCGCCACCCGGAACTAGGAGCCGATGCGAAACTGCGCGAAGCTCTGAGCGAGGCGTTGACCTTCGGCCGGGCGATGTCTCACCTTGAGCGCATTCTCGATATCGATTCGCAGAGCGCTGCGCTTCCCAGCTACGCTCCGGTGGCTCCCCGAACCAAGTGGCAGGCGGTGCAGCAGGGAGAGCGCGCCGCCGGGGCCGAGCGGGGGCGCCTCGGCCTGGACGCGCGCCCCCTGCCGGACCAGGTGGACCTTCTGGAGATGCAGGGCATCCGCGCGGCACAGGTACGGATGCCTGAAGAAGTCTCCGGTCTGACGCTGCTTGATGACAGTGTGGGAGTGTTGGTCGCGGTCAATCGTCGGCATGCTTTCAACCGCCGGCGCTACTCCTTCGCTCACGAGTACGCGCATGCGCTGTTCGACCGGGACCGCCAAGCGAACGTCAGTCGTACCGTGGACGGGGACTGCTTGCTTGAGGTCCGGGCGAACTCCTTCGCCGCCGCCTTTCTGCTGCCGGCAGCCGGAGTTCGGCAGTTCCTCGGCTACCTCGCGAAGGGGGCGGCGAGCCGGACTCAGCGTCATGTTTTCGATGGAGAAGGTGGGCGCTTGGCCGAGAGACGTTCTCCGCCGGGAAGCCAGGAAGTCCGCGTCCATGACGTGGCGTTGCTGGCGCATCATTTCGGTGTCAGCCGGCTGGCCACTCTCTACCGCTTGAAGAGCCTGCGCGTGATTGGCGAGCAACGCCTGGCGCAGCTCCGGAAGCAGGACGCCGAGTTGGGTCGCGACATGGCCCGGGCTCTCGGTCTCGCAGATCCGGAAGAAGGACGCCGCCGTCCGCTGGGCCGGAATCGTCTGGTCGTACTCGGCGTCGAGGCGCTTCGCCGTGAGCTCATCTCTTACCGAAGACTCTGCGAACTCGGTGAGCTCGTCGGCGTCAAGGAGAACGCGCTGGAGCAACTGGTCGCCCAGGCCGGGATCGATGTCCGACCGCCGGTGGCCCCGCTGCCTGTGGATTGGGAGGCGCTGAGAGGACGGTCATCGTGATTCTCGTCGCGCTCGATGCCAGCGTGCTGATCAACTTCCTCGTGGTCGCGAAGGTCGGTCTCCTTTCGTCGCTGCCTGGGTTCGGCTTCGTGGTGCCCGAGGAGGTCGCCTCGGAGATCAGACGCCCGTCGCAGGCTGAGGTTCTGGCCCACGCACTCGATAACGGCCATCTTCGACCTCTCGGCCCCATGGCGCCGCGAGAGGCCGATGACTTCCTTCGGCTGAACGAGGACTTTGGCCGTGGCGAGTCCGCGTGCTTGGCAGTTGCCAAGGCCCGCGGGTGGTTCGTTGCCTGTGACGAGAGGGGAGCTTTCCTGAACCGAGCCCGGGAAGTCCTTGGGGAAGGTCGTGTGCTGGACACACCAACGCTCCTGATGTTGGCGATTGACGCCGGCCTGATCACGATCACGGAGGCCGATGAACTGAAGGCGGAGTTGGAGAAGGCGCGTTTCAAGATGTCCTTTGGCTCGTTCCGCGACTTGCCGGAAGTCGGCTGCGAGTAGATGGACGAGCAGGCAAGGACGACGTTCGTGGGGCGGCGCAGCCAGGCAGTTAGGCCGGTCGTGCTGCTCGGAACGCTGCCGGCAGTGGAAGGGGGATTCTAGGTGTCAAGCGAAGAGCAACGGGAGACGGCCCTCCAAGCGGTTGAGGAGGAACTCGCTGGTTTGCTGGGGACCGCATCCGAGCAACTCGTCAGGACCGAAGACCTGGGGAAGGCCCTGGATTTCAGTTCAGGGCAGCCGGTCTTCGAGAGGAGACTACGTCTCTTCCGCAAGTTGCAGGACGCCGGCTTGAGCGATCTTCCGCTGCCGCTGCTCGAGAGCATCAGGGCTTCGGTTTCGCAGGCGAGAGATGAGTTCCAGCAGATCTTGGCCTTCTCTCCTACCGGACAGAATCCTCAATCGGAACGGGACAACCTGATCCAGCAGATTGAGAGCCAGTACGACGGGGAGTTCAACGCAGTCGGTCTCGCGATTGCCTACGGGCAGCAGACCGGCACGAATCTGGAACAGATTCGCCGGGCTGCAGGAGAGACGCTCGACGCGGTGAAGACCGCGAGAGAGGAGGCGCGCTCTGAACTGGACGAGGTTAGAAGGACAGCGGAGAGCGTAAAGAGGGCTGCAGCGGAGGTCGGAGTCTCTCAGCACGCGACGCAGTTTCAGCAGGAAGCCGACGAGCACAAGAGCACTAGCCAGAGATGGCTTGGGTGCGTTGCGGTGGCTGCGTGCGTGACCACCCTTCTCGCGGCCTTGAACGTCTGGTGGCTCTACGGCACCGTGGCCGAGGAGGGTCTCGATGTCAGTCAGGCCCTCCAGCTCTCGGTCGCGAAGCTCCTCCTGTTCAGCGCGCTCTACTTCGCTCTCGTCTGGCTGGTGAGAATGTATCGCTCGGCGTGCCATAACCAGGTGGTCAATCAGCATCGGGCGAATGCGCTTCAGACGTTCGAGACGTTTGTCAACGCAGCTACGGATCAGCAGACCAAGGAGGCTGTTCTCCTGCGCGCTACCGACTCCATCTTCGGCCATCAGGCGTCGGGCTTCGACGAGGCCCGCAGGGAGTCAGGAAGCGCGAATCTGCTCGAGATCACTCGCGATCTGGGACGTGGTGGTGCGAGTGAATGACGGGAGTGAGATTAAGACACGTGCAGCGGCTTCCTATGGCTGGCGTTGGTGGAACAGCCGATGAGGAAGGGATGGAGGCTGTGAGGCGAAAGGGCGGAGAACTCGCGGGGAGCTCTCGGCGCTCTGCAGGTACTGTCACGCATCGCCGCGTAGAAGAAGAGTGTGCGGCCGCTTCACCGCTGGTGCCTCAGGGCCTTGCCAGTCGGCTTGAGGCTCTGCGATCCGACTTTGAGGGAGTGACCGGGGAGCCCTTCAAGCATTTCTACTGCCCTATTCTGTTTCGAGATCAACCGGTGGAGCTATGCAAGGGACACATAGTCAACAGGGTCTTTGAGGATGCCCCGCGGGCTTGGACGGTCCAGAGAAAGGACGTAGACAATCACTTCGGATCGAAGTTCGAATCGGGCTTCGCTGCGCTGGCTGACTGCGAGGACATCATGGCGCAGGGCGGGCTGACTGAGAAGCGCCTGCCCTTTCAGTTCAAGACCCGGGTTCTTGCCGGGAGGGAGGAGATTCCTCACTTCCCCGCCAGGAAGCTGCCGGGCCGGGAGTTCGCGGCGCTGCGTGTGAGTGAATTGCATCCGTGGTTCGTCCTGAAGAGGACGCAGGAAGAAGTGGACCGCCTTCTCGATGAAAGTTGGTGCATTGAGACGACGGCCGACCTTAGCGTCTCGGTGGGCGTTTCCTTGATCAAGTCGGCGCACCTGACCCTCTTCGAGCTCCTGGGGTATGCGTATGCCCTTTCTTGCGGTGGCCACCTTATCGGGGCAGAGGTTCTCGGCAGTCTCTTCCGAGAGACCATTGCCTCTTCGCTGCGCGAGTCGGAGGAGAAGGCGCGGTCGGTCCTAAAGGAGTGGGTCCATGTCGTGCGCCCCATGAAGGGCGGCGTGTGGGGTGTAGGGGGCACCATCACGGACCGGTCGCTGCTGGTCGCCTGGACGGGCTCGGGCAACCCGTGGGGCGCGATCGTGAGAGTGTCGCTCCACGGCAACGACTTCGCGGTCTTTCTTCCGTGTGCTTGGCGAGCCGGGGAGATGGAGACTTACTTGGATTTCATGGGCAACGGGCGTGAGGAGATCCGCGTCACGGTCGCTCAGCTCGATCCGGAGCGTAGGCAGATGGGGGTTGATGAGCGTCATTTCGCTTTGCGATGGCCGAAGTCGGATGCAGTATCGGATCGGTCGGAGCCTCCCGATGGGCGAAGATGAGTGACTGGTCGGCTTTTCGTGAGCGTAGGGTCGCGCTTCCCGTGGGCCATGCCGATGCTGGGCCGGATGACGTGCTGACAACGGGCCGGGCTTGCCAGAACTTGGTGAATGCGGTCACCGTGAAAGCCCGCCGCTATGGATACGGCGGACTCTGGAGACCCAAACGCCACCATAGGCGGGAGTTGGCTCACATGCGAGCCAGTCTGTCCGTGATCGGCGACGTTCGAGTGCCCGTAAAGGGTCTCTTTCGGCAGCAGAGGCTTGGTGGCAGTGAGGCGGAGCGACTCCCACGCGCCGAATGGCTGGGCGAGTCGCGAGAAGGGGAGGAGGAGTTCAAGGTACCGCCGCTTGGCTTCGAGCGACGCGCCTTCTCGACGAACACGGGACCCGAGCGGGACTGACGGATGCTCGCGATGCAGAGCATCCAACTCGACGGCTTCCTGTCCTTCCCGCCCGGGACGCCGACGTTCGAACTTCGGCCGCTCAACGTCCTCATCGGGCCGAACGGCGCCGGCAAGTCGAACTTCATCGAGGCGTTCGAGCTGTTGGCGGCGACGCCGCTTGACTTTGCGGCTGCCCTCCGCGCCGGCGGCGGCGCCGGGGCGTGGCCCTGGAAGGGGCCGGACGGTTCTGGCCGGGCGCGCATCGAGGCGGTTCTCGGCGAGGGAACGCCAACCGGGAGGCCGCTTCGGTACGGCGTGGAGTTTGGCGCGGTCCGGCACCGAGCCGAGGTGTTCGATGAGATCGTCGAGGACGCGGTGCCTGATAGGGACGATGAGGACGTCTCCTTCTACTACCGCTTCGGCCGGGGCGATCCCGTGATCAGCATGCGGGACGAAGCCGGGAAGCCCAGCCGGCACCGTCTGAAGAAGGAGGACCTGCGGCCCGACCAGTCCGTGCTGTCTCAGCGGAAGGCTCCCGAGGCGTACCCGGAGCTCAACTGGCTGGGCGAGCGGTTTCGGGAGATTCGGACCTTCCGGGACTGGACCTTCGGCCCTTCCGCGCCTCATCGGCAGCCGCAGCGGGCGGACCTTCCGGGGGCTCCGCTACTTCCGGACAACCGGAATCTGGCTCTCGTGGTGAACCACATCGAGCACGAGGGCGCGGACCGGTTCACCGAGTTGGTTCGGCGGTTTCTTCCCTTCGTCGAGCGTGTCTCTACGCACGTGAGTAACGGAGCGATCGACCTGTTCCTGCACGAGGACGGTCTGACTTCGCCGGTTTCCTCGGCTCGGATTTCGGACGGAACGCTTCGGTTTCTGGCCATTCTGGCGACACTGCTCGACTCGTCGCCGCCGTCCTGGCTCTGCATCGAGTCGCCTGAACTGGGGCTGCATCCCGATGCGGCGGGGGATTTGGGCAAACTCCTGATCGAGGCGGCCGAGCGGATGCAGGTGATCGTGACAACCCACTCGGAGATGCTCGTGGACAGCTTGACGAACGAATGCGAGGCGGTAGTCGCGTGCGAGCGGCCCGGCACTGCCACCGAGCTGTGTCGATTGGATGGGCGTGAGTTGGCGAGTTGGTTGGACGAACATCGGCTCGGCGAGCTCTGGTCCATCGGCGCATTGGGGGCGAACCCGTGAGCGCCGTCAGAGTTGTCGCGGGCGCCGGACGAGGTGCCGCCGTGCACTCCACAGGCCAGGATCATCGACGTTGCGCCAGATGACCGCCACTCTCGATCCGGCGCTGCGGAAGCAGTTGGAGAACGCCGTGCGCGCGGCGCGGCGTGTCGCAGAGGACGGGGCGCACGGAGCGCTTGGGGCACTCGCCGTCGACGCTGCGCGGCCGCATGGGTCCATGACCGAGGACGATCGGACTCTGCGCCGGAAGCTGCGGGCACACGGGCGGCAGTTGGGAGACAAGAGGAATGGTCTGACCTCGGAGCAGGAGATCGAGCGGTTGGCTCACGAGGTCGCCTACGAGCATTGGCACCGGATGCTGTTCGCCCGGTTCCTGGCGGAGAACGGGCTGCTGATCGATCCCGAATGGCAGGTGGCGGTGTCGCTGGAGGAGTGTGCGGAACTGGCTCGAGAGGGCCGGGGTACGGACAGTTGGGACGTGGCGGCGTCGTTCGTGGTGAGAATGCTGCCGGAGATCTTCCGGCCTGACGATCCGGCCCTCTCCGTGACGCTGGCGCCGGAGACGCGGCAGAAGCTCGAGAAGCTGGTCGCCGACTTGCCGAAGGCGGTGTTCATGGCGACCGACTCGCTGGGCTGGACGTACCAGTTCTGGCAGACGGACCGCAAAGACGCCGTGAATCGATCGGAGGTGAAGATCGGCGCGGACGAGTTGCCGGCCGTCACGCAGTTGTTCACCGAGCCGTACATGGTGCGGTTCCTGTTCCACAACACGGTGGGTGCCTGGCGAGCGGGCAGAATGCTGGCGGAACGGCCCGAACTGGCGAGGGATGCCGCCGACGAGTCGGAACTGGCGAGGGCGGTGCGCATTGCGCCCGCGGGCGACGTGGGCGGCTACGACTTCGAGTATCTGCGGTTTGTGCGCGAGCCCAACTCCATGGACGACGGAGGTCCGCTGGTTGGCGGGTCCCCTGAAGAGGGAAGCCAGAACGGTGGCCAGGGTGCCAGTGAAGCTCTTCGGAACGCCGACGGCCTGCCCGAGGGCAAGCAGGGGTCGCAAGCTCCCAGAGCCAAGGGCCCTTGGCGGCCGGCGGCGGGGGCGTTCGAAGGCTGGCCGGATCGTGTGGCCGACCTGCGCGTGCTCGATCCGTGCTGCGGGAGCGGTCACTTCCTGGTCGAGGCGCTCGAACTTCTGGCCCGGCTGCGCATGGAGGAAGAGGGCCTCGCCGTCGAAGCGGCGGTGCGAGCGGTTCTGCGCGACAACCTGTTCGGCTTGGAGATCGACGCTCGCTGCACTCAGATCGCCGCGTTCAACCTGGCGCTGGCGGCGTGGAAGATGGTTGGACGGCCGGCCGATCTGCCGCCCCTGCAGATCGCCTGCTCGGGTCTGGGTCCGAGCGCATCGAAGGAAGAATGGCTGCGGCTGGCCGAGGGCGACCAGGATCTGGAGGGAGCGCTCGACAAGCTGTACGAGCTATTTGGGGATGCGCGGACGTTGGGCTCGCTCATCGATCCCGCGCGTTTGGGCCGAGGTCTGTTCCAGGCCGACTACGAGGCGGCGGAGGAGCTCCTGTTCCGAGCGGTGGATCGAGAACGCGACGAAGAGGACCTTGAGCGGGCAGTGACGGCCCAGGGTATGGCCGTGGCGGCGAAGCTGCTGGCTGGGCGCTACGACCTCGTCATCACCAACGTGCCGTACCTCGCGCGCGGCAGGCAGGCCGCGCGGCTGCAAGAACTCGCCGACGCCAGCCATCCCGACGCGAAGAAGGACATCGCGACGATGTTCGTCTCGCGGATCCTCGGCTGGCTCGGCGAAGGCGGCGCGCAAGCCGTCGTCGTGCCGCAGAACTGGCTGTTCCTGACCAGCTACCGGAAGCTCCGCGAGCGGTTGCTGCGGGAACGGACGTGGCGGCTCGTGGCGCGGTTGGGCCCGGGCGCGTTCGAGACGATCAGCGGGCATGTCGTGAGTGTGGCGTTGACCGTGCTGTCCGCCGAGAAGCCGGACAGCGACTGGCGGATGGCCGGCGTCGACGTCTCGGCGCGGCGCGGCGAGACGTCGATTCCGGCGCGGAAGAAGGCGGAGTTGCTGTGTACGGGTCCCCACAAGGCACCGGCGTCGGGAGATCTGCCTGAACGTGCCGTCAGCGTTCCCCAAAGGGCTCAGCTTGAAGCGCCTGACGCTCGGATCTCACTACTGAATCCGTCCACCCATCGCCTTCTGCGTAGCAGGGCAAGTAGCGTTCACGGGCTTGGCAGCAAAGACTCGCCTTGCTTCTTTCGGCAGTTCTGGGAGCTACCGGGGCGAGAGATCAGGACGGGGAGAGACTGGGAACCGCTTCAGACGACGGTCGACTCCACGGGCCACTTTGGCGGCGCGGAGCAGGTCGTCTTCTGGGAACGTCAGTCCGGTCTGTTGGCAGAGCGAGGAAAACGGGGCGAGGCCGTCCTGGCGGGGAGAATGGCTTGGGGACGTTCCGGAGTACTTGTGAGCCTGATGGGCAAACTGTCTTCGTCCCTCTACTCGGGCGACATGTTCGACAAGAACACGGCGGCAGTCGTACCGGATCACGAGGCGGACCTTCCTGCCATCTGGTGCTTTTGCTCAGCGGACGAGTTTCCCAGGTCGGTGCGAGAAATCGACCAGACGCTTAAGGTGACCAACTCGACCTTGGCGAAAGTCCCCTTCGATCTGTCGCACTGGCAGAAGGTCGCAGCCAGGGAGTACCCAAACGGCCTACCCGAGCCCTACTCCGACGACCCGACGCAATGGCTCTTCCACGGCCACCCCTGCGGTTCAGTCATCTGGAACGAAGAGGCAAAGTGGATCGCCCACGGTCCGCTACGAACCGGCGCCTCCGTGCTCCACGTCGCCGTGCCACGGCTGCTCGGCTACCGCTGGCCAGCGGAACTCGCCCCGGAGATGCGGCTGGCTGCCGAGTCGAGGGAGTGGGTCCGGCGCTGCAAGGAACTGCACGACTTCGCGGACGAAGACGGCATCGTCTGCCTGAACGCGGCGGCCGGCGAGCCGCCCGCGGCCGACCGCCTGCGACTCCTGCTCGCGGCGGCGTATGGCGAGGAATGGTCGCTTTCGAAGGAGGAGGAACTCCTGTCGGCGGCGGCTTCCGCAGCCAGCAGGAAGAAACCGGCCGCGTCGCTTGAAGCGTGGCTGCGGGACCACTTCTTCGCCGAGCATGTGAAGCTCTTCCACAGCCGGCCCTTCATCTGGCACGTTTGGGACGGCCGGCCGGACGGCTTCCACGCGCTCGTCAACTGTCACCGCCTCTGCAGCCCGGACGGCGAAGGCCGCCGAACCCTCCAGGCGCTCGCGTACCGTCATCTCGGCGAGTGGATCGCCCGTCAGCTAGCCGCCCAAGCGGCTGACGAGGAAGGGGCGGACGCCCGCCTCGCCGCTGCCCAGGACCTGCAGGGCCAGTTAGAGCGCATCCTCGAGGGCGAGCCGCCATGCGACATCTTCGTACGCTGGCGGCCGCTGCACGAGCAGTCCGTCGGCTGGGAGCCGAATCTCGACGATGGCGTGAGGCTCAACATCCGCCCCTTCATGCGTGCCGAGCTCCAGTCCGGTGGCAGGAAGGGCGCCGGCATCCTCCGCGTGAAGCCGAACGTCAAGTGGGGCAAGGACCGTGGCAAGGAATCGCAGAAGCTTCGCCCGCGGGAGGACTTCCCCTGGTTCTACTCCTGCCCCGGGCAGGGCTTGGAGGCAGAACGGGTGGACTACGTCGCGCCGCCTGACGCCGCGTACGATGGCAGCCGCTGGAACGACCTGCACTACACGCGATCGGCGAAGGAAGCTGCTCGGGGGAGGGCAAACACCGAGCGCCTGGCGGAACGCCCGCACGGGCCGCAGCCGGGAAGCGGCCAGAAGGAAGTGAGCGACCATGCGTGAATCTACGGAACGCCTTCGTCGACGAATCGATCAGGGAGAGGACGGTTCCCTTGAACTGAAGGAAGTCTTGTTCGCGGGTTCGCGGATCAGCGGTCCCCGCCGGAACGAACTGGCGGACGAGTTGGCGGCCTTCGCGAACGGCGGCGGAGGCGCCGTCATCCTGGGCGTGCGGGATACCAGGGAAGTCGTCGGCATCGAGCCGGACTGGCAGGCGGTCGTGGAACGCTACGTCTCCGAGTTGGTCCAGGACTCGATCGAACCAGCCCTCTACCCGGAGATCGATTGGTACGAGCTTCCGGACGCCGCCGGTCGGGGCGTTCAGGTGCTCCGGGTCCATGTCGAGCGCAGCCTCTTGGTGCATCGAAGTCCCGGTGGTTACCTGCGACGCGTGGGCAGTTCGAAGCGACAACTGGCCCCGCAGTACCTGGAGCGTCTCTTCCAGCAACGAAGCCAGGAGAGACTGGTTCGGTTCGACGAGCGGGTCGTTCCGGCCGTTTCGCCGGACGATCTGGATCCCGACCTGATCGACCGGTTCAGGAGTCCACGCTCTCAAGACGACCGAGAAACGCTCGCCCACAAGCTGGCGATCCTGGCGCTCGGTGACCGGGAGCGGCTCGGCCCCACGGTCGCCGGGGTTCTGTTGTGCTGCCTTCGCCCGGAGCAGTGGCTTCCGCAGGCGCTCATCCAGGCGGTCGCCTACCGGGGCACGTCGGTCGGGGAGTCCATTGGCAGTCCCTACTACCAGCTCGACGCCCGGGACATCGAAGGTCCGCTTGATCTTCAGGTCGCCGAGGCCTGCGGTTTCGTCGCCCGGAACCAGAAGGTCAGGGCGCGCAAGACGATGGGGCGCAGGGACGTGCCTCAGTACGACATGACGGCCGTGTTCGAAGCGGTCGTGAACGCCGTGGCCCACCGGGACTACGCGCTTCGGGAGTCCAAGATCCGGTTGCGGATGTTCGCCGACAGGCTGGAGGTCTGCTCGCCCGGCGGTCTTCCGAACACGTTGACAGTCGACACGCTCGCCTATCGGCAGGCCAGCCGCAACGAAACGGTCGCCAGCCTGCTGGCGCGATGCCCCGTTCCGGACGAGATTCCGGATCTTCAGACCTCCCGATTGACGCTGATGGACCGTCGCGGCGAGGGCGTGAGTGCGATCTTCGAGCGAAGCGAAGAACTCAGCGGCAAGCAGCCGGTGTACGAGCTCTTTGACGACTCGGAAGTCCGCCTGACGATTTTCGCCGCAGGGCCGGAAGAGGACTGACGAAGTGCCAGAGGACGCGACGGTCCTCGACCGCCTCACCGCCGCGCTCCGCCTCCGGGCGGAGCCCATCGACGGCCAGACGCCGGCCGCCGTCCTCTGGCCGGATCCGCAGGCTGAGTGGCGGCCGCTCATCGGTGCGCTGCGGGAGCGGATGCCGGAACTCCTCGCCCTGGGCGACTACGACGCCGATGCCGGCAGCGGACCGGCGATCTGGCTCCGCGTCACCGTGGAAGGGGCTCTCGACGCCGCGCCGCGGGGCGAAGGGCAGCCGCACGTGCTCTATCTGCCCGGCGTTTCCCGCCAGGAACTTCGCGCAGGCGACGATTGTCCGAACAGGCTGAAGCCCCTCGTCGAACTGCTCTTCCGGGGCGTGGTCTGGGCGCATCCGAACGGACGCGAATGGACGGTCCGCGCCTTTCTCGCTTCGCCCAAGGGGCTTGGGCTGGACGTTGCCGACGACCGCGCGACCAGCGAGGCCATGCTCCAGGCGCTGCGGGAGGCGGCGGTCGCCCCGCTCGGGCGGCTGCGAGGCAAGCGTCTGGACGCGGACGACTTTCGCCGCATGCTGAGCCCCGACCCGCTGCGCGACGTGCTGCAGTGGATGGGCGAGGGCGCCGCGATGCGGGCGCGGCTCGGGCCGCAGAAGTGGGAGGCGTTCCGGGCGCAGTGCCGCGAGGATCTCGCGCTCGATCCCGAGACGGATGCCGACGTGGTGGCCGGCGAACGCTTGGCGGGAGGCGACGGCACTTGGGCGCGGGTGTGGGAGCGCTTCCTTGAAGCGCCGGAGAGCTACCCCCACGTCGCGGACGTGCTGATGCGCAGCCGGCCGACGGAAGTGCCGATGTTCGGGCGCGAGCGCTGGCCGCACCTTAACGGGAGCGACGAAGAGCACCTGCGCCGGAGGCTCGCCGCTGTGACGGAACTCGACCACGACGCGGCCTGCGGCGCGCTGCTCGCGCTCGAAGAGGAGCACGGCCCCCGCCGGGACTGGGTGTGGGCGCGGCTCGGCCGGTCGCCGATGGCGGTCGCGGTCGGACCGCTGACTCGGCTGGCCGGGGAGGCGCGAACGACCCTTGGCGGCGGAACGCCGGGCGAGATCGCCGACGCCTACGTCGATCGCGGCTGGCAGGCCGACGCGGCGGCACGGGAGGCGTTGGCCGCCGCGCCCGCCGCCGACCAGGAACTCGTCGCCGGCGTCGTTCGGCATCTGCTCCTGCCCTGGCTGGATGACTCGGCGCGAGCGTTCCAGACCGCGGCCGAACGCGAGGCGCTGCCGTCGTGCGGCGAGCAGCCGCCGGTCGAGGCCGACGAAGGCGTCTGCCTCCTGTTCGTCGACGGTCTCCGCTACGAACTGGGCCGTGCGCTGGGTGAGATGCTCGAAGGGCGCGGCTTCGCGGCCCGGCTCGATCGCCGGTGGGCGGCGCTGCCGACCGTGACGGCCACCGGCAAGCCGGCGGTGAGCCCGGCGGCCGACGCCATCGCCGGCGCCGTCCTGGGCGGCGACTTCGCGCCCGCGTTCGAGGCGACCGGCAGGTCAGTCGACGCGACGAGTCTCCGCGCGGCAATCGAGCGGCTCGGTTACCAGACGTTCGGCAGCGGCGCGCTCGATGCGCCGCTTGGCAGCCCGGCCCGCGGCTGGCTGGAGTGGGACCGTATCGATGCCCTGGGGCACGAAACGGACGCCGCCGGCTTTTCCCGCCGACTCGGCGCCGAGTTGGAGGACCTGGCCGATCGCGTCGCCCGGTTGCTCGACGTCGGCTGGGGAGCGGTACGGATCGTCGCCGACCACGGCTGGCTGCAACTGCCGGGCGGTTTGCCCAAGGTGGATCTGCCGCTGCACCTGACGGCGAGCCGCGGCGCCCGCTGCGCGGCGATTGCCGGCGAGTCAGTGCCGGACGCGCTCCTCGGGCCCTGGCACTGGAACCCGGACGAGCGTTTCGCTGCGGCTCGCGGCGCCGCCGCCTTCCGCCGCAACGTGGTGTACGCGCACGGCGGCCTCAGTGTCCAGGAATGCCTGCTGCCGGACCTCGTCGTGAGATCGGCCCCTGGCGCAGGCCCGTCGGCGCGCATCGAGCGGATCGCCTGGCTGAGATTCCGCTGCGTGGTCGAGGCCGCCGTCGAGGGCGGCACGGTGAGCGCCGACCTCCGGCTGAGGGATGACCTGAACAGGTCCGTGGCGCTTGCCGCCAAGTCCGTGGAGGCCGACGGCTCGGCCAGCCTCCTGCTTGCCTCCGACGAACACCAATCTTCGCGGCTCGTTCTCGTCCTTGTCGATAACGAGGGTCGGATTCTCGACCGCCGCGATACGGCTGTGGGAGAGGACTCGTGAACTCGCTGAACCTGGAGATGGACCGTCTGGATGAGCTCGCCGCGGACGCCTTTCCGGGCTATCTGGTGCGCAAGGACCTGGTTCGGCGCTACGCCCGCCAGTATCCGGTGCCTACCTACGTCGTCGAGTTCCTGCTGGGCCGCTACTGCGCGAGCGTCGATGCGGAGGAAATCGAGGAGGGTCTCGTCGTCGTTCAGCAGCAACTCGAAGGCCGGACGGTGCGGCCCACCGACCAGGAAGTGTTCAAGTCGCGTGCTCGTGAGGACGGCTCGGTCAAGCTGATCGACGTGGTTCGGGCGCGGCTGGACGCAAAGAACGATCGCTACGTGGCCGAACTGCCGAGCCTGGGGCTGCGCGATGTCGATGTCGCGGACTCGATCGTCACGGACAACGAACGGATGCTGACGGACGGCTTCTACGCCGAGGTCACTTTGGAGTACGACGCGGTGGTCGCCGCCGACGGCCGGGGGAACCCGTTCCGGATCGAATCCCTGCGCCCGATTCAGATGGCCGACGCGCGGGTTCTGGAGGCGTTCGCCCGCGGCCGCGAGAGTTTCTCGACGGACGAATGGCGCGATTTCCTGATTCGGTCCGTGGGCCTCGAACCGGCTTCGCTCGACGACCGTGCCAAGCGGGTCGCCCTGCTGCGGATGGTCCCCTTCGTCGAGCGGAACTACGACCTGGTGGAGCTGGGTCCCCGCGGGACCGGCAAGAGCCACATCTACCAGCAGATCTCGCCGTATTCGCACCTGCTCTCGGGCGGCAAGGCCACCGTGGCCAAGATGTTCGTCAACATGGCGAACGGCCAGCGGGGACTCGTCTGCCAGTACGACGTCGTGTGCTTCGATGAGGTCTCCGGCGTGTCGTTCGATCAGAAAGACGGTGTGAACATCATGAAGGGCTACATGGCCTCGGGCGAGTTCAGCCGCGGCAAGGAGAGCATCCGGGCCGACGGCGGCATCGTGATGGTGGGCAACTTCGACGTGGACGTCGAGCAGCAGCAGCGGATCGGCCACCTGCTCAGTCCGTTGCCGAAGGAGATGCGGGACGACACGGCCTTTCACGACCGGATTCACGCCTACGCGCCGGGCTGGGACTTCCCGAAGCTGAACCCCGACGACCACTTGACGGACCACTTCGGGCTCGTGAGCGACTTCCTGAGCGAGTGCTGGAATCAGCTTCGGGACAAGAGCCGTTTGAGCGTGCTCCAGAACCGCGTCTTCTGGGGCGGTGCGCTCAGCGGACGGGACATCGAGGCGGTCAACAAGAGCTGCTCGGGCCTGCTCAAGCTCCTGTTCCCCGACCCCGCGATGGAGATCCAGGACGAGGACCTGGAGTGGATCGTTCGGCTCGCGCTCGAATCGCGACGGCGCGTGAAGGAGCAGCAGAAGCGTTGCCTGGTGGGCGAGTTCCGCAACACGCACTTCTCCTTCACGATGGGCGTCGACGGAGTGGAGCAGTTTGTCGCGACGCCCGAACTGCACAGCGACGAAGCCATCGACAGCGATCCCCTGCCGCCCGGTCAGGTCTGGGCGGTGGGGCCGGGGACCGGCGAGACCGGCGCCGGTCTCTACCGCGTCGAAGTAGCCGTGGGACCCGGCAGCGGCGTGAAGATTCTCAACCACCCAACGGCGCCCCCATTCCGGCAGAGCGTGCGGGTCGGCGAGCAGAACCTCTACCGCGCCGCGAAGGAACTCGTCGGCCACCGGGACCCGCGCGAGTTCGAGTACCAGGTCCAGCTTCGCCCGTTCGACGCCGACAAGTCCGGCACGGGCCTCGGCATGCCCGTGCTTGCCGCCTGCGTCGGCGCGCTGCTCGACCGCGGAACCCGCGGCGGCGCCATCCTCGTCGGGCCGCTCAACCTCGGCGGCAGCCTCGACATCGTGCGCGATGCCGTCGCGATAGCCGAGCTCGCCGTCGACAAGCGCGCGGCGACCCTGCTCATGCCCGTGAGCGCTCGTCGTCAGCTCGACTCGTTGCCGGACGAGTTGTGGACGAAGGTGAACATCGAGTTCTATCGGGACGCGACGGACGGAGTGTTCAAGGCGTTGTTGGCTTGAAGCGGCAGGGCCGCAGTACTGGACGCCGATGTAGAGTTGTTCCGTCGTGGCTACCGTCCTTCAACCGTCTCCAGGCCACTGGGTCGTTCACCTCGCCGGACAGTCCGACTCCGAGGTGACCGTCGAGTTGCGGATGAGCGAGGCGCTGGCCGGCGCCTTGGCCGAGATCGAACCGGCGCGGGTCGCGGGCATCGACTCCCGCGGGGCGGCGCAACCTCCGGGAAACGTCGGTTCGGCCGTGCTCACGATCCTCTCTTCGGTCCTCGCGGTGGGCCGGATCAAGGAATGCCTGAGCACGGAGAGTCGGCAGGACCTGACGGCGCTCATCGACGACGAAGCGGCAGCCGCGCGTGCGAATCGTCCTTGATACGAACATCCTCATCGGCGCGCTCATAACCAACGGCACGCCGCCGGATCGCCTGTGCCGGGCTTGGCTTCAGCCGAGCACGATGGCCATCCTGCTGCTGACGGCTGCCGCCCACCGCCGGGACGAAGCGGTGATGCCGGGCGGCTGCCACGGGGTACCGGGGCGTTGAGTCGGAAGTCGAGAAGGCGCCGGCGTCGACCGAAGGTCGAAGCGCTTTACGTCGCCGCCGCGGAGCAAGAATCGCTATCGGCGCCCGCGTCGTTGGCCGAATTGGAGCGGGACGCAACTCTGGAGGAGTTGTTCTGGTTCGTGGTCGAGCGCGCAGTCGGGCGACTTCTCTGCGTTCCCATGACCCCTGCCGAAGTGGCGGTCGAGTTCGGGATCTCCCGTGCTGACGCAAGGATGTGGCTGGCGCGTCTCGAGAGCGACGGTTCGCTGATCCGAACCGGTAGCAAGCGGCCGGCGTTCGTCGCCCGACAGACGGATCTCTTTGCCGGGACAGCGCCTGGCAGGGGGGCGGGCGGCCCCGCGAGCCGAGCTTTGGGGGATCGTATACGTTCGGCGTTCTGCTTTCTTGCGTCTGAACTGGCCTGTCGTCCGGTCGGGCCAGCTGAGGTTGCGGCGGAGCTCGGTGTCACGAAACGCTATGCCGGTCAGTGTATGCGGCGTTTCGTGAAGGAAGGCTCGTTGAAGACCTTGAAGGGCCGCGACGGATGAGATGCGCCGCTCCGCGACGGCCGAACGCTACCTCCCGCCGACCCGCTCCAGGTACACCGCCTCCAGCAGGTCCAGCTTTTCCTTGATGACTCCTGGAACGGCCTTGGGCTCCGGGGCATCGAGCACCATCCAGGTATCGCTGTCGCCGTCGTACTTGGGCCATTCCGGGGCGCCGTCGCCGTTCGGGTCGCCGGTGGCGGCGAAACGGGTCCAGTAGCCGGCCATCGCGTCGGCGAGGGCGGCGCCGTCGTCGCCGCGGTAGGTCTCCGATCCGGGCTCACCCGGATCGCCGAAGACGTAGGAGACCTCGGAACCGTGGGGGGCGCCGGGGAACGCCTGGCGCTGCGCCTCGGGGACGAACCGGAAGTAGTAGGTGCGCGCTGGCGAGGAGACGGTCTTCATCTGTTCCGCGAGGTAGCGGGCGGAGATGACGTAGCGCTGGTCGCCGAACGAGGTGGCGGCGGCGACTCGCTCGGCGTCGGTATCGGCCTTTGCGTCCGCCCCGTAGAGGGTTCGCGCGTGCTCTTCTCGTTCGCCGAAGGTGGCGAAGTAGTCGCCGGGCGTCATCGCGAAGGCGCGGAAGATCGTCCCTTCGAAGCTGTTGCCGCCGGTGATGTAGGGGACGTCGTGCTGCTCGCCGCGTGCGAACACGATGCCGGGCTCCTCAGGGAGCATGGCGCCGGTGATCGGCACCCAGAAGCCGGTGCCGAGGGTGTTGAGTTCCTCGAACGAAAGGGCGCGCAGGTCGGCGGCCGAGGGTTCGTCGCCGAGTTCGAAGCCGGCCTCGGCGATCAGCGCCGCACCCATGTCGCGCGCCGAAGGCAGCCCCCATCGCGACTCGCTGAGGTGGGGGAGCCGCCAGGTGCCGTAGCCGCTCTGGGCGATCGCACGGTGGAACAGGCCGTCGGCCGCGGGAGTGCTCATCAGGGTGTTCACGGCCATCCCGCCGGCCGAGACGCCGAAGATCGTCACGCGATCCGGATCGCCGCCGAAGGCCGCGGCGTTCCGCTGCACCCAGTCGAGGGCGGCGATCATGTCGGTCACGCCGTGGCTGCCTTCGGGCTCGCCGGAAGCCGCCGCCTCCGCGGCCAGGGCCGGGTGGGCGAAGAAGCCGAGGGCGCCGAGCCGGTACTGGATGCTGACGACGACGACGCCGCGTCGCGCGAGACCTGTGCCGCGGCCGGTCGCGGGGGCTTCGCCCAGCCGGCCGTTGCCGGCGCGGAAGCCGCCGCCGTGGATCCAGACCATGACCGGCATGGCGTCCGTGCCGGAGCGGTCGGCCGACGTCCAGACGTTCAGGTAGAGGCAGTCCTCGCTCTGGGGTAGCTGGGCGCGGCCTTGCGGGCAGATGGGGCCGTACTCGCTGGCTTCGAGGGGATCCGTCCAGGTCTCGACCGCGATGGGAGGTCGCCAGCGCATGTCGCCTTCGGGGGCCTGCGCGAAGGGGATGCCGAGGAAGGCGGCGATGTCGTCGCTGCCTTCGGGGGTGAAGCCGCGGACGGGGCCGGCGTCGGTCTGGACGAGGAAGGGGTCCGCGGGTTCGGCGGTGGAGCAGGCGAGGATGAGGGGGAGGGCGGATGCGAGGACGATGCGGGAGAGGATGTTCATGGTTGACGCATCCTAGCTGTCAGCTCGGGCTCGCCGCTTCGCGGCATCGCGCTTGATGCGGGTCAGAAGACCCGCGCACCCAGTGGTTCAGTGCTGGCCGCCGGCGGTTGGAGTAGCCCCCAACGCCGATGTCGGCCGCTGTTCGGGCGCGACGGCGATCGTCTCCAGGAGGTCGAGCATCGTCCGCCAGCCGCGCTCGACGTTCTGGACCGAGATCCGCTCGTTGTTGCCGTGGACTCCGCCCTGGTCGCTGCCCGGGATGACCGCCGGCGAGAAGCCGTAGGCGACGATTCCGAGGTCGCGGAAGAAGTGGCTGTCGGTGAAGCCGGCGGTGACCGCCGGCATGACCGTGGAGCCGGGGAAGCGGCGGGCGGTGACGGCTTCGATGGCGCGGTAGAGGTCCGTGTCGGTCGGGGAGATGGCCGCCTTGAAGGAGAGCAGGACTTCGATCGACACGGACGGCTGGTCGAGGCGCTTCCTGAGCTCACGAATGAAGGCGCGTGGCTCCCTGGTCGGGAAGCAGCCGGCAGTCGAGTTCCGCGGTCGCCGCGGGGGCGACGACGTTGATCTTGCTCGACGCCTGGAGCCTCGTGACGGCGCAGGTGTTCCGGGTGAGCGCGTGGAGCATCGGGTTCGTCCGGTGCAGCGCGGCGAGACGATCGGGTTCCGCGATCAGGCGCTCCGGGTCGGCGAGTTCGGCCGCCGCGGACTCGAGTTCCGCCAGGTCCCGGAAGAAGTCGCCGACCGCGGGCACGATGCGGGGGGCGAACGGGTCCTGGCGGAGGCGCTCAAGCGCCTCGACCAGATCCGTCACCGCGCTGCGGGTGGACGGGCTCGAGCCGTGGCCGGCGGGGCCGACCGCGTTCAGGCGCAGCCACATCGGCACCTTCTGGGTCACCTCGACGCTGAAGACGACCCGGTTGCCCAGGACCCGGCCGCTGCCGCCCTCATTGAGCACGAGACCGACCCCTTGCAGCACGTCCGGGCGGTTGCGCACGATCCAGCCGGCCCCGAGCTTTCCGCCGGCCTCTTCGTCGGCCGTAGCCATGAAGATGACATCGCGTTCGAGAGGCGCTCCGGAGCGGGCGAGGGCCAGGAAGGCCTCCAGGTGCATGATGCCCAGGCCCTTCGTGTCGAGGGCGCCGCGGCCGTTGAGGTAGCCGTTCTCGTAGGTTCCGGACATCGGATCGTGGTTCCAGAATCGCGGATCGGCCGGTACGACATCGATGTGGTGGAGCAGGATGATGCCGGGGGCCTCGCCCCCCTCGAGCCGTGCCCAGATGCTGCCGCGGCCCGGCTCGGGCTCGACGGTCTCGTAGGCAATGCCCTCGCGCTCGAAGATGTCCGCGAAGAACGCGACCGCCTCGCTCTCGTTGCCTGGCGGGTTCGTCGTGTCGATGCGGATGTACTGCTGGAGCCGGCGCGAGGCCTCCGGCAGCCGTGGATCGCTGGTCGTGTCCTGGCCTGCCCCCGGCGCCGGGGCCAGAGCCAGGAGCGCGGCCATCGCCGGAGCGATCACGGTGGCGGTGCGCATCGGGTTGGTCGTGGAAGCGTCCGAACGGTCGGTCGGTGAAGGGGAAGCATATGGCACGAACTTGTGGCGTTCGTTGCCGTACAGAAGATGGGCGGCCGTTGCGCAGCTTGCCGCCGGTATGATCGCGCGGCCGCGCAACGACCGAAGGAGAGGCCCTTTGACCAGATCACATCGAAGACCCGCGACGTCGACGCTGATTCCGACGCTGCTGGCCCTGGCGCCGGCAACGGCCTGGGCCCAGCACGGCGTCGGCGCCGGCGACTGGCCGTCCTACGGCGGCGACCACGGCAGCACGAAGTACACGGCGCTCGAGCAGATCGACCGGGACAACGTCGCCGACCTCGAGCTGGCATGGCGCTGGGAGTCTCCCGACAATGCCGAGGCGGCGGACCGGGCACGGTTTCTCAGGCCGGGCGCCTACAAGGTGACCCCGCTCATGGTCGGCGGCACGCTCTACGCAGCGACCTCGTTCGGACAGGTGGCCGCGATCGACGGGGAGACCGGCGAGCAGAAGTGGGTGTTCGACACGGAGGACTGGCGCACGAGCCGGCCGACGAACCTCGGCTACAACCACCGGGGCGTCGGTTACTGGACGGACGGCGAGCAGGCGCGGATCCTGATGCCGACGAACCAGGCTTACCTCTGGGCGATCGACGCCCACACCGGCGAGCCGGTCGGCGACTTCGGCGAGGGCGGCAAGGTCGACCTGACGGAGGGGCTCGGGCGGTCCGTCCAGCGCCGGATCTACTCGGTCATTTCGGCGCCGATGATCATCGGCGACACGGTCGTCGTCGGCTCCTCGATCTTCGACGGTCCGACCCGGAAGGAGATGCCTCCGGGACACGTGCGCGGCTTCGACGCTCGGACCGGCAGGCAGAAGTGGATCTTCCACACGATTCCCCAGGGCGACGAGCCGGGCGTCGAGACCTGGGAAGACGAGTCCTGGACGTACAGCGGCAACACGAACGTCTGGACCGTGATGAGCGGCGACCCGGAGCTCGGCTACGTCTACCTGCCGATCGGCACGCCGACGAACGACTGGTACGGCGGCCACCGCCTCGGCGACAACCTATACGCCGAGAGCCTGGTCTGCCTCGACGCCGACACCGGCGAGAAAGTGTGGCACTTCCAGTTCGTCCACCACGGCCTGTGGGACTACGACGTGCCGGCGGCGCCGAACCTGGTCGACATCACGGTCGACGGCAAGGAGATCAAGGCGGTCGCCCAGATCACGAAGCAGGGTTTCATCTACGTCTTTGACCGTGCGACCGGCGAACACGTGTGGCCGATCGAGGAGCGGCCGGTGCCGCAGACGGACGTTCCCGGTGAGCGCACCTCGCCGACTCAGCCGTTCCCGACCAAGCCGGCACCCTACGAGCACCAGGGCTTCGAGAGCGACGACATGCTGATCTCCTTCACGCCCGAACTGCACGAGGCGGCCAAGGAGATCCGCGACAAGTGGGTGTACGGGCCGCTGTTCACGCCCCCCTCGCTACAGGGGACCCTGCTGCTGCCGGGGTGGGGCGGGGGCGCGAACTGGTACGGCGCCGCGGTCGATCCCGAAACGTCCACGATCTACATCCCGTCGTTCACGGGGCCGATGGTCGTCAAGCTGGTCGAGCCGGACGGGGCCCGCTCGAACTTCCGCTACGTGCGTGGCATGAGCGGGGTCGAGAGCTTCTTCCTGCAGGGTCCCGAGGGTCTGCCCCTGACCAGGCCGCCCTACGGCCGGATGACGGCGATTGACCTGAACACCGGCGAGCACGCCTGGATGAGGCCGCTTGGCGACGGGCCGCGGCGGCAGGTCGAACAGATCAGCGGGGAGGATCCCGGTCCCCTCGGCGGGCCGCCGGCGGCCGGTCCCCTGCTGACGAAGACGCTGCTCTTCCAGGCCCAGGGCGGCGCGCCGGGACTGACCGGCGGCGGCGGGGCCGATGAGGTCTCCGTCCTGCGGGCGCACGACAAGAAGACCGGCGAGGTGATCCACCAGGTCTACCTCGACGCGTCCCCAAGCGGCACGCCGATGTCCTACGAAATCGGCGGGCGCCAGTACATCGCCCTCGCGGTCGGCGGCGCGGAGAAGGCGGAGATCATCGCCCTGGCGTTGCCTGAGGCGGCGGCGGAGGCCAGCCCATGAAGCTGCTTTCCCTGTTGCGCGACGGGCGATCCGCGATCGGCGTGCTGGCGGACGAGGAGACGGTCGTCGATCTGAGCGTCGCCGCGCCGGACCTGCCGCGTGGCATGTGTCGCTTCCTTGCCGCCGGCGACGAAGCGATGGAGGCGGCCCGCCGCGCCGTCGACTCCGGCGACGGACGGGTTGCACTGGCCGAGCAGCAGCTCCTGGCGCCGGTCCCGAAGCCTCGGAAGTTCTTCGCGATCGGCCTGAACTACGCCGACCACGCGGCGGAAACCGGACAGAAGCTCCCCGAGTTCCCGACCGTCTTCAACAAGCAGGTGACCTGCGTCAACCGGCCGGGAGGGGACATCCACATCCCGCGGGCGTCCTCCGCGGTCGACTACGAGGGCGAGTTCGCCTTCGTCATCGGCCGCCGCTGCCGGGGCGTGGCCGCGGAAGACGCGGCCGGCGCCATCGCCGGCTACACGATCGTCAACGACGTCTCCGTTCGCGACTGGCAGCGGCGCTCGCCGACGATGATCCTCGGCAAGGGCTGGGACACCCACGGTCCGATGGGGCCCTGGCTGGTGACCGCCGACGAGGTCGAGGATCCGAACGCGCTCGGCATCCGCACCTGGGTCAACGGCGAGTTGCGCCAGGACTCGAACACGCGCGAGCTCGTCTTCGACTGCCCGAAGCTGGTCGAGACGATTTCGACCATGTGCACGCTCGAACCGGGCGACGTGGTGAGCACGGGCACGCCGGCGGGCGTGGGCCTTGCCTTCAAGCCGCCGAAGTTCCTGGTCGCCGGCGACACGGTACGGATCGAGATCGACGGGCTGGGGGTGCTCGAAAACCCGGTCGTCGCCGAGCCGTAGGCGGAAGAGAGGTCGGCCTTCGGCCGGCGATTCGAAGCCGCCTTCGGCGGCAGCGGGTCAGAAGACCCGCGCACCCAGCGGAGTCGTGCAGGTCAGCCGCGGCCGCGGCCGACGGTCATCCGCACTTCGCGGTCCTGCCGCTCGTTCCGCAGCTCCACCTTGATGGACTGCACCTCGCGGGGAGTCAGCGGCTCGCTCGTGGCGTAGCCGAGCATGTACTGGCTGCGCAGTTCCTCGCCGATGTGTCCGTAGGCCCAGAGCACGGCGTCCATGCTCGCGACGTAGTACACGCGTCCGCCGCTCGCTTTCGTGATCGCTTCCAGGTCCAGCTTGCGGGGACCGCGTCCCCAACGGTCCTCGCCCTGGCTCATCGAGATGACGTAGATCGGCACGCCGGTGTTCCCGGCCGTCCTGAACGTCCGCCGGTAGCTGCTCTGGCTGCCGTAGTCGTCGCCGTCCGTCAACACGACCAGGGCGCGCCGGCCCTGGTCGCGAGCGAGATGGACCAGGCAGAACTGCATGGCGTCGTAGAGGGCGGTCTGCCCGTCTGCCTGGATCTGCCCCAGGGTGCTGATCAGTTCGCCGACATCGGCGGTGGTGTCCGAGAGCAGGCGCGGCCGGGTGTCGAAGTCGACCAGGAACGCTTGGTCGATCTGACTCAGGGTGTTGCCGAGAAAGCGCGCCGCCGCCCGACGCGTATCCGGCATCAGGGCCCACATGCTCTGGGAGCTGTCGACGGCCAGGCCGAGCACCAGAGGCACGTCTTCGGCGACCGCGAAGCGCTCGATCGGGATTTCGCGTCGACCGGCCCGCAGCACGAAATCGTCGGCCTCGAGGGTCGTGATCGGCTTGCCCTCTTCGTCGTTGACGACGACGTAGACCTCGACCAGATTGACCACCGTTTCGGCCATGGGCGTATCGGAGGAGAGAAACTCCACGTCTTCGATCATCGTGCCGTCGTCCAGATGGACGGCAACGCGGGCGAAGTCGGCGCCCGGGATTGCGGGTCCGGGCAGGACGGTGCGGAACGGAGGCCGGGTCAAGGTAGCCGCGAGGCGGTCGTTGCGGTAGAACTCGACCCGGTCGAGAGCCCGGCCGCGGGTCAGCTCGACTCGGGCCTCGACGGCGTAGCGGCCCCCGGGCTGCGCCTCCACTGCCGCGATCCCGACTCCGACCCGTCTCTGCCGCTCGTTGATCGTCAGTTCGTCCTCGCCCAGCCAGCGGTCCGAGCGGTCGTAAGCGACGATCCGGATGGTGTGGGGCAGCGCCTCCGGCCCCAGGTCGATCGTGGTCTGGAACGGTTTCCGTCGGTCGTCGAAGACCTGTTCGCCGTCGAGGTAGAACTCCACCCGTCGAACGACGTCGCTCGTGGTCACCGTGCTGAACGACTTCCTGCCGCTGAGCCCCGACCGCTCGCCGCGGGGCGGGATCAGACGCACGAGGCTGGAGCCGGCCGCGGGGTCGAGGATGTTCTCCCGCTTTCCGCCAGCCCAGCCGGCCCGGCGGGCGGCGGTCCTGGCCGCCGCGAGGATCTCGGCCTCGATCGGGGCGGCCGTGAGCGAACCGGCGACTGGCTCCGGCACCAGCAACTCCATGTCGCTGCGGTCATCGATGGGGCTTGACGCTATGTCGAGGAACTCGACCTGCCAGCGGTCGTTGCGCAGGTCTTCGACCATCAGGACGAGTTCGTCGATGGCTACCGGCAGGTCGAAGAGAGTGCGGAAGCGCCACGTTCCTCTCCTGAGGTCGGCTCCGGTTCCCGCGCGTTGAAGCAGGAAGGCCGGCGCGTCCAGGCCGCGGCCGTAGACCGTGAGCCGGAGTGCGTCGCTGGAGGGTGGGGGATTGGCGCCGACGGTGGCGAGCCCGTCGAGCGTGACGAACTCGGCGGGCGCACCCTCCGTGGCCGACTGGATGCCCTGGGGCAGCAGGACGCCCCGGACGGCGAGTTCGCCGTTGCCATCGCCGGTGGCGCCGTCGCCATCCCGGCTCAGGGCGTCGAGCGCGCGGTTGGCGCGCAGGGCGACCAGGTCCGCGGGCGCCGCGACGGTGGCCCAGCGGCGCGCCGAGACGTCCGGTGGAGGTCCGCCGGACGCAGTAGTCGAGGCGATGCGGACGTCGACCGGATGGGTGGCGCCGTCGCGGGGGCCGGACGAGCGGTAGCGAACCCGCCAGGACGCCTGCAGCCGCTCGAGCGCGGGCGCGATCGCGCCGCTCTCGGCGAGCACCTCGCCGCCGCTGGCCGCCACGAACTCCCGGGCCGACTGGAGTCTTCCGGGCAGGAGACCGTCGACCTCTCCGGCCGCCGGCGCGAGCTGAAGGGCATGGACGCGCCATCCGAGCGCCGCGACGGTTCGAGCCAGGCTGCGTTGCTGTTGCTGCTCACTCAGGGCCGCGCGTTCGAACGCGGGAATGGGCTCGCCCAGCAACTCCTCAGCGAATGCGTCCGCGTCCAGGTCGGTCGCGTCGCGCACGAGGAACAGCACCCGCGGCGGCCCACCGGTCCAGGAGGCGTCACCGAGCGACTCGAGCGATTCGAGCAGGTTCGCTCGCTGCCAGCGCAGGGTGTCGAGCTCCAGCAGGAATCCCTCAAGCAGGTCGGCGGTGCGCAACGCGTCCGCCTCCGGGTCGCCCGAGCGTTCGTCGGCGGCCGCGCGCATCTCCCGGCGCTGCTCGAACAGGGCGCCCGCCGCGCCGGCGCGGGCGCCGACCGCCTCGGCGGCCGCCCGCACCAGCCCGGCGTTCGCGGTCGGTGGAAGTTCGACCTCGGCGATCCGGTCGGCGGTGATCAGTTCGACGTCGCCGAGCGTCACCAGAGCATCGGCCGCGTTCCCCACCGCTGCGGCCGCGGCCTCGATCCCCTCGGGTGTCGAGCCCGGCAGGTCGAAGTAGACGACGACTCGCCAGCGCTCCTCGATCGGTTCGACCGCCAGGACTTCCCTGATTTGCCCGTTCTCCAGGATCTCGACGCTCCGCCTGTCGAGCTGGCGGGGAGAGGTCGAGGATTCGACCTGGAAGATGATCTCAGCGTCGCGGTTCAGCACCTGGGCCGCGCCAGCGGCGGGGGAGAGAACGGCGACTAGCGCAGCGGCGGCCGGCAGCAGGCCGTTCCGCGAGCAGGCGGAGAGCATCTCCCTTCTACCTTACTTCCCGCCCTTCGATCGTCCGGGCCACGACGCCGCTACGGTCCAGCTCCACGCTGACCTCGCGCCAGTTGGGACCGCCCGGTTCCTCCTTCGGGTAGTAGGTCAGGAGGTAGTGGCTGCGGAGTTCGCGGCTGATCGAGTCGAAGATCGGCTCCAGGTCCTCGTCGTGGCGGACGTAGTAGACGCGGCCGCCTCCCGCCTTCGCCATCCGCTCGAGCTTGCTGACGAACGTGCGCGTGCTGAAGCTCCGGCCGTCGGTGCGCGCCGCCTCGTCGTTCATCAGGACCAGGTAGACCGGCACCCGGGCGCGTCGCGCCTGTTCGAGGCTCTGCCGGAACGCGGCGTCGGAGTCCTCGTCGTCGCCGTCGTAGAAGACGACGAGCGCCTTGCGGCCACGCAGGCCCTCGAGTTGATCCAGGGCCAGCGACAACGCGCCCCAGACGGCGGTGCGGCCGCGCGGCCTGAGCGCTCCGATGCCGCCCCGCACCGAGTTCAGGTTGTAGGTGGCGGCCCGGACCAGGCGTGGTTCGGTGCCGAAGCCGACCAGGAAGGCGCGGTCGCGCCTCGGCTCGAGCGACTCGAGGAACTCGACGGCCGCCCGCTTCACGTCGGGCATGCGGAGGAACAGGCTGCTGGAGGTGTCGATCGCCAGCCCCAGGGTGAGCGGCAGGTCGAACGCGATCCGGAAGGACTCGAGTTCTTGGGCGCGGTCGTCCTCGAAGACGGCGAAGTCGGCGGCCGTCAGATCCCTTACCGGTTGCCCGGAACGGTCGGTGGCGACGACGTAGAGCTGGACCAGTTCGACTCCGATGCGAGCGGAGAGGCCCGGACGGCTCAGGAACAGGACGTCCTCGGCGATCCGCCCATCCGTCAACTGGGCCTCGACCCGCAGGTAGGACTCCGGATCGCCGACCGGTACCAACACCTCGCGGCGGAACGGCGCCTCGGTCGCCGTACCCGCCAGCCGGTCCTTGACGAAGAAGCGCATCTCCATCAGGCGGCCGCCGCGCGGCAGCTTGAGCTCGGCGGCGACTTCCACCGGTCCGGCGAGCAGTCCTTCCCCGGGCTCGGTGATGCGGACCCAGAACGCATGCGGAGGCTGATTGACCAGGAGTTCGTGGCGGTCGAGTTCCCTGTCCCCGGCGTCGAAGGCGACCGCCTCGACCCGGCCGAGGCGGTCGCCGCGGCCGAGATCGATCCGCGCCCGGTAGGGCGCCCGGTTGCGGGCCGCGACCCGCCGGCCGTTGAAGTAGAAGACGACCCGTTCGACCTGGTCGGTGAAGGGGTCGAGCACCTCGGCCACGAACGTGGCGCGGCCGCGGCGGTTGAGGGGGTCCTCCGGCCGGAGGCTGATCGCCCGCTCTCGTGTCGTCGCGCCGGAGTCCACCGCCTGTTCCACGAGGTCGAGGAAGTCGACCACGGCGTAGCCCCAGCGTCCGTCGCGGAGATTCTCGGCCAGGACGATCGCCGAGTCCGTGCCGGGCGGAAGCTGAAGCGGTCGTTCGAAGGTCAGGGTTTCCGCTCCGGGGGCGCCGAACGGAACGCCGTGGCTGGTGACGACGCTGCCGTCCTCGCGGTGGAGTCCCGTGCTGACCCTCCACGTCGAGGCGTCGGCAGGCGGCGAGCCGGCCGGTGGCACGATGGTGCTTGTCAGCCGGCCGACAACCCGGTCAGGCGCGGCCGACTCGATCCGGATCGACGCCACGACCTCGACTCCGGCGTCGCCGCCTTCGAACTCGCTGTCGAGTTCGCCCTCGAAGGCGCGCCGCAGTCTTACCTCGGCGACCTCGTCGGGCGAACCCGCTCCCGGAGTGACGGTCGGCGCGTTGATTTCACGCTCGCCGGCGCCGTCGCTCAGGTCGAACGAACCGGCGGCAGCGGTCCCGTCCGGCAGGTCGAAGTTCGCCTCGAAGCGGCGGGGGAGCCGCTCGATCCAGTCCGCGATGGCGACCTCGTTCAGCAGCACCTCGCCGCCCGTGGCGTCGGCGGCCACCGCCCAGTCGGTCGGCTGCACGAAGAGGCCCAGTTCTTCCTCGACCGTCTGCGTGTCGCCGGAACGCGGTCGGTTGAAGCGCAACGTGAAGCCGACGGTCACCTCGTTCGAACGGATGTTGAGGCCGTCGCCGTCGTCGCCCCCGGCGAAGGCGACGGGCGCCGCGGTCCAGCCGAAGGCCGCCGCCGTCTGCGCGACCGGACGGAGGCTGGGCATGGTCGCCGCTTCGACGGCGAGCGCGCCGGCCGTCGGCACGAGTTCGAGGTAGTAGCTCAACGGATCCGCGACCAGTCCATCGGCCAGCAGGACGAAGTGTCGGCGGGTGCCAGGCCTTTCATCAGCGCCGGCTTCCGCATCCGGCTGGGCTTCACGCCTCAGGTCCTCCCGCGCCGCCAGGAACGAGACGATTTCGTCGATCTGGTTTCGACGCATCGCCGCCTCGTCGCGGATCGCGTCCGTCGCCATCTGCTGCAGCACGGCTTCGAGTTCGGACTCCAGGTCACCGCCCGCCGCCGTCTGCCGCCGGGCCCTCGAGATCTCGATGTCCCGCTCGCTGGCGAACAGGCGCCGTCTCTCGACCAGTGCGCTTGCCGCCTCTTCGCCCGTGGCGAGGCGGTCCAGCGCGGCTTCCGCCAGATCGCGATCCCGAGTCGGCGGAAGAATCGTCCTCGCCAGGGGATCCGCCACCACGATCTCCAGGCTGCCGGTCGCGAGCAGGAGATCCAACTGCCCGCGCAACGCCTCGGCAAGCTGAAACACCGGTCCCGGGGTCGTCAGCGCCATGTCGACATAGACGAGCGTCTGCCAGCCGCTCTCCGCCCGGGCGACGCCCTCGATCTCGACGTTCTCCCCGTCGATCCGAAGCTCCAGCTCACCAAGCAGGTCCCGCTCCGAAGCCCCCTCGGCCTCGAACGTCACCGTCTGCTGGCCGAGCGCCGCACTTGCTGCGCAGGCCCACAAGGCGACCGCCGCGGTCCAACGCACAGGCAAGAGCTGCTTAGGCGACGATCTGGTGGATCGGCTTCGCGCCTTCGACGCCGACCAGCTTCTGGTCGAGGCCGGCGTGGAAGTACGAGAGGGCGTTCGGGTCCAGGCCCAACTGCTGGAGGATCGTCGCGTGGAGGTTCTTGACGTGGAAGCGGTCGACCTCGGCCCGGTTGCCGAGTTCGTCCGTTTCGCCGACGCTGACGCCGCCCTTGATCCCGCCGCCGGCCATCCACATCGTGAAGCCGTAGGCGTTGTGGTCGCGGCCCGTTCCCTCCGCGTACTCGGCCGTGGGCTGGCGGCCGAACTCGCCGCCCCAGATGACCAGCGTGCTGTCGAGGAGACCGCGCTGCTTCAGGTCCCGGAGCAGCCCGGCGATCGGCTTGTCCGTGCCGCCGGCGTGGTACTCGTGGTTCTTGACCAGATCGCCGTGGGCGTCCCAGTTGTTGTCGTTGTGGTTGCCGCCGGAGTAGACCTGGATGAAGCGTACGCCGCGCTCGACCAGGCGACGCGCCAGGAGGCAACGGCGGCCGAAGTCCTTCGTGCGGTCCTGGTCGAGACCGTAGAGGCCGCGGATCTCCTCCGACTCGCCGGAGAGGTCGACCGCCTCCGGCGCGTGCTGCTGCATCCGGTAGGCGAGCTCGTAGCTGGCGATGCGAGCCGCGAGTTCACTGTTCTCCGTGCGGGTCGCCGCGTGCTCCTCGTTGTACTCGCGGAGGCGGTCGAGCAGCCGGCGCTGCGCCTCGCGCGACATGCCGGGGGGCGGATCGAGGGCCAGGATGGGCGTACCGCTCGACCGGATCACCGTGCCCTGGTAGCTGGCCGGCATGTAACCGCTCGACCAGTTCTTGGCGCCGCTGATCGGCCCGCCGGTGGGGTCGAGCATGACGACGAAGCCGGGCAGGTTCTCGTTCTCGGTGCCCAGGCCGTAGTTCACCCAGGAGCCGAGAGCGGGACTGCCGGAGAGGATGCGGCCGCTGTTCATCTGCAGCATGGCCGAGCCGTGAAGCGGCGCGTCCGCGGTCATCGAGTGAATGAAGGCGATGTCGTCGACGCAGCCACCGATGTTCGGGAAGAGGTCGGAAACCCACTTGCCGCACTCGCCGTACTGCTTGAACTGCCACTTCGGCCCGACCACCCGGCCCTCGTTGCGCGTGCCGCCGCGGCCCTTCGTGTTGATCTCGATCGTCTTGCCGTCGAGGGGGTAGAGGTCCGGCTTGTAGTCGAAGGTGTCGACCTGGCTGGGGCCGCCGTACATGAAGAGGAAGATGACCGCCTTGGCCGGACCGTCGAAGTGGGGCGGCCTGGCGGCGAGGGGGTTCTTCCACTCGGTCGTCCCGTCTGCCGCGACGGTCTGTGCCGCGAGGAAGTCGTCCGTGGACAACATGCCCGCCAGAGCCACGGACGTGAATGCGCCGCCGGCTTCCCAGAGGAACTCGCGCCGGGTCTGGCCACAGAAGGTGTTGCGGGGGCGTTCGCTGTCGTGGGTCATCGGTCTGCTCCTCAGTCGAGACGATTCTCAATCCAGATAGGCGAACTCGTTCAGATTCAATAACAGAAGGGAGTAGCTGGCAAACGCGGCCGAGGCTTCGAAGCCCTCCTCGCGCTGCAGGTCCTCGATCAGCCCGAGGCCTCGGGCCACTTCGACCGGATGGGCCCGTCTCGCCAGCACCGCCTCGAGCGCTTCGGTCACGCGTTCTTCAACGGTACCCTCGGCGGCATCGATGCGCGCCGCGAGCGCCCTGGCCTGCTCGCTCATGAACTCGCCGTTCAGCATCATCAGGGCCTGCGTCGGCTGGGTCGTCGTGAAGCGAACCGGGCAGGTCGAGTCCGTATCGGCCATGTCGAGGCTCTCGAGCAGCGGATGCAGGAGCGAGCGCTTGACGTGGATGTAGACGCTGCGCCGTGACGCCTGTTCGAGGGACGACTCGCCCCAGGCCTTGTCGGGCTGCGAAGCGGTGGCCAGCACCTCTTCGGGCATCGGCGGGTAGACGCTCGGTCCGCCGAGTTCGAGGTTGAGCCGGCCCGTCGCGGCGAGGACGGAGTCCCGGATCTCCTCGGCGGTCAACCGCCTCATGTTGAAGCGGCTGAACAGGTCGTTGCCCGGGTCGGCTTCGAGGGCCCCAGCGGGCGGCCGCGAGGACATCCGGTAGGCCCGGCTGGTCATCATCAGTCGGTGCATGGCCTTGAGGCTCCAGTCCCGGGCCACGAACTCGGTTGCCAGCCAGTCGAGCAGCTCGGGGTGCGTCGCCTCCTGCCCGAAGCGTCCGAAGTCGTTCGGCGTCGGCGACAACCCGCGGCCAAAGTGGTACTGCCACAGACGGTTCGCCATCACCCGGGACGTGCGCAGGTTGCCGTCGTCCGCGATCCACCGGGCCAGGGCGCGACGGCGGCCGGTCGTCAGGGAGTCCGCCGCGCGCTCTCCAAGGCCCGGATCGGCGTTGCCGAGGATGAGGGGGAAGCCGGGTTCGACGCGTTCCGCCGGCGCATGCGGATTGCCGCGGATCAGCACGTGGGTCGGCGGCGCCTCGGCGCCGATCTCCTTCACGCGCAGGACTTCCATCAGGTGGGGCGGCCCCTCCACCACGGGACGCTCGCCTTCCGCCGTCCCCAGGTCCGGCGGGATCCAGTCCGTGTAGTTCTCGGGCGTGGGCTGGTTGCCGCCGCCGACCTTGTAGGGCGCGATGCCGCGGAAGAACGACAGCATGCGGTAGTAGTCGGTCTGCGGGATCGGGTCGCCGCGGTGGTTGTGGCAGCGGGCGCAGCCGATCGACATGCCGAGCATCACCCGGGAGGTCGTGTCGAGGACCGAGTCGAGGTCGTCGTACTGGGCGAGTGCCGTGTCCGTCGGCTCGTCGTCCCAGATCCCGAGCCGCAGGTATCCGGTGGCGATGACCGACGCCGCGGTCGGGTTGTCGAGCTCGTCGCCGGCGAGCTGATGGGTCAGGAACTCGTCATAGGGCATGTCCGCGTTCAGCGCGTCGATCACCCAGTCGCGGTAGCGCCAGGCGGAGGGCTTCTTGCGGTCCCGCTCGTAGCCGTCCGTCTCCGCGAAGCGGACGAGATCGAGCCAGTGCCGGCCCCAGCGCTCGCCGTAGTGGGGCGATGCCAGCATGCGGTCGATCAGGCGTTCCCAGGCGTCGGGACGCTGGTCCTGCTCGAAGGCCTCGACCTCCTCGAGCGTCGGCGGCAGCCCGGTCAGGTCGTAACTCGCCCGCCGGATCAGTGCCCGGCGGTCGGTGGCGGGCGGCGGCTCGAGGCCGGCCGCCTCGATCTTCGCGAGCAGGAAGTTGTCGATCGGGTTGAGCGGCCAGTCCGTGTCGGCGACGGCCGGGACGTCCGGCCGTTCGAGCGGCCGCACGGACCACCATTCCCGGTCGGCGTCCGTGATCTCGAAGGCGTCTTCGGCCGGTGCGACCTCCGTGAGCTGGTCCTCGTCGCCGCCGAACGGGGCGCCGAGTTGCACCCACTGGCGGATCGCGTCGAGTTCCGCGTCGGCCAGCCGGCCCGAAGGCGGCATCTGCAACTGTTCGTCCTCATAGCCGACCGCGTGGAGGATCAGGCTGAGCGCGGGCTCGGAGGTCGAGATCGCCGGTCCTCGTTCACCCCCGCGCAGCAGTCCGGCCCTAGTGGTCAGCAGGAGGCCGTTCTCGGCCCGTTCCGGGTCCGAGTGGCACATGTAGCAGTTTCGCTCCAGAACGGGCCGGACGTTCTCTTCGAACAGCTTGATGCCGTCGGCCGGCGTTTGCGCGGTCTGGGCGGCGGCGGTGGCTGTGGCGAAGGTCAGCAGAGCGAGGCCCGCGCCCACGGCGCCCCGCCTGGACTGAGCCGTTGCTGGCATGGTGTATGCGATCATATCGCCAGTGGCCGAACACAAACACGGCGACTTGCCGAAGCCGGACGACGTGACCGCGACCGTGCTGCTCTCTTGCGACGACGCGATCGGCATCATCGCGACCGTCACCGGATTCGTGAACGCTCACGGAGCGAACGTCAGTTCGTCCGAGACGCACCAGGATCAGGAGCAGGGCAAGTTCTTTCAGCGTATCGAGTTCGGCCTCGACCGCTTCGACCTGGATCGCGAGATGATCCAGCCGCTGCTCGAGTGGGAGATCGGCGATCACTTCTCGGTCAGGAGCAGTATCGCCTTCTCGGACCAGGAGCAGCGGGTGGGCGTACTCGCCTCGAAGCCGGCGCACTGCCTGCACGACCTGCTGTCCCGCTGGCGGCTGGGTGAACTGCCCGGGCGCCCCGTCTGCATCATCAGCAACCATCCCGATCACACGGCGGAGGCGGAGTACAACGGCTTGCCGTACCACCACCTGCCGGTCACGCGAGAGACGCGCAGCGAGCAGGAAGAACGGATGATCGGGATCCTCGAGGAGGCTCGGGTCGACCTCGTGGTGCTTGCCCGCTACATGCAGATCCTCACTCCCCGCTTCCTCGAGTGCTTCCCGAACCGGGTGATCAACATTCACCACTCGTTCCTGCCGGCGTTTCCCGGCGGCAGTCCGTACCGCCAGGCCTACCTGCGCGGCGTCAAGGTGGTCGGGGCCACGGCCCACTACGCGACGGCGGAACTCGACCAGGGCCCGATCATCGAGCAGGACGTGACGCGGGTCAGCCACCGCGACTCGGTGACTACCCTGGTGCGCCGCGGCAGGGACCTCGAACGCGTCGTCCTCGCCCGCGCCGTCCAGGCGCACCTCGAACACCGCGTTCTCGTCGTCGACAACCGAGCGATCGTCTTCGGCTAGACGGCGACGCGGCGGTGCCGTAGGGCGGCAGCGTCCGTTGCGTGCACCCGCCAGCGCCGGGCCCGAGGGGAGGGTCGCAGGGGACGCTCACCCCCTCCTGGTGGATGGGAGGTTGGGGGTTCGCTGCGGTCGGCTTCGCTCCGGGAGGTCCTCGGTCGCTGGGCGGTTCTCGACAGTCGCTCGCCTTTAGCCCCCTGCGACCCTCCCCTCGGACCCGGCGCTGGCTGGAGGCTTCAGCTCATTGCTCCGCGCAGGCGGACCGCAACTGTTGCGAGGCCTGAGCGAACATGGGGTCGGTTATGGCGAAGCGGCGGCCATCGTCGAGGAGTGCCAGGGCTTCGTCGCAGCGAGCCGTTTGGGCCAGGATGGCGGCGAGACGGAGGCGTGCCATGGTGAAGTCGGGGCGAAGCGCGAGGGTGGCGGCGAAGGCGCGGGCGGCTTCTTCGGGACGGCGGAGGTCGAGGAGGACCATGCCGAGGACGAAGCTGGTCTGGGGTTCCGTCGGGTCGAGTTGCTGCGCCGTTCGGAGTTCGCGCGCGGCGTCCCGCAGGCGGCCCTCGATGGCCAGGATGCCGCCGAGTTCGGTGCGCAGCCGGGCCTCGTCGTCGGCGGCGAACTCCGCCGAGCGGAGGCTTCGTTCCAGGGCGGTCCGGGCCTCTTGCAGGCGGTTCTGCTGTCGCAGCACGACGCTCAACGCCTGTACGGCGGCGGCGTCCGAGGGGGAGTCGTCGACTCGCGCACCAAGGAGCTCCAGCGCTTCGGTCGGCCGGCCGACCGCGGCGATGGCGGCGGCGCGCCGTGTCCCTGCCTCGGCGTAGTCGGGGTCGAGCGCCAGTACGCGGTCGTAGCGTTCCAGCGCTTCCGCGGGACGGCCCGTCCGGTCGAGGAGCAGGGCGAGCTGGTAGTGCGCCTGCTTGTAGTCGGGGGCCAGCGCGGTCGCCCGGGTCAGGTGCCTGATCGCCTCGGCCTGCTGGCCGCGGTTGGACAGGAGCTGGGCGAGTTCGAAGTGGGCCGAGGCCTGGTCGGGGTCGAGCGCCAGGAGTTCTTTGTAGGCGGCTTCGGCCTGCTCGAACTGACCGGCGTCGACGTGGGCCAGCGCCAGGTGCCTGTGCGCCTCCAGGTTCGTCGGATCCGCTTCGATGGCACGGGCGAAGACGGTCGCCGCGGCGCGGAACTCGCCGGCCTGTACCGCGATCAGGCCCTGCTGGACCAGTGCGGCGCTGCCGGCCGGCAGGTAGGCGAGTTCCCCGATCAGGGGGTCCTCGAACGGGAAGTCGGTGTGACTGGCCTGCGCGAAGTGCTCGGCCGCCCGGTCTTCATCGCCGAGGCGGCGCCAGGCCATGGCGAGCGAGTAGTGACCGCGGCCGGCTCCGGGTTCGGCGGCGACGGCGCGTTCGAGGTAGTCGGCGGCGGTCTCGGCGTCGTCGCGTTCGAGCGCGAGACTTCCCAGTCCATAGAGCGCGGGCGGGAAATCGGCCCGCAGTTCCAGCGCGCGGTTCCACAGCGCGGCGGCTTCGTCGGGCCGGCCGCCTTCGACCTCCGATCGGGCGAGACGCTGGATCGCCGGTACCAGGTCGGGCTTGATCGCCAGTGCGGCCCGGTAGGAGGCGGCCGCTGCTTCGTGATCGCCGCGGGTTTCCGCCGCGAATCCCAGGAGGTAGGGCCAGCGGTGATCGGTTGGATCGAGCCGCCGCGCTTCCCGGTAGCAGGCTTCGGCGGCCTCGAGCGCGGTGAAGGCGTGGCTGTCCAGCAGTTGGACGCCGTGGTAGAGCCTGCCCAGATCGCCGACCGCCGCGCCAAGCTCCGCGTCGCCCGCGTCGCCGCCTTCGAGTGTGCGGATCTGCCGTTCAAGGCCGTTGACCTGGGCGCGTACCGCGGGGTCGTGGGCCTGGTGGACCGCGGGGAGCGTTACTCGCTCGGGGCTCCCGCAGCCGAGGAGAGCCACCAGGCCGAACGCGAGACAGTGCCGTTTCATCACCGGCCCCTGCCTTGCCGTAGCTCGTGGTACGTACGCGGTGCAAGCGGCCCGAAGGACTCTTCGCCGGCTCCCAGCCAGTGGACACGGACGTCCTCGACGCCGGCATCGCCGAGGCCGACCAGGACTCTCGGGTCACTCGACGAGGCGTAGCTCATGGCGGCGTGCACCCGGCGCATGAGGAGGCGGCCGTCGTCCAGCGCGACGTGGACCACGCTGCCGAGGGCGTCCCGGTTGCCGTCCGAGGTCGCGAGGCGGAGACCGATCCAGCCGCCGTCCTGACCGACCAGGTTCATCAGCAGCCGCGCCGGTCCGCCGTTGTTCGTGATCAGCACGTCCGTGTCGCCGTCGTTGTCCACGTCGCCGAAGGCCGCTCCACGCGAGACCTCATAGGCCGCGAAGGCCGGTCCTCCCAGCGGGGAGGCGTCCTCGAAACGGCCGTTGCCCAGGTTGCGGAAGAGCTGGTTGGGCTGACCGAAGCGACGCTCGTGGTCGGTGCCGGCGGCCGCGCGAGCGGCCGCCGCGTCGCCTGACCGCGTGCGGTCCAGGCGCCGCACGGCGCCGTTCACGGCCAGGAGGTCGAGGTCGCCGTCGTTGTCGAAGTCGAACCAGCCGGTGCCGAAACCGGTCATCGGCAGGCTGGGAGGGTCCAGGCCGGCGAGCATGCCGGCATCGATGAAGTGGCCCTCGCCATCGTTCAGGTAGAGCGTGCTCGTCTCGCCCGTGATGTGGGTCACGTAGAGATCCTCGTCGCCGTCTCCGTCCATGTCGCCCACGCCGATGCCCATGCCCGCCTCTGGCTCGCCGCGGCGATTGACGGCCGAACCGCCGAACAGGGCCCGGTTCTCGAAGCGGCCGCCGCCGCGGTTCATCCACATCTGGTTCGGCGTGCCGTCGTTGGCGACGTAGAGGTCGAGCCGGCCGTCGAGATCGAGGTCGGCCGGCACGGCGCCGAGGCCGTTGCCGAACTCCGAGGCGAGGCCCGCGCGGTCCGTCGTCTGTTCGAACCGGCCGTCGCCGAGGTTGCGGAACAGACGGTCCGGCTCGGCGCGGTAGGTCTTGGGGCTGCAATAGTCCGGCTCGCCGCTGCCGAAGGTGCAGAGCGTGTGGTTGCCGAGGTTGAAGTCGACGTAGTTGGCGACGAAGAGGTCGAGCTTGCCGTCGACGTCATAGTCGAAGAAGGCGGCCGGAACGCTCCACCTGGGATCGTCGGCGCCGGCGGCCTCCGTCGCGTCTTCGAAGCGGCCGCCGCCGACGTTCCGCCAGAGGCGGTTGGGCCCCAGGTTCGTCACGTAGAGGTCGACCCGGCCGTCCCCGTCGAAGTCCCCGGCGGCGACGCCCATGCCGTAGCCGGTGGACTCGATGCCGGAGTCGTCCGTCGCGTCGACGAAACGAAGCTCACCGGTCTCTGCCAGCTCGTTGCGAAACAGGCGGTCCCGGGCGGGAGAGCCGCCGTCGGCGGCTCCTGGTTCCAGCTCGGCCCCCTGCACCAGGTAGGCGTCGAGGTCGCCGTCGCCGTCGGCATCGAAGAGCGCCGCGCCCGAACCCATGATCTCGGGCAGCAGGTAGCGGCCGCGGGCGCCGTTCCGGTGGCGGAAGGCGAGTCGGGCCTCGGCGGCTCGGTCTTCGAACACTGCCGGCTGGGAGGGCGGCGCGGGTGGGTCCGAAGCCATCGGTTCGCGGCCGCCCGCCGTTCGGGGGTCGCCGGAGCAGGCGATGGCCCCAGCAGCGGCGATCGCCAGCACGACGAGTGCCGGCGGCAGCGCCGCGGAGCGGCCCTCGGAAACGTTCGTCAGGTCGACTCCGCGAGAAGCATGGGGGAACCATATCGACAGCCGTGAGGGGATGTCGAAGCGCGCAAAGAGAAGGGGAGAGAGCCGGAGCCCTCTCCCCTTTGATTGCCCTGGCCAGGGGCCGAAGCCCCGGGCCGTGACCCGGTCTAGAACCGGATCTTGAAGTTGGCGCGGACCGTCCGCGGACGCTGGAAGAACCGTCGCACGGGCAGAACCTCGCCGGCGCTGTTCCAGGAACGGCGCCTCTGCTGGTTCGTCACGTTCAGCACCTCCACGCGGAGTTCGCCGCGTGTGTCGGCGATGCCCAGGGGGAAGCCCCAGGCGCCGCTCAGGTTGACCGTGTACTCGTCCGCGGTCCGGCGGCCCTCCGTGCCCGAGGGGTGGAGGGGGAAGCCGACGCCCGTGTTCGAGGTTCCCGGGCGCTGATTCGCGTTCGCGTCGGTCACGTCGACCGGCAGGCAGATCGGGATGCCCGACGGGATCCCTGGCGGTCTGGGACCGCAGGGCCTTTCGTAACCGGCGCCCGCCGAGGTGGTCCAGGGGGTGCCGGTCTGGAAGGTCAGGTGGCCGCCCAGCGTCAGATCCTGGTTGCCCAGCCGCCAGGTCTTGAAGCCGAACGAGTTGAAGATCCACTCGCGGTCGTAGGTGCCGTTGGCGCCGCGACGGTTGATCATGCTCGCCGGGTAGCCCAGCCAGTCGGTGAGACGCTCGACGCAGTCTTCGGGATAGAGACGCGTCCGGCCCGTACGACGATCGGGTCTGGTCTGACTGGCCTGGCAACTGTCGATGTTCTGCTGGTTCAGAACGACGTGAGCCGCTTCGAGGTACGTGCTGTTCGTGTTGTTCCACCACGCGCCGGCGCCGGTCGTGTCCGTGCTGGCCCAGGCGAGGTTGTTGTAGAGGGCCCAGCCGTCCGCGAAGCGGCGGTTCAACTGGAGTTGAACGCCCTTGAAGGAGTTCTTGGCGGGATCGGCCCTCTCCAGGGCCTCCCGGTTCAGTTGCGCCGGACGCTCGGCCGGGTCGTAGCCTTGCGCCGCCCAGGTTGCGGCCCGCGCGTCATCGAAGGCGACGAGGATGTCGTACAGGTCGTGGTAGTTCTCGGTGACGCCGATGTTCCGGCCCTTGTGGTCGAGCTGGTTGTTGGAGAACATCATGTCCTGCAACTGCCAGTCGATGTACTTGAGGTCGAGAGCCCAGTTCGGGCGGAACTGCCACTCGAGGCCCAGGATCGCCTCCTGCTTGTAGTACGTCTGCACGTCGTAGTCGAGGACGCCGGCCTGAACCGCGTCCCACATCAGACCCGGCGTCGTCAGCTCCCAGGAGAGGTTGTAGCCGGGCAGCGGCGCGCCGACCGTTCCGGCATGGAGCGAGTCTCTCCGCTGCGGCACCCGGCAGCCGTAGTTGGTCAGGCCGAGGAACTGCAGGAAATCGAAGGTCGCAATGTCCGCCGGGTCACAGAAGAGGAAGACCTCGTGCCCTTCGTAGCCGTTCCACAGGTCGTGCAGGCTGGGAACGTTCGAGTCTCCGCCCGAGATCCAGGCCTGGTTCAGCATCGCGTGGTACTGGCCCCAGCTCGCGTTGAGCAGGAAGGCGCCGTCGCCCTTGATGTCGTACGTGATGTTCAGCCGCGGGTCGACGTAGCTGTCGTCAATGACCTGGCGCCGGACGTCGTTCCAGGCTTCCTGGGTTTCGGCCCGAAGGCCCATGTTGACGGTCCAGTGATCGCCGATCGTGAAGCGGTCGCGGACGTAGAAGCCGACGTTGCGCACCTCGCTGTCGCCGGTGCCGCGGCCGACGCAGGTGCCGGGCGTGCGGACGACCTCGCCGTTGATGCGCTCGACGGTGGTCGGCCGGTGCGGCGAACCGTCCGGGGCGTTGCCTTCGCAGGTCAGGAAGGTCGAGTTGTGGTCCGCGAAGTAGCAGGTCCGGCCACGGATGGGCGAGGTTTCGGTCCGCGTGAACGGGGTGGCGCAGGTGTCGTCGGCGATCGTTCCGGCGCCGAGGAAACCGAACGGGTTCGTCGGATCGAAGCCCCAGCCCTGGAGAAGAGGCACGCGGGCGTTCTCGCCCTCCCATTTCGTGTCCTGGTAGTCCATGCCGTACTTCAGTTCGTGGTTGGCGCCGACGAACTGGGTCAGGCCGGCGTTCGCCTGCTCGCGCGGGAAGGCGTTGAAGCCGAAGCCGTCCGAGAGGATCCAGCCGTTGTGCCAGGACGAGAGGTTCTCGGCGTCCCTGTAGACGTTGTAGTTGTTGCCGGGGTAGAAGATGCCCAGGCTCGGGTTGAACGGGAACCGCAGCGGGTAGCTGGTGTCGCCGCCCGAAGTGTTCGTCGCGGTGTGGCCGGCGAGCGAACCGCGGTCGAGCGACTTCGCCTGCAGGCAGGTCTCGACCATGCGGGCGGGCGTTTCCGGGTAGTTGTCCTGGGACAGCCACTCCAGGATCGGGATGCCGTCCACCGCCTGGGCGGCCGGGTTCTCCTGTTCCAGCCTGCCGTGGCAAGCGAGGAACTTGTTCTCCTGCGTCTCCTGGTCGGCGATCTTCGCTTCCAGGAACCAGTTGCTCGATAGCGCCCAGTTCCAACTGACGGTCGAGAGCACGCTGTCGTTCTCGTGAGGCGTCGGCGTCCAGTAGTCGTAGGACTGCCAGTTGAAGTAGTTCCTGAACGCCGGCGTGTCGATCGCCGAGGCGGCGAACGAATGGTTGGCCGACGGCTGCATGTTCAGCTTGAGGATGCGGGCGTCGGCGAACAGGCTGACGTCGTACGGGTCGCCGCCGATCAGGCGCTCTGAGTAGGCGTCGTCGAACTCGGAGGCGCCGACGAAGAACCAGAACCTGTCACGGCGGAGAGGACCGCCGGTCGAGAACTCGTAGCCGTCGCTGGAACCGGCCCACTCGTTGGTGCCGGGCAGGCAGGCCTCGCGATTGATCGTCGAGACCTCTTCGATGATGCTCGGCGGAATCTGGCCACGGCCCCGGTCCCGTTCGTCGCCGTGGCAACGCTTGAACCAGTCGACCGGGTACGGCCGGTTTCGACGTTCCGCCAGGGACGGCTGGTCCTTGTAGTCTGCGCTCCAGTCGACGCGCTGGTGGTTCCAGAGGACATCCGCGTGCCAGCGGTTGGTGCCCGACTTGACGATCACGTTGGTGGAGGAGCCGATGTAGCGGCCGTACTCGGCGGAGGAACCGCCGGCCTCCATCGACACCTCGGTGAGCGCCGTGGTCGGCAGGAAGACCCGGCTGCCGCCGAACTTGGCGAACGTCGTGTCGACGCCGTCGACGTAGACGCCCTGGTCGGCGAAGTGGGTGCCGTTGACCGACGGCCGCGTCTGCTGGATGTCGTCGTTCTCCGCGTCGGCGGTGACGCCGGGCAGGGCGTTGATCACGCCGTAGTAGGTGCGCGTCGTGCCCGCGGTCTGCTCGCCGATTTCCGACGTGACGGTGCTTCCGGCCGTGACGTTGAACTTGTCGACCATGGGCGTTTCGGCCGTGACGTCCACGACGCCGCCCTCGACTGCCGCCTGAAGGGTGAGGTCGACGGCCTTGCGGTCGCCGGCGGCGGCGTGGAAGGTCGCCTGAGCGCCGCCCAGGCCCTCCAGCTCCGCCTTAAGCTCGTAGGTGTCGGGAACGACGCCGACGAACCGGTACTGGCCGTTCTCGTCCGTGATCGCGAACTTGTCGCCGCGGCCGCTGGACAGGGTGACGCTGACGCCCGGCAGGGCGGAGCCCCCCGGGTCGACGATCGTGCCGCTGACCGTTGCCGTCTCCGGTGCATCGGCGAAGGCGCCGACGGGTACGAGCAACACCAGGATCACTGCGAGTCGCTTCATGAGCTTCTCCTCGGATCAGTTGTCTCAGTTGTCGGAAGGTCTGCCGACCACTATAGGACCACGCGGGGGAATGTCAAAGGAGTGGTCCGGGATCCAGAATGTTGGACCGCTGCCACCGGACACTCGTGCCGCGGAAACGGAAAGGGGAGAGAGCCGAAGCTCTCTCCCCTTGATTCCCTCGAACGAGGGGCCGAAGCCCCAGGTTCTGTCGTTACGCCCTAGAACCGGAACTTGATCGAGGCTCGCATCGTCCTCGGGCGCTGGAAGTACCGGCGCACGGGGTAGATCTCGCCCTGACCGTCCCAGCGGCGGCGACGCTGCTGGTTGGTCGCGTTCAGGACCTCGACCCGGAGTTCGCCACGAACGTCCCGGTAGCCCATGGGGAAGCCCCAGGCGCCGCTCAGGTTGACCGTGTACTCATCCGAGGTCCGCCGCCCGTCCGCTCCGAACGGGTGCAGGCGAATGCCGACGCCCCCGTTCGCGGTACCGGGCCGAGCGTCGCTCGTCGGGTCGGAGGGAGTGATCGGCGGACAGGTTCGCAACCCCGCGGGCCTGGCGCCGGGGGCGCAGGTCTTCTGGGCGCTGATGCCCGCGCCTTCCGACCGAGCCCAGGGGCTGCCGGTCTGGAAGGTCAGGTGGCCGCCGAGCGTCAGGTCCTGGTTGCCGATGCGCCAGGTCTTGAACCCGAACGAGTTGTAGATCCAGGTGCGATCCATCACGCCGTTCGGCCCCCGCTGGTTGATCGTGCTCGCCGGCAGGCCGACGAACTCGGACAGCCGCGCCCAGCAGTCTTCCGGATAGGTGCGGGTTCGGCCGGTCCGGCGGTCCGGGATGGTCTGCGAGGTCTGGCACTGCTCGATGTGATCCTCCGTGAGGTTCACGTGAGCCAGCTCCATGAAGCCGCTGTCCGTGTTGTTCCACCAGACCCCGCCGCCCGTGGTGTCCGTCTCCGACCAGGCCACGTTGTTGTAGAGCGCCCAGCCGTCGGCGAAGCGCCGGTTCAACTGGATCTGGAGCCCCTGGTAGGAGTTCTTCGCGGAATCCGCGTTGGCCAGCGCGTCGCGATTGACCGCGCTCGGGCGGTCGGCCTCGTCGAAGCCGGCGTCGGCCCATCTCTGCGCCCGGACGTCATCGAAGGCCACCACGATGTCGTAGAGGTCGTGGTAGTTCTCCGTGATGCCGATGGCGCGACCCCGGTGGTCGAGCTGGAAGTTGGAGAACATCATGTCCTGCATCTGCCAGTCGATGTACTTGACGTCCAGCGCCCAGTTGGGGCGGAACTGCCACTCAAGGCCCAGAATGGCCTCCTGCTTGTAGTAGGTCTGGATGTCGAAGTCGAAGAGCCCGGCCGCGACCGCGTCCCACATCAGGCCCGGCTGGGCCAGTTCCCAGGACAGGTTGTAGCCGGGAACCGGGGCGCCGACCGTGCCGTCGCGGATCGTGTCGCGCCGCGAGGGCGAGTTGCAGTCGTAGCTGACGTAGCCGATCGACCGGAGGATGCCCATGCCGACGACATCGAGCGGGTCGCAGAAGAGGAAGACCTCCCTGCCCTCGTACCCGTTCCACAGGTCGTGCAGGCTCGGCCGGGCGACGTCGCCGCCCGAGATCCAGGCCTGGTTCAGCATCGCGTGGTACTGACCCCAGTTGGCGTTCAGCAGCAGCGCGCCGTCGCCCTTGATGTCGTAGGCGATGTTGATCCGCGGATCGACGTACGTGTCGTTGACGACCCGGCGTCGAACGTCGTTCCAGGCTTCCTGCTGCTCCGCCCGCAGGCCGAGGTTGACCACCCAGTGATCGCCGATCGTGAACCGGTCGCGGACGTAGAAGCCGATGTCCCGAACCTCCGTGTCGCCGCTGCCGCGGCCGACGCAGGTTCCCACGGTGCGAACGATCTCACCGTTCACCCGCTCGATCTGGGTCGGCCGGTGCGGGAGACCGTCGGTGTGGTTGCCCTCGCAGGTCAGGAGCGGCGAGTTGTAGTCCACGAAGTAGCAGCCGCGGCCGCGGGTCGTGGCCCCGAGGAAGTTCGGGTTCTCGGGCGAGGTGTTGATGCCCCGCAGGAGCGAACACGAGTCCTCGGCCAGCGTCCCGGACTGGTAGTAGCCGAAGGGGCTGGTGGGGTCGAAGCCCCAGCCGTTGAGCAGCGGCACGCGGGCGTTCTCGCCCTCCCACTTCGTGTCCTGGTAGTCGATGCCGTACTTCAGCTCGTGGTTGGCGCCGATGAACTGGGTCAGGCCGACGTTCGCCTGCTCGCGCGGGAAGGCGTTGAAGCCGAAGCCGTCGGAGAGGATCCAGCCGTTGTGCCAGGCCTGCAGGTTCTCGTTGTCCCGGTACACGTTGTAGTTGTTGCCGGGGTAGAAGATGCCCTTGCTCGGGTCGAACGGGAACCGCAGCGGGTAGCTGGTGTCGCCGCCCGAGGTGTTCGTCGCGCTGTGTCCGGCGATCGGTCCGCGGTCGAGCGACTTGGCCTGCAGGCAGGTCTCCACCATGCGCGCCGACGCGTTGGGGAAGTTGTCCTGGGCAAGCCACTCGAGGATCGGAAGGCCGTCGACGTTCAGTACCTCGGGGTTCTCCTGTTCCAGCTTGTTGTAGCAGGCGAGGTACTTGTTCTCCTGGGTCTCCTGGAAGGCGATCTTGGCTTCCAGGTACCAGTTGCCGGAGATCGCGTAGTTCCAGTTGACCGTCGACAGCACGCTGTCGTTCTCGTGCGGCGTCGGCGTCCAGTAGTCGGAGGACTGGTCGTTGAAGTAGTTCCGGAACGCCGGCGTGTCGATCGCCGAAGCGGCGAACGAATGGTTCGCCGTCGGCTGCATGTTCAGCTTGAAGATGCGGGCATCGTTGAACAGGCTGATGTCGTACGGGTCGCCGCCGAGCAGGCGCTCGGAGTAGGCGTCGTCGAACTCGCTGACGCCCAGGAAGAACCAGAACTTGTCGCGCTGGATCGGGCCGCCGGCCGAGAACTCGTAGCCGTCCGAGGCGCCGGCCCACTCGTCGGAGCCGGGCAGGCAGGCTTGGCGGTTGGTCGTGATGGCTTCCTGCACGAGGCTGGGAGCGATCTGGCCGCGGCCGGCGTCGCGCTCGTCGCCGTGGCAGCGCCGGAACCAGTCAACGGGATACGGCTGGGTGCGGCGTTCGGCCAGCGCGGTCTGATCCTTGTAGTCCGCGCCCCAGTCGATCGCCTGGCGCTGCCACAGGGCATCGGTATGCCAGCGGTTCGTGCCCGACTTGACGATGACGTTGGTCGAGGAGCCGATGTACCGGCCGTACTCGGCGGAGGAGCCGCCGGCTTCCATCGACACCTCGGTCACCGCCGTGGTGGGGAGGAAGACCCGGCTGCCGCCGAACTTGGCGAAGGTCGTGTCGACACCGTCGATGTAGACGCCCTGATCCGCGAAGTGCGTTCCGTTGACCGACGGCCGCGTCTGCTGGATGTCGTCGTTGCGCGCGTCCGACGTGACGCCGGGCAGTGCGTTGATGACCCCGTAGTAGGTCCGCGTGGTGCCGGCGGTCTGCTCGCCGATCTCTGAGGTCACGGTGCTGCCCGCGGTGATGTTGAACTTGTCGACCATGGGCGTCTCGCCGGTGACGGTCACTTCTCCTTCGATGGCCGCCTGCAGCGTCAGGTTGACGTCCTGCCGGTCGCCGGCCGCGGCGTGGAAGGTCGCGGCGGCTTCGCCCAGGCCCTGAAGTTCCGCCTTCAGGTCGTACTCACCCGGCACGACGCCGACGAACCGGTACTGGCCGTTCTCGTTCGTGATCGCGAATTTGTCGCCACGCTCACTGGACAGGGTGATGCTGACGCCCGGAAGCGGTGAGCCTCCCGGATCAACGATCGTGCCGCTGACGGTGGCGGTCTCCGGTGCATCGGCGAACGCGCCGAACGGGACCAGCAACATCAGGACCACTGCGAGTCGCTTCATAGAGCTTCTCCTCGGATCAGGTTGTAGGGAATGCGAAGGGCGGACTATACGGCGCAACCGTTGGATCGCCAAATGGAGGACGCGGATCCAGTGCGTTGGATCGTTCCGGAACCGGCTTCTCGGGCCCTGGGACGGCCCGCCAAAGAGAAAGGGAGAGAGCCGAAGCCCTCTCCCTCCTGATTCCCTCGAACCAGGGGCCGAAGCCCCCGGTCCTGTCGTTCCAGCCTAGAACCGGAACTTGATGTTGGCCCGGATCGTCCGCGGGCGCTGGAAGAACCGGCGCACGGGGTAGACCTCTCCACGACCGTCCCAGTCGCGCCGGCGCTGCTGGTTGGTCGCGTTCAGGACCTCGACCCGGAGTTCGCCACGAACGTCCCGGTAACCCATGGGGAAGCCCCATGCGCCGCTCAGGTTGACCGTGTACTCGTCCGCGGTCCGGTGTCCCTCGGCGCCCGCCGGGAAGAGACGCACGCCGATACCGCCGTTCGCCGTGCCCGGCCGCGCGTCGCTGGTCGGGTCGGAGGGAGTGATCGGCGGGCAGGTCCGCAGTCCCGAAGGCCGGTTCCCCGGGGCGCAGGTCTTTGTGGCGCTGATGCCGGCGCCTTCGGACCGGTACCAGGGGGTGCCGGTCTGGAAGGTCAGGTGACCACCCAGCGTGAGATCCTGGTTGCCAATCCGCCAGGTCTTGAACCCGAAGGAGTTGTAGATCCAGGTGCGGTCGTACACATGGTTCGGACCGCGCTGGTTGATCATGCTGCCCGGCAGGCCGATGAAGTCGCTCAGCCGTGCGAAGCAGTCCTCCGGGAACGTCCGCGTCCTGCCGGTGCGGCGGTCAGGTTCCGACTGGCTGGCCTGGCAATCCTCGATGTGAGCTTCGCTGAGGTTAACGTGAGCGAGTTCCAGGTAGCCGCTGTCCGTGTTGTTCCACCAGACGCCGCCGCCCGTGGTGTCCGTTTCGGACCAGGCCACGTTGTTGTAGAGCGCCCAGCCGTCGGCGAACCGCCGGTTCAACTGGACCTGGAGACCACGGTAGGCGTTCTTCGCCGGATCCGCGTTGGCGAGGGCCTCGCGGTTTACGGCGCTGACACGGTCGGCTTCATCGAAACCGGCTTCCGCCCACCTCTGCGCTCTCGCGTCGTCGAACGCGAGAACGATGCGTTCGAGGTCGTGGTAGTTCTCCGTGATGCCGATGGCGCGACCCCGGTAGTCGAGCTGGAAGTTCGAGAACATCATGTCCTGCAACTGCCAGTCGATGTACTTCACATCCAGCGCCCAGTCCGGGCGGAACTGCCACTCGAGGCCGATGATCGCCTCCTGCTTGTAGTAGGTCTGGATGTCGAAGTCGTAGTAGCCCTCCTGGACCGCGTCCCACATGAGGCCCGGCTGCGCCAGTTCCCAGGACAGGTTGTAGCCCGGAGTCGGGTCTCCGACCGTGCCGTTGCGGATCGTGTCGCGCCGTGACGGGTGGTTGCAGTCGTAGCTGACGTAGCCGATCGATCTCAGGAGGTTCATCCCGAAGATGTCTCCGGGATCGCAGAAGAGGAAAACCTCGCGGCCTTCATACCCGTTCCACAAGTCGTGCATGCTGGGACGGGCCACGTCGCCGCCGGAGATCCACGCCTGGTTGAGCATCGCGTGGTACTGGCCCCATGTGGCGTTGAGCAACAGGGCGCCATCACCCTTGATGTCGTAGGCGATGTTGATCCGCGGGTCGAGGTACGTGTCGTCCACGACCTGGCGCCGGACGTCGTTCCAGGCCTCCTGCTGCTCCGCCCGGAGACCCAGGTTGATCACCCAGTGGTCGCCGATCGTGAAGCGGTCGCGCACATAGAGGCCGATGTCCCGCACCTCGGTGTCGCCGCTGCCGCGGCCGACGCAGGTGCCGACCGTTCGGACGATCTCGCCGTTCACACGCTCGATCTGGGTCGGCCGGTGCGGCAGACCGTCGGTGTGGTTGCCCTCGCAGGTCAGGAGCGGCGAGTTGTAGTCGACGAAGTAGCAGCCGCGGCCGCGCGTCGTTGCTCCCAGGAAGTTCGGGTTCTCAGGCGACGTCGTGTAGCCCCGCAGGAGGGAGCACGCGTCGTCTTCCATCGTCCCGGCCTGGTAGTACCCGAAGGGGTTGGTGGCATCGAAGCCCCAGCCGTTGAACAGCGGCACGCGGGCGTTCTCGCCCTCCCACTTCGTGTCCTGGTAGTCGATGCCGTACTTCAGCTCGTGGTTGGCGCCGATGAACTGGGTCAGGCCGACGTTCCCCTGTTCGCGCGGGAACGCGTTGAAGCCGAAGCCGTCGGAGAGGATCCAGCCGTTGTGCCAGGCCTCCAGGTTCTCGTTGTCCCGGTACACGTTGTAGTTGTTGCCGGGATAGAAGATGCCCAGCTCCGGTCGGAACGGGAACCGCAACGGATAGCTGGTGTCGCCGCCCGAGGTGTTTGTCGCCATGTGGCCGGCGATCGGTCCACGGTCGAGCGACTTCGCCTGCAGGCAGGTTTCCACCATGCGCGCCGGCGCCTCGGGGAAGTTGTCCTGGGCCAGCCACTCGAGGATCGGAATTCCGTCGACGCTCAGGACCTCGGGGTTCTCCTGCTCCAGCTTGTTGTAGCAGGCGAGGTACTTGTTCTCCTGGGTCTCCTGGAAGGCGATCTTGGCCTCCAGGTACCAGTTGCTCGAGACGGCGTAGTTCCAGTTGACCGTCGACAGCACGCTGTCGTTCTCGTGCGGCGTCGGCGTCCAGTAGTCCGAGGACGGAATGTGGAAGTAGTTCCGGAACGCCGGCGTGTCGATCGCCGAGGCGGCGAACGAGTGGCTCGCCGTCGGCTGCATGTTCAGCTTGAAGATGCGCGCGTCGTTGAACAGGCTGATGTCGTACGGGTCGCCGCCGATCAGCCGCTCGGAGTACGCGTCATCGAACTCGCTGACGCCGAGGAAGAACCAGAACTTGTCCCGCTGGATCGGTCCGCCGGCCGAGAACTCGTAGCCGTCGGAGGCGCCGGCCCACTCGTCGCTGCCGGGCAGGCAGGGCTCGCGGTTCGTCGTGAACAGCTCCGAACTCAGGTCGCCGGCGGGGATCTGTCCGCGGCCCGCGTCCCGGTCGTCGCCGTGGCAACGCTTGAACCAGTCGACCGGATACGGCTTGTTCTGCCGCTGGTCGAGGGCGGGCTGATCCTTGTAGTCGGCGCCCCAGTCGATCGCCTGGCGCTGCCAGAGCGCGTCGACGTGCCACCGGTTCGTGCCCGACTTGACGATCACGTTGGTGGAGGAGCCGATGTAGCGGCCGTACTCGGCGGAGGCGCCTCCCGCTTCCATCGACACCTCGGTCACCGCCGTGGTCGGCAGGAAGACCCGGCTGCCGCCGAACTTGGCGAACGTCGTGTCGACACCGTCGATGTAAACGCCCTGGTCGGCGAAGTGGGTGCCGTTGACCGAGGGGCGGGTCTGCTGGATGTCGTCGTTCTCCGCGTCGGCGGTGACTCCCGGCAGGGCGTTGATCACGCCGTAGTAGGTCCGCGTGGTGCCGGCGGTCTGTTCGCCGATCTCGGACGTCACGGTGCTGCCCGCGGTGATGTTGAACTTGTCGACCATCGGCGTTTCGCCGGTGACGGTCACCTCGCCTTCGATTGCCGCTTGCAGCGTCAGGTTGACGTCCTGGCGGTCGCCCGCCGCGGCGTGGAAGGTCGCTGCGGCTTCACCCAGGCCCTGAAGCTCCGCTCTCAAACTGTACTCACCCGGCACAACGCCGACGAATCGGAACTGGCCGTTCTCGTCCGTGATCGCGAACTTGTCGCCGCGCTCACTGGACAGTGTGATGCTGACGCCCGGAAGCGCTGAGCCTCCCGGGTCAACGATCGTGCCGCTGACGGTAGCGGTCTCCGGTGCATCGGCGAACGCGCCGAACGGGACCAGCAACATCAGGACCACTGCGAGTCGCTTCATTGAGCTCCTCCTCGGATCAAGTTGTAGGGAATGCGAGAAGGGGACTATACACGAGCGGGAAGGATGTCAAGGGGGGCGCGGTTTCCGCCTTTGGCGGCATGGCGGTTCCAGCCGATTGGATCGAGGTTCTTGCCTCGGCAGGTCGTTCGGGGCTGATGATCTGCGCGGTACGATGCTCCGGTTCCGAACCGCGGCGCGGGCGACCGCCTTCCATCAACTGAGCCCCTCGGCATCACGGATGCCGCGACCTGGGAGTAACGGCAGTGGCTACGCATTCACCTGAAGGAAGCCTGGAGGCTCCCGTCACGATGGAACAACTCGTCGAGCTGACGAGGAGTATTCGCGAGATTCGAGATAGCCAGCGAGCGAAGACGCTGGAAACGGACCGCCGGATGCAAGAGACGGACCGCCGGATGCAGGAAACGGACCGGCGTCTCAAGCGGGCCGAGAACCTGTTCACGACTCAGTGGGGCAAGCTGGTGGAGAGCCTGGTGGAGGGCGACCTGGTCCGTCTGCTGCAGGCTCGGGGCGTCGAGGTCGAGGGGACGGGCCAGCGTGCCCGCAAGCGGCGGAACGGAGAGCACTTCGAGATCGACATTCTGGCGACCAACGGCAGCCAGGTGGTCGCGGTAGAGGTCAAGACGACGTTGCGCCCGGAGGCCGTCCGCCACTTCGTGGAGAAGCTGTCGCGGTTCCTGGAGTGGTACCCCGAGTATCGCGGGCGGACCGTCTACGGCGCCGTGGCCTATCTCGAGGGCGGCGACTCCGTCACGGCCTACGCCGAGCGTCAGGGACTGTTCGTCATCCGCGCCACCGGCAACAGCGCCAGCATCGTCAACGCCGAGGACTTCGAGCCGCGGTCGTTTGCGTAAGCCGGCGTGCCAGGACCGCAGTTGATGCGCTGATGACTCCAGGTTGCTGCTCTGCACACCATGAGGACGACGATCTCTCTTGATGACGGGCTGGCCATGCAGGTGCGCCGTGCGGCGGCGAGGCGGGGAGTCAGCTTGAGTCGGTTCATCGCCGACACGCTGGACGACGCGCTCAAGGGGCGCGAGCCCGACCCGCCTCGACCGTTCCGGCTCGTGACGGTGGGCGGCGAGGGGCTCAGGTCCGGAATCGACCTGGACCGGCCTCGAACGCTGGATATTGCCGACGACGAGGCCGAGTAGCGCCGGCTCATCCCTCAGAAGGCCTTCCCAAGACCCATGTCGCCTCCGGTTGCCGCTTACCCGAGTCAAGCACATTAAGCCTTCCCGCCGGTTTGTTGGAAGCTGCGCGTCGGCGGGCAAATCGGCCAGATCGAATCAGGGGCGGCTGTTTGCTGGGCGCGCCGGCCGGCGCGAGAAGCGGGCAAAGAAAAAGGGAGAGAGCCGAAGCCCTCTCCCTTGATTCCCTGAACTCCGGGCACATGGCCCGAAGCTCTGTACGGTCCAGCTTCTAGAAGCGGAACCTCAGCGAGGCGCGCACCTGGCGCGGACGCTGGAAGAAGCGCCGCACCGGGTAGACCTGGCCGTCACCGCCCCAGGAGCGTCGCCGCTGCTGGTTCGTCACGTTCAGCGCCTCGACCCGGACTTCGCCTCGCACGTCGCGGTAGCCCATGGGGAAGCCCCAGGCGCCGCTCAGGTTGAGGGTGTACTCGTCCGAGGTGAAGCGTCCCTGCGTGCCCGGAGCATGCAGGTTGAAGCCGACGCCGTCGTTCGGAGTACCCGGCTTCGGATCGTTCGGATCGACGTTGACGATCGACACGCCCTCGCTCCGCACCCAGGGCGTTCCTGTCTGGAAGCTCAGGTGACCCGACAGGGTCAGGTCGTGGCTGCCCAGGCGCCAGGTCTTGAACCCGAAGGAGTTGTAGATCCAGGTCCGGTCGTAGGCCTGGTTCAGGCCGCGCCGGTTGATCATCGACACCGGGTATCCGATCCACTCCGACAGCGCCTGGTTGCAGTTCACCGGGAACAGTTCCGTACGTCCCGTACGCCGATCGGGAACCATCTGGCCGGCATCGCAGAGATCGATGATCTCCTGCGTCAGCACGGCACTCAGGCTCTCGAGGTAGGTGGCGTTCGTGTTGTTCCACCAGGCGCCGGCGCCGGTGGTGTCGGTTTCCGACCACGCAACGTTGTTGTAGAGGGCCCAGCCGTTGGCGAACCGCCGGTTGAGCTGGATCTGCAGACCCCGATAGCCGTTCTTGGCGGGATCGGCAAGGGCCAGCGCCTCGTCGTTGAGTTGCCGGTCGATGCCCTTGGCCTCGCGGGCGTCCGCCGCGTTCGTGACGATCTGCGCCAGGTCGTGGTAGTTGCCCGTGATGAACGTGTTGCGGCCCTTGTGATCGAGCTGGGTGTTGGAGAACATCATGTCCTGCATCGACCAGTCGATGTACTTCACGTCGAGGGCCCAGTTCGGAGCGAACTGCCACTCGAGACCGAGGATCACATCCTCCCGGTAGTAGGGATCGATGTCGTGCTCCCAGATCTCACAGTCCACGCCGGACATCTCGCCGTCGCGGCAGGGACGGACAGCGTCCCACATGAGGCCCGGCACCAGAGTGCTCCAGGCGAAGTTGTAGCCGGCCTGTCGGGCACCGACCGTGCCGGCGCGCCGGGTGTCCAGGCGATCCGGAACGGGGCAGAACACGATTGCCTCGATCGGGTCGCAGAACAGCCAGACCTCGTAGCCCTCGTAGCCGTTCCACAGGTCGTGCATGCCGCCCGACACATCGCCGCCGCCGGCGATCCAGGCCTGGTTCAGCATCGCGTGGTACTGGCCCCAGTTGGCCGTGAACAGCAGGCGACCGTCGCCCTTCACGTCGTAGGTCGCGTTGAACCGGGGATCGACGTAAGTCGCATCCACGACCTTGCGCCGGATGTCGTTCCAGCCCTCCTGGATCTCGGCGCGCGCGCCGACGTTGAAGGTCCAGTGGTCACCGACCGTGAAGCGGTCCCGCAGGTAGAAGGCCGTGTCCTTCATCTCGGCGTCTCCGCTGCCGCGGCCGAGGCAGTTCCCTTCGTCGAAGTCCGGCCGGTGAATCTGACCGTCGACCATCGTGATCTCGAACGGTGTGAGCTCCTCGCCAACGGGACCCAGGCAGCTCAACTTGGGCGAGTTGTAGTCGACGTAGGTGCAGCCGCGACCGCGGGTCGTCAGACCGGACCAGTGCGGGTTGTCCGGCGACGTGCCGGCGTTGCGGGTAAGCGAGCAACTGTCGTCGCCCAGGCCGCCGGCGCCTCCGTATCCGAACGGGTTGTAGGAGTCGTAACCCCATCCGTTCATGAAGGACGTCCGGGCGTTCTCACCCTCCCACTTCGTGTCCTGGTAGTCGATGCCGTACTTCAGCTCATGGTTGGCGCCGACGAACTGGGTCAGGCCGACGTTCGCCTGTTCCCGGGGGAAGCCGTTGAAGCCGAAGCCGTCCGAGAGGATCCAGCCGTTGTGCCAGGCGCCCAGGTTCTCGCCATCCACGTACACGTTGTAGTTGTTGCCCGGCCAGAAGAAGCCCTGGTCCGGGTCGAACGGGAACCGCAACGGGAAGTTCGCATCGCCACCCGAGGTGTCGAGTTCGGAGTGACCCGCTTCCGGACCGCGATCCAGCGCCTTCGCCTGCAGGCAGGTCGTGACCATCTCGGCCGGAACCTCGGGCAGGTGGTTGAGCCCCAACCACTCCAGGATCGGCGTGCCCTCGGCCGTCAGAACGTCGGGATTGTCCTGGGACAGCGTGTTGTGGCAACCCAGGAACTTGTTCTCCTGGGTCTCCTGCGTCGCCAGCTTGGCCTCCAGGAACCAGTTGGACGAGAGCGCCCAGTTCCAGTTGACCGTCGCCAGTTCGCTGTCGTTCTCGTGCGGCGTCGGCGTCCAGTAGTCGAAGGACTGCGGATTGAAGTAGTTCCTGAAGGTCGGGGTTTCGATCCAGGAAGCGTTCATCGAGTGGGCGTTGGTCGCCTGCAGGTTCAGCTTCATGATCCGCGTGTCGTCGAACAGGCTGATGTCGTACGGGTCGCCGCCGACCAGCCGCTCCGAGTACGCGTCGTCGAACTCGCTGTAGCCGGTGTAGAACCAGAACTTGTCGCGCGCGATCGGACCGCCGAAGGAAACCTCGAAGCCATCGCTGGCGCCGGCCCACTCGGAGCCGCCGGGCCGACAGGGCTCGAGCTCGCGGGAGCCGTCCGTGCCGCCGGGGATCAGGCCGCGGCCCTGGTCCCGCTCGTCGCCGTGGCAGCGCTGGAACCAGTCGGCCGGATAGGGCTTGTTCGTCCGCTCGGTCAGGGAAGGCTGATCCTTGTAGTCGGCGCCCCAGTCGATCCGCTGGTGGTTCCAGAGCGTGTCCGCGTGGAACCGGTTCGTTCCGGACTTGACGATCACGTTCGTGGCGGAGCCGACGTAGCGGCCGTACTCGGCGGACGACCCGCCGGCCTCCATCGAGACCTCGGTGAGCGCCGTCGTCGGCACCCGGACGCGGCTGCCGCCGAACTTGGCGAAGGTCGTGTCGACGCCGTCGATGAACACGCCCTGGTCGGCGAAGTGCGCGCCGTTGACCGAGGGACGGGTCTGCTGGATGTCGTCGTTCTCCGCGTCGGCGGTGACGCCGGGCAGAGCGTTGATGATGCCGTAGTAGGTGCGGGTAACGCCGCCGATCTGTTCGCCGATCTCGCCGGAGACCGTGGCGCCGGCGGAGACGTTGAACTTGTCGACCATGGGCGTCTCGCCGGTGACCGTGACCTCGCCCTCGATCGCCGCCTGCAGCGTGAGGTCCAGGGATGTGCGATCGCCGGCTACGGCGCGCACCTGAGCCGCGGCTTCGCCGAGGCCTTCCAGCGTGGCGGTCAGCGTGTAGTCGCCGGGCGTCACGCCGACGAAGCGGTAGGCGCCGTTCTCGTCGGTGATGCCGAACTTGTCCCCGCGCTCGCCGCTCAGCGTGACGCTCACGCCGGGCAGCGCGGAGCCGCCGGGGTCAACTACCTGGCCGCTGATCGTCGCCGTTTCCGGCGCGTCGGCAATGGCGCCGACGGGCAGAAGCAGCAGCAAGGCGGCCGCGAAAAGTCGCTTCATCGAGATCATCCTCCTTGGTCGGTTTCGATGAGATGCGGATAAAGAAAGCGGGGCATCCTCACTGAGTCCATGCGCAATGTCAAATCGGGTCCGCACAGGGGTCGAACAGGACGCTCCGATTCAAGATGTTGGTTCGCTGTTCAGCATCTTGGAGAGCTTGCGCTGATCCTCGGCACGTGCCATGGGAGTTACCGGCGCGGAACGAGGAGCTCCAGTTCCTCCCGTCCCTCGACGATGCGATAGAGCCGGTCCGGCTCCACCTCGGTGAAGCTCTGCGAACGGTCGGTCGCCGGCCAGTACACGGCGACCCGCTCGACTACTTCCGGCCTGCCAAGGCCGATCGTCTGGCGCAGCGGGTTGCCGCCGAAGCTGCCGCCGCCGTTCACGCGGCGGTAGACGCTGCGTCGCGCGCCGTCCGGGTCCGCGAGGTCGACCCGGATACGGGCGCCGATCGCCGAACGGTTGCTCTCCGTTCCCACCAGCTTCAGCGCCAGCCAGCGGTTGTCGAAGCCGGGGTTTTGGAACAGGGCGTCGCCGAAACGGTCGCCGGGATAGGCGCCCCCCATCTGCTCGAAGACGTCCAGGTCGCCGTCGCCGTCGAGGTCGGCGAAGGCGACCGCATGGCCCTTCTGCAGGTGGCCGAATCCGGCGGCGAGGCTGACGTCCACGAAGCGGCTGCCTGCCAGGTTCCGGTAGAGGACGTTCGGCATGACCGCTTCGTAGTCCGGATACCCGGTGCCGAGGTAGAAGTCGAGGTAGCCGTCGTGGTCCAGGTCGCCGAAGTTCGAGCCCATCGGAAGCTGCAGGCGGTTGAGCCCGCTTCTCGCCGCTACGTCCTCGAAACCGCCCTCGCCGTCGCCCCGGTAGAGCCTGGCCAGTTCCCACGGTCCGGGATAGCCCTGATAGCTGGCGGCGACGAAGCCCAGGCCGCCGCGGTCCCCGGTGTAGCTGGAGACGAAGAGGTCCAGGTGGCCGTCGTTGTCGAAGTCCCAGAACCAGGCCGGGAAGCTCTGCCGGGGTCCGGTGACGCCGAGTCGGTCCGCTACGTCCTCGAAGCTGCCGTCGCCGCGGTTGCGGTAGAGGCGGTTGGGCCCGCCCAGCACGGAGACGTAGAGATCGGGGAAGCGGTCGTCGTCGTAGTCGCCCCACACCGCCGCCTTGACGAAGGCGCGGAGGGCCACGCCGGCTTCCGCCGCGACGTCGCGGAAGCGGAGGACGCCGTCCTCGGCCGGCCCCTCGTTGCGGAAGAGCTGCGACGGCGCATCGACCGCCGGGCTGTGCTCGTTGCCGACGAAGAGATCGAGGTCGCCGTCGTTGTCATAGTCGGCCCAGGCGGCGGTCTGGGTGGGGTAGTGGGCCTCGCCGAGGCCGGAGAGGAAGGTGATGTCCCGAAAGACGGGCGGGCCGGCCTCGCCGCCGTCGGCCGACTCGTTCAGCAGCAGCGAGTTCGGATGGCGGCCGTGCGGGCCGAACCAGGCGCCGCGGAGCACGAAGAGGTCAACGTCGCCGTCGTTGTCGGCGTCGCCGTGCACGACGTTCAGTCCGCCGTAGAGGCCGCCGAGGCCCGCCGCCGCGGAGGCGTCGGTGAAATCGCCCTGCCCGTCGTTCAGGAAGAGCCGGGGCGAGCCCGCCGGATCGAAGGTCGTGGTGAAGATGTCGAGGTCGAAGTCGCCGTCGAAGTCGTCGACCACCGCGCCGCCCGAGAGGTTGAAGCTGTCGATGCCAAGTTCGGGCGCCACGTTGACGAAGCGCGGGAAGTCGGCGGCGGAGCCGAAGGCTGTGAGCGGCAGCCGGTGCTCCGGCTCGACGGCGGCCGGATGGTCGCCCAGGGTCATGTGGGCCAGGTTCAGGAGCCACCTCGCCTTGACCTGCTGGACGGAGTTCGGAGGCACGGCCGCGAGGTACTCACGGAGGAGGCGGGCCGCCTGCTCCGAGCCCTCGCGTTCGCTGTGGATCGCTTCACCGCGGATCGGCAGGATGCACGCTTCCGCGCCATGCATCCCCGCGCAGTTGCGGCTTTCGCCGAATCGCAGCCAGGCGACGGCGATCCGGAACAGAACCTCGGTCGCCTCGCTTCCGAGTTGGGCCGCCAAACCGGACTGGCCGGTCAGGAGGGCGTGTGCTTCGCCGAAGCGCTGCAGGGCGGCGGCTTCGTCACCGATCCGGAGTTCCTGCTCGGCCAGGTCGACCAGCAGCCGGAACCGGGCGGCGGCGGGGGCGCCGGCGGCCGCCGCGAGCGCCTCACGCGCGGCCCGGGCCGGGGCTTCGCCGAGCCAGGGGTTGCCGTCCAGGTCTTCGGTGCGGATCGCCTCCAACGTGGCGAGCATCCGCTCGTGACTCGCGTCGACGGCGGTAGCCCGGCCGGAGGGCTGCTGGCCGCCGGCGGCAATCGGGGCCAGGAGCGAGGCGACCAGCAGCCACGAGCAGCGGCCCTCGGGTCTATAGCTGCGTCCGGTTCGAGCCACGGTCGGGCTGAACTCTATTGGGATGCACCGCCTTCGACGCAGGATCGGCGCAGGTCGGCGAGGGCGCGGTCGAGGTTGCGGTCCGAGGGATTCAGGCGGCGGCCGGCCTCGATCGTCTCGATCGCCTCGCCGCACTCCCCACGCCGGGCCAGGACCTCCGCCAGGGCGAGCCGGGCAGGACCGAAATCGGGCCGCGCGTCGAGCGCCGCCGTGTGGGCCGAGGCGGCATCGCCCAGCCGACCGAGCTCGGCGTAGACGAGTCCGGCCAGGAAGGCTGCCTCGAACAGTTCAGGCGCCAGCCGCCGCGCCCGGTTGAGTTCCGAGAGCGCCCGGGCGGGCTGGTTTCCCAGGGCGAGCAGGCGCCCCAGTTCCAGGCGCAGCGCGCCTTCGTCCCGCGGGTCGTCGGGAACGGCCGCCAACGCGCCGGCCAGCACGCGGCGGGCTTCGTCGAAGCGCTGCTGCTGGCGCAGGATGCGGCTCAGGGCACGCGCGGCGGCGCCGTCGCCGGGCGCGGCGTCCAGGCGTTGCCGGAGCAGGCGGGCACCCTCCTCCGGTCTTCCCATGGCGGCGAGGACGACGGCCTGGTGGTTGTGGACCTCGGTGTAGAAGGGATCGATTTCCAGTGCGGTCTCGAACTGCGGGAGTGCTTCCCGTGGCCTGCCGGCTCGCGCCAGGGCCAGGCCGAGCTCGACGCGGGCCTGCTTGTGTCGCGGTGCTAGCTCGACCGCGCGTTCCAGGTGCGTGATGGACGGATCGAAACGGCCGCGGACACCGAGCAGACGGCCCAGTTCCAATTGCGTCCAGGCGTCGGCCGGGTCGAGCCGGGCGAGGGCCTGAAGCGCGCTGATCGCTTCGTCCGGCCGGCCGGCGTCGATCAGCGCCAGCGCCAGGTTGCGGTGCGCGGCCAGGTTGGCCGGGTCTTCCTCGGTCGCGCGCTCGAGCAGCCGGACGGCATCGTCCAGGGCGCCGGCCTGCACCGCCAGCAGGCCACGCTGGAGCGTCGCGCCGCTTCCGGCGGGGAGAAGGACGAGGCCCTGAACCAGCGGGTCGTCTACAGGGGCCGGGGTTTCGTTCGCCCGTTCGAGATGGAAACCTGCCCGATCCGGGTCGCCCAGATCCCTCCGGGTCAGGGCCAGGGCATGGTGAACGCGACCGGCGGCGGGCGCCAGTTCGAGTGCCCGCTCGAGTGCTTCGGCGGCGGCAGTCGCGTCTCCACCATCGAGTGCGATGCGGCCGAGGCCGTAGTGGGCGGCCGGCTGGTCCGGGTCGAGGGCAAGGGCTTCTCTCCAGAGCGCCTCGGCTGCCGACGACCGACCGAGCCGGTGTTCGACTTCCGCGAGACGGAGCAGCACGGTCACCCGGTTCGGTGTGGACGCGAGCACGGCCCGGTACCTTTGCGTGGCGGGCTCCAGGTCGCCGCGTGCGTCGAGCGCGAAGGCCTCCAGATAGGTCCAGCGCCAGTCGTTCCGGTCGATTCGCTGCGCTTCGCGGTAGCAGGCGAGCGCGTTCTCGAGCAGGTAGAGGGCTTCAGGCTGGAGAAGCTGCAGTCCGTGGTAGACGCGGCCGAGTTCGCCGACCGCGGCCGCGAGTTCGGGCGCGGCTGCGCGTTCCGCGTGGAGAGCCCGGATACGCGCCTCGTAGCCGGCAACCTGCGCACGTAGCGCTTCGTCGGCCGAGGAGAGGTCGGCGACCGGAAGTTGCGGTGCGGGCCGGGAGTCTCCGGCGCAACCGAGAACGGCCACGGCGAGCAGGACCGCGGGCAGCGACCCGGTGTTCCGGTGCGTCACGGCGAGCTCCCGTCGCCCCGGCGCAGGGTGTGGTAACGGCGAAGGCCGAGACTGCCGAACGTCTCCTCGACGCCGTCCGGCCAGCGGATCAGCGTTTCGTCCATCGCGTCGGATTCGCCGAGCCCGAAGAGAACCCGCGGGTCGTTCGAGGAGGCGTAGCTCATTCCCGTGCGGACGCGCCGTGCGATCGTCCGGCCGTCGCCGAGCCGGAGCTCGACGACGGCGCCGAGCGCGTCGCGGTCGGGCGATCCGTCGACGACTCGCATCCCGATCCAGGATCCGTTCTGGCCGATCGTGTTCAGGAAGAGCTGGGCCGGGCCGCCGTTGTTGCTGACCAGGAGGTCGGTGTCGCCGTCGTTGTCGATGTCGCCGAACGCGGCGCCGCGCGAGACGAGGTCATCGTTGAACGCGGCGCCGGCCTGATCCGAGAGCTCCTCGAAGGAGCCGTCGCCGAGGTTCCGGAACAACTGGTTGGGCTGGCCGAAGTTCGTCACGCCTCCCGACTGCGACATCCGGCGCACGGCGCCGTTGACGACGACGACATCGAGCCGGGAGTCGTTGTCGATGTCGACCCAGGCGGCGCCGAAACCGGTCCACGGCAGGCTCGGCGCACCCAGTCCGGCGGCCAGCGTGGCGTCGCGGAACAGGCCCCGGCCTTCGTTGCGGTAGAGAGTGTTCGTCTCGCCGGTCAGGTGGGCGAGAAAGAGGTCCTCGTCTCCGTCGCCGTCGAAATCGGCGGCGTCGACCCCCATGCCGGCTTCGGCGACACCGCCAGCGTTGACGGCGACTCCGGCGATGGGCGCTTCATTCTCGAAACGGCCCCCGCGGTTGAGCCACAGGTGGTTCGGCGTCCAGTCGTTGGCGACGTAGAGGTCCAGCCGGCCGTCGCCGCCAGCGTCGACGGCCACGGCGCCCAGGGTGTAGGCGTCGGCGCCGCCGAGTCCGGCCTGCTCGGTCGCCTCTTCGAAGCGGCCCTTGCCGAGGTTTCGGAAGAAGCGGTCGGGCTGCGGGGTGAAGCTTCGCGGGCTGCAGTAATCCGGGCCGCCGACCGCCGCGGCGCAGACCGTGTGGGTGCCCCGGTTGAAGTCGAGGTAGTTGCCGACGAACAGGTCGAGGTCGCCGTCACCGTCGGGGTCGAAGAACAGGGCCGGCACGCTCCAGCCGGGGTCGTCGACCGCGGCCATCGAGGTGGCGTCCTCGAACGTGCCGTCTCCGCGGTTTCGCCAGAGCACGTTGGAACCGACGTTCGTCACGTAGAGATCGACCCAGCCGTCACCGTCCGCGTCGCCGGCGGCGACTCCCATGCCGACGCCGTCGGAGCGGAGTCCGGACGCTTCCGTCACGTCGGCGAAGCGGAGCTGCCCGGAGTCGGTCAGCTCGTTGCGGAACAGACGGTCGCGGTAGGACGAGCGATCGTTCCCGCCGTCTCCGAAGACGGGGCCGCCCTGCACCAGAAAGACGTCGAGATCCCCGTCGCCGTCGTAGTCGAACAGTGCTGCGCCGGCGCCCATGATCTCGGGCAGGAGGTGCTCACCGGCAGCGCCGTTCCGATGGACGAAGTCGAGGCCGGTGACGGCGGCGCTTTCCTCGAAGATCGCCGGCCCGGCCGGTTCGGGCGACAGCGGTTCGGGGCCGGCCTGGTCGACCGGGGCGCCGCTTCCGCCGCCACAGTTCCAGGCCAGCGCGGCGGCGGACACGGCGGCGACAACGCGGGCGTACACCTAGCGACCGCCTCCGGGAGCGCGGAGCGGTTGCCGTGCCTGGTAGAGGCGGAGACGGTCGAGGCGCTGCGGCGAGTTGCCGCCGGCGCTTTCCCGTTCGCGGTCCAGGGCCCGCTGCTGCCAGGAGACGGCGTCTTCGAAGCGGCCGGCCTCGGCCATCGCCATGGCCAGGGTTTCCAGGTGGTCGATCGCGGGCTGCTCGTCGACGACGGAACTGGCGAGTTCTACCGCCCGTTCGCCGTCGCGGACGGCGGCGTCGGGGCTGGTGGCGAGGAGGCGGGCAAGCAGGTGCCTTACGGCGAGATCCCCGGGGAAGCGTTCGAGCGCGGTCTCCAGCGCTTCTCGGGCCGCGGCGAACTGGCCGGTCCCGAACCGGGTCAGGCCGAGGTTGAAGTGGGCCCGCAGATCGTCCGGGGTCAGCGCCGTCAGGGCTTCCAGGTGGTCGGCGGCTCGGGCAGGTTCGCCGGCTTCGAGCAGCATGGCGGCCAGCAGCCGGTGCGCTTCGATCGCTCCCGGATCGAGCCGGACGATCTCCTCGAGTTCGGCGCGGGCGCCCTGGGCGTTGCCGGCGTCGGCCCGGGCCCGCGCCCGCATGAGCCGCCACTGGAGATTCTCCGGATCGATGTCGGCGGCCTGCTCCAGGTGCCGGGCGCCCTCGCCGGTGCGGCCGGTCCGGCCCAGCAGGAGGGCGAGATTGAAGTGCGCCGCGCCGTGGGAGGGGTTCAGCTCGGTCGCCCGGCGGAGGTGCTCCTCGGCGGCCGCCTGATCGCCAGTTTCGATCAGGGAGCGGGCGAGGTTGAAGTGGACTTCCGGGTCGCCGCCGTCCTCGGCGAGGAGCTCCCGGTACAGGGCGATCGCCTCGGCGTTCCGGCCGGAGCGGGCGGCGCGCACCGCCCGGTCGAACCGGGCCTCGGTCTTCAGGCCGTAGATCTGGAGCCGGTCCCGGAGCGGATCGACGATCGCGATCGGGACCTGGCGGTTGCGCGCCAGTTCGGCACGGGCCCGGGCCGTGTCGCCGTCCGCCCGCAGGGCCATTCCGAGGTGGTGGTGGACGACGCTTCCTTCGGGTTGCGAGGCCAGCACGTCCTCGAAGGCGGCGATTGCCCGGGCGATCTCGCCCCGGTCCAGCGCCACCCGGCCGAGACCGAAGCGCGCCGCGGCGCTCTCGGGGCGTACGGCGAGAGCCCGTGCGTAGGCTGCCGCGGCCGCGTCGAGATCGCCGGCGTCGAGATGGAGGTCGCCGCTGCGGATCAGGGTCGCCGTGTCGTTCGGGCTCAGTGCGAGCGCGGCACGGGCCGAGAGCCGGGCGCGCTCCAGGTTGCCGGTGGCGTCGTGGAGCAGCAGCTCGTAGTAGGTCCACTGGAAGTCGTTCGGCGCCAGCAGGCGGAGTTGCGCCAGGCACACGGCGGCGGCCCCGTGGAGTTCGTGGTGGAGATACTGCAGGCAGAGGTCGCCGAAGACGTTCGCGGCGTGTTGCGCCTGCTCGTCCGTCGAGGCTGCGGTGAGGGCGTCGGCCGCGGCGGTTCGGTCGGCGGCTAGCTGCTCGCGTTGCTCGTGGTCGAGGTGGTCGAGCGTTGGCGCCGGCAGGGCGTCCACGGAGAGCAGGGCGCGGACCTTGCGGGCGTCTTCGGTCGGTGGCGGCTCCTGGGCGGCGGCTGACGCGGCGGCGAGGCAGAGGCCGAGGGGGAGGACGTAGAGAGAAAAAGGTCGGCCTTCGGCCTGCGTTCTCTTGGCCGCCTTCGGCGGCAGCGGGTCGGAGGACCCGCGCACCCAGAGGAAGGGGCGTCGGGTCAAGGTGGCACGTCCCGTTGCACGGTGTGGTAGCGGCCGGTCTCGAGCGTTTCTGTTTGCGTGGTGCCGTCGGGCCAGCGGATCTCGATCGTGCGGTTCACGGCTTCGCCGGCCGGTTCGGCGGCGGCGGGCAGCGCGAACAGCAGCCGCGGATCGCGGGCCGAGACATAGCTGCCGTCGGTGCGGACCCTCCGCCAGCCGCCTTCGCCGGCGAGGCGGGCGCGGGCGCCGTAGACGTCGATGATGCCCCGGCCGTCGGCGCCGGCGGCCTCGACCAGCCTCAAGCCGAGCCAGTCGCGGCCCGGCCGGCGCTGGTTCAGGAGGACGCGGGCGGGTCCGCCGTTGTTGGAGATGACGAGGTCCGGATCGCCGTCGTTGTCCAGGTCGCCGACCGCCAGGCCGCGGCTGACCTCGACGTGGACCGGCCGCTCCCGGCGTTCGGCCGGCACGGTCTCGAAGCGGCCGCCGCCGAGGCCGCGGAAGAGCTGGTTCTCCATCCGCAGCGGGTGAGGGTCGCCGGCGTCGACCTGCGCCTCGATCCGCCGCACCGCTCCGTTCACGACGTAGATGTCGAGCACGCCGTCGCCGTCGACGTCGAGGCTGGCGGCGCCGAAGCCGGTCATCGGCCAGCTCGCGTCGATCAGGCCGGCCTCCCGGCTGCGGTCGTCGAAGAGGCCGTCGCCGTCGTTCAGGTAGAGCGTGTTGTGCTCGCGGACGAGGTGCGAGAGGAAGATGTCGGGCGAGCCGTTGCCGTCGAAGTCGCCGACAGCGACCCCCATGCTGGCCTGCGGGCGTCCATCGCGGTCGAAGGCGGCGCCCGCGAACACCGCGTCCTCGATGAAGGTGCCGTCGCCCTGGTTGAGCCACAGGTGGTTCGCCATCTGGTCGTTGGCGACGTAGAGGTCGACGAGACCGTCGCCGTTGAAGTCGTCGGCGGCGGCGCCCAGGGCCGTGCCGGCTTCCACCGTGTCGGCGCCCAGGCCGGAGCTGACCGTGGCGTCGACAAAGGTCCCGTCGCCGAGGTTCCGGAGGAGGCGGTCGGCCTGGGCCGGCTGACTCAGCGGGCCGCAGTAGTCCGGCTGCCCGCTGGTCAGGAAGCAGCGCTTGCGGTTCGCGCGGTGGAAGCGGTGGTAGTTGCCGACGTACAGGTCCAGCCAGCCGTCCGCGTCGTAGTCGAAGAAGACGGCCGGCACGCTGAACCGGCGGTCGTCAACTCCGGCGGCCTGCGTGGCGTCCTCGAAGCCGCGGCCCCCGAGGTTGCGGAGGAGCCGGTTCGAGCCCAGGTTCGTCAGGTAGAGGTCGACCCAGCCGTCCCGGTCGTAGTCTCCGGTGGCGACTCCAATGTTGTAGCCCGGCTCTTGGAGTCCGACCTCGGCCGTGACGTCGGTGAAGCGGAGTTCTCCGGTCTGGGCGAGATCGTTCCGGAACAGGCGGTCGGTCGGTTCAGCCGTGGGCAGCGGGAAGACGGGCGTCCGGCTCTCGTCACCGTCGAAGGAGCGCCCCTGGCCGAGGTAGACGTCGAGGTCGCCGTCGTTGTCGACGTCGAAGAGGGCGACCCCCGCGCCCACCACCTCGGCGGTGTAGAGCTGTCCGGTCATGCCGTTGTAGTGGACGAAGTCGATCCCCACGTCGGCGCCGGCTTCCACGAATGCGGGCGGGGCGTCCTCGAGGTTTCCGGGCGCCGCGGCGAGGGTGGCGACGAGCGCCAGGGTGACCGTCATGGGTGAAGAGGATCATACGACCGGCTCGGTGCCGATCACCTTGTCCCGCTCCAGTGCTTTCAGTTCATCCTCGCTCAGGTTCAGCAGGCGCGTCAGCACCTCGCGGTTGTGCTGGCCGAGCGTCGGCGCCGGCCATTCGACGGCGTAGGGCCGGCTCGCGCCGTCCTGGGCCAGCGGACGGAACGGGGCGGACGGGTTGGGCTGATTGCCGACGTACGCCCGCTCGCGCCACTGCCAGTAGCCGCGGGCCTCGAGATGCGGGTCGTAGAGCACGTCGAGCGAGTTTCGTAGCACGGCCGCCGGCACGCCCGCGTAGGTGAGGCGCCGCTCCAGGGCCAGGCCGTCGTGGAGCCTCGTGCGTGTCGCCAGGGCCCGGTGGAGCTCGTCCTCGCGCTGCTTGCGGCCCGTGGCGTCGGCGAAGGCGGGATCCTCCGCGTCCATGCCCAGAGCGTCGCAGAGTCCTTTCCACTGCTCCCCGGTCTCGACCGTAATCGTGATCCAGGGCTCCGCGCCGATGCACGGGTAGACGCCCCATGGCGCGAACAGCGGGTGGCGGCCGCCGGTGCGTTCGGGCGGGGCGCCGCGGACCGCCTGCTCGATCAGGCCATGGGCGGCGAGCGGGAACATGGACTGGACGTGGGAGAGGTCGACGTACTGGCCTTCGCCCGTCCGCCGGCGGTGGCGGAGGGCGGTAAGGAGCGCGGCGGCGGCGTTGATGCCGGCGATCGGGTCGCCGAGGGCGACGTGCTGCATGGTCGGCGGGTCGGCGGAGCGGCCGTTCAGGTGGGGCAGTCCGGACGCCTGCTCGACGGTCGAGCCGTAGGCGCGGTGGTTCATCCAGGGGCCGCTCCTGCCGAAGGGCGGCATGGAGACCATGACCAGCTCGGAGTTCACCTGGCGAAGCCTCTCGTAGTCGAGGCCCAGTTTGGGCAGGACGCTGGCGGTGTAGTTCTCGATCACCGCGTCTGACTTCGCGACGAGGCGCAACAGAAGATCGACGCCGCGCCGGCTGGTCAGGTCGAGGGTGATCCCCAGCTTGTTGCGGCCGGTCGTGTTGAAGGCGGTCGACTGCTCGTAGAGCTTCTGGGCGATCGACTCCGGCGTCGACTCCCAGCCCCGCCACCAGTCGAAGTACTGGCACGACTCCACCTTGATCACGTCGGCGCCGAGGTCGGCGAGCTGGCGAGTGGCGAGCGGGCCGGCCCAGCCCATCGTCAGGTCGATGATGCGGATGTCCTGGAGGAGATCGGTCCGTCGGCCGGCCTGTCGGTGCGCCGGCCTTCTGGCCGGCACCCGGTCCGGTTGCTCCTGGTCGACGGCCGGCTGCGCGGCGTGCCCGTGACACCCGGCTGCCTCGGTGGCGTCGTGCTCGCCGAGGCGTGGCGCCTTCCCTCCGGTCGCCGCGGGAGTGCGATGCAGGCGAAACGGCGTGCCGGCGGCGAGGAAAGGCCCCTGGTCTGGGTGTTCGGCTTCAACCCAGGCGCTGCGATCCCGGAACTGCTCCAGGTCGAACAGTTCCGCCGGCGTCGGCGCGAGCGCGAGGGGGACGCGCGCCGCCTGCCCGGCCTCGACCCACTCGCGGGCGGTTCGTTCCAGGAGACGCGGCCTGAGGGCGGCGTCGATCCGGTCGGCATCCTCGAGCCGGTTGATCGACACCTGGTAGCGGGGCTCGGCGCCGAGTTCGTCGAGCCCCAGCAGAGAGCAGAGGCTCCGCCACTGGGACGGCGTCACCGTGGTCACGCCGAGCCAGCCGTCACGGCACGGGTAGATGCCGACCGGATAGGTGGGCCAGAAGCGGTTGATGCCGACCCGGGGACGGATCTCGCCCGTTGCGAGGGTTCCCGGGGGGCCGGGCTCGGTGATGCACATCGCCGCCTCGAGGATCGAGACGTCCAGGTGGAGCGGTCCGTCGAGCCGTCCGGTCTCCCGAGCCAGCAGATGGCCGACGGCGCCGACGTAGGCCAGCGTGCCGGCGACCACCTGCGGCGTGTGCCCCGTGGCCAGGATCGGCGGCCCGTCGGCCGGCCCGATCGCCCTGGCGGCGCCGGTGTGGGTGCTGATGACGGGGTCCGTGGCGGCACGGCCGGCATAGGGACCCGAGGCGCCGAACCAGGAGATGGAGAGCCGGGTCTGGTGGTCGAGCAGATTCCGCTTCACGGCGGGGTCGGCGTCGAGGATGAGATTGGCGCCAGCGAGGAGGTCGCGGGCCTCGGGACCGTCCAGACCGGCCGTGACGCTTCGCTTGCCGAGCGACAGCCAGGTCGCGAGCGCGCTGGCCTCGGGTGCCGACGCTTCCGGATGGAAGGGAGGCAGGCGGCGGATCGGGTGGCCTTCGACCGGCGGCTCGAGGTTCGTCACCGTCGCGCCGAGGTCGCGGAAGAGCTTGCCGCAGTAGGCGGTGGCGACCGTGCCGGCGAGGTCGACGACGTGGATGCCGGCCAGGGCTCCGGCCGACGGTTCTGGCTGCACGGTCGTGTCCTCCTCGTCTCGCACTGCACCGGAAGGAGGCGGGATTGTAGACGGTGTCGAGAGTTCTCCCAGCCGATGCCGGCCAGAAGGCCGGCGCACCGACAGTCGGCGTAGGATGCCTCCGGTGAAACGCCAGACGTACCTCCGGCTGTCCGTCATGATGCTCCTGCAGTACGGGGTCTGGGGCGTCTGGCTTCCCGTCCTTGCCCGCTACCTGCAGGCCGACCAGGTCGAGGGCGGCCTGGGCTTCAGCCCCGGGCAGGTCGGCTGGATTCTGGGCCTGGCCAGTTCGATCGGCGCCGTCACCGCGCCGTTCATCGCCGGCCAGCTCGCCGACCGCTCGTTCTCGACGCAGAGGGTCCTCGCGGTGCTGCTGCTCGCCGGCGGCGCGATCAAGATCGTCACCGCGTACCAGACGAGCTTCTCCGCCTGGCTCTGGCTGTCCGTGGCCTACTCGGTCCTCTACACGCCGACCCTGGCGCTCTCGAACTCGCTCGCCTTCGCGCACCTGGACGACCCCGACAGCCAGTTCCCCAAGGTGCGGGTCTGGGGCACGATCGGGTGGATCGCGGCGAGCTGGGCGTTTCCCCTGTTCTGGCTGCTCTCGGACGTGCGGTTCTCGTGGCTGCCGCCGTTCTACGTCGGGACCGAGGCCGCCGACGCGACGGCGCGACTCGTCGATTCGCTGATCTGGAGCGGCGTGCTGGCCTTCGGCTACGCCCTGTTCTGCCTCTTCCTGCCGCCAACGCCGCCGCGGCGGGACGCGGAGGAGAAGCTCGCCTTCGCGAAGGCCTTCGGTCTGTTCCGCCAGCGATCGTTCGCGGTGCTGGTCGCGGCGAGCCTGCCGATCGCGGTGATCCACCAGATCTACTTCATGCAGACGGCGCCGTTCATGAGCGAGGTGCTGGGGCTTGCGGACAGCCGGATCGGGCCGGCGATGAGCATCGGCCAGTTCGCCGAGATCGCGGTCATGGTGGCGACCGGCTGGCTGCTTGCCCGCCTCGGATTCCGCGGCGTCATCGTCATCGGGGCCTTCGCCTACTGCGCCCGCTACGCGATCTTCGGCAGCGACTTCCTGCCGGTGGAGGTGATCGTCGCCAGCCAGGCGCTGCACGGCCTCTGCTACGCCTGCTTCTTCGCCGCCGCCTTCATCTACGTCGACCGGATCGCCGAGCCGGACGTCCGCCACTCGGCCCAGACCGTGTTCGGGATCGTGATTCTGGGTCTCGGGCCGGTCCTGGCGGCGCCGGTGCTCCAGGTGCTGTCCGAGGCCTTCACGAACGACGCCGGCGTGCTCGACTACTCGGCGCTCTGGTACTCGCTGTCGGCCCTGGCCCTGGTGACGATGCTGGGGTTCGGGGCGTTGTTCAGGGATCAGACGTCGCAGACGCGCACGCCGTGAGCTAGCGCGGCCAGCTTGTCCTCGCCCTTGGGGATGAATTCCTGGCCCACGATGCCCGTGTAGCCGGTCTCGAGGATCGCGCGCATGATCGCCGGGTAGTACAACTCCTGGTCCTCGTCCAGCTCGTTGCGGCCCGGGTTGCCGGCGGTGTGGTAGTGGCCGATGTGCTCGTGGTGGTCGCGGATCGTCCGGATCACGTCGCCTTCCATGATCTGCGCGTGGTAGATGTCGTAGAGGATCTTGAAGCGGTCGGAGGCGACCCGGTCCACGAGTTCGACCAGCCAGGGCATGTTGTCCGCCATGTAGTCGGCATGGTTGACCTTGGAGTTCAGCAGCTCCATGCAGATCGTGACCCCGTTCTGTTCGGCGTGGCCGACGACCTGCTTCAGGGCCGTGACGCAGTTCTCCAGACCCTCGCTGTCGGGCATGCCCTCGCGGTTGCCCGAGAACGTGATCACGTTGGGGAAACCCGCCTCGGCGGTGGCGTCGATGGCGGCCGTGATCGCCTCCAGGCAGGCCTCGTGGTTGGCCGGGTCGTTGATGCCCTTGGTGATGCCGTGGCTGTTCGTCATGGCGCAGGAGAGGCCGTGTTCCTGCAGGGTCGGGAAGGCCTCGGGGCCCAGAATCTCGATCGACTCGAGGCCCATCGCGCGGGCGGCGGCCGCAAGCTCCTCAAGCGGGATCCGGCCGTAGCACCACTGGCAGACGGATTGGCGGATCCTCCCGTTCCTGATGACCCGCTCCTGCTGGGCAGCGAGGGCTCCGGGCGCGGCAGCCGCGGCGGCGACCGAAGCGGCGCCGGCGATCAGGGTTCGGCGGGAGAGGGACTCTGTGTGCATCGGAAGGGTCTCCGGGTGGACAGCGTTGAGGAAGGTGGGGAGGCTGGTTTCCATCTTAGCGCCGGCCCCGGGGTACGATCGTTCCAATGGAGTTCAGGGCAGGGTCTGGAAGAAGGTGGCTGGCGGCCACGGCCGCGGCCGCGCTCGCCCTGCTCCTCGCGTCCCTGCTGCCGGCTCAGTGGTGGCGGCCGGTGCCCGCCCGCTACCCCGAGGAAGGCCGCCAGTACCTCGACGGCTTCGTCTTCTGCCGCGGCCAGTACCGGCAGGTCGTCGACGAGTGGCTCGGCCAGGGCTGGTTCACGGACTACCCCGACTCCGAGTACAACTTCATGACGCGGCTGGCCCAGTTGACGACGGTCGAGATCCAGCGGACCGCCTATGGCGACCCGGAGCATCTGGTCCTGACTCTCGACGATCCGCGGCTGTTCGAGTTCCCGTTCCTCTTCATGTCGGACGTGGGCACGATCGGCATCGACGACGTCGAGGCGGAGAACCTCAGGAAGTACCTGCTGGCTGGCGGCTTTCTCTACGTCGACGACTTCTGGGGCCCGCAGGCCTGGGACCGCTGGGCGCGGCAGATCGGCCGGGTGCTGCCGCCGGGCGAGTACCCGATCGTCGACATACCGCTCGATCACCCCATCTTCAGCACGTTCTTCACCGTCGACGAGGTGCCGCAGATTCCGTCGATTCAGTACTGGAACATGACCGGCCGGGCGGACACGTCGGAACGGGGCCAGCGCTCCGCCGAACCGCACTTCCGGGGCATCTTCGACGAGCACGGCCGGCTGATGGTCGCGATGACCCACAATACGGACATCGCCGACGGCTGGGAGCGGGAAGGCGAGTCGCGGGAGTTCTTCGAGCGGTTCTCGCTGACGAAGTCGTACCCGTTCGGCGTGAACCTGGTCCTCTACGCGCTCTCGCACTGACGGCGAAGCCGGCGGGTACGTTCAGGGTGGGCTGTTAGGGTCCGTCCCGTTCACCCGCCGGGTCACCGGGTGCTGTTCCACTTTCCACTCCCTCCACGAGGACAGACACATGGCTCGCATGACGCTTCGTTCCCGTTTCCTGGCCCTGGCCGCCGCGGCCGTTCTCCTTTCCGTACCCGCTGCCGCCCAGCAGGACTTCTCGGCCGTCGAGGTGACGGGCGAGCACGTTTCCGGCGCCGTCCACATGCTGACCGGCGCCGGCGGCAACATCGGCGTTTCGGCCGGCGAGGACGGCATCCTGATCGTGGACGATCAGTTCGCGCCGCTGGCCGACAAGATCCGGGCGGCGCTCGCGGCGATCTCGCCCGGCGACCTCGAGTTCGTCGTCAACACCCACTTCCACTTCGACCACACGGGCGGCAACGCGATCTTCGGCAAGGAGGCGCTGATCGTCGCGCACACGAACGTGCGCAAGCGCCTGGCGGAAGGCGCCGGCGTGCGCGGCCGGCCGGCCGAGCCGGCGCCGAAGGAGGCCCTGCCGGTGGTGACCTACGACGACGGGGTGTCGATCCACTTCAACGGCGAAGAGATCATGATCGGCCACCTGACCGACGGCCACACGGACGGCGACAGCTACATCTACTTCACCGACTCGAACGTCGTTCACCTTGGCGACCAGTTCTTCGCCGGACGCTTCCCCTTCGTGGATACCGGCAACGGCGGCAACGCGGTCGGCCTCAGGGACAGCATCGGCGAGGTGCTGGAACACCTGCCGGCCGACGCGAAGGTGATCCCCGGCCACGGCCCCCTGTCTTCCGTGGACGATCTGAAGACGTACCACCGGATGCTCACGGAATGCGTGGCGACGGTGAAGGCGGGCAAGGACGCCGGCAAGTCGGTCGAGGAGATCCAGGCAGCCGGCCTTCCCGAGGAGTGGAAGGGCTGGGGTTCCGGCTTCATCAACGAGTCGGTCTTCATCACGTCCATCTTCGAGAGCCTGTAGGAGGGTCGCCGTGCGGGTTGTACGTCTGGATGGACTGCTGCGTTCGCTGCGTTCGGAGCGGGTCGCGCTGACGGCGGCACTGGTCCTGACCGCGGGCGTCGCCATGGCGGCGCCGGCCGCGAGTTCGGACGTGGAAGGCGGCTGGCCGGCATGGCGCGGGCCGAGCCGGACCGGGTCGGCGCCGGGCGGCGATCCGCCGATCGAGTGGTCCGAGACGAAGAACGTCCGCTGGAAGAAGGCGGTGCCGGGTCTCGGCCTGTCGTCGCCCATCGTGTGGGGCGACCGGCTGTTCCTGACGACGGCTGTGCCGACCGGCGAGAAGGTCGGAGATGCGCCGCCGGCCGGCAGGCGTGACGGCATCCCGCCGGACCAGGTCCTGAGCTACGAGGTCCACGCCCTTGATCGCGCGGACGGGTCGACGGTGTGGAAGCGGACCGTGCGCACGGAAGCGCCGTCCGGCGGCACCCATCCCGACGGCACCTGGGCTTCCGGCTCGCCGGTCACGGACGGCGAGGTGCTGATCGCCTTCTTCGGTTCTCAGGGCCTCTACGCCTTCGATCTCGACGGGACCGAACTCTGGCGCCGGGACTTCGGCGACATGAGAACCCGGCTCGGCTTCGGCGAGGGAAGCTCGCCGGCGCTTCATGGCGACCGCGTGTTCGTCATCTGGGATCATGAGGACGACTCCTTCATGGTCGCCCTCGACAAGAAGACGGGGCAGGAGATCTGGCGTCGCGACCGCGACGAGATGACCGCCTGGACGACGCCGTTGGTCGTCGAGCACGGCGGCCGGACGCAGGTCATCACCAGCGCGACGAACCGGGTCCGCACCTATGACGCGGACACCGGCGAACCGATCTGGCAGGCGACCGGCATGACTCTGAACGCGATCCCTTCGCCGGTCTACTCGGACGGCGTCGTTTACCTGACCAGCGGTTTCCGCGGCAGCAAGCTGCTGGCGGTGCGGCTCGACGGCGCCGAGGGCGACATCACCGGCACGGAGAACGTCGTGTGGTCGGTGGACCGGGACACTCCCTATGTGCCCTCGCCGCTGCTGCATGACGGCGTCATCTACTTCACCAAGTCGAACAGCGGGATTCTGTCGGCGTTCGACGCGGCCAGCGGCGAAGCGCTCTATGCGAACCAGCGGCTTGGCGCGGTCCGCAACGTCTACGCGTCGCCGGTGGGAGTCGGTGACCGCGTCTACTTCGCCAGCCGCGACGGTGAGTTCCTGGTCGCGAAGGCGGGTCCGACCTTCGAGGTACTGGCCGAGAACGAACTGGACGACCGCTTCGACGCGTCGCCCGCCATCGTCGGCGACGAGATCTACCTGCGCGGCCGCGGGAACCTGTACTGCATCGCGTCGCCGTAGCTCTGGGTGCGCGGGTCTTCTGACCCGCTGCCGCCGCAGGCGGCTTTCAGTATCGTCGCCGGCCCTTGGCCGGCGGCTGCTCTCTTCGGGCTGCGCCGCTTCGCGGCTACGCCCGAGGGCGGGTCAGAAGACCCGCGCACCCAGAGGCAGTTCCAGGACGACCATCTCGGGAAGCAGGCAAAGACGGTCGTCGCAGGCCTGAAGTTGGAGGGAGACCGGGATCGAGACGGGGTGTGGTTCGGTCGGCGGGGAGGGTCGGACTCGGAACGAGATGCGCCTCCGGCCTTCGTAGATCAGAACGTCGCCGGACTGGGTGCTGACCTGCGTTCGCCGGGGTTCCGGGTAGCGAAGGTTGGTGACCTTGAAGCGGCTGCCCGCGCCTTCGACTGTGGTGCCGATCAGGTCTTCCTGGAGGGGTTCGGGGCCGTTGAGATGCCATCCGTCCCTGATCACAAGGTCGAGGCTGACTTCGTGCTCGCCGGCGTCGTTGGCGGGACTCAGGCTGGCGGCGGCGACCACTGCGCCGTTGCCGGCGGTGGCTCGGGGGCCGGCGTCGCCGTCGAGCGCCACGGCGAGGCCGGTCAGCATGTAGGTGTAGGCGGCCGGCATGCGTTCGATGTTCGCGGCAAAGGCGGCGACGGTGGCGAGGGCGCGGTCGGTGGCGTTCCGGTCGCCGGTGCGGCGGCCGAGTTCGGCCAGCGCGCGGACGGCCACGGAGTTGCCGGAGGGGACGGCGCCGTCGGTCGGGCTCTTCGGCTGGGCGATCAGCAGGTTGGCCTTCTCGCGCTCGGCGACGAAGAAGCCGCTGCCGAGGCCAGCCGGATGCCGGCCGGAAGGCCGGCGCACCGACAAACCGCGCTCGGAGGGTTCTCCCACTGCCGGTGCGCCGGCCTTCCGGCCGGCATCCGGAGCAGGACTGGGATCCCAGAAGCGTTCGACCATCTCCGCCGCGACCGTCGCGGACCGTTCGAGCCACTTTCGGTCGGAGGTCACGTCATGGAGCGCGACGAACGCATGCACCAGGTGGGCGTAGTCCTGGACCAGACCGGGAGTCGAGGCCTCGCCGTCGAGCCAGATGCGCCAGAGACCGCCGTCGTCGCGGCGGTTGTGGCGCCACAGGAACTCTGCTGATCGCGCCGCGGCGTCGGCGTGGGCCGGCTCGCCAAGTGCATCCGCCGCCTCGGCCAGGGCGCGGATCATCATGCCGTTCCAGGAAGTCAGGATCTTGTCGTCGCGCAGGGGGTGCGGCCGTTCCTCGCGGACCGGGTAGAGGCGCTCGCGAATGGCGTCGAGGCGGGCCAGGAGATCATCGAGCGGCATGCCCAGATCGGAAGCGCTCTCGTTGAGCGGCCGGTCGAGGAAGAGGATGTTCCGGTGCTCGAAGTTCCCCGTGTCGGTGACGCTGAAGAGCCGGATCGTCAGTTCGGCGTCGTCGGGCGGCAGCGCGTCGCGAAGCTGGTCCTTCGTCCAGACGAAGAACTCGCCCTCGACCGATTCGCCGTCTTCCGCCTCGCTGTCGGCGTCGGTGGCGGAGTAGAAGGCGCCCTCGGGCGAGGTCATGTCGCGCAGCACGTAGTCGGCGGTCTGGCGGGCCACACGGGCCAGCAGCGGGTCGCCGGTCAGGCGGTAGGCGAGGGCGTAGGCACGGAGCAGGTGGGCCTGGTTGTAGAGCATCTTCTCGAAGTGGGGCACGAGCCAGTGCCCGTCCACCGAGTAGCGGTGGAAGCCGCCGCCTACCTGGTCGTGGATGCCGCCGCGGGCCATGGCGCGCAGCGTGACCAGCGCGGCGTCCAGCGGTCCCCTGTCGCCGGTGCGAAGCGCCTCCTCGAGCAGCAGCAGCAGGTTCGTTTCGTTGGGGAACTTGGGAGCGCCGCCGAAGCCGCCGTGGATCCGGTCCGTGCTGGCGACGAGGCCCTGTACCGCTTCGCTGATCACCGGGCGCCCCAGGTCCTTCGCCGCGCCGCGGGCCGCCGTGATCTGCCGAACGAGGTCCGTGATCTGGGCAGCGCTGGCTTCGAGGTCCGCACGCCGCTCGCGCCAGGCCGTGTCGACCTGGCGCATCAGGTTGACGAACTGTTGCGGCGGAAAGTAGGTCGCGCCGAAGAACGGCCGGCGATCGGGCAGCAGGAAGCTCGACATCGGCCAGCCGCCCCGCTGCTGGGTCACCTGGACCGCGGTCATGTAGATGTCGTCGATGTCCGGCCGCTGCTCGCGATCGACCTTGATGCAGATGAACAGCTCGTTCATCAGCCGCGCGACCTCGACGTTGTCGAAGCTCTCCCGCTCCATCACGTGGCACCAGTGGCAGGTGGAGTAGCCGATCGACAGGAAGACGGGCTTGTCCTCCGCCCGCGCCCGCTCGAAGGCCTCTTCGCCCCAGGGGAACCAGTCGACCGGGTTGTGCGCGTGCTGCCGGAGATAGGGCGAGGTTTCGAGGATAAGGCGATTCAGGAACAGCGGCCGGCCGTCCGGATCCAGGTGCTCGGTGCGGGGCTCGTAGCCGGCCGGCAGGGCCCCCAGCGCCGCCTCCAGCCGGGCCTGGAGTTCCGGCGAACGTTCTCCGGCGCCGGGAGGCGGGACGGCGAGGGAGGGGGCGTTCGACACGGTCAGCAGGGCGACGATGAAGCCCCCTGCGATCCAGGCGGCGTGCGGCACAGCTTCGAGGATAGCCCGCCCGGCGTCGCTGCTACATTCGCGCGAATGTCTGAACTGCGGCCCCCGCCGGCGGGCCGGAAGCTGATTCTGGAACTGCGGCGCGAGTTGAAGGCCGCCGGAGAACCCGAGCGGGCGAAGGGGCAGCAGGCGTACATGAAGTCGGAGATGCCCTTCTGGGGGGTGAAGACGCCCGAGTTGCGGAAGATCGGGCGGGCGGCGTTCCGCCGTCATCCGTTGGACGGCTTCGAGGAGTGGCGCTCGACGGTTCTGGCGCTCTGGCGGACGGCCGGCCGGCGCGAGGAACGGCATGCGGCGATCGACCTGAGCGGTTACCGCGCCTACCAGCCGATTCGGACGATGAAGGCGCTGCCCGTCTTCGAGGAGATGATCGTCACCGGCGCATGGTGGGACTACGTCGACGCGGTGGCGAGCCACCGGCTGCGGGAACTCGTCGAGCGGTATCCGAAGACGATGGCGAAGCGCATGAGGGTCTGGAGCCGGTGCCCGGACATGTGGAAGCGGCGGGCGTCGATGATCTGCCAGCTCGGTCGCAAGGGCTCTACGGATCTGGACCTTCTGCAGGCCACGATCGGCGAGAACCTGCTGGAGTCGCGCTTCGGCGGCGAGTTCTTCATTCGCAAGGCGATCGGCTGGGCTCTGCGCGACCTGGCCTGGCACGATGCGGATGAAGTGCGGCGGTTCGTGCGGGCGCACGAGGAGCGGCTGAGTCCGTTGAGTCGGCGCGAGGCGCTGAAGAACCTGGCTGGCGCGCGTTCGATTTCCGGAGGCCGCCGCTCTGCGGCGGATGCCGGCGAGGGCGCCGGCGCACCCGGTGTGGGGCGGGCATGAGCCGTTTGCGCGTGCTTGCCGCGCTTGCGGTACTTGCCGCGCTTGGCTGCGGGGGTGGGAGCGGCGACTCGTCGCTCCGCTGGGTTGACTGGGCTGCCGAGACGCACCGCCAGGTCGAAGTCGACCGGGAACCGGGGCAGTACCTGGGCCATCCGACGACGGTGCTGCTGTCCGACGAGCGCTCGATCCTGACCGTCTACCCGAAGGGCCACGGCGCCGGCCCGATCGTCATGAAGCGCAGCGGCGACGGCGGACTCACCTGGAGCGAGCGCCTGCCAACACCGGCGAGCTGGGCGACGTCGATGGAGACGCCGACCGTCTTTCCGGTCGACCTCGCGGACGGGCGGCGGCGGCTCATCATGTTCTCGGGGCTCTACCCGGTGCGGATGGCGCGCTCGGACGACGAGGGCGAGACCTGGACCGAACTCGAGCCGATCGGCCACTTCGGCGGCGTCGTCGCGATGTCGTCGGTCGAGCGGCTGCGCAGCCTGGACGGCGAACTGATGGCCCTGTTCCACGACGACGGAAGGTTCTTCCGCCGGCCGACGTCCCGCTACGAGCGGCTTCCCGGGTTCGTACCGGAGTTCAAGGTCTACAAGGCGATCTCGCTCGACGACGGTCTCACCTGGTCCGAGCCCGAGGTGATCGCCCGGCATCCGGAGGCGCACCTCTGCGAGCCGGGTTTGATCCGGTCGCCGGACGGCCGGGAGATCGCCGTGCTGCTGCGGGAGAACAGCCGCCGATTCAACTCCTTCGTCATCTTTTCGCCCGACGAGGGCCGCACCTGGAGCCGGCCGATCGAGTTGCCGTCCTCGCTGACCGGCGACCGGCACGTCGGCCGATACACGCCGGATGGCCGCCTGTTCGTGACCTTCCGTGACCAGGCACCGTCCAGTCCCTGGCGAGGCGACTGGGTGGGCTGGCTCGGCCGCTATGAGGATCTCCGCCGGGGCAGCCGCGCGCCCTGGGCCGGCGAAGCGCGCGTGCGCCTGATGGACAACAGGTACGCCGCGGACACGGCGTACCCGGGCCTCGAACTGTTGCCGGACGGCACCTTCGTAACGACGACCTACGGCCACTTCACGCCGGGGGAGGAGCCCTGGGTCGCTTCGGTGCGTTTCACGGCGCCGGAGCTCGACGAGGCCTCCGCGGCGGCGCCGGCCGGCGTGCCTCCGAAGCCCGTGCTCCGGGTGGGGACCAGCGGCGACTATCCGCCGTTCTCGACCGTCGGGGACGTGACGGCCGATGGTTCCGCGAGCCGCGGCGGCTTCGCCGTCGAGGTTGCCGGGCGCCTCGCGCGGGATCTCGGCTACGACCTCGCGTTCGTCCCCTTCGACTGGCCGGACCTGGCCGGTGCGGTCGCGGCGGACGAGTTCGACGTGGCGATGAGCGGCGTGACCTGGCGTCCCGGCCGCGCGGCCGCAGGATGGATGAGCCGGGCGGTCGCGTCCGGCGGTCCGTGCGTCGTCTCGGCGGCGAACGCGCCCTCGCCGCTTGCCCAGGTGGCGGTGAACCGCGGCGGCATCCTGGAGCGCTGGACGCGGGAGCGCTTCGGCGGCGGCGCCACCCGGATCGTCGCCGTGGACGACAACCTGTCTCTCCCCGGCCGCCTGGAACGCGGCGAGGTCGACGCCTTCGTCACCGATTCGTTCGAGGTCGAGCACTTCGGACGCGACGGCTGGTGGCGTCGCTGCGAAGCGCCGGTCGACCGGAAGGTCTTCTGGGTCGCTCCCGGGCGCTCCGACGAACTCGGACCCGCGATCGACCGCTGGATCCAGCGCAACGAGGGCTGGCTGGAAGGCCGGCGCGAGGAGTGGTTCGGCCGTGGCCAGGGCCGCGACGAACTGGATCATCTGCTCGATCTCGTGGCCCGCCGGCTCGCCTTCATGCCGCCGATCGCGGTCTGGAAGGCGGCGCGCGGTGTGCCGATCGAGGATCCGGAACGCGAACGGATCGTGCTGGAGGCGGCCGGGCGGACGGCGGCCGAGTTCGGGCTCGACCCGGCGCCGGTACGCGAGTGGTTCGCGCTACAGATCGACCTGGCCAAGGCGGTGCAGCGCCGCACGCCAGCCGTCGAGCCGACGTTGGAGCTGGACGAGGTTCGGCCGGCCCTGATCCGCCTCGGCGAGCGTCAGGTGCGGGCTCTGCGGGCGCTGGCGGCCGGAGCGGTCGAAGAGCCCGGCCCCGAAGACCTCGAGGTCCTCGCGCCATACCTGAGCGGCGCGGAGACAGAGAGAGTGCGCGCCGGACTGGCGCGCCTTCTGGCCGGGCTGGAGCGCTAGTTCATCGCGGCGATGATGGCGCGCGCCATCTGCCAGGTCGACGACTGTCCACCCAGGTCCGGCGTCAGACTGCGGCCTTCCTCGAGCACCGCGGTCACGGCCTGATCGATCCGGTCCGCGTCGTCGTGGCGGTCGAAATGCCGCAGCAGGGCGGTGGCCGGCGTCAGCAGCGGCAGCAGGTTCGCCTGGCCGGTGCCGATCAGGTGCGGTGCGTCGCCGTGGACGGCCTCGAAGACGTGGCAGTCGTCGCCGACGTTGATCGCGTGGCCGGTGGAGATGCCGCCCGCGAGGCCGGCGCCGAGGTTGCTCAGGATGTCGCCGTAGAGGTTGTCCATCAGCATGACGTCGAAGTCGTACGGGTTGAGCACCATGCGCATGCACGCCGCGTCGACGATGCAGTCGTCCACCTGAATGTCGGTGTACCCGGCGGCCACGGACCGGACCGTGTCGAGGAACAGGCCGTCGCTCTGCTTCATGATGTTCGCCTTGTGGATCACGGTGATCCTCTTGCGGCCGTGCCGCCTGGCGATGCGGAAGGCGTAGTCGGCGATCCGGCGGCAGGCGTCGCGGCTGACCACCTTCATGCTCTCGACCACGCCGTCCACGATCTCGTGCTCGATGCCGCGGTAGACGCTCTCGGTGATCTCGCGGATCAGCAGCACGTCCAGGTCGGGATAGCGGGTGGGGAGCCCCGGCATCGACCGGACCGGGCGCACGCTGGCCCAGAGCCCCAGCATCTGCCGGAGAGCGACGTTCGGGTTCTGGGGCCCGGGGCCGACCCGCACGGCGTCGGGACCAGGACCGATGAGCCGCGTCTTGAGCGCCACCCGGCAGTCGCGGATCACCTCGGCCGCTTCGCCGAGAACGGTCTCCGTGTTCCGTCGCACGGCGGTCGGCACGTCGACGCGGACGAAGTCGAAGCGGGCGCCCGCGGACTCGAGGATCTCCAGTACCGGCGGCGCGGTCTCGGCGCCGATGCCGCTGGTGCCGACGATCAGGGCCACCCGTGGCCGCGCCGTGTCCCGTTCCGGCCCCGGGCCGGCGTCGCCGTTCGCGGTCATGGGCCGGCCTCCCGCTCCCGGGCAACGCCTTCGAGTTCGTGGAGCAGGGCGTCCGTGAGTTCGGACGTGTTGGCCGAACCCCCCAGGTCGCGGGTCAGGGAGCTGCCATCGACGAGCAGTCGCTCGACGCCGGCACGGAGGTGGTCCGCGGCGTCGGCTTCGCCCACGTAGCGGAGCATCAGTTCGGCCGACAGGATGAGGGCGATCGGGTTCGCCAGATCGCGGCCGGCGATGTCGGGGGCGGTGCCGTGAACGGCCTCGAAGACGGCGCAACCGTCGCCGTAGTTCGCTCCCGGGACGACGCCAAGGCCTCCGACCAGGCCGGCGCAGAGGTCGCTCATCAGGTCGCCGTCGAGGTTGCCCATGACCAGCATGTCGAAGCGGGTCGGGTCCGTCGCGAGCTCGAGCGCCAGGTTGTCCAGCGGCAGGTAGTCGACCTGGAAGAAGGGGTAGCGCCGCGCGCACTCGCGGGCGCAGTCCAGGAACAGGTTGTCCGACAGGGGCGTGATGGACGCCTTGTGCACGATGGTGAGTTTCTTGCGGCCGTGGCTGCGGGCGTACTCGAAGGCGAACTGCATGATCCGGCGTGAGGCGTCCCGGGTGACGATCCTGAGCGCCTCGACCACGCCGTCGACGACCTCGTGCTCGCGGCCGCTGTAGAGCCCCTCCGTGTTCTCGCGGACGATGATCTGGTCGACGTCCTGGTAGCGGGCCAGCGTGTTGCCCGGCATCGAACGCACCGGCCGGACGCAGGCGAAGAGATCCAGGGACTGCCGCAGGAGAACGTTGACGCTGCGCCAGCCGCCCGCCACGGGCGTCTGGAGCGGTCCCTTGATGGCGATCCGGTTGCGGCGGATGGAGTCGATCGCCTCGTCGGGGAGCGGCGACAGTCCCTGGTCGACCGCCGTGCTGCCGGCCACGACCGGTTCCCATTCGATCCGGCCGCCGGTGACGAAGTCGACCGCGCGCACCATCGCCTTGCTGACCTCGGGGCCGATTCCGTCGCCCGGGAGGAGAGTGACCGAGTACTTCAAGCCGCGTCGTCGACCATCGCCTCGATCAGGCAGGGTCCCGGTTCGGCGAAGCCGCGTTCGAGCGCCTCCGTCAACTCCTCGCCGGTCCGCACCTGGACGGCCGGCATGCCGAAGCCGCGGGCCAGGTCGAGCCACTCGACGCGGGGGCCGGAGAGGTCGGTCAGGTTGACGCTCTGCGGTCCGAGCTCTTCGACCCCGGCGCGGTGGAGCTCCACCTGGAGGATGCGGTAGACGTCGTTCGCGAACACCAGGTTCACGACGTCGACGCCTTCGCGGACCTGGCTCCACAACGCCTGGATCGTGTAGAGGCCGCTGCCGTCGCCCTCGAGGTTCAGGACCTTGCGGTCCGGACAGGCGATGGCGGCGCCGAGGGAAGCCGGCAGGCCCATGCCGATGGCGCCGCCGTTCTCCTGGAGGTAGGTGTGGGCCGGGGCGTTCATCGTCGCGGGATAGAAGCCGGCGCCGGCGGTGATCCCCTCGTCCATCACGATCGCCTGCTCGGGCAGGGTGGCGGCGATCGCCTGGGCCGCGACCCGGACTCCGATCGGCCCTGCGGGGGTGGGCGGCCTCTCGACGTTCCGGCCCGGAGGTTCCTCCCTGGCGCCGAGCGCGCCGGCCACCTCGCGGAGGGCGTGGCCGCTGTCCTCCGTCGGGTGGCTGAGGACGACGACGTCCGTGGACTCCGGGATCAACCGGCTGACGCCGCCCTCGTAGCCGAAGAAGGCGACGGGGTCGGCCGCGCCGGCAAGGACCACCGTGTCCGTGCCGCGAAAGAAGTCCACCGCCTGTTCGGGGAAGTAGGGGACGCGCGGCAGCGGCGGCAGATGGGGACCGCGCTCCATGCGTCCGCAGAAGGTCTCGGCGGCGAGCCGGCAGCCCGTCTTCGCCTGCACCCTGGCCGCCTCGCGCTGGGCGGCTTCCGTGAAGCCGGAGCTGCCGAGCATCAGCATCGTTCGTTCACCCTTCGACGTGGCGATGCGCGCCCGCTCGACCGCCTCCGGGCCGACCAGCGCGGCGGGCGGGGGAGTCGGTTCGACGATCGGACCGTAGGCCTCGTTCCACTGGCAGTCGGTGGGCACGATCAGGGTGGCGATCTGTCCGGGATGACGGCGGGCCGCCGAGATCGCGTCCGCCATGTCGCGGGAGATGTGCTCGGCGGAGGCCGCGGTGCGCTGCCAGTCGGACACTGCCCGGACCAGACTCTCGACCTCGGTGTTGAGCGGCGGGTCGTAGTTCCGGTGCCAGGTCGGGTGGTGGCCGATCACGTTGACGAGGGGAGTGCGTCCGCGGCGGGCGTTGTGGAGGTTCGCGAATCCGTTCGCGAAGCCCGGTCCGAGGTGGACGAGAGTCAGGGCGGGTTTGCCGGTCATCCGGCCGTAGCCGTCGGCTGCGCCGGTGGCCACTCCTTCGAACTGGGCGAGCACGCCGCGCACGCCGGGAATCTCGTCGAGCGCGGCGACGAGGTGGATCTCCGAGGTGCCGGGATTCGCGAAACAGACTTCGACGCCGGCGTTCGCGGCGGTCCGGAGCATGGCCTGGGCGCCGTTCATCGGAGCGGGAGGGTAGCAAGCCGCCTCATCGGCGCTCGTGTTCCTCTTTCGCTGCCGCGGTCCGGGACTCGAGAGGCAGCGCGGTCGTGCGCTTGATCTCGTTCAGCACGATGCTGGTGAGCAGGCGGTCGACGCCGGGGATCGAGGCGAGTTCGTCCGCCAGGATGTGCTCGAGGTGCCGGTAGTCGCGAGCCACGATCTTCAGCAGGTAGTCGTGCTCGCCGGTCAGGAAGTGGCACTCGAGCACCTCGGGGAGTTCGCTGATCACCTTGCTGAAGTGACGCACGGCGTCCGCCTGGTGGTGAGAGAGGAAGACCTGGACGAAGCACAGCAATCCCAGGTTCACGGCGTTGCGGTCCAGCAGCGTGACCTGGCGCTGGATCACGCCGCGGCTCTCGAGTTTCCGGAGGCGTTTCTTCAGGCCTGAGGCGGAGAGTTCGACCCGTCGGGCGATGTCCGCATCGGTGCGGTTCGAGTCCTCTTGCAGCAACTCGAGGATCGCGTAGTCCGTGGCGTCGAGGGGGCGGCCGACCGAGCGCTGCGATTCGGTGCTCTGGTGGTTGCTCTTGGAGTCCATTGGGCGGATTCTTACACAGAGTGGGAGTCGGCCCGAACGAGAGCCAGTAGAGTGGAATCTTCACCTGTTAAGCTCTGTTGGTTCTGATAGCGTCCAAACAATGGCCATTGAGATACATCGTCGCACCGTGAGCGCCGCCTTCCCTCCGCCAATCGGCGGACAGCCGCCCACGCAACCCGCGATGGCGCACCTGCTGGCGCCCTGGCTTCGCGGCCGCGAACGTTCCCTGTTGCGCCGCCTGGTGAACCGGGTTGCCCGGCGCGACGTGATGTCGCTCGCTGGAGGCTTGCCGGCGGTGGAGCTGTTTCCGGCCGAAACGTACGGCGCGAAGCTGTGCGAGCTTCTGGCCGACCCGTGCTCCGTGCAGTACGGGCCGCCAAGCGGGGCGCTGAAGGAGCAGGTCGCCCTCCTGATGCAGGGGCGCGGCGTTCCGTGTCGCCCGGAGGAGATTCTGATCACGGCGGGCGCCCAGCAGGCGTTGCAGGTCGCGGTGGATGCGCTGGTGGCGACCGGTGAATGCGTCGCACTCGAGCGCTTCGTCTACACCGGCATCCGCGAGGCCCTGGCGCCGCACTCGCCGCGGATTCTCACGCTGCCCAGCAGTCTGGACGACGGACTCGACGTGGAGGCTCTGGAGCGGTACCTGCTGGCCGGAGAACGGCCGCGTCTCGTGTACGTGATTCCGGACGCTCACAACCCGCTCGGGGTGAGTCTGACCCGGGAGAAACGTGAGCGGCTCGTCGTTCTGGCCGAGGACTACGACTTCGTGATCCTCGAGGACGATCCGTACGGCCTGCTGTGCTGCGACGGGGAGTTCGAGCAGCCGCTCGCCGCTCTCGACTCGGAGCGGGTCACTCACGTCGGCACGTTCTCGAAGATCCTGGCGCCGGCTCTGCGTCTGGGCTGGATGCGCCTGCCGCCGCCGCTGGTCGACACGTTCGCGGCCGTCAAGGAGGCGGGAGACCTCGAGTGCTCGAGGCTGACGATGCTCGCCGTCGGCCGTCTGCTTGCCGAACTCGACGTTGAACGCCACCTCGAGCTGTTGCGGTCCACCTACCGGAGCCGGCGGGATGCCTTGCTCGAAGAGCTGGCGGATCGCCTCCCGGACGGCTGCTCGTTCTCCGAACCGGCCGGCGGCATGTTCGTGTGGGTCGAGTTGCCCGCCGGGACGGACGGAGAACGACTGCTCGAGCGGGCCCTGGACGAGCAGGGAGTGGCCTTCGTGCCCTCGGCGGCGTTTGTCGATGTTCACGACCTGGACGCGCCGGCCAACGCGGTCCGGCTGAGTTTCTCGACGCTGGAGCCGGAATCGCTGCGTCGAGCCGTAGCGAAGTTCGCGGCCTGTCTCTGACGAAGGCGGCAAAGGAAGACAACAGGAGGAAAGGAACATGAGTCTGGGAGTAGCGGAGACAACAGGGACGGGGTATCTGGCGGCGAGCGCCCTCGCGGAGGAGGACTTCTGCCCGATCCTCGGCTTCGATCACCTGGAGCTGTACGTCGGCAACGCGAAGCAGTCGGCTGCCTGGTACTGCCACGCCTTCGGCTTCGAGTGCACCGCGATCCGCGGTCTGGAGACCGGAGAGCGGGAACGCGCGTCCTACCTCGTCGAGCAGGGGGACATCCGGCTGGTGCTGACCAGCGGTCTCCACTCCTCGCATGACGCGGCGCGCTCGGTGCGCCGGCACGGCGATTCGGTCGCGGTCATCGCGCTGTCCGTGCCGGACGCGGACGCGGCGTTCAGCGCCGCCGTGGCGCGCGGCGCCGAGGCGGCCGCGGTCCCGGCGACGGCCGCGGACGAGCATGGCCGGCTCCGGCACGCGTCGATCCGTCTCTACGGCGACTGCGTCCTTCAGTTCATCGATCGCCGGGACTACGGAGGCGTTTTCGGTCCCGGCTTCCGGCCGGCGCCCGTGATCCCCGGCGCCGCCGCCGGCCGGGACTTCGGCCTGGTCGCGATCGACCACCTGGTAGCCAACGTCGAACTGGGACGGATGAACGACTGGGCGGCCTTCTTCTCGCAGGTGCTCGGCTTCAGCCAGCTCGTCCACTTCGACGACGAGGCGATCTCGACCGAGTACTCGGCGCTCATGTCGAAGGTGATGCAGGACGGCACGGGCGCGATCAAGTTCCCGATCAACGAGCCGGCCGAGGGCCGGAAGAAGTCGCAGATCGAGGAGTTCCTCGAGTTCCACGAGGGGCCCGGCGTGCAGCACATCGCCTGCCGGACGAACGACATTCTCGGCACCGTCACGCGGCTGCGCGAGAACGGCGTCGAGTTCCTGCACGTGCCGATCTCCTACTACGAGGATCTGGAGCAGCGGGTCGGGGCGATCGACGAGCCGATCGATCGCCTGGCGGAACTCGGGATCCTCGCCGACCGCGACGAGGACGGCTACCTGCTGCAGATCTTCACCAAGCCGGTCGAGGACCGGCCCACGCTGTTCTACGAGATCATCGAGCGGCACGGCGCCACCGGCTTCGGCGCGGGCAACTTCAAGAGCCTGTTCGTGGCGCTGGAGCGCGAGCAGGCGGCGAGGGGGAACCTGTGAGCGCGGTCGGGGCCGCGCCGGCCCTGGTCGCCGGCGGGGACCTGACGACCGGCCGGGCCGACTTCATCGAGCGCGCGCAGACCCGGGGCGACCTGTTCGTCGAGCAGCCTTACGATCTCTACAGCAAGGCGAACCAGGAGACCTGGAGGCGGCTGTACCGGGCGCTCGCCGGCAAGTGGGAGCAGCACGCCCACCCCCGCTTCCTCGACGGCGTGGCTCGTCTGGGCCTGGATCCGGATCGCATCCCGAGGCTCGAGGACGTCAACCGCTTCCTCGAGCCGCTGAGCGGCTTCAGGGCGCGGGCGGTCAGCGGCTACGTGCCGGCCTACCTGTTCTTCGACTGCCTGCGTCGCCGGGAGTTCCCGACCACGATCACGGTGCGCGACGGCAACCGGCTCGACTACCTTCCCGAGCCGGACATCTTCCACGACCTGGCCGGACACGTGCCGATGCACACGGACCCGGCCTTCGCCGATGTGCTGGTCCGCTTCGGTGACGCGGCGCGGGCGGCGGCGCTCCGAGGGCGGGACGGCGACTGCCGGAGCGTCGAGAGCGCGCTCAGGGCACTGGCGCGGTTCTTCTGGTTCACGATCGAGTTCGGCCTGATGCGCCGTCCGGCCGGCGACGGGCTCTGCGCCTACGGCAGCGGCCTCCTGAGTTCGGCGGGCGAGATCGGACACGCGCTCGAGTCTCCCGGGGTGCAGCGCGTGCCCTTCCAGCTCGAGTGGGTCGTGAACCAGGGCTTCGAGATCGACTCGCTGCAGCCGCTGCTGTTCGTTGTCGACAGCTTCCGTCACCTGGAGCGCGAAGTGCGCCGGCTGGAGCGCTGGCTCGGCGAAGGTCGCCTGGACAACGTGGCCCCCGGCGAGCCGGCGGTCAGCCGGGAGGATCTGCGCTCGTTCCTGGACGCCGGGCTTCAGTAGCCCGGCGGGCGCTCGAAACCGCCGATGTGACGGCTCAGCCGCCGGGCGAGGTCGAGGGTCGTGCGGTCTTCGAGGAAGGGGCCCGCGATCTGGAGCCCGACCGGCAGGCCGTCCGAAGCGGTTCCGGCCGGGATCACGGTCGCCGGCAGGAAGGCGACTCCGGTGAGGCCGACCCAGAGGGTCTGTTCCCCGTAGGCTCGCTGTTCGCCGTTGACGGTGATGCGCCGCGCGCCCATCGGTTCGCCGTGATCGTGGGGAATCGCCGTGGTCGGCAGGCAGGGCAGGAGCACGGCGTCCCATTCCCTGAAGAACTCGTGCCACTTGCGGCGCATCTGCAGCCGGCGTTCGTTGGCGGAGAGCCACGCCCGGTGTCGCTGCGAGGCCCAGCGCGCCGCGAGCGCGCCTTCCTCCTCCTCGCGGAGGCCGCGCTCGGCGAGTTCCTCGATCTCCTGGTGGCTGAAGCCGCCGCACATGGCGGCGCCCAGGAGCTGGCCGAAGACGCGCGTCGCGTAGTCGAAGGTGAAGTCGGGTCGGGCCTCGCGATCGACGGTGGCGCCGGCGTTTTCCAGAGCGTCCGCGGCGGCCTCGAGGCGTTCCCGCACCCGGTCGTCGATGGGGCAGGACGGTTCCTCGAACCAGGCGGCGACGCGGTAGTCCGAGATGTTGCCGTGGCGAGGCGGCGGCAGTTCCAGCCGGTAGCCGGGCGCGTGCCAGTCGTCGGGGCCGGCGAGGAGGTCGAGGCCGAGTTCGAGGTCCTCGACGGTGCGCGCCATCGGGCCGGCGACCGCGATGTCGGCCTGAGTCAGCGTGCCGGGCGGCCCGGGAATCTGGCCGAGAGCGGGCACGATGCCATAGCTCGGCTTGTGGCCGAAGACGCCGCAGGTGGAGGCCGGGCCGCGGATCGAGCCGCCGATGTCGCTGCCCAGTTCGAACGGAGTGAACCCGGCCGCCAGGGCCGCGGCCGACCCGCCTGACGATCCGCCCGGCGTCCGCTCCAGGTTCCAGGGGTTGTTCGTTTGCCCGAACACCTCGTTGTAGCTCTGCGTGTCGCCGGCGTAGATCGGCAGATTCGTCTTGCCGAAGATGACGGCGCCAGCGGCGCGCAGGCGGGCGACCGGCACCGCGTCGACCTCGGGAACGTGGCCGCTCAGCTCGGGCGCGCCGGAGGTCGTGCGCATCCCGATGGTCTGGAACGAGTCCTTGATCGTCATCGCGACGCCGTGCAGCGGGCCCAGGTCCCGGCCGTCCGCCAACGCCTGGTCGGCGGCGTCGGCCTCGTGGCGGGCACGTTCGGCGTCGAGGGTGACGACAGTGTTGAGAGGCGGGTTCAGCCGCTCGACGCGGTCGAGCAGATGCTCGAGATAGTCGCGGGAAGAGATACGGCGAGTCCGGATGGCGGTGGCCGCTTCGTTGGCGGACCAGTACGCAGCATTCAGGGCCGGCGCCGGTTCGGTGGCGATGACGGGAGAGGGTTCACTCATGGCGCGCAGGCTAGCAGCGGCACACTCGATGGCACCTCGTTTGCAGTGCAGTTGGCCTGATCGAAGCAGGATCTGGACTATGGTGTCGCCTCACAGGAGACAGGCATGACGATCGTGAACCTCCATCCGGGGCTCTGTGGCGGGAGAAACTCCCGTCGGGCTCTGCTGGCCGTCGTCGCGGCCGCCCTGGCGTTCGCGTATCCCGCGCGAGCCCAGGAGCCGGACGGATTGTCCTCATCCGAGGTCGCTTTCGGCGAGGAGATCGACGTCCGGGTCGTCAATCTGGAGGTCGTGGTCGAGGACGGGGAGGGACGCCGCGTCCCGGGGCTCATGGCGGACGACTTCCTGGTGCTGGTAGACGGTGAGGAGGTCGATGTCGAGTACTTCACCGAGGTCTCCCAGGGGCGTGCGCGGTCGACGTCCGGCGCCGAGACGCCGCCGGCCGTGGGCGAGGGCGATGTCGTTGCCACGAACTTCCTCCTCTTCGTGGACGACGAGCGCACTCTGGTGGCCCAGAGGCGGCCGGTGTTGCAGGGGTTTGCGGACAGGCTCGGCGTGCTGGATCCGGCCGACCGGGTGGCTGTCGTCGTGCAGAACGATGGGCGCCTGGAACTCCTGAGTCCGTTCACGACGGACCGCGAGGCCACCCTGGCCGCACTCGGGGAGCTCGATCGGGGTCGACGTTTTCGCGGGCTGCTGGATTCCCGGCGAATCCTCAGGGCGTTCACAGGAGGTCGTGGCGGAACAGCCGCGTACTTCGAAGGGGCGGGACCTCAGCGCTCGGCGTCACGGGCCGCGGCCGACCTCGCGGCTCGAGGCGGGGGGCTGGCGCCGATCGTCGACCGGGATGCGGGAGGTGAGGCGCTTCTCGACAGCCGGACGTTCGTTTCCGAGGGCCTGGGCGCCGCAGGGGAGATCGTGGCGTCCGACCTGGTGTTCGCCAACATGAAGCCCGACAGCTTCGAGCAGGAAGCGAGAGCCTCGATCCTCGAGCAGGATCTGAGCCTCTCGGTCGATGCCGTGGTCTCGGCGATGCGGGCGCTCGATCCACTCGAAGGACGCAAGGTGCTTCTGCTTCTGCCGGGATACTGGCCGACCGGGGAGTTCCGGCCCTCCGGCCGGGGTGCCGGGCTGCGGACCGATCTCGAACTGCTGGACGGTCTGATCGACACCGCGAACCTGTTGGGTTACACGATCTATCCGATGGACCAGCAGACCGGCTCGCCCGACACGAGGTTGTGGCAGAACCTGCGGTACGTCGCGCGCGATACGGGTGGCAGGGTGTTCATGGCGGGGAGCAACGTCTCCGCTCTCGAGCTGGTCGCCAGCGACACGTCGAACTACTACTGGCTGGGTTTCGTGCCCGAGTACCGGCGGGATGACCGCGTACACGACATCGAAGTCCGGGTCCGGCACCCCGGTGTCCAGGTGCGGGCCCGCCGCGGGTACCTGGACCTGTCGCGAGTCGCGGAAGCCGACATGGAGGCTCAACGGCATCTCCTGTTTCCGCGGCAGCCGGAAGCGGACGAAATCAGGCTGAGGGTGAGAACCGGCGCCGCCACGTCCCTGCGCGGGAAGCGAATGAGCGTGCCGGTCGATGTCGAGATCCCGGTCGGGAGCTTCACGGCGGTGCCCTGGGACGGCCGGTACGTGCAGCGGTTGGAAGTGCGCTTCGCCACCATCGATCGTGACGGCTGGCGGGCGGAACAGCCGGCGATTCCTCTCGACCTGCGTCACGACGCCGCGCCTTCCCAGGACAGCGTGCACTGGTTCCGCGCCGACCTGGAGATGCGACACCTGCCCCATGCGGTGGTCGTCACGGTCCACGATCCCGTGTCGCGCCAGACGGCGAGCGCCCGCATCGAGGTGAAGCCCTGACGGGAACCCGGACCATCCGTAGTCCGCTCGCAGCCCTTGTGCTCGTACTGGGCTTCGGCTGGCCGGCGGCGGCTCAGCAGCCGGCCGCACCGCAGGCCGAGCTGCTCTTCGGCGAGGAGATCGACGTCCGCGTGATCAACCTGGAGGTCGTGGTCGAGAACCGGGCCGGAGAGCGGGTGACCGGGCTCGACAGCGACGACTTCCGGCTTCTCGTCGACGGAGACGAGGTAGATATCGAGTACTTCACCGAAGTCCGAGGCAAGCGGGCCGTGGCCAGCGGCGGGTCGGGCAGTCCTCCGTCGATCGGCGAGGGTGAAACCGTTGCCACGAACTACGTCCTGTTCGTCGACGACGATCACTCGCAGGTGACGCTTCGGCGACCGGTATTGCTTGGTTTCCGGGACCGGCTGGCGGAGCTGCCGGCGGGCGACCAGGTCGCGGTCGTCGTCCAGAGCGGACGCCAACTGGAGATCCTGAGCCCGTTCACCACGGACCGTGAGGCGACCCGGAGGGCCCTCGGTGAACTCGACAAGGGCGGCCGTTTCGGCGGCTTTCTGCGCACCCAGCGGCGCCTGCGGCTTGCCGACGATCGTGGCTCGCCCGGGAGCGGAGGAGCCGCGACCTCGCGGGAGGTCGTGTCCGCGGCGTCGATTCGCGGCGCGATCGACTCCGAGGAGTTGGCCCAAGCGGAGTCCTACGCCGGCGAGGGCTCGCTGGACCCTGAGGCCCGATGGCCGGGCAGGGGTGTCGCCACCTTCGCTCCGCTCGGTCCCCAGGGTATCCGGACGTTTGGACTGGGCGGCTGGGTGCCTCCGGACATGCAGTTCCGGGACATGCAGTTCTCCGTCGACGCGGTCGTTTCGACGATGCGGGCTCTCGACCCGCCGGAGGGCCGCAAGGTGTTCCTGCTGCTTGCGGGAAGCTGGCCCTCGGGGGACCTGGGGCTGGCCAGCATCGGAAAGTCGACGGATCTCCACCTGCTGGACGCTCTGATCGACACGGCGAACCTGCTTGGGTACACGGTCTATCCGATGGACCAGCAGGGCGGCTCCGGCGGATGGCTTTGGGCGAACATGCGGTACGTCGCTCGCGGCACGGGCGGCAGGGCGTTCATGGCGGGGAGCAACGTCAGGGCCCTTGAGATCGTCAATGCCGACACGTCCGACTACTACTGGCTGGGTTTCGTGCCTGGATACCTGCGCGACGACCGGGCGCACGACGTGCGGATCGAAGTCAGGGAGCCCCGCCTGCGGGTCCGGTCCCGCCGTGGCTACCTGGATCTGTCCCGGCGCGGGGAAGCCGACATGGAAGCCCTGCGCGAGCTCCTGTTTCCGGCGGAAGCAAAGCCGGGCGGCGGTCCGCTGCTGGTCGAGGTCGGAGCAGCGGAAAGCGTGAAGCGAAGCAGGATGAACGTGCCGATCACCGTCTACCTGCCGGTGGGCAGGTTCCCGGCTCTGCCCTACGACGGGCAGTTCGTGCAGGACCTCGAGGTTCGCTTCGCCGCCGTCGACCGCGTGGGTCGCCGGACCGGCGCCCCGGTGCAGCACCTGCGACTCGGAGGCGCTTCGCTGCCGGCGGCGGACGATGTCGTCCTCTACCGGACCTCCCTGTCCCTTCGTCGCTTGTCCCACGACGTGGTGGTCACCGTGCACGATCCACTGTCGCGAGAGACCGCCAGTGCGCGCATGCGGGTGGCGCCGGAAGAGGTCGAGCCGAATCCCTGACAGAATCGGCTGCGCGTGGGTTACTCGAACTCTTCCAGGTCTTCACTCGTACTCGCGGCTGCCCTGATCCTCGCCTGGAGCCAGGCGGCTGAAGCGCAGCCGCCGTCCGGGCAGTCGGACGAACCGGCCCCCGATCTCTTCTTCGGCGAGGAGATCGACGTCCGGGTGGTCAACCTGGAGGTGGTGGTCGAGGACCGGTCGGGGAACCGGGTGCACGGGCTCGACGCCGACGATTTCCAAATCTTCGTGGACGACCTGGAGGTAGGGGTCGACTACTTCACCGAGATCCTGGAGAACAGGGCGGTGGAGTCGCGCGGAGGCGAGGCGCCGCCGGCGATCGGCGAGGGCGATTCGGTGCCGACGAACTACCTCCTGTTCGTCGACGACGATCACACCCACGTGACGTTCAGGCGGCCCATTGTCCGCGGGTTCGCCAACCAGTTGGCGAACCTCGGTCTGCGGGATCAGGTCGCGGTCGTCGTGCAGAGCCGCCGCCGGCTGCAGGTCCTCAGCCCGTTCACGACGGACCGCCGGCGAACCCGCGCCGCGCTGGCGGAACTCGAGCGCGGGCGGCCTTTCGGAGGTCTGCTGAGGTCGCCGCGACTGATCGACCAGTCTCGCTTCGCCCAGGCCCCGGAGGGTGGTCTGGCGCCGGGCGCCCGATTCGACGAAGACCTCACCTCCGTAGCCGCCGACCTGCCGTTCGCGGCGATGGACCTGCCGAGCGCGGCGAGCGAAGCGCGGGCCGAAAGCCTGGCGCGGGATCTCGAGTTCTCCGTCACAGCGGTCAGTTCCACCATGCGGTCGCTCGACGTGCCGGAAGGCCGCAAGGTCCTGCTGCTGCTGGCGGGCGACTGGCCGGTCGGCTCTTTTCGGCTGGCGGGCCAGGGAATCGGCCTCCGTTCGGACTGGAGCATCCTCGACGCGCTGATCGACACCGCCAACGTCCTCGGTTACACCGTCTATCCGGTGGATCAGCAGAGGCGGCCGAGCCTGATGCGCTGGCAGAACCTGCGGCAGATCGCTGAGCAGACGGGCGGCAGGGCCTACGTGGCCGGCGCGAACCTCGGAGCGCTCCGGAGAGTCAGTGAAGACACCTCGAACTACTACTGGCTCGGCTTCGTGCCGGAGTACCGGCGCGACGACCGGGCACACGACGTGCGGGTCGAAGTCAGGCGGCCGGACCTGCGTGTCCGCTCGCGCAGTGGGTATGTCGATCTCTCCCGCCGGGCCGAAGCGGACATGGAAACCCAGGGCCGGCTGCTGTTCCCCGACGAGACCCGTGCCCACGCGGAGCCGGTGCTGCGAGTGGAGATCGGCGAACCCGAGCCGACCGGGCCGTTTCGGCGCAAGATGCTGGTTCCGGTGACCGTCCAGATCCCCGTGGGTCACTTTCCGGTGTTCCCCTTCGAGGGTCGGTTCCTGGCGCGGCTGGAACTCCGCTTCGCCGTCGTTGATCGCAACGGCCAGCAGGCGCGAATTCCGGTCATTCCGCTCAGCCTGGCCGGCACGACGCAGCCGGCGCCGGATGCCGTCGTTCCCTACGACACCGTCCTGACCTTGCGCCGGAGGCCGCACGACCTCCTCGTCTCCGTCCACGACCCGGTGAGCCGCCAGACCGTCAGCGTACGGACCCAGGTGAGGTTGCGGATGGCTGCGACGACGACGGGCGGGTCGCCTTGAGCCTGGTCGACGGCGTCGGCGGCGCCTTCGTGTTCAGCGAAGACCCGAAGCGGCTCGCCGACTGGTACGCGGAGCACCTCGGCATCGACTTCGAGGGCAGCGAGGAGTTCGGGGCCTTCTACGTCCGCTACGTGGCGGCGGACCCCGACGATCCCGCATGGGTCATGGACACGACGTTCGCGATCATGAAGGCGAAGCGTCCGGTGCCGCGAATGGCGCGCAACGAGGGCGCGGAACAGGGCGACATGTACGGCGATCAGCCGTTCATGGTGAACCTGCGCGTACGCGACCTCGACGCCCTGCTGGCGTACCTGGCCGAGCGGGGCGTCGAACCGCTGCGCAGGGACGACGAGGGCTACGCCGTGTTCGCGTGGATCCTGGACGGAGAGGGGAACCGGGTCGAGCTGTACGAGCCCCGGGTCGAAGCGGCTCTCAGCGCCGCGCAGGCCTGACTGCCGCTACTCGAGGCCCAGGCAGGCGTTCTTCGCGCCGGCCGGGTTCATCGCCTCGGCGCCTTCGCCGATGTAGGCGATCTTCCCGTCCTTGCCGACCACGTAGGTGACGCGGTTGGCGGCCGTGGGGAATCTCTCCATCATGCCGCCGTACTGCTTGGCGACCTCGCCGCCGGCGTCGCTCAGGAGCGCGAAGTCGAGCTCCAGTTCCTCGGCGAACCGCTTGTTTTCGTCCAGCACGTCGGTGCTGATGCCGAAGACGATGGAATCACTGCCCGTGAAGTCGGAGATACCAGCCTGGTATCCCTTCATTTCCATCGTTCAGCCGGCGGTGAAGGCTTTGGGAAAGAAGGCCAGCACGACGTTCTTCTGACCGGCGAAGGCCGACAGGGTCACCTCGCTGCCGTCGGTGCTGGGCAGGGTGAAGTCCGGCGCGGCGTCGCCGACGGCGAGGTCCGCGGCGCCCGCACTCGCCGGGGCGAGCGTGACGGCGCTAACGAGCATTGCGGCTGGCACGAGGCTTCTCATGAGTTCTCCGTTTGGACGGTGTCGCTGGTGATCGTGGCGGCGGGAGTGTAGCTTAGACGGCCAGCCCGTTACAGCCGAGCTCAAGGAGGAGTGGAGCAGATGATGAAGACGACCGGACACCGCATCGCTTTCCCCGCCGGCGCCGCCGCGCTGTTGAGCGCGGCGCTGCTCCTGCCCGCCGCCCTGCCCGCCGTCGACGGGGACGGCGACATTCCGCGGACGGCGAACGGGAAGCCCGACCTCACCGGCGTCTACGACATCGCGACGCTGACGCCGCTCGAGCGGGATCCGAAGTTCGGGGACAACCTGTACCTGACCGCGGAAGAGGCCGAGGAGATCGCACGAACGGTCGCTGACCGCCGGGCCGCCGACCTCGAGGCCAGCGACCCGACCCGGGAGGCGCCGCCGCCGGGCGGCGACGGCTCGCCGGGCGCCGCGGGCAATGTCGGCGGCTACAACGATTTCTGGCTCGATTACGGCAGCCGCTCGATCTCGATCGACGGCCGGTTCCGCACGTCCCTCGTCTTCGATCCGGCCAACGGCCGCCTGCCGGAGATGACGCCGGAGGCGCAGCGGAAGCGAATGGCGTTCTTCACCCTCTTTCGCGAGAACACGGGCACGGCCTGGTGGCTGGAGAACGACGGCCCGGGACCGTACGACGACATGGAGCAGCGCCCGCTCGGCGAGCGCTGCATCCTCGGATTCGGTTCGACCTCCGGGCCGCCGATGCTGCCGACCGCCTACAACAACCTGAAGCGGGTGGTGCAGACCGAGGACTACGTGATGATCCTCGCCGAGATGATCCACGATGCCCGGATCATCCGGATCGGCGGCGCGCACCTGCCGGCCGGGATGACGGCCTACATGGGTGATTCGGTCGGTCATTGGGACGGCGATACGCTCGTCGTCGAGACGAGGAACTTCGGCGGCAAGCCCGGCATGTACACCTATGGCGCCGGCGAAGAACTGAAGGTCACCGAGCGCTTCAGCCGCATCGACGAACACACGCTGAACTACAGCTTCACCGTCGAGGATCCGACGACCTGGGAGACGGCCTGGAGCGGCGAGTTCCCGTGGCCTTCCGCCGACGGTCTGGTCTACGAGTATGCCTGCCATGAAGGGAACTACGCGCTCGGCAACATCATGCGCGGCGCCCGGTTGCTCGAGGCCGATGCGGCCGCCCCGGCCGGCGGCGGCGAGTAGCGTTCCGGGGGGCCGGTCGGCCGGCCTGGCGTTGGCGGTTGCCGCGCTGATGGTCGCGGGTTGTGCCGGGCCGACGCTCGACGGCGTGCCGCTCGACGGCGTGCCGCCGGGCTTCGAGCTCCACCCGGCGTTCGCGCTCGAACTCGCGGCCGCCGAGCCGGTAACCGTCGACCCGATCGACCTCGCCTTCGACGAGCGGGGCCGCGCCTTCGTTCTCGAACTGCCGGGCTACCCCGACATGGAGCGGCCGGCCCGGATCGTCGAGCTACTCGACCCCGACGGCGACGGAAGGTGGGACGCGCGCCGCCTGTTCGCGGACGATCTCGGCATGGCGGACTCGATCCTGCCGTGGCGGCGCGGGCTGCTGGTGGCGGCGCCTCCGCACCTCGTCTACCTCGAGGACGCGGACGGCGACGGCCGGGCGGACCGGCGCGACGTGCTCCTGAGCGGCTTTGCCGAGGGCAACCCCCAGCACAACGTCAACGCGCTCCGCTACGGCCTGGACAACTGGATCCACGGCGTCAACGGCGGCAACGGGGCGCGCGTGTTCTGGCCGGGCGCTCCGGACGAGGTCGAGGACATCGGCCAGGACGACTTCCGGGTCGACCTCGGGAGGCGGCGCTTCGAGCGCACGGGCCGTGGCGCCGGCGGTTTCGGCATGACCTTCGGTCCCTGGGGTCGCGTCTTCGGCACCCACAACCTGGACCACCTGAGCCAGGTCGTCATCCCGCGCCGTTACCTGACCGGGCTGCCGGCGGCCTGGCGGAACGGTCGGCTTCGGCTGGCCGCGCCCGAGGACGGCGGACCGGCCGAGCTGTTTCCAATCGGCGCGCGGCAGACCCGGCCGAATCACCCCGAGCAGTCGAGCCGCTTCTCGGCCGCGTGCGCGGTCACGGCCTACACCGGCGGCGCCTTCGACGGCGCCGGATTGGATGACCGGGGAATCAGCGTGTTCGTGGCCGATCCGTCCGCGAACGTGGTCCATCGCGCCGTTGTCGACACGGCGGGCGCCGCGGCGGAAGCGTGGCGCGGACGACCAGGAGTCGAGTTCCTGGCCTCGACCGATCCGCTGTTCCGGCCGGTCAACCTGACGGTCGGGCCGGACGGCGCGCTCTACGTCCTGGACATGCACCGCGGGGTCGTCGAGCACCCCGAGTGGATACCGGATCCGATGGAGGCGGAGCTCGACCTCTACGAAGGCGACGACCGGGGCCGCATCTACCGGGTCGTGCCCGCCGGTGGACTGCCGTCGGAGCACAGGGACTTCGGCGGCTTCGATCGATCGAGGCCGGAGGACCTGCTCGGGGCGCTGGCTCACCCGAACCAGTGGCGGCGGCTGACCGCGCAGCGCCTCCTCGTCGAGGAGTTCGCGGAGGACCCGCCGGAGTCGGTGGTCCGCGAACTCCGCGACCGGCTGGAGCATGCGCTGCCGCCCGGGAAACTCCACGCCCTCTGGACCCTCAGCGGAGTCGGCGCGCTCGACGGGGTGTCCCTCGGTGCGGCCTTCGCCGACCCGGACCCGGAGCTTCGGCGCAACGCGATTCTGGCGTTCGAGGAGGTGCTCTCGACCGCGGGAGTCGCCGCTCCGCTCGATCCTGAGCCTCGCGCAGCGTCGAACCCGAGCCGCTTCGCGAGTCCGCCCGACCCCTTGTCACGGGGCGGCTGGATGACGCTCGCGGGCGAGTTGGTGGCCTTGATCGACGATCCCGATCCGGGCGTGCGGCTGCAGGCGATGCTGACCGCCGGACTCGTCGTTGGATCGGAGGCCGTGGGCGGCGGCGGCTTCCAGGGCGAGGCGATCCGGGGGGTGGTCGAGGAGGTGGCCCGGTTCGGACGCGACGCGCAGGCAGCGGCGCCGCCGGACGTGCCGTGGCTACGGCTCGCCGCGGTCTCGGTCCTCGCGGAGGATCCCGTGACGTCTCTGGGTTGGCTGCTTCAGGCCGGCGATACCGGCGGCGAAGCAGTCGAGCGGGTCGCCGCGCTGGTCCCCGGGGAACGTGTGGCCGAGGTCGTCACCGGCGATCAGGTGCTGAGGGTTCTGTCGGAGTTCGGGGCCGGCGCTTCGGCTGCGGGCCGCGGCCTGCTCGTGGGTTTGACCGTGGCTGTCGCCGGCGCCGGAGACCGGGGAGTTGACGGTTCGGCGCTCTCGGGGCCCCTGCGTCGCCTGCGACAGTCGGACGACGATGCCCTGGCGTCCGCCGCCTGGCGGCTGAGTTCCGCCGTGGGTGCTCGGCCGACGGAGGAGGAGGTCGTCCGTCTCGACTGCGCCGGCGTCCGGTCGGCCGACCGAAGCCGGCCCGTCGAGGAGCGGCTTCAGGCGGTCGCCCTCTTCGGCCTTCGCCGGCACTGGCCTGGCGAATCGGAAGACTTCGATTTCTCGTGTCCGGAGGCCGCCGCGGCGTCGGGTTCGTTCCGGGGAACCTGGCTGGAACGAATGGGGGCCCTGCTCGGGGCGGAGCAGCCCCGGCCGGTGCAGCGAGCGGCCATGGCGGAGCTGGCGTCGGCGGACGGGGCGGCGGTCACGGCCTACGTGATCGAACGCTGGCCCTACCTGGGACCGGACGCCAGGCGTGACGCGGGCAGCTATCTGATTCGAGGCCGGGGCCGGCACGCGGCCCTTCTCGACGCGCTCGAAAGCGGCCGCATCCGGGTCGGGGAGATGAACTTCGACCTGGAGCGGCGCCGCTTCCTGCTGCGTTCGCCCGAGCCGGAGATCCGCCGGCGGGCGAGGGCGCTGTTCGACGACGCCGGCGTCGTCACCAGGGCCGACGCGATCGAGGCGATGCGGCCGGCGCTCGCGGTCGACGGCGACCCGGAACGGGGAGAGGGCCTGTTCATCGAACTCTGCGCCCGATGCCACCGGAGCGGCGGCTCGGGCAGCGGGCCGGGACCGGACCTGTCCGGCATCGGCCGCAAGAGCGCGGAGACTCTTCTGCACGACATCCTGGACCCGAACGCGGCGGTCGACGCCTCCTACGTGAGCTACGTCGTCGAGACGGTGGACGGCGAGGTCCATACGGGTTTGCTGGCGGAGAACGCCGGCGGCGGAGTCTCTCTGCGGGCGGCCGAGGACCTCCTGATCGAAGTGCCGGCCGAACGCGTCCGGGAGCTTCGCAGCGACGGCCTGTCCATGATGCCGGAGGAGCTCGAGGCGGGGCTCGAACCCGCCGACATGGCGGACCTGCTCGCGTTCCTTGGCGACCCCTAGCGCTGGCGGAGCGCTTCCATCTCGAGGAAGCGCTCTTTCAGCCGGACGGCCTGGTCCAGGTCGAGCACCAGGTAGATCTCGTTCGGCCGGGGCCCGCGGCGGAGGTAGTCGTAGAGGTAGCCGGGCAGCTTGTCGTGGCGGCCGAGCGCGCGCCAGAACCCTTCGGCCGCCAGGTCGCGGACGCGCTCGGAGAAGGGTGTGACGACCCTGTGCTCGAACGGCCGGAGATCGTGCATCGCCTCGAGCGCCAGGTAGTTCAGCCGGCGGGTCGTCTCGTCGACGGGATAAGACAGGACGGAGCCGAAGGGCATCGGGTCGCCGAACCACGGCGGCAGCGACTCGAGCGCCGTGTTCGGCCCCAGCGGATAGGGCTCGGCACGGGTTGCGTGGTTCGTGTAGAACAGCAGGCGGCCGTCCCAGCCGTTCTGCTCGAGCGCCTCGATCAGGGCGACCGTTGCGTACTGGTGGTCGGCGTGGCTGTCGAGCAGCGGGTTCGCCGTCGCGATCAGGTCGGCGCCCGTCCAGTCGACCTCACGGCGCAGGTCGGCAACGAGTTCGGGCCAGCTCGACGTGAACGGCCGCGTGGCGAGTTGCGGTTCGGTGTTCAGCCGGCGGAAGAGGCCCGGATCGTCGAGGTCGGCCAGAATCGAACCGACGACTTCGGGCCGCTGCTCGTACAGGCGGCGGAGGGTGCCGTCGAAGTAGCCCAGGTTGCGCGCCCGGTTGAATGGAACGTCGCCGAGGAACGGCACCGTGAGGCTGTCCCAGGTGCGAATCCAGCCCTTGATCCGGTAGTGCTCGCCCGTGTCCGGGAACAGGCCGCCGTAGTTCTTGCCGCCGTAGTCGCCGGCCGTGACGGTGACGACGTCGGCACGGGTCGTCGCATAGAGGCCGAAGGCGGCGATCTCGGCGTCGTCGGGGTGGGGGGCGACGACGAGAACGCGGGTCGCCTCGTCGATGGGCGGGTTCTCGAACACGACCAGGCGGGTCGGTCCGAGCTGCCAGCCGATCTGCCGGCCGACCATCTCGATTCGGTCGGCGCCCGCCGCGGGCGAGACATTCAGGTAGCGGCGGCCGGTCGAGCGCGGCGCGAAGGACTGGGTGAAGCTCCGGCCGTCCGCGCGGAACTCGATGCTGGGGGATAGCGACGGCAGCAGGGGTCTGGTCCTGGCCCGGAACTCGAGCAGGGCTGTGACGTCCCGGCTCGGTGCCTCGGCCGGCCAGTCGAAGCCGTCCCGACCGAGGCGGACCTCCCAGGTCGTGCCGTCGCGCTGGTCGAGAGCGTAGTCGTGGGCCTGCCGGGGATCGTGGCGGAAGAAGTTCCGGTAACCGCTGCCCCGGCAGTGCCCGAACAGCCCGACCGCCAGGACCACGGTCAGCACCAGGGCGATGTTTCGCCGCTCGCGGGTCATCTCAGGTTGGTTCAGGGCCGGAAAGCCGGCGGCGGTGCGCCGATGTAGCGGCAATGGCCGCGCTCACCGAGCAGATCGTCGATCTCGGAGGCCACCGCATCGTCGACGGGCGCACGGCTGCCGTTCGCGCCGGCGAGAACCGTGCGGTCCGGGAGTTCCAGCTCGAATTCGACCTCGACGCCGCCGTTCCTGCCCCGGCTGCGGCGCCTGTCTAGCAGGTCGCGCAGTTGTTCCAGCTCGTCGTTCAGGGGCTCGTCCGGGGTTCCGGCCTCGCCCCGGAGGTCGAGGTGGATGCGCAGGCGGCGGGCGAGTTTCACCGGCGCCTCTTCGACCGACACGACCTTGCTGACTACCAGGTTCGGTTCTTCGCGCCGCCGGTCGACGCGCCCGGCAAAAAACAGCACCGCGCCGCGCTCCAGTCGTTCCTCGTACTCGGCGTAGGCGTCGGCGAACAGCACGCCCTCCACGCGCGCGCTCTTGTCCTCGAGCTGGATCATCGCCATCTTCTGGCCGGGATTACGTCCCTTCCGGGTTCGGGTAGTGCGGAGCGAGCCGAGCAGGGCCCCCAGGACGACCTCCGTGTCGGCCGGCAAGGCCTTCAATCGCTCGACGTTCACGTTGCCGAAGCGTTCGAGCAGCTCGCGGTGGTCGTCGAGGGGATGGCTGGAGGCGAAGAACCCGAGCGCCTCCTTCTCATGCGCCAGCAGTTCGCCGGCGCTCCATGGCGGTGCCGCCGGCAGTTCCTGGCCGGCGTCGTCGTCGGCCTCGGGCGAGTCCTCCGAACCGCCCCCGAACAGCAGGCTGGCCTGGCCGCTCTCGCGGTCGGCCGCCGCTCGCTGCCCGGCCTTGACCGCGGCGCCCAGCGCATCGACCATCGCCGCCCGCTGGTCCTTGCCGTGGATGCCGTCGAAGGCGCCCGACTTGATCAGCGCCTCGATCGTCGAGCGGTTGACGGTCTGGAGCGGCACGCGGCGGCAGAAGTCCCATAGGCTGCTGAAGGGGCCGCCCTCCTCGCGCGCCTCGAGGATCGCCCGCACCGCCTTCTCGCCGACGCCCTTGACCGCCGACAGGCCGAAGCGGATGTGTCCGTTGCCGCTCGTCTGCTCCTCGCCGGGCTCGAACACGACATGGAAGCGGACACCGGAGCGGTCGATGTCAGGCGCTCCGACCTCGATGCCGCGGCGGCCGCCGGGGAGCTTCACGCGCGCGCACTCGTCAACGTAGTGGACCAGCTTGTCCGTGCTGTCGGCGGCGTAGGTGAGGACGGCCGCCATGTACTGGACCGGGAACCAGGTCTTGAGGTACGCCGTCTGGTACGCGAGCAGGGTGTAACCGACCGAGTGGGACTTGTTGAAGCCGTAGCCCGCGAACTCCTCGATCAGCCCGAACAGCCGGGTCGCCTGCTGCTTCGCCAGCCCCTTGTCGCGCGCGCCGGCGACGAAGCGCTGGCGGGCGGCGTTGATCGTCTTCCGGCTCTTCTTGCTGATCGCCTTGATCAGCGTGTACGCCTCGCGGAGCGGCACGTCGCCCAGCTCGTGGACGATCTGCATGACCTGTTCCTGGTAGACCATGATGCCGTGGGTGTCGGCCGTGTGCCGGTCGACGATCTCGTGGACCTGCGGGGTCTCCTCGCGGCCGTGCTTGCGGTCGCAGTAGCTCGGGATCAACGCCATCGGCCCGGGACGGAAGAGGGCGTTGGCGGCCACCAGGTCCTCGAGCCGGTCGGGCTTCATCTGCAGCAGCAGGTTGCGCATGCCCTCCGATTCGAACTGGAACGTACCGGCGGTGTCGGCGCTGGAGAAGACCTCCAGGACCGTGGGGTCGGCGAGGTCGATGTGGTCGAGGTCGAGTGGATGCCGGCCCTCGGGGCAGGTTGGAACCGCTTCGGCGATCGCCTCGGGCGGCAGGGTTTCGCGCACGAGCTGGCGGCAGCGCTCGATGATGGAGAGGGTCGTCAGCCCCAGGAAGTCCATCTTGAGCAGGCCCATCTTCTCGACCGTCGGCCCGTCCCACTGGGTCACCAGCACGTCCTTCGAGCCCTGGGTGCGGCTGGTGGCCAGCGGCACCAGGTTCTCGAGGGGCTGGGTCGCGATGACCAGCCCGGCGGCGTGGACGCCGCTGTGCCGGGTGATCCCCTCGAGTTCCCGCGCCGTGTCGATGACCTCGCGAACCTGCTCGTCGCTTTCGTACAGCTCCTTCAGTTCCTTCTCGCGGCCCAGGGCCTGCTCGATCGTCACGCCGAGTTCGGCGCCGATCAGTTTCGAGATGCGGTCGACCTGGGCGAGCGGGAGCTCGTGCACCCGTCCGACGTCGCGGATCGCGGCGCGCGCCTTCATTGTGCCGAAGGTGATGATCTGGGCTACGTAGCCGTACTTCTCCCGGACGTACTCCAGGATCTCGGCCCGGCCGTCCTGGCAGAGGTCGATGTCGATGTCCGGGTACTCGCTGCGGTCAGGGTCGGTGAAGCGCTCGAACAGCAGGCCGTAACGCACCGGGCAGGCGTGCGAAAGTCCGAGCGTGTAGCCGACCATCGTGCCGACGCCCGAGCCGCGCGCGGTGGCCGGGATGTCGCGCTTCCTGGCTTCGTTCACGAAGTCCCAGACGATCAGGAAGTAGGCGCTGATCCGCTTGCCGGCGAGGACCGAGAGTTCATGGTCGAGACGGCGGCGGTGGGCGTCCTCGACCCGGTCGCCGTAGCGCCAGGCGAGGCCGGCCTCGCTGAGTTCGCGCAGCGCCCGGTCGCAGTCGGCGTGCAGCGCGGCCAGTTCCTCCTCGTCCGGCTGCTCGGCCAGTGGCTCCACGCGGTAGCCGGCGCAGAAGCGGTCGAACCAGGCCCCGCTGCCCGGTTCCGGCTCCGCCGTTTCCGCCGGCAGTGGAGGAGGCTCCAGGCGCTCGACGCGCACGAGCGGCGCGTGGTTGGCGGTGAAGTCGAGTTCGACGTTGCAGCGGTCGGCGATGCGCCGGGTGTTGAGCAGGGCCTCGGCGGTCCCGGGCCTGTCGAAGAGCTCGGCCATCTGCTCGGGACTCTTGACGTAGAGCTCCCTCGGATAGTGGAGCCGGTCCTCCTGGTCCTTCGACTTGCCGGTCGAGACGCAGATCAGCGTGTCGTGGCTGTTCCAGTCGTCGGCGGTGAGGAAGTGCGCGTCGTTGTCGCACACGATCGGCAGGTCGAGGTCGGACGCCAGGCGCAGGATCTGCTCGTTGACCTCGTCCTGCTCGGGCGTCTCGTGGCTCTGCAGCTCGAGGTAGAAGCAGGGCTCGCCGTTCTCGTCGGCGGGGAAGGTCTGCCGGTGCCACTCGGCTTCTCGCTTCGCCTGCTCGTAGTGGTCTTCGCCGCCGGTCTTGATGTTCCGCAAGTGGTAGGCGAGGGAGGAGCCGAGGTGGCCGTTGATCGCGATCAGGCCCTCGTTCCACTGCTCGAGCGTTCCCTTGTCCATGCGGGGCTTGTAGTAGAAGCCCTCGATGTAGCTGTCGGACGAGAGCTTGACCAGGTTTCGCCAGCCCGCTTCGTTGCGGGCCAGCAGTACCAGGTGGAAACCGCCGTCGGCGACGCCCTGGGTTTCCTTGAACCGGCGGTCGGACGTTTCCGTCCTGATGTCGGGCGCCACGTACGCCTCGATCCCCAGGATGGGCTTGACGCCCTTCTTCCGGCAGGCCTCGTAGAAGGCGACGGCGCCAAACAGGTTGCCGTGGTCGGTCAGCGCCACCGCATCCATGCCGAAGCCGGCGATGCGGTCGACCAGGGGCTCCATCCGGTTGCCGCCATCGAGCAACGAGTACTCGGAGTGGAGGTGGAGGTGGACGAAGTCCGGTGCCATGCTCGGATGTTGAGAGCCCACGCCGCGCTCGGAACCTCGAACCGGTTCGCGCCGGGCGTCGACGGCGCCTAGCATCTCACCGGCGGCAGGCCGGCGCAAGCGGCTGTGGAACTGGGCGCCAGGCGGCTTCGCGGCGTTCGCTTGCGTCCTAGTCAGTGTGGCCGCGGCCTCGACCTCTGTCGACTGGAGTACGGCGCTGGCCCGGGCGCCGCTTCTGCCCCTGGCCGCGCTGCTGGCGGTGGCGATTCTCGCCGGCGGCAGGGAGCGCTCAGACCTTCCCGGACTCGATCCGGAACGCCCGGTCGCGGTGGACGTGGCCGTGCCCGCTCTTGGCGCCGCGGCCTGGCAGCGTACCGACGAAGGGTGGACGGCACGGGTGGACGTCCGCGCGGTGGAACAGGGGAGGCGGCTGGTTGCCGGACCGGAGCGCGCGTGGCTCCGGTTGCGCGGCGAGGGATCGCCGCCGCCCGAGCGACGGCTTCGCGTGCGCGGGCATTTCAGCCGGAGGCCGGCGTATCGCAACCTGAACCGGTCGCGGCCGGGCGACTGGGGGCTCAACGTGAAGAGCCTGGGGCTGATCGAGCCCATGGGAGGAGCGCCGGCGTGGGGCCTTCGGGTAGCCGCCAATCTGCGGCAGCGCCTCCTGCGCCCGCTCGACGAGGCGTCGGGGCCTGGCGCCCTGCTGGCCCGGGCGCTCGTGTTCGGCGACGCGCGGCGGGTGCCGCCCGAGTGGCGCACGGGGCTCCGTCGAGCCGGCCTGTCTCACCTGCTCGCCGTCTCGGGTCTTCACGTCGGACTGCTCCTGGGCGGCTTCTGGTGGCTCTCCGGTGCGCTCCCGGGCCGGGTCGCCGCGGTCGGCGCGGTTGCGGTGCTGCTCTTCTATGGCTGCCTCGTCGGTCCACGGCCATCGCTGCTCCGCGCGTCGGTGATGGCGATGCTCGTCATCCTGTCGCTGTCCGTCGAGCGTCCGCCTCAGGCGCTCAACTCTCTCTCCGCCGCGCTCCTCGTCATCCTGGCTTTCGATCCGCCTGCCGCGTTCGACCTGGGCTTCCAGCTCAGCTTCCTGGCTACCGCCGGCATCCTGGTGCTGGCGCCCCGGCTGCTGAGGTGGTGGCGGCGCCCTGCCTTTGCCGGAAAGGTGCGGCCGACGATGGTCGGCCAGGAGGCCCTGTTGGTCGGCCTGGCGGCGACGATCGCCGCGCAACTCGCCACCCTGCCCGTCACCGCCTTCGAGATCGGCCTGCTGACGCCGTTCTCGCCGTTGCTCAACCTCGCCTTTGTGCCGCTCACCGCCGTCACGCTCGGCGTCTCGCTGGCCTGGGTCGCTCTGGCGTTCACGGCCTCGGTTCCCGTGCTGGGGGAGATCCTGGGACCCGGTGCTCGCTTGCTCCAGGCGCTTCTCGACCTGCTCACCCTGCCGTTCGCGTCGCTCGCACACCTGCCGGCGGGCTCCTGGCTGGCCTTGCCGTTGAGCATCGACCCCGTCGCCGCGCTGGTGCTGGCGATCTGGCTCGGCGTCCTGGTGTCAGGGTTCCGGCGCGCCTTCTGGGGAATGGCGCTGGTTCTGGTTTGCACTCCGGCGCTGCCGGAAGACGAACCGAGCCTGGCGATGCTCGACGTCGGACAGGGGGAGGCCATTCTGCTGCGGAGCGGCGAGCGAGGTCCGGTGATCCTGGTGGACGGCGGGGGCTACCGGCGGGGCAACTTCGCGGAGGCGGCGCTGCTTCAGGCTCTCGCGGCGGAAGGGGTTCGACGGATCGACCTGGCGATCCTCTCGCACGGCGATTCGGACCACTGCCGTGGACTGCTCGAGTTGACGTACTACCTGAGGATCGAGCGGCTGTGGGCGGTGCCGGTGGAACTTCGCGACGGATGCGGGCGAGCCCTGGCCGACCGCCTGGGCCGGCGGGTGCGTGGAGTGGTGCAGGGTGAAGGCGGCCAGTTCGGGGCCTGGAGCCTGGAGGTCCTCCATCCTCCGCCGGACCGCGCGGACGGCGGCAACTCCGCGTCGATGGTCGTACGGGCGTGCGTCGACCGGTCCTGCGCGTTGCTCACCGGGGATGTCGATCTGGCGGGCGAGCGGGAACTCGTCGCGCGGGCACGGCGCCACGGTACTCCGCTCCGCAGCGACGTGCTGAAGGTGGCGCATCACGGCAGCCGAACCTCGACCGGTCCCGGGCTGCTGGCGTCGGTAAAGCCGCGTCTGGGGATCGTGTCGGCCGGCCGACGCAACCCGTACGGCCATCCCTCGCCGGAGGTCGTGTCACGGATGGAGGATTGGGGAGTCCGGGTTCTTCGCACGGACCTCCACGGCCGGATCGAGGTTCGTTTCCGCCGCGACGGTTCCGGCGGCCGGCGCCCGGTCCTCCGGGTGGCGGCCTGGCCCCGCCGCCGCTAGCCTGCACCCATGTCCTCGCCTCCCTGGCAGGTGATCGCCGTCCTCGGTCCGACCGCCACCGGCAAGAGCGCGTTCGCGATGGCGTTGGCCGCCGACCTTGCCGAACGGGGGCTCACCGTCGAGTTGATCAGCGCCGACGCCCTGCAGGCCTATCGGGGGCTCAGCATCGGCACGGCGAAGCCCGGACCGAGAGAGCGGACCCGGGTTCGCCATCACCTGATCGACGTCATCGAGCCGCACCGGGCGTTCTCGGCCGGGGAGTTCGCGCGACGCGCGGCGCTGGCGGTGGAAGAGATCGAAGCGCGCGGCGCGCTGCCGATCCTGGTGGGCGGCAGCGGGTTCTACCTGCGCGCCCTGTTCGAAGGGCTGGCGCCGGTGCCGCCGGTCGGCGCCGATGTGCGCGAGGCCTTGCGCGCCGACCTTCGTTCCCGCGGCCTCTGCACGCTCTTCCGGGAGCTTCGGCGGGTGGATCCGGAGAGCGCTGAGGCGCTTGACCCGGGCGATACCCAGCGCGTCCTGCGCGCGCTCGAGGTGGTGCGGGCAACCGGCCGGCCGCTGTCCGAGTGGCGGCGCCGGGGCACGGAGGGCCGGCTCGAGCGAAGGCTGCTGAAGGTCGGATTGACCCTGCCGAGAACCGTTCTGTACGATGCCGTGGAGGAGCGGGCCGGACGCATGCTGGAGCGCGGCTGGCTGGCCGAGGTCGAGCGCCTGCGGGAACACGCGCGCGGGCGCGGCGGTTGCTCCCTCGGGGAGTTGCCGGCGTTCCAGGCCATCGGCTACCGGCAGCTCGCCGATCACCTGGATGGGAACTTGACGCTGGAGCAGGCCTTGGAGGAAACGGTCCGGGCGACGCGCCGCTACGCCAAGCGGCAGGAGACGTGGTTCCGGAAGGAGTCGCAGGTCTGCTGGGTCGACGCGGTGGCAGCCGGCGAAACGGAGCGGGCGCGGAGGCGAATCGTCGAAGCGTTGATCGACGGCCGGCCGTTCGAGGCGGCATCGTGAGCGTCACCCGCCGCATGGCTGCGATGCTCGTTGCCTGCCTGTGGGGCGTTGCCTGCGTGACGACCGTCATTGTCGAAGCGCCGCCCGAGGTCACCGGGCTCGACACCGGCATTCGGTCCTTCCTCCGTGAACCGCTTCTCGGCTACGAGGGCAACATCCCGGAGCAGAGCCGCTACGAGCTGGCCGGGGCGTCGGCGGCGCTGAGGCGCGGCGAGGTCGAGGTCGCCCGTACCAGCGCGGAGACGCTGCTCGGCATCGACCCGACGCTGCTTCCGGCCTCCGTCTTGCTGGCCCAGACCCGTTTGGCGGCCGGTGAGAACGCGCTGGCGGTCGACCTCCTGGCGGCGCCGCTCGCGGCTCGTCCCGATTACACGGCAGGTCAGCTCGTCTATGCGCGGGCCGCGGAACGGACCGGTGACGCGGTCGCCGCCTACCGGGCCTACCGGGGCATCGCGGCCCTCGACGAGGTCGCGGCGGAGCGCACCGCGGCGCTCGAGGACGAGGCCATTGCGGAGCTGAGCGACCGGATCGCCGCGGCCATCGACGGCGGCGGACTTGCGGACGCCGGGACCGCGCTCGAGACCCTGCGCGTCTGGGCGCCGGGCGACCCGGCTGCCCTCGACCTGGGCCGGCGCCTGGCGTTTGCGCGTGGGGACACCGGGGCCGAACTGGCGGCGACGCGCGAACTCGTTGCGGCCGGCAACGCCTCCCTGGAAGTTCGCCATCGCCAGGCGGCGCTGGAACTCGAGGCGGGCGACGCCCGCCGGGGACTCGAGCTGTACGAAGAGCTTGCCGAACGGCATCCCGGCAACAGCGAGATCGCGGCGGGTCTTGCCGCGGCTCGCTTCACCTGGCGAACCAGGCTGCTGCCGGAGAGCGTGCGGGCGCTCTTCGAGGCCTCGAGCCTCCTGCGCGGCGACTTCGCGGCGCTCACGGCCTGGCTCGTGCCCGGCATCCGAACCGGGCCGGCCGGCAGCACGGTGATCGTCAGCGACATCCTGGAGCATCCCCATCGGCGCGAGATCGCGCGGCTCCTCAACCTGGGACTGATGGAGCCGGCGGACGCGGCGGTGCGCCGCTTCGGGCCGAACAACTACATGCGTCGCGGTCCGGCACTGGCCACGCTGCTCCGGATGCCGGGCCGGGTGGGCGGCGGTGCGGCCTGCGTCGGCGAGGCGGGCGGGCCGCCCGCGGACGACGCGGACGCGGTGTGTGAGGCTGCCCTGCGCTGCCGGCTCATCTCGGAACCGGCAGAGTGCCGTCCGGAACGGGCGATCTCGGGGCCGGAGGCGGTCGAAGCACTGCGCCGGACGCTGCATCTGATTCAGTAACGTCGTCGATCGGCAACGTCGAACCCGCCGTGCCGATCGGGGCAAGGCCGCCACGAATCGACCATCCGGAGCACCTCATGACCGCAGCCGCTTCTTCCGTCGTCAACCCCGCCTCCGGCCTTGCGACGCTCGACCGGGAGCGGGCCATCCTTCTGGTCATCGACCTCCAGGGCCGGCTGGTGGACCTGATGGACAGGTCCCGGATGCTGCTCGACGGCACCGCGAGGCTGCTGCGCCTGGCGCAGCTGTTCGACCTGCCGGTGATCGTCACCGAGCAGTATCCGCAGGGGCTGGGGTCGACCCGCGAAGAGGTGGAGGCGGCGATTCTGGAGACGGATCCGGACGGCGGCCGCACGTGGCGGGTGGAGAAGGACTCCTTCGGCTGCTGCGGCGTGCCGGCGTTCGAAGAGGCCCTGGATGCCGCCAGGCCGGGACTGCCGGCGACCGATCGCCAGGTCGTCGTGGCGGGGATCGAGGCGCACATCTGCGTCGTGCAGACCGTGCTCGATCTGATGGCGCGCGGGACCGACGTCCACGTCTGCTGGGACTGCGTCAGCTCGCGCGGCGAGGAGTACCGCCGCCACGCGCTCGAGCGGATGGGCAACGCGGGCGCCCAGATCACGAACCACGAGTCCGTCGCCTTCGAGCTCGCCAGAGACAAGAACCACCCGCAGTTCAAGGGCGTGAACCGGCTCCTGAGAGAGGGACAGATCGCGTGACGCTCGCCGGCCCGCGCCTTGCCCGGGCCGTGTTGCCGGCGTTGCTGTGCCTGCCGGCTGCTGCGCAGACACCCGCCGGCACGGACGAGGCGGAGGCGGCTGTCCGCGCGACCTTCGAGGCGTATCGGCAGGCGTTGATGGCCGGCGACGGCGAGTTGGCGGCCTCCCTGGTCGATCGGGAGACTGGGGAGTACTACCGGCAGCTCAAGCGGCTGGTGCTCGAGGGAAGCGAGCAGGAAGTCCGCCGGCGCACGTTCGTCGACCGTTTCCTGGTCGTCGCCTTCCGTCATCAGTTCGCCAGCGACGAACTGGCGGCGATGGAACTTGCGGACGTGATCGTGCGGGCGATGGATCTGGGCTGGATCAACTCCGCGGCGATCGAGCAGCTCGCGATCGGCACCATCCGTATCGAGGGAAATGGCCGGGTCGAGGGAAACGAGGCTGTGGCCGCGGCGCGAACCCGGGCCTCGCTCGAGGACCCCTCCCTCGCCGGCGGGATGGATGACCTCGAGTACCGCTTCGTGAACGAGAACGGGCAGTGGAAGTTCCGGTTCAGCTCTTTCGTCTCTTCGATCGACGGCGTGATGCGGAACCTCGCGGCGCAGCTCGGGGCGGACGAGGACGACCTCATCTTCACCCTGGTCGAGTCCCTGACCGGTGTCGAAGTGCTGCCCGAGGTCTGGGAATCGCACGACCGCTGATTGGGCAGGATCGCTGGCGGATCGGGCGCCCCGCAGGGACTCCGGCTGGCCGACCGTCCGGCCGTTCAGTGCGGTACGATCCCGTCGTGCCGAGCCGGCGAACAGCCCTCGTGGTCCTGGTTGCCGCCCTTCTCGCGGGTGGAGCGGCGGCCCTGGTGGCCCGGGGCGCGGCGCCGGCGGCGACACCCCAGGTCGGCGCCTCCGACGAGCGCCGGGCCTTTCGCGGCCGCCATCGCGGACCGTTGCCGCCTCAGGCGATGCGGACCTTCGAGAGGTATCTGTACAGACCCGTTCACCCGGACGAGGTGCTTCGCGAGTTCTACTTCACCCGGCTGGCCTACAGCGGGCACATGTACAGGGGGTTCGCGGGGAGCTGGTCGATCGACTATCCGAAGGCCGATCGCCAGTTCATGGTCGGGCTGAAGCGGCTGCTCGACCAGTTGGACGCCTACGACTACGACCACGCCTTGCCGGCGACGGATCCCGAACTCTTCCGTTTCCCCTTCCTGTACTCGGTGGAGGTCGGTTACATGGCCCTCAGTCCGCCGGAGCGCGAGGCGCTGCGGCGCTACCTGCTGGCCGGCGGCTTCTGGGTCATCGACGATTTCTGGGGCTCCTGGGAGTGGGCGAACCTGGAGCGGGAGCTGTCCCTGCTGCTGCCGGAGTACCCGATCGTCGAGATTCCTCTGGATCACCCGATCTTCCACTGCTTCTACGACGTGGAGGAGATCATTCAGGTGCCCAACGTGGGTCAGGGCAGGTACGGGGGCCCGACCTGGGAGCAGGACGGCTTCACCCCTCACGTTCGCGGCATCTTCGACGAGGACGGCCGCCTGATGGTCGTGATCAACTGGAACACGGACCTCGGCGACGCCTGGGAATGGGCGGAAGACGAGTGGTATCCGGTGCGGTTCTCCCACTACGCGTACCAGATGGGGGTCAACTTCGTCGTGTACGCGATGTCGCACTGAGCGACGTCTCCCGGCTTCGGCGTTCTTCTTCCCGACGTTCCCATGGTTGGCCTGTTCGAGTTCCTGTTCAAGTATCGGCCGTCACTGTTCGAGGAGGGCCGGTTCGCCTTCGTCAGCCCGGGCTGGATGCAGGTCGCGGCGCTCCTCGCCGGCGCTCTGCTCGTCTTCGCCGCGTTCTCTTACCGCCGCCTGGGCGCCGGTACGGCCGACCGCACCGCCGGCGCCGAACGCCTGCGCTGGTTGCCTCCGGTGTTCCGGTCGCTGGCGATCGGAGTCCTCGTCTTCTGCCTGCTGCAACCGGCCCTGGTCCTGTCGACCGTCGTGCCGCAGGAGACGTTTGTCGGAGTCGTGGTGGACGATTCGCGCAGCATGGCCATGCCGGACGAGGCGGCGGCCGCCGACGGCACGCGGGCGGGAGCCGTGCTGGAGGCCCTGTCCGGCGAGTCCGGCTCGATGCTGGATCGCCTCGCCGAGCGCTTCCAGGTAAGGCTTCTCGCCTTCGGGCGCGGCGCCGAGCGGATCGAGTCCACGGAACAGCTCCGGTTTGGACGCGCCGACAGCCGGATCGGCGAGGCGCTGGTAGCCGCGAGTGACGAACTGGCCGGATTGCCGCTCTCCGGCCTCGTTCTGCTCTCGGACGGCGCCGACTCCGCGCCGGCCGAGCTCGGTGACGCCCTGCTCACGCTGAAGGCCGCCGGCACTCCCGTGTACACGGTCGGTGTCGGCCGGTCGCGGCTTCGCAAGGACATCGAGGTTTCCCGGGTAGTCGCCCCCAGGCGGGTGCTCGAGGGTTCAACGGTCGAGGTCGAGGTCACACTGTCCCAGACGGGGTTCGGCGGCCGCACCGTGGACCTGGAGGTCGAGGACGACGGCCGGATCGTCAACCTGGAGCAGGTGACGTTCCCACGTGGCGGCTCGGCCGTCACGGCCCGCGTGATGTTCGCGGCGAACGACGAGGGCGCCAGGGAGTTCCGGTTTCAGGTTGCCGGCCAACCGGACGAGGAACTGCTGCTGAACAACGAGCGGACCGCCCTGGTGGAAGTGCTGAAGCGGCGGGAGAAGATCTTCTTCTTCGAGGGCGAGCCACGCGACGAGTCGAAGTTCCTGCGGCGGGCGGTCAGCCAGGACGAGAACCTGCATGTCGTGTCGATGACGAGGCAGGCGGCCAACAAGTTCTACGGCATGAACTTCGACGAGGACACGCGTCGCTTCGAGGGGTTTCCGACCCGGCGCGAGGAACTGTTCGAGTACAGCGGCGTCATCCTGGGCAGCATGGAGGCGAGTTTCTTCACTCACGACCAGATGCGGATGCTGGTCGACTTCGCCAGCCAGCGCGGCGGCGGCGTGCTGCTCCTGGGCGGGCGGCGGGCCTTCTCCGAGGGAGGCTTTGCCGGCACTCCGCTTGCCGAACTCTCGCCGGTCGTGCTCCATGACCGGCCGGCCGACCAGGGTCGCCCGGAACTGATGACGGACCTGCGGATCGATCTGACGCCTCAGGGGCGGGGCCACCCGGCGACGCTCCTGCGCGACGACCGGGAGGAGGCGAACGAGCTCTGGCCCACGCTGCCGCCGCTCTCCGCCTACCAGCGGGCGACGGAACTGAAGGCCGGCGCTACGGCGCTGCTTCAGGCGGAGAGTCCGATGGTCAGGGATCCGATGATCGTCCTGGCACACCACCGGATCGGCCGTGGCCGGGCGATCGCGTTCACGCCTCACGACTCCTGGCACTGGCAGATGAGCGCCGACATCCCGCTCGAGGACCAGACTCACGAGCGCCTCTGGCGGCAGATGCTGCGCTGGCTGGTGTCCTACGTGCCCGATCGGATCGAGATAGAGGCGGACCGCGACCGCTTCGAGCCGGGAAGCACCGTGACGCTGCGCGCGACGGTGCGGGACGAGGCGTTCCAGGAAGTGAACCGGGCCCAGGTCGTGGCGGCGATCGAGCAGCCGTCCGGGGAGGAGGTCGAGGTACCGCTCGACTGGTCGGTGGAACGTGACGGCGAGTTCGTCGGCACCTTCACGGCAAGAGAGCCCGGCCTCTACCGGGTCGAGGTCGACGCGCGGTCGGAAGGCGAGTTGCTCGGCGTTGCGACCTCCCGCTTTGCCGTGGATGAACTGAACGAGGAGCTGTTCGGCGCGGCCCGCCGGGATTCCGTGCTCAAGCGGATCGCGAGCGAAACGGGCGGCCGGCAGGTCGGACTCGACCAGGCGGACCGCCTGGTCGAGGACCTTTCGGTGAGCAGTGAGGGAACTCTCGTGCGCGAGGCCAGGGATCTCTGGGACATGCCGATCCTGTTCCTGGTGCTGGTCGCGCTGCTGGGCGGCGAGTGGGCCGTGCGGCGCCGTCTGGGGATGGCGTGAACCGTCCGGACTGGCGTCGCGGCGGCACCCTTGCTGCCTGTCTGGCGGTGGCCGGGCTGCTCTCGGTGGCGCCGCTTTGCGCCGATACCCACCTGCTGGTCGTGGCCGGCGTCGGCGGCGAGGAGACCTACACGGAACGTTTCCACCTGTGGTCGACGCGGGTCGTGGACGCGGCGGTCGCCGCCGGCCTCCGGCCGGAAAACGTCGTCTACCTGGGGGAGCGCAAGGACATCGATCCCGAGCGGATCAGCGCACGCTCAACCGGCGAGAACGTGCTGGCGGAGATCGCGGCCCTTGCCGAGCGCTCGAGCCCCGGCGATGACGTGTGGATCGTCCTCTTCGGCCATGGCAGCGGCGCCGCTGGACCGCCGCGGTTCAATCTTCCCGGTCGCGATCTGGCAGCCGCGGAGTACGCCGCGGCGCTGGAACAGCTTGCCGACCGCCGCGTCGTGTTCATCAATGCGAGTTCCGCGTCGGGCGGTTTCGTCGGACCGCTGTCGCAGGAGGGCCGCGTCGTCATCACGGCCACCAAGTCGGGAGGCCAGAGCAACGAGTCGCTGTTCGGCGGCTTCCTGGCGGAGGCCCTGGACGGCGCCGCGGGGGACGCGAACAAGGACGGCCGCACGTCGGCGCTGGAGGCCTTCGAGTTCGCCCAGCGCGAGATCGAGCGCTACTACCGGCAGACGGGACTGTTGCGCACCGAGAACGCGCTGCTCGACGACGACGGTGACGGTCTGGGCAGTCCGGAGCCGGCCGGCCTGGAGGCGTCGGAAGCGACCGATGGCCGGCTTGCGAGTCTCCGGTACCTGGCTCAGGAGGCGGAGCCTTCGACGCTCACCGCGGAGGCGCGCGAACTCACGGAGCGGCGTGCCGGGATACAGCGGCGAATCGATGAGCTGCGCCTGCAGCGGGAGACGCTGGACGAGGAGGTCTACCTGAGCGAACTCGAGGAGCTGATGGTCGAGCTGGCGCTGGTCGATCGCGAACTGGAGGAGGCGGCCGGCGGCGACGGGGAGCCCGATCCGTGATTCCTGGCGGCGAGCGCTCCCAGGCAGGAGCCGCGGCGAGCGCGCTGGTGCTGGCGGTCGTCTGGTCGGTCGGGGCGTGGTCGCTCGGGGCGGGGCCGGCCGCGGCACAGGAGCCGGCGTCGCTCGACGAGATCGAGTCGATGCTCCGGACAGGCCGGTACGAGGACGCCATCTCCCGGCTGGAGGTGCGGACGGGCGCCGGGGAGGCGGCAGCGCCGCGCGCGCTGCAACTGCTGGTGGAGGCGTTGATCGCTACCGGGCGCTACGACGAAGCCGCCGCGGCGTTCGAGGGCCTCGATGCCGCGGACGTGGGACTCGGCGTTCTCCGTGGCCGGGTGGCTCTGCTCGGCGGTGACCGTGGGGGAGCCAGGCAGGCGTTCGAGTCGGCGCGCGTGGCCCGGCGCGGGGAAACCCTGGTCGCCTCGTTCGAGCTGGCGCGGCTGGCCCGGGATGAGGGTGCGATCGAACAGGCCACGACGGGCTTCTACGCGATGATCGACGCCTACAATCGCGGCGCGGCCGACACGGCTGAGGAACTCGTGGCGGTCGCCGAGGCCTGCCAGTGGTTGGGGCGCGACGATCCGGAGCTGTTCAAGGACGCGCTGAGGGCCTACGACGAGGCTGTGGCGCTCGATCCCTCGTGGCCCGTGCCCCGGATTCGGCTCGGGGAGCTCTTCCTCGAGAAGTACGACAGCTCCCAGGCCCGCACGTCGATCGCCGACGTGCTGCGTTCGAACCCGCGGCACCCGGAGGCGCTGCTGGCGATGGCGCGCACGATGCGCTTCGACGGCGATCCGCGGGCGGCCGAAACTCTCGACGCGGCTCTGGAGGTAAACCCGAACCTGCTCGCGGCCAGGGTGTTCCGGGCCCGGCTCCGGCTGGCGTCGGAGCGGTTCGGGGAGGCCCGCGAAGAGGCGGAGAAGGCGATCCAGGCCGATCCCGAATCGCTCACGGCGCGGACGGTGCTGGCGGCCGTCGAGTTCATCGAAGGCCGGGAGGAGGAGTTCGCCGGCGTGCGCGACGGCATTCTGGCGGACAATCCGCGCTACGCCGACCTGTTCAACGAACTCGCCGACGCCAGCGTCGAGAACCGGCTCTACCCGCAGGCGCGGGACTTCGCCGCCGAGGCGGTGCGGCTGGATCCGAAGTCCTGGCGCGGCTACGGACTGCTCGGCCAGAACCAGCTTCGCCTCGGGGAGATCGAGGCCGGGAAGGCCAACCTGGAGCGGGCCTTCGCGGGCGATCCGTACAACGTCTGGATCAAGAACACGCTCGACCTCGTCGACACGTTCGTGCAGTACCGGACGATCCAGAGCGAGCACTTCGAGTTCCACATCCATGAAAGCGAGGCCGAACTGCTGGCGCCCTACATGGTCGAACTGGCGGAGGAGGCCTGGGCCGTGCTGGTCGAGCGCTACCGGTTCGAGCCTCCGGCGCCGATCCGGGTCGAGGTCTATCCGTCGCACGCCGACTTTTCGGTGCGCACGGTGGGACTCGCCGGGCTGGGGGCTCTGGGCGTGTGCTTCGGTCCGGTCCTGGCCCTCGATTCGCCCTCGGCTCGCCAGGTCGGCCACTTCAACTGGGGCGCCACGCTCTGGCACGAACTCGCCCACACATTCACCCTCCTCGTCACGGACGCGAAGATCCCGCGCTGGCTGACCGAGGGTCTCTCCGTGTTCGAGGAGCGCCGCGCGCGCCCCGGGTGGGGCGACGACGTCCAGATCCCGTTCATCACCTCGTTGCGCGACGGGGAACTGCTCGGCATCGCCGACCTCAACGACGGCTTCATGCGGCCGAAGTTCCCCAACCAGATCGGTCTCTCCTACTACCAGGCCTCGCTGATCTGCGACTGGATCGAGGAGAACTACGGCTTCGACGCGATCCTCGTCATGCTCGCCGGCTACCGGGAAGGCAAGAGCACCGAAGAGGTGTTCCAGGAAGCGATGTCGCTGTCCCTGGAGAGCTTCGACGAGCGGTTCTTCGGCTATCTGCGCGAGCGTTTCGGCGCAGCCATGGCGGCCCTCTCCGATGTTCCGGGAGCCGTCGGCAGGGACGACGCGGAAGATGAAGAGTCAGGTGAGGATGGGCCGTCGCGGGGCCCCAGACGGAACCTCTTCGCGGGCTCCGGGCCGGACCTGGAAGCGCTCGAACAAGTGGCGAAGGAACGTCCGGACGACTTCCGCGTGCAGATGACCTACGGCAACGCGCTCTTCGCCGAGGAGCGCTACGCCGAGGCGGAGGCGCCGCTGCTGCGGGGCCGCGATCTCTTCCCCGACTTCGTCGGACCCGGCAACGCCTACACGTTGCTGGCCGCGATCTACCGGGAGCTGGAACGGGATGAGGAGGCGATCGAGGCGCTGGAGAGTCTGCTCCGGCACAACGAGACGGCGTGGGACGAGCACCTGGCGCTGGCGGATCTTCTGGCCGGGGCCGGCCGGAGCGAGGAGGAAGCCGCGATCCTTGAGCGGACCCTCTACATCTCGCCGTTCGACGCCGGCGTGCACCGTCGTCTCGCCGAGTTCGCCTCCGCCGACGGCCGGTTCGACGTCGCCGTGCGCGAGCGCGCCGCCCTGGTCGCGCTGGACCCGCCCGACCGCGCGGAAGCGCTCTACCGGCTGGCCCTCGCCCAGCGGGACGCGGGCCAGGCCGAGCAGGCCCGGCGCACGGTGCTGCGAGCCCTGGAGGTGGCCCCGGGGTACGATCCGGCGCAGGAACTGCTGCTCGACCTGGTCGGGAAGCGGCCGAAGGCTGGACTAGAGGGGCCGTGAGGGAATCGCTCAACAGACGTCGAACGTTCGCAGCCGTTGCGGGCGTCCTGTCGCTCGCCCTGCTGGCGGGCGGACTGTCCGCGCGCGACGAGAACTGGCGCCGCGCGGCGCCAGAGGTGGAGACGCCGTCGGTCCCCTACTCGGGCGGCTTCACCTTCGCCCGGATCCGCTTCGAGCCGACGATCTGGGGCGGCGGCCCGTTCATGTGGGGTCTCGACCTGAAGTGGAACCACGACTATCCCTTTGCCGAGGAGAACTTCACCCGCATCGTCGAGGAGATCACCGACATCGACGTGCAGACGGAGGGCGGCAACGTCCTCGAGCTGAGCGATCCCCGGCTGTTCGAGCATCCCTGGGCCTATCTCTGCGAGCCGGGCTTCTGGAATCCGACGGAGGAAGAACTCGGGAACCTTCGTTCCTACCTGCTCAAGGGTGGATTCCTGGTGATCGACGACTTCTTCGACATACGCGGCTACCCCGTTCAGTGGGAGAACTTCGAGCGGCAGATGAGCCGGCTCCTGCCGGGCTACGAACTCGTCCCCCTTACCGTCGATCACCCCGTCTTCCGCTCCTTCTTCGTGCTCGAGGACATCAACTTCGACATCGAGGACGCCCGCTTCTATCCGGTGCGGGGCCGGATCTACGGTGTCTTCGAGGACAACGATCCGAGCCGGCGGCTGATGGTCGCCATCAACTACAACATGGACATAGGCGACTTCTGGGAGTGGTCGGAGACCACCTTCTACCCGGTCGACGTGACCCAGAAGGGCTTCAAGCTCGGGGTCAACTACCTGATCTACGGGATGACTCACTGAGCCGTTCGCCAACGGACGCGGCCCCGATTCCGCAAGCATGGAGAACTCGATGAACGACACCTCGGAAAGCCTCGCCCAGACGACCGTCCTCGAAGGCGGCGGCGAGGGCCTGACCAGCGAAACGGATATCGAACTGGCCGCGCGGCTGGCGACAGGCCGGGAGCAGGTCCTCGCCCAGCTCGCCAAGCAGATCGTCGGCCAGGGAGAGGTGCTGGACCAGGTGCTGATGACCCTCTTCGTGGGCGGCAACAGCATCCTGACCGGCGTGCCGGGTCTGGCCAAGACCCTGATCGTCCAGACCGTCGCCGAGATCCTGGACCTGAAGTTCAGCCGGATCCAGTTCACGCCGGACCTGATGCCGAGCGACATCACCGGCACCGACATCATCCAGGAGGACCAGGACACCGGCAGGCGGGAGATGATCTTCATGCCCGGGCCGATCTTCGCCCAGATCGTCCTCGCCGACGAGATCAACCGGACCCCGCCGAAGACCCAGGCGGCGCTGCTCGAAGCGATGCAGGAGCACCGCGTGACGGTCCAGGGCCGGACCTACGACCTGGAGCAGCCGTTCTTCGTCTTCGCGACCCAGAACCCGATCGAGCTGGAGGGCACCTATCCGTTGCCGGAGGCCCAGCTCGACCGCTTCATGTTCAACATCATCATCGATCACCTCCCCGAGGACGAGGAGATGGAGATCGTCGACGCCACGACCACGATCCGCGAGTTCACTCTGGAGACCCGGGTCACGGGCGACGACCTGCGCGCCTTCCACCGCCTCGTGCGGCGGGTGCCGATCGCGGAGCCGATTCTTCGATACGCCGTGCACCTGGTGCGGATGACCCGTCCCGACACCCCGGAGGCGCCGGACTTCGTGAACCAGTGGGTCCAGTACGGGGCCAGCGTTCGCGCGGCACAGTTCATGGTCCTCGGCGCCAAGGCCAAGGCGCTGATGGACGGGCGTTATCACGTCGCGCACGAAGATGTCCGGGCCCTTGCCAGGCCCGTCATGCGGCACCGCATCCTGACGAACTTCCACGCCGAGTCGGAGCGGGTGACCACCGACGAGATCGTCAACCGGTTGCTGGAGCTGGCACCCGTAACCCCGAGTGGGATGAGCTGACGGGCTCCGGCGGCGGCATGAGCTACGGCAGGTTCGTCGACACCGGGACGCTCGCGCGCATCAGCAGTCTCGACCTGCTCGCGAAGACCGTGGTCGAGGGCTTCGTGAGCGGCCTGCACCGGTCGCCGTTCCTCGGGCGGTCGATGGACTTCGCGGAGTACCGGGCGTACCAGCCGGGCGACGACATCCGGCGCGTCGACTGGAAGCTGTTCTGCCGCACGGACCGCTTCTACGTGAAGGAGTTCGAAGCGGACACGAATACCAACCTGACGATCGCGCTCGACGTCTCCCGCTCGATGGACTTCGGCACGGGCGCCGTGACCAAGCTCGACTACGGGCGCTACCTCGCCGCCTGCCTGGGCTACTTCGCCTCCAAACAGAAGGACCGCATCGGCCTGGTTACCTTCGACAGCGGGATCGTCGACTACGTGCCGCCGGCGGCCAAGCACCTTCAGGTCGTGCTCCACACGATCGACCGGGTCGAGCCGGGTGGCGGAGGCAGCCTCCGTGAACCGCTGCTCGAGGTGGTCGACGCGGTGCGGCGCCGGAGCATGGTCGTCCTGATCTCGGACTTCTACGAGGAACCCGAGACGGTGATCCGGACCGCGGCCGGCTTCCGGCACAAGGGCAACGACGTGATCCTCTTCCATCTGCTGGACCCGGCGGAGCTTCGTTTCGATTTCGACGGAGAGCTCGACCTCAGGGACCTGGAGACCGGAGCGCGGGAAGCCGTGATGCCGGATGTGTTGCGAGACCAGTACCTCGAGCTGATCCGGGAACACACGCGCACGCTGGACCGGTCCCTGGTCGAGGCGGGCATCGACTACACGCTGGTCGACGTCTCCCAGCCCCTGGACGCGGCGCTCTACAGCTATCTGTCCGCCCGGCTGTACGCGATGAAGGCCAGGTAGGGCTGCGATGGGTCTGCTGGCGCCGCTGTTTCTGCTCGGTCTGGCCGCCGTCGCGGTGCCGGTCCTCATTCACCTGCGTCTGCGGCACCGCAGCCGGGTGGTCCGGTTCCCGTCGCTGATGTTCATCTCCCAGGCGCCCTACCGTTCCATGCGCCGGCGCCGGCTGCGGGACGTTCTTCTGCTCCTGATGCGCTGCCTCGCGGTGGCCCTGCTGGCCCTGGCCTTTGCCCGGCCGCTGTGGCAGGGCGACGCGGCGGCCGGCGCCACCTCTTCCAGCCGGCTGGTCGTCGTGCTGCTGGACAACTCGTTCAGCATGGGCTTCGGCGATCGCTGGCCGCGGGCCGCCGCGGCGGCCGAGTCGGCCTTCGCCGACCTCGAAGCCGTCGACCGCGGCGCCCTGGTCGTCTACTCGGACGAGGCGGAACTCCAGAGCGCGCCGACGACGGATGCAGCGCTGCTGGCCGCGATGGTCCAGGACGTGGAAGTGGCGCCGAGGTCCACTTCGCTGCTGCCGGCGATCCAGATGGCGCGTGGAGTGCTGGCCGAGGCGGGGGAACTGGGCCGGCGCGAACTCCTCATCGTGAGCGACTTTCAACGCTCGTCCTGGACGCCGGAGAACGTCGCGGCGCTGCCGGCCGGCGTGGAACTGCGGCTCGTCGACGTGGGCGGGGAAGACGAAGAGGTGCGCAACGCCGCCGTTACCGATGTCGCCTTCGACCACGCTCGCAGCGGTGACCGCGAACAGGTGGGCATCGCGGCCAGGGTCAGCTACCTGGTGGTCCGCGAGCCGTCGGCTGACCCGGCCGGAACGCCGTTGCGGGCGGAAGTCGACCTGCTGCTCGATCGCGAGGTGGTCCAGACCAGGGCAGTCGAACTGGGCGCCGACTCGTCGACGATGGTCAACTTCGCGCCCGAGGTACTCGAACGGCAACGCACGACCCGCGGCACGGTGCGTCTGCGGGACGACGCCCTCGCCGCCGACAACGAGTTCCGTTTCGTCCTGTCGCCGGCGCACGAAGTCGGCGTGCTCGTGATCGAACCGGACGGCGACCGCCGCCGTGGCCGGTACCTCGAAGAAGCCCTGGCGCTCGGCCGGCGGCCGTTCTTCCGGGTGAGCCGGGTGCAGGCGTCCGGCTTCCAGCGATCGATGCTGGACGGCAAGTCGGTCATCGTCATCAACGACGCGGCCCAGCAACTGTCCGCTTCGGCCGGCGACGCGATCGCCGGCTTCGTCCGGGAGGGCGGTGGCCTGCTGCTCTCGGTCGAGCGCGGCATGACGTCGACTGCGGGGTTGCTGAGGGAGTTCGGCGTGACCAGCGAACGTCAGGCGGACCGGTTGTCCGGCAGCGCGGCATCCCTGGCCTGGTTCGACACCGGTCATCCTGTCTTCGACGTCTTCGCCGCGGCCAGGAGCGGCGATTTCTCGTCCGCGTCGTTCTTCCGTTATCACCGGCTCGTGCCTCCGGAAGGCGCCGTGGCGATCGCCCGCTTCGACGACGGCGCTCCGGCGCTGCTCGATCTGATGCCGGCGGCGGTGGAGGACGGTGAGGCGTCGGGCGCCGCTTCCGGCCGCGTCCTCGTGCTGCCCACCTCGTTCGACACGTTCTGGAACACGCTGCCGCTTCAGGCGGTGTTTCTTCCCTTCGTCCATCGCTCGGTCGAGTACCTGGCCGGCTACTCGCTGCCTCGCTCCTGGTATCGCGTGGGCGAAGTCGCGGAGGTTGAACTGCCCGGCGGCCCGGCGGAAAGCGAGGGGGACGGATACGTCTCGGTCGCCCCGTCGGGCCGGGAGAGCCGTATCGATGCGGACGGCGGAGGTCTTCTGCTGGACGTGGAGGAGCCCGGCTTCTACGAGTTCCGCGAGGTGCGCGCCGACGTCTCCACCGAGCCCCTGACTTTGGCGAGCAACGTGCCCGTGGCGGAGTCCGATCTGAGCCGGCTCGATCTGGACGAGTTCATGTCCCGCATTCGGCCGAGGGAAGAGGAGAGCGCTTCGGCGACGGAGGCGGCGGCGCTGACTCCGGAGGAACGTGAGCGGCGGCAGCGACTCTGGTGGTTCCTGATCGCTGCCGCGGCTCTGGTGCTGGCCACCGAAACACTGTTCGCCAACCGCCGCCGCGCCGCCGCGGCGCCGGTCGTGACAGCATGGAGCCCCACCGGCGAGCAGAGCTGACTGAGGAGACCCGATGGCTTCCGGTTTCGATCCGATCTACGACCCGACCTACGGCGAACTGATGAGCGTGATCCGTCGCGTTCGCCTGCGCTGGCGGATGAAGGTGGCGTTGCGCGGGCTGGTCACGCTGATCGTGACCGGCTTCGCGGCGTTCGCCGTCTCGGTCTGGGGCATGGACTACTTCCTCTACAGCGAGCGCGCGGTCGAGGTGTTCCGCTGGCTTGCCTACCTGACACTGATCGCTCTCGCGGTTCGGTTGCTCGCAATTCCTCTTGCCCGACGCGTGTCCACGCGCCAGGTGGCGCTCTACGTGGAGGAGAACGAGCCGACGCTCAAGGCTTCGGTGCTGAGCGCGGTGGAACTGGGTCCCGTGCAGCAGGGCTCGCCCGCGGACGCCGAGCGGGTCTCGCCGGAACTCCAGCGGCAGGTTCTGGAGGACGCGATCGAGCGTTGCCAGCAGAGCGGTTTCGCGACACGGATCGAGCGCGGCGCGCTGCAGCGTTTCTCGGCGGCCCTGGCCGGCGTGGCGAGCGCCGGCATGGTGGCCGTACTGCTCAGCCCGGCTTTCCTTCAGCACGGCGCGATGCTGCTGTTCACGCCCTGGCGGGCGGCGGCCGTCGACAATCCGTACCGCCTGGTCGTGGCGCCGGGGAACGTGACGGTCGCCCGCGGCTCCGATCAGTTGATCAGCGCGGCGGTGCTCGGCTTCGACCCGGACCGCGTCGAACTCGGTCTGAGGCCGCTGGACGCCGCCGGCAACCCGGACGGCGATTGGCAGCAGTGGCCGATGAACCGCGTCGGCGAGGGCTTCGAACTGGCGGAACCCGGGGAGGATGGGGAGCGGATGATCGGCGGCGAACCCGCCACTCACGACTTCATCGCCCTGAACCTGCGCGCCGACACGGACTACTACGTCGACGCCTCCGGCGTCCGCTCGCCGATCTACCGGATCCGGGTCAAGGACCTGCCCTACGTCGACCGGATCGACCTCCTGTATCGCTTCCCCGACTACAGCGGGCTGTCGGACCAGGCCGTCGAGGACGGCGGCGACATCGCGGTTCTCAAGGGTACCCAGGTGAGCTTCAGCATCCTGCCGATCTTCCAGGTCGAGGCGGGGCGGTTGCTGATCGAAGGCGACGAACCCAGGAACCTGGACATCGAAGGCGACCGGCTCGTCGCCGCGTACACGGTGGACGAGAGCACCTACTACCGGATCGAGCTGATGGACGACGAGGGCCGGTGGCACCGCGCCTCGGCGGAGTACATGGTCACGGCCCTCGAGGATCAGCCGGCCATCGTGCGCTTCGTCGCCCCCGGCCGGGACGTCAAGGTGTCGATGATCGACGAGGTGTTCGCCGAAGTCGAGGCGGAGGACGACTACGGCGTGCGTCGCCTGAACATCCGCTACGCCGTGAACGGCGGTGACGAGACGGAGGTTACGCTGTTCGACAGCGCCTCCTCGATGAAGAAGGTGAGCGCGGGGCACACGCTCTTCCTCGAGGAGATGGACCTCGAGGTCGGCGACTCCATCTCCTACCACGCCGAGGCCTGGGACCGCAGCCATGCGCAGCCGACGGTCAGCGACATCTACTTCCTGGAGATCCGGCCCTTCGACCGGAACTATCGCCAGGCCGAGCAGGGCGGCGGCGGCATGGGCGGCGGCGCCGGCGGTCTGGACCAGACGCTCTCGGTGCAGCAGAAGATGATCATCTCGGCAACCTTCCGCCTGATCCGCGACGAGGACGAGTACACGGCCCAGGAACTGTCCGAGCACGTGAAAACGGTTGCCCTGATGCAGGGTCGGTTGCGCGAACAGGTGGCGTCCCTGGTCACGCGGATGGGCAACCGCGGCCAGCAACTGCTCCAGGACGACGACTTCTCGAAGATCATCGAGTTCCTCGGGAAGGCCGATGTCGAGATGTCCATGGCGGAGAAGGAGCTCGAGGCGGAGCGTCCCGAGGAGGCGCTGGCCGAGGAGAAGAAGGCCCTGGCTTCGTTGCAGCGCGCCGAATCCGTGTTCCGCGACGTGCGCGTGTCGTTCGAGCAGGGAGGCGGCGGTGGCGGCGGCAATCAGCAACTGTCCGAGGATCTGGCGGATCTGTTCGAGCTCGAGCTCGACAAGCTGCGCAACCAGTACGAAACGGTCCAGCGCGGCGCCGCGGAGCAGGCGCAGGCGGAAGTCGACGAACTGATGCAGAAGCTCCGCGAGCTGGCCCGCCGCCAGCAGCGCGAGAACGAGCGTCAGAACCGGCTGCGGAGCCGCTCGCAGCAAGGCGGCGGTGGCGGCGGCAGACAGCAGGACCTGATCGAGGAAACGGAGGAGCTCGCGCGGCGCCTGGAACGGCTGGCGCGCGAACAGCAGCGCCCGGAACTGAGGGAGACGACGCAGGCGCTGCGACAGGCGGCGGAGGAGATGAGGCGTTCCCAGGCCGGCTCGTCCAGGTCGCAGTCGAATGCCGGCGCGGACGGGATCGCGGCTCTCGACAAGCTGCGCGAGGCGCGGCGGCTGCTGGACCGCAACCAGCGCCAGCAACTCGGGCGGGACATGGAGGAACTGCAGGAGCGCGCCGACCGTGTGTCCCGGATGCAGGGCCGGATCGAAGAGCAGGTTGGTGAACTGTCCGGCCGGGAAGGCGAGGATGGTCAGGCGCGCAGCGACCTTTCCGCGCGGGAACGCGCCGATCTCATCGAACGGATCATGGAGCGCAAGGACCGTCTGACCGACGAGGTGGCGGGCCTCGAGGCGCAGCTCAACCGGATGAGCCAGGGCGCCCGCAACGATCAGCCGGAGACGGCGCGGAAGCTGCGCGAATCGGCGACGATCATCCGCGACGAACAGTTGAAGGAGAAGATCCGTTACTCGAAGGGTGTGCTCGCCGGCCGCGACCCGGAGTTCGCGCGGTTGTTCGAGAACCAGATCCGGCAGGACATCGACGACGTGACCGAGCGGATCGCCGAGGCGCGGGAGAGTGTCGGCGAGGGAGGCGGCGAGCGCCAGGAGCGGATGCTCGAGCGGACGCGCGATCTGGTCGAGAACCTGGCCTCGATGGAGGCTCGTTTGCGTGACCGCGTCGAGGAGGGCAGCCGGCTCGGCCAGCGTCCGGGGCAGGAGAACGCGCAGGAGGGCCGGCAGCAGGGCGGCGAGCAGCAGGGCGGCCCGCAACAGGGCGGCCAGCAGCAGGGCGGCCAGCAGCAGGGCGACGAGCAGCAAGGCGGCCGGCCCGGCGACACCGCTTCGGAGACCGGGGGCGACGCGGCCAATCCGCAGGGCGGCCGAAACCGGGGCCGCTTCAGCCAGTACGGTTCGAGTTCAGGCGGCTTCTACCAGCCCGGCATCTTCCAGGCGGAGGATCTCCGGCAACTCGACCGGGAACTGGACCAGCGACGCGCCGACCTGGAGAGCCTGAGGAACGACCTGCGGCGGGAGCGGATGGACACGGCGGACCTCGACCAGTTGCTCCAGCAGATGGGCGATCTGAGCCTGCTGGGTCTCAACCGCGACCCGCTGGCCCTCGAACGTCTCCGCAACGAAATCGTCGAGGGCCTGCGGCAGTTCGAGTACCGCCTGTGGCGCGAGCTGCGCGGTGGCGAAGCCGAACGCGTCTACCTCGGCAACTCGGACCAGGTACCGCCCGGCTACCGCGACCTTGTCGACGAGTACTTCCGCAAGCTGGCCAGCGAGAGCTAGCTGGCCGCGGCGTGGCGCCGGAAGGCGGGGCGGTCGTGGTTACTGCCGCTCCCTGAAGAGGACGTGTGCCGCGAACTCGCGTCGATCTCGGATGTCGGTAGCTTCGAACCGCTCGACCGTGAGTCGAGCAGTCCTGAGGTGCCCTTCCACCTTAGACTTGAAGAACGTCTGTACGGGGTCGTAGTCCGCCATGTGGCGCTCTTTCTGGAGGTCGACAAAGAGGTCGGCGAAGCTCCGTATCTCCTGAGGGAAGCTCTGTAGCAGGCGCTTCTGACTACACGCTTCCCGGGCCCGACCGTGTGACAGCGATCTATAGGCCAGGGCCCAGGCGCGGCTCTTTCGGACCGTCTTTCCGACGAGAGCGTCTGCGCAGCACTGGGCCAGAGAGTGGAACAGGGCGTAGTAGACCGTGCTTGCCGCACGGCGCAGGTGGGTCTGCAGCGGCCTCCCGCGGCCCGAAGGGAGCTGCTGCTCCGCGGAGGTCAGGAGATCAGATGCCTTCAGGGCGCCAGTCCCCCACGTCGGCCTGCGTGACCATATGGATGCTGGCTGTTACCTCCAGCTCCTGGTCCCAGAGCAGTTCGCGGACCCTTCTTCTGAACGAGATCAGGCCCTCCGCTTGCTCCTGTGCCTCAACCTCCCCCTCGTAGATCGTCCAGACGTCGACGACTTCGTCGCCGTACCAGGATCTGGTGGGTTGTACCCAGACGTTCGTGAACCGAAGGCTGGGGAAGATCTCGTGGACAATCCGGTGGACCTCGTCCCGGATGTGGGGCAATCCCCGGCGGAGGTCGCGGCTGACCTCCTGAAGCGACTGGCTACTCACGACAACCCCTTCCTTCTTGAAGACGATACTCCGTCTGCAACGGAGGCCTCAAGGACTTAGACGGATTGGACGCCTGAGTTCTGTACTGGTTGCTCTCCCTCGCTCCCAGTACCCGGCTGTCGACGTTTCGGGAGTCTGCGACGACGGTAGCGGTAGCCGTGGTGCGAAGCCCGGCTGCGGCCGTACTCGTGACGGCTACTTCTCTTTCGACTCCGCCTTCTCGCGGCACTTGGCGAAGACGATGCAGAAGCCGATCGCCTGCAGACCTGCCTGGAGACCCATGGCGAGCCAGCGGTTCAGGTCGTAGACCCAGTAGCCGATGAGGCCCGCGGTGGCGGCGACGAGGAGGATTCCGGCGGTGAACCGCAGGGGAGCGCGTCGAATCGTCCAGAACGGCTCGATTCGCTCCTCTTGGAGCCAAAAGGGAGTTCCCTCCCGCAACACCGTCTCCTGCTCAGTTCCCCGTCGGGATGTCGTTGTACGGCACGTCGCGGTCGACGCGGATCTCGCCGGGGAGGCCGAGGACGCGTTCGGCGATGATGTTGCGCAGGATCTCGTCGGTGCCGCCGGCGATGCGGAGGCCGGGGCTGTAGAGGAAGGACTGCTGGAACAGGGCGTCGGAGGGCATCAGGGATGGGTCGGTGATCACGCCGCCCATGTCCATCAGGTCCGCGCCGAAGGAGGACACGTTCTGGAGCTTCGAGGCCGAGACGACCTTGCCGATCGAGTTCTCGGGTCCCGGGACCTTGCCTTGGGAGAGGGCCGTCAACGTGCGCGCCTTCGTGTGCGCCATGCCCATCGATTCGACGTACCAGTCGGCGATCTTCTCGCGGACCGAGGAGTCCTCGAGGGCGGGCCTGCCGTCGAGTTCGCAGGCGGCGGCGAGCTTCATCACTTCGCGGAAGTCCGGCGGCGGTGCGCCGCCGACGGCGAGGCGCTCGTTCATCAGGGTGGTGATCGCCACCTGCCAGCCTTCGCCGATGGCGCCGAGGCGCTGGCTGTCCGGCACCCGGACGTTGGTGAAGAAGACCTCGTTGAAGTTCGAGCCGCCGTTGATCTGCTTGATCGGCTTGATCTCGATTCCGGGGGACTTCATGTCGATGAAGAAGAAGGTCAGGCCCTTGTGCTTGGGCAGCGACGAGTCGTGCCGCGCGACCAGGATGCCCCAGTCGGAGTAGTGCGCGCCCGAGGTCCATACTTTCTGGCCGTTGACCACCCAGTCATCGCCGTCGCGGTGGCAGCGGGTGCGGAGCCCGGCGACGTCTGAACCGGCCGCGGGCTCGGAGAACAACTGGCACCAGACCTCGTCGCCGCGGATCATCGGAGGGATGTAGCGAGCCTTCTGCTCCTCCGTCGCGTATTGGGCCATGACCGGGCCGCACATGCCGAGACCGATGCTGAAGAAGCCGGTCGGCACGTCGTAGCCCGCTTCCTCCTGGTCGTAGATGATCGTCTCGATCATTGGCCGGCCCTGGCCGCCCTGCGCCTCGGGCCAGTGACGGCAGGCGTAGCCGGCCTCCGCCTTCCTGGCCTGCCAGGCCTTGGCGAGGGCGAGGCCTTCGTCGGCGTCCAGCCGGCGGCTGACGCTGGGGCGGTCCCTGCGCGGCTCCGCGTTGGCGTTGAGCCAGGCGCGGACCTCGGCTCGGTACGCTGCCTGTTCAGGAGTGTCGTTGAAGTCCATCAGGCGGCCTCCTGCCGTTCCAGACCGGAGATCAACCGGTCCTTCCACACCCTCTCGCTGCCGATGCTGAGCGCGAGCAGCTTGGAGCGGCGGTAGTAGAGGTGGCAATCGGACTCCCAGGTGAAGCCGATGCCGCCGTGAGTCTGAATGTTCTCCTTCGAGGCGAAGTGGAATGCCTGGGTCGCGGCGACGCGGGCCGCGGCCGCCGCGACCGGCAACTCCGGCGCGTCGGTCGACAGCGCCCAGGCGCCGTAGTAGCAGTTCGCCCGGGCGAGTTCGTTCTTGATGTAGATGTCGGCGAGCTTGTGCTTGATCGCCTGGAAGGAGCCGATCGGCCGGCCGAAGGCGTAGCGGCCCTTGGCGTAGCCGATCGCCATCTGGAGGCAGGCGTCGGCGCCGCCGAGCTGTTCCATCGCTAACAGCACGGCGGCGCGGTCGAACACCCGGTCCTTGAGCGCCCAGCCCTGGCCGGCATCGCCGAGCGGTTCGGCCTCGGCGCCGTCGAACGTGATCCTGGCGTGGGAACGGGAGGGATCGAGGGTCTCGACCGGCTCGCGGGAGACTCCCCTTCCATCCAGGTCGACGAGCGCGAGCGAAACGCCGTCTCCGTCCTTCGCGACAACGACGCAGAAGTCGGCGATGTCGCCGTCAGGTACAGGCATCTTGGTGCCCGACAGGGTGCCGCTCAGCGTCGCCTGCAGGTTCGCCGGGGTTGCCAGACCGGGGCCTTCCGAGAGAGCGAAGGTACCGATCGTCTCGCCGGTCGCCAGCCTGGGAAGCAGCCGTTGCTTCTGCTCTTCCGAGCCGCCGAGGAGCACCGCCTCCGTGGCCAGGTAGACCGAGGAGGAGAAGGGCACCGGCGCGACCGCGCGACCGAGTTCCTCGGCAACGACGCAGAGTTCGAGGTAGCCGAAGCCGATGCCGCCGTACTCCTCGGGAACCGCGATGCCGGGGGATTCGTTGGCGCCGATCTGCTGCCACAGATCGCGCGCGAAGGGTTCGTCCGCGTCCTCCAGGACCCGCCGGGGGACGGTCGTATCGCAGGCTGCGCGCAGGAAGTCGCGCGTCTGCTGCTTCAGTGCCTTCTGGGCATCCGAGAAATCGAAGTTCATTGCTGCTCCTGGTCAGTTTCGGACGCGGAGTGTAGCAAGCGAGAACGGGCCATGCCGCCCGCTCGCCGAACCTCTTCAGACCTCGTAGGTTCGGCCCTCCGCGGCGGTCTCGATCTCGAGGTCGGAGCGTTCGAGCATGTCGTCGCCGAGGTGCGTGAGGAGCATCCGGCCGCAGTCCAGGCGAGGCCTCCGGGCGAGCAGCTCGACGTAGTTCAGGTGGTTCGGGACGGGCCGGTCGTAGAAGTTGCACTCGCAGATGAAGAGGTCGGCGCCGGCGGCCGCGTCGATCAGCGCTTCGGTCCACTCCGTGTCGCCGGAGAACGTGAGCGTTCTGCCGCCGTACTCGACCCGCAGGGCGTAGCTCGGCGCCCCGGAGGGGTGAACGACCTCGAACGGGGTCACCCGGAGTCCGTTGACGGAGACTGTCTCGCGCTCGTGGAGCTCGACGATCTCGAGTTCGAACGCCAGCTCGCGTCTGGAGGAGCCGGGGTACAGAGCTTCCGCCGCCTGCCGGATTCTCTCCCGAAGCCCGGGCGGACCGGCGAGGGTCAGGGGGGTGGTTCGGCGGGCCCGGTAGTGGGCGTCGCTCAGGAGAAAGGGCAGACCGCCGAAGTGGTCCCCGTGCAGGTGGGTGATGAGGATCGTGCGAATCGACGCGGGCTCGATGCCGCGGGCCTTCATCGCGACGAGAGACGTCGCGCCGCAGTCGAGCAGAGTCGGAGAAAGGGCGCCGGCGCTCGTCTGGCCGCCCAGGAGGAAGCAGGTGTGCAGCCGGCCGCCGCTGCTGAAGGCGTCGCCGCAGCCGAGGACCTGGAGTTGGAACGTCATGGGGCTGTGAATCGGGATCCGGACAGGACCGCGCGGCCGTGGCTGTCTGGCGGAGGGCATGATAGAGCACGAGTCAACGTGGTACGGGACGGTCTGAAGGGGCCGGCGAAGGTGTCGGTTCTGTCGATCAGGAGGAGCCAGGGCGATGGGGGAGCAAACCAGTTTCGAGACGATCCGGGTGGAGAGCGACGGCAACCTGGGATTCCTGACGCTGGCACGGCCCGAACGGCTGAACGCCGTGGACGGGACGATGCTCAGCGAATTGGCGCGCGCAGCCGCCTGGTTCGACGACCGGAGCGGGATCGATGTGGTCGTGCTCCGCGGCGAGGGCCGCGCGTTCTGCGCCGGGGCCGACCTGAAGGCGATGGGGGGCGCTTCGGAGTTGAACTGGCGTCAGCGCCGGGAGGCCGGGCAGCTCGGCCGCCGGGCGATGGACGCGCTGGAGCAGATGCGGGCGTTGACCGTCGCCCAGGTCCAGGGCTACGCGGTCGGCGGCGGCTTTCTGCTGATGGCGGCCTGCGACCTGCGGGTCGTCGCCGAGGACGCCGTGTTCTTCATCCCGGAGGTCGAACTCGGCCTGCCGCTCGCCTGGGGCGGCGTGCCGCGGATGGTACGCGAGATCGGACCGGCCCTGACCAAGGAGCTCATCATCACGTGTCGCCGCTTCGGTCCGTCCGAAGTGGCGCCGATGATCAACCGGATCGTGCCGGCCGAGCGGCTGGAGGAGGAGACCCTCGTCCTCGCCCGGTCCCTGGCCGCGATGCCCGCGGTGCCGGCGGCGATCACGAAGGACCATGTGAACGCGGTCGCGCGCTCGATGGCGGGCGCCACTGATTTCGCGGACGGCGACACCCTGCAGTGGGTGAGGGGAGATGACGAATCGGAGGCGGCCCGGCTGCGCTACACGGAGCGCACGCTCGGCGGCAAGCGGGGCTAGCCTAGTCCGGCGACTTGTGGACCTGGCCGACCCGCATGACGAAGCGGACGTCCTGGAGCCTCGTGACGTCGGCGATCGGGTCGCCCTCGACCGCGATCAGGTCGGCCGCCTTGCCGGCCGTGATCGAGCCGGTCTCTTCCCAGATGTCGAGCAGCTTCGCGGTGACGACCGTGGCCGACTGGATTGCCGTCATCGGCGCCATGCCCCCTTCGACCATGTAGAGAAACTCCTGGGCGTTGCTTCCGTGGGGGCAGACCCCGCAGTCCGTGCCGAAGGCGATCGGCACGCCGGCTCGATGGGCCTTGGCGAAGGTGTCCTGGATCACCGGCCCGATGGCGGCCGCCTTGGGCCGGATGATCTCCGGGAAGTAGCCCGGCACCGCCGCCTTCTCGGCCACGAAGTTGCCCGCCGAGATCGTGGGGACGAAGTACGTGCCGTGCTCCTTCATCAGTTCGAACGCCTCTTCATCCATGTAGGTGCCGTGCTCGATCGTCGTGACGCCGGCCCGGATCGCCCGCTTCATGCCCTCGGCGCCGTGGGCGTGGGCGGCGACCATGAAGCCGTAGTCCTTCGCCGTGTCGACGATCGCCCGGATCTCCTCCTCCGTGAACTGCGGGTTCTGGCCGCTCTTGGCCAGGCTGAGGACGCCGCCGGTGGCGGTGATCTTGATCAGGTCGGCCCCCTCCTTGTAGCGCTGCCGGACCGCCTTGCGGGCGTCCTCGACGCCGTTGACGATGCCCTGCCTGGGGCCGGGGTCGCCTTGCAGGTCCGGCCTCATGCCGTTCGTCCGGTCGCCGTGGCCGCCGGTCGTGGCGAGCGAGGCGGTCGCGGCGAAGACCCGCGGCCCGGGCATCTCGCCGCGGTTGATCGCGTTCCGTACGGCCAGGATCGCCGTCGTTTCGCCGCCCACGTCGCGGACCGTGGTGAAGCCGGCGAGCAGCGTCCGCTTCGCGTAGATCAGCCCCTTGACCGTCGCGTCCGCCGGCGTCTGCTGGAAGCGCTCGAGATAGGAGGCGGCGCCGGCCTGCTGCGAGGTCAGGTGGACGTGCATGTCCATCAGGCCGGGAAGCACGGTATGGCCGGACAGGTCGATCAGGGTGTCGCCGTCCTCCGGATCGGCGAGCCCTTCCTCGACTGCCGTGATCGTCTCGCCTTCGACGACGATCGTGTGCCTGCCGAGGACCTCCCCAGCCTCGACGTCGACCAGGGCGCCGGCGTGGATCACGGTCCGGCCATCGGCGGCGAGGGCGGAGGTCGCCCCGAGCAGCAGGACCGCAGCAGCGAAGAGAAGGGCGGAGTGAGGCAGGCAGGTTGTTCGGCGCATTTCGGCGGCTCCGGGCGGTGGAATGGTCTAAGCGGGCAGGGACTGTAGCGCAGCTACCGCGCAGGTTCGGTCGAGCCCGAGCCCAACCGACCCACGGTCCAGGTCAGAACGAACCCGGCCGCGGCCAGGACCGCCGCCGATCCGAGCTGGACGGCGCCCGGCGGGGAAGCCTCGAAGGGCCAGAGACCGACGACGGCGCCCAGCAGAAGGCCCAGCAGCACGCCCAGGGTCGCCTGTCGGAAGCGTCGCAGCGCGAATCGCACCGCGTTGCTGATGACCGTCGCGCCGAGGGCGATGCCGATCAGAACCGGCAGCAGGACGGCGCCGGCCTCGAGCAGGTCCGCCGCGTCGAGTCCTCTGAGCCCCTGGAAGAGCAGATCGACGGCGCCGAGGATCGCTTCGTATTGACCCAGGACGAGGAGCAGGTAGGCGCCGCTCAGCCCCGGCAGGATCATCGCGGCGGCGCCGGCGGCTCCCGCGACGGCGAGGAGGAGCGGCCCGCTACCGGCCAGTCCTTCGGAGGCCGGGGCGCTCTGGGCGATCGCGAGCGCCGCCATCGCCGCGAACCCGCTTGCCGCGCCGCCCCGGAAGCTCCGGTCGGCCGGTCGGGCGCGACGCCAGACCAGGGGCGCGCCCCCCAGGGTCAGGCCAATGAAGGCGCTATACATGATCCACCGATGGTGAACCACCAGCTCGCGCAGGAGGCCCGCCAGGAGCAGGATCGCCAGGCCGCCCGCAACGGCTACGACGGACAGGAGCAGCAGCGGCTGGAGGCGCAGACGCAGCCGGGTCGTGTCCGCCACCGCCTCGATGAAGCGTGGGTAGATGCCGACGGCCAGCAGCATCGTGCCGCCGCTGATTCCGGGCACGAGGTTCGCGAGGCCCATCAGAACGCCGCCGGCGACCGCGCGCGGTACCCAGGAGGCGGCTCCGGGGGCTCCAGGCCCGGTCTTGCTGTCGGCCATCGAGTCGAGTCTAAGGGCGCGTGGCGATTCCGCGGCGGATTGGTCTAGCGTTGCGCCCATGACGGACTACGACTATGACCTCTTCGTGATCGGCGCCGGCTCCGGCGGCGTACGGGCCAGCCGCATGGCGGCCGGTCACGGCGCGCGGGTGGCGGTGGCCGAGGAGCGCTACCTCGGCGGCACCTGCGTCAACGTCGGCTGCGTGCCGAAGAAGCTGCTCGTCTGCGCCTCGGCGTTCGCGGACCATTACCGTGAGGCTGCGGGTTTCGGTTGGGAGGCGGAGCAGCCCGCCTTCGACTGGGCGCGGCTGATCGCGAACAAGAACCGGGAGATCGAGCGGCTCAACGGGATCTACCGCGGTCTGCTGGACGGCGCCGGCGTGGAACTGTTCGAGGGACGGGCCAGATTGATCGATCCGCATTCGGTGGAGATCGAGGCGGAGGATGGCGGCCGACGGCGGGTCACGGTTGACCAGGTTCTGGTCGCGGTCGGGAGTTGGCCTGAACTGCCTGCGATTCCGGGCATCGAGCACGCGATCAGTTCGAACGAGGCCTTCTACCTGGAGCGCCTCCCGCAGCGTTTCGCCGTCGTCGGTGGCGGCTACATCGGCGTCGAGTTCGCCGGCATCTTCGCGGGACTCGGTTGCGACGTGACGCTGATCTACCGCGGGCCCCTGTTCCTGCGCGGATTCGACGAGGAGATCCGCACTCACCTGGCCGAGGAGATGCGGTCGCGCGGCATCGATCTCCGGTTCGACAGCCGCGTCGAGTCGATCGAGGAAAGAGCCGGCGCTGGCGACGATCGCTTGCGGCTCCACCTCGATAGCGGCGACGCGGTCGATTGCGGCCACGTGCTCTACGCCACCGGCCGCCGGCCCCTGGTTGCCGAGCTCGGACTGGGGGACTGCGGCGTGGCGCAGGGCGAGTTAGGCGAGATCCTCGTCGACGAGTACTCGCGCAGCAACGTGCCGAACATCTGGGCGATCGGCGACGTGACGGACCGTCTCAACCTGACCCCGGTGGCGATTCACGAGGCGATGTGCCTGAGCCGGACCCTGTACGGCGGCGAGCCGACCCCGGTGGACCACGAGACCGTCGCCACCGCCGTCTTCAGCCAGCCGCCGCTCGCGGCGGTCGGTCTGACCGAAGAGGAGGCGCGAGCGCGTTACGACGAGGTCGACGTCTACCGGAGCCGGTTCCGCCCGCTCAAGCTCACGCTGACCGACAACCAGGAGCGCACCCTCGTCAAGTTGATCGTCGACCGTGTGAGCGGCCGGGTGCTCGGCGCCCACATGCTCGGAGCAGACGCTCCGGAGATCATTCAAGGCCTCGCGGTCGCGGTGAAGATGGGCGCCACCAAGGATGACTTCGACGCCGCGATGGCGATCCACCCGACCTCGGCCGAGGAGTTCGTCACCCTCCGCTAAGTCTCCACCGTCGGTGCGCCGGCCTTCTGGCCGGCACCAGGCGCCGGGCGATTCTGCCGACCCGGAACCGGTCCGTGGTTCAGCCGGCGTTCCGGCGCGCCTCCACCGCGTCGAGCACGTCGACTTCGAGCCGCGGTCCGCCGAGATCGGCGATTTCCCGCAGGCCGGTGGGACTCGTCACGTTGACCTCGGTCAGCCAGCCGCCGATCACGTCGATGCCGGCGAAGACGATGCCGAGCCGGACCAGTTCGGGGCCGACCGCGGCAGCGATCTCGCGGTCGCGTTCGTCGACTTCCGTGGCCGCGGGCTGCCCGCCGACGTGGAAGTTCGCCCGCGACTCGCCCTCGGCGGGCACGCGCAGCACCGCGCCCAGCGCCTCGCCCTCGACCAGGATGACCCGTTTGTCCCCCTCCCGGATCTCGGGCAGGTAGCGCTGCGCCATGATGTAGCGGCTTTCGTGCGCGGTCGCCGCCTCGAGGATGGCGCTCGTGTTCCGGTCGCCGGCCTTCAGGTGGAAGATCCCCTCGCCGCCGGCGCCGTCCAGCGGCTTCACGATCATCTCGCCGCCCATCTCCTCCTGGAAGGCAAGCAACTCCCCGATCCGGCGGCTGACCCGCGCCGGCGGGCAGACCTCGGGGAAGCGGAGCGCGAAGAGCTTCTCGTTCGCGTCGCGGAGCGACAGGGGGTCGTTCACCACCAGGGTGCTCTTCGCCACCATGGAGAGCAAGTGCGTGGCGTAGAAGAACGCCATGTCGAAGGGCGGATCCTTCCGCATCCAGACGACGTCGAACTCGTCGAGAAAGGCGGTCCGGCCGGCGCCGACCTCGTACCAGTCGTTGCCGGCCTCCGGATCGGTGGTGCGCGCGGGAATCGCCTCCGCCTTCGGCCGTCCGCCCGGCCCGAGGTCCAGCGTGTCGATCGTGCAGACGGCCAGGTCATGGCCGCGACGATTCGCCTCGCGCAGAAACGCGATCGTCGTGTCCTTCTCGGGGTCGAGACGCTCGATCGGATCGATGACGAAGAGATGGCGCATCGGTGGCTGGCGGGGAAGAAAACGGGCCGCGCAAGCTATCACGCGGCTATCGTCGCCGTCCTTCGGCCGGCGGCGGATCAACCCGGGCCTCGCCGCTCGGCGGCGATTCCCGGAGCGGGTCGGAAGACCCGCGCACCCGGCAGACGTGCTGCGCAAGTCGTTCCACCCGGCAGCCGTACAATCCCGCGTCGTGACCCCCACCGACGCGTGCTGGATCTTCGGCTACGGCTCGCTGATCTTCCGTCCGGCGATCCCCTTCGTGGAGCGTCGACCCGCCCGTGTCCGGGGCTGGACCCGGCGTTTCTGGCAGTGGTCGACGGACCATCGGGGCCAGCCCTGGCGTCCCGGGCGTGTGGTCACCCTGGCCCCGGCTCCGGACGACTGCTGCTGGGGGATCGCCTACCGCCTGGAGGAGGGCGAAGCCGAGTCCGTCCTCGCCGGCCTGGACGTGCGGGAATGTGGTGGCTACGTCCGCATGGGGATCGAGATCGAAATGAACGGAGAGGCCGGCGCCGAAAGGGCTGCGGGCCTCACCTACCAAGCCTGGCCGGGGAACCGGAACTACGCCGGTCCAGCGCCTATCGACGAAATCGCGTCCCAGGTCGCCGCTGCAACAGGCCCGAGCGGCACCAACGCCGACTACGTCCGCGATCTGGATGCCGCACTAAACACGTTAGGTGTGGCAGACACCCACGTAGCCGCCCTGGTCGCCAAGTTGGGGGAGTAGGTCACCCCAAGCCGCCGACGCATTCCAGCCAGCCGGAGGGGCCGAGGGGGCGGTCCCAGCGGGCTCGGAGCGAGCGACGCCCGGCGCCCGTTCGGAAGTCGACGCCCAACCGGAGCGAGCGCAGCGAAGTGCGCGCCACACGTCCCGTTATCCGGCCGAGCGCGCACGGCCAATGGGACCGCCCCCCTCGGCCCTCCGGTTGGCGGGTGCCGCGCTACGGCGCCATCGCGCCGGTGACGCCGACGTCCCGGCCCCGCGGATCGATCAACACGCCGGGGTTCATCAGGCCGTCCGGGTCGACTGCCGCCTTGGCGCCGGCCAGGGCGCGGGCGAAGACGTCGGGGCGTTGCCGGTCGTAGCCGGCCGGCCGATGGTCGCGGCCGACGGCGTGGTGGTGGGTCACGGTGCCGCCAGCGTCGACGACCGCCTCGTTCGCGGCCAACTTGATCTCCCGCCACTGCTCCGCGAGACGCTCCCAGTCGCCGAGGGCGGAGAACGTGAAGTAGGGCGCCGGTCCGTCCGGGTAGACGTGGGTGAAGCGGCAGGTGACGCGGCCGGGTCTGCCGGTCGCCCGCTCCAGGATCTCGGCGGTCCGGGCCATGATCCGGGCGTGGAAGTCGGCGAAGCGGTCCCAGGTGATCGCGGTCTCGAAAGTGTCGCTGATCAGGCCCAGGGGCACCGCGACCTCGCGGAAGTAGGGCCCCTTGATGAAGGCGTCGCGCCAGGCGCCGGCTGCGCCCTCGCGGTGGGAGCGGCCGGCCGAGGCGCTGTGATCGCCGCCGCAGTCGGCGGTCAGTTCGAGGGCCCGCTTCATCCAGGCGTCGACGGGGTGGTCCGCGGACTCGAAGCCGAGGACGAGCAGCGACGTCGAACCGTCGCCGGCGCCCGCGCCGGCGGTTTCCTGCGCGTCGATCAGGCGGCAGTTCGAGGGATAGAGACCGCTCTGGGCCAGCATCCGCACCGCCTCGGCCGCCTGCGCGTAGTCGGTGAAGTGGACGGCCGCCGAGCCGCGATACGTCGGGCGCTCCTGGAGCCGCATCCAGGCTTCGGTGATGACCCCGAGGATGCCCTCCGAACCGATGACCATCCGGTCCGGCGAGGGTCCGGCGCCGGAGCCTGGCAACCGCCTGGTCTCCATCGTGCCCCGGGGCGTCACGGTGGTCGTGGCCTCGACGAAGTCGTCGATGTGGGTGTAGAGGCTGGCGAAGTGGCCGCCCGAGCGGGTCGCGATCCAGCCGCCCAGGGTCGAGTGCTCGAAACTCTGCGGGAAGTGGCGCAGGGTCAGTCCGTGCTCCCGGAGCTGGGCCTCGATGTGGGGGCCGCGGGCGCCGCCCTGGATGCGCGCGGCCCGGCTCGCACGGTCCACTTCCAGCACCTGGTCGAGCTTGAGGAGGTCGACCGTCACGGTGCCCGCGTAGCTGTCGCCGACCGCCGGCTCGACCCCGCCGACCACACTCGAACCGCCGCCGAAGGGGATCGCCGCGGCGCCAGCGTCGCCGGCCCAGTCCAGGATGCGGACGACGTCCTCCGTCGTTTCGGGGTAGGCGACGAGATCGGGCGGCTCCGGCACCTCGCGGCGGAACATCCGTACGGCGTCCGGGAAGGACTTGCCGTACGCATGGAGGAGGCGTTCGTAGGGGTCGTCCCGAAACAGATTCACGAGGGACGAAGGCGGCTGGAGTCGCGGCGCGCGCAGGTCGAAGTCGCCGACTCGGGGCACGCTCGCGCGAGGCTCCAGGGAGACTCCGAAACGCTCCTCGGTCTGCGCCCGGAAGGTGGCCGCCTCGTCTGGGGTCAGCCCCTGTCCTTCGTATCCCCAACCGCAGAGCTTGCGTCTCGCCTCGGTCACGTGAGCCTCCCTGGACGGCGCAGGATAGCGGAGAGCCTTCCGTGACCTACAATCCCCGTCCAATGTCCTGGCAGCCAGAGGTCGACGAGATCGAACGCCGCCGGCGCCTGGCGCTGGCGATGGGCGGCGAGGAGGCGATAGCGAAGCAGCACGAGCGCGGCCGGCTGACGGTGCGGGAGCGGATCGAGCGGATCGCCGATCCGGGCTCGTTCATCGAGGAGGGCCGTCAGGCGGGCGCCGCCGAGGTCGACGGGGAGGGCCGTGTCGTCGCGTTCACGCCGGCGAACTACGTCGTCGGCTTTGCCGACGTCGGTGGCGGCCGGGTGATCGTGGCGGGCGAGGACTTCACCCAGGCCGGCGGTTCGCCGTCGCCGGCGGGGCTGCGCAAGAGCATCTACTCGGAGGAACTCGCGCTCAAGTACCGGTTGCCCCTGGTTCGCTTCCTCGAAGGCGGCGGCGGCAGCGTGCGCGGCAGCGCGGCCCGACAGAAGGGCGCGCCGAAGAAGCCGCCGCGGCCCATGGGGGAGCCGGTCTACTCGCGCGCCCGTTTCTGGTCGATCGCCGAGATTCTGCGGACAGTGCCGGTGGCCTCGATCGGCGTCGGGGCGGTGGCGGGCTTCCCGGCGGCGCGCCTGGTCGCTTCCCACTTCTCCGTCATGACGCGGCACACGGCGCAGATCCTGATCGGCGGTCCGGCGCTGGTCGAGCGGGCCCTGGGCGAGAAGAAGACGAAGGACGAGCTGGGCGGCTGGCAGGTCCACACCAGAAGCGGCGTGGTCGACAACGTCGCCGAGGACGAAGACGACGCGATGGAGCAGGTGCGTCGCTTCCTGAGCTACCTGCCTCCGAACGTCGATGCTCTACCGCCAGGACGGAAGACAGGCGATCCGGCCGACCGCCGCGAGGAGCGGCTGCTCGAGGTAGTGCCGCGGGACCGCCGTTTCCTCTACGACATGCGCGAGGTGATCTCGCTTGTCGTCGACCGGGACAGCTTCTTCGAGATGACGGCCGGTTACGGCCCGTCCCAGATCACGGGTCTGGCCCGGGTCGACGGCGGCTCGGTGGGCGTCGTCGCCAACGACTGCAAGCACATCGGCGGCGCGATGGACGCGGCCGGGGCACAGAAGTTCCGGCGCTTCATCGAGTTCTGCGAGACCTTCCACCTGCCGATCCTCAGCCTGGTCGACGAGCCGGGCTTCATGATCGGCTCGGAGTCGGAGGCTTCCGGCACGATCCGGTACGGCATGGAGGCGATCGCGGCGACGGTGAGAACGACCGTGCCCTGGTGCGCCGTGCAGATTCGGAAGTCCTATGGTGTCGCCGCGGCGGCACACTACGGTCCGGGCGGCCGGGTGCTGATCTGGCCGTCGGCCGAGAGCGGCGCGCTGCCGATCGAGGGCGGGGTGGCGGTCGCTTTCCGGCGCGAGATCGCGGCGGCGCCCGACCCGGACAGGAAGCGCGCCGAACTGGAGGCCGAGTTCGCCAAGCGCCGCACGCCCTTCCCGCGGGCCGAGGGTTTCTCGGTCCATGATCTGATCGACCCGCGGAACACCCGTTCCGAAGTCGTCAAGTGGCTGAAAATGTCCGAGCCGTTGCTCGCGTCGCGGGTGCGGTGAGCGGACGCCGGAGGAGACCTGAGATGGCAGCGAACCGAACGAAGCAGACCCTGTACCTCTTCCTGGCCGCCGGCCTGTTCCTGACCGCGTCGGCGGTCGCCCAGCAACAGCCGGTTGGCTACGAGGACACACCGAAGCTGCCGGGATTGCCCTGGAAGGTGCACGACCCGAACCGGCCGGTGCCGCCGGTGGTGGAGTCCGGCGCCTCGTTCAGCGACATGGCGCCGGCGCCGGCCGACGCGGTGGTGCTGTTCGACGGCACGGACCTCTCGAAGTGGCAGAAGCCGAACGGCGACGAGCCCGAGTGGAAGGTCGAGAACGGCTACATGGAAGTGACCTCGACCGGCTCGATCCGGACGCGGGACGAGTTCGGCGACTTCCAGCTCCACGTTGAGTTCGCGACGCCGGCCGAAGTCGAGAGCAACAGCCAGGGCCGCGGCAACAGCGGAGTGATGATCTACGGCGACTACGAGATCCAGATCCTCGACTCATACGAGAACCGGACCTACGCCGACGGCCAGGCCGGAGCCATCTACGGCCAGACGCCGCCGATGGTGAACTCCTCACGGGCTCCCGGCGCGTGGCAGACCTACGACATCATCTTCGAGGCGCCGCGCTGGAAGGACGGCGAACTCGTCAAGAAGGCGAACGTCACCGTGCTCCACAACGGTGTGGTCATCCATCACAAGAAGGAGTACATCGGCCGGACGATCCACCGCCGGGTCGGCGTCTACGACCGCCCGCACGAGCCGCGGGGCTGGATCGGCCTCCAGGATCACCGCAACCCGACCCGTTTCCGCAACGTCTGGATCCGGGAGCTGCCCGGCTACGACAGCGGCGGCTGAGTTCCTGCTCTCTTGAAGATCTCTCTCTTCTACCTGCCCTCGATTGGCTCCCGGGCCGAGATCAAGAAGGGCATGGCGGGCCTGCGGGGCGACCTCTACGACCGGATGCTGGCCGAGGTCTCCGAGCAGGCCCGGCTGGCCGACGATCTCGGCTACGACTCGATCAGCTTCACCGAGCACCACTTCCACATCGAGGGCTTCGAGCTCTCGAACAACCCGGTGCTGCTCGACCTGTTCGTCGGCATGCAGACGAAGAACATCCGGGTCGGGCAACTGGGCATCGTGCTGCCGTCGAGGAATCCGATCCGGGTCGCCGAGGACATCGCGATGCTCGACCGGATGACCGGAGGGCGCGCGAACGCCGGCTTCGCCCGCGGTTACCAGCGGCGTTGGGTCGACGTGATGGCGCAGCAGACGCACGGGATCTCGGGCGCCCTGCCGCACCGCCACGACGAGATCGACGCGACGAACCGGGCCGCCTTCGAGGAGTGTTTCCGGATCGTCAAGAAGGCCTGGACCGAACCTATGCTCGACTACGACGGCCGGTTCTGGAAGGTTCCGGTGGGTGGTCCCGAGGGCGGCACGCCGTGGACGCTGGAGGCCACGGAGCAGTGGGGCGCCGGCGTCGAGGACGGCGTGCTGCGCCAGGTGGGCGTCGTGCCGAAGCCGGTCCAGGAGCCGCATCCGCCGATCTTCCAGCCGTTCGCGTCCTCGGAAGAGAGCATCCGGTGGTGCGCGCGGGAAGGCGTGACGGCTATCCTGCCGCCGCTGCATCCGAAGCGGGAGCGGGCGCTCTTCGAGCTGTTCGCGGAGGAATCCGGACGGCCGCTCGGCGAGGGGATCGGCGTCCTGCGCGACGTCGTGATCGCCGACACGGACGTGGAAGCGGAACGTCTGTGGAAGGCGAGCGGCGCCTTCTGCGGCTCCGCCTGGTTCGAGCCCTTCGGCTTCAGCCGGGGCATGGCGGACCCGGACACGGGGGAGCCGTTCGAGGACATGATGAGCGCCGGCATGGCGCTGGTCGGCACGGTCGACACGGTGACCCGGCAACTCGAGACGCTTCGTGAGCGCCTGCCGGTGACCTGGCTCTACTTCTGGGCGTACAACGGCCTGCTGCCGCACGCGCGACTGATGTCGACGATCGAACGGTTCAGGACCGAGGTGCTGCCGCGCGTCGGCGAGGCGTAGGGGCGGACAGAGCGGTCGCCGCTTCGCGGCGCGTTCTTCCAGCCGCCTTCGGCGGCAGCCGGCGGGGGCGCCGGCGCACCCAGTGTCTTCAGTTCGGTTTCTTTCGCTTTGCTCTGCGCTTCCGCCTCGTCCGGAGCACGAGGCCGTCTTCGAGCGAGGCGCCTTCCTTCGCGTCGACGACGATCTTGCCGCCGTCGGCCAGCTTGCCGAAGAGGATCTCGTCGGCCAGCCTGCGCTTGATCTTCTCGTCGATCAGGCGCCGCATCGGGCGCGCGCCGAAGTCCGGCTCGTAGCCGTGCTCGGCCAGCCAGTCGCGGGCGGCCTCCTTCAGTTCGATCCTGAGATCGCGGTCGGCAAGCTGCAGCCCGAGTTCGCCCACCAGCTTGTCGACGATCAGCCGCACGGAGTCCATCTCGAGGGCCTTGAAGACGACCCAGGCGTCGATCCGGTTGCGGAACTCCGGCGTGAACAGACGCTCGACCGCCGGCTTCGAGGCGGCTTCGGCGGAGAGCTTCGAGCGGTCGCCGAAGCCCATCGGCTTCGTCGTCAGCTCCCGGCCGCCGGCGTTCGTCGTCATGATCAGGATGACGTGCCGGAAGTCCGCCTTGCGGCCGTTGTTGTCGGTCAGGGTGGCGTGGTCCATGACCTGGAGCAGGATGTTGTAGACGTCGGGATGAGCCTTCTCGATCTCGTCGAGCAGCAGGACGGTGTGCGGGGTGCGGCGGATCGCGTCGGTCAGCAGGCCGCCCTGGTCGAAGCCGACGTAGCCCGGCGGCGCGCCGATCAGCCGGGACACGGTGTGCTTCTCCATGTACTCGCTCATGTCGAAGCGGGTGAAGGCGATGCCGAGCACCTGGGCGAGCTGGCGGGCGAGCTCCGTCTTGCCGACCCCGGTGGGGCCCGAAAAGAGGAAGCTGCCGATCGGCCGCTCCAGGGTGCCCAGGCCGGCGCGGCCGAGCTTCACCGCCGACGAGATCGAGCGGATCGCCTCGTCCTGGCCGAAGATGACCGCCTGGAGCTCCTCCTCCAGGTTGAGGAGGGCGTCCCGGTCGTCGCTCGAGACGGACTTCTCGGGGATCTTCGCCATCGAGGCGACGACCCGCTCCATGTCGACCGGGTCGAGGACGCCCTTGCGCTCCTTCGCCGCCATCAGGCGGTTCGAGGCGCCGGCCTGGTCGACCAGGTCGATCGCCTTGTCGGGCAGGCGGCGATCGAGCAGGTAGCGGGCCGAGAGGTCGGCGGCGGCGTCGAGCGCTTCGTCGGCGTACTTGACCTCGTGGTGCTCCTCGTAGCGGTCGCGGAGGCCGCGCAGGATCTCGGCCGACTCCTCGATCGACGGCTCCTCGATCTCGATCATCTGGAAGCGGCGCGCCAGCGCGCGGTCGCGGTCGAACGAGCCCTTGTACTCGGCGTGCGTGGTCGAGCCGATGCAGCGCAGCTTGCCCGAGGCCAGGCCGGGTTTCAGGATGTTCGAGGCGTCCAGCGAACCCGACGAAACGGCGCCGGCGCCGACGATCGTGTGGATCTCGTCGATGAACAGGATGTGCTCGGGCTCGGAGATGATCCGGTCGATCACCGCCTTGAGCCGCTGCTCGAAGTCGCCCCGGTAGCGGGTTCCGGCCAGAAGCGCGCCCATGTCCAGGGCGTAGATCGTGACCTTGGAGATCAGCTCGGGCACGTTGCCTTCGTGAACGGCGAGCGCGAGCCCCTCGACGATCGCCGTCTTGCCGACGCCCGGGTCGCCGACCAGGACCGGGTTGTTCTTGCGCCGCCGAGCCAGCGTCTCGCATAGCACCCGGACTTCGTCGAGCCGCCCGACCAGGGGATCGATCGATCCCTCGGCGGCGCGCTCGTTCAGGTTGGAAGCGAACTGCTCGAGCGGATCCTCGACCTCTTCCTCTTCCTCGCCTTCGGCGTCGGGCTCAACGGGCTGTGGGGCAGGAAGGCCGGCGCCCTGCTTGACCGTGCCGTGGGAGAGATAACGGATGACGTCGAGGCGCGCGACGTCCTGGCGCTGGAGCAGGTAGACCGCCTGGGATTCCTTCTCGCGCATCAGCGATGCGATCACCGCGCCGGCGTCCAGTTCGCTCTTGCCGGCGCCGTGGGCGTGCATGGCCGCCCGTTCGATGACCCGCCAGAACGCGATCGTCTGCTTGGGGGGCGATTCGTCCTCGTCGCCGGATTCGGGGGCCTGCCCGGCGCCTTCGTCCTGAGTACCGTCCGTCCCGGCTGACGCCGAACCGGCCGTGTCGTCCGCCGCGTCGGCCGGCAGCACCGGCGGCAGCGTCTCCAGTTGCTGCTCCAGGAACTCCTCGAGCTCGCGAACCAGTCGAGGCAGGCGGACGCCCACCGCCTGCAGCGTCTTCGCGCCCACCGGATCGGCGCACAGAGCGAGCAGCAGATGCTCGAGCGTCACGTACTCGTGCCGGCGTGAGGACGCCTCGAGCATGGCCCGCCGCAACGACTGCCGCAGATCCTCGGTCATGTGGACGGAAGCGATGGCGTTACCCTCCCCGCGCCGTCAGTTGACGTCGTCGCCGTGCCGGCCGTCGTCGTCCCGGCTGTCGTCGTCGCCGCCGTCGCCGTCCCCCGTGTCGGGCTCGATCGTACAGAGCAGCGGAACTTCCGCCTGCTGGGCCAGACTGCCGACTTCGGCCACCTTCGTCTCGGCCACGGAGAACGGATAGAGCCCCACGACGCCGACGCCGTTCTTGTGGACATAGAGCATCAGGCGCGAGGCGTCGGATTCCGTGAAGTGGAAGACGTGCTGCAGGACGACGACGACGAACTCGCGCGGCGTGAAGTCGTCGTTGTGGAGAAGGACCTTGTAGAGCCGGGGACGGGCCAGCCGGGTCCTGGTCTTCGTCTTCGTGAGAACCTTGCTGTCGCCCTGCTGGTCGTCTTCGAAGTGCGCCATGGCGGTTCGATTATAGGTCCGGGACGGGACAGCGAGGTGCGGCGCTAGCCGAGTCGCGACCGGTTGCGCCGCCACGCCTCGATTCCCTCGAGGTGGCGCTTCGCGTCGCGGCGAAGCGCCGCTCCGAGCAGCGAGTTCAGCTTCTCGTCCAGGAACAGGTGCGAGCTGTAGACGGGCGCGGGCTCGAAGCCGCGGCTGATCTTGTGCTCTCCGCCGGCGCCGCCTTCGAACACCTCGACTCCCCGGGCGATGCACTCGTCGATCGAGTGGTAGAGGCAGACGTTGAAATGCAGGAAGCGGTGTTCCTCGTGGCAACCCCAGTAACGGCCGTAGAGGTGGGTGTCGGAGCGCAGGTTGATCGCTCCGGCGACGACCCGGTCTTCGCGCTCGGCGACGACCAGTTCGACCTCGTTGCCGAGGAGCGTGAACAGGTCGGAGAACAGCTCGCGGTTGAGGTAGCGGCCACCCCACATGTACCTGTCGCAGGTCGTGCAGTAGAGACGGAACGCCGTTTCGGCCCAGCGCTCGGGATCGTCGGCGATCTCCTGGCCGCGGACGGTTCGGATGGCGATGCCCTGCCTGGCCGGCTCGCGACGTTCGCGACGGCACTGGGTGCGGCGCTTGGACCGGAGCTTTGCCAGCCAGTCGTCGGGACTCCGGTAGTCGTAGTTGTGCCAGTGGTACTGAACCATGACGCGCTGGGAAAGCCCTGCGCCGGCGAGGGCGGAGGCTTCCGGGGCGCTGTGGTACAGGACATGAACGGAGGCGACGCCGACCTCCTTGGCGGTGTGGGCGGCAAGCTGTACGAGGAGTCTGGCGGCGACCGCCGGGTCGACGTCGGCGGCGGCCAGGATGCGGCGCCCGGTGACCGGAGAGAAGGGCACGCCGACGACCAGCTTCGGGTAGAAGCGGCCGCCGACCGCCCGCACCGCGTCGCCGAAGGCCCAGTCCCGCGAGAAGTCGCCCATGCCGTCGTTCTTGATGTAGGCCGGGGCGGCCGCGATCAGGTCGCCGTCAGCGTCCCAGGCGGTCAGGTGGAAGGGCAGCCAGCCGCGGTCGGGCGCCACGCAACCGGTCCGTTCCAAGGCCTCGAGAAAGGTCCAGGCCAGGAACGGCCGGTCGCCGGGCTTCAGCAGCTTGTCCCAGGCCGCCTGCCTGATGTCCGCTATCGACTGGACGATCCTGAGCTCGACCTGCCGCTGTTCGGTGCGGTCTCCTGACCGGGCCGCAGCGTCGTCCATCCGGCGAGTCTTGCACGGCTGGCGCGGGGGAGGACGCCCGGATCGTCAGTATCCGAGCGCCGCTCCGTCCTTGCGCGGGTCGGAGGCGCCGTAGAGCGTGCCGTGGCGGTCGACCCCGATGGCCTGGGCGCCGCCGAACTCGGCGCCGCCGGCGTCCCGGACCTGGTGGCCGAGCGCGGCGAGTCCCTCCACGGTCCCGGGCTCCATGCCTCGCTCGCAGAGGAGCTCGAGGCCGGCCGTGTGCCGCCACCGGGGCCGGTCGATCGCCGCCTGGAGGGAAAGGCCGTGATCGTAGTGGTTGGTCAGGAGCTGCACGTGGCCCTGGGGCTGGAACGGCCCGCCCATCACGCCGTAGCAGAGTTCCAGGCGGCCCCGTTCGAGGACGATGCCCGGGATGATCGTGTGGAAGGGACGCTTGCCGGGACGGTACTCGTTCGGATGGCCGGGCTCGAGAGTGAAGCCGGCGCCCCGGCAGTGGAGCATGATGCCCGTGTCACCGCCGGCGATCGCGGCGCCGAAGGGTGCGAACAGGGAATTGATGAAGGAGGCGGCGTTGCCCTCGCCGTCGACGACGGCGAGGTAGACGGTGTCGGATCCCGCCGCGGCGGCTCCGGGCGGGATGCCGCCCGGAGCGGCCCCGTCCGCCGCTCGGCCCGGATCGATCAGACGGCTGCGCTCGCGGGCGTAGGCCTTGTCCAGCAGCTCGGCCAGCGGGACGCCTCCGGAGCCCCTGAGCGGCTCGCCCTCGGGGTCGCCGACGCGGGCGTGGAGGTCGGCGTAGGCCAGCTTCTTCGCCTCGACGAGCAGATGGGTGTGTTCGGCCGCGGCCGCGTCCATCGAGGCGAGATCGAAGTTCTCCAGCAGGTTGAGCATCAGGAGAACGCCGAGCCCCTGACCGTTGGGCGGCAACTGGAAGACCTCCCGGCCCCGGTACATCGTGCCGATCGGATCGACCCAGGTCGACTCGTGGCGCCGGAGGTCCTCCAGCTCGAGAAAGCCGCCGGTGCCGCGGGCGTAGCGGACGATCTCCTCCGCGATCGGACCCTCGTAGAAGGCGCCGCGGCCGTCTTCCGCGATCCGCCGCAGGGATCGCGCCAGGGCCGGGGACCGGAACACCGCGCCGAGTGCGGGCGCCTGGCCGTCGGCGAGGTAGTGCTCCGCCGCCGCGCGGTCGCGGCGGAGTCGCGGGACGCAGGCTCGCCACATCGACTGGACGCGCTCACTGACGGGGAAGCCGGCTTCGGCGGCTTCGATCGCGGGACCGAGCAGATCGGCGAAATGGAGGCGTCCAAAGCGCCCGTGCGCGGTCTCCCAGAGATCGACCGCGCCGGGAACGGTCACGGCCGGCCAGGAGTCCGGCTCGATCGCCGGTGCGGCGATGTCGGTTCGCTTCAGAGCCAGCGGCGAGCGGCCGCTGCCGTTGAGGCCCAGGAGGTCACCGCGGCCGCCCTCGGGATCGGCCAGGTAGTAGAGGAGGAAGGCGTCGCCGCCGATTCCGGTCATCATCGGCTCGACGACAGCCAGCATCGCGGCCGCGGCGACGGCGCCGTCGATCGCCGAGCCGCCGGCCCGGAGCATGTCGAGCCCGGCCAGGGTGGCGGCGGGGTGGGATGTGGCCACCATCCCCCGGCGCGCCATGACGACGCTGCGCCCGGCCCGGTGGGGGCTGGCGAGCCGCGGGGACACGGAGTGGTCGTTAGCGGAAGACGTCAAAGGTGCGGTTGTACTTGACCGCCAGGCTCCGGTCCGGCGTGTCCAGGCCGAGCAGGCCGAACTCCGAGATCTCGTTGTAGACGACGAAGAGGCCCCTGTTCGCCTCGTTCAGCCAACTGAAGCGGACATTCGTGTTCACGCTGTGGGTCAGGTCGTTGTACTGGATCAGGGCCTGGAGGAGCAGGCTGGTGCTGAAGGCGTAGGTGACCCGGAGGCGTCCCAGGTGAGTCTTGAAGGCGCCCATCGGGAGGTCGATGTCGTTGTACGACCAGCTCAACTCGGAGGTCAGGTAGTCGCCGAGGCGGATGCTCAGGGACGGATCGAGCACGAGCTGGTCGCCGCCGAAGAAGCCCCCGCCCTGGACCCTGGTGAAGAGGCTCACCGCGCGGCCCCGGTTCGTGTTCATGAACAGGAAGAAGCCGTGGTCGTCGTACTCCCCGGCCGGCACGTTCACGAGGCCGGCGAGCGTGAAGGGCTCGAGCAGTCCCTCGTAGCGGCCGCCGGCGGAGAGGCTGATCTGGGCGCCGTTCCGGAACTCGACTTCGCCGCCGACGGAGTAGCGCTGCGTTTCCTGGTAGCCGTCGAAGTTCCAGAAGCCGTCGTAGAAGACGCGCGGGCCGAACTCCTTGACGCGGCCCTCGCCCGCCGGGCGGAAGCGGCGCCGGATGTAGCCGTTGAACTGGCGGTAGCCGGAGCGGCTGAGGAAACCGACTTCGGGGTTGAAGTCCTCGCCGATCTCGGCATAGCCGAGACGCCAGCGCCAGAACGGGGAACTGTAGCCGCCGTCGAGGCCGAAACCATGGTCCCTGCCGGTGAGGCCGGGGGTTTCCGTTCGGGCCGCCCAGCCCGAGACGTCCGTGAACTGCCCGATGCCGATCTGGCCGTCGACGGCGTAGGTCCGGTTGCGGTCTCCCTCCGGCGCCAGCGAGCCGGTGCCCTGGCGGTTGACGACCAGCACGCCGGCCCGGCTCCGGTTACGGTACTCGCGGCCAAGCCGCGCGACCGTGAAGTTGTTGCCGTGGATGTCCCCCAGGTCATCCGTCTGCATGTTCAGGAAGCCGACGTTGAATCCACCGGCCCTGCCGGACAGGCGGGCGCCGCCGAGGATCGGCACGGGCATGCCGCCGCTGAGGCCGATCCGCCGGCTGAAGAAGAGTTCGGTGCCGCCGCGGAACGAGGACCGGCCGCCGACGCGGAAGAGACCGGAGTTCTCCAGGAAGAAGGGCCGCTTCTCGGGGAAGAACAGGCTGAAGCGATCCAGATTGATCTGCTGATCGTCGGCTTCCACCTGGGCGAAGTCCGTGTTGACGGTCAAGTCAAGCGTCAGGCTCGGGGTGACGCCGTACTTGAGGTCCATGCCGATTTCGCTGTCGTCGGTGCTGCCCTCCACGTAGTCGCGGGCCGAGCTCAGGACGTACGGAGTCAACTGGAGATTGCGCTGGCGCGGCGGTTCCACGCCGACCAGGTGTCCGGCTTCCGACACCCGGAACAGGTCGTGCTGGCGGCCGAGATGGGCCCAGAACGCCGTTTCGTTCTTGCGCCGGATGTTGCGCTCGAAGTTCAGGCCCCAGATCGCGCGGCCCGATCCGTACCGGAGACTGCGGAAGGGAATCGCCATCTCGGCGCTCCAGCCGAACTCGCCGCTCATCGTTCTCACCGTCCAGGACGTATCCCAGTCCAGGTTGGCGCCGCCGGAACTGAAGCTGCGAGAGGAACCCCCTCCGCCGCCGCGGCCCTGGTTCGTGAACTGGCCGTCGTACTGGATTCCCGCGACGTTCGTGCCGAAGACGAAGCCGTTCTGCCGGTCCCCGAACGTGTCGAGGATCACCCGGAAGCTGTCCTCGTCCTGGAGCCTGGCGTCGCGGCGGCTGTCGGAGATGGCCAGGGAGGAGGCGTCCCGGTCGAAGCAGATGACGGCGATGTAGAGGGCGGCGTCGTCGAAGGCGATCCGCACCTCGGTCCGTTCGCTCGCCGGTTCGCCTTCGAACGGCTCCACCTGCTGGAAGCCCGTGCCGAAGTCGACATCGAGCCAGAGCTCTTCGCCGAGGACGTCGCCGTCGATGACCGGCGCCTGCGCGAGACGCATCGCCTGTAGCCGCGGACGATCGCTCCGCGTCTCGACCTGCGCCGCCGCGATGCCGTTGCCGGCCGCAAGGAGGGTGATCAGCGCGACAGCGCCGCGCGGAAGGTGGTGTCGCGGCATCGGACGATTGCGCTACGAGTTCTGCTTATCGGCCGGCTGGCGGCTGGACGGCGGGAATCGCCAACTCCCGGGCTCGCCGGTTCAGTTCTTCAAGCTGCGATCCGGTCAACCCGGATACGGCCTCGAGGATCGGCAGGAGCTCGGCCTCGAGATCCTCGAAACGACGGCGTGCGCCGGCCGTCGGCCGGGCGGTGTTGCCGAAGACGTGAGTGTAGAGGTACGCGTACTGGTTGTCGATCCGGGGCTGGAAGTTGAGCGCGTCCTGGGAGACGCGGCTCCGTGACTGGATCAATCGCTCGTCGAGTTCCCCGGCGAGCTCCAGGATCGCCTCGACCGCCGGTCTCAGCTCCGGGGCGCCGGCTTCGTCGAGACGTTCCTCGAGGGCTCCGGCCTGTTCCCGGACGCTGCGTATGCCGGCGATCGCGTCGTGGATCGCCGTCAACCGCGTCGACAACCGGTCGAGCATCGCGTACTGCTCCTCCAGGTCGGCCTGGGAGATGTCTTCGAGCCGCGGATCGGCCAGCACCTCGAAGGTCCGGCTGTCGGACCAGTCGTCGACCGCCAGCGTTGCCCGGTAGGTTCCCGGCGGCAGGTAGGGGCCGCCGGTGTAAGACAGGGACATGATGGCGCCTTCGACCAGGTGAGGCGCCTGGCCGCGCAGGTTCCAGACGACCCGGTTGAGCCCCTCCTTCGCCTCGAAGGACTCGATCCGTGGACGCTCCTCGTCGCCGTTCTCGATCTCCTCGCCTTCCGGCAGCGACACGAAGCGCCGCAGCACCCGGTCGTTGCCGTCGGGGGAGATCGCCAGTTCGACCCGGCCGGTCGGCTTCTCGGGAAAGTCGAACCAGATCGAGGCGCCGTTGGCGAAGCCGCCGCCTCCACCGGGGCGGTCGACGCGGACGACTGGCTCGGGCGAGAGGAGCCGGGGTACGGCTCGCACCGTGCCGGCGGCGACTTCCGCCGCGAGTTCGCGCACCGCGCCGAGGTCATCGAGCACCCAGAAGCTGCGGCCCTGGGTCGCGAGCACGAGGTCCGGGTTGCCGGCGTTGTGGTGGATGAGCAGGTCGGTGATCGGCGTCCGCGGCAGGTTCAACTGGAACGAGCTCCAGGAATCCCCGCCGTCGAAGGAGGCGTAGAGACCGAACTCGGTGCCGGCGAAGAGCAGACCGTCCGCGCCCGGGTCTTCGCGCACGACACGCACGAAGTGGTCGGCCGGCAGACCATCGGTGACCGTGGCCCAGCTCTCGCCGCCGTCGTCGGTCCGGAAGATGTACGGCGTGTAGTCGTTCATCCGGTATCGGTAGACGCCGACATAGACGCGCCGCGGGTCGTGGTGCGAGACGTCGATCGAGTTGACCGTGCCGTCGGCCGGCATTCCGGCCGGGGTGACGTCGACCCAGGTGGCGCCGTTGTCACGGCTGACGTGGATGCGGCCGTCGTCGCTGCCCGCCCAGATTTCGCCCGCCGTCTGCGGCGATTCAGCAAGGGCGAAGATCGTGTTGTAGACCTCGACGCCGGTGTGGTCGTGTTGGACAGGCCCGCCGGGGACGCCCTGCTTCTCGTCGTCGTCGGTCGTCAGGTCGGGCGAGATCGTCTCCCAGGTCCAGCCGCCGTCCCGGGTGCGGTGGATGTAGTTCGACGTGTGGTACACGACGTCCGGATCGTGCCGGGAAATGAGGATCGGCGCGTTCCACTGAAAGCGGTAGCGCAGGTCGCGTGGCGCCGTGCCGTCCTGCATCTGGGGGTAGAGGATCATGTTGCGGGCGGTGCCGCTGCGGTGGTCGTAGCGGTCGATCCGGCCCAGGTAGTTGCCCGAGTAGACGAGATGGGGCTGCTCGGGGTGGACGGCGATGTGCCCGCTCTCGGCGCCGGCCACCGAGTGCCAGTGCTGGGTCGGCGTCAGCTCGGGCATCGGCCGCGACGGCACGGAGATCGTGCTGTTGTCCTGCTGGGCGCCGTAGATGCGGTAGGGGAACTGGTTGTCGACGGTGACCCGGTAGAACTCGGCGGTCGGCTGGTTGTTCTGGGTGGACCATGACTGGCCGCCGTCAACGCTCACGTTGGCGCCGCCGTCGTTCGCCTGGACCATGATGTGCGGTTGCTCCGGGTTGATCCAGAGGTCGTGGTTGTCGCCGTGCGGCGTGCCGACCCGTTCCCAGTTGGCGCCGGCGTCCACCGACTTGAAGAAGCGCACGTTCGAGCCCCAGACCGTGTCCGGGTCGGCCGGATCGGCGTGAATGTGGCTGTAGTACCAGCCGCGGGTGAGCAGCTCGGGCTCGTCGCTCACCTTCGTCCAGGTGTCGCCGTGGTCTTCCGAGCGGAAGATGCCGCCGCGGCCGTCCGCCGCCGTGATGATCGTCCACAGACGGCCGCGTCTGGCCGGCGACGCGGAGACGCCGATCCGGCCGAGGACCCCGGTCGGGAGGCCACCCTCGAGGCGCTCCCAGGTGTCGCCGCCGTCGGTCGAGCGGAACAGGCCGCCCTCGTCGCTGCCGTCGACGAGCGTCCACGGCTTGCGCTCGACACGCCAGACGGCGGCATAGAGGACGCGGGGATTGAAGGGATCGAGCTCCAGGTCGGCGATCCCCGCGTCGTCCGAGATGCCGAGCACCTGCTGCCAGGTCTCGCCGCCATCGGTCGAACGGTAGACGCCCCGTTCCGGATTGCTGCCGAAGATCTGGCCCAGCACGCCGACCCAGAGCACGTTCGGGTCGTCCGGGTGGACACGGACGCGGCTGATCGCGCCGGCCCGCTCCAGGCCGATGTGCTGCCAGGAAGCGCCCGCGTCCGTCGAGCGGTACATGCCGTCGCCGATCGAGACGTTGCCGCGCGGGCAGGCGGAGCCCATGCCGACGTAGATCACGTTCGGATCGCTCGGCGCCACGGTCACCGCGCCGACCGAGCCGGCCCTGAAGTCGTCGTCGCTCAGGTTCTCCCAGGAGATGCCGGCGTTCGTCGTGCGCCAGACGCCGCCGCCGGTCGAGCCCATGTAGAAGGTGTAGGGATGGGATGTGTGCCCGGCGACCGCGGTGACCCGACCGCCGCGGCTGGGGCCGACGAGCCGGAACTCGATGCCTTCGAACGGGTCCGGGCCGTCCTGTCCGGTCGCGGCCGTCGCGCCGGCGATGAGGAGAAGAACGAATGGGATGGCTGGGTGCGTGTACTTCATGAGCGGGTCTCTATGTTACGGGCAAGAATCGCTTTCCGCGGGGCGCCCGCGACACCCGCTGGTACTGGCGACTCGGCGCCGGCCCGTGATTGGTACGCTCGGTTCGTGCATTCGGCGCCCCGCGGCAGTGTCGCGGACCGGAGTGCGTTTCCGTGACGCTTCGATGAACCGCTCGCCTGGCGACCGCCTTTCCTCCAGCCTCGTCATCTACACGGACGGTGGGGCTCGGCCGAATCCCGGTCCGGGCGGATGGGCCGCGGTGCTCCTTTCCCCGGAAGGCGGCGTGGAGGAAGTCACGGGAGGCGCACCCAGTACGACGAACAACCGGATGGAACTGCAGGCGGCGATTTCCGCGCTGAGTCGCCTCTCCGTACCCAGCGCGGTCGACCTGTACACGGATTCCCGCTATGTGCGACAGGGAATCACCTCGTGGCTCAGCCGCTGGCGAGCCAGCGGCTGGCGGCGCCGCGACGGGGGTTCGGTGAAGAACGTGGATCTGTGGCGGAAGCTGGACGCCCTGAACCGGCGGCACCGCGTGAGATGGCACTGGGTCAAGGGCCACGCGGGAAACGAGTGGAACGAGCGCGTGGACGCTCTGGCCACGGCGGAGATCGAGGCGCAAGGAGGGGGATCCGCCGCCGAAGCGCCGTCGGAGGACGCGATTCCGCCGGACTGCCTGCGACTGTTCGTCAAGGTCCGCTGCGTCGGGGGCCGAGGCGTCTGGGTGGCGGAGCTCGATTTCCCGGAGGGCACTGGCGAACGGACCGGCCGAGCCACCGGCACGACCCCGAACCGGCTGGAACTCGAGTGCGTCCTGGAACTGTTCGCCGGTCTGCCGGCCGGTCAGCAGGCCGCGGTGTATACGGGCAACGACTATCTGCGCCAGGGCGCTTCTCTTTGGCGTCACGCGTGGAGGCGGAACCGTTGGCGAACCAAGGCGGGTGGAGCGGTGAAGAACGCGGAACTCTGGCATCGGCTGGACAGGGAACTCGACCGGCGCCGGGTGTTCTGGCCCGAGCCGTCCGGTGAAGCGGCGGACCGGCTCGGCGATCTCAAGGATCGAGCGCGCGAGCTGTTCTGAGACGGCCGGTTTGCCGGAAGCGCTACTCGCAGGCGAAGGCCCGAGTATCGGCCCGGGGCAGAGCCGTCCGGCCGGCCGGATTCAGGTGGTTCCACTGCTTGCCGCCCGGCCCTCTGATCGCCAGGTGGAACGCCAGATCGGTCGCGGGCGCCGCGAACACCCAGCGATGGCCGTTGATGGCGCAGCCGTCGAGCACCTTGACGAGCACTTCGACGTTCTCCTTGTCGAAGAAGTAGAGCAGCGCCGAGGAGGGACCGCCAAGGCCCCAGTCCAGCGCGGGACGCTCCTCGCTGTTCGGCAGGACGACGCACATGTCGACGCGGTAGCCGCCGTCGAGTTCGACGCCGGGGCCGTCGGGCTCGCAGGCCGGCGTGTCAGCGTTCGCAGGGGCCGGTGCAGCCGTCGGCAGGGCGGCGAGATCGGTCGCCGTTGCCCAGGTGGCGGCAGCGCTGACTGCACCAGCAGCCTCGCCGGCTCCAGGTTCACATGGGAAAGCCGCGGTGTCGCTTCGCGGCTTTGCCGTCGTGGACTTCGGGTTGCGATGGGTGAACCGACGGCCCGTGCTTCGCTCCACGATCTCCAGGTTGAACGCGAGATCGGTGACCGGGGCGACGAACGCCCACCGGTGTCCGTTGATCGCGCAGCCGTCGAGCACCTTGACCAGCACCTCGACATTGTCGCGATCGAAGAAGTAGGCCAGTCCCGAAGCTGCCGATTCGAGATGGTAGTTCGAGGCGTCCATCTGAACCCCGGACGGCGTCTCGAAACACATGCGCAGGTAGTAGTCGTCCGAGAGGCGCGCGACCGGGCCCGCCGGAGTGCAATCGGTCATGGAACCCCGGGGCGGCGGTTCGACGAGTTCGACCGTTCCCGGCAGGCTGAAGGAGAAGTCGGTCGCTGCCAGCGCCTTTACCCGGAAGACGTAACGGCGGCCCGCCTCCAGGCCGGAGACGATGGCCGAGGATCGGTTCGCCACTACGGCTGCGCCGACGGTCCAGTCCCCAATCGCGTCACGGCCGCCGAAGGCAGTCGCGCTGGGGTGGCCGTTCGAGGCCGACCGGTACTCGACCTCGAATCCCTCTTCCGCGGTGGAGTTGTCGCGCCAGGTCACGCGCACGCTCGTGGGTTCAAGGAGCGTTGCGTCAACATGGGTCGGCGGGGCCAGCGACAGGGCCACCGCCGCTGTTCCGCTCGCCGCGGAGCCGTCCGGATTGGCCGCGGCGACCAGGAACTCGTACGCTGAGCCAGCCTTCAGCCCCTGGATCGTGGCCGTGGTCACGTTTGCTGCAACGGACCGCAGCGCCGTCCATTCCTCTCCGTCGGTTCGGGAGAAGATGACGAAACCCGCCTCGTTCGGGGAGTTGTCCTCCCAGCTCAGCAGGACGACCGTCGAGGTCAGAAGCGTGGCGACCACGTTCGTCGGCGCCGCCGGCGCCGCCGCCGCGTTGGTCGGCGGCGGGTCGGCGGGCGAGCCGGCGTCAAGGACGACGACCGTCACCCCGCGGCTGGCGGTCAGGTCGCCGTCCGATGCGAGCACGACGAGGCCGTAGGCCTCCTGGACGTTCCGGGTCAGTGGCGTGGCGGCCGGTATGGAGAGCTGCCCGGTAGGCGGATCAATGGCAAAGAAGGCGGCGTCGCTTCCGCTGAGGCTGTAGGTCAGTTCATCGCCGTCCGGGTCGATGGCCACGACAGGCGGACCGATCACCCCCGTGGCTCCTTCGTCGACCAGGACCGCCAAGGGCGCCGGGTCCGGGAACTCCGGCGGCCGGTTGGCGGCAGGCGGCGGCTCGCCTGGATCGACAGGCGGCTCGCCGGGGGCAGGCGTCTCGTCGACGTCGGTCAAGGTGAGAGTGATGGCGGCCGAGCCCGTGATGCCGTCCTCGTCGGTGGCGGTGACGGTGACTTCGTAGACGTTGTCCTGGTCGTCGTCCGCCGGATTCTCGTAGTCGCGGGCGATCATTGAGAGCACGCCGGTCCCGCTGACGATCCCGAAGTCGTCTGCATCGGCGCCGGACTTGGTCCAGGTCACGGCGCCGCGATGGCCGGTTGTGGAGGGCGTCGGCCCGGTCCATGCGGCGTTCTCGGCGACTGTGGCGTTTGCGAGACCAGTGATCGTCAACGTCTCGGCGACGTCGGTGACGGCCAGGGTCACGGCGCGTGTTGCGGTGAGCGGTGTCTGTCCGGGTTCGGACGCGACGACGTTGAAGCTGTAGCTGGCCTTCTGCTCGTGGTTGAGGATCGTGCCGGTGGCGAGGGAGATCTGGCCGGTGGATGAGACCTGGAAGGCCGAGGCATCGGCGCCGCTGAGGCTGTAGGTCAGCGTCGCGCCCTCCGGGTCCGTCGCCGTGACTGGCGAACCGATGTTCCCGATCGTGCCTTCGGGCACCGACAGCGCCAACGTCGTCGCTGCGGCGAAGGTGGGCGGCTCGTTCACGTTGGTGACCGTCACCGTGATGGCGACGGAGCCCGTGATGTTGTCCTCGTCCGTCGCCGTGACCGTGACCTCGTAGACGTTGTCCGGGTCGTCGTCCGCCGGATTCTCGTAGTCGCGAGCGATCATTGAGAGCACACCGGTCGCGCTGACGATTCCGAAGTCGGCAGCGTCCGTCCCGGACTTGGTCCAGGTGACAGTGCCGCGATGGCCGGTCGCGGAAGGCGTCGGCCCGGTCCAGGCGGCGTTCTCGGCGACCGTGGCGTTCGCCAGGCCGGTGATCGCGAGCGTCTCGGCTACGTCCGTGATCGTCAGCGCTACCGCGCGAGTCGCGGTGAGGGGGGCCTGGCCGGGCTCGGAGGCAACGACGTTGAAGCTGTAGCTGGCTTTCCGCTCGTGGTTGAGGATCGTGCCAGCGGCGAGGGAGATCTGGCCGGTGGAGGAGATCTGGAACGCCAAGGCATCGGTGCCGTTGAGGCTGTAGGTCAGCGTCGCGCCCTCCGGGTCCGTGGCCGTGACCGGCGAGCCGACGTTGCCGGTCGTCCCCTCAGGGGCCGACAGCGCGAGCGTGGTCGCCGAAGCGAAGGTGGGCGGCTCGTTCACGTTCGTGACGGTCACGGTGATGGACACCGAGCCGGTGATGCTGTCCTCGTCGGTCGCGGTGACCGTGACCTCGTAGACGTTGTCCTGGTCGGCGTCCGCTGCGTCCTCGTGGTCTCTCGCCACCATCGAGAGGACGCCAGTCGTGCTCACGATCGCGAAGTCGGCGGCGTCTGTCCCGGACTTGGTCCACGTCACGGCGCCGCGATGTCCGGTCGCGGTAGGCGTCGGACTGGTCCATGCGGCGTTCTCGGCGACGGTTGCGTTGGCGAGACCGGTGATCGTCAGGGACTCGTCGACGTCGGTGACGGTCAGGGTCACGGCACGAGTGGCGGTGAGCGGTGTCTGACCAGGCTCGGAAGCGACGACGTTGAAGCTGTAGCTGGCCTTCTGCTCGTGGTTGAGCACTGTGCCAGCGGCCAGGGAGATCTGCCCGGTGGATGAGACCTGGAATGCCGAGGCGTCCGTGCCGGTGAGCGAGTAAGTGATTGCCGCCCCTTCCGGGTCCGTGGCGGTCATCGGCGAGCCGATGTTGCCGGTCGTTCCCTCCGGCGCCGACAGCGCCAGTGTCGTGGCCGTGGCGAAGGCCGGCGCCTCGTTGACGTTGGTGACGGTCAGCGTGATGGAGACGGAGCCGGTGATGCTGTCCTCGTCGGTCGCGGTGACGGTGACCTCATAGACGTTGTCGGGGTCGTCGTCGACCGGATCCTCGTGGTCTCTCGCCACCATGGACAGGACGCCAGTCGCGCTGACGATCCCGAAGTCGTTCGCATCGGTCCCGGACTTCGTCCAGGTCACCGTGCCGCGATGGCCGGTCGTCGTAGGCGTCGGCCCGGTCCAGGCGGCGTTCTCGGCGACGGTGGCGCTGGCCAGCCCGCTGATGGTGATCGTCTCGGCGACGTCGGTGACGGTCAGCGTGACCGCACGGGTCGCCGTGAGCGGGGCCTGGCCAGGCTCGGAAGCAACGACGTTGAAGCTGTAGCTGGCCTTCTGCTCGTGGTTGAGGACCGTGCCGCTCGCGAGGGAGATCTGCCCGGCGGAGGAGATCTGGAACGCCGAGCCATCCGTACCGCTGAGGCTGTAGGTCAGCGAGGTGCCCTCCGGGTCCGTGGCGGTCACCGGCGAGCCGATGTTGCCGGTCGTCCCTTCGGCGACCGACAACACCAGCGTGGTCGCCGACGCGAAGGTCGGAGCCTCGTTCACGTTCGTGACGGTCACCGTGATGGACACCGAGCCCGTGATGCCGTCCTCGTCGGTGGCGGTGACGGTGACCTCG
>JAJEHN010000038.1 GCA_022823665.1 Thermoanaerobaculia bacterium | reverse complement strand
AGGCGATGGCCAGGGCGTTGGTAAACGAGGTGCGGCTCGGCAAAGCGGTGACGGCAATCGACGACGAGCCGCCGGAAGTGAGCGTTCACTGCGCCGATGGCAGCGCGTTTCGTGCGGATCGCGTCATCTGTGCCCTGCCGTTTCCGGCTCTGTGTCAGATCACGATACGTCCCGCGTTGGTGGGGTCACAGGCCGAGGCCGTCGCGGAACTTCCCAGCCAGCCCATGACCCAGCTCTACTTCGCCGCGCGATCCAACTTCTGGGAGCACGACGGCTATGCGCCGAGCCTCTTCACCGACGGCGTCGCCGGAATGGTCGCGGCTTCCCGGCGTGGCGAGGATCCCGCCCAGGTGACCGGCCTGACGGCTTGGGTCATGGGCCGCAACGCGCTGCGTCTGGTTGGCGTCTCCGCACAACCGGCGGCCGCGCTGGTTGTCCAAGAGATCGAAACGACTCGACCCGCCGCCCGCGGGCAACTCGAGTTCATCGGCCGTCAAAGCTGGGGAGCGGATCCCTTCGCGGGGGGTGGCTGGGCGTATTTCCGCCCGGGCCAGATCACTCGATTCGGTTCGCGGATGGCCGCACCCCACGGTCGCATACACTTCTGCGGCGAGCACCTAGCGCGAATCGACCGCGGCATGGAGGGCGCCATGGAGTCGGGGGAACGCGCCGCACAGGAGATCGTTTCGTGAGCTTCGACATCAGCACCGTGGATCGCATCGCCAAGGAGAGTTTCGCCGCGTTGCTCGGCGTCGAGCTTGTCGAACGCGAAACCGACCGGGTGGTCGTCAAGCTGCCCTATCAACCGAAACTCGGCGTTGGCCGCATCCACGGCGGCGCCATCAGCGCCCTGGTGGACATCGCCGCCACGGCCGCCTTCTGGTCATGTCCCGACGTGACGCCCCGTTCCCAAGGCGCGACGGTAGGGTTCACGATCAACTTCCTAAGACTCGCGGTCGCCACCGACCTCGTCGCCACCGCGACCGTGCGCCGCCGCGGCGGCACGCTGTGTACGGGCGACGTCAGCGTACACAACGACGCCGGCGAGGAGGTCGCGGCGGCTATCGTCACGTACAAGCTCACAGGCTATCGACCGCGGCCCGACATGGGCTAACCTGCCGTCGAAAGCGGCGAAGCCATGGGAGCAACGGCCTTGATGCACCAAAAGGAGATCCACCAATGCCTGTCATAGATATGTCAACCATCAAGCCCGTGGGCGAATTCGGCTCGAAAGCCTGGGGCGAAGCCTGTGTCGAGGCAGCCACCAAGATTCTCGAAGCCGCGAATCTGCCGGCTTCGATCAACTGGGCCTTTACCGAGCACTACACCCACCCACCTGCACGGCTCATGGAGGGAGGGCGCACTCGCTCTGGCTATCACCTCATCGTCAAGGAGGGAGTGGTCAGCGGCGGAGACGGCGTTGCCGACGAAGCACTGACGATTCCCGGCTTTCACGCCAGGGTGCCCTGGGCCGCCATCTGCAATCAATCCGCAGCACTCTACGGCAGAGAGGGCATGAGGCAACGCGGCGTTGATCAACAGGCGCTCTTCGCGGCAATAGCGGAGTACGTAGGTCGCGAGAACCCGTTCGGTCTGGAGATCAACAAGGAAGGGCAACCCAGCGTCATGCTCGATCCCGTGGGCCCCTGGCCTAAAGAGGTCGGTGCCGCTCTGGGAGAGGGATCCGAAGAAGGCAATGGATTGCACAACATCGCCGCGACGTTGCAGACGGATTCGCCCGAATACGCGAATCTACCGGTCACCGCGTTGCGGGTACCCATCTTCGCCGATATGACCGATCAGCAAAAGGCGGATTTCGTTCGGCTTTGCGGCATCGAGATGTAGGCTCGGCGGCGTGACGCCGAGGTCGCCGGGTCGTCACTTACAATCAAGCGGACTATCGGCCAGCGCCACAGTATCCGCCGACCTTGGGGTCGACGCATCCTGCCCCAACCCAAGCCGCCCCAACAGGCTGCCAGGCGCGGATTCGATCCGTTAGGTTCTCGTCCGGGTCACCCCGGTCCCGACAAGGGTGTCGATCTCGGCATCGGTGAACTCGAGCTCACGCAAAATCGAACGGGTCTCGGAGGCGAACGGCGCGGCAGGTTCGCGGGACCGAAAGCCGTCGCCGTCGAGCGAAGCGGGCGGCGAGAGAACGGTGAAGTCGCCAGCCTCAGGGTGGTGCAGCCGATGGAACATGCCATTGGCGGCGGCCTGCTCGTCCTCGAACAGTTCCATCGGGAACTTGACCGGCGAGACGGGCACGCCGGCTTCGTTCAATAGCGCGATCCAGTGCTCGGCCGGCTTGGCCCGGATGATCGCTTCGACATCGCCTTGGAACCGGTCGTAGTGGTCTTGGTGGCCCTCGCCCTCGGGTTGGTCGAGCAGCGGATCGTCGACACCGAGAGCATCCAGGAACTTGAGGCGCAGGGAGTGGCTGCCGCAAGCGATCGAAATCGGCGCGTCGGCCGTGCCGTATGTCCGAAGGTAGATCTTCAGCATCGGCGCCGTTCGGGCGCTGGTCATGGTGGCGGCCTGCTCGGCGTAGCCGGCACCGTCGCGACGCAGCCTCGAGAGTTCGGCGAGGATGCGTTCATGGCGGGGTGCGTCTTCGGTCTCCGAGCGAACCAGTTGGTTGTTCGCCAACGTCATGGCGGCCTGCATGAGCGACACGTCGACGCTGCCACCGACACCTGTCCGCTCCCGCCTCAACAACGCAGCCGACACGCCGAATGCCAGCGTCATGGCGCACATGTAGTCGGCGACGACCGGATCCCCCGAAGTGGGGCGACCGTCCTGCAGCCGACCGTTCACCGCCATCAGGCCGCTGCGCGCCTGAACGACGGGGTCCATGGCCGCGTAAGGGGCCTCGGGCCCCCGTGCGCCGAACCCGGTCACCGAGCCGACGATCAAGCGTTCAAACCGCCGGGCAAGCGTCGGCGCGTCGAGCCCGAGCTGCTCGGCGAGCCCGGGACGGAAGTTCATCAGCGCCACGTCCGCTCGCCCCAGCAGCCGGTCGATCACTACGCGTGCGTCCGGGTGGCGGATGGCCAGCGGCAGCGATCGCTTGCCCCGGTTGCGGGACAGGAAGAGCCGCGTCTCACCAGGGGTGATCTGCCGCAACTGACGCGTCGGATCCCCGCCGAGCGGCTCCACCTTGGTGACTTCGGCCCCGCCCTCGGCAAGCAGTTGACCGCAAAACGGGGCCGACACGAACTGTCCGAACTCGACGACTCGGATGCCGTCGAAGGGTTGGTTGGGATTCATGGGCACGATCATACCGAAGCGCGGAACTGCGCCCGGGCATGTCGAGTAGAATCGGCCGGTCTGCAACGATTCAAGGGGAGAAGGGGATGCAATTCGGGGCTCAACTGGTCAACTACTTCTGCGAGTGGGACGACACGCTCGCGACCATCAAGACCGTGCAGGCCGGTCGTTGGCATAGCCTGTGGTGGTCCGACCACTTCCTGCCGCCGGTGGGTAGGGCGGACATGGAGCACGAGCGCGCCCTGGAGGGCTGGTCGCTTCTGACCGCAGCTGCGGCGATTACCGAGCGGCTGCAGCTTGGACTGCTCGTTACGGGCAACACCTACCGGAACCCGGCGCTGCTTGCGAAGATGGCGGCCACCATCGATCAGATTTCCCACGGTCGGCTGATCCTCGGAATCGGGGCTGCCTGGTTCAAACGCGAGCACGAGGCCTACGGCTGGACGTTCCCGTCGATGAAGGAGCGCCAGGACCGGTTCGAGGAGGCCGTCGAGCTGATCCGGGCGCTGTTCCGGTCCGGCGAGTCGGTCGACTTCCAGGGCGAGTACTACCGGCTCGACTCGGCGCCGCTCTCCCCCGGCTGCTACGCGGACCCGATCCCGATCCTGGTCGGCGGCACCGGCGAGAAGCGCACGCTGCGCACGCTGGCGCGCCACGGCGACGTGATGAACCTGGACGGCTGGGCGCGCGGACCGATGACCCGGGAGTACTTCCAGCACAAGGTCTCGGTGGTCAACCGGCACTGCGAGGACGCCGGCCGCGACCCGGGCGAGATCCGGCACACGGTGCTGATGCCGACCTTCGTGACGGACGACGAGGCGGCGGCCAGGCGGTTCGTCGATGCCCGCGGCCTGGGCGAGGGCACCGCGTCCGGCCCGAAGAGCTACGTCATCGACCGGATCGGCGAGATGATCGACGCCGGCGCCCACGAGATCATGATCGGCGGCATCCCGACCCAGAAGCTCGACCACTACCAGATGGTCGCGGAAGAGATCATCCCCGCCTTCGACTGAGGCCGATGGTCCATTGAGGCCAGGTTCCGCCAGCGAAGACGCTGTAGCCGAAGGGCAACGACGTCGCTCTGGGTGCGCGGGTCTTCTGACCCGCATCGGACGAGGCGCGAAGCGGCGAGGCCGAAGAGACTCGTTGCCCCCTTACACGATGGTTGCAGCCGTAGCTGCAACCGTGCTTCCTTCCGTGGCGCCGGCCCGGGCGCAGGACAGCGACTGGCCGACGATCACCGGCGGCAACGACGCAGGCCGCTACGCCGCGCTCGACCAGATCGACGCCGGCAACTTCGCAAGCCTCGAACCGGCGTGGCGCTGGCGGCTGCCGGACAACGACCTGATGGCGAACGACCCGCGCTTTGAAGACGCGTCGATGAAGCAGCGCACGCACGTGACGACGCCGATCAAGGTCGGCGACCGGCTGTACGTGATCACGGGCTACGGCATCGCCGCCGCCGTCGATCCGGCAACGGGCGCCACGGTTTGGCAGCACGATCCGCAGAGCTACGGCCACGGCCGGCCGACGAACCACGGCTTCACCCACAAGGGACCCAGCTTCTGGCGCGACTCCGAGCGACCCGACGCTCCCGGCCGTTTGATCTACGCCAGCACGGACGCCATCCTGCGCGCCGTCTACGCCGACGAGGGCACGGCGGTGCGCTCCTTCGGCAACCACGGCGGCGTCGACCTGACCGCCGGCCTGCACCGGGCGGTCGAACGCCGCAAGTACACCGTCAGCTCGCCGGCGACCATCTGCCGAGACGTCGCGATCGTCGGCTCATCCATCTCGGACGGACCGCTCGGGCCCGACGACGGACCGCCCGGCGACGTCCGCGGCTTCGACGTGCGGACCGGCAGGCAGCTCTGGACCTTCCACACCGTGCCCCGGGAGGGCGAACACGGCACGCACACCTGGGAGGACGACTCCTGGCGGATCGCCGGCGGCGCGAACGTCTGGGGCCTGATGAGCGCCGACGACGAGCTCGGCCTCGCCTACCTGCCGACCAGCACGCCGACGAACGACTGGTACGGCGGCCACCGCCGCGGCGACAATCTCTACGCGGAGAGCCTGGTGGCGGTCGACTGCGAGACGGGCGAGCGCCGCTGGCACTTCCAGGCCGTCCACCACGGCCTCTGGGACTACGACTTCGCCGCCCCGGCGGTGCTGGGCGACATCGTCGTCGACGGACGCACCGTGAAGGTGGCGATGCTGCCCAGCAAGCAGGCCTTCCTCTACGTCTTCGACCGCGAGACGGGAGAACCCATGTGGCCGATCGAGGAGCGGCAGGTCCCCCAGACCGGCATCCCCGGCGAGCAGACCTCGCCCACCCAACCGTTCCCCACCAGGCCGCCGCCGTTCGACCGCCAGGGCATGCAGCTCGCCGACGTCGTCGACTTCACGCCCGAGGTCCGCGCCGAAGCGGAACGCATCCTGACCTCGCGCCAGTACGGGCCGATCTACACGCCGCCCAGCGAGCGCGGCACCGTGGCCATGCCGGGCTTCGAGGGCGGCGCGAGCTGGCCCGGCGGCGCCTTCGACCCGGAAACCAGCCAACTCTACGTACCGTCCTTCACGGCGCCGATCCTGATCACGCTGCGACGGCCCGACCCGAACCGCTCCTCCTTCGACTTCGTCGCCCGGGTGTCGGCGTTTCACGGTCCCTTCGACCTGCCGATCTCGAAGCCGCCCTGGTCGCGGGTCACCGCCTACGACATGAGCCGCGGCGACATCGCCTGGCAGATCCCGCTCGGCGAGGGGCCGCGTCGCCACCCGAAGCTCGCCGCCCTCGACCTGCCGCTCCTGGGCTCCGGGGTCCGCGGCCACGCCCTGCTGACGAAGACGCTGCTCATCGTCAGCTCAGGCCACTCACGCTCCTTCCGCTCCCAGGAGGCGAAGGCGGAGCGAGAGTGGAACGGGCAGCCCGAGGAAGTCACCGGCGGCCTCGCCTGGACCAATCCGCAGTCGGCGGCGCGAGAGGACTGGCGCTACACCGTTCCCGCTGTCCGCGCCTTCGACAAGGCGACCGGCGAGCTGATCGCCGAAGTCGAACTGCCGGCTCACTCCGATGGCAGCCCGATCACCTACCTGCACCGCGGCGTGCAGTACCTCGTCGTCTCCATCGGCGGCCGCGGCGAGCCGTTCGAACTGATCGCCTACCGACTGCCAGGCTGAATCCGAAACTCAACCTGTACGGGCTACGTCCAGCGCGGCCCAGGCTTGTTCGTGGACGGTGTTGCGTGGACGCCCGGTATCCGATCCGTTATCGCCAGAGCCAGTTCCCGTCCGTGGCGCCGCGTGTTGTCGGTCACGACCCGCTTTGCGCCCGTCGCTTTGACATACGCAAGCGTCTCCTCGAAATCGGCGTGGTTCGACAAGGCAACACAGTAGCTGCTGTCGGAGTACATCGTCAGCGGATCGTTGTGGCCATCCCGACCGGACATGAAGGCACTGCACGCGATGCTCGTTCCGCCAACGGGCTCGTTGCCACGCCCATCGCCCTTCGAGTACAACCGCACATAGGAACGCTGCCTCAGTGCCGACTCGCCTTCATTCGAGTCGAGCGCGACCAGATCGGCGGCCGCCAGACCGAACCGCCGATAGACATCGACTTCCCCAATCAGGCGCCGGTTCGCCAGAACGGGGACATCAATGCCGCCAGCAAGCACCGTCAACACGCGCTCCATCGTTCCTCTGTGGGCCCTGATGTGCACCGGCCCTTGGCGCACCCGCTCGCACACCAGAACGAACAAGCAAGCCTCAGCTTCGGCCTGCGTGTACTTGCGGACGCTCCCTGGACTGCCGTAGGTACTGTCCACAACGAGTTCGTCTACCTGGATCACCTGATCGAGAGGCCAACCGAAGTCGCCTGAGTAGCCGACTCGCCGTCCGTCCGGGAGCTCCACTGCCGTCTGGCAGGCACCGAGCATGTGGTTCGACGGCAGCAGAAGAAGCTGCGAAGCGTCTTCAAGGACGCGCTTCTCACCTCGCTTCAGCCTATGGAGATTCGATCTGTACTCCAGATCCACATCACGCTCATCCACCAGCAGCGCATACGTCTCCGGGCTCATGACGAGGTCCTGAAGCCCCTTGCTGCGCTCGAAGTCCGCCATGTGGTCGTCGTGCACATGGGTCTGAACGCGCCACGGACAGCCCTCGGCGAATCCGTCGCACACCACCGCCGGGCCAAGACGCACCGCGCCCGTAGCCAAAACGTCAATTTCTGCTGGAGCCACTCTGGACGCTCTCCCGAAGATGGGCCCGAATCAGGCCTTCGATGCTCCCCCGCCCAACTTGAGCCATCGATTCGCCGAACTTCTCGGCGCCTACCAACGTGAAAATCCTCTTGCCAAGCCGGCCTGATGCGCCGCGCAAGCCGACAGCCCGAATCGCGCCAGCAAGAACCGCATCGCGTTCGGCCTGTACCAAGCTCCCGAGAGCGGCCACGACGTCCTCGTCAACGACGGCACCCATGAACACGTAACGCTTCTCTACGACCGGCCGCATCCCCACGACTTCCTGGACGCAGTCGGGAACGGCGCGACCGGAGCGCTCGCGGAGCTGCACGACCTGACGCACTTCCTTGCTCGTCAGGCGCTCGGACAAGACCGCTTCCGCGACCACCCGCCGGTCTTCGCTGTCCGCGAGCCGGACCAGTTCGGCAGCAGAGGAGAAGCCGACGAACTCCCCTCTTCCCCAGTCCACCAAGTGCTGAACCTCCGGCGGAAGGTCCAGCAATCGGAGGAACCGGCCAACACCCGTAGCGTCGAGGTCGGTTTTCCTGGCGCTCTCGGCTCGGTTCGAGCCCTCCCGCTCAGCCCGTCTGTACAGCCGCGCACATTCGACCGGGGAAAAGGGCCTACGGGGTTGATGCCGCCCGTATCCGACGGACATCTTGAGCCGTGCGAGTTCCTCGGGACTCAGCCCCCGCCACGCCCTAGGAACCAAGGACGCCACGTTCCATCAGCGCTTCCTCGATCAGCATGGCGGCAGTCTCGTCCTGGTTCATCCCCTCTTCCACCGCCACACGGCGAAGCGCGGCGTGAACGTCCATCGTCACGGTAGCGTTGATCTGGGTCACCTTGTCAGCGCTCTTCGCCCTCTCGATCAGCTCGTCGACACTCCCTTCGGGGGTTCGCTCGCGCACCTTCGTCAGCTTCTTCTGCTGAACGCCGGACATGTCTCCCATCGCCCGAGCCAGCTTCACGGCGTCGGCGATGATCGGTTGGCCGTCCGGTCCAACGGACGTGTCCTGTGCCTTCAACGCAACCTTCACGTCCACCGCACCGTCGTCGACCATCTCCTTCAACTCCGGCTTGAGCCTCGGGTACTTGACGTGGCTGCGGACCGTCTCAGCCGAGAGTCCGGTCGCCTCCACAACGGCCTTCTGCGAACCGTAGTGGTTGTACAGATGAGTGATCCCATCAACAAGCTCCTTGCCCGAGAGCTTCCTCCGAATCAGATTCTCCGTGATCGAGATGGCCTTGGCGTGAGCTTCGGGAACACGCTCGTCCAGTATCGCGGCAGGGATCGACTCCCTGCCAAGCCGCCTGTGAGCTAGAAATCGCCGCTGTCCAGTCAGGATCTCCCACCGCCCCGTCTCGACCGCCTCGCACACCACGATGGGCTGCAGAAGGCCCAGCTTCTCGATGCTGCTCGCCAGCTCATCCACGTCCGCCATGGAGGGCGACGTTCGCGCCTGTGCCTTGCCGATCGTCAGGTCGTCCAGCGGCACATCCCTGTATCCGACTATCTTCGCCATGTTCGTTCTCCAAGTTCGTCCGCCACCGGCACGAGATCGCCGGTGGATAGCCCGAGGATACTCATCAGCTCCTGTTTCGTGAACGCCTTCCCGGCCATGCCAGACGACTCGACCACATCCTCGAAGAGACGCGCCTTCTCTTCGAGAATCGACGCGATCCGCACCTCGATGGAGTCTTGCACGAGGAACCGGATCACGTGCAGGGGCGCCTCTCGCTCGAAACGGTGGGCTCGGAAGATCGCCTGCATCTCGACTGCCGGATTCCACCACCGGTCGAACAGCACCACATGGGACGCCTCTCCCAGGTTGAGGCCGACACCACCCGCGCGCAGCGAGACAAGCAGTACCCGAGGCGCCCTTCCTCCCCTGAAGCGATCCATCGCCGCCTCGCGCTCCACGAGCGGCATTGAGCCGGTCACGAGACCCGTGGCCAAGTCCAGTCGCGTCGAAATCGCTTCCAGGGTTCTGACGAACTGGGAGAACACGAGAATCCGCGCCGAAGAACCCGCCGCGTGGCACAACACTCGCAGAGAGTCCAGTTTGGACGAAACGCTCATCGAGGAATCGAAGTTGCAGACCAGCTTTAGTCGGGTGAGGAGCCCCAACAATGCCGCGGTGTCGCCGTCCTCGTTGTGCTGCCGCACGAGATCCGTACGCGTCGTCCAAACTTCGTCGTACTCGGCGCGCTGCTCCGCCGACAGATCCATCGGGAGATCCTGAATCAGGACCGGAGGCAGCTCCGCACGGACCGCGCTCTTTCGGCGCCTGAGCATCAACCTGTCCAAGTCCTTTTGGAGCTCCCCGCTATGCACCCTCCGGACTGGACCGTCAGATTCCAGGAACTCCAGTAGCGTTCGCAGCTCCGTCTCGTCGTTCTCCAGAGGCGTAGCCGAAAGCGCCCACGCGCGAGTCCGCGGAAGCAGAAGACAGGCCAAAGCCGTTGCCGAGTTGCGGTTCTTGATCCTCTGCGCCTCGTCCAGCACAACCAAGTCAAATGTGCCAGAGGGAATACGGTCGAGTCCGTCTTGCCGAATCTGCTCATACGACGCAATGAGGACCGGGATTGGAAGAAGGTAGTACGCTTCGCGGTCACTCGCTCGGCCCCGCACCCGCCTTACGGTCACGGAAGGCGCCCAAGCGTGGATCTCCCGCAGCCAATTCGTAGTCAACGACGCTGGCGCCACGATCAGCACCCGGCGAATTCCGTTGTCTCTTCTCAACAGCAGGGCAAGAGCGACCGCAGCCTGGACTGTCTTGCCTAGGCCCATCTCGTCGGCCAACAGAGCACCCCGCGCGCGATAGAGGAACGCCACCCCCTCCCACTGATAGTCGCGCAGCGTTGCAGGCACCCCAAGCTCCTCCTCCGCCATCTGCCGGAGGGTCGTCACATCAAGGTCCTTCTCGGAATCTAAGGAAACGCCCACACTGCCGCGGCTTGCTCGGCGATCAGGTTCTGCCGCTCCTCGACCACCTCGGGAGTCCACTCACGGTGCTCGCAAAGCGTTCGAGTGATAGCGACGCTGCTCCGCTTGTAGCTGCCGATCTTGTCCTGAAACGAGCGGTTGAAGTTGGCGCTCGCTCGATTGTCCGTCGGCCCCATGAGAGTCAGATTGCCGACCCGGTCCACCCAATCGGTGCAATCCACGTCGCGAAAGCCTCTCCAAGTAGGCCAGTGCTGAGCCGCCGAGGGCAGGACGTGCTCAAGCGTGGTCTTCTCTTCGTTGAGCAGCGGGGGGTCGTTCTGCTCCGCCCGGTTCACGCCGCGCAGCAACTGGCGAGCCATGCGTCCTCTCTTCATTCGAGTGTTCCGTAGTGCCCGGATGAAGTACGCGTCGTCCAACACACCCCATCCGTCGCAACCACCGAGGAACTCCCCAAAAGCGAGGTCAGCAACATCCGTGGCCGCCGCGATGTCTCGAGCGTAGTCGGCGAACTTCCTCTCAAACTCCGACGGAGCGAAGCGCTGCCTCACGAACGCCGTCCTTAGTACGAAGGCCGACAGCTGCTGCAAGTTCCTCACCACGGCCTTGGCGATCCGGCGGCGACGTCGGCCCTCGGTCTCGCGAACAAACCTGTCCAGCAGGGCGAACACGAGCGGGTGAGTAACCTTGTAGCCGCCGAGTTCTCGCAGCAGCACGGTGAGATTCCGCCGTGACGTTACGGAACCCGCCGCCACGTCGAACACCTCTACGAAGCCTGGATCGGGGTTCGTGGACGTCATCATCCGGAAGAGCTCCGCGGCCGCCGGCGAGCAAACATCCTCGACCAACACTGAAACATAACGCGGAGAGTTGCCCCCTTGTTCGCCAGCTTCTGTCGTCAGGGAACGAGAACGTTCCGTTAGTGCCCTTCGGGCATCTCGATAGAAGTGGCTGCCTCTCAGAAACCCCCACTTGCACTGAAGACGGCAACGGAGGTACGCAGCAGCGGTTTTACCTCTCGGGAAAAGAGTGCGAATACGCTCAAGATGCTCGTGGATCGCCTCCTTCCCCGCCAAGTCACTGTCTCCGCCGAAGTAGGAGTAGAGGTGATTCCGAAGACGGTCCAGATCGTCCAGGGTCCTGCCTCTGGAGTTGATCGTCTCGAAAACGGCATTGGCATCGACTTCCGGAGGAAGGCGCAGGCACGCCACTTCAAGCCGTTGGATCAGATAGTCGAAGTAGTCCCTTGATTCTTCGAGGCCCAGCCCGCCCACGAAATCCTCTATCCGCTGCCACGCGGCCGTCAGCTTGCCGTTCGTCCCGATCGTGCGGCCCCGAATCATCTGTCGATAGACCGCCGAGTCGTTCCTCGGAGGCTCAAGGCGCCGCGTGTACTCGTCAGCGTCCACCAGGCGGCAAGGTCGGTTCGCCTCGAGGTCGAACAACAACCTGAGCGCGATAGCTTCACGCTGGGGGTCGCTATCGTCCCGAGCAAACCGCCTGCAAAAGGCGGCGGAGACGAGTGAAACCGTGACCATCCTCTGCTGGCCGTCGTTGATCTCCCAAGTTCCGCCCCCGTTTCCGGCGAGGATCACGGCACCCAGGAAGTAGCAATCGCTTTTCGCTTCGACGGCCTCCTTGAGGTCCTCAAGCAGGTCGCTGACCTCGTTCGGACTCCAGTCGTAGTAGCGCTGGTGCCAAGGCACCTCGAATCGCCCATGGAAGAACAGATCTGAGAAGCGCGTGGCCTCGGCTTGAACGACAGTCGGCTGGGTCATCCCGCCGCGACTTCCCCGGGCGCCAATCCGACAGCCGCGCGAAGAGCCGAACGGCATTCCTCCCGCACGAGGTCGCGCCGCCAGATGTCCTCGATGACGTCCTGCTCGGCGGGTGAGATGAGCTGTTGATTCACGTCGTCCTGAAGAGCCCGCAGTTCGTCGAGGATCCTCTTGCGCACACCAAGTGTGAACGGGCCCATCACCTGACTGCCATCAGCTCGGAAACGGACATTCCCGTCCCTGCGAACAGACTCGCGATTTCCGTCTTGCTCTCGGAGTTCAACAAGCCACTCCCGGAACTCGAAGAGGCGAGTGAAGACATCGGCTTCCGCATGGCCCGAGGCGATCAGACCCCGGAGACTTCGGTCCTTCTTCACAACGGTACAGGTCCAGCAACCGAAACGAGGCGAATTCGTCCCGCATGAGGGGGCATCGTCCTTCGTCAACACGAGGGGACATTCGCCTCCGCCGGCATTGCGGTAGAGCGTGATCAGATTCCTATGGGTGCCGCCCCAAGGCGGTCGTCGCTGCATCAGCACCAGCCAGACATCCTGGTCCTCAAAGTCGGCGAGCGGGGCGAACATCCAGCAGCGATCCATGGTGGCGTGCGGGTTCAGCTTCCCGGCCACAACCCCGCGCCTGTCCATCGTCCGACGCCGGTTGTCGGACTCGCTCCTGCGCGTGCCCACCAGCAGGACAGCACCGCCATGGGGGCGGATGAGATTGGCGAGGAGCCGGTTGGTCGGATGGATCTTCATCCGGTCCGTACACCAACGGAAGTTCCGAGTCGGCGGTATGTAGCCGCGGCCGATCACGTTGACCCAGAATGTCTGATCGACGTGAGGCCTCGTGATCCGGGTCTCGATGGGCAGGTCGGCGGCGGCCGCCGCCCCCCCGATCCCCCTAAGCGTCGTTCGCAGGTGACCGATGACGAGTGGCGACTCGACTAGCGTGTCGTTGCCCACGACGTACACCCTGCGACACCGCTTGGCTGGCGGCAGGTCTGCGATGACCTCCCAAGTCAATTGAAGCAGAAGCGTGGAGTCCTTGCCGCCCGAGAATGCGACGACCCACGGATGAGCATGGCCAGCCAGATACTGCTCCCTGATGGCGAGCTTGGCGGCACCGAGCCGCTTGACGACCTCGGCGACGCCCCCGCCAGCATCGGCGGACTGGCCTGAAGAGACCACCGCAGTCATGCCGTGACCCAACGCTGCTCTTGAGCGTGCCTTTCGGGCTGCCGACCAGACGTCCCAACCTCGGTCCAGCTTGAAGAAAGCTGCCGAAGGTCGGCTATCGTCTCTCTCAGTCGCGCCACGGCGAAGTCCACTTCCTCCACTGTCGTACTCCGGCCTAAGCTGAATCGAACCGAGCAGGCTACCGCCTCCTCGGACAGCCGAAGCGCAGTCAGGACATGGGACGGCTCCACGCGGGCCGAAGTACAGGCCGAACCTGATGAGATCGCCACTTCGTCCCGAAGGGCCACTAGCAAGGCCTCGCTGTCTATGCTGGCAAAGCCGGCGCTGAGTATTCCCGGCACTCGAACTCCCTGGTTGCCATTCAGGAAGCTGCAGGGGATCTCTTCTAGTAGAACCCGGAGTCGCCGGTCCAGCGCCGCCGTCGCCTCAGCATCTTCGTCCAGGCGCTCACACGCCAGCTCGGCGGCCTTGCCCATCCCCACAACCTGGTGAGTGGCGAGGGTGCCGGAACGAAGGCCTTGTTCCTGGTCGCCGCCATGCATCTGAGGTTCAAGCGGGGAGGGACAGGAACTCCGTACGTAGAGCGCGCCAACCCCCTTCGGACCGTACATTTTGTGGCCGCTCAGGGAAACGAGATCCGCCCGTATCTCCCGTACATCCAGCGGCAAGCGGGCCGCACTTTGGCTCGCGTCAACGTGGAAGACGACGCCGCGCTCCCGCGCAAGGCGTCCAACGGCCGCCACGTCGGTGATCGTGCCGATCTCGTTGTTCACGTGCATGAGGGAGACGAGAATCGTGTCGCGCCGCAATACACGCTCGATGCTCTGCCATGTGACCGTTCCGTCAGTGTGGGGGTCGACCAGCGTAACCTCGAACCCCTCCCGGGCCAGTCGAGCACAGGAATCCAGGACCGCCTTGTGCTCCATTGACGAAGTGACGATATGTCGGCCACGGCCGCGCGCACCGCAGGCGGCACCCTTGATCGCCAGATTGATCGACTCGGTAGCCCCGGAGGTCCAGACGATCTCAGCCGGGTCGGCAGCCACGAGTTGGGCCACTTGTTCGCGGGCCGCTTCCACCGCCGCCTTGGCCTCGACGCCGAATCGATGCGGCCGCGAGGCCGCATTGCCGAAGAGCCCCTCCAGCCCCAAGCAACGGGACATCGCCTCCGCGACCTCCGGTGCTACAGGCGTCGTCGCGGCGTAGTCAAGGTAGACGCAACTCACCGTTCGCCGTTCGGTGCCCTGGTGGTAACGGTTCATCAAGAGGCGCTTCAAGGCGATGGGCCTGCGGCGCGTTCGGATCCTACTAGGCCGGCAGACAGGGCAACCGCTCGACGCGTCCTCGTTGCCCGGCTAGTCCGAAGGCCAGGGCGTCCCCAGGTCCTCCTCCGGCACCGGCCGCATTCCCATGTTCACGAACTTCTGGAGCCGCTTCCCCTCGTAGGTCTCCGTCGTGTAGATGTTGCCCTTCGAGTCCGTGGCGATGCTGTGGACGGCGAAGAACTGGCCGGGCTGGCGTCCGCCGTCGCCGAAGGCGTAGAGCACCTCCATGCTCGCGCGCTCGATCACGTGGACCTTCATGTTCTGGCCGTCGGCCAGGTAGAGGAACTTCTGCTCGTCGTCGGGCGAGAAGGCGACGTCCCAGGTCGAACCCTGCGAGAGCGTCTCGGGCGCGATGAAGACCTCTTCGACGTACGTGCCGTCGGCCTGAAAGACCTGAATGCGGTCGGCGGCCCGGTCGCAGACGTAGAGCAGGCCGTCGGCCGCGATGTCGGCGCAGTGGACCGGACCGCGGAACTGCGTCGCCGGCGGATCGCCGGGCGCGTACTGGCCCAGGTCCAGTTCGTCGTCCGGCGCCTCGCCGTAGGCGCCCCAGAAGCGCTTGAACTCGCCCGTGTCGGCATCGATCACGACCACGCGCCGATTGAAGTAGCCGTCGGCGACGTAGACCTCGTTCGCCGCCGGATCGACCGAGAGCTTCGCCACGCGGCCGAAGTTCTCCATGTCGTGGCTGTTGCGGACGAACCGGGGCTCGTCCTCGCCGGCCCCTTCGTTGACGAGGGCGTTCGCCTTGCCCACCTGCATGAGGAACTGGCCGTCGCGGGTGAACTTCAGCGTGTGGGAGTCGCCGCCGCCGTTGCCGCCGATCCACACGTTGTCCATGTGGTCGACGAGGATGCCGTGGTTCGACGCCGGCCATTCGTACTCGCCCGTCTCGCTCGGACCGCCCCAGTGTCCGACCAGGTTGCCGTCCGGGTCGAACTCGAGCACCGGCGGCGCCGGGATGCAGCACTCGGAGAGGGGCGGATCCTGCGCCGCGCCGATCTCGTTGATCGCGCCGAAGGCGCCCGGCGTGTTCCGGTGGACGATCCAGACGTGGTCGCGGGAGTCGACCGCGACGCCGATCGCCGGGCCGAGAATCCAGTGGTTCGGCAGCGGCTGCGGCCAGAACGGGTCGACCTCGAAGCGCGGCGCCATCGGTCCGTCGCCGACAACCGCGTCCCCGCCGTAGCCGCCACCGTCGCCGCAGGCAGCGAGGACCAGTCCAAGGGCCGCAATGCAGCCGAGAGCACAGTGCGAACGCTTCGAAGTCATCGTCGACCTTCCTCGTGATTGGATTCGAAGGCAGTGTACAACGGGGCTAGCATTCACCCCCTGAACCGCCACCGTTCCAACGACAACCGCCGGCCCACCCTCCCCGGCGCCCTCCTCGCCGCCGCGCCACTGCTCCTCGCCGCCGGCTCCGCCGCCGCCCACGAGGTGCCCGGCAGCGTCACGGTCCAGGTGCTGGTCAGACAGCAGGAAGATCGGCTCCAGGTGCTCGTGCGCACGCCGCTCGAAGCGATGCAGGAGATGCAGTTCCCGGTCGACTACCGGGGCATCCTGGATCTCGACGAGTTGAACGCGAGCAACCTGCTCGTGGAAGCCGCCAACCGCTGGATCACGCCCAACCTCGACCTCTACGCCGGCCGCGAGAAGCTGCTGCCCACGACCGTTCAGGCCGTCCGGCTGTCGATCCCGTCGGACCGTTCCTTCACCGACTTCGACCGCGCCCTTGCCCACATCCGCGGGCCACCCCTGCCTCCGACGACGCAGCTCATCTGGCGGCAGGCGCTGCTCGACGTCCACCTGGAGACTCCGCTCGGTGCGTGGAGCACCGGCGAACGCCCGCGATTCTCGATCGATCCGCGTTTCGGCCGGCTCGGCATCCGCGTTCTCACCGTCATCCGGTACGAGTCGCCGGACGGCGACTCGCGGATGCTTCAGCTAGCCGCCGAACCTGGCAGGGTCCGGCTCGACCCGAACTGGGCGCAGGCTTCGATCCACTTCATCGCGATGGGCTTCGAGCACATCCTGAGCGGTCTCGACCACCTGCTCTTCCTGGTCTGCCTGGTGGCGCCGCTCCGCAAGCTCCGTCAACTCGTTCTCGTCGTCACCTCGTTCACCGTCGCCCACTCGATCACCCTGATCGCCTCGGCGGCAGGCCTCGCGCCGCGAGCGCTCTGGTTTCCCACCCTGGTCGAAGTCCTGATCGCCCTGTCCATCGTCTACATGGCGTTCGAGAACATCCTCGGAGTCGGCCAGGAACGGCGCTGGACCGCCGCGTTCGGCTTCGGCCTCGTCCACGGCTTCGGCTTCTCCTTCGCGCTCAGCGAGTCCCTCCAGTTCGCGGGCTCCCACCTCGTCACCTCGCTGCTCGCCTTCAACGTCGGCGTCGAATTCGGCCAACTCCTCGTCCTGTTGCTGCTGATTCCCCTGATGGACTTCGTCTTCCGCCGCCTGCCCGACGAGCGCTGGGGGATCATCCTCGTCTCGGCGCTCATCGTCCACACTGCCTGGCACTGGACGGGCGATCGGGGCTCGGACCTCCTGCAGTACCGGCCTCTGGCGCCGCTGACGGACGCGGTGCCCGAGGGCGTCCTGCCGTGGATTCTCGTCGTGGTCGCGGCCGCGTTACCCACCGGCCAGTGGCTGCACCGCCGGCGCTCTCGGGAGAGGAAGCCGGCCAAAGGCCGGCTCGCTTCCTAGGCCGCCTTCGGCGGCAGGGGTCTGCTGGGTGCGCGGGTCTTCTGACCCGCCGCCGCCGAAGGCGGCTTTGAATCGCCGGCCGAAGGCCGACCTTCCTCTGCGCTCTCCGCCGGCAGCGCTACCGGACGGCGTCGGCGAGCGCTTCGACCAACGCGGCGCGGTGGCGGCTGTACTCCGGGTTCGTCGCGTACGGCCAGGCGCTGTGGGTGACGATCACGATGCCGCCCGCCGGGTCCATCCACAGGTACTGGCCGAAGATGCCGATGCCGGCGAAGACGCCCTCGCCGGCCAGCCACCACAGGTAGCCGTAGCCCTCGTAGCCGCTGCTGGGGGTCGTGGACTCCTCCATCCAGCCTTCCGGCAGCACCCGCGTGCCGTCGCGCAGGACGCCGCCGTTCATCGCGAAGATCCCGATCCGGGCGTAGTCGCGCAGCGTCGCGTTGATGCAGCAACCCCCCAGTTCGCCGCCGCCCTCCTCGTGAAGCAGCCAGTTCGCGTCGGCCTCCATACCGAACGGACCCCAGACCTTGTGCTCCAGGTAGGTCGAGAGGTTGTTGCCGATCGCCGCCCGCAGCACGGCGCCGGCCATGTTCGTTTCGCCAGTGTTGTAGTTGAAGACCTCGCCGGGGGAATGGAGCGGCTCGAGCGCCGCCATGTACCGCGTCTGCTGCACGATCGGCCCCGGCAACGTCGCCACGTCGGACTCGGGGTCCGCGTAGTCCTCGTTCCAGTCGACGCCGGAGGACATCTGCAGCACGTCCCTGATCGACACGCCGTCGTAGCCGCCGCCCGCGAGCAGCGGCAGGTACTTCGTGACCGGATCGTCGACGCTGTCGATGTAGCCGTCGGCGATCGCGGCGCCATAGAGCATCGAGACGACGGACTTGGCGATCGAGAACGAGATCCAACGCGAGTTCTCGTCGTTGCCCAGGCCGTAGCGCTCGAAGAGGACCTCGTCGTCCTTGACCACGAGCAGGCCGGCGATCCGCCGGTCGCGGATGTAGTCCTCGACCGTGAAGGTCTCGCCCTCGACCTCGTAGGTCACCGCCGACAGGTCCCGCGGCGCCGGCGCCAGCGGGTACGGATCGTCCGAGGCCTCGAACCAGCGGGCGTCGGCCACGAGGTCCGCGTTCCGGTAACCCGCGATCTGCTGTTCCGGCGTCCAGAACAGCACCTGATCTCTGGGACCCAGGTTCTCCACATCGGGATTCACAGACTCCGCGGCGTCGGCGGCCTCGGTGTCCGCGACAGGTCCGGCGCAGGCGGCGAACGCCAGCAGCATCGCGATCGCGACGACCAACCACCGGTAGCTCCGTCCAGGCCCAGTCAGGATCGGCTTGCCGCGCTGTACAGACATGTTCATCGTCCTCCTTTAGTCGGAACGTCTGATCGTACCCCCACGACTGGTCCTCGGAGCCCCGGCACCGGTAGGCTGATTACCGGTTGCCATGAACGACGAACGATCCGCCGCCGAACCGGCCGCCGCCGCTCTCGCCTCGGTTCACGCCGCCGGCGACGACGATGGAGTGCGCAACCTGTTCGAGGCCCGCGGCTGGACGGACGGGTTGCCCATCACGCCGCCGACGCCGGAACGAGTGGCGGCAGCCGTCGAGGCGGCCGTCATGGAGCCGGGCCAGGTGCTGGGCGTGGAAACGGTCCGCGGTCGCGCGATCACGGCCGAGAAGGCGGCGATCAACGCCGTGATGGCCGGCTGCCGGCCGCGCGACTTCGCGGTCGTCGCCGCCGTGGTCGAGGCGATGTGCGATCCGGCGTTCCTGCTGCACGGCGCCACGTCGAGCACGGGCGGCTGTGCGGTGCTGATCGTCGTGAACGGGCCGATCCGCCGGGAACTGGGAATGACCGGGACGTTCAACGCGCTCGGCGGCGCCGACCGGGCCTCGCTGGCGATCGGCCGGACCGTGCGGCTCATCCTCCGCAACCTGCTCGGGGTCCGGCCGGGAGAACTCGACCGTTCGACCCTGGGACACCCGGGCAAGCTCGGCTACTGCCTCGCCGAGGACGAGGAGGGTTCGCCGTGGCCGTCTCTTGCCGCCGAACGTGGGGCGCCCGACGCCACGTCGACGGTGACGGTCTTCGCCGCCGGCGCGCCGCGGCAGATCATGAACGAGTGGACGACGGATCCGGAGCCGATCCTCGACACGATCGCGGCCGAGATGCGGGCGAATCTCCTCCACTACTCGATCTGGGCAGGCAACCACTGCCTCGTCCTGCCGCCGCAGTTGCGGGACCGGCTGGCCGGCGCCGGCTGGAGCAAGGCCGACATTCGCGAGTACCTGCACCAGCAGGCGCGAGTCCGCCGCGGCGACTGGGAACGGGTGGGCAAGGCCGCGGTGGTCAGCGCCGCGAACCGGAACCAGGAGTACCCGGCGCTCCAGTCGCCCGACGATCTGCTGATCGTCGCCGCCGGCGGTCCAGCCGGAGGCTTCGCCGCGGTCATTCCGCCGTGGTTCGGCAACAAGTCCCGGGCGGTGACCGCGGGAGTGGGGTTCTGCCTGGAGTGCTGAGGGGCCTCAGTCCTCGCAGGACGCGCTGAGCAGGTCGCTCAGCGCCACTCCCGAAACCAAGCCGCGGTAGCGGCCGCAGACCTCGCCGTTCTCAAGCCGCACCACGAAGACGGCGTCGGCACGATCCTCCTCCTCGCCGTTCGAGCCGGCAAGTTCTCGCCACCCGTCCGCGCCCTCCTCGACAACCAGGAACGACTCCTGGCGCGCCGGGGGAACGTCGCCGCGGAGCGCCCGGACCACCATCCGCCGAACGAACGCGGGCGCTCCTTCGAGCACGACCACGGTGTAGACCGACCAGCCCTCCGTCCGCGGATCGTCGTCGAGAACGCGCCGCCACTCCCGTGCGCCGCCGTTCGCGACGCGATGGAAGCTCACGACGAGAATCGACCGCGCGCCCAGGCCCGCCGGCGCCGCGACCTCGTTCCCGGCAAGAGTGACCGCCCGCGGGATCTCGCTGGACGCGGCCAAGCCAGCGGCCCCGAGCACCAGGCACAGGCCAGCCGCGACCGCGACCCGCAAGGCCATCCGCCTACGACGCGCTCCGGAAGCGCATCACCCGATAGCACCTTGTGCGCTCGAACACCTCCGGATCGAGCAGCCGGTCCAGCCGGTCAAGCCAGCGGGTCACCGGCCCGGCCAGACGCCAGGCGGCGCCGGCCAGGCGAGGGAAGCGCTGCGTCGACGCTTCGCGCGCGAGGTTCACGACGCCGCGGCCGAAGCGTTCCACGATCGCCTGCCCGAGACGAAGCGTCGGCAGGACCGAAGGCGTCACGTCTTCATCCGTCTCGAGAACGAGGCCGCCCGCCTCGGCCCGGGCGAGGAAGTCGTCGAGCGGGTGACCGCTCTTCGGCTTGCCCGTCTCGCCCGCGTCCACGGTGAAGTAGTCGCAGAGCAGCACGTAGCCCCCCGGGGCCAGCGACCGCCGGACCGCGTCGAAGAACTCGTCGAGCCACACGTACTGCGCCGACTCGCACAGGAACAGGACGTCGTACCGGCGGTCCGGCTCGAACTCCTGGAAGCGGCCCAGATGGAAGCGTCGATCCGGCAGCCGCTCCGTGAACAGCTTGCCGTGGTACGGATCGGGTGACAGGCCTTCGACGTCGTAGCCGAGAGCGGTCAGCCGCTCGCTGATGACGCCTGTGCCGCAGCCGATGTCGAGCACGGAGGACACGCCGGTCGGAAACAGTTCGAGGAGCCGCGCCACGAGGCGCTCCTGGGCGCGGCGCAGGCCGGCCACGTCGAGAGGATCGTCCTCGTTCCATATCCCGAAGTTCAGGTGCTCCAGGCCGACGATCCGGTGCAGGAACTGCAGCGCGAAGCTCGTCTTCACCTGGCGAGGGCTGTTTCCGTCCGCGGCCTGACGGAACAACTGCCGGCCCTGCGGTCCCGGCCAGCGACGTGGCGCCGCTGGAACCGGAGCCGCTTCGTGCGCCACCCTGGGGCGCGCAGGTGGCGGAACGATGCGCAAACTCACTGGTTCGAGAGTCTACCGCCCCCAAGCACCGCGATAGGGTGGTCTGACCCGACCGGACCACACCTGCTCCGCGGCCGTGGGCGCAAAGACCCGGCGACGCGGTACGAGGAACCGCCATGAGAAAGCCCCTCCTGCACGTCGTTCTCATCACCACGCTGGCCGCCGGCCTCCCGGCACTGGCGGCTGAGCATCCGCTGGATCCCCTGAGCCACCAGGAAATCTGGCGTACGCTGGTCCTCCTCCGTGACGCCGGCCACCTGGACAAGGACACGAAGTTCTCCCAGTTGGCGCTCCAGGAGCCCGCCAAGCGGGATGTCCTGGCCTGGAAGCCGGGCGAACCGATGCCCCGCAGGGCCTACGCCCTGGCGCGCAAGGACAGCGACACGTTCGAGGCGATCGTCGATCTGGCGGCGGATGAGGTCGTGTCCTGGGAGCCGCTCGAGGGGGTCGAGCCGAACTGGCACGGCGGCGAGTACGACTCGCTGACGGACAAGGTCCTGGAACACCCCGACTTCCTCGCCGGCCTCGAGGCGCGCGGCATCACCGATCTCACGTTCGTCGATTGCGGCGCCGGGCCGCGCGGCTACTTCGGGACGGAGGAGGAGCAGGGCCGGCGAATCGCACACGTGAGCTGCGGCGAGCCCGACGGCGTCAGCCAGCAGGCGGTCGAGGGCCTGGTCGCGGTCGTGGACCTCGAAACCGAGGAGGTGCTCCGCGTCGTCGACGAGGGCCCCGGTCCGATTCGCGCCGTCCCGACGGACTTCCGCGACATGCTCGGGGAGGCGAGGGAGATCGCCGGCCCGCTCGAGATCCGCCAACCGCTCGGCCACGGATTCGAGGTCGACGGCTACCGGGTGAGCTGGCAGAACTGGAGCTTCCACCTCCGCCCCGACCAGCGCACGGGCCTCGTCGTGTCGCTGGTCGACTACCGCGGGAGCCCCGAGGCCGCACCGCGCCGGGTGCTCTACCAGGGGCATCTGTCCGAGATCTTCGTGCCCTACATGGACCCCAGGTTCGACTGGTACACCCTGAACTTCATCGATGCCGGCGAGTTCGTCGCGGGCGGCCTCGGCAAGCCGTTGATGCCCGGAGACGACTGTCCGGATCATGCCCTGTACGTCGATTCGACGAAGACCGGCGCCAACGGCTATCCCCGGACCGTGCCGGGCACCATCTGCGTCTACGAGCGTGAGACCGGCGACCCTTCCTGGCGGCACTTCTCCTCCGAGCGGCCGGAGAGCCGGAAGAGCAGGGACCTGGTGGTGCGGGTCGGAGGCAACGTCGGCAACTACGACTACCTGCTCGACTGGATCTTCCGGCAGGACGGCTCGATCGAGGTCCGGGTCGGGGCGACCGGAATCCTCGCCTTCGAGACCACGGCAGCCGCCTCGGCGGTCAGGCCGACGCCGGCCGCCGGGCCCGCGAACCCGGCGGCGGCGGACGCCCTGCTCGGCAACGCCTCCGCCGACGCCTACGGCCGCTTCGTCCAGGAGAACGTCGTGGCGGTCAACCACGACCACTACTTCAGCTTCCGGCTCGACATCGACGTCGACGGCACGGACAACCGCTTCGTCGCCGACCGGCTGGTCGCCCGCACCCTCCCCGACGGCCATCCCCGGCGCAGCCTCTGGGTCCAGGAACCCCGGATCGCTTCAAGCGAACACGACGCCCGCCTCAACATCGACCTGAACCGGCCCACGCTGTGGCGGGTGCAGAGCACGAGTCGCCGGAACGCCGTCGGCTACCCCACCAGCTTCCAGGTGATGCCCGGCCGGAACACGAACACGCTGCTGTCGGCGGACGACTACCCGCGGCGGCGCGCCGGCTTCATCGACCACCACCTCTGGGTCACGCCGCAGCAGGACGGCGAACGCTTCGCCGCCGGCGATCACCCGACGCTCAGCGAGCCGGGCATGGGGCTGCCGGAATGGACGGAGGCCGACCGGCCGATCCAGGACACCGACATCGTCCTCTGGCACACCGTCGGCATGCACCACCTGCCGCGCGCCGAGGACTGGCCGGTCATGCCAACCCTCTGGCACGGCTTCGAGCTCCGCCCGTTCGACTTCTTCGACCGCAACCCCGCGCTCGACCTGCCCTGACCGCTAGACTGCGGGCAACCAGTCCTGGAGCCGCCGACACGGCCTCACCATCCGAGGCCTCAAGGGAGCAACCATGCGCAAGCCAGCCCTCCGCCTGACTCTCTGTCTTCTCGTGGCGGCCGCCGTGCCCGCGGCCGCCGCGAACCACCCGCTCGATCAACTCAGCTACCAGGAGGTGTGGCGTGCGCTCGAGATCCTGCGCGACGCGGGGCGGCTCGACGCCGAAACGACCTTCTCGCAACTCACGCTGAGCGAGCCGGACAAGGAGGTCGTCCGCGGCTGGCGGGAGGGCGACGAGATGCCGAGAGCCGCCTACGCCCTCGTGCGCCAGGGCGACGACACGTTCGAGGCGACGGTCGACCTCGCCGCCGAAGAGGTCTCCGCCTGGACGCAGCTCATCGGCGTCCAGCCGAACTGGAGCCTCGGCGAGTTCGGCGCGGTGGTCGGCAAGGTGCTCGAACATCCCGACTTCATCGCGGGGCTCGAGAAGCGGGGCATCACCGACACGAGCTTCCTGGACTGCTCGACGATCCCGCCCGGTTACTTCGGTACCGAGGAGGAGAAGGGTCGCCGGCTCGGACATGTCCGCTGCTCCGAGGCCCGCGGCGCCAGGAACACCTGGGCGCGACAGGTCGAGGGCCTGACCGCGGTGGTCGACCTGACCGCCGGCGAGGTGCTCAGGGTCGCCGACGACGGCGTGGCGCCGATCCCCGACGTGGACGCCGACTACGACCGCACGACGCTCGACGATCCGCGCGAGATCGCGGGCCCCTTCAGGCTGGAGCTGCCCGAGGGCGTCGGCTTCGACTTGAACGGCTACCAGGTGAGCTGGCAGAACTGGACCTTCCACCTGCGGCCCGACCAGCGCACCGGCCTCGTCGTATCCCTCGTCGACTACCGGGAGAGCCCCGACGAGAGTCCGCGCCCGGTCATGTACCAGGGCCAGTTGTCCGAGATCTACGTGCCCTACATGGACCCGGCCTTCGCCTGGTACGCCCGCAACTTCATCGATGCCGGCGAGTTCCCTGCCGGCGGTCTTGCCAAGCCGCTGCTGCGCGGCCGGGACTGCCCGGATCACGCGGTCTACATCGACTCGATCAACACGAACTCCCAGGGCCGGCCGCGCACGGTGCCCCGGACCACCTGCATCTACGAGCGGGAGACCGGAGACCCGTCCTGGCGGCACTACGAGGACGAACAGCCGGACAGCAGAAAGAGCCGTGACCTCGTCGTGCGCACGGCCGCCGTGGTCGGCAACTACGACTACCTGCTCGACTGGATCTTCCGCCAGGACGGCTCGATCGAGGCCCGCGTCGGCGCCACCGGCCTCCTAGAGGTCAAGGCGACGAGCGCCGCTTCGGCCATCCCGCCGACTCCGGCGGCCGGCCCCGTCAACGCAACCGCCGTCGACGCCCTCCAGGCGGGGACGGCCGCCGACGCCTACGGCCGCTTTCTCGACCGCAACGTCATCGGCGTGAACCACGACCACTACTTCAGCTACCGCCTCGACCTCGACGTCGATGGCGCCGACAACCGCTTCGTGGCGGACCGCCTGGTCACGCGGGAGCTGCCGGCCGACCATCCCCGGCGAAGCCTCTGGGTCCAGGAGCCCCACGCCGCCCAGACCGAGCAGGACGCCCAGCTCGACATCAACCTCGCGCAGCCCGCGCTGTGGCGGATTCTGAGTACGAGCCGCCGGAACGCGGTCGGCTACCCCACGAGCTACCAGTTGATGCCGGGGCGCAATGCGAACCACCTGTTCGTGGCCGACGACTACTCACTCCGGCGCGCCGGGTTCATCGAGCATCACCTCTGGGTGACGCCGTACGATCCGGAGGAACGTTTCGCCGCCGGCGACCATCCCACCCTGAGCGAGCCGGGAATGGGCCTGCCGGCCTGGACCGAAGCGAACCGGTCCATCAGCGACGAGGACCTCGTGATCTGGCACACGGTCGGCATGCACCACCTGCCCCGGGCCGAGGACTGGCCCGTGATGCCGGTCATGTGGCACGGCTTCGAACTGCGGCCTTTCGACTTCTTCGACCGCAACCCGGCGCTCGATCTCCCCTGAGCCGGGGCGCAGAGAGGCGCGACAAATCTGTCGCTCCCAGATACCGGTCGCACATTCCTGTGCGACCAATACGAGTCGACCGCTTCGTCGAGCCGGTCGCTGAGCCTGTCCGGGGGCTCCCCGGGGCGTCCCTGGTTCGACTCCAAGTCCCATGGAACCGGGGGTTTCCCGGTCGCCGTCCGGCCGCCGCCCGGGCCGGCGACCGCGACCGGAAGCAACCCGCACGGTTGGCACGATTCTCGATACATGAGGGGGCACGCCCGGCCGTCAGTTCCGGAACCTGACCTCGGCTGAGACCCCAAGGGGGGCGACGACCGAGACGCTCGGCCGGGCCAACCGAACTACGAGGAGGTACTCGAATGAGCTTCAGAACGCGAGGCCGGACGTTTCGTCTGGTTCCGGCCCTGGGACTGACGTTGCTCCTGGCCCTGCTGGCCGCTTCGCCGGCAGCAGCCCAGGACGGCGTGGACAGCGGCGACACGGCCTGGATGCTGACGGCCAGCGCCCTGGTGCTGCTGATGACGCCGGGACTGGCGTTCTTCTACGGCGGACTGGTCCGTCGCAAGAATGTCCTCTCGATCCTCATGCAGTGCTTCCTCTGCATGGGAATCATGACGGTGCTCTGGGTCATCGTCGGCTTCAGCCTCGCTTTCGGTTCCGACGCCCTGGGCGGCGTGATCGGAGGCGGCGACTACTTCCTGCTGGGCGGCCTCGGCTATGACGCCTGGGACGGCACCGGCATCCCGGCGCCGCTGTTCATGATCTTCCAGGGCATGTTCGCGATCATCACGCCCGCTCTCATGATCGGCGCCTTCGCCGAACGAATGAAGTTCAGCGCCATCTGCCTGTTCATGAGCGCCTGGCTTCTGGTCGTCTACGCTCCGGTCTGCCACTGGGTCTGGGGCGGTTCGGAAGGCTTCTTCGGCCTCGGCGGCGACGGGGCCCTGGACTTCGCGGGCGGCACCGTGGTCCACATCAACGCGGGCGTCTCCGCCCTGGTCGCGGCGATCGTCCTCGGCCGGCGGCGCGACTATCCCGTGCATACCTCTCCGCCCCACAATCTGCCCTTTGCCGTCCTCGGTACCGGGCTGCTCTGGTTCGGGTGGTTCGGCTTCAACGCGGGCAGCGCGGTCGCGGCCAACGGCTCGGCCGCCAACGCCTTCGTCGTCACCCAGGTCGCCACGGCCACTGCCGCAGCCGCCTGGGGCCTGATCGACTGGATCCGCGACTCGAAGCCGACGCTTCTGGGCGTCATCACCGGCGCCGTCGCCGGACTGGTGGCGATCACGCCGGCCTGCGGCTCGGTCAGCGCGATCGGCGCGATCGGCGTCGGCGCGGGCGCTTCCGTGTTCGCTTACCTCGCCGTCACCTGGCTCAAGTCCAAGCTCGGCTACGACGACTCGCTGGACGTCTTCGGCGTCCACGGAGTCGCCGGCATGTGGGGCGCGGTTGCGGCCGGCCTCTGGGCCACCGACGCCGTGCCCGGCAACGACGCGAACGGCCTGTTCTACGGCAACGCCGGACAAGTTCTGATTCAGCTCAAGGCTGTTGCCTACACCATCGTCTGGGCCGCGGTCGTGTCCTTCATCCTGCTCAAGATCGTCGACCTGATCGTCGGCCTGCGCGTCAGCGATGACGAGGAGCGGATCGGTCTCGACCTCACCGACCACCGTGAAAACGCCTACACCCTGGTTGACTAGGGCCGAAGGAGGAATGACATGAAGTACATCGTGGCAATCGTTCAGCCCGACCGCATGCAGGAGGTCCTCGACCTCCTGGAACAGAAGGAGATTCACCTCCTGACCGTCTCCAACGTGATGGGGCGCGGCCGGCAGCGGGGCGTCTCCGAGGTCTACCGGGGCCACAAGGAAGCGGGCGCCCTGCTGCGCAAGCTCAAGATAGAGATCGCCGTGAACGACGACTACGTCGACATCGTGATCGACGCCATCTCGAGGGGCGCCAAGACCGGCAGGGTCGGCGACGGCAAGATCTTCGTGATGCCGCTCGACGAGACGATCCGCATTCGTACGGGCGAAACGGGCAACGTCGCGATCGGCTGAATCAGCCGCATCGCATCTGCGGAGAGCGCGCCGCGGGAGCTTTCGCTCCCCGGCGCGTTTCTTCGTCTGGCCTCCGCCGGGTGCGAGGCTCAGTCCGAGAGGCCGTTGAACAGCCGCTCGAGGGCCGTCATCCGTTCGGCGATCCGGTCCCAGGCGCCCTCCTCGTCCGGCAACTGGCCCAGGCTGACGAGGCGCCTCGCGAGGAACCGGAACTCGCTCGTGTCCGACGCGGGGATCACGAGATCCTTGCTGTGGCCGCGTACGATCCGCAGGCAGTTGATCACCGCGCGCAGGAGCCGGTAGCCCTCGCCGATCTGCTCGAACTCCTCGTCCGGCAAGTAGCCGCGCTCGTGGAGCGCGGCGAGCGCGTCGAGAGTGTTCGTCTGGCGCACCTCCGGGTCGGTTGCGCCGGCCGCGATCTGCCTCACCTGGACGAAGTACTCGGCGTCCAGCAGACCGCCGGCGCTGAACTTCGCGTTCGTCGTGCCGCGGGTCACGAGTTCCGAGCGTTGACGGTTCCTCAGATGCCGGATCCGTGCCACATCGTGCGGCCGCGGATCGAAGACGAACTCCCGGCGGTGCGTCTCGACGCGGGCGGCCAGGTCCGGATCGCCGGCCACGGTGCGAAGCCGCACCAGCGCCTGGCGCTCGTACGGATCCGCCTCGCCGTCGACGCTGTAGTACGAGACGAAGCGCTGAAACGAGGCGGCGAGCGGCGACGAAGCGCCGCCCGGCCGCAGCCGCCAGTCGAGTTCGAAGATCCCGTCGCGCTTGGCGCGGATCAGGCGTGCCAGCCGCTGCGCCGCCCGCTCGTAGAACTCGCCGGCCCGTGCGAGCCGAGACGGCTCGGCATCCCAGACGAACATCAACTCGACGTCCGACGCGTATCCCAGATCACGTCCGCCCCACTTCCCGAGCGCGCAGAGGCACCAGACGCCAGGCTCCGCCCCATCTCCGGCGGTTTCCCCGACCGCTTCGGTCGCCGCCCGCGTGAGCACGACATCGGAGAGCGTCGAGAGTTCTTCGCCGAAGTCGCTGAATCGCTCGATCCGCCGCGTCAGGTGGCGCATGTCGATACGCCCGATCTCGTCGTCCTTGAAGCGGTTGAGCGGCTCGTCCGGCGCCTGCTGCGCTTCGAGCGCGGCATCGAGACGGCGCTCCAGATCTCCTCGCCCGGCGCCCAGGTCGAGGTCGGCCATGCCTTCGAGCAGCGGCATCAGGTTCTCGTGCTGACGGCGCAGGAACTCCTCCCAGAGCCAGGTGCCGGCACCCAGCACGCGCGCCAGTTCGTCGAGTGACGAGGCGAGGGCCTGCGTCGGATCGGCGACCTGCTTGCAGGCCGCGTCGATCAGCGCCCCGAACTGCCGCAGCGCGAGCTGCGGGTTCGGCGCCACCGCCAGCCGCCGCGCGAACTGCTTCATCAGCGTCACGGTCAGCCGCAGGTGGTCGACGCCGATGCGATCCTCGATCTTGCCGCCGCTCCGCGTCGTCACGAACAGCCGGTCGCGCACCTCGCCTTCGACCGTGTCGAACTCCACCTTGTCGATCCAGTAGTCGCGGGTGGAGAGGACGTTGGAGAACTCGAACAGGAACATGAAGCTGTCGGGACTTCGGATCTCCAGGATCGTGCAGTGCTCGTCCGACTCGTTGTCGACCGAGATCGAGATGGGCGGCATGACCTGCTCCGCGTCGGCGCCCGGATCGGCCAGGCGTGCGGCCTCCATCACGCGCAGGGTCAGTTCCTCATTGGCGCGTTGCGCGTCACCCGTGGCCAGGAGACCGAGAAGCCTGTTCAGGTCCCGCTCGAAGTCCGCCCAGGAGAAGACACGGGAGGCATGGGCCGGCGCCGGCTGAACCTCCGCCGAGTACACGATGCGCGTGGGGCCATGCGTCGAGTGCCGCGACCTCTGGTCCTTGCGCCGGCCTTGGCGGCCGCGGCGGCCGCCGGGCCGCGTCGAACGACGCCCCTTCGCCCTTCCGGGCCGCCGGTAGAACTCCATGTCGCCCGCGTCCTGGTAGGTGTAGGAGCTGCCGCTCAGGATAGACTGGCCGTAGGCCGCCAGCAGGCCGCAGATCTTGGCGAACTCTCCCTGGTAGTCGTTGGCGACCACCGTCACCCGGCGAGTCGAGCCGACGTGCCGCACGTCGACCCGGCACAGTCGCTCGGCGTCGAGTTCGTGAATCAGTTCGACGTGGCGCGCCACCTCCTCCACCGGGTGGGCGAGAAAGTAGGCGCTCTCGAGGCGCCGGAAGTGCTCGTCGATGACGTCCGCGGGCAGGTCCGGGCAGAGCTCCCGTACGCGGTGCTTCCGCTCGAGGAACTCGATCGTCTCGTCGAAGAACTCACCGAAGATGCGGCGGACTTCGGCCGCCGTCTCTTCGTAGCGGCCGCCCAGGTCGAGGGTGTCGAGCGGCTGGCGCAGTGCGAAGGCCACCCGCCACTGGAACGTCGCCCACTGCTTCGGCTCGCGCGGAAGCTGGCGCACGGGCAGATCGCGCTCCAGTTGCAGCACGTGCTCGACGACGCGCAGGAAGATGTAGGCCTCGCGCAAGCGGTCGTACTCGTCCCGGGTGATCACGCGGTGCGCCCGCAACCGCGACATGGCCTGCAACGTGTTCGGTGAGCGCAGGCTCTTGTTGGCGGCGCCGTGGTAGAGCTGGAGCAACTGGACGATGAACTCGATGTCCCGGATGCTGCCGGCGCCGAGCTTGACGTTGCCGACCTCTGTGCCCTTGGAGCGGAGCGACTTCTCGATCATCTGCTTCATCTCGAAGACCTCGCGCAGCAGGGTCTCCGGCGACCTCTCCGGGTCGAAGACGAAGCGCCGCGTGCCGTCGATCAGCCCCTTGGCGGCGGCCGCGTCGCCGCCGGCGAAGCGCGCCTTGATCAGCGCCTGGAACGTCCAGTTCATTCCGTAGCGTTCGTAGAACCGGAGGTACTGGCTCACCGTCCGCACCAGAGGGCCCATCTTGCCCTCGGGCCGCAGCCGCATGTCGACGCGGAAGACGAAACCGTCGCCCGTGTTGTCGGAGATCAGACGGATGAACTTCGGCGCCTGCCGCTGGAGTCGGTGAAGCGCCTCCTGGTCGACGTCGTCCGAGGCGACGAAAAGCGCGTCGATGTCCGAGCTGTAGTTGACCTCCAGGCCGCCCCACTTGCCCATCGCGATGACCGCGAACGGTTCCTCGGCCAGGCCGGTCGCATCGAGCGCGCGCTGGACGCAGACGTCCGCGACCTGGGAGATCTTCTGCGTCGTCGCGGCGAAGTCGTCGAGGCCGCTGAAGTCCGCGACGGCGACCCGGATCAGTTCCCGGTAGCGGAGGATGCGGAGCCAGCGCCGAACGTCCTCGTCCGCGTCCGGCCGGAGCGCCGCCATGCGCTCGCGCTGCTCGTCCACGGACTCCCGCTCGACCGGAAAGAGCCCCTCGTCCGCCTCCGGGTGCGCGTCGAGCCACCGGGCGTAGGCCGGCGCGTACTCGCGCAGGATGTCGCGCTGCGAGAGCGCGAGCGTCTCCCGCGGATCCTCGGCGTCCTCGATGTCCATGGCCGCGAAGGCCTCGATCGCTTGCTCAAGGCGCGAGTTCACGGCGGTTCCTCCTCGTCGCTGGCCCGCCGACAGCGGCGGAGGCAGGATGCTAGCGAACGGTCCGCCCCTGCGTTCGACGGGGCGGGTATGGTTCGCCAAGTCCGACCGGAGGAATTCGCCATGAGACCAGCCATCGCCATCGCCTGCCTTCTACTCGCTGCCGGTTTCGCCGGTGCGGCCGCGGCACAGTCCCATCCAGGCTCTCCAGGCGGCTATCTCACCCCGCCGCAGGAGATCGTTGACATTCTCGACGCGCCGCCGACGCCGGCCGTGCTGGTCGGGCCGAACCGCGACGTCATCGTGCTGATGGACCGCCGGAGCATGCCGCCTATCTCGTGGCAGGCGCGGCCGCTGGAGCGGCTTGCGGGCTACCGGATCGATCCGCGCAACAGCGGGCCGTGGCGGGCGCCGGAGACGGCGGCGCTGACGATCCGTCGGCTCGACGACTCGGACAATGGCGGATTGCGGATCGAGGCGCCCTACGGGACGACGATCGGCTGGCCCCAGTTCTCGCCCGACGGTTCCCACCTCGCGTACGCCGTGCTCCGCGACACGGGAATCGAACTCTGGGTCGTCGACCTGGCAAGCGGCAAACGCCGGGCGCTGACGTCGGCTTCGCTCAACGCCACCTGGCGCAATCCCTGCGAGTGGCTGTTCGACTCGAGCGGCGTGCTCTGCCGGTTCCGCGTGCCGGCCCGGGGCGCGCCGCCGTCGCCGCCGCGGCAGCCGGACGGCCCCAACATCCAGGAGCACGACGGGCGGCTGTCGCCGGTGCGCACCTACCAGGACCTGCTCGCGAACGCGCACGACGAGGCGCTCTTCGAGTACCACTTCACGAGCCGGATCGAGACCGTCGACCTGGCCACCGGGACGCGGACCGCGATCGGCGAGCCGGGGCTGTACGCGCGCGTCTCGGGCGCTCCGGACAGCCGGCACGTGCTCGTCGAGAGAGTCGAACGGCCCTTCTCCTGGCTGCACCCGGCGAGCCGCTTCCCGCGCTCGGTCGAGGTGTGGACCCGGGACGGCGGCAAGGTCGCGACGATCGCGACGCTGCCGCTGGCCGACGCCGTGCCGATCGGCGGCGTTCCCACCGGGCCGCGCGGCCACCGCTGGAACCCTACGGCGCCGGCGACGCTCGTCTGGAGCGAGGCCCAGGACGGCGGCGACCCGAAGGCCGAGGTGCCGCATCGGGACTACGTGTTCACGCTGGACGCGCCGTTCGACGGCGGACCGCGTGAGCTGACGCGGACCGAGTTCAGGTTCTCAGGAATCGCCTGGACGGAGGACAGCACGGCGCTCGTCAACTCGTATGACCGCGAGACCCGCTGGACCCGCACCGCGCTGCTCGATGTCGGCGGCGACGAGCCCAGGCCGCTCTTCGACCGCAGCGCGGAAGACCGCTACGGCGACCCGGGCTTCCCCTGGCAACGGCCCGGCGGCGGCACCGCCGGCGCGACCATTCTCCAGGACGGCAACGACATCTACCTCGTGGGCCGCGGCGCTTCGCCGGACGGCGACCTGCCCTTCGTCGACCGGCTCGACCTCGACACGCTGGCGACGGAACGCCTGTTCCGCAGCGAGGCCGGTACCTACGAGACGGCCGTCGCGGTGCTGGCGGCCGACAGCGGCTCGCTCCTGACCCGCCGCGAGAGCGCCACCGAGCCGCCCAACTACTACGTGACCAACCTCTCGACCGGGAACCGGCGCGCCCTGACCGACTTCAGCGACCCGGCGCCGATCCTCCGCCAGGTCGAGAAGCGGCTGTTGACGTACGAACGGGCAGACGGCGTCGGCCTGTCGGCGACGCTCTACCTGCCGCCCGGCTACCGGGAGGGCGACCGCCCGCCGATGCTGCTCTGGGCCTATCCCCGCGAGTACACGAACCCCAACGCCGCAAGCCAGGTCACCGGCTCGCCCCACCGCTTCACCACTCTGCGCGGCTCTTCCCACCTGCTGCTGCTCACCCAGGGCTACGCGATCCTGGACGGGCCGACGATGCCCATCGTCGGCGAGGGTGAGACGGCGAACGACACCTACGTCGAGCAGCTCGTCTCGAGCGCCGCCGCGGCGATCGACAAGGTCGTCGAACTCGGCGTCGCCGACCGCGACCGGATCGCCGTCGGCGGCCACAGCTACGGCGCCTTCATGACGGCGAACCTGCTCGCCCACTCCGACCTCTTCGCCGCCGGCATCGCCCGCAGCGGCGCCTACAACCGTTCGCTGACGCCCTTCGGCTTCCAGAACGAGCGCCGCACCTTCTGGGAGGCCCAGCACATCTACGCCGCGATGTCGCCCTTCTTCCACGCGGAGAAGGTGAACGAGCCGATCCTGCTCACCCACGGCGAGATCGACAACAACTCCGGCACCTTCCCGATCCAGTCCGAGCGTTACTACCAGGCCCTGAAGGGCCACGGCGCCACGGTGCGCTACGTCACCATGCCTCACGAGTCCCACGGCTACGCCGCACGGGAGTCCGTGCTCCACGTCGTGGCGGAGATGCTGAACTGGTGCGACCGCTACTTGCGCACCGAGGTGTCGCCGGCGTCGGGAGCCGGCGCCGGAAGGTGAGGCAGGGATGGGAGCGCGGCCAGGCTTGAGGCCGTCACTCCCCACCCGCCTCAGGGCGTCTCGACGATCCTGTCGAGTTCCGGCAGAGTGACTTCTGCTTCAGGCGACGCAACGTCGCCCGTGGTCACGAGGTCGAGCAACCGGCCGTCCTCGTCGAAGGCGCGGAAGACCGCACCTTCGCTCGACAGCTCGGCCATCCAGAAGTGTGGCTCGCTGGCCGAACGCTCGATGTACCACCGTTCCACCGGGTCGACGGTGCGGGCGTCCATTCCCATGCAGCCGTCGCCGAGGTAGAGCACGCCCTCGCCTTCCGCCACGACTTCTCCGAGCCGGATCGGATGGCTGCGCTTGAGCACATGGTCGTGGTTCTCGAACGCCGCGGTCAGCCGACCGTGGTGGAAGACTTCCTCCCAGGCGTCCCGACCCTCGGCGGAAGCCTCGTACGAGCGATGTGCCGGGTAGAGGGGAACGTGGTACAGGCCGAGCCGATTCGGCAACTCGGCGTCGGCCTCCATGTGCGCCGCCAGCCAGGGGGCCTGGTCCTCGTGGGACACCAGGTGCCCGCTGTCCAGTACGTAGAGAACGCCAACCGAGCCGAGGCCGCGCCGGAAGTACGTCGCTCCACCGTCCCCCGGCGCGTCTCCGCCGCCCTGATTCTGGGCAAACAGGGCGAAGAAGAAGGGCGCCTTCTGCTCAGGCGGCGAGGACGCGGGAACGCCGCCCTCCCGGCCCACGTTCACTTCGTGGTTGCCGATCGAGAGCACCAGAGGAACGGTATGGCCCTCGGGCGTGACGAGCGCCTCCGTGACGTACTCGAGCCACGTCCGCCAACGCGGCCACCTCGAAACGAGGCCGTTGGCGTAGGCCAGGTCGCCGCCGATCGCCAGCAGGTCCGGCGACCGCCGCGCCGCCTCGGTCAGCAGCGCGAGCGAGAGGGGTTCGGCGCCCACGTCGCCGCCTGCCGCCAGCCGCACCGGACCCTCCTCGGGCATGGTGCGGAAGCTGCGCACGGGCCCGGCCGACCGCCCGTCCAGCAGGATGTCGAAGTCGTACCGACCGCCCGGCTCCAGGCCGCGCAACGCGAACCGGTACACGCGGACGTCCGGAACCCCGCCGATCTCGAGCGCTTCGCCCGGGATCGTCCGCGGCTCGCCCTCCGACCCCGACGATCGCCACTCGACGCTTGCGGACCGCGGCAGCCGTTCGCCGATCCCATCCGCCTCGACGACCAGGTTGACGGTCATCGTCGTCGACGTGTCGCCTTGCCACGTCAGGTGGACGGAGTGCCAGGGCGGCTCCGCCGCCGGGCCGGAGCATCCCCCGATGAGGAAGACCGCGAGGGCGACTGCCGCTGCGCACCCAGTGCGTCGCGTCAGAGTTCTATCCGGCCTAAGGTGCGGCATCGAGAAGCTCCTTCATCACCGTCTGCGCGTCTTCCGGCCGGCCAAGGTGCAGTCCCATGCCCGGCATCGGCGCCACCGGCACGAGAACGCGGGCGACCCCGAGCTCGGCGAGCGAGCGCAGACTGGACAGGTCCTCGCCGATGCCCGTCGTGATCTCGAGGGCCTGTGGATCCCGGCCGTGTTCGGCGGCTACGTCGCGCGCCAGTTGGACCAGCTCGGCGGCGGCCCCGCGCGCGGGAAAGAAACCATCGCCCAACCTGCCCGCCCGCCGCGCGGCGGCCTTCGAGTGGCCGCCGACGACGATGGGAACGCTGCCATTGACCGGCTGCGGCCGGCAGTAGGCGGCGTCGAAGTGGACGAACTCGCCGTGGTACGTCGGGCGTTCGGCGCCCCAGAGTTCGCGCATCGCCTCGATGTACTCGTCGGTCCTACGCCCCCGATCGGCGAAAGGGGCGCCGATCGCGTCGAACTCCTCCTTCAGCCAGCCGACGCCGATTCCCAGCAGGAGGCGGCCGCCCGTCATGTGATCCAGGGTCGCGATCTGCTTGGCCGCGACCACCGGATTGTGCTGGGGCACGATGAGGATCCCGGTCCCGAAGCGAATCCGTTCTGTTTGCGAAGCGACGAACGCCATCCAGATCAACGGGTCGGGGAGATCGAAGTCGTCCCTGCCGCCGGCCATCTTGCCGTCGGGGGAGTAGGGATAGGCCGACTCGTAGCCGCCGGGAACGACGGTGTGCTCGACGGTCCAGATCGACTCGAAGCCCGCCTCGTCGGCTGCCTGCGCCAATTCGACCGCCAGGCCCGGATCGACGTAGCGGCCGGTGTTGCAGTACCTGAGTCCGAACTTCATGAGTGGCGCAGTCTAGCGGTACGTGCCGAAGGCCGGACCGCTAGCGCACTCCTCCGCTACGATGCCGGCCGTGCGCGAGGCCGCCGGCAAGACGAAGGTCGCCGACATCGATTGGCGATCGTGGCGCGCCGTCGACCGGGCCACCCTGACGTTCGTTCTCGAAGGCAGCCGGGTGCTTCTGATCCGCAAGAAACGCGGCCTGGGCGCCGGCAAGGTCAACGGCCCCGGCGGCCGCCTCGAACCGGGCGAGGAGCCCCTCGACTGCGCTGTCCGGGAGGTCGAGGAGGAACTCGGCATCACGCCGCTCGGCCTGGAGTACCGCGGCGAGAACCTGTTCCAGTTCATCGACGGCTACTCCATCCACGTCTACGCCTTCGTCGCCTCGGGCTATGAAGGCGAAGTCCGCGAGACCGCCGAGGCCGCGCCGATGTGGACGGACCTGGACGCCGTTCCTTACGACCAGATGTGGGAGGACGACCGGCTCTGGCTACCGCACTCCTTGGCCGGTCGTGCACCCCAGGGCCGGTACATCTTCGACGGCGACCGCATGCTGGACTGGGAACTCGAAGTCGAAGGCCAACCTCGCGAGTCAGGCTAGCCACGCGTCGTACAACGCGGGTGCCGCGGCGGCGTCGCTACTCGCCGCCGCCGGTCGATCCGGCGGAGCCGCCTGCCAGAATCGCGGCCGCGTCTTCCGGCTCGACGTAGGTCCAGGCCAGGAAGGGCGCCATCATCTCGTCGGTGCTCTGGGCGCCCCAGTCGACCGCGCGCCCGATGTCCAGGAAGGGGTACTCGTCGAGCTTGGTCTCCGAGTTGTCGTAGATAGCTTCGATCTCGACGCGGGTACCGGCCGGCAGCACCTTGGGCTCCCGGTAGATGTAGTTCGTCTGCCAACTGTAGTCGTACTCGGGCACGTCGAGCAGCACCTCGGTGCCGCCGTTCGGGTAGTACGCCGTGTACTTCATGCTCTGGCCGCGGAAGTGCATGTGCGGGTGGAGCGACAGCAGCACGGTGTCCTTCTCGAAGATTCGGGACGATCCGACCCGCCAGCTTCCGTGACCCGGCGGGATCTCGAAGGCGCCGGCGCCGATCGTGTTCCAGGTCACCTTGTGCCTGACCTCGGCGCCGACCGGGTGGAACCGGAAGGCGACCGCCGAACGGTCGTAGCCGCCGCTGCCCGGACCGGGTTCCTTGTGGTAGTGGACGTTGAGGCGAACGACCATGCCGGCCTGAAGCAGGTTGCCGAAGCCCGGCGGGTAGATCGTCGGATCCTCGCCGGCCGCGATCGAACCGAGCGAGAAGGTGTTCTCGCTGAGCACGTCGACTTCACCGTCCTCGTTCGGGGTCAGCGCCCGGCCGGTGATGTGATGAACGAACTCGGCGTCCGGCTGGTACTCGATCGCCTGCAGCCAGCGTGGCTCGGGGAGCATCTCTTCGGTCAGCGTGATGAAGAAGTTGGGCTGCTCGTCCTCCACGTCGTCGCCGACGTGGTACGGCTCCTCCATGTAGACGATGAGGTCCGGCTTGCCGATCAGGAAGCCGCCCGTGTCCTCCCACTCGCGGGGCGCCGGGCCCTTCGCCGGATCGCCCTTGGGAGCGCCGCGCTTGGCCCAGGCCACGACCGTGTCGATCTCGTCCTGGGTCAGGGTCCGCTCGTTGACGAAGACCCCGGCCGTGTGGTCCGAGGCGTCCCAGGGGGGCATCTCACGGCTCTGCACGAGACGGGCGATGGACCTCGCCCACGGCCGCACCTCCTCGTAGGTCATCAGGGACATCGGCGCCACCATGCCGGCCACGTTGTCGCCCCCCGGGCGATGGCAGGTCTGGCAGTTCTCCTGGAAGATGGCCAGCACGTTCTCGTGGAAGGTGACGGTTTCCCCGCTGTCGGCGGCGACCGCCACGGAAGCGAGTCCGAGTGTTCCAGGAACGAGAAGTGCAGCGATCGAGCGGTTCATACGCGCCTCCAGCTTCCAACCAGTTGTCCGAGTCGGCAGGCGGACTCTAGCAGCAGTAGGCAACCGGCTTCAGTCCCAGACTCCCTCGGGGATCGGCTTCGCCTCGACTACCTCGACCGCCACCTTGTCCGGGCCCATGACGAAGAAACTCCGCATGTCGAGTTCCGGCCGGTAGGTGATCGGCTCGACGATCTCGACGCCGGAAGCCTTCAGCCGCTCGAACACAGGTTCGATGTCGCGATAGGAGAAGGCGAAGTGGTCGATCGCCCGGCCCCGCTGAGGCTCCGTCGCCATGAGCGGCGCGGCGTCCTCAGGCCACCAGGGCGCCAACGGCTCGTAGTCCGGCAGGTTGTAGACGATGAAGTTCACGTTGTCGGCGCGAAACGCGTTGGACCAGGCCCGGTGTTCGCGGTGGAACTCCTCCCAGGTCGCGAACTCCGCATCCGGACCGACCGGCCGGGGATTGCCCTCGGCGGTGCGCCGCGCCGGCAGTCCGAAGTGGCGCTCGTACCAGACCGCCGTCTCGTTCACGTCCGCCGCGAACAGGTGAACGTGAGCGAAACGGTGGTGGCCCATCGTGTTGACCTCGATCATCTCGCGGTCCGGTCCGTTGACGTAGATCACGTGCCCACGACCCAGGCGGTAGATCGGCGTGTGAATGTCGACTCCGCGCGACACCAGCCAGCGGTACTGGCTGGGCAGGTCGACGCCGCCCCAACCGAAGTGCCAGATGCCGCTCCGCTGGCTGCCGTCAGGCGGCTCGTCGACCTCGTTCAGGAGGATGAAGGAGCGCTCCGTGAACAGCGCGTCCGCGACGCCCCGGAACTCGATCGGCAACGCGCCGAAGGTGGTCCGGTAGAAGTCGACCGAACGCCCGGTGTCCGTGACGTTCAGGTGGATGTGGTGGAACCGGGCCGCTTCAGCCGTCGTGCCGGTCTCCTGCGCCGCCAGCGGCACGCCCACGGACACCGCCAAGACCGCGCAGAGGGCCGCCCGCCAGGAGCCCGGACGCCGGCTCCCGGCCGGCGTCAAGGAGTTCCTCCCTCCAGCAACTCGACCAGTTCGATCTTCGTGCCGTTCGGCCCCTCGATGAAGGCGATCCGGTGTCCGGCGTCCAGCACCCGAGGCTCTTCGACGAACTTCACGCGGCCGGCACGCAACCGCTCGAGCCAGGAATCGTACTCAGTAGTGTGCCAGCCGATGTGATCGACGACCGTGCCGTCCGTGCCGGTGCGGTCGCCCGGTACCTGGTTGACGATCAGCCAGGTCTCGTCGCCGCGGTTGTCGTAGAGGATCGAATGGAGCGGCGGGAGACCCTTGAAAGGGACGACGTCGCCGCCGAACTGCTCGGCGTACCAGGCCGCGGTCGCGACCGCGTCGTCCGAGAACACGTGGACGTGGTGCAGCCCCGGCGCGCCGCCGTGATCCATGTCGTCGATCACCTCGATGCGGGTGCCCCAGGGGTCCTCGCAGAAGCCGAAGGTGAAGCCGGCCGCCTCGACATGGCGCGCGGCGCCGACAACCTTGCCGCCCGCAGCCTCGCACTGCTCCAGCGTCGCCGCCACGTCGGGAACCGAGAAGCCAATGTGGTCGAGCGAGGTGGCGCCGCTGCCGCTGGTCGGTTCACCCTCCCTGACCTTCAGGATGTCGTTGCCGTAGTAGACGGCGTCGAACGGACCGCTCTTCCCCAGCTTGCCGCCGAAGAGTTCCTGGTACCAGGTCGCCGCCTCCAGCATGTCGGGCGCGGTCAGGTGGACGTGGTCGAAGTCCTCGGCGACCAGCGGCATGGAGACACCGGCGACGATGCCCAGGATCGCCAGCCAGACGACGAAACCGGGAGTTGTGACTCTCTGAGAATCGAGGCGCATGGGAGTCCTCCGGCGCTTGTATGATCTGCGAAGCGGCAAACGGCAGCGTACCAGTCCGACGGAGTACAACTGCCATGGACACCACGAACAGCAAGGCCGGAAGCGCGACGCTCGCAGCCTGCGCGCTGTTCCTGCTGTGCCTTGCGGGTGCCGGCTGCCGAGGCGTCGGCGCGAACGGAGCGGGCGACCAGGACCAAGCGTCCGGCGCCGCCTCGGTACTCCGCAGCGAATCCGCCCCGACTACCCGCGTGCGCCGCGGCCAGGTCGACGCCCTGGTCACGGCCTCGGGCTCCGTCGTCGCCCCTCGCCTGACCGAGCTCGGGCCCGAGGTCTCCGGACGGCTCTCCGCCGTCTACTTCGATGTCGGCGACCAGGTGGCCAGGGGCGACATCGTTCTGCAGCTCGATCGAGGACCGTTCGAGACCAACCTGAAACGTGCGCGCGCCGGTCTGGCCCTGGCTCAGGCCGAGGCCGCCCAGGCCCGTCAGGAGCTGGAGCGCGTCCAGCGCCTCGCCGAGCAGGAGGTCGCCCCACCCCAGCAACTCGACCAGCAACTGACTCACCTGGCGGTGGCACGGGCTCGCGTCGAGCAGGAACTCGCCGCGGTCGAGAGCGCCGAACAGGATCTCGTGCGAACCGCGGTGATCAGTCCCTACCACGCGCATGTCGTCGAACGGGAGCTCCACGAAGGGGCGATCGTCGGACCGGGTACGGTCGTCGTCACGATCCAGGAGCAGACGGGCTTCGCCGCCGAACTCGACGTGCCCGCCGCGGCGGCGGCGCCGGTCCAGGTCGGCGACCCGGCCCTGTTGATCGTCGAGGGCGCGGCCGCGCCTTTCGAGTCGCGGATCGCCTCGGTGAACGCGAGGATCGACCCCGAGAGCCGCACCTACCGGGTGCGGGCGCCGGTTCCGGGCGAAGTGCATGGCGCCAAGGCGGGGGCCTTCGTCCGCGCCGAGATCAGGCCGCGGACTCCCGGCGGCGCCGTGATCGTCGAACGCGCAGCGGTGCTGAACCGCGATGGCAGGGCCTACGTGTTCAGCGCCCAGGCCGGACGCGCGCACCGGATCGAAGTGACGGTCGGGGCGGCCGGCCCCCGCTGGGTCGAGATCAGGAGCGGCGCCGAGCCCGGCGACGCGGTGATCACGGGCCCGCTGATCGAGCGACTGGCCGATGGCGCGCCGATCTTCGCCGCCGAATCGCCGCCCGGCGGCGAAGGCGAGAACTCGCCCCTCGCCTCGCTCCCCAACGTCCCTTGAGGCATCCATGCTGAACCTGCCGCTGCTGTCGATCCGCCGGCCGGTCTTCGCCTTGATGCTGAACCTGGCCCTGGTCGTCCTGGGTCTGGTGTCGCTGAACCGGCTCAACGTCGACCTGAACCCGGACGTCGAGGTTCCCTTCGTCACCGTCACCACGGTCCTCGAGGGAGCGTCGCCGGAAACGGTCGAGACCGAGGTCACCGACATCCTCGAAGAGCAGATCAACACGATCGAGGGCATCCGGGACCTGAGTTCGGTCTCCTCGGAAGGGGTCTCCCAGGTCTTCGTCGAGTTCGAGACGGACTACGACGTGGACGTCAAGGCGCAACAGGTACGCGAGAAGGTCGCTCCCGTGCGCGCCGAACTTCCGCTCGACGCCGAGGATCCGGTGGTCATCCAGCTCGATCCCGACGCGACGCCGATCCTCTCCGTCATGCTGGGCGGCCCGCTCTCCGTCCGGGAGCTCTCGGAGATCGCGGAGAACATGGTCAAGGACCGGCTCGAGCGCCTGCCCGGCGTCGGCAGCATCGAGATCATCGGCTCACGCCGCCGCGAGGTGCGGATCTGGCTCGACCCCGTGCGGCTCGCGGGCTACGGGCTGTCGATCGACGATGTCCGCTCCACCCTGCTACTGGAGAACGCCGAGACGGCCGGCGGCCGCGTCGAGGGCCGCGAGCGCGAGTGGACCGTGACCACGTCGGGCCGCGTGAAGCGGGTCGAGGACTTCGGCGCCTTGATCGCCGCCCAGCGCGGCGGCCGCCTGGTCTACCTCCGGGACGTCGCGAAAATCGAAGACGGCCTGGCCGAGGAGCGCTCCCTCGCCCGTTTCAACGGGCAGCGGGGAGTGTCGCTGGAGGTCCGGCGCCGCAGCGGGACGAACACGGTGGCCGTCGCCGAAGCGGTTCGGACGGAAGTCGAGGCCCTGCGGCCCAACCTGCCGCCCGGCATGGAGGTCCTGATCACCCGCGACATGGCGGTGTTCATCGAGGACTCGATCTACTCCGTCTTCTCCAACATGCTCTGGGGCGGCCTGCTGGTGGTCGCCGTCGTCCTCCTGTTCCTGCGCAACCCGAGGTCGACCCTGATCTCGGCGCTGGCGATCCCCTCCTCGGTCATCGCGTCGTTCACGTTCTTCTACCTGGCGGACTTCACGCTGAACGTGATGACCCTGATGGCGCTGTCCCTGGCGATCGGCGTCGTGATCGACGACGCGATCGTCGTCCTGGAGGTGATCTACCGGCGGATCGAGCAGGGCCTGGGGCGCCGCGAAGCGGCGGAGGAGGGCGCCAGCCAGGTGACGCTGGCCGTCATCTCAACGACGCTCGCCCTATGCGCCGTCTTCGTGCCGATCGCGTTCCTGACCGGCACCGTCGGCCAGTGGTTCTACGAGTTCGGGATGGTGATGGCGATCGCCGTCTGCGTCTCGAGCGTGTTCGCGTTGACCCTCACCCCCATGCTGGGCAGCCGGGTGCTGACGGCTCGCCAGGGGAGAGATCCCGTCAGCCGGGTCCTGGGCCGGGGCCTCGACGCTCTCGACCGCTTCTACCAGGCAGTGCTGCGCCGCGCTCTCGGCCATCGCCTGGTCACCCTCGCCGTCGCCGTCGTGGCGATGGCCGGCGGCGTGCTGGTGGCCCGAACCCTCCCGTTCGACCTGTTCGTCACGGAGGACCGGAGCGAGTTCAACGTCGAGTTGAAGATGCCGATCGGTACTCCCCTCGGCGTCACCGCGGAAGCGGCTCGACGCGCCGAGGAAGTGCTGGCGGCCGATCCGGAGGTCCGAAACCGCTTCGCGACGATCGGCGGCGGCAGCCGGCAGGAACCCAACCGCGCCTCGATCTACGTCCAGTTGACGAACAAGCGCGAGCGCGACCTCGGCCAGCTCGCGATCATGGACCGGGTCCGTGACCAGTTGCTGGCGCGAGTCCCGGAAGCCGAGGAAGTCGCCGTCTCGCCGATCAACTGGATCGCGGGGAGCGACGACCAGTTGGGGGCGCGCTCCGTCACCTACAGCCTGCGTGGCCCGCGGATGGAAGACCTGGAGTTCTATTCGGAACGGCTGGTCGGGCTGATGCGGTTCGACCCGGCCTTCGTCGACGTCGGCACGAGTTGGGAAACCGGCAAACCGGAGATCGAGATCGACGTGGATCGCGACCGGGCGGCCGACCTGGGAGTGCCGGCCACGGTCATCGGCCGCACGATCCGCACCCTGCTCGCCGGCGAGAAACTCGGCGCCTTCGAGGAGGACGGCGAACGCTACGACGTCCGCGTCCAGGTGCTGCCCGAGTACCGCGACACGCCGGCCAAGCTGGACCTGATCCAGATCCGCACCGCCTCGGGTCAACTGACTCCGATCACCAACGTCGCCGACATCCGCCTGGGCGAAGGCGCGGTCCGGATCAGCCGCCAGAACCGGTCCCGCGAGATCACGATCGCCGCCAATGCCGCGGAGGGCACGGCGCAGTCCGAACTGGCCGCCCGGGTCGAAGAGTACGGCCGCCAGATCGGCCTGGCGCCGCCGAACCAGCTCGTCCCCAGCGGCATGACGGTCGTCATGCGGGAGACGGGCCTGTCGCTGCTCTTCGCCTTCGTGCTGGCGATCGCGGCGATCTACATGGTGCTGGCCTCGCTCTTCAACTCCCTCGTCCACCCGATCACGATCATGATGTCGGCGCCGCTCTCCTTCATCGGCGCCTTCCTGGCCCTCAAGCTCGCGGACAAGCCGCTCGACATGATGAGCGGCATCGGCCTCCTCGTCCTGATGGGGCTGGTCATGAAGAACGGGATCCTGCTGATCGACTACATCAACCGGCTCCGCCAGGACGGCCGCTCACGCCGCGAGGCCATTCTCGAAGCCGGGCCGGCCCGCCTGCGTCCGGTCCTGATGACCGCCTTCTCGCTGATCTGCGGCCTGCTGCCGGTGGCGTTCTCGACCGCTTCCGGTTCCGAGGCCCGGGCCGCGATCGCGGTGCTGACGATGGGCGGCATGGCCACTTCGACCCTGCTCACGCTGCTCGTCGTCCCGGTCATCTACGACCTGGTGGACCACGGCGTCGACAAGGTGACCGCGTGGAGTCGGGTCGCCTGGGAATGGATGGTGAACCTCAGCCGCCAGCCCGCCGCGCAGCCCGCCCGGGTCGCGCGGCCGCGTCGGCGCCGCCGGCGCCGGCGGCGGAAGCGCAAGCGTCGCTAGCGGCGTCAGGAAGCAGCGGCCGGCACCGTGTGCACGGGCGAGCCACGCAGCGCTACCGACCGGCAAGCTCGAAACAGGGTCGGAACGAACAAGTCCGGCCGGGCCACGCAGGCGTAGTGATCGGCGTCGACCCGATGAACCTCCGCGCCCGGGATCGCATCCGCCATCAGCCCCTGGTACCTGGGCGGGATGTGCCCGTCCTGCTCGGTCAGGACGACCGCGGCCGGCACGTCGACCTCGCCGAGCCATGGGCTCGAGTCGAAGCGCGCGAGCGCGGCGGCAGCCTCGATCACCGAGGCCGGCTCCGTCGTCGCGAGTTCCTCCTTCAATGCCAGACGCCGGCCGGGATCCTGGACGTTCTCGAGCATCCGCTCGCCCATGTCGTCCCACACCGACTGGGGCGCCACCCGGGCCGCGAGCGACAGCAGCGGCCCGAGCGCCGAGGCGGCCCGCTTGGCCCGCGGCCCGCCGAAGCCGTAACCCGTCGCGCAGAGCACGAGACCCGCGGTCCGGTCCGGGTGACGTCGCCAGAACAACTGGGCCACCGCGCCGCCCATCGAGTAGCCGACCGGGATCACCCGCTCCAGGCCCAGCCGATCGGCCAGCGCCGCCGCGTCGTCGGCGCAGTCCTCCAGCTTGAAGGCGCCGATCCGTCGAATCCCCCGGCCATGGCCCCGGTGATCGAGCGCGACGACCCGAAAGCCGCGCGCCAGGGAGGCGAAGCTCGTCGACCAGTTCAGTAGCGCGGTAGCCGCGAGACCATGCAGCAGGAGGAGGACCGGCGCGCCGGCCGGCCCGGCAATGTCGTGGGCCCAGGTCGCACCCCGGCCCAGCAGGTCGATCCGGCGTCCCGTCGATGCGGAATCCAAGGCGCCGCCCTCAGGCGTACCGTCCGGTCTGCTGCGTGCGGGCGTAGACGTCGTCCACAACCCAGTGGAAGAGGCACACGTGAACGCTCTCGACCATGCCCATGTCGTCCAGATCGACGTGAACGCCGTCCTGCTGAAGGTCCTTCAGCTTGCCGCCGTCGAACCCGGTCAAGCCGAAGGTCCGGAGGCCGTGCCGGTTCGCCCAGTCCACCGCGGCCAGCACGTTCGGGCTGTTGCCCGAACCGCTGAACGCCATCAGGGCGTCGCCGTCGACGGCCGCGCTCATCAGTTGCTGAACGAAGACCTGCTCATAATCCAGGTCGTTCGCGACCGCGGTGATCCAGGGCACGTTGTCCGTCAGGCTGACGACCCGCAGCCGACGATGGGACTCGTCCCGCAGGTTGTCCGTCGCGACCGTGCCCTTGCCCAGGTCGACGCTCAGGTGGCTCGCCGCCGCGGCCGAGCCGCCGTTCCCGACCAGGTAGAGCGTGCTTCCCCGCGTCCAGACGTCGAAGACGAAGTCGGCCCAGCGTCCCACCGCCGCCGCGTCGATCCTCTCCAGCTCGTCGCGCAGCCGGTCGAGATACGCCGGGGCATCGAGCGTCCAGCCGAGCATGACGGCATCGTAGCTCAGGGCCGGCAGGCCGGCCGCTACGAAGCTAGCCGCCGGCCGCAGTCGAATCGATGAAGTCGGCGACGATCGTGGCCAGCTCCACGCCGCGCCCCTCCTGGAGGAAGTGCCCGCCGCCCTCGATCGTCGCGTGCGGCTGGCCCCGCGCGCCGGGGACCCGTTCCTCGAACGGCCTCCGGGCGGCGCCCGTCACAGGGTCGTTGTCCGAGAAGGCGCAGAGGAACGGCCTGGTCCACTCCGAGAACGCCTTCCAGGCCTCGACCTGGGCCGGCACGGAGGGGTCGTTCGGCAGCATCGGCACCCGGCTCGGCATCGCCCGGATCCCGGCCTTGTAGGAAGGGTCGGGGAAGGGCGCGTCGTAGGCCGCGATCTCTTCGGGCGCGAGCGTCACTCCGTCGACGCTGCCCGCGAGGAGCATCCCGACGGGGATGTCCTCGGTCTCCCAGGTCCACTTCTGCCAGTAGGCGAACTTCATCGCCGGGTCGGTCCCCATCTGCGAGATCTGCTGCTGCATTTCCATGGTGGTCGGCGTCGGCGCCTCGGCCCGGAACTTCGCGATCTTCTCCATCGTCTTTTCCGGCACATTCATCGGCAGGGGAAGACCCGTGTTCGCGGCGACGACGCGGTCGAAGCGGGCCGGGTCGAGCGCCACCATGCGCAGCCCGATCAGGCCTCCCCAGTCCTGGCCGACGAGGGTCGCGTGCTCGACGCCGTTGCTGCGCAGCCAGGCGCTCAGCCAGTCGACCTGGCGCTGGTACGTGTAGTCGTCCCGCTCCGTGGGCTTGTCGGACCGGCCGTAGCCGACGAGGTCGGGCGCCATCACCCGCATTCCCCGCTCCGCCAGCACCGGGATCATCCGGCGGTAGAGGAAGCTCCAGGTCGGCTGGCCGTGCATGAGAAGAACCAGCGGACCGTCCGCCGGGCCTGCCTCCACGTGGTGGATCCGTAGACCCTCGCCCTCGCCGTCGCCCCGGGGAACGAGGCTGTAGCGGGGCTCGTAGTCGAAGTCGGGCAGGTTGGCGAAGCGTTCGTCGGGCGTGCGGAGGACCTTCATGGCCGCGTAGGATAGCGACCCCTTTCGTGTCCGGGAAGTCGTGTCGATGAAGCTCCTGATCGCCAACCGCGGCGAGATCGCGGTCCGTATCGCCCGCGCGGCCGCCGAACTCGGTATCCCGACCGTGGCGGTGTTCTCGGAAGACGACGCACGCTCGCTCCACGTCTCGCGGGCGGACGAGTCCGCCCTGCTCCCTGCTGCCGGCCCCTCCGCCTACCTCGACGGCAAGCAACTGCTCCGCTTCGCTGGCGAGCACGGCTGCGACGCGATCCACCCCGGCTACGGCTTCCTCAGCGAGAACGCCGGCTTCGCCCGCTCGTGCATCGACGCCGGCCTCCGTTTCGTCGGCCCGCCGCCGGAGGCACTGGAGCTGTTCGGCGACAAGGCGCGGGCCCGCGACCTCGCGGAGCGCCATGGCGTGCCGGTCGTTCGGGGGATCTCGGAACCTGTGAGCCTGGACCAGGCCCGCTCCTTCTTCGAGGAACTCCCGGCCGGCGCCTCGATGCTGATCAAGGCGGTAGGCGGCGGCGGCGGACGCGGGATGAGAGTCGTCCGAGCGGCGGATGAGATCGAGGACGCCTACCGGCGGGCGGTCTCGGAGGCCGGCGCCGCCTTCGACACGGACGGCGTTTTCGTCGAGCAACTGCTGGCAGCCGTGCGCCACGTGGAGGTGCAGGTCGCCGCCGACGACAGCGGTGAGGTCCGCCACTTCGGCGACCGGGACTGCAGCCTGCAGCGCCGTCACCAGAAGCTGATCGAGATCGCGCCCGCGCCCGCCTTGCCGGACGAGGTCCGAAAAGCGCTCCGGGAGGCGGCGATTACTCTCGCCTCGGCGGCCGGCTACCGCAACCTGGGCACGGTCGAGTTCCTGGTCGAGACGGGAAGCGAAGCCTCTGACGGTCCGCGGTTCTTCTTCATCGAGGCGAACGCCCGGCTTCAGGTCGAGCACACGGTCACGGAAGAGGTCTTCGGCGTCGACCTCGTCCACCTCCAGCTCGAACTCGCCCGCGGCCGGCTGTTCGCCGACCTGGGCTTCGGCGGTGACGGCGCGGCCGCGCCACGCGGCCACGCCGTCCAGGCCCGGGTCAACATGGAGACGATGACGGCGGACGGCCGCGTCGTCCCGGGCGGCGGCATCCTCGCCGCCTTCGAGCCGCCTTCCGGGCCGGGCGTGCGCACGGACACCTTCGGCTACGCCGGCTACCAGACGAATCCCCGCTTCGACTCCCTGCTGGCCAAGGTCGTCGGGCGCACGCCGGCAGAGGACCTCGGCGCCGCGCTGGCGCGAACCTCCCGCGCGCTCGCCGACTTCAGGACGGACGGCATCGACACGAACGCCTCCTTCCTGCGCGCGCTGCTGGGCCACGCCGACGTCCAGGCCTGGAACGTCCACACCCGCTTCGTCGACGAGCGCCTGCCCGAACTGGTCCAAGCCGCGGCCGGACTCGACGACCGGCCGTGCCAGGCCGGCAAGACCGGCGACACCGGACGGGGTCTGGCCGGCGTCAAGGTCGACGCCGTCGATCCGCTCGCCGTGCTCGATCACGGCAAGTCCGGCGCTCCCTCGGCGAACCTGCCCAGCACCGAGCCGCCGCCCGTCGATTCGACACCCGTTCCCGAGGGGCTCACCGCGGTGCGCGCGCCGATGCAGGGCACCGTGCTCAGCCTGGAAGCGGACCAGGGCCAGGAGATCGCGGCGGGCCAGATCCTCTTCATCATGGAGGCGATGAAGATGGAGCACGAGATCCGCTCGGATGTCGGCGGCGTGCTCCGCGATCTCCGCGCGGCCGCCGGGGACGCGGTCTGGGAGGGCCACGTTCTGGCCCTGGTCGAGGAAGGGGACGTGGCCGCCGCGGCGGGGGACGAAGAGACCGAGGTCGACCTCGACGCCGTCCGGCCTGATCTCGCCGAAGTGCTCGAGCGCCACGCGGTGACCCTCGACGACGCCCGGCCCGAAGCGGTCCGGAAGCGGCGGAACACGAAGCAGCAGACGGCGCGGGAGAACATCGACCAACTCTGCGACGAGGGCAGCTTCGTCGAACACGGACAACTCGTACTCACGCCCGGCACCGGGCTCCCGAAGGAAGAGATCATCCGCAAGTTCCCGACGGACGGCATGGTCACCGGCGTCGGTTCGATCAACGGCGAGCTCTTCCCTGACGATCGCAACCGCTGCGTCGTCATGGCTTACGACTACACCGTCCTCGCCGGCACCCAGGGCGCGCTCAACCACCCGAAGACGGACCGGATGGTCGAACTGGCCCACCGATGGAAGCGGCCGGTCGTGCTGTTCGCCGAAGGCGGAGGCGGCCGCGCCGGAACCGGCGGCAAGCGGAAGGGCGGCGCTTCGACGACCAAGGCCGGCCAGGGCCGCAGCGACGAGACCTACCGGCCCCTCGACACGCCGACCTTCACCTCCTTCGCACGGCTGAGCGGCCTCGTGCCGATCGTCGGCATCACGTCACGCTTCTGCTTCGCCGGCAACGCGGCGCTGCTCGGCTGCTGCGACGTGATCATCGCCACCGCCGACTCGAGCATCGGCATGGGCGGCCCGGCCCTGATCGAGGGCGGCGGCCTGGGCGTGTTCCGGCCTGAAGAAGTCGGCCCGATGGACGTCCAGGTGCCGAACGGCGTCGTCGACGTCGCGGTCAAGAACGAAGAGGAAGCGGTGGCCGTCGCGAAGCAGTACCTGTCCTACTTCCAGGGTCGCACGGACGACTGGGAAGCGCCCGATCAGCGCCTCCTGCGCCGAATCGTGCCCGAGAACCGCCTGCGCGTCTACGACATCCGGGAGGTGATCCACACCCTGGCCGACACCGGCAGCGTGCTGGAACTGCGGCCCGAGTTCGGCCTCGGCATGGTGACCGCTCTCGTCCGCATCGAGGGCCGGCCCGTGGGCATCCTCGCGAACAACCCCGAGTTCCTCTCCGGCGCCATCGACAGCGACGGCTCGGACAAGGGCGCCCGCTTCCTGCAGCTCTGCGACGCCTTCGACATCCCGGTCCTCGTGCTCTGCGACACGCCGGGCATGATGGTCGGCCCGGAGATCGAGCGCACCGCCCTCGTCCGCCACTGCTGCCGGCTGTTCGTCGTCGGCGCGAACATCTCCGTGCCCAGCCTGACGATCGTCCTGCGCAAGGCCTACGGCCTCGGCGCCCAGGCCATGGCCGGCGGCGACCTGAAGGAGCCGTTCTTCACCGTCGCCTGGCCCACCGCCGAGTTCGGCGGCATGGGCCTCGAAGGCCAGGTGAAGCTCGGCTTCCGCAATGAACTGGCGGCGATCGAGGACCCGGAAGAGCGCCGCGCCCGTTACGAGGAGCTGGTCGCCGCGGCCTATGAGCGCGGCAGCGCTCTCACCGCCGGAGCCTCGTTCGCGGTCGACGACGTGATCGACCCCGCCGACTCGCGCCGCTGGATCGCCCGCACCCTGGACTCGGTGCCGCCGCCCCCGGTTCGCGACGGCAAGAAGCGCCGCAACATCGACACCTGGTAGGCGTCGCCTACTCGCCGCTCCCCGCCGGTTCGATCACGCCGTACATCAGGCCCCCGTACGGCCCGTGGTCCCACGTCCCGGCGTAACGCTCATCGTAGAACAGGACGCGCGCCCCGAACTGATCGCCCAAACCCGGGATCTCGAAGTCGGTGATGCTGACCATCGGCGTATCGCCTGCCCAGACGATGGGCACGACGACCGGCAACGTGACGTCGACCGTCATGTACACCACCCGCACGTCGAAGCGCCAGCGGTCACCCTCCCCCTCGAGCTTCGCGACGCCCGCGATCTCGTACCGCTCCGGGTTCTTGTCGCGACTGACGCCCTCGACCTCCTCCAGCCCGGAGATGTTCTGGATCGTGAAGTGACCCACCAGGTCGACGTTCTGCATCCGCTCGGCGAACGCCCGCTCCCGCTCCGAGAGCTCCTCCAGCGGAACGGTACGCCCGACGCCGGTCACGCCGGTAACCCATCCGATGCCGTAGCCAAGACCGAGCAGCACGAGACCGGCTACCGCGGCGACGATCCAGAGTGTTGCCTTCTTCATGGTGCGAGCGAACGTAGCCTCCAAAGGGTCCCGCGTCAACAGCTACGCACGCGGCTACACTTCTCCGGCTCGATGCGACACTTGACCGCCGCCGGCCTGACGGCCGCAGCCGCCGTTCTGCTCACCGGCGCCGCCGGCGCCCAGGAGTTGACCGGCGACCCGTGGTCCGACATGGACTACGGGCCCTTCAAGGTCCACTCCTACATCGTCGAACCGGGCAACAACGCGAACAAGGGCATCGCGATCCGGGTCGACGAAGGTCCGGGCGGTGTCGCCAAGGGCACGGAGTTCCTGCTGTTCGACACCGACACCCTGCGCTGGGCCGCGGGCTGGACCGGTCCCGGCTTCATGGACTGGAACTCGATCAACTACAACGGCAGGCACGTGATCGAGCCTTCGATCGTCGGCGAGCTGCTGTTCACGAACCCGGACGCGCCGGGCTGGTCCCGGGCGCACAACGACTTCCGGGACACCCGCATCGTCGGCCGTGGCGGGCGTCGTTTCGGTCCCCAGGACCGCGAGGTCGCGCGTTGGCTCGGTCACTACGTCCATGGCTCCCAGGTCGTGCTGCATTACCGGGTGAGCGACACGGAGATCCTGGAACTCGGCGCCTCGGAGGGCGGCGGACTCTTCAGCCGAACACTGAACATCGGACCCAGGGACACGGACCTTGTCGTCCAGGTGGCGCACCAGCAGGGCGGGCGGGCCTGGCGCGACGGCGAAGCCGCCGGCTTTCGCAAGCCCCGCGCCAACGCAGCGGATCGAGGCGAACAAAGCGGACCCATCGTTGCGGCTCTCGTCGGCGCGCCGGCAGCCGTCCAGTGGGTCGACGACGCCGACGACCACATCCGCCTGCGCGTTCCGGCAGGGGACGAAGCGGTCCGCTTCAAGATCGTGATCGGACTGCGCGGCCGGTCGAACGCGGGATTCCTGGTCAGGGCCGCCGGTGTCGAGCCGGCCGTCGATCTCGGGGCGCTGACCGGGGGCGGTCCGGCGAACTGGACCGAGACGGTCACGACCGAGAGCCGCGTGCTGGGCCGCCGAGGCGGTCCCTTCGAACTCGAAGCGATCACGACGCCGCTCGACAACCCCTACCGATCCTGGATGCGCCTCGGCGGGTTCGACTTCCTCGACGGCGGCAAGCGGGCGGTCGTCGCCACGTGGATGGGCGACGTCTGGATCGTCGACGGACTGGGCGGCGAAGAGATCGGACCGGCCACCTGGAAGCGCTTCGCCACCGGCCTCTACGAACCACTCGGCGTGAACACCCGCGGCGGAGAGATCTTCGTCACTTCGCGCGACCAGATCACCCGCCTTCACGACCTGAACGGCGACGGCGAGGCGGACCGCTACGAGGCGTTCAACCACGATGCCCAGGCCTCGGCCCACTTCCACGAGTTCGCGGTCGGCCTGGAGGCCGACAAGGACGGCAACTTCTACTACGCCAAGGGCGCCGGACACGACTTCGATGCCCGCGTACCGCAGCACGGCACGATCCTCAAGGTCGCGGCCGACGGCTCGTCCACTGAGATCGTCGCCAACGGGTTCAGGGCCCCGAACGGCCTTGTCGTCAACCCGGACGGCAGCGTCATCGTCACCGACCAGGAAGGGCACTGGATACCCGAGAACCGGATCGACTGGGTCGAGCCGGGCGCCTTCCACGGCTACATGCGCGCCTGGCGCGAGCCCGACCGCGACCCCGACGACTTCGTTCAGCCCGTCACCTGGATCCACCACGACGTCGACCGCTCGCCGTCGGCGCCGGTGTGGGTCCGCAGCGAACGCTGGGGCGAGCTGGACGAGGCGCTGATCTACCTCTCCTACGGCAACGGCAAGATGTTCTCCGTGCTCTTCGATGAGGCCTTCCCTCGGGGCGGCGGTCCGCCGCGACAGGGCGCGGTCGTCGAACTGCCGGTCGCCGCCGCGCCCACCGGCCTGGTCCGCGGCCGCTTCAATCCCGCCGACGACCACCTCTACGTCTGCGGACTGTTCGCCTGGGCCGGCGACCGGACCCAGCCCGGCGGCTTCTACCGCGTGCGGCGCTCGGACCAGCCGCTGCGCATCCCGGTGGCCTACGAAACCGCCCGCGACGGCATCGTCGTCCGCTTCAGCGCCGAACTCGACCCGGACTTCGCCGCCGACCCGGGCAACTACTCGATGCGGATCTGGCAGTACCTGCGCCGGGCGAGCTACGGTTCCGAGGACTATCGGGTGCTGGCCGAGGGCACCGGCAGGGACGACCTGGCCGTTCGCTCGGCGACCCTCTCGGCCGACGGCCGCTCCGTGTTCGTCGAGATCCCGGACATCCTCCCGGTGCAGCAGTACCACCTGGAGATGAACCTCCGGAGCGCCGATGGCGAACGGATGCGCGAGTTCATCCACGGCACGATCCACGAACTGGGCCCCCGGGGCGGCGCCGAGATCCTCGCGGGCGCCGACTGACGCGGCCGCGAGATCGTCTTGCGCACTCGCTGGCAGGCACCTCTCGGCACTGCCGCGCTCCTCGCGTTGGCCTGGGCAGCCGCGGCAACAGCCCAACCTGGGCCGCCCGACGCGGCGGCCGAGTTCGACCAACCCGGCCTGGCGCTCGTCCTCCGTTCGCCCGACGGCGCCACGACCGACGCCCGGAGCGCGCGTCTTCTCGCGCTCTACGTCCCCGAAGGCGAGACCGCAAGCCCCTTCCTCGACGCCGGCCCGTTCGAGGCCACGTTCCGGGGCGCGATCGAACTCGATCTGAACGACTCGTACCAATTCAGCGTGCGCGGCTCGGGGAGCGTTCGGCTGAGCATCGGCGGTGAAGTGGTCATCAAACGGCAGGAGTTGCCCGCCGGCGACGCCCCGCTGTCCACCGATGGCGAAGTGCGCCTGAGCAAGGGCCTCAATCCGATCGAACTCGTCTACCGCAGCCCGTCCACCGGCGACGCCTCCCTGCGCGTGACCTGGGGCAACGACTACCTGCCGGAGGAACCCCTGCCGCCCGAGTCGCTCCGGCACGCCGACGCGCCGGCGCTCGAACTGGGCCGGGCGCGGCGAGCCGGCCGCGACCTCGCGTCTCTCTCACGCGTCGTACCGCTCGAGTACGCGGAGCGCCGAATCAGGCGGAGCGGCTGCCTCGCCTGCCACAGCCGGGACGGTGCGCCCGCCTCCGGGCCCGACAGTGCCGCGCCCGATCTGACCTGGGCGGGCGAGAAGCTCCGCAGCGACTGGATCGAGGGTTATCTGGCCCGCCGCCTCGCCGATCGTCCCCGCCCGCAACTGCAGGAGCGGGAGTCCGCCCTCGCCGGCGACGCCGGTCTGCTCGCCGCCGGCCTGCATCACCAGCACGGTCTGGCCGCCTCGCCGCCCGACACGGACCCGATCGACGAAGAGCTGGCGGCAATCGGACGCGACCTCATTCGAGGCGAGCGCCTCGGCTGCCACGCCTGCCACGGCCTGGGAGACGAGGCGGCGTTGGGCGGCGAGGGCTCCGAGGAAGCGATCAACTTCCGCCTCGTCCGGCAACGCCTGCGCCGCCCTTACTTCGACTGGTTCCTCCGGGATCCGCAACGCATCCTGCCGGGCACGAAGATGCCCCAGTTCGTCGACGAAGACGGTTACACAGCGCTCTACGACGTCTTCGACGGCGAAGCGACGCGACAGTTCGAGGCGATCTGGCACTACCTGGGCACGCTCGACTGACGCGGATGGCGTCCTAGACTGCCGCCATGCGACGAAGCATCCTCACACCCCTCGGCCTCTCGCTGACGCTTGCAACCGGCGCCCCCGCGCAGGAGGCCGCGCCGGCCTTCGAACCGGCTTCGACCGTCGCGGAGAACCTCCGCCAGCACCGCGCCTTGCCCCATCCCGCCGACGAGGTCTGGTGGACGGAGACCGGCAAGGCAATGGCCTGGCGCAACCGGAACCTCCACCAGATCGTGCCGACGGTCAACGTCTACCGCGACGGCCCGGTCAGCACGCTGGCGGTTCGCCCGATGGCCGGGATCGCCGGCCATCCGGTCGACACGCCGGCCGGCGAGATGACGTTCGACGCCTACCTGCACGGCGAACACTCGACGACGATGGGCATCGTCATCGTTCACCGCGGCGACATCGTCTTCGAGCGCTACCCGCGGATGCAGCCCTACGAGAAGCCGATCTGGTGGTCGGTCACGAAGGTCCTCCCGGCGACCCTGGTGGCGATCCTCGAGCACCGCGGGCTGGTCGACAGCACCCAGCCCGTCGACCGCTACGTGCCCGCGCTCAAGGGTTCGGACTTCGAAGGCGTCACCGTCCGCAACGTGCTCGACATGGCATCCGGCGTCGACTGTCCGGACGGCGACTACAGCGACCGGAGCACCTGCTACTACCAGTTCGAGGCCTCGCTGGGCGACGCGGTTCGAAGCGAGAAGACGCCGGACGACCCCTACACGATGCTCTCCACCCTGAGCGTGGGCCGCTGGGCCGATCAGGGCAAGGGCTTCGACTACAGCGGCACGAACACGTTCGTCGCCGGCTGGCTGGTCGAGGAGGTCACCGGGATGCCGTTCCAGGACGCTCTGAGCCGCGAGGTCTGGACCCGGATCGGCGCCGAGGCGGACGCATCGATCTACGCGAACCGGTACGGGATCCCGTTGACCTCCGGGGGCCTCCTGGCCCGCCCCCGGGACATGGCCCGTTTCGGCCTCCTCTTCACGCCCAGCCACACCAAGGTGTCATCCGAACGGATCGTGCCCGAAGAGCACGTGGAACTGCTGCTTCACGGCGGCCGACCGGAACTGCTCGAGAACGCCCGCTACGGCGGCAGGCCGCCCGGCGTCAGGCACAACGTCTGCCAGTGGGACCTCGTGTTCGACAACGACGACATCTACAAGGGCGGCTGGGCCGGCCAGGGGCTGCTCGTCAACCCGGAACGCGACGTCGTCGCGGTGTGGGTCGGCTACACGGCCGCGGACTCGGACCCAGACACGTATCCCCTGCTCCCGCGGGTGCGGGCCGTGCTCGACGGAGTGTTCGGCGACGCCGAGAGCACAGGCCGCTGAGCGTTGAGCCGGCCTGGCGGCCGGCACATTCTTCCGGCCGCCTACGGCGGCAGCGGGTCAGAAGACCCGCGCACCCAGCAGAGGCCCTACTTGCGCGCCGCCTGGCAGCGGGCGAACTCTTCGCCGATGCCCGGCAACTCATTCTCCAGCAGCGGCAGCGACTCGATGGCCGGGCCGGCGCCGTGCCGGCCGCCGGCGAGCCGGGCGCTCATGTTCGTGAAGGTCTCGAGCACGGTCTTCGCGGTGCGCGGCGTCACGACCCCGGCGCCCATGCCGAAGGGCGGCTGCGGGTCGCTGACGGTCTTCTGGACGACGGTGATCGTTCCGTCCTCGTCGCCCGGGGTAAGGAACCAGCGGGAACGGACGCAGAGGACGCGCTTGCCCTTGAACTCGGGGGTCAGGTCGTCGGCGCCGGCCATGTCGCCGACGACGCCGCCGTCGGCGGTTCGCCACCAGGCCGCGCGGTCCATCGTGATGCGCCGGCTGATGCCCTTGCCGGACACACGCTGGCGCAGGGTCTGGAAGGGGGCGTCGAGCGCTGTCGCGCGCTCTTCTTCGCACATCGCCTGCCACTCGGGGCAGGCGTCTGCGTCGGCCAGGAGGGCGATGACGGCCGACATCGAACCGCGAACGGTCATCTCCGCCCGCACCAGGGGGTAGTCGGCATTGTCGATCGGGCAAGACTCGACGGTGACGGGACCTTCGGCCTCCCGGGGTTCGCATTCGGCGGCGGCGGGCGACGCCAGGGCGGCGAACAGCGCGAACGTAGCCACAGCGACCAGACCCCGGAGACCGGCGCTTTGCGCCGGATGCGGGTCAGAGGACCCGCGCACCGACAGAGGAGACACTGGCATGCTCATCGTCCTATCCTCCGATCTCGGACTCGGGCAACGCAAAGGCGATCAGCTCGTCGGGAATCCGGCGGTTGCGGGCGCCGCCTCCGGCGATCACGATGTACTGCCGGCCTTCGTGCATGTAGGTCATCGGCGGCCCGTGGAACCAGACGTCGGTCTCCACTTCCGCGACGACCTCGCCGGTCGCCTTGTCGTAGGCGCGCAGCAACCCGCCGTTGCTGGTGCGCGGGTTGTCCTCGTCGGGCAGGGCCACGAAGCCGATCAGCAGCGTGCGGGTAACGAGCAGGCCGCCGTCCGCCGGCATGCCGATGTAGGTGGTCCCCATGTCCGGCAGATCCAGGTGCGCGATCGCCGGGTGATCCTTCGGACCGGGACCGACCGGAACCCGCCAGAGGTGCTCGCCGCGATTCAGGTCGATCGCGGTGATCGTCCGGTAGGGCGGCTTCGTCAAGGGCAGGCCGCGCGGCCCCGCCGTGTCGACGTAGGCGATCACGTAGCTCCAGTCCGGACCGCGGGCGCGGTCCGGCTCGATCAGGGACATGCCGGTGGGCCGGTGCTGGGCCTCGACGAAGAGCACGCCGGTCATCGGATCGACGGACGCTCCGGGGTGGTTCGCACCGCCGGCCGCCCCCGGGACCACCATTACGCCTTCCTTCCCGCCCTCGCCCCTGACGATCAGCGGCGGGAACATCGGCGCCAGCACCAGCTTCTCCGCGATCTCCAGCGCCTCTTCGCGCAGTTCCGGCGTCCAGTCGATCAGGTCGTCCTCGCTGACGCCCTGGCGTACGAAGGCCGGCGGTTTCGTCGGAAACGGCTGGGTCTCCGCCAGCTTCTCGCCCGGCACCGTCGACTCGTGGTTCACCGGCCGGTCCTCGATCGGCCAGACCGGCTCGCCGGTGGCGCGGTCGAAGACGTAGGTGAAGCCGGTCTTCGAGACCTGGGCGACGGCCTTGATCAGCTTGCCGTCGACGACGATGTCGAGCAGGTTCGGGGCCGAGGCGATGTCGTAGTCCCAGATGCCGTGGCGGACGGTCTGGAAGTGCCAGACGCGCTCCCCCGTCTCCGCGTCGACGCAGACCAGGCTTTCGGCAAAGAGGTTGTCGCCCGGCCGGTCGGCGCCGTAGTAATCGTTCGACGGCGTACTGGTCGGCAGGTAGACGTAGCCCAGCTCGTGGTCGGCGCTCATCGACGCCCAGACGTTCGCGTTGCCGGCCGTGCGCCAGGACTCGTTCTCCCAGGTCTCGACGCCGTACTCGTCGCCGCGTGGGATCGTGTTGAATCGCCACTTGAACTCGCCCGTGCGGACGTCGTAGGCGCGGACATGGCCCGGCGGCGCGTCGCTCCGGATCGAGTAGTCGAAGATCTTCGAGCCGACGATCACGCTGTCGCCGACGACGATCGGCGGCGCGCCGTGCGTGATGTGCCGGATCGCGTACTCGCCCGGGCCGAGGTCCTGGGCCAGGTCGACGACGCCGTCCTCGCCGAAGGCGCGGTCGGCCGCGCCGGTCGCGGCGTCCACCGAGACGAGCTGCCGGCCGATCGTGGCGACGAACAGGCGCTCCTTCTCGCCGTCGGTCCAGTACTCGATGCCGCGGGCGCCGACCGGCCGCATCGTCGTACCGCCGCGCTCCCAGGTCTTCGGGTTGTATACCCACTTCTGCTCGCCGGTCGCCGGGTCGAGCAGGGCCACCTGGCCGAGGCTGGTCGGCGCGAACAGGCGACCGCCGATCATCAGCGGCACGGAGCGGTAGAACCCGGTGTCGTAACCCGGCAGCACGTCCAGCGGCACTTCGTGGTCCGCGGTCCGCCACCGCCAGGCGATCTCGAGCCGGCCGAAGTTCGAGCCGTCGATCTGGGTCAGCGGCGAGTAGCGGCTCGACGCGTGGTCGCCGCCGTGGTGCTGCCACTCGCCGTGGGCGGACCTGCCGTGCTCCCGCGTCTCCGCCACGACCGGCACGGCGGCGAGCCCGATCGACCAGGCGATGCCCAGTCCCACGATGCGCAGCACGTTCATCGAATGCGCTAACCTACCGCACACGAACCCAGACCGAGAAAGGCAACTCCCCCATGGCCGAACAAGACCTGAGCCGCCGCAGCGTGCTCGGCGCCGCAGCCGCCGGCGCCGGCTTGATGATCGTTCCCCGCCACGTCCTCGGACGCGGTGAAGAGGCGCCCAGCGACAAGCTGAACATCGCGGCCATCGGCGCCGGCGGCAAGGGCCGGAGCGACGTCGCCGGCGTCGCCAGCGAGAACATCGTGGCGCTCTGCGACATCGACTGGAAGCGCGCCGAAGAGACGATGAACCTGCATCCGGACGCGAAGCGCTACCACGACTACCGCGAGATGCTCGACGCCCACGCCGACCTCGACGCGGTCCTCGTCTCGACCGCCGACCACACGCACGCCGTGATGACCGTGGCGGCGCTCGAGCGCGGCCTGCACGTCTTCACGCAGAAGCCGCTCACGCGCACGATCGGGGAAGCGCGGATGGTCGGCAAGGCGGCCCGCAAGGCCGGCACGGCCACCCAGATGGGCAACCAGGGCCACGCCGCCGAGGGCACGCGCCTGATCCGCGAGTGGATCGAGGGCGGCGTGATCGGCGAGGTGAACCGCGTCGAGTACTGGACCAACCGGCCGATCTGGCCCCAGGCGATCAAGCGCCCCGAGGAAGTCCACGAGGTGCCCGAGCACGTCAAGTGGGACCTCTGGCTCGGCCCGGCGCCGGAGCGCCCCTACCACCCCGACTACTACCACCCGTTCGCCTGGCGCGGCTGGTGGGACTTCGGCACCGGCGCCATCGGCGACATCGCCTGCCACGCGATGGACGCCGCGTTCTGGATCTTCGACCTGCGGGACCCGTCATCGGTCTACGCGGAATCGACGCCGCTGTTCAAGGAGTCGGCCCCGGCCGCGACCCGGATCACCTTCGAATACCCGGCCCGCGGCAACCGGCCGAAGATGACGGTGGTCTGGCGCGACGGCAACCTGACGCCCGCGATGCCCAAGGTGTGGGAGGGCAAGTGGCCGCCGCGCAACAGCGGTCAACTCTTCGTGGGCACCGAGGGCGTGATCGTCGCCGACATCTACGCCGGAAGGCCCACGATCTACCCGTCCAAACTGCACGAGAAGATCGAGAAGAACCCGCTGCCCCAGGTCTACGAGCGGACCGAGGGGCACTACAAGCAGTGGCTCGACGCGATCAAGGCGGGCACGACGAATCCCGACGGCTCCAACTTCGCCGATCACGCGGGTCCGATGACCGAGACCGCGCTGCTGGGCAACCTGGCGGTCCGCAGCCAGCAGGAGATCGTCTGGAACCCGAAGAAGCTGAAGGTAACGAACGGCGTCGAGGTGCCGCGCGAGTACATCCAGCCGACCTACCGGGACGGCTGGACCCTTTAGCCAGGGGCGGCGGTCAGCCCGACTACTGGGCGGCGACCGCGGCGACCGCGGCGTCGCGGTCGGGCTCGATGCCCACGATCAGACTGAAGCCCGAAACCTCGAACAGTTCCTTCACTTCGTCGTTCAGGCCGCAGACGGCGAACTTCCCTTCGCGCGCCTGCAGGGCGCGAGCGACGACCAGTACGACGCGGAGGCCGGCGCTGCTCATGTAGCGGGTGCGGCTCAGGTCGAGGACGACCGCCTCCCCGCCCTCCGCGATCCCGGACGTCATCGCCTGCTCCAGGTCCGGAGCGCTCGAGGCGTCGACCCGCCCTTCCGGCACCCAGACGGTCACGCCGCCAACCGTCTCGCCCCCGATCGCCGACTTTCCTATCTTGATGCTCTCGATCACCTGCACACCTCTTCGGGTCGTGGTTGTTCTCAGTAGAACGGATGATGCGCCGTCGCCGTCGCGGCGGCAATGTCCTGAACGGACTTCTGGATCGCCCTGCCCATCGCCTGGCCGATCAGATCGAAGCCGCGCACGAGTTCGATCCGGGCCGCGGCGTGCCGTAGCTCCTGCGGGCTCAGGATGACCTGGAAGGCGTTCGACGCATCGGCCAGGCAAATCAGGGCGACATCCCGGGGCGCGGGAATCCGGTCGCTCAGGAGCACATCGAGAATCCGCAGCTTGACCTCCCGCTCCTCCCGGTCGTCGACCATCGGATAGCGACGGCTGCCGAAGACCCACAGGAAGCTCCGATCCTCGACCCGTAGGATTCCCCGCTCGACCAGGCGCGCGAGGGCCGCCTCCTGGACCTGCTTGCTGCGGGCCGAAAGACGCACCACCCAGGTGCGGGCGTCGGCCTCGTCGGCGGCCTCCACGATCTCCGCCAGCGGGCCGTCGAGTATCTCCTCGCCCACCGGCGTCGAATCGACGACGACGAGCCGCTGGAGGTCGCAGTCCAGGCGTCCGCGCAGCGCGAGGTCCATCAGGATCGCGCCGGCGACCAGGAGCTCCATCACGTTGGGCGCAACGCGCTTCATCGCGCCGGATTCGTCGTCCAGGAGAAGAAGAAGGATCTCCTCCACGAATGTCAGGTGGGGGTTCTGACTCACGTGAGTATGGGGCTCGCAGTTCGTTTCACGGAGAGGTCGCGTCCGCTGCGGATCCTACAGGAAGGAAGCGCTCAGGAAGGATGCGCTCCCCTAGATTCCCGCCGTGTCCACCTGACCCGTCGGTTCCTGGCTGTCGCTGCTGACGATGACCGTCAGGACGTCCGTGTCGTGGTACTGCTGGTGCTGCACCGAGGTCGACACGTGCCGCAGCAGCCGCAGCGACAGCTCGTTCTCGATCGGGACGGGGGCATCGGGCGCCATGACCACCAGCCGGTCTTCAATGTTGCGACCACCGGGAGCCGCGATGAACTCGAGCTCGGCCGTCTGACGGTCGACTCTCGCGACCACGAGAAGGCTGCGCTTCCGGCCGCCCTCCTCCTCGTCGAGGCCGACCAGGCTGAGCAACGCCTCTTCGCCCGCCGACCAGAGGCGGTCGCAGGCCTCGGGCGTCCACCGCGCCCGTTCCGCCAGGCTCCGGAGAAAGCCGCCGATCCGTGGGCCCGAGGCGGCGTTCACCTCGACCGCGAGCCGGCGGCGGCGCGGGCCGGTCCATTCGAGGAACGCGGTCAGGCCGATGGCGGTCAGGCCGCCGGCGGTCATGCCGTTGCCCAGGACCGACGCCGCCCAGCCGCCGAGCTGGTCGCTGAAGATCAGGTCGTTCTCGAAGCCGACCCCGATCCAGAAGGACACGCCGATCACCAGGGCCTTGCGGTAGTCGATCCCCCCGTGACCGGCGATGCGCGCGCCGAGCACGAACAGGATGGCGATCAGCACGAGCACGTAGGCGCCGACGACCGGACCGGGAATCGCGAGGATCAGGGAGAGCGCCTTGGGCAGGAAAGCCAGACCGATGAAGATGATCCCGATCCACATCCCTACGCGGCGTGAGGCCACGCCCGTGAGTTCCGTGACCGAAATGCTGCTCGAATACGTCGTGTTCGGCACGGTGCCGGCGATGCCCGAGAGCAGGTTGCCGAGTCCATCCGCGGCGACGGCGCCCTGCACCGCCCGGTAGTCGGGCGCCCGCGGCGTCCGCCAGGACACCCGCTGGATGCCTACCGCGTCGCCGATCGTCTCGACCGCGCCGATCAGCGTCACGATGACGAAGCCCGGCAGCAACGCCCAGAAGGCCGGTCCGAAGGACAGGTCGAACCCGGGCCAGCCGCCGGCCGGAGCGCCGATCCATGCCGCCGCGGCCACCTGCTCGAAGTCGTAGAGCCCGAGAAACGCGGCAGCGATCGAACCGGCCACAACGCCCGCGACCGGCGCCCAGAGCCGCCCGATCCCCCTGGCCCGAAGGCCGAAGCCGGCCATGACCGCGACGGCCACGACGAACGTGATCGGAGCGGCCGCACGGGAAGCGTCCTCGGGAACCAGGGTCAACTGGTCGAACACGATCGGCATCACGCTGACCGAGATCAGCATGATGACGGTGCCCGTGACGGTCGTCGTGAACAACCTCCGGAGCAGCAGGAGCCGGGCGGAGAGCAGGAACTGGAACAGCGACGAGACGATGACCAGTTTGGCGAGGAGCATGGGGCCGCCCTGGCTCAGAGCGGCGATGCTGACGGCGATGAACGCCCCCGAGGTGCCCATGAGCAGGATGAAGCCGGCGCCGATCCGCCACAGACGGACCGCCTGCAGGATCGTCGTGATGCCGCTCACGAAGATGGCCGCGAACACCGCCCAGGCCAGGTACTCGTCGCTTCCCCCGGCGGCGCGGACGATGATCGCCGGCGTGATCACGATTCCGGCCACGCAGAGGGTCGCATACTGCAGGCCCATCGTCGCCGCGAGGAACGTCGGGGGCCGCCCGTCCACCTCGTAGCGGACGTGCCCGCCCTTGCCCTTTGCCGCGGCGCTCATGCCTGGTAGAGGGCGGAGTCGGGCCGCCAGGGCGAGCGCTGACCCGCGTAGACCGGCGGCCCGTTGCGGAAGTGGGAGGCCTCGTCGAGCGTCTCGACGAAGGGCATCTGCCGCGGGTAGAGATCACCGTCGCCGCGCGGCCGCGGCCCCGCCTTGGAAACGTGGCCCCAGAGCGGGTGGCCGACCACCTCCTCCGCGATCTGTGCCGCTTCGATCAGCTTGTCGAGCCGGTATCCGGTCTCGATCCCCAGCTCGTGGCAGAAGTCGACGAAGTCCTCCGTCGGTACATGGCCCGCGGCGCGGCCGTTGCCGCAGTAGGGACACCCCCCCATGCCGCCGATCGAGGTGTCGAACTCTCGCGCGCCCAGTTTGAGCGCCTCGTAGTAGCTGACCATGGCCGCCCCGCGGGTGTTGTGCAGGTGGCAGTGGAAGTCCGTGATCTCGGGCCACCGTTCCCGGATCGCGAGGAGCGTTTCCCGCACGGTGTGCGGCATGTTCCAGCCCATCGCCTCGATGATCGAACAGCGGGTGACCCGGAAGCCGGCCTGGCGCCAGCGGTCGATCATCAGCGCCAGCAGGTCCATCCGCTGCTCCAGCGAGAAAGGCCCTTCGAAGTTCGAGCCGAACGGATTGCCGATCGCCACGGCGCCGGTCTCGACGCCGCGTGCACGGGCCATCTCGATCGCGGCAGGAATGCGCTCGATCTGCTGCGCCTGGGTCGCGTTGTAATTCCGGCGGGCGAAGGTGTCGCAGAGTTCGACGTGGGTGCCGATCCGGCGCTGCCGCACGTCGAGCTTCGGGTACCAGCGATCGGCGCGATCGAATCCGATCTTGTTGAAGATCGCCGCGGTGTAGCGGACGCCCGGCCTGGGCACGAAGCGCTCGGCGATCTCGTCGATGCAGGCCATCTGCGGCGTCCACTTGGGGTGCGCGTAGGAACCGATCGAGATCACCTTCGCGCCGGTCTCGCCCAGCGCGTCGAGCAGCCGCAGCTTGTCCTCGACCGGAATGTCCGCGCTCTCGATCTGCAGACCCTCCCTCATCGTGTCGTCCGTGATCGTCACGGACTTCGGTAGCTGGCCCATCGCCTGAGTCCCCTTTCTTTTGCCGGTGCGCAGGACGGGTACCTTATCGCCGCGCACGGCGGCGGAGGACGGCGCGCGCCGATTGCCCTGTGGCAGGATCGATCCGTGCGAGGACGCCTGCTTCCCTACCTCGTCCTCGCCGCCGCAGCCGCCGCCGTGCTGCTGCCCGGGATCGGCAGCCGCGACCTCTGGAACCCGGACGAACCGCGCTATGCCGAGGTCGCGCGGGAGATGCTGCTCGAGCCGCGGGCGATCGAGCACTTCCTGGTGCCACGCCTGAACGGCGAGAGGTACGACCACAAGCCGCCGCTCCACTTCTGGAACATCGCCCTGTTCGGCGCGCTGCGCGGCGGCGTCGACGAGGTGGCGGCCCGTCTGCCGTCGCTGCTCGCGGGCATCGGCTCCGTGCTCGTCGTCTTCGCGCTCGCAGGGCGGCTGTTCGGCCGGAGGACCGCCTGGCTGGCGGCGCCGGTCTTCCTGACCTCGGCCCTGGTGATGTGGAACGGCCGGGTCGGCCAGATCGACATGACGCTGACCTTTCTGGAACTGCTCGCCATCCTGTTCTGGGCCCGGGGCCGCTCGTGGGGGCCGGACGGTCAGGCCCAGGGTCCAGCGACCGGTGGCAGCAACCTCGCCAACCTTGCGTTCTTCGCCTGCCTGGGCCTGGCCACCCTGGCCAAGGGGCCGGTCGGGCTGATCGTGCCGCTCCTCGCGGTCGTCACCTGGCTCGCGTTCGAGCGCGACCGGGCCGGCGTCGCCGACCTGCGGATGGGCCGCGGCCTGCTGCTCTGGGCCGCGATCGTCCTGGCCTGGTTCGGACCAGCGGTGTGGCTTGCCGGAAAGTCCTACTTCGACGCTTTGATCCTCGACCAGACCGTGTCGCGGTACGCCGAGGCGACCTACCATCCCCGGCCCTGGCACTACTACTTCCGGACCCTGCCCGGCACGTTCGCGCCCTGGACGCTGCTGGCGCCGGTCGCGATCTACGCCGCCTTCCGCCGCTCCCGCCGCGATCCGGCAAGCCGCGAAGCCCGGGCGGTCCGATTCCTCCTGGTCTGGATCGCCAGCACGTTCGTCTTCTTCAGCGTGTCCGGCGGCAAGCGGACCGTGTACCTGCTGGCCCTCGCGGCGCCGCTCGCGATGCTCACGGCCTACGGCGTACTCGCGATCCGGGAAGGCTGGCCGCGCTATCGCGCCGCCTTCCTGGTCTCCGCGGCAGCGGTGCCGCTTCTCTTCGGAGCCGTCGTGCTGGCGGCGCCGCGCGCGGCGGCGGACCTCCCCGCCGGTTCGCTCCCCGAAGGAACCATCGCCTCTCTTCAGGCGGTCGCCGCCATCCCCCTCTTCGCGGGTCTGATCGGCCTGTACCTCGCCGCCCGGCGGCGGCCCGACCTGCTGATAGCTTGCCTCGCGACCGGCCTCGGACTCACCATGTCGGTGACCGCCGTGCGGTTACTGCCGCTGGGTGACGCCTTCAAGTCGGCCCGCGCCCTTTCCGCCGACCTGGTCCAGTGGGCTGAAGCCGGCGAGCCGTACGCGATCTATCCTGTTCCGGATGCCGCCTTCCTCTTCTACACCCGCCGGTTCGCGGTCGACCTCCACGGCGGCACCCTGGCTCACGACCAGGGCGACGAGGAGGCCCTGCGACGTTACGTCGCTCGCGCGGACCGTCCCGTCTGGCTGCTCATCGAGCGGGACAACCTGGAGCGTCTTTCGCCTCCGCTCGACCTGGTCGAGGTCGCGCGCGACCACGATCCGGAGCAGGGGCACGTCCTGCTGACGACTCCGGAAGCGGCCGCCCGAGTTGCCGCGGCCGCCAGGACCGGGCGATGAACGACAGCCGGCGGCTCGCCGACCAGGGCCTCTTCCTGTTCAGGTACCGGAGCCTGTTCGTCGTGTTCCTGCTGCCCGCCGCCGCGTTCGCGATCCTCGAACGGCGGTCAGCGGTACTGCCCGCGGACCCGGGGCTGGGCTGGCTCGCGCTCTGTCTCCTCGTGTCGCTGCTCGGACTCGCGGTGCGGTGGGCGGCGCTGGGTTCAGCGCCTCCGGGCGCTTCCACCCGGAGCGTCAGGGCGCCGAGCGCCAGCCACCTGAACGTGACCGGCATGTACTCGCTCTGCCGGCACCCGGTCTATCTCGGCAACCTCTTCGTGCTGATGGGCTTCGCGCTCGCTGTGAAGTCGTGGTGGTTCGTGGTCGTGGCCCTGCTCGTCTACTGGCTGCTCTACGAACGGGTGATCGCCGCCGAAGAGCGGTTCCTCGGCGAGCGTTTCGGCGCGATCCACCGCCGCTGGTCGGAGCGAACGCCGGCCTTCTGGCCCCGGCCCCGATTGTGGCTGCCCCCGGAAACCCGATTCAGTTGGCGGACGGTCGCCCTCCGCGAGTACAACTCCCCGCTGCTCATCGCCTCGATGTTCCTGTTCCTGCGGATGGTCGATCAGATCATCGTCGGCGGCCTCGGCCCGAAAGCGTGGCTCGCGCAGGACCTCGGCCTCGTGGCGGGAGTTCTCGGGCTGATGGTGCTCGTTTCCGTCGCGCGAGGGGTGCGCAAGCGCGGACGTTCGGGCCATTGATGCGGTCGCCGCTTCGCGGCGCGAACCTCCTGGCCGGCTACGCCGGCGGCGGGTCAGAGGACCCGCGCACCCGGCAGAGGGTCGTGGAATCGGCAGCGGGAACGATTCGTTGCAGAATCGGACGACGAACCCCGATGAACGCCCGAATCAGGATCGCATCCGCCATCGCCGCGGCGCTGCTCGTCTCGGCGGCCTCCGCGCAGGACGCCCCGAGTCCGCGGCCGCTGGATACCCGCTTCGTCCGCTGGCTGGAGCGGGTCGACCCGCTGATCAGTGACGAGGAGCGCGAGTTCTTCGTCAGCCTGCCCGAGGACTACCGCCGCGAGGCGTTCATCCAGGCCTTCTGGAAGGCCCGCGACCCCGACCCGAGAACGCCGCTCAACGAGTTGCAGGTGCTGTGGGAGGACCGGGTGGACGCCGCCCTCTCCCAGTGGGGCACGCTGGAGGACGCCCGCGCCCTGTTCTACCTCCTGAACGGTCCGCCGGGGCGCTTCGTTCTTCCGGACGGCCGGACCGCCGCCTACTGCCTGTCCCGAACCAGCGAACTGGAGATCTGGTTCTACGGCGGCAGCGACCGCACCGCGCGCCACTTCGTCGTCATCTTCCTGGCCACGAGCCGCAACAAGCCCTACGTGTTCTGGCATGACAGCGCCGTCCGCCGCCCCGTCTCGCGCCGCGGGCTACCCACCACGAACATCGCCGTGCTCTGCGGGGACGAGTGGTTCGGATGGGCCGCCCAGGCGGTCCAGCGGGATCTTGCCGGCAGCGGGGTCATCGAGGAGGTGTCCGGACCGCCCGAGCCGCCCGAAGAGTGGCTCGCGACGTTCGCCGCCTTCAACACGGACCTGCCGGTGGACGCCACTCGGTTCGACGTCGACCTCGAGTGGGACTTCCCGGGCCGCAACCAGACACGCACCGTGACTCACGGCCTGGTCATGGTGCCGGGGCCGAGCGCCGGCCGCAGGAGCTTCCAGGAACGCGAATACCACAGCTTCCAGATGACGGGCGAAGTGATCCGCGAAGACAGCCTGTTCGAGACCTTCCGCTACCGCTTCGAGTTGCCCGCGAGCGGCGAAGAGGAGGACGCCGTCCCGCTGGTCTTCACGCGCTACCTCCGTCCCGGCGAGGTCCAGATCCGGCTCAAGATCGAGGATGTCTTCGGCCAGCAGTTCGCCGTGGTCAACGAAACGATCGACGTTCCGAACCTCGAGGAGGCGCAATCGCTGCGGAAGACCATCCTGGAGACGTTCCCGGCTCTCGCCGAGGCCAATCAGGCGGCGGCGCGCGGCGAGCGCCTCCTGCGCCTGGTGCCCCCGCGGGATGAGCGCCTGCGCGTCGGCATGGTGCGCTTCTCCACCCATGCGATCGGCGACTTCGATGCTGTCTCGTTCTCGCTCGACGGCCGCGAGATCCTGCGCAAGCGGAGGCCGCCGTTCGGGGTAGAGCTGAACCTGGGCTCCCACCCGACCGAGCACAGGATTCGCGTCGAGGGCATCAAGGACGGCGAGGTCGTCGCCTCGGACGAGATGTCGGTCAACCGGGGCGGCCAGCGTTTCCGCGCCCGGTTCATCGAACCTCGGTCCGGCGAGCAGTACCTGCAGAGCACGCAGGCGGTGGTCGAAGTCGCCGTGCCGGACGGCGAGGAGATCGAGCGCCTCGAACTGTTCCTGGGAGAAGAACGGATCGCGACGCTCTACCAGCCGCCGTGGGTGCAGCCGATCGTGCTCGACGGTCCGAACCTGACCTACCTCCGCGCGGCCGCGTTCCTGGCCGACGGCAGCAGCACCGAGGACGTCGTCTTCATCAACAGCCCGAACCCGATCGAGCGAATCGACGTGCAGTACGTCGAGCTCTTCGCCAGCGTCGTCGACGGACGGGGGCGGCCGATCCCGGAGCTGGAGCAGGACCGCTTCCGAATCACCGAAGACGGCGTTCAGCAGACGGTTCGCCGATTCGACTGGGTCGACGACACGCCCTTCCACGCCGGCCTCCTGATCGACACGTCGGCTTCGATGCAGGACTCGATCGGCCAGGTCCGGGCCGCGGCCCAGCGCTTCGTCGACAACACGCTCGAGCCCAGGGACCGGATGGCGGTCCTCGCCTTCGCCAACCGGGCGCGGGTCGAAAGCCGGTTCACGAAGGACAGGGGCCAGCTCGCGCGGGCGCTGTCGGGCCTCAAGGCGACGGGCACGACGTCGCTCTACGACAGCCTCGTCTTCGCGCTCAGCTACTTCGACGGCATCAGCGGCCAGAAGGCTCTGCTTCTTCTGTCCGACGGCAAGGACGAGAACAGCTCGTTCACGTTCGAGAGCGCGCTCGAGACCGCGCAGCGTTCAGGCGTGACGATCTACGCCATCGGCCTCCGGGAAGCTGCCGCGGACCGAACGACGCGGCGAGTACTCGAACGCATCGCGGAGGAGACCGGCGGTCAGGCCTTCTTCATCGACGGCGTCAGCCAACTCGACTCCATCTACGCGCGGATCGAACGGGAACTGCGAAACCGCTACCTCCTCACCTACCAGTCGACGAGCAGCAAGCCCGAGAGCGAGTTCCGGGTCGTGCGGGTCGACGTGGACGAACGCGGCGCCGAGGTGCGGACGATGTCGGGGTACTACCCGTAGAAGCAGCCTGCGACGGTCTTCACGCCGCCAGCGCGTCCTCGCCGAACCGTTCCATCGCCTCCAGCGTCTCGCGCACGTCGTCCCAACCCGTCGAGTGATTGATGATGCAGAGCCGGAGCGCGAAGGTCCCCCTGAGAGACGTTGACGAAACGAACGCGCGGTCATCCCAGAAGAGACGAGCGAGAACCTCCCGGTTGACCTCCTCGAGCGCATCGTCCTCCAGACCTGCGCCTTCGGGGTTGACTCGCATGCAGACGATGCCAAGCGACGACGGCGCCAGCAGTTCCAGGGTCCGACTCTCCTGGACGTACTCTTCGGCCCGTCTGGCGAGTTCCATCCCCTTCGACACGGCGCGCCTGAACGCGGACAGGCCGAACGTCTGAATCGACATCCAGATCTTCAGGGCGCGGAACGACCGGCTCAGTTGCAGGCCGCGGTCGTCCAGGTTCGGATGGTTCGCCCCCCAGACGGTGTCCTGAAGAACGGTCGGGCGAAAGGCGAAGGCGCTCTCGAGCGTCCGGGCATCCTTCACGAGCAGACAACCCACCTCGTATGGCTGGAACAGCCACTTGTGGGGGTCCAGCCCGACCGAGTCCGCTCGCTCGATGCCGCTGAGAAGCTCGCCGCCCTTCTCGGTGATCGCCGCGAAGCCGCCGTAGGCAGCATCCACGTGGAGCCAGGTGTCCTCCGCCTGACAGAGATCCGCCATCGCATGCAGCGGATCTATCGCTCCCGTGCTGGACGTCCCGGCATTGGCGCAGACCGCCATGGGCGTAAAGCCCGCGTCGCGGTCCTCCGCCACGGCACGCGTGAGAGCCCCCATGTCCAGGCGGAAGGTGCCGTCCGTCGGGATCTGGCGAATACCATCCTGCCTGACGCCGACGATCATCGCGGCACGAGCCTGCGAGCCGTGGCTCTGGTCGCTCATGTACACCGATGGACGCTCGGGATTGCCTGCCGCTTCCCTGGCCGCCGCGAAGGCGTCGATGCTGGCGGCGGAACCGCCGCTGGTCAGCAACCCGCCCGAATCTTCGGGGTAGCCAAACCAGCGTCGAAACCAGTCCAGCACGACGAGTTCGACCTGGCTCGGACCGCTCGCGACTAGCCAGGTGCATGCGTTCACGTTCCATGCGGAGGCCAGAAAGTCCGCGACCACGCCGGGCCACGTCGGCTCCGACGGAACGAAGCCGAAGCAGCGTGGGTGGTCCAGCCGGGTCGTCATCGGGAGGATCTGCTCTACTGCCCGCTCCAGAACCTCCTCAGCCGGGCGGCCTTCCTCCGGCGGTTTCTCGAGCAGAATCCGTTCGAGCCCTTCCTGGAACTCCCCGTCCCAGGCGTTCTCGCCAGGCAGGCTCTCGATCCGAGCCACCGCGAGCTCCACGGCCTTTCCGGCCAGAGCCAGCATGGCTTCGGGAGACATCCGGAGGTCGGAGCGAGCCACTCCCCCATCGGCGGACCGCGGGTCTCCGCCCTTGTCCCCTTCTTCGTGTTTGCCCACGATCGTCGATTCTAGGCGTTAGCGAAACGCCGGCGCGACCTCCTCGATGAACCTGTCAAGGACTTCCCTCTGGCGGTCCGTGCCGCCCAGGTTGAACGCCGGGACGATGAACTCGTCCACACCGGCGTCGCGGTAGGCGCCGACCGCGTCGGTGATCTCCGAAACGCCACCGACGTTGGCCGGCATCGCCGTGCCGCGCCGGCGGATCCTGGACAGGAACGCCTCGTCGTCGCTCAGGAACAGGAGCGCGACCGCCGATCGCTCGATCTCCGCCGGGTCCCGCCCTACATTCTCGCAGTGGGCGTCGAGCACGGCCATCTTGTGCTTGAGGATGTCCACCGTGCCCCAGACGTTCCACTCGTCGGCGTGCTGGGCGGTGATCCGCAGCGTCACCTTCTCGCCGCCGCCGCCGATCATCAGCGGCAGGGGATCCTGGACCGGCTTCGGCTCGAGCGGTGCGTCGACCAGTTGGTAGGCATCGCCGACGAAGCTCGCGTTCCGCCGGCCGTACAGCGCCTTGATCACCCGGCAGGCCTCGTCCAGACGGCGGAGCCGCTCGCCCAGCGTGTAGAAGGGGATGCCGTAGGCCAGGTGCTCGTTCTCCTGCCAGCCGGCGCCGAGGCCCAGTACGACCCGGCCACCCGAAATGTGGTCGATCGTCGCCGCCATCTTCGCCAGCACGGCCGGATGCCGGTAGGTGTTGCCGGTCACGAGCGGACCGATCCGCACCCGCGGCACGGCAGCGGCCAGGGCCGCGATCGTGGTCCAACACTCCGCCCACGGCGCCGACGTGTCCTCGTCGTTCGGCATGAAGTGGTCGGCGTACCAGATGCCGTCCCAGCCCGTCGCCTCGACGTGCCGGGACATCTCCAGCAGGTCGGACCAGGGCATCGTGGGAGCGGGCCAGTAACTGAATCGCATCTGAAGGCTCCGTCAAGCAGGTGACGTCGTGCGGCGCGTACCTTACCGCGCAGGCACACGACACGCCCGCTGAGACGTCAACGCTGCCTCTGACCAGATCCGACATTGGTGCCGCCAACCGCCCACTGGGTACGCGGGTCTTCTGACCCGCTGCCGCCCAAGGCGGCCAGGAACACGCGCCGGCCGTCAGGCCGGCTCCGCCTTGGCTGCCCAGGCGCAACTACCGAAGCCGCCAACGTTCGGCTTCCGCGGCAAGCACGATCCGCGCGCAGGCAAGCGCATCCGAGCCGGCGTCATGGTGCCGAAGAGGAATGCCCAGACGCCGACAGACATCCGGCAGCCTGGCGCTGGCGAAGGGCCACTGCCGGTGGGCCAGTTCCACTGTACAGACGAAACGCCTTCGCGGTGGGCGCAGGCGGTAACGAGCGCAGCACGCGTTGAGCACCCGCCGGTCGAACTTCGCGTTGTGGGCCGCAACGAAGCGCGCCGGACCGAGCCAGCCCTGCGAGATCGGCCAGAGTTCGCCGAAGGTGGGCGCATCCCTTACATCCTCCCAACTCAGGCCATGCACCCTCGTGAACGTGAACCGCCTTCCGGGAGGACGGATCAAGTAGCTCCGCGACTGCACCACATGGCCACCGCTGCAGGCCGCGAGCCCGACCGCGCAGGCACTGTCGTGGCGGACGTTGGCGGTCTCGAAGTCGATGGCCACGAAGGTATCGTTCGGGTCGATTACCATGCGCGGTTCGATGGTAGCGGCGGCCGGAACGAACCAGGTTGCAGGGATTCGGCCAGCCGTCGGCGCCGTGAGCGGTAGTTTCGTCAAGTGACACAGTTGCTGACTGCCGAAGAGGTCGGCTCTTGGCCGGGGAAGACGATCGACGACGCCCTCCACCCCGCGCTATGGCACCTGCTGGATGTCGGCGCGGTCGCAAAGTGCCTGCTGAAGAGAGGGTCGCTGACGCGGGACGCGTCGCTTGACGAGGCAGTCGCCTTTCTGGTGGCGCTTCACGATCTCGGCAAGTTCAGCGCGAACTTCCGCGACATGCTGCTCGGCCGCCCGTACCGCGGCTTGCGGCACTGGCAGCACAGCTACCGTCTTCTGCGAGACCACGATGAAGTGGTGGCCGACTCCGTCGGAGGAACCGGAGGCTCCCGGAAGATCCTCTACGCCGCCGTGGCTGGCCATCATGGAGGTCCGCCCGAGCATCTCGACTCGCGAAAGTCCGGTGATCAGGCGGAGCAGATCGGCACGGAAGCCAACGAAGTGGCGCCGAAGGTCATCAGGACGGTGGCAAGGCTCTTTCCCAACGCGTCATTGGCCGAGTTGAAGGAGTCCGACGCTCGCCGCCTGTCCTGGGTGCTCTGCGGATTGACCGTTCAGGCCGACTGGATCGGATCGAACACAGAGTGGTTCGGCCCCGGGGACGCCGAAACGCCGGTGGCCCAGTACTGGACAGACGCGTGCCGCCGCGCCGAGGCCGCTATCGCGCGAGCGGGTTTGCTCCGTACGCGCCCACTGCCGGACGGAGACGAACGGGTGCTCCCGCCCTCGCAGACACCTCGCCCGATGCAGGAGGCCGTGGCTGACTCCGAGCTCCCGGACGGCGCCTGCCTCGCACTGATCGAGGACGCTACCGGCGCCGGAAAGACAGAAGCGGCACTCATCCTGGCGGCGCGAATGATGGCGGCGGGCAAGGCAAGCGGGTTCTTCTTCGCCCTTCCGACGATGGCGACCTCGAACGCGATGCTGGCGAGGCTCGAGAGCATCGTCCCACGCCTCTTTGAAGGCAAGCCGTCCTTGGGTCTGACGCATGGCAGGGCGAACCTGAATCAGATCTTTCGCAGCATTCGCGGTCGCGACGGATCCGACCCCGGCGTCGAGGTGAGCTGTGGGCCTTGGCTCGCCGACGACCGGCGCCGGATCCTGTTGACTGACGTCGGCGTCGGCACAATCGATCAGGCGTTGATGTCCGTGTTGCCGACCCGCTTCAACACTCTCAGGCTCAAAGCCCTCTCCGAGCGGATCCTGATCGTGGACGAAGCGCACGAGTTCGGGCCGTACATGGAAACGCAGCTTCAACGGTTGCTGAAGTTCCAAGCCAAGCTGGGGGGATCGGCGATCGTCATGACGGCCACGCTGCCTCTTGACATGCGCGACCGCTACACGACGGCGTTCCAGCAGGGTCTCGGCATGCGTCGCCCGGCGGCGATAGAGGGCAGGGCCTATCCGGCCTTGAACCTGATCGGGCGCGAAGTCCGAGGTTGCAACCCCGACCCGGTCCCGGCGACCTGCCGCGACGTTGCAATCCGACGGCTTTCCGACGAGCAGGCCGCACTGCAGTTGCTCCAACAGGCCGCCGAACAAGGAGCAGCCTGCGCTTGGGTGCGCAACGCGGTGGACTCGGCGATCAGCGCCGTTTCGGCGTTGCGGAGCGAGGGAATCCACACCGACCTGCTCCACGCCCGATTCGCCGTCGCTGATCGACTCAGGCACGAGCGTTCTCTCCAGAACCGATTCGGAAGAAACGGCCAAGACCGAGAAGGCAGGGTTCTCGTCGCCACCCAGGTGGTCGAAGCTTCGCTCGACCTGGACTTCGACTTGATGATCTCGGACCTGGCTCCTGTTGGTTCTTTGGTCCAACGGGCAGGCCGACTCTGGCGCCATATGGACCTGCGCCCGGCTGACCGGCGCCCGGTGGAAGGGCCGACGCTCCATGTCCTGGCGCCGGATCCAGCAAAGGTTGTCGACACGAGGTGGTTGAAGCGCGTTCTCGGTCCGGGAGCGTTGGTCTACCCCCTGGATACGCAGTGGCGCACCGCCAGAACCCTGTTCGACCGTGCCGTGATTCGAGCCCCAAGCGGCCTGCGCGACCTGATCGAAGCGGTGCACGGCACCGAACAGGAACCAGTGCCTGCCGTGCTGGAGACGGCCGAGTTCGAGACTCAGGGGCGAGAGATGAGCGAGGCGCACTTGGCGTTGACGATGGTGCTCGATGCAAACGACGAGTACGACCAGATGAAGATGCACCGGGTCTTCGACGACGACCGTTTCCCGACCCGCCTCGGCATCCCTCAAGTAACGCTGCGGCTGGCGAGGCGCACGGACGGGAGACTCACCCCCTGGACCGGCAGCGGCGCCTTCGGCTGGCAATCCTCGGAGGTGCAGGTGTCCGCCCGCCGGTACCGGGGCCTCCCGGGAGTGGATCAGGAACAGACCCAGATCGCAGCGGTGCGAAAGGACTGGCCGAAATGGACGCGGGCCTCCGTGTTGGTGGCGCCCGTCGCGGAGGACGGCTCGATCTGCGACGGGCTGACCTACGACCCGGAACGTGGCGTCGAGTTCGTCGGCTGAAGACAGGCCCCGTGTAACCTACGCTGCCTTCCGATGCTGAATCTCATAACTGACGCTTGGATTCCCGTGCGCCGCCGGACTGGCCGCGACGTGATCAGGCCGGACCAGATCGCCGAGCCGGACGTTCTCCGCCCGAACTGGCCGCGGCCGGACTTGAACCTGGCGTGCCTTGAGCTACTGGTCGGTCTGGTGTATCTGGCGCACCCGCCACAAGGGAGCGACGACCGGGAGAATCCCCCGGATGCGGACGCGCTCAGGGAGGCGTTGAGGCCATTGGCGCCGGCATTCGAGTTGCTCGGCGACGGTCCGCGCTTCTTGCAGAACTTCGAGCCGCTCGAAGGAACGGGCGCCCCCATCGAGCGCCTGCTAATTGACAGCGCCGGCTCAAGTACGACGAAGAAGAACCAGGATCTGATGGTCCGGCACGGTCGCTACCAAGCACTGTCGCCGCCGCTGGCGGCGATGGCCATCTATACGTTGCAGGCCTTCGCCCCCTCCGGCGGAGCCGGCAATCGGACATCGTTACGCGGCGGCGGCCCGATGGTCTGTCTCGTGCGCCCGCGTAAAGACGAACTCTGGCCTCTCATCTGGGCCAACGTCCCACGCGGTGAGGGGCTCACTCCGGACGACCTGGACGTCCTGCCCTGGATGCGTCCGACAAGGCTGTCGATGCCAACCGGTGGCCAAACGCCCGAGACCTTCCCCGCAAACGACAGCCCCTCGCAGCCGGACCCCGAGGTGTTCTTCGGCCAGCCGCGCCGCTTGAGGTTGCTGGCTCGCGATGGCCTCATTGCAGAGTTCATTCAGAGGCCCTACGGAGCAAGCTACCCGACCTCGATCTGGCGTCACCCCCTGACGCCGTACTACGCAAAAGGCGTGGAGTTCCTCCCGGTCCATCCCAAACCAGGCAGTTTCGGCTATCGCCAATGGCGGGGGGTGGTCCTCCAGAGCGACGGTCGCCGACGCCCGATGGCCTTGGAGCGCTACCTCCGCGATGTCGAGGGCGGCGATTGCAGCCTGATCGTCGCGGGCTGGTCCATGGACAACATGAAGCCACGTGACTTCATCTGGTCCGAGCAGCCGGTCTTCCGTCTGTCCTCGGGAGAAGACGAGAAGCGCGCCGCGGACGCAGTCGAGGCGGCTGAGCAAGCGGGCTACACCCTCGCCAGGCAGGTCAGCATCGGAGTCGGCGAGGGCGACATCAAGTCCGGTGCCGGCATGAGGGCTCGGGAAGCGCTGTTCGACGACACCCAGACCGCGTTTGAGCAAATGCTGGCGCGGATGTCGGCCGGCGCCCCCTTCGTCCCCGAGGACTGGGTTGCAGAATTGCGCCGGGCCGCGCTGGCGATCTTCGATACGGAAGTCACGCCAGAATTGGCGGACTTGGGGGAAGCGCGGCGGAACGCGGCCGTCAAGGCCCGCAAACAGTTGCTGACCGCCTTCGCCGGCAGAGGCGCGTCAGGCAAGAAGATCTTCAACGCACTTCGCCTCGAATCGGCGGGAATGCAGCGGAACGGAGGAAGAGCAGCATGACCGATGAACGATCGGTAGGTTCGACCTGCATGAGTTGGTGGGGCACCCACGTCGCCGGCGACACGGGTCCCGCGAGGCAAGCCCGAGCCCAGCTTCGGCGTGCAGGAGGTGTAACCGCTGCTCTCTGCCTCTCGGCAACCCATGACCTGAACCGTCGCCTGATCGAGGCCGGGCACGATCTGCGCCGCCGCCGGGATGGCCCTGATCGGCTGGCGCTCATCGCCGTCGCGCTATCGCACGTTACCGAGCACCGCAACGACACTGCCGCGAAGCGCTTCGGGGGCGGCGACCCGAAGCCGTTGAGCGACATCCGCTTCGACGCTCTCATCAGGACGAAGGCCCCCGGCCAACTTCTGCGGCCGCTGGCTCGCTCGCTCCAACTCGTGGGCCGGACCGTGAACGTGGCCAGACTCGCAACCGACCTCTACTGGTGGAACGACAGGGTGCGCACCGACTGGTGCTTCGACTATCACGGCGCGGCCGACGCTAAGCCGACTTCCGAGGAAACGAACGTATGAGCGGCTTTCTCCAGCTTCACTACCTCACCGTGTACCCGATCTCCAATCCGAACCGGGACGATCTCGGTCGTCCGAAGACCGCGACTTTCGGCGGTGCGCCGCGGCTCCGTATCTCGAGCCAGTCGCTGAAGCGCGCGGCCCGCCTCTCCGAGGCCATGCAGGGGACGCTGAAGGGTCACTTGGGAGATCGAACGCAGCGGATCGGCGAAGTCGTCCGGGGCGCGCTGAGTGGTCACGCAGACACCGACGAGCAGATCGGCGAGATCGCGGCCCAGGTGGCCGACATCTTCGGCAAGCTGGATTCCGAGGCCGAGAAGAAAGGCCAGATCCGTACCCGGCAACTCGCTTTCATCTCACCTGACGAACGGGAAGCGGCCATCGAGCTGGCGAAGAAAGCCGCGGCTGGCGAGAAGCTGCCGACCAGCAAGGAGCTCAAGAAGCTGGTCCTGAGGACGGCGGACGGGGCAGCCGACGTAGCAATGTTCGGCCGCATGTTGGCCGACGACCCCGACTTCAATCGGGAAGCGGCCGTGCAGGTCAGCCACGCCTTCACCACCCACCGCGCACTCGTCGACGACGACTACTACACCGCCGTGGACGACCTGAAGGAGCCCAGCGAAGACGCCGGCGCCGGGTTCGTCGGCGAAGCCGGCTTCGGTTCCGGCGTTTTCTACACGTACGCCTGCGTCGATATCGGTCTGCTCGTTGAGAACCTCGCCGGCGACCGCGAACTCGCAGCCCGTGCAGCGGGGGCCTTGGCGGAGGCACTGGCGACCGCTACGCCGTCGGGCAAGCGCAACAGCTTCGCCCATCAGACGCGGGCGTCCTACATCCGGGCTGAGGCGGGGGCGGCTCAGCCTCGCAGTCTGGCTGGTGCGTTCTTCAGACCGGTGGAAGGCGAGGACCTGATGGCAGGCTCCATAGAAGCACTGGAGAGTCTCGCGAGGGACCTCGACGCCGCGTACGGGGCCTGCTGCGACGCCACGGAGCACATGAACATCACGGCGGGACACGGGACACTCGCGGCGGTCCGGGCCTTCGCCGCAGACGCGGTCGGCAGTGACTGAGTTCGTCGTCTTCACACTCGTCGCCCCGATGGGTTCATTCGGCGATCTCGCCGGGCACGAACGGCGAGGCTCCGACGAATGGCCGTCGCGTTCCGCGATCCTCGGTCTGGTCGGGGCCGCACTTGGCGTCCGGCGACACGATGGACAGGGACAGGAAGAACTGACGCGCTGGAGAGTCGCGGTGTCGACGCTGTCGAGCGGCAAGCCGTTTCGCGACTTCCACACCGTCCAGGCAGTCCCCACCGCGCGCATCAAGCGACCGGATACGAGACGAGATGCGCTTCAGTCTCTTCGTCCCGGAGACAACCCGGTCGTAACCAGGCGCGATTACCGCACGGACTGCGCATTCGGAATCGCTCTTTGGGGTTCGGGCGACCTCCGGCAAGTGCGGGAAGCCCTGATGCGCCCGATCTTCGTTCCGTACCTGGGCCGGAAGTCCTGCCCCCTGTCCGCCCCGATGGCGCCCAGAGTCGTCGTGGCCGACAGCCCGGTGGAGGCGTTGGGCCACGTTCAACTCCCTCCTTACCTGGAGACTCGGCTCGACCCCGAACGGCCGCTGCTCGTCGCGTCGGACGAACCCCTGGCGGGAGGGAGGGAACAAATCCGCTGGGACGAACCCCTGGACCGGGCGTCCTGGCACTTCGGGCAGCGCACCGTGCACCTGACCCGGCCCCGTGAACCTTCGATGGACGAATGACGCTCTACCTCTCGCGGCTGACTCTGAGGCGCACCGCACCGACAGCGGCGCTGAAGCCGCTGCTCGACCCTCCAGAACCCGGGCAGGCCGCCGACGCCCACCACCGACTCATGTGGTCCGTGTTCTCGGACGGCGCCGGTCGAGAACGGGACTTTCTGTGGCGCTACGACGGCCGAGGCCGGTTCTTCACCCTGTCCGCACGAGCGCCGACGATGAGCGACCTGTTCCAGCCGCACGAAACCAAGGTCTTCGAACCCCGTCTCAAGATCGGGGATCGGCTGGGATTCAAGCTGAGGGTCAATGCGACGAAAGACCGAGCGGCGGCGCGGCGCGGGCCGAAAAGCGAACGAAGGCACCGCCGCGTGGACATCGTCATGGACGGACTGCACCGGGCGGCTGCCGCAGATGTCACGCGCGCAGACCTGCGGGACCGTGTCGCCGAAGCGGCCGCGGCCGAGTGGATGAAGCGCCAAGGGGCCGCCAGGGGATTCGAGCCCCGGCTCACCACGGTGGAGGGCTACTCCACCATCAACCTGGGACGCCAGCGCCGCCAAGGCGCCACTCTTGGCATTCTCGACCTCGTCGGGTCGCTGGAGGTGACAAGCCCCGACACCTTTCTGACGGCTCTGGCCGGAGGCTTCGGCCGAGCGAAGGCGTGGGGCTGCGGCCTCATGCTCATCCGCCGCATCCCATGAGTCTGCCCGGCCTGCCGCCTCCGAAGCCGATCCCCCTGAAGGACCGCTCGGCTCTGGTTTTCGTGGAGCGTGCTCGGGTCGACGTTCTGGACGGAGCCTTCGTGGCCATCGACGCCGACGGCACGCGAACGCACATTCCTGTCGGAGGCCTGGCCTGCTTGATGCTGGAACCCGGCGCCCGCATCAGTCACTCCGCCGTCTCCCTCGCAGCGAGAGCCGGGACGTTGGTGACTTGGGTGGGAGAGGCAGGCGTGCGTCTCTACTCGGCCGGCCAGCCTGGCGGCGCGCGCTCGGACAGGCTCCTGTGGCAAGCGCAGTTGGCGCTGGATCCCGCGGCGAGGCTTCGAGTCGTCCGCAAGATGTACACGATGCGATTCGGCACGGAGGCGCCGTCAAGGCGGTCGATCGAGCAACTGCGCGGAATCGAGGGCCAACGAGTTCGCCAGACCTACAAACTGCTGGCGCAGCGCTACAACGTCGATTGGAAGAGACGGCGCTACGACCCTGGGAACTGGGGTAGTGCCGACGCCGCCAACAGGTGCCTGTCCGCCGCTACCGCATGCCTGCACGGGCTGTGCGAGGCGGCGGTCCTGGCCGCCGGATACGCCCCGGCAATCGGCTTCCTGCACACCGGAAAACCCCGTAGCTTCGTGTACGACATCGCCGACCTGTGGAAGCTGGACACGGTCGTGCCGGAGGCGTTCCGCATTGCCGGCCGTGTCGAGAAGGGCAGGATCGACATGCCGTTGGAACGGGCCGTACGTCTCGCCTGTCGCGACAGCTTCCGCCGAACGAAGCTCCTGAAGCGGATCATCCCTTCGATCGACGAGGTGCTAAGCGCCGGCGAGTTGCCTCGCCCCAAGCCTCCCGCCGAGGCTCTTGGACCGGCCTTTGGGGAGGACCAAAGCGGCGATGATGGTCATCGCGGTTAACAACGCCCCGCCCCGCCTGCGCGGCCGGTTGGCGGTGTGGCTCCTGGAGATCCGAGCCGGCGTCTACGTGGGCGACTACTCGGCTCGGGTGCGAGATCGCATCTGGGAACAGGTCTGTGGAGACATCGGCGATGGCGACGGGCTGATCTGCTGGACCGCCCCAACCGACCAGGGATTCGACTTCGACACCGTTGGCGTCAACCGGCGAATGCCGCATGACTTCGACGGACTGAAGCTCGTGAGGTTCTCACCGCCATTGCACAACGAAGTCGAATGATCGCCCTGGCAGAGCCGTCGAGACCAAGCCGGATCTCGCCGTGGACTCAAGTCACGCAGCCAAGCTCTTTGACAACAGCAAGATACAGTTAGTCCGTTCCCCGCACACGCGGGGATGAACCGACGGCCGGGGCGGCCTACGAGGCCTGCGCATTCCGTTCCCCGCACACGCGGGGATGAACCGCTCGTCCAGACCGGCCTGCTGACGTCCGATATCCGTTCCCCGCACACGCGGGGATGAACCGGCGTTCGGGCACTTCCTGCTCGGCAAGGGCGCCCGTTCCCCGCACACGCGGGGATGAACCGATGCTCGGCATGGTCGCCGTGGCGATGGAGCACCGTTCCCCGCACACGCGGGGATGAACCGACTGGGCTATACGCTTGCAGACGCTTCTCTACCCGTTCCCCGCACACGCGGGGATGAACCGTCGGCAGAGCAGGAGGCGAACTGATGGGCGGCCCGTTCCCCGCACACGCGGGGATGAACCGAGGCGTTGGGCCACTGGGGTGCGGACGAATACCCGTTCCCCGCACACGCGGGGATGAACCGCCCTTCCACGTGCCGCACCGTCCAAAACCCTTCCGTTCCCCGCACACGCGGGGATGAACCGCCGAAGGCGTAGTTCCGCCAGCGCCCTCCCTTCCGTTCCCCGCACACGCGGGGATGAACCGCGGGCAGTCAGCCTAGCAGCCGGCCGGCGAGGCCGTTCCCCGCACACGCGGGGATGAACCGGAGTGGCGCCTGCACGGCAAGCTCCAGCGTGACCGTTCCCCGCACACGCGGGGATGAACCGGCCGCCCGGAGATGTGCGGAGACGCGAAGTGTCCGTTCCCCGCACACGCGGGGATGAACCGCCTGCGCCAGCGAGTAGGTCGCCATGTTCGCCCCGTTCCCCGCACACGCGGGGATGAACCCCGCCTCACACGATCGAGTACGACGACGACGGCCCGTTCCCCGCACACGCGGGGATGAACCGGGGCGCGGAGCCTTCCCGATCCGCAGACCGACCCGTTCCCCGCACACGCGGGGATGAACCGATCTACCGCCGGAACAGATCTAGATCTCGGCGCCGTTCCCCGCACACGCGGGGATGAACCGACCGGCTACGCCTGCATCATCCTGGAGGGCGGCCGTTCCCCGCACACGCGGGGATGAACCGGTCGTGGACTTCGTGACCGACGCGATCGGCGCCCGTTCCCCGCACACGCGGGGATGAACCGCATGGATGGCAGACACGCCGTTCATCGTGTATCCGTTCCCCGCACACGCGGGGATGAACCGGTCAGGAGGATGCCCTGATGGATCGACAGCACCCGTTCCCCGCACACGCGGGGATGAACCGGCGTGGTGCCTGCACGGCAAGTTCCACCGCGACCGTTCCCCGCACACGCGGGGATGAACCGCTCGTCGAGCGCGCCAAGATCTCCGTCGGCGCCCGTTCCCCGCACACGCGGGGATGAACCGCCGTCCCCGGCGAATCGGTCAATCCGACGTGTCCGTTCCCCGCACACGCGGGGATGAACCGCGGCCTCCATTTCAGGTTGCGTGACAGGCTCCCCGTTCCCCGCACACGCGGGGATGAACCGACCGCGGGCGCGCTCCACCAGGTCCCGGCCTGCCGTTCCCCGCACACGCGGGGATGAACCGTGGTACGGCAGCGGCACCATCGCCCAGGCTTGCCGTTCCCCGCACACGCGGGGATGAACCGCTGCCGCCGCGCGAGGTCAAGACCACGGGCGACCGTTCCCCGCACACGCGGGGATGAACCGCCCTCCGACGAACTCCGTCGTGTGGCTCCACTCCGTTCCCCGCACACGCGGGGATGAACCGGCGGCTGCGGTCGTCACAAGGTCCCTCCGGTCCCGTTCCCCGCACACGCGGGGATGAACCGGACTTTGGCCTCCAGTGTCAATGGCAACCGAAAATGTCCCACTTGTGGCAACTGAAACTGCGCACTTCTTCGGCTGCGGCAGGATCCTGACGAGGCGTCCCGAGTGGCGGCCCAGGATTCCGGCGTTTGCCGCAGGGAGCGCAACGAGCGGCCACCCGCTGAACTGACACTGCTGCAGTAGCCGCCGTGCCTACGCCACCGACATCATGAGGCCGTGTCGCTACACTCCGTCGACCACTCTCTCCCACGCGCTACTTCGGCGAACAAGTCAAGCGCAAGCGCCCTCACATCGACGCGGACCTATGCCGTGCCGTCATCGCGTCACCATTACGACGCGAACGCCAGCAGGACGGCCGCATCCGGTTCTGGGGCAGAATCACCCTTCTCGGGGAAGCCACCGACCGGATCCTCCGCGTCGTCGCCTTGGAGGACGGCAAGACCATCCACAACGCGTTTCTCGATCGCAGGTACCGCGAGGACAAGCAATGAAGATGCACTACTACCCGGACACGGACAGCCTCTACGTGGAGTTCAAGAGCGAACCGAGCGTCGAAACCAGGGAAGTCGCTGACGGTCTCAACGTGGATCTCGACGCGCGCGGGGACGTCGTCGGCTTCGACATCGACCACGCGGCTGAACGGCTCGACCTCGCGACCCTGGAGACTGAAGCGCTACCGGTCAGGGCGTACAAGGCCGGCTGACGGCTGACATCTGTCAACGCGAGAGATCGTTGCGCCGGCCGGAGCGGGGAGCGTCACCAGACCGAGAACGGCTCCCCGGCCGGTACCGCCGTGACCCGGTCGTCTGGGTCTAGCTAGTTCTCGTCCAGAAGCGCGGAAGTGCTTGATTTTGCTGGGCTAAACGGGCTCGGTGTAGCTTCGATTTCACAGATCGGAGTGAGGGGGCAAGCATGCGCGCGCGACGGACGGCACAGGTTGGTCTGTTGGATT
>JAJEHN010000025.1 GCA_022823665.1 Thermoanaerobaculia bacterium | reverse complement strand
GGCGTGGGTGACGCGCTGATGGAGCAGGCTCGCCCCGGCGTCGCCGGGCACGACGGCGGCGCCGCGGGGGCGCGCGCCGAACGCCCCGTCCTGCGTGTCGAGGCGCAGCCTCGCCCGGCGCGTGCCCTCGTCCGGCCCGTGGCACGAGAAGCAGTTGTCGGCCAGGATCGGCCGCACGTCGCGCTGGAAGTCGACGGCGACGGGCGCGGCCGGCGGCCCCTGGGCGGCGAGGCCGGCCGGCGCGGCGGGCAGCATCGCCACGGCGCCGCCGGCCGCGGTCAGGACGAGAGCCAAGCGACGAATGGACATGGTGTGTGCACTCCGCATGCGAGGTATCCGTCAACCAGGCGACCGCCGCGTCCACCGGCCGGGTCGGCGTCACCGGGGCGGTTCCGGTTGCCGGTACACGAGCGCCCCCGCCGGCACGGCCGCCGGTCGCGCGACGCGCCGGCCCGTCCCGGCCTGCACCGGCTCGCGTCGGTCCGGGAAAGCCGCCGATCAGTAGCGGAACAGTCTGGTGAACTTTACAACGAAAGCGCGGTTCTGGAGCATCGGAAACCGCTGGTCCGGCAGCAGCACGGTGTCTCGCTGATCGTTGTAGACGACGAACAGCTCGCTGCCGGGGCGGTACTCCCACCGCAGGCGCAGGTTGGTGCTCACGACTTCCTGCACCGGGTTGAACTGCACCAGCCCGCTGAAGAAGACGCGCGGGTTGAACGTGTAGGTGAGGCGGGTGACGGCGAGCGGGGCCGTGAACTCCGCGTCGGGAAGCTTGACGTGGTTGACGGAGATGCTGGGCTCGAACGAGAACTGGGGGGTGACCTCGATGCGGCCCCGCGAGTAGCCGGCGGACGTGATCTCCCCGTTGTAGAACTCGCCGTACTGCAGCGACAGGTTGCCCGAGAGGCGGCGCTGCGCCCCCATCGAGTACGACACGTAGTAGTCGCGGAACACGTACTCGCCGGCCGGAATCATGTACTCGGTGCCCAGCACCCGCTCCCACGGCACGTCGAGGAACTCGTAGCTGCGCTGCACGTCGGCGCTGAACCGGTCGCTGTTCTCGAACTCGATCTGGAAGTTGGCCTGCGCGAGCTCCGTCTCGGGCACGCCGGCCACGGTCTCGAAGTAGTCGTAGCTGCCCCCGAACGTGAACTGGCGCACCGACTCGATGCCGGCCGGGCGGGGCGCGTACTTGGCCTGCAGGTAGGTGCGCCGGAAGTCGTCGCGGCGCATGAAGCCGACCTCGGGGTTGAAGTTGTCGCCCACCAGCAGGTGATCGACGCTGACCGCATAGAGGTCGCCGTTGTAGGTGAACGCGGCCTGGTAGCTCTCGTCCTCGCCGACGAGCCCCGGCGTCCGGGTCTTGGCGTAGTAGCCGTTGAAGTTCACGTTGTCGTAGAACGAGAAGACGCCGTCGAACCCGTAGGCCTCGTTCGACCCTTCGCCGTTCAGCTACACCGACCGCCCCGTGAACAGCGCGCCCACCGCGCTGCGCCGCAGGATGTCGCGCTTCAGCCGGAGGACCGTGAAGTTGGTGGGGTCGGCGACGTCGAGGACGTCGTCGGTCTGGATGTTGAGGGCCCCGATGGTGAAGTCGCCGACCTTGCCGGTCAGCCGTCCCCCGGCCTGAATGGGCACCGTGGCTCCCGACTCGAGGCCGATCCGCCGGCTGAAGAAGACGGTGGGCACGTCGCCGCCGCCGAAGAACCCGCCCGAGCCCGGTCTCCCCCCGCCCCCGGGCCCGCCCCCGCCGCCGAAGCTCACCCCGCGGCCGAAGTCGAAGATGCCGCGGCCCTCGAGGAAGAACTCGCGCTTCTCCGGGAAGAACAGGCTGAATCGCGTCAGGTTGACCTGCGCCTCGTCCACCTCGACCTTGGCGAAGTCGGTGTTGTAGGTGAAATCGGCGGTGAGGTTCTGGCTCACTCCGTACTTGATGTCGATGCCGAGATCGGCGTCCACCTCGTCCGAGATCTCCGGTGTCGCCAGCCGGTCGGTGACCATGTCGGCGACCAGGTAGGGCTTGAACTCCAGGTTCCTCGAGGCCGGTGGGGCTTCGAGGCCGACCAGGGTTGCCGCCAGCGACATCTGCATGATGCCCATCGTGCTCCGCGCTTCCGGGATCCGGTTCAGAGTCGAACTTTCGTTCTTCCACTGCGTGTAGCGCTGCAGATTGATGCCCCAGATCTGCGAGCTGCCGGGCCGATACCGGAGCGATCGGAACGGGATCTCGGCTTCAGCCGTCCAGCCGCCCTCGAACCTTCCCGTCCGGAGATTCCAGACCGGATTCCAGTCGACGTTCATCTCGCGTTCGTCGGTGATCTGGGCATCGAAGCGGCCGCCCGAGGCGTAGACGGTGAAGATGACGGCGTTCCGCCGGTCGAAGAACGTGTCGAGAACGATGTCGACGTAGTCGTCCTCGGCGAAGCCATCGCGCCGCATGTCGTTGGCGGCGATCCGGGCGGGGTCCTGCCAGCAGCGGAGGGAGACGAAGACCGTGGTTTCGTCGAACGTGATCCAGACGTCCGTCCGGTCGGTGGCCGGCTCACCCGGCTGCGGTTCGACCTGAATGAAGTCGGAGATCGGGGGCACCGTGTCGTAGAGAGGTTCGTCGAGCCGGCCATCGATTCGAAGCGGCGCGGCGAGGGGCACTGCCCGGACGGTGGCCCGGCCGGAGTCGTCCCTGTTCACGACGGCGGGCGGCACGGGGGGCGGCGGCCCGTCGAAGGTGAAAGGGAGTTCCAGCGGTTCCGTCAGCGGCGCCGGCGAACCGGGTTGCGAGGCGGTTTCCTCGGCGAGCACGGCGCCGCCGCCGGCGGCGATGACCATCAGCATTGCGGCCGCCAGGGTGAACGATCGGCGGTGACGGTTCTCCATGGCGAGGTTCTCTTGCTTCACGTGAGCCGTGGGGCAATGCCGGCTTGCGGCCCTGCACGTAGGACGTTGACCACGTGGCGATGTTTCATGGGGCACCGCCTGACGGCGCTAGCCGATGCGGTTGTCGCCCGCGTTCTCGGCCTGGTACAGGGTGACCGGCCAGCCGGGGAACTGGCCGTCGCCGTCGCTGTCGAGCGTCGCCAGGAAACGGAACGCCTCGACCCGGTAGGTCCTCGCCTCCGTGTCGACCGTGACCAGGCCGAAGCCGCTGCTCTTCTGGTGCGCCCGCTCGTAGGGGTCGGCCGCGGTGCCGACTTCCGGGTTGCCGATGGCGTAGACATAGACCCGGTTGCCCAGGGGATCGCGGAACTCGCCGGTGTTCGGCAGGCCGTGCCCGGGCCGGTTCCGGTGCGGCGTGCCGACCTCGTCGGGCCGCCACCAGCGCGGGTAGCCGGCGCTGATCGCCGGCGTGCAGAAGGCCCAGGGTCCGTCGCGCTGCGCATCCGCGCCGTACTGGACGAGTGAAGGCAGGTGCTGGTCGCCGCAGACGTGCAGGCACTTCGCCTTCCGGAGGATGCGGACGAGCCGGTTGCGCGGTGTCTGCGGCCAGCCGCCGCAGTCGAGATCGGCGATCAGGTAGTCGTCGTAGCCGCCGTGATGCGTCGCGACACCCGCGAACACGGTCTGGCTGAGCAGCACCTTCATCGTGTGGCCGCGCCAGTCGCCGGCCCAGTGCTCCAGGAACTCCTCCTGACGCTCGCCGAGGAGAGCGAGCCCGGGTTCGTCGAGCTTCGACGTGTCGACGTTCGGATCGAGAACGTGGTCGGCTCGGCCAGAACCGGTGTCCACGTGCTCGGGGCCGCTCTTGAATTGCCGGTCGGCGAGGATCGCGAAGCCGACGCCGCCGTAGACCATGTCGCCGTAGTAGACGCTGATGTCCTGCTCGACCGGCGCCGGATCGAACGGATCCGGATGGTGCGACGCGTTCGTGCGGTGGACAACGTTGACCATCCGCGCCGGCTCCCGGTAGCCGCCGAGCGAGGACGTGCCCCGTCCGGTGTCCATCGCCTTGCCGCTCTCGCCCCAGATGTTGCCCTGGAACACGTCGTGGTCGTCCGGGATGCACAGCGTCGGCCGGTCCCGCATCGCCTCGCGGAACGCCCAGCCGAACATGTAGAACTTGCGCAGGTAGTTCAGGATCGCCGGCCCGGCCGGCTCGCGGATCAGGCCGTAGCCGCCGTGGTTCTCGTAGAGCTGGTCGCCGGAGAAGAAGAGCAGGTCGGGATCCCGCGCCAGAACATGGTCGGCGACCGGCGCGTACGGGAAGGAGTAGTCGTTCTGGCAGGTGAGCCCCGCCAGCCGCAACGGCCGGCCGGCGGGGTTGGCCCGGATCGTGCCGCGCCAGTCGTGCTCCGTGTCGCGGCCGTTGGTGTGGCGCTCCCGGTAGACGAGCCGGAACGGCGCCGGCGTCCGCTCGTTCCAGTTGGACACTCGGAACGTCGCCGTCCAGGCGTCCGGGTCGAGGTCGGCGAAGCCGTGGGATTGCGATTCCCCGTCGTACTCCGTCAGGAGCTCGACCCGCCGGCCGTCGTCCGCACCCAGCGGCGGCAGGAGCGCCGTCAGCTTGACCACGAACCCCTCGTCGCCGCGGGAGTCGCTCATCGCGTACATGGACCACAGGATCGGCCCGAACTTGCGGGCCTCGAGGACCTCGAAGGCGTCTCCGTCCGCCGTCCACTCGCTGAAGCGGTACCGGGCGCCTTCGCCCTTCGGGATCTCCCGGTCGAAGTTGCTGACGATCGCGACGTTGCCTTCGATCTCGGCCGCCGGCACGGAGTGGCGGACGCTGCCGAGTTCGTCGCCGTCGGCGTCTCGGGCTGCCAGTGTGAGTTCGCAGTCTCCTCCTTCCGTGCGACCCTCGAGAATCAGCTCCACTCCGTCGGCCGCAACCGAGTCGCCTCCCGCCAGCTCTCCACTCGCTTCAGCCAGCACCAGCCGGCCGTCGACCACCCCTGCATCCATCCCGACGCCGCGCGCGAAGCAGTTGCTCCGGTGGTCGTCGATCAGGTTCCGGACACCGATCCGGAACCCCGCTCCGCTGTCCATCTCTCCGGCCTCCACCCGCCGGCAGCGGACTGACATGCGGAAACGCCCCCGCTCGCCGGTCAGCCGATGCGTGATCAGGTGGACGTTTCGGTCGCCGCCGCTCGTCTGCACTTCTGCGGCTCCGTCCACGATTCGCCAGTCCTCCATCGGATTGGCCCAGAAACGCTCCCCGAGCCACACCCGGTCGTGCGTCCGGTGCCACCGGTCGACCCGGGTTCCCGCGACCGCGTCCGGCTCCGGCTGTGCTGCCGCGGCATGACCGATCCGTTTCGGCAGGGAAGCGCCGGCCGCCAAGAACCCGAAGAAGCCACGCCGGCTCAGGCCCTTCGTCGACATCACCGGAGTATCGCACTAGCCGTATCTGGCGTGGAACCAGGAGCCGGCGCATCAACTGCGTGGTTTCACCATCTCGCCGCCAGCGGCTTCGACGAACGAGAGTACACAGGCTCTCTGGTAGCACGCTAAGGTTCGAGTGGACGGCCGGCGAGGGAGTTCGGCCCGAGTTCGAGAGGAGCTTCAGCCGCCGAAGCGCGACTAGCCCGCAGCCCGTCAGCCCCTGCTGAGCGAGACCCCCAGATGTAGTTGGGGTCTCGACGGGGCGCCGGTGCGCCTTCTCAACGCCGAGCCGGCCCGAAGCAGGGAGAAACCAACCAAGGAGTGCCCCAACCTTGAAGCAAGCGGAGAAGCAACGCACGATCTCGTACCTGCGGGCCGCGTGGCCGGCAAACAACTACACCGGCACACTGCAGGAGGCCCTTGAGGCATGTCTGCAGTCGGTCCCGGACACCCAACTCGACCTTAGAGACGGTCGTGCGGAGGTCCGCCATCAACGGTCAGGAGCCCCGCCTTCCCGGCTCTTCCTCCATGTCGCTGCCTGGACCGAGGGCGAAGCGATGTCGACCGTTCCGCATGGGCGCGATTCGGGCGATCTCGATGCCCAGGAGCCTGGGGACGACTTCGACTTCTTGGACGGCGACGGAATGTTCCTGATCTCGCGCAACGACTGCCTGCTGACGCCAAGCGGCCTGCATCCGAAGACGATGGAGCAGTACCTCCGGAACCTGCTCTCGAAGGGCGGCGGTCCGTTCGAGAGAGCCCGGATGTTCCAGCTGCTGCCAATAGCCGATCCCCAGGTCCTCCCGACTCTCCGCGCCGAGGGCATCAAGGCGGTCGACCTGAACTTCGGGCAGTACATGGCGACGGCTACGGCACCCGAAGCGAGGCCCGAGACGCTCATCGAGCGGTTGGGGCTTGATGTCGTCCTAAACTTGTTCACCAGAGAAGAAGACCGCCGGAGGCTTGCCGAGGCCGAGAACGTCAGCGCTAAACTCGTAGTCAAGTTGGACGCCCGCAAGAAGGGTCTGACACCGGAGGAGTTCTCCCCCATGGCCCAGGAGATCGCCGAGAACAGCCCAGACGACGCAGTGGAGCTTGTCACGAACACGGGCCAGCGGATTCGACACGGCGCCCTCGTGTTGAGGCGCCCCGTGAGACTCAGGGCCTCCGCGAAGACGGTGAGCCATAACCACGCCTGGGAGGAGATGGGCAGCTATCTGGACGCTCTAGTGAGTTCCGGCGCCATCGAACAATGACTCGAAGGGTTGCGGTCGGGCGAGTCGTCTGGGTCGCGCTCGGGCTAGCCCTCGGTGCTTGGGTCTGGTCCGAGGGCGTCGTGCCCCGTCAGGACAGCGCCACGCTCGACATCCTCGTGGCGGTGTTCTCGATCCTTGCAGGCGTGCTCGTTGTTCTCATGACCCTCTCCAGCGAACGCACGTTCTACTCGGGAAGCTGGAGGATGGCTAGTTTGCACCGCGCAGAGATACGCCGAGTCCTGCGGCGGCATGCGTTCCTTTTCTACGTGTACTTGCTGGTCGTGGGTCTCGCGCTAGCAGCGTCGCTGTGGGACGACCTCGAAGTCGTTGCGCGGGCTGCGCTAAGCCTTGGGGTGTTCGCGTTCGTTGCCTCGTTCGATTTACCGGCCTCGATCGTTCAGCACCAGCAGTCTCGCCTAGACGACGAAGTGGAGAGACGGAGGAACCAACCCGGCGAGCCGCGCTAGCGGACCGCTGTACGCCCTCACGCAGTGAGCTTGACCCGGTTTCGTGGACACCAGATCCTTGTAGGAGGAGGTATCCGCGATGCCGAGATCAAGACCCCATACCCAGCAGAGTTCCGCCGCCAGATGGTGGATCTGGTCCGGTCCGGGCGCAGCCCGGACCATCTAGCCCGCGAGTTCGAGCCGTCAGCGCAGTCGATCCGTAGCTGGGTAGTCCAGGCGGATTGGGACGATGGTCGCCGCGACGACGGGATGACGACCGCCGCGCGTGAGGAGCTTCGGAGGCTGCGCCGTGAGAGTCGGCGTCTGCGCGAAGAGCGGGAGATTCTGGCAAAAGCAACGGCCTGGTTCGCCCGGGAGACGGGACCGAAGGGGTCTTCAGGTTCATGAGGGCGCACCAGGCGGAGTTCCACGTAGCTACGATGGCCGGGTGCTCGATGTCTCCTCGAGCGGGTCCTATGCGTGGCTCAGGCGACGGCGCTCCGCGCGGTCGCTGTCGGACGACGATCTGTCGCGGCAGGTGCGGGAGATCCACCGGCGCAGTCGTGGCACCTACGGTGCGCCACGCATCCACGCGGAGCTGGTGGGAATCGGGAGTCCGCGTAGGCCGCAAGCGGATCGCCAGCCTGATGCGAGAGGCCGGCTTTGCCGGCGTCAGTCGACGCAAGGGGCCGCGCACTACGCGCCGCGACCCGCAGGCTTGCCCGGCGCCGGACTTGGTCAACCGCCGGTTGACGGCCGATGCTCCGGACCGCCTCTGGCTCGCGGACATCACCTACGTCCCGACCGGGCAGGGCTTCCTGTACCTGGCGATCGTGCTCGACGCCTTTAGCCGGCGGATCGTGGGCTGGTCGATGGCCTCCAACCTGCGCACCGACCTGGTCCTCGGCGCCCTGGAGATGGCCCTCTCCCAGCGCCGACTGCGGGGTGTCGTCCACCACTCCGATCGAGGCAGCCAGTACACCTCCCTGGCCTTCAGCACACGCTGCCGCGAAGCCGGCGTCCTGCCCTCCATGGGCAAGGCCGGCGACTGCTTCGACAACGCCATGGCCGAGAGCTTCTTCGCCAGCCTCGAATGCGAACTCATCGATCGCACGACCTTCCGCGACCGCGGCCACGCCAGGAGGGAGCTCTTCCGCTAGATCGAGGGCCGGTACAACCCCCATCGTCGGCACTCCGGCATCGGACACCGATCACCCGTCAACTTCCAGAAAACCCACCGAGAAGCCGCCTGACTCCCTAAAGGTAGACTGTCGACGAAACCGGGGCAACTCCAGGGAACCTCAAACGCTAGTGGTTCGTCCTCACAGCGAAAGCAGGGAGAATCTCGGTCGCTAAGGCGGACCGGCGACTACTCGACCAGGAACGCGCCCCAGGCCTCCTTGACGTCGCGCAGTTCGCCCCGCATCGTCCCCATACCCGGGTATAGTCTCCGTGTCTCCGTGTCTCCGTCGGTTCCGGCTTGGTCCGATGGTCCGGGTCCGAGCATTCCAAAGCACGCGCACCTCACGCCTTCCGTCCGCAACCGTGAGAAGCTCTAGCCATCTTCAGCTCGTCGCTGCGGTCGCTCCAAGGGAAGGCGTGGGCGCCGCGGTTGCGACTGGTGTTCTGGCGGCCCTTTGCCCACTGCCCGGGAGCCCCCGGTGACCGCGATTCGCCTGCAGTCGTTCCGGTGTCTTCTCGACACCGGATTCGTCGAACTGCGGCCCATTACTATCCTGGTGGGCAGGAACAGCTCCGGCAAGAGCAGCTTCCTGCGTTTCCTTCCGCTCCTCCGTCAGAGCGTCGAAGCCCGCACTACGGGGCCGATCCAGTGGTTCGGGGACTACGTCGACTTCGGCGGATTCAAGGAGACGCACTCGACCTTTAGCGACGACGACGAGATGCGCTTAGGCTTTCGGACCGTGCTGGGCCCGGACGGGGACTGGCGACGCCTCCTGCACAGCCCGTTTGAAGCGCCGCTCGGCAGGTCCAGTGCCTTGGGGTCGATCCCGTGCAGCGTGACGTTGGCGATCGTCCCGGATCCGAAGGACACGACGGTCACGCGGTTCAGGTCGGTCGAGATCAAGGCGGCGGAGCACACGGTGAAGATCGAGTTCGACCACCGAGACAAGCTGAGTGCCATCTCCGTCAACGGCAGCGAACCGCTCGAACACGTCATGGACGAGTTGCGGTTCGGGCGGGGCAGCCTGCTGCCGAGATTCGATCGGTTCCGTTCCGGGACGGCCGACCCAAGACCCATTCCCGGGTTGCCGCCGGGCCTGGAGAGCGGCTATCTGGCCATTGGCGAGCTCATGGACGTCCTCAGGCTGCTCTGCTCCAGCGACACGTCCGAGGAGACGGTCGCGGAAGCGGCGGTGCGGATTCCCTTCGGCACTGCCGAGGAGATCCTCGACTTCCTCAGAGGGAACGGCGCGCCGAGCGAGTGGCGGTGCGACTCGGTAGGGCGGCTCGACCTCGCGGACTCCGTGTTCCTGAAGATTCGGGACCTTGCCGTGGCGAACCGGCTCGGCGCCGTTCTCCACTCGTTGGACCGACGCCTTGGAGCATTCAGCAAGGGCGTGCGCTACTCGGCGCCGGTGCGAGCGACAGCCCAGCGCTACTATCGCCAGCGGGACCTGGCAGTCGACGAGATCGATCCGGAGGGTCGGAACCTCGCCATCTTTCTGCGGAGTCTGTCGGAGGCCCGACGCCGGGACTTCGAGGCCTGGACGGCCGACGAGATGGGTTGGAAGGTCGCGACCTCTCTCGGCGGTGGGCACATCTCCCTCCGAATTGAGGAGAAGGGCGGCGGCAGCTACAACCTGACCGATGTCGGTTTTGGATTCAGCCAAATGCTGCCCGTGCTCGCGCAGCTATGGTCGATGCGGCACCCACAAAGTCTGCGGCGCTTCCTTCCCGGGCTTTCGACCTCGGGTCTGACCTTCGCCATCGAGCAGCCCGAGCTGCACCTGCACCCGGCCTTGCAGGCTAAGTTGGCTGACACGATGAGCCGGGCCGTCTCCTCGGCCAGCCGGAAGCGGGTTGGGCTGACCCTCCTCGTCGAGACCCACAGCGAGGCGATCGTGAATCGGATCGGGAGGCTGATTGCGGACGGCGAGCTCGATAGCGGTATGGCGTCCGTCGTGTTGTTCGAGTCGTCGCGGAACGGCAAGGGGTCGTCGGTGCGGACTTCGCTCTTCGACTCGAAGGGGTACCTCGAGGACTGGCCCTACGGGTTCTTCGAGTCAGGTTGAGGCGAGTGCTCCTAGAGCTCGCAGACGAGCTGGCCGGAGATCTGGCCAGCGAAGAGGTGGAAGCGCTCCAGAACGTCCTGAGGGCTCGGCGCAAGGGCCTCCATCTGCTTAGGGCGTCGGACCGGCTGTTCGCGGCGCTCGCAAGCGTCGCCAGTTTGGCTGAGCCCGAGCGCGCGATTCTGGAGAAGTCCAGAGGGCAGCAGGTTCAGAAGAAAGCTCTGTTCCGGGCCGTCCAGCGGCGGGTGCTTGTTTCGCGCGACACGGGTCCGTCGCTGGAACGGGACGGCGGCCGGGAGACGGCAATCGTGCCCCTCCGCCACTTCGCGCCCTTTAGCGTTGCCGACTGTTCGTTTGTGCTCGGAGAGGGCGAACCGGACGCGAGGATGGCGGTGCGGATGGCGCGCTACTTCGCTCACACTCGGGGTCTCGAACGGCTTCGCCTTCCCCATCATGTCGCTGTGGGCGGCGGAGGGGGAACGAGCGTCCAATTGCGTCTCCACCGCGAGAGACCCTGTTTCTGCATAGCCGTCGTCGATAGCGACCGTGCAGCGCCCGGCTGCGAGGAAGGACGAACCGCGGTCGAAGCAAGGGGAGAGGTCGACGACGCCGAGCCCTGGGTCGCCCTGCACGTCCTCGATTGTCGGGCAATGGAGAACACGTTGCCCCGCGGGCTCATGGAAGAAGCGTACGGAGACGACCATCAGAAACGTCGCCCGCTGGATCAAATGGAGCGTTTCGACGAGGGCGGCGCCCTGGCGAGGTACCGAGACTACTCCGACTTCAAGCACGGCACGCGGCTGAAGTGGGTGTTGGAACACCCGGAAGAGGACGCTCGGCGCTTCTGGTTGGCGCCGGAAGCGCCGCTGACGGCGGCGCCCTCGGTGGACGAAGACTGCTTGGCTCAACGAGCCTGCCCCAAGGGAAAGGACTGCACCTGCGACGTGGCGTACGGCTTCGGTCAGCCGCTGCTGAAGAAGTGCGTCGACGCGGCCGAGAAGATGCCGGACCAAGAGCTGGAAGAACTGCTGTGCCAGAAGACCAGACGGCACTGGTGCGCCCTGGGACGGACCGTGTTCAGTTGGGTCTGTGGAACCGGGGAGACCAGAGTGTGATGTGGAGACTACGACCAAGTATGGGCGAAGTAGCGCGTCATCCGCGACGCCGAACGCACTCGGCAACTCTTCGGACCGCCATCCCGGTTTCAGATTTCGGGTCAACGCTCCACGCAGTACTCGGTTCACGCCTCCATGACCGCGCGCCGTCGTTCCAGGAGGTGGGATCGGGCGTACGCCGCCTCCGCCTGGTTGCGGATCGTGTGAGCGAGACACGCCTCGGCTACCTCTCGCGGCACGCCAGTCTCACTGCACCAGTCCCGGAACGAACTGCGGAGAACCGTGCACGGTCGCGTCGATTCTGAGTCGCCGCAGCAGCGTACGCCACGCCCCCCACTCAGTGGGCACTGGACGCCACGCACCGACCGGCAGAGCAGGTCCCCTTCTGGTCCGAGTCACTCTCTAGAGTCGGCGATCATCGGCCAGAGGTATCGGCCGTTGGTCTGTATTCTGGCAAACGGGACCATAGTGGGTCACAGTCGCCGACCGTCATTCCCTGCCACTACTTGTGTTCTCCGGCACTTCGCCCAGGACCCGAAGGGTAAGAGACAAGCGCAAACCCCCCCATCATCCGACCAAGCGCGAACGTTCGCTGGGACCCTCCCCCCTCGGACCCGCCGCGGGCGGGTGACGCCGCCACGCCGCCACGCCGCCACGCCGCCGCGAACCGCGTTAGCGCGCCAGCGGATCCGGCCGGATCTGGAACTTGACGAACTTGCCGCGGGTGCCCTTGCCGCCTTCGGTGTGCCAGATGTAGTTCGTGCCGTAGTTGGCCCACAGGGCGCGGCCCTTCCAGCCGGCTTCGGGATCGTCGATGCGGCCGTCGAGGCCGCGGGAGAAGAAGCCGAGCGGGTAGGGGACCCGCAGGGTCGTCCACTCGCCGGTGTCGGGATCGAGGACCAGCAGGCTGTCCGAGTTCGATCCGGTGGCGATCGGGGTGTTTTCGCCGAAGCGGCCGATGTCGTGCTGATCGACCCAGTTGTAGTAGTGGAAGTCCGCCGGCACGTCCGAGCCCTTCATCGTGGGGCCTTCCGTCCGGTACAGGGTCCAGGCCTCGGGGCACTGGCTGCCGTCCGCGCTGTCCGGCTCGTCCCGGGGCTCGCACTTGCGCACGTCCAGGCTCGCCAGGTGGCTGCTGCCGGCCAGAGCCGTCCACACCACGCCGTCGCTGGCGATGTCGATCCCGCGCGGGTCGAAACCGGGTTCCGGGACGCGGAAGACCTGCGACCGGCAACTGGTCGGCGGATCGTCCCCGCGCATCAGGCGGATGATGTAGCCGGGATAGGTCTGGGAGGCGCCCCACAGCGAGTCGTCGACCGGGCTTGGAATGACGGAGTAGAGGCCGTAGGAGACCTGCGTGTCGTAGCGGGGGTCGGGCTCCGGCGTCGTCTCGACCTCGCCCGCCGCGGCCCGTTCCTCCTCCGCCCTGACGGCATCGACCCGGTAGGTGTAGCCGCCCGCCGAGGCGACCGCGACGTTCCAGGGCTTCGTGATCTCGCCGTCGCCGTTCGTGTCGACGACCAGGGGGCACCAACCGACCGCCTGCTGCTCGTCGCCGGTCTCGTCGAAGACCAACGTGTCGACCCAGGAGAAGCCTGCGCCGCCGCCGTTGAAGTAGACGGTTTCGTTCGGGTCGTTGTCGAACTGCAGGTGGTGGGTGCTGAAGCAGGTCTCGATCAGCGTGAACTTCTGCGTCACCGGGTCGAAGAAGGAGGCGTGGCGGCCGCCGGACCGCGGCGTCCACCAGGCTGCGTACCTGTTCTCCGGGTCGCTGCACCAGGCCGGCGGGCGGCGCGCGCCGCGGATCTTCGAGGTCAGCCAGACCCGGCCCTTGCTGTCGATCATCGGATTGTGCGGGTCGGCCGGGTTGTAGGGCGGATTGCCCCAGATGTGCTCGTCGCCCCAGAAGAAGGAGGGCCGCATCGGCGGCGGGAATCGGGACGGGACCACGTTTCGCGGTTCCCTGGTTGGGATGTTCCGCGCGTAGCTCAGGTTCTGGACCGGGTCCATCACGACGAGCTGGCCGTGGCCGGAACTCGCCGCGTAGACGGGGCCGCCGGCGTTGACGCCGGGGTTGTTCTTGTCGGTCGACACGAGATCGTGCATGAACGTCCTGTCGCTGCCGACGTCCCACATCGTGAGGACGAGGTTGCGCTCGATCCCCTGCGGCCGGGGAGGCGCCGGCGGCAGTTCCCCCGCCGCGATGCGCTCCGTCCAGTCGGCGTACACGTCCAGGGACGCATCCATGCCCTGAATCCGGAGCACGTTGTACATCTGGTTGCCGCGCACTCCGGTGCCCAGCCGCCATTCCCAGGCCTCCTTGTGGGTGGTGAGTTCGGGCTTGGCCTCGAACACATGGTCTACGGTGCGGGTCTGGCGGCTTCCGAGCTGGTGGCAGAAGTTGCAGTCCGACTTCAGCGAGTCGAGCCAGTGGGCCTGGGAGAGCATGCGGGCTCCCATGCCGTTGCCGTCGTCGCCGGTGCCCGGGAACAGGCTCTCGTCCGGAGGCGCCATCAGGGACAGCCAGTAGTCGCCGGGGTAGACCCTCGCGGCTTCCTCCGGAGTCGCTGCCGTGGTTGCCTGGAGCGTGACCGGCTCGGCGGTGGGCCTCATCTCGAGCGGCTCCGAGTCGACCAGGCCGTAGCCCCGCACCCACACCGCGTAGCTCGCGTCGGGCAGTTCCGGCAGCATGAACCGGCCGTCGTCGCCGGTGACGACGATCTTCACGAACTTCGTCGGCAGGTCCTCCGTCTCGGCGATCACCCAGACCCCGGCCTCGGGGCCCTGGGCGCCGGCGACGACACCGCCGATGTAGCCGTCGGGCGCGGGGAGTCGGGCTGTGGGAGCGGTTTCGGTCGGCGTGCAGGCAACGGCCAGCAGAACGCCGGGGGCGACAACGAACTGGATCAGCCTGGAGGTGGTCATGGAAACACCTTAGCGTCTCCGGTTCCAGTAGCGGAGCGGCCGGTCGTCGTCTCGATGGCCGCGGACTGGGTGCGCCGACGCCTCGCCGGCTGCCGCCGCAGAGATGAAGGAAGTGCCTCTACCTGGTTCGTGTGATGCTGGGCCGTAGGCCAGACGAGCGCTCTTCAAACCAGGTCTGCATCGGAGGTGGAGTTCCAGCGTCCTCGAGTGTCACCGTCAGATCGTTTGGGTGCTTGGCGACCAACGTCTCGTGAGCGCGGCTCGCTATCCAGGCGTTGAGACTGGCCACCAGTTCCTCGGTTGCCGTTTCCGGCGTGAACTTCTGCTTCCAAGGCGGTACGACCAGCGCGCGAGAGGGAGAAAGCGGGAAGTACACGGCGTACTCGTCGTCGTCGGGCATCCGGTCCTCCTGCGGAGCAAGGATGTTCACGACCGGGTGGTCGCTGGTAACGAAGCGGCGCTGCGTCTCGTTCCTCAGAACAGTCGGCGGGTGCCCGAGCCGGTCGAAGAAGTGAACGCAGGTCATGTTGGCGCCTACGATTCGCGCCAGAATCGCGGCACCGCCCTCGGACAAGAAGCCCGACTGGGCGACCAGAGCGCGGACGCCGTGGCCGCGAAACGCCATGTCGCCAAGGAACCCGAAGAAGTCGAGCCCGGACGTGGACTCGACCAGAGCATTGATGTCTCCCGCCAGGAGCCGGTCCACGATGGCCTTCGCCCTGCCTTCCGACTTGGCCAAACGCCGCTCCTCGTTGTCCCTGAGCGCACCGGACAGCAGTTCCTTCTCCTCCTCCGACAGGTGCGGCGAAGGCAGGACGAGGGTCTTCAGCGTCGAGTGGAACAGCGCGCCCTCCAGGATCGTTTCTGCCATGGGGCGAGCGTTCTCGGACGTGACGTTCTGCGAGACGAACGTGGACAGGAGGCAGATGTCCTGCATGGTCAGGACCGGAGCCTCGTAGAAGTCGCGCCTGCCGAGGATGTTCCTCGGATTGGTCGGTCCCAGGGTCTGGCCGTTCCTCGAGAACACCACGCGGCCCTTCTCGTCCCCCCAGTTCGCCATGTACCACCGAGGGACATAGTGCTGATGCCTTGCCGCCATCACAGCTTCCTCCTGACGCGAGCCCCTGGACGGCCCTGCCTGAACCTCGGTAGCCCAGGCGGCCGGCGCTCTTGGCTGCTCTGGCCACCACGACCGAGCCGGAGCGGAGCGGCGGAGCAGCTTTCTCGATACTAGCCGTCGCTTGCGTTGTGGGGCTACGATGGCCGCTCCGAGAGATCGTCCTGACTGACGGGATCGACAATCACACCGACGACGATGGCTAGCAGGCGAACCGGCAGCAGCGCAACGACCGGCTACGAGGCCGAACTGTGGGCGATGGCCGATGCGCTTCGCGGCTCGATGGACGCGGCCGAATACAAGCACGTCGTGCTCGGCCTCATCTTCCTGAAGTACATCTCGGACGCCTTTGAGGAGCGCCGGGCGGCCGTGCTGGCCGAGTGGGGCGAAGAGGCGGCGGAGGACCGCGACGAGTACGTCGCGGAGAACATCTTCTGGGTGCCGCGGGAGTCCCGCTGGGCGCGCCTGAAGGCGCGGGCGCGGCAGCCGACGATCGGCCGGACCGTCGATGAGGCCATGACCGCGGTCGAGCGCGACAACCCGGCGCTGAAGGACGTGCTCCCCAAGGACTACGCGCGGCCCGCCCTGGACAAGCAGCGCCTCGGCCAGCTCATCGACATGGTCGGCAACATCCGCGTCGGCGATGCCGAGGCCCGTTCCCGGGATGTGCTGGGCCGGGTCTACGAGTACTTCCTCTCGCAGTTCGCCAGCGCCGAGGGCAAGAGGGGCGGAGAGTTCTACACACCGCGTTGCGTCGTCAGGCTTCTCGTCGAGATGCTGGAGCCGTACCGGGGCCGGGTCTACGATCCCTGCTGCGGCTCATCGGGCATGTTCGTGCAGTCGGTGGAGTTCATCCGCGCCCACGCCAGCGGCAACGGCAACGGCAACGGTGGCACGGTGCCCGCCGACATCTCCATCTACGGCCAGGAGTCCAACTACACGACGTGGCGGCTCGCCCGGATGAACCTGGCCATCCGCGGAATCGGAGGACAGATCGCCCACGGCGACAGCTTCCACAACGACCGCCATCCGGACCTGAAGGCGAACTTCATCCTCGCCAATCCTCCGTTCAACGTTTCGGACTGGGGCGGCGAACGGCTTGCCGAAGACAGGCGCTGGCGGTATGGAGTCCCGCCGAAGGGCAATGCGAACTTCGGCTGGGTGCAGCACATGGTGCACCACCTGGCGCCGGAGGGCGTGGCGGGGTTTGTTCTCGCCAACGGGTCGATGTCGTCGAGCCAGTCCGGCGAAGGTGAAATCCGTCGCAGGCTGATCGAGGAGGGGAACTTGGTGGACTGCATGGTCGCTCTGCCGGGGCAGCTCTTCTACTCGACGCAGATCCCGGTCTGCCTGTGGTTCCTCGCGCGGGATCGGAAGGCCGAAGTGTTGCACGCCCGCGCCGGCGAGATTCTGTTCATCGACGCCCGCGACCTGGGCCGGATGGTGGACCGCACGCACCGGGAACTGACCTCCGAGGACATTGCCGAGATCGCCGCCACCTATCAGGCATGGCGCGGCGGGGAAGGCGTCGTCGAGTACGAGGACAAGCCCGGCTTCTGCAAGAGCGCGACGCTTGAAGAGATCGGCAGACACGACCACGTGCTGACGCCGGGGCGCTACGTCGGCATGAAGCCGCGGGAGGACGACGGCGAGCCGTTCGAGGAGAAGATGGCCCGACTCGCCGCGCAGTGGCGGGAGCAGCAGGGCGAGGCGCGCCGGCTGGACGCGGCGATAGAGAAGAATCTGATTTCGCTGGGCTTCGGGGTGGAGAAGTGATCGTGGACCAGGCCGTATCGCGGGACGCGGGTGCGGCCGGGCGCCGCGGGGCAGCCTTCACGACCGATGCCTAAGGTCCGTGAAGCGATTCGCGCTGTCGAGCGGGACGGTTGGCGGCGCATCACGACACGGGGGAGTCATCGCCAGTACAGGCATCCCGTGAAGCCGGGGAAGGTCACGATCGCAGGTAAGCTCAGTGTGGACGTGCCGCCCGGTACGTGGAACAGCATCATGAAGCAGGCTGGCCTCAGGAAGTGAGAAGCTCGTGAAGTACATGATCGTGATCGAGAAGACGCCGACAAGCTACGGCGCGTACGCGCCCGACGTGCCGGGCTGCGTTGCCGTTGCCGAGACGCGTTCCGAGGTCGTCCAACTCATGCGCGAGGCGCTTGCCCTTCACCTCGAAGGTCTGCGGGAGGACGGCGATCCGATTCCGCCGCCGCTGGCATCATCCGTGGAAGTGGAGATCGGATTGGCCGCTACGGCGTAGAAGAAGGCTCGGCGCGCCTCAGTCCGTGGGCATCGACACGACGTTCTTCAAGGAGTGCCTCGACCGGCTGGAGGTCTACTGTCAACTCCTGGATCGCGATCGTGAGGACGAAACGGCTCGCCGGCTCGGGCGAGAGCTGTGCATCGAACGGTTCGAGGTTGCTCTCGAACAGAGCGGCAAGCTGTTGAGGAAGACGTTGCGTCCGTGGTTCGCCAGCAACCGGGCAGCGGACCGCCTGACGTTCCGGGACCTGTTTCGGCACGCGGCCAAGCACGGCCTGATCGACATGGAAACCGCAGAGCGCTGGCTGAACTACCGGGACAGCCTGAACGGAAGCGGCGAGCCGGACGGGGCCGACCCGGCCGTCGTGGCGGCGGTGGAGCGCCTGCCTGCCTTCGTCGCCGATGCCCGGGCGCTGGTGGAGGTCGTCGAGCAGGCGCGCGATGACTGAACGCCTCCACCTACTGCCGCGCCACCGGGCCCAGCTCGAAGCCTCGCTGCGCGAACATCTCCCCGACGTGGAGGTCTGGGCCTACGGCAGTCGCGTGAACGGCCAGAGCCACGACGGCAGCGACCTGGATCTCGTGCTGCGAGGGCCGGACCTGGAGGAGGTCGACATCTCCGCCCTCGACGACTTCACTCAGGCGCTTCACGATTCGACCATTCCGTTCCTGGTCGAGGCTCGCGACTGGGCGCGCTTGCCGGAGCGGTTTCATCCGGAGATCGAGCGGGAGTATGTGGTGGTGAGGACCCGTTCCATCTGTGCCAACCTTCGGCCACCTGCGGCGGACCTTCAAGGGGCAGTCCGGTGACAGCTTGGAGAGAGTGCGAACTCGGTGAAGTGGTCGAGCTCAAGCGAGGCTATGACCTTGCGACGCGGAGGCGCCGGGCCGGCACTTTTCCGGTCGTGTCGTCATCTGGCCCTATCGACTTCCATTCGGAGGGCAAGGTCACGGGGCCAGGCGTCGTGACAGGGCGATACGGGACGCTTGGCCGCGTCTACTTCGTTAAGGAGGACTTCTGGCCGCTGAACACCACGTTGTACGTCCGCGACTTTCGCGGGAACGATCCGCGCTTCATCAGCTACTTCCTACCACAAGGCGTCGATTTCTCTGCATACTCCGACAAGGCGGCCGTTCCGGGCTTGAATCGCAATCACCTGCATCGGGAGGTTGTTCGGCTCCCCGAGACAATCGGGGAACAACGTGCGATTGCCCACGTACTCGGCACTCTGGACGACAGGATCGAGCTGAACCGCCGGATGAACGAGACGCTGGAGGCGATGGCGCGGGCGTTGTTCACCTCTTGGTTCGTCGACTTCGATCCGGTACGGGCCAAGATCGAGGGCCGGCGTACGGGCTTGCCGGGCAGAACCGCGAAGCTGTTCCCCAACAGGCTAGTGGACTCGGTGCTCGGGCATACACCGGCAGGATGGAGAGTGTCTGAGATCGGGAAAGAGGTTGGGGTTGTGGGAGGGTCAACTCCGAGCACGAAAGAACCGTCTTACTGGCATGGAGGCCGGAACTACTGGGCGACACCCAAGGACCTCTCGAAGCTGGACTCGCCAGTCTTGATGGAGACGAAGCGCAAGATCACAGACGCTTGATTACGGAAGATCAGCTCAGGGATGCTGCCCGCGGGCACGGTGCTCTTGTCGTCACGCGCTCCCATCGGGTACCTGGCCATTGCTGAGGTGCCGGTGGCCGTGAACCAAGGCTTCATTGCAATGCGATGCGAGCAGTCTTTGCCGAATCTGTACGTTCTCTACTGGTGCAACCAGAATCTCGGCCACATCAGGAAGATCGCCGGTGGGTCCACGTTTGCGGAGATCAGCAAGAGAGCGTTCCGCCCGGTCCCGGTACTCGTTCCTTCAGAGAAGGTCCTCGGTGAGTGGGAACGTCTCAGCCGCTCGCTGCACGATCGGCTAGTCGCCAACACGACGGACACAGTGGCCTTGAGCTCTCTTCGTGACACGCTGCTCCCGAAGCTCATCTCGGGAGAGATCCGCGTGGCCGATGCCGAGAAGGCAGTGGAAGCCGCCACATGACGCCTGTATCCGCGACCTTCACCGAGTCGGAGGTCGAAGACGCCGCGCTGGAGTGGCTCGAAGGACTTGGGTGGGAGTTGGCGCACGGTCCCGACATGGCTCCGGACGCGGCGGACTCGGAGCGAACCGACTACGGCGAGGTCGTTCTGCAGCGCCGCTTGCGCGAGTGTCTGAATCGGCTGAATCCCGCATTGCCGGCCGAGGCCCTGGAAGACGCCTGCCACAAGCTGACCCAGGTTGAAGGCGCCACGCTGGAATCCCGCAACCGTGCTTTCCACCGCCTGCTGGCGGATGGCGTGACCGTCGAGTACCGAACCGCCGACGGCGCGCTTCGCGGTGCCCAGGTCGCCGTCCTGGACTACGAGAATCCCATCAACAACGACTGGTTGGCAGTCAACCAGTTCACCGTCGTCGAGGCTGAGCAGGAACGGCGGCCGGACGTCGTGCTGTTCGTCAACGGTCTTCCGCTGGCTCTGATCGAACTCAAGAATCCGGCGGACGAGAAGGCCACCGTATGGACGGCCTGGAACCAGATCCAGACGTACAAAGCCGAGCTCTCGAACCTGTTCGCCTTCAATGCGGCGCTCATCGTCTCGGACGGCGTTGAGGCGCGCATGGGCACGCTCACCGCGGGGTGGGAGTGGTTCAAACCGTGGCGCACGACAGGCGGGGAGACCCTCGCCGACCCGCATCTGCCTCAGTTGAGGGTGATGCTCGAGGGGGTGTGCCAGTGGGACCGGTTCCTGACGTTGGTCCGAGACTTCATCGTGTTCGAGGACGACGGCAGCGGCAAGTTGGCCAAGAAGATGGCTGGCTATCACCAGTTCCACGCCGTCGGAACGGCGGTCGGCGAGACGCTGCGAGCGACCCGGTTGCAACGGCTAGGCCTCGAACTGCGCGAGTCGCGCGGCCGCTACGAATCCGGCCGGCAGCCGGGAGGCCAGCCCGGCGATCGGCGCATCGGCGTCGTCTGGCACACACAGGGCTCCGGCAAGAGCTTCACGATGGCCTTCTATGCCGGACGCATCATCCGCGAGCCGGCGATGGAGAACCCGACGGTCGTGGTGCTGACGGATCGCAACGACCTCGACGATCAACTCTTCGGCACGTTCTCTCGCTGCCGGGACCTGCTGCGGCAGCCGCCAGCCCAGGCCAGCAGCCGTGCCGACTTGCGTGTCAGGCTGTCGGTCGAGTCGGGCGGCGTCGTGTTCACCACGATCCAGAAGTTCTTCCCGGAGGAGAAGGGCGACCGGCATCCCGAACTGTCGAGGCGCCGGAACATCGTGGTGATCGCCGACGAGGCTCACCGCAGCCAGTACGAGTTCATCGACGGCTACGCCCGCCACATGCGGGATGCGCTCCCCAATGCCTCGTTCATCGGCTTCACGGGTACGCCCATCGAACTGGAGGACGCCAACACGAGGGCGGTGTTCGGCGACTACATCAGCGTCTACGACATCGAGCGATCCGTCGAGGACCGTGCGACCGTGCCGATCTACTACGAGAGCCGGCTGGCGAAGCTCGGACTGGTCGAAGCCGAGCGGCCGAAGATCGATCCGGACTTCGAGGACGTGACGGAGGGCGAGGAGGTCGAGCGCAAGGAGAAGCTGAAGACGAAGTGGGCGCAACTCGAAGCGGTCGTCGGCGCAGGACCCCGGCTCAGGCTCATCGCCGAGGACATCGTTTCGCATTTCGACCGGCGGATCGAGGCCATGGACGGCAAGGCGATGGTCGTGTGCATGAGCCGCCGCATCTGTATCGACCTGTACCGCGAGTTGATTCGCCTGCGTCCGGACTGGCATGACGAGAATGACGACCAGGGTCGGATCAAGGTCGTGATGACCGGCAGCGCTTCGGACCCTCCCGGCTGGCAGCCGCACATCCGCAACAAGGCGCGCCGCGAGATGCTGGCGAAACGGTTTCGCGACCCCGATGACGACCTCCAGATCGTCCTCGTGCGGGACATGTGGTTGACGGGCTTCGACGCGCCGAGCCTGCACACCATGTATGTGGACAAGCCGATGCGCGGCCACGGGCTGATGCAGGCGATCGCTCGGGTCAACCGCGTCTTCCGGGACAAGCCGGGCGGCCTCGTCGTCGACTACCTCGGGCTCGCTCATGAACTCAAGCGGGCACTCGCGACCTATACGGAGAGCGGCGGCACGGGTAAGACCACGGTGGATCAGTCCGAAGCTGTGGCCGTGATGCTGGAGAAGTACGAGGTGTGCTCCGGCCTGTTCCACGGCTTCGACCGTTCCGGATGGGCCGGCGGAACGGCGTCGGAGCGGATGACCCTGTTGCCGGAGGCACAGGAACACATCCTCGCGCAGGAGAACGGCAAGGAGCGCTGTCAGCGGGCCGTACACGAGCTCTCGCAGGCCTTCGCGCTCGCCGTACCGCACGAGGAGACAGGGTGGATTCGCGACGACGTGGCGTTCTTCCAGGCCGTCCGTTCGGTGCTAGCGAAGCGTGCGCAAGGGGAGGCGCGCCCCGGGGAGGAACTGGACTACGCCATTCGGCAGATCGTCTCCCGAGCCGTGGCGTCGGAAGGAGTCGTCGACATCTTCACCGCGGCCGGCCTGGAGAAGCCTGACATCTCCATCCTCTCGGAGGAGTTCCTGGTCGAAGTCCGGAGCATGAAGCAACGGAATCTCGCAGTCGAGTTACTACAGAAGCTGCTCAAGGGGGAACTGGCCGTTCGCAGGCGCAAGAACGTCGTCCAGGCCCGGTCCTTTGCGGAGATGCTCGCCGAGACCGTTCGCCGCTACGCGAACCGAGCTGTCGAGGCCGCTCAGGTCATCGAGGAGCTGATTCAACTCGCCCGCGACATGCGCGAAGCGAACGCCCGTGGCGAGGCGTTAGGGCTCTCCGATGACGAGCTGGCCTTCTACGATGCGCTCGAGACGAACGACAGCGCCGTACAGGTGCTCGGTGACGAGACGCTACGCGACATCGCCCGCGAGCTGGTCGAGACCGTGCGGAACAACGTCAAGATCGACTGGACGCTCCGCGAGAACGTCCGCGCCAACCTGCGGCGGTTGGTCAAGCGCGTGCTGCGGAAGCACGGCTACCCGCCGGACAAGCAGGAGCAGGCGACGCGTACGGTGCTTGAACAGGCTGAGGTGCTGTCCGCTGACTGGGCGGTCTGACTCACCGTCGCTCGGGACCTGGAGTCCTATGCACCCATTCTGGCTCTGGAACTCAATGGGCATCTCGTATAGGGACTACACGCCTGAGGCGTCCACTCTGTAGTCGAGCCGCCGAGCCGTGGTGCTCAGGCCGAATCAGTCTGACGACTCGACTTGCGTCGGACTCCGGGCCCCCAGTAAGTCGTGATTCTCCATGCACCTGAGGATCGCGTACCGGATCACCCGTTCCATTCCGACAAACGTCGGTGCGTGCTTCGTCGCCTCTCGCAGTTTCCTGTTCCCTTGCTTCAACTCTCCGGGAATGAAGCTGTACGGATAGCCAGTAGTTACTGCGTTGCCGAACGGTGCGCCCGAGTGCAGGTAGACACTACGAAGATCGTAGGCGCTGCCGATGGCCTTCCCTATTCCCTCCACGTTGAGGTTGTAGAAGGGCGGGTCGTCCTGTGAGTCGAAGAAATCTGAGTCCAGCAACGACGTGAGTGTGGTGACGAAGCTACGGCGGATACCCCTCAGTTGGTGCTCCATGTCCTTTGCAACTTTGCCCCCGTCAGGAACATGCTTCCGGATCAGGGAAAGATGCCCTTGAGTTCTTTCGTGGAGGGCGGCCTTAGGGTAGAGTCCTGCTAGGACTTCTCCAGCGCTGATCAGAAGGAGATACGCGACTTCGGGCTCACGTTCAGCACCCTGTAATGCTCGCATGTAGAATGTCGCGGCGGTGAGCAGGCTCCTCGCCGCAGTTTCCGCGTCCTCGTCGGGACTGAAGAGCGACGACACTGCGCTGAACTCCTGAAGTTCGAGCTTGACGGGAAACGCCTTTCTCGGCCGGTGGGAGTTGAAGCTCAACTGGGGATCACATAGTGTCACGTACGGTGAGATATCCGGTGTTCTGAAGCGCCCATGCTCCTCGGTGAGTCCGTGCACGTCGAATCTCTTGCCGAAGAGGACGGCCATGCAGGCCGCCACAGCCGCAAGATGGGGCGAGTAGTCAGGGAAGACGATGGTCTTGTCCTTGTCCAATTCCGGTGTCCTGAAGGACACGACGAAGCTCGTGCGGGAAGCTGATCCTTCGAAGAGTCGAGCTCTGATGTCGGTGCCCGGAAAGGTCAGCGCGACTGCAAGACCGTCGTCCTCGTAGTTGCCGATCACGCGGCTCGTTGTCGAGACGAGTCCTCGTTGGATGTTCTCGTCAGGAGCGAAGGTTCTCAGCGGGCTCGACTGGGTCCGTGTAGTCGGCACCTGCTTCTCCGCCGTCTCCTTGAGGGCCCTGCCGACGGCTGCGAAGCCGCGGTGCATGGCGCCGCCGAACAGGAGCCGGGCCACCGGGGCCAGCGGCCCTTCGAGGGTGTCGGTGTTGAAGTAGGTGCAGCTCGTCTCGCTTCGCCTCTCGAGTCGCTGTACGCGCAGCGCCTTGACGAGCCCGAGGGCGACGTTCGTGGTCCAGGCCAGACGGGTCGGCGGTTCGACGATCGCGATGCGCTCGGTCTGCTTCCGGTTGTAGCGGTCCAGCTTGACGTCGAAGTGGATGGTGGAGCCGACGCGTACATCGGTCTTCCTGTAGGTCCGGGCGAAGGGATTCCACTCGTGGTAGCGGTCGAGATCGACGAGGAGGTCCCAGGCCACCTCGATGGGGGCGTCGATTTCTACCGGTTCGGAATCGATGGCGTGCTTGAACATCTGGGGCCTCCTGTTCCTGCCTGTTCCTCCCCGAGCGACCGGAACCATCGGTCCGATTCTTCCCAGAGGCGTCGTGACGCCGCTTCGTCCCTGGCGTCCGGGATGGGTTCGGCCCTGGCGCAACGTTCATGGTAGTGGCCGCCCTCCAGGCGAGGATCCGTGGCGCAGTGGATCGTGGTCTGGGCGGCCTGCGCCGGCGTCAGCAGGATCAGCGGCGCGAGCGGCGTGGCCAGGCGCTTCATCCGCCTGAGCAACCGTGGTTCGTCCTGCCAGCCGAAAGTCATGTTCGAGTAGGCGGAGCCCGGATGCAGGGCGGCCGATCTGAGGTTGCCGTCCGCCGCGTAGCGGCGCTGCAACTCGAACGCATGGTGGATCAGGGCCAGCTTGGACTGGCCGTAGGCGGTCCAGGAGTCCAACCTGCCCGGGGCCTCGAAGAGGCGGTCGTTGCTGCCCTTGTCGTGCTGGTGCGACGAGACGTTGACTACCCGTGCGTCGCCGCTGCGCCGGCCGGACTCGAGCAGCATCGGCAGCAAGAGGCGCGTCAGGTGAAAGGTCCCGAGGTAGTTGGTGCGCCAGTGGATCTCGAAGCCGTCGGCGGAGACCCTGCGCTCGCGCCAGCGCCAGAGCACGTCGCGGAGGATGCCGGCGTTGTTGATCAGCACGTCCAGGCGGCCGCCGGACCTCTCCCGGTACCGGGTGGCGAATTCGGCGACACTGCCGGCGTCGGCGAGATCGAGCCGGTGGGCCTCGATTCCGTTCGATCGCTGCCCGGTGTCCCGCAGATCCCGCAGCAGGGCCTCTTTGGCGGCCTCGCTGTCGCGCGGGCAGGTGACCGCGACTTCGGCGCCCCAGACAGCCAACGTTCTGGCGACCTGGTAGCCGATCGACCCGGGCGTCGCGCCGGTGACGATCACTCTTCTGCCCGACATGTCGACCCGTTCGGCCATCGGCTTGCGCGCGCAGAGCTCCCACAAGTGGTGGAAGGCCTTCGAGAGGCCGGATCCGGGTCGATAGGACATCGGCTTGGTGATGGGCGCCGCTGGACCTTCAGAGCCGGCGCTTCGCGCCGGATGCCGGCGGGAGCGCCGGCGTACCCGGTTTCGGCGGCGCCTGCGTCTCGAGCAGCTTCTCGCTGGCCTCCCACAACCTGGCGCCGTTGGCCGGGTTCGTGGCGTGCTCGGACGGGCGCTTCTCGCGCAGCATGTGCAGGTAGATGCCGCTTCGCTGGCCGGCGTCGCCGGCGCAGCAGAGGTAGCTGACGGGCCTCGCGGCCTTGTGGGGTGTCAGGAAGAAGACCTTCATCATGGGCGCCACCAGAGGCTTCAGGAACCACGGCGCGTCCCGCGCGATGGCGGTGTTGACGGGGCCGGGGCAGAGCGAGTGCACGGCGACGTGCCCTTCGCCGCCGCGGTTCAGGCGGCGCGAGAGTTCGGTCGCGTAGGTGCAGACGACGAGCTTGCTTGCGCCGTAGTGCTTGATCCCGTCCCGGACGCCGTAGTCGACGAAGGCGCCAAGACGGTCGAAGTCGACCGGTTCGGCGGAGCGGTGGGCGTCGGATGAGACGAGGACGATGCGGGGCGAATCCTCGAGCCTCGCGGCCGGACGCACCGTGCCGTCCTTCAGCCAGCGGTCGACGAGGACGCGGTTGGCCAGAAAGTGGACCGCGAACATGAGCTCGAAGCCCTGCGGCGTCCGGCGCGCGCGCCGCGGCACGACACCGGCGTTGAGGACGGCGATGTCGATCGTCGTTTCCCGGTCGCTCAACTCGTCGCAGAGCTGGTGGACCGAACGCATATCCGAGAGATCGACGCGCAGCATCTCGACCCGGTCGGAGCCGGAGGCGGCCCGGACCTTTTCGCCCGCGTCGGGGTGGCCGCCGCGGCAGGCCATCAGGACGCGGCCGCCGCGCCTCGCCAGGTCGATGGCGACGGCCTTGCCGAGCCCGCTGTTGGAGCCCGTCACGAGGCACGTCTTGCCGTCGATCCGCACGGAATCGGCAGGAGGCTCGATCTCCGTCGGCTCGGCGGCACGGTCCCTGACCGCCTTGCGCAGGACCTTGAAGAGCCTCTTCACGTTTCGGTGTCTCCTCTGCTCGTTCTATCTACTCGATGGGAATGCCGTGCCGCTGCCGGTAGGCCGCCATGCTGTTCTCGATCGTCTCCCGGGTCAGGCCGAAGCTACCCGCATCGTAGACGTGGCGTCCGTAGCGATGCTGCACGTTGCGGCTCGCCGTCCGCTCGGCCGCCTGCCTGGCGTCCGGCCCGAAGGTGATGCCCGCCCGCTCGTAGACCTTCCCCAACTGCTCCATCGGATCGTTGACGAGGTCGTAGTAGGACACGTCGACGAAGCGGCGCGGATCCGCCGCCTGGCGGACGCGGGCGGTCAACTCGACCAGGCGGCGCGTCTTGGCCAGCCAGTGCGAGCCGATCTCGCGCGGGTCGACGCGGTCGCTGAACAGGCCGCGGCCATGGGCGACCATGCTGCAGAAGGAGGGAATCGTCTTCAGCGGGTCGCGGTGCGTCTGCACGATCGTGGCGGTCGGGAAGACCTCGAGAACGACGTCCAGGTACTCCATGTGATGCGGCGTCTTGAGCACCCAGTTGAGACGCGGGTGCTGCCAGTGCAGGACCTGAAGCAGGGTACGGAACTCCTCGTACGCGCGCGTATGGTCCTGGCCCTCCAGCCAGCGGGCATAGGTGGGCACGTGCATGGTCGCCTCCGCCGACTGGCTCATGAAGGAAACGTCGAGCAGCAGAACGTCCTCCTCCGGAGCGTCGTGTTCGGCGGGATGGACGGCGAAGAAGCCGGGCGCCAGGTAGGCCATTGCCCGCTCCGCGATGAGGCCCTGGCGAATCCGGGCGTGAGGATCGCCCGGCTCCTCCCGCGGCAGCGGCAGCGGGTTCAGCCCTTCCCAGGCCGCGACGGCGCGCATCTCGGGGTGGGAAGCGATCAGCCGGTGCAGCGTGGTCGTGCCGGTGCGCTGCAGGCCGGCGATCACGACGATCCGGCCGAGGTCGATGTCCCGGATCTCCGGCCGCCGCCGGAGGAGTTCCTCGACCCGCAGGCGCGTCGCGAGCGCTCCCTCGATCCGCCGCCGCTGGATCAGCCGGCCGAGGAGCGTGAGGTCGGCCTCCTCGTTGATCGAGCGGACGAGGACCGACAAGGGTTCCATGAACCACTCGTCGCCGAAGCTGGACAGGCCGGTTCTCCTCCGGGCCTTCGCGACCATCGAGTCGACGTCGAGCTGCCCGCCGACCCCGACGCGGCCTGCCGCTCGCCCGGCGGCGTTCAGGAGCGCGACCGGGAGGGGCCGGTAGGGCCGTTCGTAGTCCGTCGGTGTCTCGGCGACCCGCTTCGGCATCGTCAGCGGCGAAGCGCCGACAGCTCGGCCAGTTTGACGACCCGGGTCGCCGGCTCGGGGTGCTCCTCGGCCCGGATCCAGCGGAAGGACATGGTCCCGGAGGTGTGACCGGCAGTGTCGAGCCAGTTCGGGAGCCCGGGATCCTCGTGGGCCACGATCAGGCGCACCGAACCGTCCGGTTCGTACCGAGCGAGGTGCTTGTTCGTGTGGATCGTGTGGTAGCGGTAGTCCAGCGACTCCATCCAGTAGTTGTTGAGCTGGAAGTTCCAGTGCTCGCACTCCGGCGGCACAGCCTCGATGACCAGCGCTTCGTCCCCGGCTAGCCGCCAGTGCGAGTGGTAGTAGGCGATGTTCGGGTCGCCGCCGGCCTGGTTCGATGTCTCCTGGTCGAAGCGGGGAAGTTGGTTCGAGTGCTTCTGGAAGTCGCGTGCCCACTTCGCGAAAAGCAGCGAGGCGCCGGCGACCAGCGTGCTGGCCGAGCGCAGCCCCTCGTCGATCTGGCCCGGGGTCAGCGGCGAGGGTCGCTTCTCTTCCGGGGTGCAGTTGATCCGCTCGATGTGCAGTTCGGCCGGGACCTCGCTGCGCCGGTCGAGGAAGGTCTGGCGCACGATGAGCATTCCCGTGCCGGGCTTCATCGGCAGCCAGTTGCCTTCCTGCTGTTCGCAACTGAGGACGAGTTCGAAGCGCCCGTCGCCGTCCATCTCGAGTTCCGCGGCCTCGACGTAGCCGGTCGGCGGCAAGCCGCCGCCCTGGCCGTAGTGGCCGGCCTGGGTGCCGAAGCCCAGGTAGGCGACCGTGTTGCGCCGTCCGGTGATCCGGTACTCGTACGCGCCCGAGAGCGCGGCCGTCAGGTAGTGGTTGTCCGGGTTGTCGGAGCCGAGCTTGACCGTCTCGTTGGCGACCCGGTGAAGCACCGGCGCCCGCGGGTCGGCGTGCTCGACGAAGGCCATGAGCCCGGCCCGGGCCAGCCGGCTCAGGTAGCGGTAGCCCTCGGCCTGGTTGAACGCGTCACGGGGCGTCCCCGGGAAGTTCAGCGACGCGCCGGCGGCCTTCAGCGTGTCGCAGAACTCGTCCCAGGTGCGGCCGGTGACGACTCGCTGCGCGGCGACGTCGTCCTCGGACTGCCCGCGGAGCTTGCGCACCGCCAGCGAGATCCGGCGCAAGAACGCAAGCAGAGCGATGACGAGCTTTCTCATCGTTCCTTCCTCCCGCCGTCAGTCGGCGGGGCCGACGGGCGTGCCGTAGGGAACCGGCGGCTGGCGCTCGTGCGTCGGCCCGAGCCTGAAGATGCGCCAGCGCCCCCGAGTCGCTCGAACGTCCAGGGACTGCGTCTCATAGCTCGCCTCGCGGACGTACTCGACCTCCAGGCGCACGATCTCGCCAAGGTCTTCCCTGCCGGTTACGGCGACCCCCTTGAGGCCGGCGATGCGCTGGCGGAGGTACTGCTCGAAGGCGGCATCCCCCATCTCGTCGCGCACGGCCTCCAGTTGCTCGCGCACATCGCCGGCGAAGAGATCGAGATAGGTATCCGCCGCGCCTTCACGGCTGGCGTCGACCATCTCCCAGAAGACGTCGCTGGGATCGCTCGCATCCTCGCCGCGCTCCGGCAGCCGATCGCGCAGCGCCACGACCAGGCCGGCCGCGAGCACGACGACGGTCAGCGCCGTCGCGCCGAGGTTACGGCTCATCCTCACGGCCGGCCGTTCGACCCGGGCGTCAGCTCGCGGCGGAGGAAATCGATGTCGATCGTGCTCTGGCCGGGCTCGAGGATCGTCTTGCGCATCCGGGGAAGGACCCGCTCCATCGTCTCGAGATAGGTGCGCGTGCGGATCTCGGCACGCGCACTCTGGTCGGCGTTCACGATCGACCGGAACCGGTCGGCCTCGCCGGTCGCCCGTTCGACTTCGGCGGTGCGGAAGCTCTCGGCCACGGCGACGAGCGCGCGGGCCTCGCCGCGCGCCACCGGAACGACCTCGTTGCGGTAGCTCTCCGCCTCGCGGACCAGGCGGTCGCGGTCCTCGCGCGCGCTGGCGACGTCGTTGAACGCCTCCCGGACGAGGCTCGGCGGACTCACTCCCTCGAGGCTCGCGGACAGGACGGTCACGCCGGTCCCGAAGCGGTCGAACAGCTCCTGGGAAGCGGCCTGCACGCTCTGCTGCACCGCCACCTTGCCGGTGGTCAGCAGCTCGTCGACGCCCATGCCGGCGACCACCTCGAGCAGGGCGCTGCGGCCACTCGCCTCGAGTAGCGACTCGACCTCCGCGAAGCGCAGCGAGTAGGCGAGCGGATCGTGGATCGCGTAGAGCACGACGAGCCGCACGTGGACGACGTTGCGGTCGCCGGTCAACCAGCGGGCCTCGGCCGGCGTCGCGTCGCCGCCGAGCACGCGGTCGGCCGCCGCGAAGCCGAGCGTCAACCGCTTGGCTTCGCGCACCTTCAGCTTGTCCACCCGGCCGACGGGCCGCGGCCAGTTCCAGTGCAGACCCGGTCCCGCCGGAGTCGCGCTCGCCCGACCGAGAACGCGGACCACGGCCTCCTCGTCGGGCGCGACGAAGTAGACGCCCCAGGCCAGCCACATGAGCGCCAGGGTCAGCGCCGCGGCCGGGATGGCGCGACGTCTCATTCGGAGCCTCCGCCCAGTAGCGAGAGGAGCTCCGAGTCCGCCGACAGGATGACCGTCGTCTGGTCGTCGAGGATCGACTCGTAGGACTCCAGGGTGCGCAGGAAGCGGTAGAGCGACGGGTCCTGCCGGTAGGCGTCGCCGTAGATGCCGGCCGCCTCGGCGTCGCCCTGGCCGCGGAGGATCTCCGCCTCACGGTAGGCGTCCGCGAGGATCAACTCCCGGTCCCGGTCGGCTTCGGCGCGGATGATCATCGCCTGTTCCTCGCCCTGGGCCCGGTACTCCTTGGCGATCCGTTCGCGCTCCGCCCGCATGCGGGCGAAGACGGACTCCAGGTTCTGCTCCGGGAAGCTCAGGCGGGTGAGCTGGACTTCGAGAATCTCGACCCCGAGCTGGGGCAGGGAAACGGCGACCGCGGACTCGCGGACCTCGGTCGACACCTCCTCGATGCGGAGATGCTTCGGCTTCGTGGAGACGAGCTGCGAGAGTTCCGTGCGGCCGAGCGCGGCCGCCAGGCCGGCCCAGACCACGTCGTGCAGCCGCATCTCGGCGCCGGAGATGTCGCCGATCGTCTCCAGGAAGCGCGCCGGGTCGGCGATCCGCCAGACGACAGCGGTGTCGACGACCAGGTTCTTCTTGTCCTGGGTCAGGAACTCGGCCGGCGCCGGATCGTAGAGGAGCACCCGGTTGTCGAAGCGGAGCCGCCGGTCGATCGGCCACTTCAGCTTGAGGCCCGGATCCTCGATCGTGCGGACCGGTTTGCCGAAGCGGGTGACGATGGCGCTTTCCGTCTCCGGCACGACGAAGACGGTCCGGGCCAGCGCGACGATCGCCAGCACGGCCAGACCGGCTCGCCACCAGGATGTGGCGCGGCGCGGCGAATGCTCGTGCCCGTCGCCGCCGTCGTGGCGGTGCGGGTCGCCGTGTCGGTCGTGGTGGTGACCGTGATGGTCGTCGTGTTGGTGATGGTCGTGTTGGGTCATTGCTCTACCTCGTTCTGGGACGGACCCGGTGGAGGAACGAAGACATCGAGAAGGCGGTCCGGCGTTTCGTCGACGAAGACGAAGCGCTTGCGACCGCCGGTCGCGTCGGTGATCAGTTTCGGTTTGCCGGCGAGCGAGCCTTCGATCGTCTGGAGCTGGAGCCGGAAGCGGTGCAGGTCGTTCGCGCGCCGGTACGCTCCGGCGCGCAGCTCGAAGCGCTCGCTCTCGCCGCGGCCGGCCTCGACGCGTCGGTTCTGGTAGGCCTCGGCTTCGAGGAGTTGCCGCCGCGCCTCGCCGCGCGCGATCGGCAGGCGCTCCAGCGCGTAGCCCTCGGCCTCGTCGATCAGGGTCTCCCGCTCTTCGAGTGCGCTCGCCGCATCGCGAAACGCGTCGACGACGTCGAGCGGCGGGTGGGCGTCCTGCACCGTCGCGCTCACGACCTCGACGCCGGCGCCGAGGCTCTCGAGCAGCGCCGCGAGATGGGCGTGCCAGGCCTTCTCGATGCCGTCGCGCCTGCCGGTCAGCACGTCGTCGAGGGAGTGGCCGGCGAGCACCGTGCGCAGTGACCGCTCCGCGCTCGCTTCGACCAGGAGCGCCGGATCGGCCGTGGCGAAGGCGAAGGCGGCAGCGTCGGCGACCCGGTAGTGGATCCGGGCCGCGACCTCGACCAGGTTTTCGTCGCCGGTCAGCATCAGGCGCTCGAGCGGCGGCGTGTCGTCGAAACCGGCGTGGCGGACGTTCCACTCGTAGCTTGTCGGGGCGCCGGTTTCGCCCGCAACGGCTCCCCGCGGCGAGCCGACTGCGGCCATCCGCAGGCGGTCCGGTTCGACCCTGGTCACCCGATCGACCGGCCACGGCCAGCGCAGGTGCGGGCCCGGACCGAGTTCACCGCCGACGTGTTGGCCGAAGCGCTGCACGAGTCCGACTTCCTGGGGATCGATCATGCGCAGGCCGCTCGCGGCCCAGACCGCGGCGAGCGCGAACGGCGCCGCGCGCAGCAGCCGGGGCGCCGCGGACCGGATCCGCGCCGGACTGTCTTCGAGCGCGTGTTCGATGCGATGAACCGTCGCGCGGCGGCCTGCGTTGAAGGCCTTCCAGCCGGCGGCCAGCCCGTCGACCGGACCGGCCAGAATGCGGAAGCGGCCAAAACCCCGGTCTTCGCGGGCTGCCACCGCCCGGCCTTCGTAGAGCAGCCGGACGCAGTTCAGGATGACGAGCAGCGACGCGGCCTGGTGGACGATCGCCGCCGCGGCCGGGGGCAGCCAGCCGAAGGCGGCGAAGCCGACAGCGACGAAGTTGATCCCGAAGGCGAAGATCAGGATGCTGCTGCGGATCCGGGCGACGACGCGCCGCGAGTAGCGGAGCAGGGGCGCCAGGTAGTCGAGCCGGTCGGGGAGCAGGACGACCTGGGCCGCCTCGGCCGAGAGGTCGGCGGCGCCGTGGCCGATCGCGACGCCCACGGACGCGGCGGCCAGGGAGGGCGCGTCGTTGATCCCGTCGCCGACCATGAGGACGTTGCGGTCGCCGCGGGAGAGCTCGCCGAGCCGGCGGACCTTGTCTTCGGGCAATAGTTGGGCGTGGACCTGGTCGATGCGGGTGCGGCGGCCGATCGTGCGCGCCGTCCCCTCGGCGTCGCCGGTCAGCATGACGATCGGTTCCACTCCGGTCTGCCGGAGGTCGGCGACCGCGTCGGGGGCTTCGTCGCGTAGTGGATCGGCGAGGGCCAGCGCGCCGGCCAGCGCGCCGTCGACGGCGACGGCGAGCCGCGTTTCGCCGCTACCGGGAGTCGGCACGACGCTCTCGGCGACGGCCCCGATCTGGTCTTCGCCGACGACCTCCGCCAGCAGCGCCTGGTTGCCGACCGCGATCTCGTGCCCGTCGACGGTAGCCGTCACGCCGCGGCCCGGATGGAGCCTGAAGTTCTCGGGCTCGGCAAGGTCGAGTTGCCGCTCCCGGGCCTCGGCGACGAGCGCTCGGCCGAGCAGGTGCTCCGAGGTCAACTCGGCGCTCGCGGCGAGTCGGAGCAGGCGATCCTCGGCCATGCCGCCGGCGGGCGCGATGGCGGTCAGCGCCGGACGCCCGCAGGTCAGCGTGCCCGTCTTGTCCAGCACGCAGGCGTCGATGCGCGACAGCGACTCGATCACGTCGCCGCCCTTGACCAGGGCGCCCTCGCGAGCCAGCCGGGCAATCGCGGAAGCCATCGCCGCCGGCGTCGCGAGCACCAGGGCGCAGGGACAGGCGACGATCAACGCCGCCACCGTGCGCATCATCTCGCCGGTGAACAGGTAGATCCCGCCGGCCGCGACCAGCACCGCGGGCAGGAAGTAGCGGGCCAGCTTGTCCGCCGTGCGGACGACACGCGCCCGCCGGCTCTGCGCGTCCTCGATCAGGCTGGCGATCCGGGCGACCGTCGTGTCGCTGCCGGTGCGCTCGGAGCGGATGTCGAGCACGCCGTACTCGTTCAGGCTGCCGCTCCACACCGCGTCGCCGACGCCGAGCTGGGCCGGCAGCGGTTCGCCCGTGACGCTGCTCTGGTCGACGGACGACTCGCCGCGTTCGATCATCCCGTCCACCGGCACGCGCTCGCCCGCGAGCACCCGCACCACGTCGCCGATCTCGACCTCCTCCAGCGGGACGAGTTCCTCGCCGCCGTCGCGCAGCACTCGCGCCTGTTCGGGCTGGCTGGCGACGAAGCCGGCGATCGCCCCCTTCGCGCGGTCGACCGTCCAGTGTTCGATCCCCTCGCCGATCAGCATGATGAACATGACCTCGGCGGCGGCGAAGTACTCGCCGATCCAGACCGCCGCGCCCGCGGCGATGGCGATCGTCAGGTGGGACGAGAAGTGCCCCTGGAGCAGATCCAGGATCGCGTGGCGGATGAGCGGATAGCCCGCGACCAGGGTGAGGATGAGCGCCAGGTCGATGCCGGCGACGGTCCGCACGACGCCAAGCAGGTAGAGCAGCAACAGGACGCCGACCGCGACGCAGAGCGCGACGTAGCCGATCCGCTGCAGCAGCCCGTGGCTGTGCGAATGGCCGTGGCCGTCGTCGTCGCTGTGAACCTGGAAATTGGGTGCGCCCATGGCGGACGGCTAGATGGCGAACAGCATCATGGCGAGCCCCGAGGCGGCGATGGCGAGGCCGCTCAGAGTGTGCACATGCGCCGTGAGGCGGGGGAGCCGGACGAACTCGAGGCCCCGGTAGGCGAGGGCGACGACCGCCGCCATCGTCGCGATCGTTGTCACACCGAAGGCAACGGTCACCGGGATCACGGCCCACAGGCCGACCTGGAACGCCGGCACCATGAGGATGGGAATCAGTGGCTCGCAGGGGCCGAGCACGAAGATGACGAACAGGCTCCAGGCGGTGAGGCCGGCCACCCCGGCGGCCGAAGCCTTCGGGTGCTCGTGGGCGGCCGCCTCGGGATGTTCATGGGCATGGACGAGCCCGCCGGCATGGGCGTGGACGTGGCGCTGCCGCCGGCGTCGGCGCGCCAGCGACCAGCCGGCATAGGTCAGGCCGAACGCCACCAGCGCCCAGGCCGCCAGGTCGCCGCGGACCGCTTCGATCGTCTCGAAAGCGCCGACGCGCCCGCTCATCCAGTGGTAGCCCTCGCCGGTGTCGAGCCCGGTGGCGAAGATCGCGATCCCGATGCCGGCGCCGCCCAGCAGGACCGACGATGCGACGTGTCCGCCGCCGCACAGCCCGGTGATCCACAGCGTCCGGCGCAGCGACCACCCGCGCGCCTTGCCGAGGACGACGAACGGCAGCGTGTGGTCGATGCCGATCAGCGTGTGGACGAAGCCGATGCCGACCGCGGCCGAAACCAGGACCCAGACCGCGTCCATCCGCTACTCGACTGTCACCCAGATCGGCGACGACCAGGCGATCTCCCTGTTCTTCTGGATCACCCGCACATAGTAGTAGTGCTCGCCGGGCGTCACGTCGCTGTCGACGAAGGTCAGTTCGACCTCCTGTTCGAGGTTCTGACGGTTGTAGAGGAAGGTCTGGTCGCGGATGATGTCGATCTGCTCGATGCGGGCGGTGCCGATCACCTTGACGACCAGCTCGAAGCGGCCCGAAACCTCCGCGATGTCGCCCTGGAGGTACTCCCGGCCGTTCGCACGCATCCGGTAGTCGAGGATGATGTTGTCCGTCGCGGCGTAGGAGTGGCGCTTTCTCATCGCGTCGAGGAGGCCTTCGGCGGAGAAGTCCTCGGCGATCGTGGCGGCGTAGGAGATATGGGTCGAGATGTGATCGGAGGCGGCCTGCACGCCGAGCTTGTAACCCTTGGCCCAGGCGTTCCAGACGAAGCCGGCAGGCTGGAAGCCGCCCTGCTGGCCAATCGGTTTCTCGCGGGTGGCCGCTCGGGGAGCCCCTTCGTACTCGGCCGAGGTGCGGTCGCCCTGGTAGATCTCGACCAGCGGTTCGACCTCGGGGTCGTTGTCGCGCCAGTCGGTGCCCATGCCGGTGGCGGACGTGTGGGGGATCGAGATCGCGTCGTGCTCCCGGAGGTACGCGAACAGTCGCGCGGCGCCTTCCTCGCTCTGAGACTCCGCCTCGGTGATCGGCAGGGTCGGCATGCCGCGCTTCGCCGAGAGGATGTTCCGGTGGCCGCCCGGGTAGCTGATGCTGCGCTCGTAGGTGTAGACGGGCACGAAGCTTCCCGGCAGCCGGAAGATGTCTGCGATCTGCGGGTGGAGCCAGTTGACGTACTCGATGTCCTGGCCGCCCCGGTTGTTGTGCTCGCTGACGCCGAGGAAGTCGAGTTCGGCGGCGTCGAGGGCGTAGCGGTAAGCCTCCATCAGCGAGCCGTCGTTCAGGCCGTCGTGCGAGAACTCCGTGTGGCGGTGGGTGTCGCCCCGGTAGATGCGGTAGGTCCGGCCCTCCGACTCGATCGTGTAGGCGCGGATGCGCGCGACCTCTTCGGCCTCGTTGGGATGCACCGGGTAGGTCGTGTAGGCGCGCCTCTCCGGGTCGACGAGTCGCGGCGGCGTCGCTTCACCGGTCAGTGAGGGCAGCTTCGCCGCGTTGATCGAGGAGTGCTCGAAGAGGTACTCCTCGGAGTTCCGGTTGTCCGTCGGCCAGGCCGCGAACAGGTTGCCGCGGCCGTCCGAGGCCAGTTCCCAGCGCACGTCCTGGCGGCCACGGCTGAAGGGCAGGTGAAGCGGCCGGGTCCATTCACCGCCGACGTAGGCCGTGCCGAAGATCTGCCAGGCGGCGCGGTGAGCCGGCGTGAAGTCCGGCGTGTCGCGCGCACGGATCGTGCGGTGGCGGAAGAACAGCCACATCCGGCCGTCGGCGTCCGCCTGGAGGACGGGCAGGTCGTTGAAGCCCGGGATGTACTCGGGCAGTTCGCGTTCGAGCAGTTCGTTCACGTCGGCTTCGGGCACCCGCCAGCGGCGGCCGTCCCAGGCCGCCACCGCAAGCGTGCGCCACTCGTAGAGGCGCGTCGCCTCCTTGTAGATCTCGAAGCCCGAGTCCTTGCCCCACTGGAAGCCGCTTTCGTTCCAGGCTGCCCAGAGCCGGTTCCGGGAGTCGCAAGCGATCGATACGTGGGCCTCGAACTTCGGCGTGTCGGCGACCGGGACCACGTCGCTCCAGCCGGTGCCGGCGAAACTCCGCAACTGGATGTCGTAGTTGCCCTGGTCGTAGGTGTCCCAGGCGACGTGGACCCGGCCGTCTCCGCAGGCGGCGACGGCGGGCGTCCAGTCGTTGGCCGCGGAGGTCGAGACGGTCTGCGGGGCCGACCAGCGCGAACCGTCGTGTCGGCTGGCGAAGATGTCGGAGCGGCCGTCGCGGAAACCCTGCCAGACCAGCCACAGGTTGCCGTCCGCGTCGCTGGCCAGCTCGTGCTCGATATCGGCCTGAGGCGCGTAGGTCAGGCGTTCGGTCGCCGACCACGAACCGTCGGCGGCGCTTCGCAGGTAGCGGCCGTAGAGGTCGAAGTTGCCGTCGACCTGTTCGGACCAGACCACCCAGGGCCGGCCCCGGCCGTCGCGCCCCAGCTTCGGCATCAGGCGGTCGCCCGGTTCGGAGGTCACGGGGATGGGCGGCTGCCAGCTTGTGCCGTCGAAACGCCGCGCAATGATCGAGACGCCGCCGTCCCGGTAGGCGGTCCAGGCGGCCCAGAGCTCGCCGTCCTCGCCGCTCGTCATCGTCGCGAAGTCGCTCTCGACGTCGGGCGAGGACAAGGGCTCCGCTGGCGCCACCCGGTCGGCCAGCACGGCGCCGTCGAGGAAGGAGAGTTCCTCGCCGACGCGGAGGTCGGACGGCCGCAGGTCGAAGTCGCCGTGAGGAGTCGAGAAGGCGAGCCGTGTCCCCGAGCGCGCCGCCACGTCGACGACGATGCCGGGGTGGTGGAGGTAGGTCACCGTGCCCTTCGGGTCCTCCCACTGGTAGACCCGGCGCGGGTAGTTCATCCCGGGCCTGGTCGCCATCGTCCAGCTCGCGCCGTCGACCGACTCCGACGGATGCACGCTCCAGTTCCGCAGAGCCAGCAAGTCGCCGCCGGTCACTTCGACCGAGCCGTCCCAGGACCGCGGCTCCGTGTCCGTGATCCCGAACCGCACGCGCACGGAGACGACGTCGTCGCCGGTCAGCGGCGGGATGGTCTGTGCGCCGAGCGAGCCGGTCAGGAGGAAGGCGGCGAGACAGCCCAGAGCGGGGGCGCGCAGGACAGGTTGTCGAGCCATGGCTCCTCCAGGCGAGGCGAACAGAAAAGGTCGTGAGCGGTTCATCCTAGCGTCGCAGCGCGGCCGCCGCCGCTACACTGACTTCCACTCACCGTCCGAAGGGAGGCCCGCCGTGCAGCGATTCGCCGTCTTGTTCCTGATCGTGCTCCTGGCCATCGCCTGCGCGGCCGATGACTCGGCCGACGGTCCCGCAACCCCGGCCGGGGCGTCCGGCGATGGGAGCGGCAACCCCGCGGACCGTCAGGCCTTCTACGGCGACCTGCACGTCCACACGAAGTACTCCTACGACGCCTTCGTCTTCGCAACCCGCGCCGGTCCGGACGAGGCCTACGAGTTCGCCAAGGGCAAGCCGATCGAGCATCCGGCCGGCTTTGAACTCAAGCTCGACCGGCCGCTCGACTTCCAGGGCGTGTCCGACCACGCGAACTACCTGGGGATGCTGCCGGCGATGACCGACCCGGACCAGGCGGCGTACAACCACCCGGCCGCCGAGACGGTCCGCAACGCGGAGACCGTCCAGGAGCGGCGGGGCATCTTCGCCGCCATGCAGCCCTACGTGCGCTACATGGCGGACGCCGACCCGGGCATTCGCGAGCATCTCGACAAGAACGTCGTGCGCTCCGCCTGGAGCGAGATCGCCGCGTCGGCGAACCGCCATTACGAGCCCGGCGTGTTCACGACCTTCATCGCCTACGAGTACACCTCGGCGGGGGCCGGCGGCATCTACGAGAACCTCCACCGGAACGTCGTCTTCCGCGGCGCCGAGGCGCCGGACATCCCGTTCTCGCGGCTCGATTCCTACAACCCGGAGGACCTCTGGGCGCGGATGGACGAGTGGCGGGACCAGGGCTACGAAGCGATCGCGATCCCCCACAACACGAACGGCTCCGGGGGCCGGATGTTCGAGTACGAGTACTTCGAGGGCGGCGCGATCGACCAGGCCTACTCGGACCTGCGCAGCCGCAACGAGCCGATCGTCGAGATCACCCAGACCAAGGGCACGTCGGAGACCCATCCGGCGCTGTCGCCGAACGACGAGTGGGCGGGCTTCGAGATCATGCCGTACCGCGTCTCGACCAGCATCCTGAGCGAGCCGCCGGGCAGCTACGTCCGCGATGCCTTCCGCCGTGGCCTGACGATCGAGGCGGGCGGCGTGTCGAACCCGTACAAGCTCGGCGTCATCGGCTCGTCCGACACCCACGTCGCCGCCGGCTCGTTCGACGAGGAGAACTACTGGGGCGCCTCGGGCCTGATGCAGCAGACCGCCGAGCAGCGCGGCTCCGTGCCCAGCGAGCCCGCGGCTGGCGCCGACCTGCAGAACCCCACCGCCGCGGCGGCGCCGATCGATGACGGCACGGGCCGCATCTATCCCTTCACGACGGCGATCACGAACGGCGCCTCGGGCCTCGCCGCCGTCTGGGCCGGCGAGAACACCCGCGAGTCCATCTTCGACGCCTTCCGGCGCAAGGAGACCTTCGCCACCTCCGGTACGCGGATGAAGGTCCGCTTCTTCGGCGGTCCGGCGCTCGCCGGCCTCGACCTGGACGACCCGGACCTCGTCGCGACGGCGTACGAGACCGGCGTTCCGATGGGCGGCGACCTCACCGGCGACGGCGGCGACGATGCCCCGAGCTTCCTCGTCTGGGCGATGCGGGACACGATGGCCGCACCGCTCCAGCGCGTGCAGATCGTGAAGGGATGGGAATCGGACGGCGAGACCGCGGAGATGGTCTACGACGTCGCCTGCTCCGACGGTCTCGAGGTCGACCCGGCCACGAATCGCTGCCCCGACAACGGCGCGTCCGTCGACCTCAGCGACTGCTCGGCCAGCACCGACGTCGGCGCCGGCGAACTCAAGACGGTCTGGACCGACCCGGACTTCGATTCGAACCAGCGCTCCTTCTACTACGCCCGGGTCCTCGAGAACCCCACCTGCCGCTGGTCATCCTGGGACGCGCTGCGCGCCGGCACCGCTCCGCGGCAGGACTTCCCCGCGACGATTCAGGAACGAGCCTGGTCGTCGCCGATCTGGTACACGCCCTAGGGCTGCGCCTTCCGGGCCCGCCGACGGGCCTGCACGAGAAGGACGGCGAGCGCCAGTGCGCCGCCGAGCAACGCCAGCGCCGGCGTGTCCGCGCCTTTCTCACCCAGCGTCGCGTTGAACCCGGCGCCGATGAGGATGCCGATCAGCACGGCGAGCAGAGCCTTGCCCATGGAGCGTGCTTTGGTGCGGGATTCCACGGTGATCTGACCCGAGCGACCTGGAGGAGTCTATCGAGGCTGCTAGCTTGGCCGACCGGCGGCGACCGCCGGAACCTCAAGGGAGAGCCCCCACCGATGAAGATCGACGACCTCAGCATCACCCTCTTCGCCTGGAACGACATTCCGCCCCATTCCTACTTGGGACGGGGTTCGTTCGACCCGACCGGCAAGCCGAACCAGGTCGGCGAGCTCGCCCTGGTGACGATCCGCACCGACGAGGGGATCGAGGGCCACTCCTTCCTCGGCATGGGAGCGAGCGTCGCCGCGCAGCCGCTGCTGCGGATGCTCAAGCCGGTCGTGATGGGCCGCGATCCGCTGGCCAGGGAGCAGCTGTACCACGCGATGCTGGAGCGCCGGCTCGTGGTTCAGCCCTGGGTCGTCGGCGCCGTCGACGTGGCGCTGTGGGACATCGCCGGCAAGGCGGCGGGCGAGCCGATCCACCGGCTGCTCGGCACCTACCGGGACAAGCTGCCCGCCTACGCCAGCTCCGAACAGCAGCCGAGCGTCGAGGCGTACGTCGAGCAGGCGCTGTCGTACCAGGGCGCCGGCTGGCAGGGGTACAAAGTCCACCCCTTCCGCGTCTGGCGCGACGACATGGAGATCTGCCGGGCCGTTCGCGAGGCGGTGGGGGACGGCTTCCCGCTGATGCTCGACTCGACCTGGGGCTACGACTATCCGCAGGCGCTGCGGGTCGGCAAGCTGCTCGAGGAGCTGGATTTCGAGTGGTACGAGGACCCGCTCGGCGACCAGGACATCTACAACTACACGAAGCTCCGCCAGCAGCTACGGATCCCGATCCTGGCGACCGAGTTCCCCGGCGCCTGGTACGACTCGTTCGCGCCGTGGATCTACAACCAGGCGACGGACTACCTGCGCGGCGACGTCGCGCTCAAGGGCGGCATCACCGGCTGTCTCAAGGCGGCCCACCTGGCCGAGGGTTTCGGCATGAACTTCGAGATCCACCACGGCGGCAACTCGCTCAACAACGTGGCGCACCTGCACCTCAGCGCCGCGATCCGCAACTGCGAGTGGTTCGAGGTCCTGCTGCCGGCGGGCGCGCAGAAGTACGGACTCGTCGAGGACATCGAGGTCGACGCCGAGGGCTACGTTCACGCCCCGATGGGCCCCGGCCTCGGCGTCGAGATCGATTTCGACCTGATCGAGCGGAACAAGACGGCCGAACTGCGGTAGGAAAGTGCCGGCCTGCGGCCGGCGCGTTTCCTAACCGCCTCCGGCGGCAGGCGGGTCAGAAGACCCGCGCACCCAGTGTTTTACTTGCCCTTCAGCTCCATCTTCAGCCAGGAGATCAACGCCGGTTCCAGGTCCGCGTTCTTCGCGAACATCGGCAGGCCGTGCTCGGGGCCGTCGTAGATCTTGGCGGTCGAGTTCGGGTGCTTCGAGCCGTCGACGGCGCCCTTGAGCTGCTTGTCGACGCCGGCGGTGATCGTGTCGCCGGTCGCCGCGGCGGCGAAGACCGCCAGGTCCGACTTGGCCGCCATGTTCGCCACGGCCGCTTCACTCGGCGGGCCCGACAGCAGCATCAGCGCCTTCACGTCCCGCCGCGCGGCCAGATCGGCCGTCAGCATCGCGCCGCAACTCGCGCCCCCGGCCGCTACGCGGGAGGCGTCGACGCCATCCTGCTTGACGAGGTAGTCGAACGCCATGTCGACGTCGCCGGACGCCGTCTGCAGGAAGGGCGGGAACCCGCCGGCCTCACGAATGCCGGCGCCGCCGCTCTCGCCGAAGCCGCGCAGATCCATCGTCAGCACGTGGACGCCCGCGTCGACGAGCTGCGAAGCGATGCCCGACCAGGACTTCCGGTCCATGTTGCACTGGTGGATCAGCAGCATCGCCGGACCGGGCTTGCCGGGCGACATGTAGGTCGCCTTGAGCATCGTGCCGTCGGACGCCTTGAGGTCGACGTCCATCGACCCGGCCGCCGCGGGCAGCGCCGCCAGCGCCAGCAGGGCCGCCGCCGCAAGAACTGAAGTGGTGTACCGCATGAGTTGCTCCTCTCGGTGGGACGCGGCCGTGCGCAGCGCAGGCCCCGGTGTGCCGGTTCCCTGGGGTTGTGTTGTGGGTGCGAGAGCGGACTCTACTACCGCGGGACCAGCGCGACGATCCGCACCGGCGCGCCCGTGCCGCCCTCGATCTTCATCGGCAGCGCCGCGAGCAGGAAGCCGGTCGGCGGCAACTCCGTCAGGTCGCCGACGTTCTCCAGGTTCGGCACGCCCGCGGCACCGCCGATCTGGTGGACGATGAAGTCGGTCGACTGGCCGTAGTCGACGCTGGCGGTGTCGATGCCGAGCAGGCCGATGCCGCGTTCCTCCAGCAGCAGGCGCGCCGCGTCCTCGCCGACGCCGGGGAAGTGGAGGTTGCTCGCGTCGCCGGGAGTGTCGTCACCGAGGTAGGCGAGGGCGTCGGGCCAGCGGGAGGCCCAGCCGGTGCGGATCAGCACCGCCGACCCGGCCGGCACGGGGCCGTGCTCGCCTTCCCAGGAGAGGACGTCTTCGGCGGTCACGAGATAGTCGGCGTCGGCCGCGGCCGATTCGCTGACGTCGACCACGATGCCCGGCAGGACCAGCCGGTCGAGCGGGATCGAGGCGACGTCGTCGCCGCCCTCGGCGAAGTGGACGGGAGCGTCGAGATGCGTGCCGCCGTGCTCGGCGGTCGCGAACTCCTTGGCGGCGTAGAAGTAGCCGGCGTCGGTCATGCCCTCGGCGAGCGTGTCGAGCGCGAAGCCCTTCGTGTCCGTGGGCCAGTAGAGCGTGTCGCCGCCGTAGGCGTGGCTGAGGTCGATCATCCGCCAGCCGGCTACGGACTCCGCGTCCGGGACGGCCGGCGCGGCGGCTTCTTCGGCCGGCGGCGCGGCGCAGGCGGCGAGCAGCAGGACGGCGAGGAGGCAGGCTGGGAGTTGTTCGGATCGTCGCATCATGGGCTTCTCCTCCTCGGTCCAGGTTCAGCTACAACGCCAGCGCCGTCGAGAAGTCCGGCACTCCCTCCCAGCGCCCCGGGTCGCTGGCCCGCATCACGGCGATCGTCTTGATCGCTTCCGGATTCGCGATGCCGTGGGGCATCTGGCCGGTAAGCACCCGGATCACGTTCTCGGCCTGGCGGATGGGGCACTCGCCGAGGAACACCGGCGAGAACCCGGCGATGTGCGGAGTCACGATGCAGTTCGGGAGCTTCAGCAGCGGATCGTCCGGGTCGATTGGTTCCTTCTCGGTTACGTCGAGCGCGGCGGCTTCGATCCGGCCTTCGGCGAGTGCTTCCGCGAGGGCCGCGCCGTCGACGATCTTCCCGCGCGCCGCGTTGACCAGCAGCGCCGTCGGCTTCATCAGCGCCAGCGTGTCCCGGTTGATCAGGTGGTGCGTCTCGTCCGTCATCGAGCAGTGGATCGTCACGTAGTCGGCCTCGGCGAGCAGTTCCTCGAGCGGCACGATCCGGACGCCGTAGAGGTCGGCCGCGACCTGGTCGACGTAGGGGTCGGCGGCAATGATCCGGGCCGGGCCGAAGCCGCGGGCGCGGGTGGCGAAGGCGCGGCCGATGTTGCCGAAGCCGATGATCCCGACCGTGTGGCCGGCAATTCGCCGGGCGCCGGTGAGGAGGCCGAGCATCGATTCCCGATGGCCCCAGCGGCCCTCGCGTGTCGTGCCGGCGGCGTCGACGACGCGCCGGGTCAGCGCGAGCATCAGCGCCATCGCGTGGTCCGCCACCTCGGTCGTGTTCGAGCCGGGGACGTTGGTCGCCAGGATGCCGAGCTCGGTCGCCGCGTCGAGGTCGATCGAGTCGACGCCGACTCCCAGCCGGCTGACCACCTTGAGCTTCGGACAGCTCTCCATCACCGAGCGCGTGGTCAGCGGCATGACGCCGATCAGGGCGCCGTCGGCGTCGGACAGCAGGTCGACCAGATCGTCCTCCGAGCGGCAGACGCCCTCCACGACCTCGAAGCCTTGCTCCTCGAACAGATCCCCGCGGTTGAAGGGGCTCTTCTGCATGGCTACTTTCACGTTGCGCTCCTTGTCCGGGGACTGCTGTAGGTCAGACGACGGGACAGAGGCCGCCATCCAGGTTGATTGCGGTGCCTGTGATATAGGCGCCGCGTTCGGAGACCAGGAACGCGATCAGGTCCGCGTACTCCTCGGCCTCGCCGACGCGACCGAGCGGGACCCGCTTGCCCATTGCCTCGTAGACCGACTCGACGTCGACGCCCTGGTTCGCGGCGCGGCGCACCCACTGCTCGCTCTTGATCAGGCCGATGCAGATCGTGTTGACGCGAATGCTGTCCGCGGCGAGCTCGTTGGCGAGCGACTTCGTCAGGTTGATTCCCGCGGCCCGGGTGACGCTGGTGGGCAGCGCCCGCGCCGGCGCCGCCTTGCCGCCGCCGATCGTCGCGTTGACGATCGCGCCGCCGCCGCGCTCCCGCATCGACGGCACGACACCCCGGCAGAAGCGCACCGCGCCCATCACCTTGAGCTGGATGTCGGCGAGCCAGGCGTCGTCGTCGAGCGCCTCGAGGCCCTGGGCCGCCGAGGCGCCGGCGTTGTTGACGAGAATGTCGACTCCGCCGAACTCGGCCGTCACCGCGTCGATGAACCGGTCGACGTCGCTGCTCGACGTCACGTCCGCGGCCTGCGCGAACACGTCGCCGGCGCCGACCGCGCGCAACTCGGCGGCGGCCTGCTCCAGCAGCTCCGCCCGCCGCGCGCAGATCGCGACCCGGGCGCCCTCGCCGGCCAGTCGCCGGGCCGTCGCCAGCCCCATTCCCTCGCTGCCGCCGGTGACGATCGCCACCTTGCCTTCAAGACCGAGTTCGAGCATCCGTTCCGTCCTTTGTGTTGTTCGTGGGAACTGCGAGTGTGCCTGCCACGGGCCGTTGTGCGCAAACCGGTGCGCATCGGACGGGCCTCCTTCCGCGCGGCGATCTATGCTGAGGATGGTGACCGCTCGTGGAGGAGTGTCGACTCCGCCCACGGATCGACAACCGGCACCCCAGTGTTGCGGAACTCTCTCGTGTTCCTCGTCACAACGGTCAAGCCGCGAGTCGCGGCCGCAGCGGCCAGAAAGGCGTCCGGGATGTGGTCGTCGAGCGGTTCGCCCCTTCGCCGCTTCTCTTCCATGATCCGCGCGCACGCCCGGGCGTCGTTGACGGTCCAGCCGAGTATCCGCTGGTCGAAGCACTCGTCCAGGACATTCTGGAACCGGGCGGCGAGGTTCTCGCGGCGCTTGCCGGAATCGAGGCGACCGATGCCGTCGAGGATCTCCCAGACGGTGATGGGCGAGAGTCCCATTCCCTCCGGGGCGATGCTGTCCAGGAACTCGGATACGCGGGGTTCAGGATGCGGACGCATCATCTCCGACACGACGTTCGTGTCGAGAAGCCACTCGATGGGCGGGCTCACGCCTCACCGTCGTCGGCGAAGCGGACCGGCTTGTGCCGGTACCGCCTGCGCGGCGGCAGTTCGACCCCGCGCTCCGGACCGAAGTGCCTCTTGAACACCTCGGAAGGCTTGGGGCGCCGTTCCGTCTTCTCGCGTTTCTCGTGGATCAGGCGGCGGACGTACTCTTCCATCGAGAGGCCGACGTGGCTGGCTTCCTGCCTCAGCCAGGCCTTGTCCCCCGGGTCGATGTCGCGAACGGTGATGACGGAACTCATCGCGAGACGAATGCTAGCACGCAGTGCTGTCATTGTGCTGCGCGTAGAGTCAGACCACCTGCAATGATCACGAGACGCGGCTTCCTCTCCAGCGCGGGAATCGCGGCGGCCGGCCTCGGCGCCGGCCTGACCGCGGCCCGGCAGGCGGCCGCCGCGCTGGCTCAACACTCCGAGGCGTCGAAGATGAAGATCACCGAACTCGAGACGATCCTGATCGACAACATCGACCCGCCGATCGGACATCGCAAGTGGTTGTTCATCCAGCTCAGGACGGACGAGGGCCTGGTCGGCCTGGGCGAGCGTGTCTCCGGTGGCGCCACGAACCTGAAGCCGCAGATCGAGCTGCTGAACGACCTGTTCGACCGCTTCGTGAAAGGCGAAAGCCCCTTCGACGTGGAGAAGATCTGGCAGCGGATGAAGACGACTCTCCACGACTACAGCCATCCCGGGCTGTACGGTGTGCCGGCGTTCTCGGCCATCGAGATGGCCTGCTGGGACCTGATCGGCAAGGCGACCGGCCAGCCGGTCTACAACCTGCTCGGCGGCAGATACCACGACAAGCTCCGCGCCTACGCCTACCTGAACAGCTCGGGCATCTGGGACAACCCGTCCCTCGCCGGCGAACGGGCGCGGGAACTGGTCGACCGCGGCATCACCTGCTGCAAGCTCGACCCGTTCTCGCCTATCACCGGGCCGCCGCGGGACTACTCGCTGAAGACGATCCGCCACGTCGCAACGATCTTCCGCGCCATGCGGGACGCCGTCGGCGACGAGCTGGAGATCGGCGTCGGCACCCACGGCCAGTTCTCGACCGCGGTGGCGCTACGCGTCGCCGACATCCTGGAGGAGTTCGACCCGTTCTTCTTCGAAGAGCCGGTGCCGCCCGAGAACGTCGACGAACTCGCCCGCGTGGCGGCGCACACGAACATCCCCATCGCGACCGGCGAGCGGCTGGTCAACATGTTCGAGTTCGCGGAAGTGCTGGAGAAACAGGCGGCCCAGATCATCCAGCTCGACGTCGGCCAGTGCGGCGGCATCCTGGTGGCGAAGAAGATCGCCGGCATGGCCGAGACCCACTACGCGATGATCGCGCCGCACATGTACTGCGGCCCGGTCGCGGCGTCGGCGGCGATTCAGCTCGACACCTGCTCGCCGAACTTCCTGATCCAGGAGTTCAACACGAACGACCTGCACAGCGACATCTTCGTCGAGCCGATCAAGTTCGAGAACGGCTTCATCGAACCGCCCACCGGCCCCGGGCTGGGCGTCGAGCTCGACATGGCGGTCGTCGAGAGGCATCGAGCCGCTTGAGTCGCGGGCTGACCCTGGCGGTCCTGGCCGCCGGCCGTTCGGCGAGGTTCGGTCGTCCGAAGACGCTCGAACCGGTCGGCCCGAACGGCGAAGTGCTGTTCGAGTACGCGATCTGCGACGCCGTCCGCGCCGGCTGCGGGAAGGTGGTCTTCGTGACGTCGGCGGACTGGAACGACCAGCTAATGACCCGGGCCGCCGAGAAGGCCGGCGGGGCGGTTCCCGTCGACTACGTGATCCAGAGCCTGGACGACCTGCCTGGCAGCGCGTCGCCGCCGGCCGGCAGGGAGAAACCGTGGGGCACCGGCCACGCCGTGCTCGCGCTGCGCGACAAGATCGACGAACCGTTCCTGGTCGTCAACGCGGACGACTTCTACGGTCCGAGGGCGATCGAGTCGTTCGGCCGGCGGGTCCCCGAGCTGCTAAACGGCGGCGAAGACTCGCACTTCCTGGCGGCGTATGAACTCCACCGCACCGGCGTATCCCGCACTAGCGGCGTCAACCGGGGGATCCTCACGGCCGGCTCCGACTCGACCCTGGAGGGAATCGACGAGGTCTACGACGTACGGGAGACGGATACTGGTCTGGTCGGTCGCGACGGCGAGGGAAAAGCTCGACCGCTGGCCCCCGACTGCCCCTGCTCGATGAACCTCTGGGCCTTCCAACCGTCCATCTTTCGTCTCCTCGAAGCCGCCTTCGCGAGCTTCCAGACGAACCTCGACGATCCGCTGACGAGCGAGTTCCTGCTCAGCGAGGTGGTAGGTGGCCTGGTCCAGCAGGGATCCACGCGTGTCCGCCTCCTTCCCATGACCCAGCACACCGCGGGTCTGACCTACCCAGGCGACCTGCCCCCGGTTGCCACGACTCTGAACGAGGCCGTCGCCGCCGGCGACTACCCGAGCGACCTCGGCGACTGGTTTGCGGACCCCGCGTCCCGGAGACCCGCTTGAGGCTGAACGGCCTCGACTGGACCGTCCTCGTCGCCTACGGCGCGCTCGCACTCGCGGTCGGCCTCGTCTTCGCCCGGCGGGCCGGCACGGGCACCGGGCAGTTCTTCCTCGCCGGGCGGAACTTGCCGTGGTGGCTGCTCGGTACCTCCATGGTCGCAACGACCTTCTCGACGGACACGCCGAACCTGGTCACGGACCTGGTGCGGAACGGCGGCGTCTCCGGCAACTGGATGTGGTGGGCGTTCCTGATCACCGGGATGTGCACGACGTTCTTCTACGCGAAGCTCTGGCGGCGCTCGGGCGTCTTCACCGACATCGGGTTCTACGAGCTTCGTTACTCGGGGCGGGCTGCGGTCTTCCTGCGCGGGTTCCGGGCCGTCTACCTGGGGGTGTTCTTCAACGTGATGATCATGGCGGCCGTGCTGCTCGCCGGCATCAAGATCGGCGGCGTCCTGCTCGGCGCCGACAAGTACACGACGGTGCTCGTGGCGGCCGCCGTCACGGCGGCGTACTCCGCCACCTCCGGGCTCTGGGGCGTCGTCGTCACGGACCTGATGCTGTTCGTCATCGCGATGGTGGGCTCGGTCGCGGCGGCCTGGTACGCGCTGGCGCATCCCGCCGTCGGCGGCCTCTCGGGGCTCGTCTCGAACCCCGACATCGCCGCGCGCCTCGCCCTGCTGCCCGACTTCGCCGACTGGGAAACGGCGGCGACCGCCTTCCTCATCCCGATCGCCGTCCAGTGGTGGTCCACCTGGTACCCCGGCGCCGAACCGGGCGGCGGCGGCTACGCGGCCCAGCGCATGCTGGCCGCCCGCAGCGAGCGGGATTCCGTGGGCGCGACGCTGTGGTTCAACATCGCCCACTACGCCCTCCGGCCCTGGCCGTGGATCCTGGTCGCGCTGGCGTCACTCGTCGTCTACCCGACGCTGGACTCGATCGCCGAGGCGTTTCCGCACCTCGATCCCTCGATCATCCGGCACGATCTCGCCTACCCGGCGATGCTCGTCTTCCTGCCCCACGGCCTGCTCGGGCTGGTCGTCGCCTCGCTGGCGGCGGCGCTGATGTCGACGATCTCGACGCATCTCAACTGGGGCGCCTCCTACATCGTCGACGACGTGTACCGGCGCTTCGTTCGCCCGGGCCGCGGCGAGGCGCACTACGTCCTGGTCGCAAGGCTGTCGACGATCGCGCTGGTTGCCCTGGCGGCGGTCGTCGCCCTCTGGCTGGAGAACGCGATGCAGGCGTTCCAGATCCTGCTCCAGATCGGCGCTGGCACCGGGCTGATCTTCCTGCTGCGGTGGTTCTGGTGGCGGATCAACGCCTGGTCGGAGATCTCGGCGATGGTCATCTCGTTCACGGTTGCCGTGTGGTTCCAGTTCGGCCACGAGGCGGTCGGCCTGGCGCTGCCTTCCGCCGCGGCGCAGCTCCTGTTCGGCGTCGCTCTCACGACCGCGGTCTGGTTCGGCATCACGATGGCCACGCGGCCGACGGAGACGGCGGTGCTGCAATCGTTCTACGACCGCGTGCGCCCGTTCGCCGCCGGTTGGCGGAGGGTCGTCGAAACGCGGCCGGACGCGGCCGGGAGCGCCACGGCGGCGCTGCTCGCCTGGATGCTCGGCTGCGTCGCGGTGTACGCCGCTCTGTTCGGGACTGGAATGGCCCTCTACGGCCGCGGGCTGGAGGCCGCCGCGTTCAGCGCCGCGGCCCTGCTGGCGGGCTACGGAGTGTTCCGTATCCTCCCGCGCACTACGGGTTAGGCGCGCTGGCCCTCCCCTGGTGGGTCGGCAATACTGCCGGAATGCCTCTTCCGGGCGATCTGCTGCGGCGGGACGCGGAGGAAGCCGTTCGCCTGATTGCACTCGACTTCGTGGCCCAGGCTCGCGAAGCCGCGCCCCGTTGCTTCGACCCGGAGGACGCCGAGGGCCTCCACGACTTCAGGGTCTCGATCCGGCGGTTGCGGAGCACCGTGAGCGCGTGGAAGGGGCTGCTCCGAGGCGTGGCCGAGAAGCGTGACCGGAAGACTCTCGCCAGGTTCCAGAAACGGACGGGCGCCAGCCGCGATGCCGAAGTCGCGCTCGAGTGGCTGGCGACGCAAATCAAGGAGTTGGAGCCGGGCCACGGGCCCGGCTTCGAGTGGACTGAGGCGCGGCTCCGTTCGGCGGCGCGCCCGGAATCACGCGACTTGAACCGGGAAGTCTGTGCCGAGTTCGTCGAGTGGGCGGACGGCTTCGAGTCGCGCCTGGGCCATCCGGCGCCGAGGCAAGGCGCCGGCGTGCCGTACGCCGAAGCGCTGGCCGAGCGCCTGGAGTGGATCGCCCACAGGCTGGCGGTTTGCCTCGACGGCCTTGGCGACGAGCGTACGCGGGGCCCGCACAGGGTTCGCATCGCCTGCAAACGCCTCCGCTACCTGGTCGAACCGGTAAGAGCTGAATCTGACGTCGCCGTCTCGATGGTGGAGCGCTGCAAGTTGCTGCAGAACGTGCTCGGCACCCTGAACGACGCGAACGTCCTCGATGACCTGCTGAGGGTCTACGTCGAAGCTGCTCCGACCAGGAGCGAGTCCGTACTACTGGAGTTGACTCGACTCAACGCGGCTCGCGCCGAGGCCAGCCACCGGTCGTTCCGGGTCGACTGGCTGGACGGCGCCGGCATGCGGACGCTGCTGGACGAAGCTGCCGAACTGGCACGGGAACTCGGCGGTTAGTGCGGCGGAACGTGGGCCCTCTTCGTGCCGCACTGGGTGCGCCGGCGCCCTCGCCGGCATCAGGTGCGATGCCGTGAAGCGGCGAGCACGATTGCTACAGTCCGAGCTAACTTGCGGTCCCTCAAGACGAGTTCGATCATCCATCCGCGCGCCAAGGCGGGAGGAACCTGCTCTGTCGTTCTCGCAGCGATACTCACCCTCGCCGCGCCACCCCTGGTCGCCCAGGAACTCACCTGGCAGGAACTCCCCGACATGCCGGCCGGCAAGTGGGAGGCCGCGACGACCGTGATCGACGGCAAGTTCTACCTGTTCGCCGGTTACGAGGGGCCGGTGCGGTCGAGCAAACGGGCGGACGTCTACGACCCGGCGGATGGAAGCTGGACGCGCATTCAGGACATGCCGAGCGCGGTGTCGCACCTGAACGCCGTGCTCGACGGCCGCACCGTGTGGTTCGCCGGTGGTTTCAAGGACGGCTACAAGGGCCACGCGATCGCCGAGGTCTGGAGCTACGATCTGGACCTGGACCGGTACACGGCCGCGCCGTTGCTCCCGGAGCCGCGCGCCGGCGGCGGACTGGCGCTCGTGGGCCGGAAGCTGCACTACTTCGGCGGGCTCAAGGCCGACCGCGACACGGACGCCGCCGACCACTGGGTCCTCGACCTGGACGCCTGGGCTACGGGCTCGGCCCGCTGGCAGGACGCCGCGTCGATGCCCGACCCGCGGAACCAGTTCTCGGCGGTCGCAATCGGTAGCCGGATCTACGCGATCGGCGGCCAGTACAACCACGACAGCCAGCAGCTCGACCAGGCTCGCGTCGACATCTACGACGCCGCCACGGATAGCTGGAGCCGAGGCCCCGATCTGCCGAAGGGACACTCCCACGGCGAAGCCGGTACTTTCGTCCACGAAGGCCGCATCGTCATGGTCGGCGGCCACACCACGCCTGCCGGCGGCACCAAGTCGATCGACCCGGACATTCTGGTACTGGAACCCGGCGGTGAATGGGAGTTGCTCGGCAAGCTGCCGATGCCGTTGTCGTCGCCCGCGGCCGCGATCATCGGCGGCAAGCTCTACGCCGCCGGCGGCTCGGCGACCGGCCGCGGCGCCCAGGCGAAGATGTGGGTGGCCGATCTGCCTTGAGTCAGTGCGTCCCGACGCGCGCAGGTGGCTACTCCGCTTCCAGAGCCTGACGGGGGTCGGCGCGAGCGGCACGGCGGGCCGGCAGGAATGACGCGCTGACGGCCACGGCCAGGAGCACCAGCGCCGCGACAGCGAACGCCAGCGGATCGCGGGGGGTCCGGCCATCGAAGAGCAGCGGCTCGACGAAGCGGCTGGCCCAGAGCGCGGCGAGTGCGCCGGCGACGACGCCGGTCGTGGCGAGCGAGACGCCGCGTGTCAGCACCATGCGCAGGAGGCGCGACGGCCTGGCCCCCAAAGCGCGCCGGATGCCGAACTCCAGCTCGCGCTGGCGCACGCCGAACGCGATGACCGAGTAGAGCCCGACGGCGGCGAGCAGGACCGCCAGCACGGCGGAGGCGCCGAAGAGCCGGGTTCCGACGCTCCAGGTGCGGATTCGCCTCTCGAAGGTCGAAGAGAGGTCCTGGACGTGGCTACGCGGCAGCTCCGGAAACAGCTCGGCCAGAGCGCCAAGCACCGGCGGCTCGACCCGCCCGGGGCTTGACGCGGTGCGGACGATCAGCGAGCGCTGAATGCTCCGCCATCGGGCCAGAGCGGGGTCGGAAGAGGCCTGCGAGATGGGCAGGTAGTAGACGGGGTAGGCGGCCTCGAGCCCCCAGTTCCTTGTGGATTCGACCACGCCGACGACCGTTCTGCAGTCGGCATCGTTGCCGACGAACAGGCATCGACCGACGGCGCTCTGGCCGGGCCAGGCCTGCTCCGCGAACGATGTGTCGACGACCGCGACCTTCTGCGCCCCTTCACGGTCCCACTGCGTGAAGCCGCGACCTTCTCGCATGTCCAGGCCGGCCACCCGGAAGAAGTTGGGCGTCGTGAGATTCACATGGGGACGGTCGCGAAAGGGTGGGAGATCGAACCCCTCGATGCGCAGGTCCCCGTACGCCGCGCCGCTCCCCCCCATCGGTGAACTCGTTCCCTGCGCGACATCCAGCACCTCCGGCAAGTTCCTTGTGCGGGCCTCCATGGCCTGGATTGCGCTCTCGTCGAGCGGTGCGCCGCCCAGGCCATCGAGGCGGGTATCACCGTGGATGCTCCCCAGGGTCACCGTGAGCAGGTGCTCCTTCGCGTAGCCGACATCCAGTTGGCGCGCCGCTTCGAAGGAACGGTAGAAGACGGCCGTCCCGCTGAGCAGGACCAGCGACAGCGCGGCCTGGACCACGATCAGGCCGGTGCGGACGGGCGTTCCGAGCGCGCTGGCGCCCCGCGACGTATCGAGCTTCTCGATTCCCCGGCTACGCGCGGCGTACACGGCAGGGGCCAGCGCCGCCGCCAGGCCGACCCCGAGCACGGCGATTCCGGTGAACCCGATCGCCGTGACGCCCAGCGGATCTTCGGCCCACTGGTAGCTCGGCAGGAGCGTACGGCGAAGGGCGTCGCCGGTAGTCGCCGCGACGGCCAGCGCCGCGATGCCGGAGAGGCCGGCGAGTACCAGACTCTCCGTCACCAGAAGACGTCCGATTCCCCATCTTCCCAGGCCGAGCGCGTAGCGCACCGCCAGCTCGCGTCGCCTGGAGGCGACCCGCAGCATCAGCAGGTTCGACATGTTGACGGCCGCGATGAGGAGCACGACGAAGGTGATCCCGCCCGCGACCAGCGGCAGGCGCATGTGGCGCCGCAGCGTGGTGGGGCCGCGGGTTCGGAGGATCGGACCCAGGGCGACGGTCGCCTCCGCGTCCAGGGAGTCCGGGAACCGGGAGCCGGCACGCGCCGCCCGGACGGTGGCCGTTGCCACGGCGGCGGCCGCTTCTTCCGTCGCCCCGGGCGCCAGCCGCACGAATGGAGTCAGGTAGAAGGTGGTTCCGTACCGTCTCCAACTGTTCCCCCGGCTGGCCGTTGCCGCGTGTTCGAGGGGGAGCCAGACGTCGACCGCGTTCGAGCGGGGTCCGGTGAAGCCGGGCGGCAGCACGCCGACAACGACGTAGGTGACAGCGTCGAAGCTGAGCGTCGCGCCGAGCGCTTCCTCCGCGCGGCCGAACCGTTGCCGCCGGTAGCCGTCGCTGATCACCGCGACGGGTTGCGCCGCCAGGTCGTGGTCCGCGGCAGCGATCAACCGCCCGACCGTCGGAGTCACGCCAAGGAAGTCGAGGAACTCTCTCGTGACCCAGGAGACCGTCAGGTTTTCGGCGCGCTGACCGCGGCCGTTCGTCCTTGACGAGACTCTGTGACCCGCGACGCCGTCGAGGAGTTCGTTGTCGGCGGTCAGGGCCGTGAGGTCGAGCCACTGCATCGCATCGACGACCCAGGTTCGTCCGGTGGAGGCGCCGATACCGACTGGATCCATGCGCTCGCTGACCCAGAGGCGATGGACGCGATCCGGGTTCTCGATGTGGGGTGGCGCCTGGAGAAAGAGGCGGGACAGCATCTCGTACATCGGGGCGTTCAGTCCGATGCCGAGCGCCAGGGTCAGAACGACGGCGCAGGTGTAGCCGCCGTTGCGCCGCATCATCCGGAACGCGGCCCGGAGGTCCCGGAGGATTCGCTCCACGGGCGCCCAGCCCCAGGCTTCGCGGGTCAGTTCGCGTGTGAGCACGACGTTGCCGAAGTCGCGACGCGCGGCGGCGTTCGCCTGTTCAGGAGGCAGTCCCGCCTCGACTCGTTCTTCCACGTCTTCGGCGAGGTGGAAACGGATCTCCTCTTCGAGTTCGGCGTCGCGTCGCCGCCGGCCGAGAAGCGAATGCAGGCGCAACCGGAGCTGTTTCAACATCGGGTCTGGCGGCTCTACTCCGCTTCCAGAGCCCGACGTGGATCAGCGCGAGCAGCCCGTCTGGCCGGGAGGTACGAGGCCATCACCGCGATCGCCAGCAGCACTAGCGCCGCGACGGTGAACGCCAGCGGATCGCGGGGAGTCCGGCCGTCGAAGAGCAGCGGTTCGACGAACCTGCCGGCCCACAGCGCGGCGAGCGCACCGCCCACGACGCCGCCCGCCGCCAGCCAGAAGCCGCGCGCGAGCACCATGCGCAGGAGGCGCGACGCCCGGGCGCCCAGGGCGCGGCGGATGCCGAACTCCAGTTCACGTTGGCGAACGCCAAAGGCGATGACGGCATAGAGCCCGATGGCGGCGAGCAGCACCGCCAGGAGAGCGGCGGCGCCGAACAGTCCGGTACCGATGGTCCATGTGCGGATCCGTGACGCGAAGACAGTCTCGAGGCTTCGTACGTTGTCGCGTGGCAGGTCCGGGAACAGATCCGCCAGGGCGAGGAGGGTTGGCTGCACCACGCGCCCGGGGTTTCCGCGGGTCCGCACGATCAACGTGCGCATGTTGTTCACGAAGCTCGCCTGAATGGTGTTGGGCGAAACCTGGGGGATGGGCAGGTAGTAGACCGCAGCCTGGTCGGCGTCCAGCAGACCTCGGTCGAGGGCGGATTCAACCACTCCGACCACCGTCGTGCAGTCCGTGGACGCGTCGCCGAAGAAGAGGCACCGGCCCACGGCGCTCCTGCCGGGCCAAACGCCGCGAGCGAACGTCGTGTCGACGACCGCGACCCTCTGAGTTTCCGCGCGATCCCACTCGCTGAAGCCGCGACCTTCGAGGATCGCCAAGCCTGCGACGCGGAAGAAGTTGGGCGTCGCGAGGCTCACGTACGGACCTTCGTTGAAGGGCAGGCGGTCCAGCCCTTCGACCCGTGGTCCCGGCATCGCGGCCTGGCCCCACATCGGTGAGTTCGTTCCCTGGGCGACATCCACGACTTCCGGTAGTGACCGGAGGCGGGCTCCCAGCGCGTTGATCGTGGTCTCATCCAGCGGTCCGGTGCGCCGAAAGCCCGCGAGGTCTACCGTGATGAGGTTCTCCTTCGCATAGCCGACATCCACCTGACGCGCCGCTTCGAACGAGCGGTAGAAGACGGCGGTTCCACTGAGCAGCACGAGCGATAGTGCGGCCTGCATGACGATCAGGCCGGTGCGGACCGGCGTACCCAACGCGCGGGCACCTCGCGAGCTATCGAGCCTCTCGACCCGCCGGCTCTTTGCCGCGTACACGGCGGGCGCGACGGTCGCGCCGAGGCCGACCGCAAGCACGGCGATACCCGTGAAGCCGACAGCCGTGACGTTCAGCGCGTCCACGGCCCCCTGATGTCCCGGCAGCAGCGTGAGGCGCAGGATGCGGCCCGCAACGGCGGCGACGGCCAGCGCCACGGCGCCGGAGACCGCGGCGAGCACGAGACTCTCTATCGCCAGGAGGCGTCCGACTCCCCATCTGCCGGCGCCGAGCGCGTAGCGCACTGCCAGTTCGCGGCGGCGCGCCGCCACCCGCACCAACAGGAGGTTGGACATGTTGACGGTCGCAATGAGCAGTACGAGCAGCGTGACGCCGCCTACGACCAGTGCAAGGCGAATCTCGCCGGGCGGCGAGGCGGGACCTCGGGTCCTCAGGATGGAGCCCAGCACCACGGTCGCCTCGGGGTCCTGTGAACCCCCGGAAGGCGAGTCGGCGCGTGCCGCTCGGACCGCTGCGGTCGCCGCGGCACCGGCGGCCTGGAGGGTCAGACCACGCGGCAGCCGGGCCAACGGCGTGAGATAGAAGCCGCTTCCGAAGTTGCGCCAGCGGTCGCCCCGGACGGCCGTTACCGCCGGTTCCAGGGGCAGCCAGACGTCGGTCCTGTCCGGGTCCGGTCCGGAGAAGCCGGGTGGCAACACGCCGACGACGACGTAGGTGACGTCGTCGAACTCGAGTGTCGCGCCGAGTGCTTCCTGCGGACTGGCGAATCTCTCTCGCTGGTAACCGTCGCTGACGACGGCGACAGGCACCGCCGCCGCGTCGTCGTCCTCCGGGCCGATCAGCCGGCCCATTGTGGGCTCTACCCCGAGGAGATCGAGGAACTCTCCCGTGACCCACGAGACGCTGAGGTTCTCGGCGTTCTGGCCGCGTCCGTTCGGCATGAACCGGGGTGGCGTGTAGCCCGCGACCGCGCCGGTGAGTGCGTTGTTGTCGGCCAGGGCGCTGAACTCGGGCCACTGCATCCGGTCCCATGCAGTCTCTGGGCCAGTGAAGACCCCGCGATCGTCCGAGTCGTCGCGCTCGCTCAGCCAGACGCGATGAACGCCCTTCGGGTCCTCGATGCGGGGTGGAGCTTGAAGAAAGAGGCGCGACAGCATTTCGAACATCGGGGCGTTCAGCCCGATGCCCAGAGCCATCGTGAGGACCACGGCGCAGGTGTAGCCGGTGTTGCGCCGCATCATCCGGAACGCGGAGCCGATGTCCTTGAGGAAGCGCTCCACGGGCGCCCAGCCCCAGGCTTCGCGGGTCAGCTCACGCGTCAGCAGGACGTTGCCGAAGTCGCGCTGTGCCTCGGCGCGCGCCTGTTCGGGAGCCAGGCCGGCGTCGATCCCTTCTTCCGTTTCTGCGGCGAGGTGGAAGCGCAGTTCCTCGTCGAGCTCGGCGTCCCTGCGTCGCCGTGACCAGATGGAGCGCAGTCGGTTGTAGAGCAGCCGCAGCATCACCTTGTTTCTTCCGCTACTCGGCCGGCTGGAGCACCCTGGTCACGGCGACCGAGAGCTGCTGCCACCGTGACTGTTCGACGACAAGCTGCCGCCGGCCGGTCCGCGTGAGCCGGTAGTACCTGGCCCGCTTGCCCTTGTCGGAGGTCTTCCACTCCGCCGCGATCCAGCCGCGCGCCTCCAGGCGGTGCAGGGCCGGGTACAGCGATCCGGTCTCGATGCGGAGCGCGTCTTCCGACACCCGCTGGATGTGCCCGGCGATCGCGTGGCCGTGCGCCGGGCCGTAGACCAGGGTGCGCAGGATGAGCAGGTCCAGGGTGCCGTAGAGAAGCTGGTTGCGGGGACTTGCTGGCGTCATGGTGTAGACAAGCTACTCCATATGACGTAGATTGTCTACACCATGAGTACGCTGATTCATCTGGAGAACGTCTCCAAGGTCTTCTACACGGACGAGGTCGAGACCCACGCGCTCGATGGCGTCACCCTGGACATCGACTCGGGCGAGTACGTGGCCGTGTCCGGGCCGTCCGGATGCGGCAAGTCGACCCTGCTGTCGATCCTCGGCCTGCTCGATACGCCGACGGCCGGCGACTACACGCTGAACGGCTATCCGGTGGCGCAGCTCCGGCAGTCCGAGCGAGCGCGCATCCGGAACAGGGAGATCGGGTTCATCTTCCAGAACTTCAACCTGATCGGCGACCTGACCGTCTACGAGAACGTCGAGCTTCCGCTCACGTACCGGGGAATCCGGCCGAAGGAGCGTCGCGATCTGGTCAACGAGGCGCTGGAGAAGGTGGAGATGGCGCCGCGGGCGAAGCACCTGCCGAGCCAGCTCTCCGGAGGCCAGCAGCAGCGGGTCGCCGTCGCCCGGGCCGTCGCCGGCCAGCCGTCCATCCTGCTCGCCGACGAGCCGACCGGCAACCTCGACTCGAAGAACGGCGGGGCGGTGATGGACCTGCTGCGGGCCCTGCACGAGGAAGGATCGACCATCTGCATGGTGACCCACGATCCCCGCTACGCCGACTATGCGCAGCGGGAGATCCACCTGTTCGACGGGCGGGCCACGGACTGAACGACGTGCCCGATCCGGCTGGAGGGATGGACATCGCGCGGCCGGACCTGGCCCGGAAGAAGAAGGTTCGCCGGGTGACCTACTTCTCTCTCGGGGGCGTCCTGTTCGTGCTGGTGACACTCGGCTTGCAGCAGGTCCAGCCGTCGGCGCCGCGCGTCGACCGCGACGCCCTCTACATCGACACGGTGCGGAGCGGGCCTATGGTGCGGGAAGTCCGGGGCCGGGGAACGCTGGTGCCCGAGAAGATCCGGTGGATCCCGGCGACGACGGAAGGCACCGTCGAGAGGATCGTTCTCGATCCCGGCGCCGAAGTGACGCCGGACTCGGTGATCGTCGAACTCAGCAACCCGGAACTCGAGCACCAGGCGCGGGAGGCCGAGTTGAACCTGCGCGCCGCCGAGGCCCGTTACGAGAACCGCAAGGTGGAACTCGAGAGCGAGCTGCTGATGCAGAAGGCCGGGCTCGCGAGCGTGGAGGCCGCGCTCGTCGTGGCCCGGCTCGAGGCGGACGCCGACGCCGAACTGGCAAAAGACGGTCTGGCGTCGGCCATCGAACTCCAGCGGGCGCAGGCGTCGAAGCGGGAACACGAAACGCGCTTCGCACTGGAGGAGGAGCGTCTCGGCATCGCGGAAACGACGAAGGCGGCCAAGCTCGCCGTCGAGCGGGCGGAGGTGGACCGTCTACGCGCTCTCTGGCAACTCCGGCTCGATCAGGTCGCGGCCCTGCAGGTCCGCGCGGGCATGCACGGCGTCCTCCAGCAGGTCCCGGTCGAAGAGGGACAGCGCGTTACCGCGGGCACGAGTCTGGCCCGGGTCGGCGACCCGACGGCGCTGAAGGCCGAACTGCGGATCGCCGAGACGCAGGCGAAGGACGTCCAGATCGGACAGGTGGCGTCGGTCGACACGCGAAACGGCATCGCCCCCGGCCGGGTCGCACGGATCGATCCGGCGGTCGAAGAGGGGACGGTGACCGTCGATGTCGCGCTGGAAGGCGAGCTGCCGCGCGGGGCCCGGCCGGACCTGACCGTCGCCGGCACGATCGAGTTGGAGCGGCTCGAGGACGTGGTCTTCGTCGGTCGTCCGGTCGTCGGTCAGGGAGAGGGCGAGGTCGGGCTCTTCCGTCTGGACGGCGAGGGCAACGGCGCCACCCGAACCCGTGTGTTGCTGGGCAGAATCTCGGCCAACACGATCGAGATCGTCGAGGGGCTGGTTCCCGGCGATCAGGTCGTTCTGTCGGACATGTCCGCCTGGGCCGAGTTCGACCGCCTGCGTATCGACTGAGCCGCAGGAACGCCTGTCGGCCATGTCCGTCCGGGCCTTGCGTGTTGAGACCGTGCGTCCGCTAGAGTGCGCGCCCCCCAAGGCGACATGCCCGATGCGAGCACCCGCGATGCCACAGATCACGCTCTACGAACATGCACCCACGCGGTCCGCGCGCTGCCGGTGGACCCTCCTCGAGGCCGGTCTGGCCTACGAGTCGGTGGGCATCGGCGGCCAGACCGGCCTCGCCGACTTGCGTGCCGTCCACCCGTTGGGCAAAGTGCCGGTCGCGATCATCGACGGGCGTCCCCTGTTCGAATCCGCTGCCATCGCGACCGCCATCGCAGACCTGTCACCCGAGCGAGGCCTGATAGCGAAGCCGGGCTCGTGGTCCCGTGCGCTCCACGATCAGTGGGTCTCTTTCGCCTTGACCGAGATGGAACCGTGGCTGTGGAGCTCCGAGATCAACAGCGTCGACGTTCTGATGCCGAAGGAGCGTCAAGTTCCCGCCATCATCGAGCAGAACAGCGCACTGTTCCGGCGCAGTGCGGCAGTACTGGATGCGGTACTCGGGGAGTCGCACTACCTTGTGGAAGACCGCTTCACCGTCACGGACATCATCGTCGGCTACACCGTTAGCTGGGGCGCCGACGACGGTCTACTGGGAGGATTCGGGAACCTGCAGTCCTACCTGGACCGTCTGCATGAACGGGAACATTGCACGTTGCCCCGACCAGCGTAGGTCGACACCAGCATCGTCACGGATTGAACCGACTGGACACGACTCCGCGGCGCTACCCCATGAAGAAGCCCTTGCGGTGCGACACGCCGAGCACCTTCTTGCACAGCGCGCAGAAGTAGACGTAGCGCTTGCCAAGGACTCCCGAGATCTCCCGGAAGTAGATGCTCACGGGATGCTCGCAGTGCGGGCAGAGCGGGGTGATGTCGCTGCGTTCTTCAGCCTGAATCATGGGTTGGTTTCCTCTCCTCTTGTTTTCGCCGGTCGTTGCTTCGGTGGCTCGTAGCCCCAGGCCTTGACGGCGAAGCCCCAGTTCCGGTCGACGATGTCGATCGTTTCCGGATCGATCCGGTAGGCGTTCTTGCGGTAACCCGACAGGGTTCCCAGATAGTCCGCCATCGGCTGCCTGGCTCGCTCCCAGCCCGGCAGCGCAAGTTCGTCGTAGAGCCGCTCGAGCTCGGCCATGGGGGCTCGTTCGAGATCCTCGAAGCGGACCTCGGCCAGGTGTCCTTTCGGGATCGACTCGCGGTCTCTCATGTACTGCCTCATCATCGCGGCGTAGGAGTCGAGCATGCTCGCGACCACCTCTTCAGGATCCGCGTCGTCCAGTTGGCAGACGGGCAGCACGTGCCGGTACAGGTTCGTCATCGACCGGTAGACGACGTAGGGATTGCGCACGATGTGGATGAACTTCGCGTCGGGAAAGAGGCGCAGGAGTTCGGCTGTACGGCCGAGATTGGTTGGGCTCTTCAGCACGAGCCGGCGGCCGCCGGAGGCCAGCGTGGCCTTGCGCAGCACGTCCAGATAGGCGCGCTCCCAGCGGGCGATCTCGGAACTCGTCAGCCGCATCGTGGCGAACTTCTCCTGGTACTCCCTCGCCCGGTTGGGGAAGGAGAGGTGGTGCACGAACGACAGGTACGACGTGTTGGCGAGCGCGATCTCTTCCTCCTGGGGCAGTTCGACGGACACGGCCATGTTGTCCATCGGGCGCGTCGCGGGCATCCCGTTGGCGACGAGGCGCTCCAGCCGGCCGCGCGCGGTCAGGAACATCGGCGCCGCGATGGCCTGGAAGGTCGAGACGATGCCGAAACCCGGGTCCTGGGCGAGGAGGTTGTGCAGATGCGTGGTGCCGGAACGTCCGAAGCCGTGGACGTACAGGGGCGCCTCGTCGATCGGGACCCGGGCCATCCGCGACGGGCCGTAGCGGAGCCGCTCGGCGACCCGCAGCGGGGTCATCAGGGCGCTGATCGCCAGCACCTTCGCCAGCTTGCCCCAGTAGCGGGGCGGCACGCCGCCGTTGTCCGCGATCAGCCGCATCCACACCCCGAGCGGCGCCATCGAGAACACGTGCTGCCCGGCGGTCTTCGGGGTTTCCACGACGCTCATGCTAGTGGCGATTGCGGCGGAGCGTCCCGTCAAGGAACATAGGCGCCATGTCCTTCAACCGCGAGAACAAGCCATGAAGATCCTCCTCTACGTCCTGGCCGCGCTCGTCGTCGTCGTGCTGGCGCTGTACTTCGTGTTCTTCTTCAACCCGCAGTCGGCAGAGCAGGAGGAGGTGAACGCGGCCTGGAGCCGGTTCGCCGCGGAAGTCGCGGAGATGGGCGGGGCCATCGAGAGCGCGCCGTTCAACCGGGACGAACAGACCGCGGCCGCGGGGTACCGGCACCTCGCCCGCTTCCTTTCGACCTTTCTGGCCGACTTCACGGACCTGCGGAATCCGGACTACCCGCAGTTCGCCCGTTTCCCCAACAGTGTCGCCCGGATCGGCTGGGACAACCCGGACAATCCCTATCTCGCGTTTCCCGTGCGGGGCGATCACGTCTACCGGCTGCGCGGGAACACGTCCAGTTTCGACCTCGTCACGATCAACGTCTACAGCGGCATGCTCGGCCATACTCCGGTGAGGAGCATTCGCACGGTCTCGAGCATCGCCTCGGACGATCTCGACGTGGACGAGAACGGCGACTTCGTCCTGACCTTGAGCGCCGAACCCGTCGAAGCCGACTGGCTCAAGCTGGAACCGGACGTGTACATGGTCGTCGTACGGCGCCTGGTCTCGGACTGGGAGAAGACGGATGAGGGTCTGTGGGAGGTCGTCAACCTGACCACGCTGGGCACCGGCGCCCCCCGGCCGACGCCCGAGTCGGTCGCCCGGACGCTCGACGACGCCGCGACCCAGACCCGCTCCCTGAGGCAATTGCTGACCCTCGTGCATCGGATCACGTTTCAACTCGCGCTCAGGCCCAACACGGTGTCGGAACCCGCCGAGGCCGACCCGAACCTGCCGATGGCCGACGCCTTCCAGGCGGCCTCCCGGGGCTACTTCCGGCTGGAGGAGGACGAAGCCCTGCTGGTGGACGTACCGGTCGCCGACTGCCGGTACACGAACATCCAGCTCGCCAATCCGTGGATGGAGTCGCTCGACTACGCCAGCCACCAGTCGAGCCTGAACCACCGCACGGCCCACGCGGACGCCGACGGCCGCGTGCGCTACGTCATCAGCCGCCGGGATCCCGGCGTCCAGAACTGGCTGGACACCGCCGGCTGGGCCGAGGGGTCGCTCTGTGCGAGGTGGACGTACTGCAGCGAGTATCCGACCGGGCTCTCGGCCCAGGTGATCAAGCTGGACGAACTGGATCAGTATCTGCCCGCTGAAACGACGAGAGTCGCTCCCGCGGAACGCGCGCGGGTCATCGCGGCACGTCAGGCCGCCATCAGCCGGCGCTACGCCGGCGGTTCCTAGGCGAGAACCTCCTTCACCACCCGTGCCTTCTCGACGCCGGTCAGCCGGGCATCGAGCCCCTGGTGCCGGTAGGTGAACCGCTCGTGGTCGATGCCGAACAGGTGCAGCACCGTCGCCTGCAGGTCGTGGACGTGGACCGGGTCCTTGACGATGTTGTAGGAGAAGTCGTCCGTCTCGCCGTGGACGACGCCGCCCTTGACCCCGCCGCCGGCCATCCAGATGGTGAAACAGCGTGGGTGGTGGTCGCGGCCGTAGTTGTCCGCGGTCAGGGCCCCCTGCGAGTAGATCGTCCGGCCGAACTCGCCGCCCCAGATGACCAGGGTCTCATCGAAGAGGCCGCGTTCCTTCAGGTCCTGGATCAGCGCCCAGGCGGCCCGGTCGACGTCGCGGGCCTGCGCCGGCAGCACGGTCGGGAGAACCCGGTGGACGTCCCAGCCCCGGTGGTAGATCTGGACGAAGCGTACGCCGCGTTCGACCAGGCGCCGCGCCATGAGCGCCGCGTTCTGGAACTTGCCGGGCTGCCTGGCCTCCTCGCCCCAGCGCTCCCAGGTGCTCTCGGGCTCGGCCGACAGGTCGGCCATTTCGGGCACCGAGGACTGCATGCGGAACGCCATCTCGTACTGCTCGATCCGGGCCAGCGTCTCCGGATCGCCGACCTGGGCGTGCCGCAGCCGGTTCAGCTCGCCCATGCCGTCGAGCACGCGCCGGCGGACATCGGGCGAGACGCCGTGCGGGTCCTTGAGGTAGAGCACCGGTTCGTCGCCGGTCTGGAGCCCGACGCCGGCATGCTCGGGAGAGAGGAAGCCGGCGCTCCAGAGCTTGGCCGAGATCGCCTGGATGCCGGCGGAGGGATGGCTGCGCTCCGCGTTCATCACGACGAACGTCGGCAGATCCTCGTTCATGCTGCCGAGGCCGTAGGCGAACCAGGAGCCGATGCACGGCCGGCCAGGGATCTGCTGGCCGGTCTGGATGAACGTGATGCCGGGCTCGTGGTTGATCGCGTCCGTGTGCATCGAGCGGATGATCGCGAGGTCGTCCGCCATGCTCGCCGTGTGCGGCAGGAGTTCGGAGAACCAGGCGCCGTTCCCGCCGTGCTGGGAGAACTCGAAGACGGACGGCGCGATCGGGAAGCGCGACTGGCCGGAGGTCATCGTCGTCAGCCGCTGCCCCTGGCGGATCGAATCGGGCAGGTCCTGGTCGAAGTACTCCTTCATCTTCGGCTTGTAGTCGAGCAGGTCCATCTGCGGCGGCGCGCCCATCATGTGGAGGTAGATGCACTGCTTCGCCTTCGGCGCGAAGTGGGGGAGGTCGGGCAGCCCGCCGAAGCGGTCCCTGGCAACCGGCAGGGCGAAGGCGTCGTCGGCGAACAGGCTGGCCAGGGCCAGGCCGCCGATGCCCCGGGCGGCGGTGCCGAAGAACTGGCGTCTCGTCTCGGCTCGAACGGTTTCCTTGAACGGGTCCATCCTCTTCAGGCCTCCGGTTACTTGTTCAGGGTCTCGTCCAGGTTCATCAACTGGCTTGCCAGCATGGTCCAGGCCGCCGACTCGTCGGCCGGCAGCGCTGCGTCGTGCTGGGATTCGCCGACGTCGACGAGCTTCTTCGCTTCCGCCTGATCGGCGCGGTAGACGTCGATCAGGCTGTCGTACGTCCGCCTCGCGACCGCCCGCTCCGCGTCGTCGAAGGGCCGGGCCAGCAGCCGGGTCGTGAGGTAGTCGAGCCGGCGGTCGAAGTCGTCGCCCGCCTCCCGCATCGCGCGCTGGGCGAGGTAGCGCGACGCCTCGACGAACTGCGTGTCGTTCATCGTCACCAGCGCCTGGAGCGGCGTGTTCGTGCGCTCGCGGCGCACCACCGAGTGCTCACGGTTGCCCGCGTCGAAGATCGTCATCGACGGCGGCGGGGCGGCGCGCTTCCAGAAGGTGTAGAGGCTGCGCCGGTAGAGCTTGTCTCCACTGTCCCGCTGGTAGCGGTACGTGTTACTCGAGTTCATCGCCACCCGTTGCCAGTGCCCCTCCGGCTGGTACGGCTTGACGCTCGGGCCGCCGATCTTGCGCACGAGGAGACCGCTGGCGGCGAGCGCCGTGTCGCGGACCATCTCCGCGTCCATCCGGAACCGGGGGCCGCGCGAGAGCAGCCGGTTGTCGGGATCGTGCTCCAGCTTGTCCGGGGTGAGGGTGGCCGCCTGCCGGTAGGTCGAAGACAGGACGAGGCGCCGGAAGAAGCCCTTGACGTCCCAGTCCGACTCCCGGAACTCCGTCGCCAGGTAGTCCAGCAGTTCGGGGTGCGTCGGCACGTCGCCCTGGGCGCCGAAGTCCTCGCTCGTGGTGACGAGGCCGGTGCCGAAGAGCTGCTGCCAGTAGCGGTTCACGGTGACCCTCGCCATCAGCGGATTCGACTCGTCCACCAGCCAGTGGGCGAGGCCCAGCCGGTTGCGGGGGAGGTCGTCCGGCATCGCAGGCAGCGCCGAAGGCGTTCCGGCGAGGACGCGCTCGCGCGGCTGGTCGTAGTTGCCGCGGTAGAGCACGTGGGCTGCCGCCTCGCTTCCCGGCAGTTCCTGCATGACGTGGGTGACCGTGCCGCGGCGGCGGAGTTCCCGCCACTCGGCGTCGATCTCGAGTCGCCGGTCGGCGAGGCGGCGGTATTCCTCATCGTTCGTGTGGACGTAGCTCAGAAGGAGAGCCTGGCGCTCGTCCACGGTCAGGTCGGCGGATCCCTTGCCCGCGGCGTCGCGGATGGCGCTCCACTCCGACAGGACCCTCGCCTCTTCGACCGACAGGACGCGGTCGAAGACGCGCACGTCGGCGACGCCCCCGCCGGCGAAGTACTGGGCGCTGCCCTCCGTTCGCCGATCGTGGCGGCCGAGGTAGAAGGGCCGGTCGGTGCGGATGCGGCCCTGGACCTTGGCGAAGAACTCGCTGCCCTGTTCGGGGACCCGGTCGCCGTCGCGGTAGATGTGCAGCCCGCCGCGCTCGCCGGAACCGTCGTGGGTGAAGACGATGTGCGTCCACTCGCCGGGCGTGAGTCTCTGCGTGTTGTTCGGATTGATCGAGATGCTGGTCGCGCCCCGGCCCGGGCCGGCGCGGTCGCCCCGGAGGCGGAAGTAGAGCTCGCGCGCGCCGAGCGTGACCTGCCAGCCGCGGTCGGCCTCGTGCGGGTCGCTCTGGCTGGCGACGGTGTAGCTGCCCTCGGCCTCGGGCATGTGGATCCACATGGCGAGCGAGAACGGCGTGTCCGTGTCGAGTTCCAGCGGCGGCAGCTCGGCCGAGGACTCGTTGCCGAAGAGCAGGGCGGGGAGGCCGTTCGGTCCGGGTTCGATCCGGACCTCTCCGTGCAGCACGAGCGGTTGCGGTTCGCCGTCCACGATGACGGCGGGTTCCTCGCCGCCGTCCATGTCGAGGCGCAGCAGCTCCGGGCCGGCGCCCAGCGGCGCGTCGATCTGCCGGTGCGCGTCGCTCGCGAGCCAGTCGGCGAACGCCGGTTCGACCGCGCCGAGACGCTCCGTCATCGCGTCCTCGAGTTCGCCGACCTCCGCGCGCAGCCGGTACCAGGTGTCGCGGTCGTCTTCGTGGGGCACGACGAGCGTCGGCGGCGGGTCGGAGATGTTGCCGTCCATCACGTACTGCGTCGTGTTCCGGAAGAACGCGGTCAGCGCGTAGAACTCCCGCTGGCTGATCGGGTCGAACTTGTGGTCGTGGCAGGTCGCGCAGCCGACGGTCAGGCCCATGAAGACGCTGCCGATCGTCTCTGCCCGGTCCTTTGCGTAGATCGCCTCGTACTCCTCGATGACCGCGCCACCCTCGTTCGTCGTGATGTTGTTGCGCTGGAAGCCGGTGGCGATCAACTGGTCGAGGGTCGGCTCCGGCAGCAGGTCGCCGGCGATCTGGTCGACCGTGAACCGGTCGAAGGGGAGGTTCTCGTTGAACGCCTTGATCACCCAGTCGCGGTAGGCGTACATCTCCCGGTAGTTGTCGATGTGGATGCCGTGGGTGTCGCCGTAGCGGGCCGCGTCGAGCCAGTAGCGGGCGCGGTGTTCGCCCCAGTGGGCAGAGGCGAGCAGGCGGTCGACGAGCCGCTCGTAGGCGCCGTCTTCCGTGTCGGCCAGGAAGGTCGCGAGCGTGCCGGGGTCGGGCGGCAGCCCGGTCAGGTCGAGGGCGGCGCGGCGGGCGAGCGTACGGCGGTCCGCTTCCCCGGCGGGGGTGAGTTCCTCGGCCTCGAGCCGCGCCAGGATGAAGCGGTCCAGCGGATCGCGGCCCCAGGTCTCGTCTTCGACTTCCGGCGGCGCCGGCCGGTCGATGGCCGCGAACGACCAGTGCTCGTCCCAGGGAGCGCCCTGCTCAACCCAGCGGGTCAGCGTCTCGATCTGTTCGCCGGAGAGCGACTTCTGCGACACCTCGGGCGGCATCCGCCGGAGCGGGTCCGTGTGGCTGATGCGCTCGACCAGCAGGCTGGCGTCCAGATCGCCGGGGACGACCGCGGGAGCGCGCGGCCGGTTGCTGCGTCCTGCTGGAGGCCGCTCGCTGAAGGCGCCGTCACGCGTGTCGAGCCTCAGGTCCGCCTCGCGGGTCGCCTCGTCGGGGCCGTGGCAGGCGAAGCAGTTGTCGGAGAGGATCGGCCGGACGTCGCGCTGGAAGTCGACAGCGGGCGCCGGCTCGGCCGCCGTCGCGCCGAACGACGCCGCGGGGCCGCAGATGGCAATCGCCATCGCTGCCGAGCACGGGCGGGATGCTCTTTGATGCATGGAGACAGTAGAGGATAAACCACTGGGTGCGCCGGCGCCCCCGCCGGCATCCGGCGCCCAGCGCCGGTCTCTGGGTGTTCGGCCCGCTCGCAGAGTCGTCGCCGCTTCGCGGCGCGTCTTCTTCAGAAGCCGGCGAGGGCGCCGGCGCACCCAGTGGGCGGCCAGTTCGATAGAACCTCCCGCGATGATCGAAGAAGTCCTGTCTTTCTGGTTCGAGCAGAACGGCCCCAGGCAGTGGTGGACCAGGGACCCGCGGTTCGACGCGGAGATCCGCTCACGGTTCGGCGCAACGCACCGGCGAGCGGTCCTGGGCGAACTCCACGGCTGGCGCGACACGCCGGCCGGCCGCCTCGCGGAGATCGTCGTGCTCGATCAGTTCTCGCGCAACCTCTACCGCGACGATGCCCGCGCCTTCGCGGCCGACGGCATGGCGCTCGCCCTGGCGCAGGAGGCGGTGCGGGCAGGCGCCGATCAGGCGGTCCCGCCGGTCCAGCGGCAGTTCTTCTACATGCCGTACCAGCACAGCGAGTCGCGGCAGATCCACGAGGACGCGATGGCGCTCTTCGAGCGCCTGGAGGAGCCCGAGGCCCTCGACTACGAGCGGCGGCACAAGGCGATCATCGATCGCTTCGGCCGCTACCCGCATCGCAACGAGGTCCTGGGTCGTTCCTCGACCGACGAGGAGATCGCGTTCCTGCGGGAGCCCGGTTCGTCTTTCTGACCGGCCCTGGTTGGCGGTGGACCGGCGCGGCGGGAGCGTAGTACGTTGCCGGCGGTGGCGGATGACGACGTGTTGGGCGCGGGACTCGTGAAGGTCCTCTTCGCGGTGGTTGGGGCCCCGGCTCTGCTACTGGTTGCGGCGCTGGCCTGCTCGTCGGCCGTGGTCACGGCGCCGTCGTCAGCGCCCGCCGAGGCGCCGCGTCCCGCAGCGCCGGAGGCCGCGCCGGCTCCTCCGCCCACCTCTGTCCTCGAAGGCATCTTCACCGAGGCACAGGCGGAACGCGGCCAGGTTGCCTACGAAGCGCACTGCGGCGAGTGCCACGGCGAGGGTCTCGGCGGCGGCGAGATGGCGCCGGGCCTGACCGGTGTCGCGTTCCGCTTCCGCTGGCGCGGGCTCAAGGTGGCCGACATCTACGACAGCGTCCAGTCGACCATGCCGCCGGAAGAGCCTGCAACGCTCGGCGACCAGGTCTACATCGACGTCGTCGCCTTCCTGCTGAGCGCCAACGGGTACCCGGCCGGCGATCGGGAACTGGCTGCCGACTCGAACCTGTTGGAGGGCATCGCGGTCGAGCGGATGCCTCCCTAGGCGTTCGCCGGCGCAGCCGCCGCGCCTACGGTTCGGCGTACTCCAGCGCGAACACGAACAGGTTGTTCGCGAAGCCGGGCTTCAACTCCGGCGTCAGCCGCAGGAAGCTCGAGGTGGTCGCCGAGATGCCGGTGCTGACCGCGACGTACTGCGTGCCGTCGACGGCGTAGGTGATCGGGTAACCGGTCACCGGAGCGCCGAGGTTCACCTCCCACAGCACTTCGCCCGTCTCCTGGCTGTACGCCTTGAACCGACCGTTCGTGTCGCCGCCGAAGAGCAGTCCGCCGCCGGTGGCGACCAGCGACGTGGTCGACGCGCGCTGCTGGTGGAGCCAGACCGTCTTCCCGGTTTCGGCGGAGATTGCGTAGACCGTGCCGAGGTTCTCCGTGCCGGGCGCCAGCTCGTGGCGGACGCTCAGGGCGTAGTACGGGTGGGAAGCGCTCGGGTCGGTCGTCGTCAGCGTCGGCATGCACATGTTGCGCAGCGGGTAGTAGAGCGTGTTCGTCTCCGGGCTGTAGGCCCCGGCCTCCCAGTCCTTGCCGCCGTGCATGTTCGGGCAGATCAGCCGCTCCTCTTCCAGGGCGTGGAAGATGACCTCGGGGTTCTCGGTCGGCTGACCGGTCTCGCCGTCGATGCTGTGGATCACGTTCTGGTAGACGGTCGGCCGCGCCCAGAGGAACTCGCCGGTCTCGCGGTCGATCGAGTAGACGAGCGCCGTCTTGCCGGGGATGCCGGTGATCACCTTGCGGACCTCGCCCGGTTCGAGGTTCGGGTTGATCCACGGCACTTCGTCGGGATCCGGCGCGACCGCCGTCTCGACGACGAGGCGCTCGAACGGATGGTCCAGGTCCCAGTGGTCGTTCATGTGCTGGTAGTGCCAGACGATCTCGCCGCTGTCCGCGTCGAGCGCGAGGGTCGAGTTGTGGTACAGGTGCTTGTTCTCGACCCCGCCGAGCATGAACTTGGGCGCCGGCGCGGTGACCGAGGTGCCGGCGAAGACCAGGTCGAGCTCCGCGTCGTAGCTCGGCGGCATCCAGGAGCCGACGTGCGCCCGCTCTTCGAACGGCACGTCGCCCCAGGTCTCGTCGCCCGGTTCGCCCGGAGCGGGAATCGTGCGCCGCCGCCAGAGCTCCTCGCCGGTCAGGGCGTCGTGGGCCGTGATGACGCAGGCGTTGGGCCCGGCGCGGGGCGAGCAGCTCCGGCCGGAGAACGCCTTGCCGTTGCCGATGATCGGCCCGGCACCCTGGAGGGCCGGGTGGGTGCGGTAGTCGAGGACCATCGTCTCCCAGACCATCTTGCCGGTCTCGGCGTCGAGCGCGAAGAGGTGGTCGTCGACGCTGGTGTCGATGATCAGGTTCGCGAAGATCGCGATGTTCCGGTTGTTCTGGGACAGGAAGCCTCCGACGTAGTCCTTCGCGTCCTCGGGGATCTTGCGGCGGTGCTCCCAGATCAGGTCGCCGGTCGCGGCGTCGAGCGCCTGGATCACATCGTTCGGGTTCGGCATGTACATGACGCCCCGGTAGGCGAGCGGCGTGCCGGTCTGGCTGCCGTCGTTGAGCGAGCGCGTCCACACCATCCGCAGGTCGCCGACGTTCGTAGGATCGATCTGGTCGAGCGGGCTGTAGCCCCAGCCGTTCGCGGTGCGCCGCCAGGACAGCCAGTCCTCGGGCGCCGGGTTCTCGAGCATCTCGTCGGTGACGGGGACGAAGGCGTCGCCGGATTGGGCGCTCGCGATCGCGACGCTCAGGATTTGAGTAGAGACCGCCGCGGCGACGATCAGGTGTCCGTACCGCTTCTGCATCGGGAACCTCTCTTCTGTGTGACCGGAGCCGTAGAGTATTCCCCACTGGGTGCGCCGGCTAAGCTAGCCGGCAATGCCACACAACAAGGTCGGGTTCGCCTCGGCTGCCGTAGCGGCAGCCGCTCTGTTCATCCTTGCGCCGCCGCCCGCCGCGGCCCAGGAAGCCGGCACGCTCGCTGGCGACGACGTCGTCTCGCTTCTCGTCCGCCTGGGCGTGAACGACACGGCCGCCCGTGACTGGGACGGCTCGCTCGAAGTGTCGGGCGGCGAGCTGCTGGGCCTCCGCGACTGGCGGCCGCGGCCTGGCAACGAGGTCGAGGGCGCCGCCTGGAAGCTGGCGAGCTACCAGGGGCCGAACTACAGGCCCGGCGCCATCCACGATACGCAGACGGTCGGTCCGGTCGAGTACGTCCGGTCGCCGGGACTCGTCGTCGACGTGAGGGGCAACGGTGGCTCGCGGCTCATGTTCGCCACGGCGGGCGGCGAGTTCGAGGTCCGGCTCGCCGATGTCGCGGTCGGCCGTCGGCTGCGGTTCCTGGGCGGCGACGTGACGGTCGAGCGCGTGCCCGGGGTGGAGCGGATGACCTCCGACGACTACCAGAACGACTTCGCGACGATCCTCGGCAGCGACGGCGACGAGGTCTGGGCCGCCTGGCTCGGCTACCGCGACAACGGGAACGAGATCCTGGCGCGCCGCTTCGACGGGCAGGTCTGGGGAGAAGTCCAGACCCTGACGGAGCAGCCCGGCGACCACTTTCTCGTGAAGATGGGCCGCGACGGCGATGGCCGCCCGTGGGTCGTCTACTCGGCCCAGGTCGAGGGCAACTGGGATCTCTACGCCCGCGTCCTGGACGGCGATGCCTGGTCGTCGGCGGAACGGCTGACCGAAGCGCCGCAGCCGGACGTGTTCCACAACCTGGCAACCGACGCCGAGGGCAATCTCTGGGTGGTCTGGCAGGGCTTCCGCGACGGCGCCGCCGACATCTTCGCCCGCCGCCACGACGGCGAACGCTGGTCCGAGGCGGAGCAGGTCTCGTCGTCGCCGGCGAACGACTGGGAGCCGGTGATCGTCGCCGACTCGAAGGGCGGCGTCTACGTCGGCTGGGACAGCTATGGCGCCGGCAACTACGACGTGCTGGTCCGTCGCCACGCCGGCGGCGAGTGGGGCGCGGAGATGCCTGTCGCCTCGACGGCCAAGTACGAGGCGCACATCAGCCTCGCGGTCGACGGCCAGGACCGGGTCTGGGCGGCGTGGAACGAGAGCGGCGTGAACTGGGGGAAGGACACCGGCTGGGTGCTCAACCGGGAGGGCACGCGGCTCTACGAGTGGCGCACGATGAACGTCGCGGCCCACGACGGCTGGGAGTGGCGCTCGCCGGCCGCGGACGTCAACGAGGCGTTGCCCGAAGAACTCCAGGGCTACAACGACTTCCCCGTCCTGTTCCCGGACGCGGACGGACGCATCTGGCTCCACTTCCGGCACCGGACCACGCGCCAGGCCGACATCCTCAGCGAGTCCCCGGCCCACCGGGCCTCCTGGGAGGTCTGGAGCACGACCCTCCAGGGAGACCGCTGGCTCCGGCCGCAGCACATCCCGATGACGCGCTTCCGGCAGGATGCCCGCTGGGGCCTGGCGTCGGACGGGAACGGCGATGTCTGGGCCGCCTGGCCGACGGACAACCGCGACTACTCGGGGTTCCTGTTCGAGCACGCCGACGTCTACGCCGCGAGACTGCCGCGGCTTGAGACGAAGGTCGTGCCGCCGAAGCTGGTCGGCCGCATCGTCGACGAGGTGCCGGCCTACGTGATCCACGAGAACGAGGCGGAGGACCTGGAGAGGATCCGCAACTACGAGATCGAGTCCGAAGGGAAGACGTACCGCATCTACCGCGGCGACACCCACCGCCACACCGAGATCTCGATGGACGGCAACAACGACGGTTCGCTGATCCAGACCTACCGCTACGCGATGGACGTCGCCTCGCTCGACTTCCTGCTGGCCAGCGAGCACAACTTCCTGGGCGGCCCGGACATCGAGTACATCAACTGGCTGCTGCACCAGACGGTCGACGTCTTCTCGGTCTCCGGCCGCTTCCAGCCCTTCTACGGCTACGAGCGGAGCATCTCCTTCCCCGACGGCCACCGGAACATCCTGTTCGCGGAGCGCGGCAAGCCGACGCTGCCCGTCACCGAGGCGGAGCGGACCCACGAGGAGGGCGCGGCGAGGCTCTACGAGTACCTGAAGGAGCACGACGGCATCGCCATCTCCCACACGTCCGCCTCGAGCATGGGCACCGACTGGCGCGACAACGACCCGGAGGTCGAGCCCCTGGTCGAGATCTACCAGGGGGATCGCGTCTCGAACGAGTACGAGGGCGCCCCGCGGGCCGCACGCACCGGCAACCTGCGCTCAGCGCCGGGAGGCTTCCGGCCGGAGGGCTACGTCTGGAACGCCTGGGCCAAGGGCTACAAGCTCGGCGTCCAGGCCGCGTCGGACCACCTCTCGACCCACATCTCCTACGCCGCGACGATCGCCGAGGAGTTCACGCGCGAGGGGATGCTCGACGCGATGAAGAAGCGCCACAGCTACGGCGCGACGGACAACATCATCCTCGACTATCGCCTGCGGACGGGCGGCCGGGAGTACCTCCAGGGCGACATCCTGACCGCCGACGGCGACTTCCGGTTGAGCGTCCGGGTCATCGGCACGACGCCCATCCGCCAGATCGACATCATCCGCGACCAGACGTTCCTCTACAACCGCCAGAACCTGGAGGCGGACGTCAGCCTCGAGTTCGCCGACGCCGACGTCGAGCCCGGCGAGCACCTGTACTACGTGCGGGTGATTCAGGTCGACGGCAACATGGCCTGGTCGTCCCCGATCTGGGTGACGGTAGAGTAGCCGGCCGTCATGAAGGACTCCCTCGCAACCGTTCCGTCAAGCCCGTACCTGGTTTCCGGTTCGAGGCTCGCGGCGTGCGCCGCGGCCCTGTGCGGTCTGCACTGCGCACTCACGCCGGTCCTGGTCGTGGCGGCGCCCGCGCTGGCGCTCTCGGAAGGCGTCGAACGGGCCGCCTGGGCCGGGACCGTCCTTCTCGGCGCAGTGATCCTTCTCATGGGTCCAGCCCGCAAGAGCACCCTCGTGACTCTCACGTTTGCCGCGGGAGCGACGCTCTGGGCGGCCTCCCTGGCGGGCTGGCTCGAGCCGCTGCCCGAAACGGTGACCTCGTCCGCCGGCAGCCTCACGATCGCGGGCGCCATGGTGCTGAGCGCCCGCCTCTGCCACGCCGCGTCGTGCGCGGTATGCGCCGAGGAGGAGCAGAGGAACCAGGAAGGCTGACGCCGCGCAGCGGCAAACGCTGGGTGCGCGGGTCTTCTGACCCGCCGCCGCCGCAGGCGGCCAGAAGACCGCGCCGCGAAGCGGCGACCTCAGTGGTCCCGCTCGTAGTGCTGCCGCAGCAGGTCCTTGCCGTAGTCGTTGCCGTTCGGCGTCCGCACCACGGCGTGGATGTGCTGGCGGATCGGCGCGCGGCCCTCGACCAGGTGCCGGATGCCAACCGGCCGCTGATGGTCGAACTCGATCAGGATGACCGGGCTGTGGATGCGGTAGTAGAAGACCGAGTCGTCGTCCGTGCCGCCGATCCAGGCGAAATGGGTGTCATCGAGGTACGCCTCGACCTCCGCCATCCGTACCCTCGCGTGGCCCTCCCGCATGTTGTGGACATAGAGGGCGATCAGGTCGAGCAGTCCCTTCCTGGCGCCGGCTGACAGCTCCGAGGCGGGAACGCCCGCGTAATCGAGGACGATGTTGTCGCTGAAGGCCTCGCCGAGGTTGTCGTTGCCGTCCTTCGAGGTCTCGATGATCGCCTTGGCCCGCTGCTTCGCGGGAAGGGACCGGATCAGCGCCAGCCCCTGGTCCTGCTCGCGCTGCATGATCGCTGTGCCCTTGAACTTGCCCGATTCGGCGATGACCGGCTCGGAGCCGACGAAGAGCGGTGTCATGACGACCTGGTCGCCGAGCACGAAGTAGTTGATGATCAGGTGGTGGCCGTCGACCTGCCAGCCCCAGGGCTGGTCGGCGGAGGGCTCGCCCATCACGGTGATCCAGTAGAGCCACTCGTTGTACTCGGCGAAGTTGTCGCCGTTCAGCTCGCCCAGGGTGCGGTTGAGGTTCATGATGTCGCGGCTCAGCTTGAGGCCGTCCGCGCTGAGCGAGGCGCGCATCAGGCCGAAGGCGGCCTCGCGCTGGGCGTCGTCCATTTCGTCGAAGCCGACTCCCTGGCGCACGTAGAAGTGCTGGTTCATCCACTTGCGCCACTCATCGTCGTCGACCGGGAAGGTCGTCCTGGCTCGCTGCTCGGCTGAAAGGGCTACCAGAAACGCCTCGGCGGCTTCACGGACCGGTGCCGTCGACACGCCGGTCGACTCGATCGTGTAGAGGCCGCGCTGGATGCCGGAGCTTCCGTGGATGCCGACGTAGGGGTCGTCGGCGAGGCGGGCGTCCATCTGCCGGCTGCGCTCCCGCATCCGGTCGGCGCGGTCGCCGGGCCGCTGGGCGAGGGCGGCGGTGGTTGTGAGGAGGGCGAGGGTCGTGGCGAGGGTGCAGCGGAGCATGGTGTCGGCATGCTAGCGGCAGACGCAGCCGGCGCTGGCGCGCCGGATGCCGGCCAGAAGGCCGGCGCACCCAGCCTTCTCAGTTGAAGTACGGCGCCAGAACGACGTAGCGGATGACCAGCAGCGCCATCGCGGCCTCGAACGCGAACACGACCCACAGGCCGACGTAGGTCAGCCGCCGGGGCCTGATTCTTGGATCCATCCGCGTCCGCTGGAGCCACAGCGTGGCGCCGGCCTGAATCGGCAGGAAGATCGCCGAGGTCAGGCCGCCGACCATGATCAGGATGACGAAGTCCGTGACGTAGTAGTAGATCCCGAAGGCGACGAGCGGCAGGCAGACCAGGTAGCCGCGGATGATCTTCTTGCGCAGCGCCAGGTTGGAGCGCTCGATCAGGCCCATCTCCATCAGGTAGTCGGGAATCGAGCGGCCGCCGCCGCCGGCGCCGGAGAGCACCGTCGAGAACAGGATGCAGAAGGCGCCGATCGCGAAGATCCACACGGCCCAGAGGCCAAGCGTCTGGGTGAAGATGTTCGAGAGGGCCCCGATCGTCTCGTCGTTCCCCTCCGGCGTCAGGCCCATCTTGTTCAGCACCCCGGCGCCGAGGATGTAGTAGGGGATCGTGGCGCAGGTGACGATGAGCAGGGCGAGCCAGACGTCCGTGTGGAGCACCCGCATCCAGCCGCGGGCGTGGGACTCCCAGTTCGGGTCGCTACGGTCGGAGCCGAGCAGGCTGGGGTAGCCCTTCTCGATGCACCAGTACGTGTAGGACGAGATGTCGCCCGAGGTCGTGCCGGTGTAGCCGTAGGCGGACAGGGCCAGCGCCGCGACGACGACGAAGAGCGTCATGTCCGGCTTCATGCCGCCGAGGATCTCGGCGGGCGAGGTGCGGAACTCCGTGAACTGCATCGCGATCAGGCAGACCAGGGTGCAGAACGTGAAGGCGAGGACGAGCGGCAGCATGACCCGCTCCAGCCACTTGTAGGAGCCGGTCCCCAGGATGATCGAGCAGACGACGGCGATGATGCCGGTGCAGAGAACGCCGTCGAGTTCGACGTTCGCCAGCGAGGCGAGGAAGGACATCGACTGGCCGGCGCCGCCGATGATGCCGCCCAGTCCCATCGTGCCGGGGACGTAGGCGATGATGCCCAGCCAGATCGGCCAGGAGATCCGCCAGATGCGCCCCGGCAGCCGGTTCATCGCCCGCAGGTAGGTGTCCCCGGACTCGATCGTGTAGCGGGCCATCTCCGCCTGCACCAGTGACTTGCACCAGCAGGAGAGCAGCATCCACCAGAGCAGGGTGAAGCCGGCCACCGCGCCGAGGCTCGTCGTCAGCACCAGCTCGCCCGAGCCGATCACGGCGCCGGTGACGATCAGGCTCGGTCCGAGGTACTTCAGGCGCTCCCGGAAGCTCGCCGGCGGCGCCACGGCCTCGCCGTGGCGGACGGTGTACGGATCGAGTACCTGGTTAGCCAGAAGGAGCTTCCGGAGCGTCGATGGGCGCTTCGGAAGCGCCGGTCTGTGGGCTGGGCCGGAGGGAGGGTATCAGCCGCCCCCGCGCGGTTCCTCGCGGGCCTCTTTCTCCAGCAACCGGGCGCCGCGGAGCATGTTGCCCATCGAGTAGTTCCCCTCGTGGCAGGCGTACTCGTAGAGCCGCTCGTCGGTGCGGGGCCAGGGCAGCGAGCCGGTATAGGGCGCGGTGTAGTCGGAATCCTCGACCGTGAACTCGTAGAACAGCGTATTGGCGTCGATGCGGGAGAAACGCTCGACGACGCGCAGGCCGTCGTGCGCCACGTGAGGTGCCCGCAGGAAGTTCGTCGTCTCGACGACCAGGGTGTCGTCTTCCCACCGGCCGATCGAATCGCCGCCGAAGGAACGGTACTCGGGCGGCGCGTGCTCGGAATCGAGGCGGACGATCCGCGTCCAGTGCATCCATTCGACGTGGATCGCCACGTGAGCCTCGGTCTGCGTGATCGTCTTCAGGTTGTTGTAGGCGGAGGGCCGGACCGGCACCGTGGGGCCGCCGGCGTAGAGGCAGCGCGTTCCGAGGGTCTGGACTTCCGGTTCGTCGTAGAGGTTCTCGCCGCTATCGAGCCACCAGGCGCCGCCCGGATTCCGGTTGTAGGCGCCGAGGCCACGCGGCGTGAGTGTCTGGCCGCGTTCCGTCTTGGGCGGCAGCCGGCCGTCCGGCGGGTCCGTGATGATCGAGTTGCGGTACTTGCCGTCGACCTGGAAGGGGATCGTGCCGAAGTCGAACCAGAACTGGTTGTGGCCGCCGATGTTGCTGCGGTGGCCGTCGCCGCCGACGGGGGGCGCCTCGCGGTTCGGATCGCTGGGGATGTCGGCCTCGACCTTTGCCGCTTCGGTGGCTGCCGCGAGCCGGTGCGCGTCCTCGGCGCTCATGTAGGGATCCTCGCCGTACTTCGGATCGCGCATCATCGGCGTGCGGGTGGCGATGTCGTAGGTGCCGGAGAGGTCCGGCCTGCCGCTCGCCGTGCGCGGGATGTCCTCCTGGGCAGCGGTCGCGGCGGACAGGCCGAAGACGACGGTTGCGAGCAGGACTGTGGTTCTCATCGGCTGTCCTCCTTCGGCACGGTTACTCGGGCAGGGCGAAGGCGATCAGCTCCGCCGGTTGGGTCATGCCGCCGCCGGTGACGGCGATGTACTGCCGTCCGTCCTGCATGTAGCTGACCGGAGCGCCGTGCAGGGCGCGCTCGGTGAGCACCTCGGCCAGCAGCTCGCCGGTGAACTTGTCGTAGGCCTGGAGCGAACTGCCGAGCACCGTCGAGCGGTCGTTGTACACCTCGAAGCGCGCGGCATGCGTGACGACGAGCGTCTTCGTGACCAGGATGCCGCCTTCCGTCACGGCGCTCGACGAGAGCCCGCCGAGGGGTCCCAGGTTGAGGTGGCGGATCGCCGGGTGGTTGCGCGGTCCGTCTCCGAGTGGCGCCTGCCAGGCGATGTCGCCGCGGTTCAGGTCGATCGCGGTGATGCGCCGGTACGGCGGTTTGAGCAGAGGCAGCCCCCGCGGTCCCGCGGTCGAGACGCGGTCGAGGACGTAGGGCCAGAAGCTCCGCGCGCCGTCCGGTTCGACGAGAGCCATCCCGGAGGGCCGGGTCGACGACTGCACGTAGAGCATCCCGGCCTCGGGGTCGGCCGCCGCCCCCGGGTGGTTGGCGCCGCCGCCCGCGCCCGGCACGGCCAGGATCGCCTCCTTGCCGCCCTCGCCGCGGCGGATCAGCGGCATGAACATGGGCCCGAGGATGAACTTCTCGGCGAGTTCGAGCGCCTCGGCGCGGAGCTCCTGCGTGAAGTCGATCAGGTCATCCTCGCTGACTCCCTGGCGGTCGAAGGCCGGCGGCTTCGTCGGGAATGGCTGCGTCTTCGACATCTTCTCGCCGGGCACCGTGCTTTCCCACGGGACGGGCCGCTCCTCGATCGGCCACACCTGGTCGCCGGTCGCCCGGTCGAAGACGTAGGTGAAGGCGGTCTTCGAGACCTGGGCGACCGCCTTGATCAGTTTCCCCTCGACGACGATGTCGATCAGGTTCGGCGCCGAGGCGATGTCGTAGTCCCAGACGCCGTGGTGGACGGTCTGGAAGTGCCAGACCCGTTCGCCGGTCGCGGCGTCGACGCAGATCAGGCTCTCGGAGTACACGTTGTCGCCGTGGCGCAGGCCGCCGTAGTAGTCGCTGGTCGGCGTGCTGGTCGCCAGGTAGACGTAGCCCAGCTCCTGGTCGGCGGCCATCGGCGCCCAGACGTTCGTGTTGCCGGTCGTCTTCCAGGAGTCGTTCTCCCAGGTCTCGACGAACTCCTCGCCCTCCTGGGGGATCGTGTGGAAGCGCCACTTGAACTCGCCGGTACGGACGTCGTAGCCGCGGACATGGCCTGGCGGGTTGTTGTTCTGGAGCGGGAAGTCGTAGATGCGGGAGCCGACCACGATCGTGTCGCCCACGACGATCACCGGCTGTCCGTGGCTGATGTTCCGCAGCACCGTGTTCTCGCGGCCGAGGTTCCGGGAGAGCTCGACCACCCCGTCCTCGCCGAAGGCCCGGTCCGGCTGCCCGGTAGCCGGATCGATCGAGATGAGCTGCTTGCCGATCGTGGCGACGAACAGCCGCTCCTGCTCGCCGTCCGTCCAGTGCTCGAGGCCGCGGGTGTAGTAGTTGTTCTGGGCCGGCTTGCCGCGCTCGTAGCTCTTCGGGTCGTAGAGCCAGAGTTCCTCGCCGGTGCCGGCGTCGAGCGCCGCGACCTGGCTCAGCTCGGTGGGGATGTACAGGCGCCCGTCGATGACCAGGGGCGACGAGCGGAGCACTTGCCGCCGGTAGGGCGAGTTAGCCTCGATCCGCGAGTCGGCGGAAGCCCATTTCCACGCCGGTTCGAGCGCGCCGAAGTTGGAGCCGTCGATCTGGTCGAGCGCGGTGTAGCGGGTGAAACCGTCGTCTCCGCCGTGATGTCGCCACTCTCCGTCCTCGGCCCCGTACTGCGCGGCGGCGGCGGTGCCTAAGAAAAGCGCCAGGAGCGCTGTGAGGCCCGGGCGAAGCTGTCGGGACACGGCGGCTAGCATAGAACGTGATGTCACATACAGCTCGGAAAGACCCATGAGGACGGGGCCGTTCACCGTGGTTCTTTCCCTCACCGCCCTCGCCTGCACCGCCCCCGACCCCGAATCGGCCGACGAGGCCGAGCCCGGGTCAGACGATGCGCCCTCCATCCGCGTCGAACGCCTCCTCGACGCCCCAGTCATCGGCCCGGAAATCGACCCGAGCATCGGCGTGAACATCCAGGGGCCGTCGCTGATCCGCGTGCCCGACTGGGTCGCCGACCCGCTCGGCCGCTACTACCTCTACTTCGCCGACCACAAGGGCCATTACATCCGGCTCGCCTACGCGGACGACCTGCTCGGGCCTTGGTCGATCCACGTTCCCGGCAGCCTGCAGATCGAGGACTCCCACTTCCTGGTCGAGCCGCCGGAGGTGACCCCCGAGATGGTCGCCGAGTGGGAGGAGCGCCGCGGCCTGAAGCTCTCCCACGACATCCAGAAGGAGATCACGGCGACCCACATCGCGTCGCCCGACGTGCATGTCGATGATGAGAACCAGCGGATCGTCATGTACTTCCACGGCCTGGAGGATGTCGGCCGCCAGATCTCGCGGGTCGCCACGTCGACCGACGGCATCCGTTTCGAGGCGCAGCCCCAGTCACTGGGCCGCACCTACATGCGCATCTTCCACTACGGCGGGTTGACCTACTCGCTCGCGATGCCGGGCCAGTTCTACCGTTCGGCGGACGGCTTCACGGACTTCGAGGAGGGGCCGCTGCTCTTCAACCCGGACATGCGCCATTCGGCCGTGCTGCTCCGCGGCGACACGCTATGGGTGTTCTGGACCCAGGTCGGCGAAGTGCCCGAGCGCATCCTGCTCAGCAGCATCGATCTGTCCGGCGACTGGATGGACTGGACCGAGACCGAACCGGTCGAGGTCCTGCGCCCCGAGCGCGACTGGGAAGGCGCCGACGCGCCGCTCGAGCCGTCAGTCCGCAGCACGGCCTACGGGCACGTGAACCAGTTGCGCGACCCGGCGATCTACGAGGAGGACGGCCGCGTCTTCCTGCTCTACGCCGTCGCCGGCGAGAGCGGCATCGCGATCGCCGAGGTCTTCTTCGAATGAAGTCATTGCTGTCGGTGCCTCCGGTTCCGTTCCCGCTCCTCACCATGGTCTTCGTCGCCGCCCTGGCGGCCTGCGCCCAAGGTCCGCCAGCCATCGACGGCGCTGGCACGATCACGATCGCCGGCGCCACCCTGATCGACGGCACCGGCGCGCCGCCGGTCGAGGACGCCGTCGTCATCGTCCGCGGCGACCGGATCGAACGCGCCGGCTCGCGCCAGGACGTCCCGGTGCCCGAAGGCGGCGAAGTGATCGACGCCACCGGCAAGTTCCTGATCCCCGGTCTCGTCGACCTCCACAACCACTACCGCGACGGTCTGGAGCAGTGGTCGTGGGCCCTGCAGCTCCACGCCGGCGTGCTGACGGTCCGCAGCCTCGGCTCCGACCACGGCCAGACGCCGGCGATGATCGCCGAGGCCTGGGCCGGCAACGTCGCGGCGCCGCGCATCTTCACCGCCGGGGTCGGTTTCTCTCACCCCGAGGGCTTCCCGCCGGGCAAGCTGGGGCCGGCCACTGAGGAGGAGGCGCGCGAGATGGTGCGCGACCTCGCGGCCCAGAAAGTCGACCTGATCAAGATGTGGGTCGACACGTTCCTCGACACGCGGCCGAAGATCGAGCCCGGGATTCGCGCCGCTATCGTCGACGAGGCGGCCCAGCACGGCATCCCGGTCTCCGCGCACGTCTTCTTCGAGGACGACGTCTGGCAGCTCGTCGACGCCGGCGTGCGCTCCTTCGTCCACGGCGTCCGCGATGGAGAAGTCGACGACGAGTTCGTCGCGATGGCCCAGGAGAACGGGCTCACCTTCGCGCCGGCGCTCGGGCAGGCGAAGACCTTCTGGTGGGTCGCCGAGAACCCGGAGCTGCTCGACGACGAGGAGTTCCGGGCCGGCATCCAGCCGCCCCTGCTCGAACGTCTCCTCGACGCCGAGAACCGAGCCGCCATGCTGGCCAGCGAGACGACCGCCAAGCGCCGCGTCGCCTTTGACTACATGGCGAAGTTCATCCGCCGGATGAACGAGGCGGGTGTCGTGATCACCCTCGGCTCCGACAGCGGCGCCGGGAACATCGCGTACGGCTGGGGAACTCACCACGAGCTGGAAGCGCTGGTCGAAGACGCTGGCCTGACCCCGCTCAAGGCCCTCGCCGCCGCCGGAGCGGCCGCGGCCGCGGAACTCACCGACGACCCCGACTTCGGCTCCGTCGCCGAGGGCATGGCGGCGGATCTGGTTCTGCTCACCGCCGACCCTCTCGCCGACATCCGCAACACGCGGCGGATCGACCGCGTGATGCAGGCGGGCCTGTGGCTCGAACGCGGGTTGCCGGAGTTCCCGCAGCCGGCCGAGTAGCCGGCTCTACTGCCGCTTTGCGTCGCAAACCGACAGTCGTCCTGCCGATTTGCGACTGCGGCTCAGTCGGTGGCCGGCTCGCCTGCCCTGGACACCGCCAGCCGCCACCCCAGGAGGGCCATGTAGACGATGCCGCTGGCGGACATCAACCCGAACACCGGAGCAAGTGTCTCTTCCAGGTCGTTCGAATGCCAGGCGGCAACAAACAGCACGAGCGAGCCCAGGGCCAGCAGCGCGACGATGCCGTTCAGCACCGGCGGCAGGCGCAGCGGCTCCGGCCGGGACATGAGGCCGAAGGCCAGAATCGCCATCCCGGCATAGCCTGCGACGCTGCCCGTGAAGTGCAGGCCCCACACCGTGCGCTGCATGTCCAACGCCGACTCCAGCCATTGCGCCGACTGCTCCGGGTCGGGCCCGAGCGCCGCTTCACCCATGCCGACGAGCATGTAGTCGAACCCTCGCATCACCATCTGCAGGAAGGAACCGACCGCCATCCCGAGCAATCCGAGCCGCGGCACCGGGGCGGCATGCCTCCGCAACGTGACGATGCCGTTCAGCATTGCCAGGGCGCCCAGAACAAGTACGACCGCTACGGCGTAGGACAGGGTGGCGTTGCGCGCCATCGCCATCGTCAGGTCCGCGAGGCTGGTGCTGGAGACCGTATCCACCATGCCGCGGCCGGGCGAGAATGCGTAGGCGATCGCCACCGCCACGGTTCCGAACAGCAGCGAATAGCCGCCAAGTCTCTTGTCGGTCAACGCGTCATGTGTGTCCATTAGCGGCACTCCGTTGACAACACCTCCGACTCGATGATCACGCCGCAGATGTGGCTGGTGTACTCGAACGGGTCGCCGTCGAAGAGGGCGAGGTCGGCGTCCTTGCCGACTTCGATCGAGCCGATGCGGTCGTCGATGCCGAGGATGCGGGCCGGGCTGAGGGTGATCGCTTCGAGGGCACGCTCCATGCCGAGGCCGTTGGCGGCGGCGATGGCGGCTTCCCAGAGTAGGACGCGGGTCTTCGGTACATAGCCCTCGAAACCGGTCTGGATGGCGAACGGGATGCCGGCGTCGGCGAGCGTGGCCGCGGTTTCGTAGGAGCCGTTCCGGACCCGGCTCATCGTGGGGTGGAGCAGGACCGGCACGCCGGCCTCGCGGATCTCGTCGAGCAGCAGGTAGGACTCGGCGGCGCTGTCGAGCACGAGGTCGAAGCCGAACTCCTGCTGCAGGCGGAGGGCCGAGGCCATGTCGGCCACGGTGTTCGCGGTGACAAGGAGTGACAGCTCGCCACTGAGCACCTGGCCGAGCGCTTCCTTGGATAGGTCCCTGGGCGGTGGTTGGGGCGCCGGTTTGGCGTCATCGTCTTCTTCGCCATTGCCATTGCCGTCGCCGTCGCTTTCGCCGTTCCCCTCGGCACCGGCCTCCTCGGCCTTCTGCACCTGGTCGAGGTAGGCCTGGGCGCCGTGCAGGGCGGACCTGAGCATCGCGATGCCCTTGGCCGACGTTCCGGGCGACTGGAAGTTCGAGGACACCGCGTTGCCGAGCGTCGCCGCCAGCATCCGCACCGGCATCAGCGTGGCCTGCTCGACGTTGCGGCCTCTGGTCTTGGCGATCATCGTCTGGCCGCTGACGAGGGCGCCCGGCCCGTGGCCCGTGTGCAGCGTCGTGACCCCGTACGAGCGGACCCACTCGACCAGGGTCTCGTTCGCGTCGTAGGCGTCGATCGCCCGCAGGTCGGGCTGGAGCGGCGAGGACCGTTCGAGCTGGTCCTGGTCGCGCACCGGGCCGACGTTGCTGTTCAGGGCGCCGGACAGGCCGACGACCGAGCGGGCGTCGACGAGTCCCGGTGTGACGACGGCGGCTTCGAGGACGTCCACGCCGTCCGGGATGTTCGCCTCGGCCGCGGGACCGACCCATTCGATCCTGCCGTCGGCGCCGGCGATGACGACCGCGTTCTCGATCGGCGCGCCGGACACGGTGTGGAGGGTGCCGGCCCGGACCGCGACCTGGGCCGCGGCCGGGATGGAGGCGAGGGCCGCCAGAGCGACGAGGAAGGATGTGGTGCCCAGGCGCTTCATCGTGTCTCTCCCTCGAGCAACTGCCGGATCATGTGGTCTTCGTGGGCCGTGGTCCGGTACACCTTGTAGCCCCCGACCGCGTACTTGCGGTGGTCCGGATTGGCCCGGTCGTAGATCATCGTCCCCTCGACCCAGGTCTGCTCGACCTTCGTGTAGGCACTCAGAGGATCGCCGGAGAGGATGACGAAGTCGGCGTCCTTGCCGGCTTCGAGCGAACCGATCCGGTCCTCGAGGCCGAGTGCCCGGGCCGGCGCCAGGGTCAGCCCCTCGATCGCCTTGTCGCGCGACATGCCGTAGCGGACCGCGATCGCCGCGGCCCGGAACAGGAGGCGCGAATCGGTCACCGAGTCGTCCGTGTTGAAGCTGACGTCGACGCCGGCGCGTTCGAGGATCGCGCCCATCTCCATGTTCCAGTCGATCGTCTCCTCCTTGCCGCCCGGCGCGTCGATCCAGGTGATGGACACCGGTACGTCGGCGGCAGCGAGTTCCTCGGCGACCTTCCAGGACTCCGTGCCGTGCTGGACGACGACCCGGAAGCCGAACTCCTCCTTGAGCCGGAGGACGGTGGCGATGTCGTTGTGGCGGTGGGTGTGATGCTGGACGATCCGGTCGCCAGCCAGCACCTGGGCCAGCGCCTCCATGCGCAGGTCGCGCTTCGCCGGCTCGCCGCCGTCCTCGCCGTTCTCTTCCGCCTCGGCCTCGGCGGCGGCCATCTTCTCGCGGTACTCCAGGGCCTCATGGTAGAGGTTGCGGACCAGGGCCGCGGACTTGGCACGGGTGCCGGGGAAGGGCGGCGAGCCGATCGAGTTCGTGCCGTTCGCCATCTTCAGACCGCCGCAGATGCCGTTCAGCGGATCGTCGCAATAGAGCCAGTCCTCGATCGTGCGGGCGCCGTCGCGCAGCTTGACGTAGGCGGTCTGCCCGGACATGAGATGCCCGGAGCCCGACATGATGTTGGCCGTCGTGATGCCGCCCGAACGGGCGCGCCAGATGCTGTCCGACCGGACGTCGATCGAATCCAGATTGCGTACGTCCGGGTGGAGCGGCGCGGATCGATCTCCGCCGGAGACCGAGCCGATGTGGGAGTGGGTGTCGACGAGGCCGGGCATCAGCACCTTGCCGCTGACGTCGTGTTCGACGGCGCCGCGGGGCGTGCTCGTTTCGGGTCCGCCGACCGCCGTGATCCTGCCGCCCTGGACCACCAGGACGCCGTCGTCGATCGGCGGACCGCTGATCGGCAGCACTAGCGCGCCGCGGAAGGCGTGGGGGTCGTCCTGTGCCGCGGTGGGCAGGGCCGGCGCGACCAGGGCCAGCGACAGGACGATGGTGAACGGACCGGGACGTGTTCTCATACGGGTTCCTCGAGTTGGGTCAGACCTGGCGCCGGAACGACGGGTCAAGGTCGATACGGTACACCGCCTCCCGCGGCCTGTCGCCGTTTCGGGAGCCCCAGAGCACGTGGACGGCGATCTGGTCGCCGCGCGGGCTCCAGACCAGGTCGCCCACGTAGGTGTGGCCCAGGCTGTGGTCCGAGGTCGGGTCGTTGAAGAAGGTGAGCCGGCGCTTGTTCGAGCCGTCCGCGTCCATCAGCCAGAGTTCGCGGCGGATCGTGGGCGGCACCGTCTGGTCGGGCTCCGCGCCGCGGATCTCGGCGTTCGACGTGAAGGCGACGTGGCGGCCGGTGGGCGACAGGCGGGCGTACTCCTCGGCGCCACCGCGGGAGTGAGTCAGGCGTTCGGGTTCGCCGCCATCGAAGCGCAGCCGGTAGAGGTCGAGCGTGTCGGGCGACTGCCCCGGCTCGAAGTTCGCCGCGACCAGGGCGCCCTGGTCGTCAGGGGTATAGCCCTGGGGAACGATCAGGGCGTCGACCGGCGGCCGGTAGGACTGGACCTTCCGGAGCCGCGGGATGCCGGCGCGGTTGATGCGCAGCTCGGCGCTTCGCAATTGCCAGGCGCCGTAGCGGCCTTCGCGGGCCTTCGTCCGCTCGCTCCACAGCAGCCGCGCGCCGTCGTACGAGAACTGGGGGTCGAGCGCCGCTGTGCCGTTGTCGCCGAACCGGGTGAGAAGGGCGAAGTCCGTGCCCTTCCGGTCGATCAGGTAGAGCTCGCTGTGGACGGAGCGATCGGCGGTCAGGAGTTGGAGGGGGTCGGCAACGAACCTGAGCCGCTTCGGCCGGCTCTGGACCTGCACGATCAGCCGGTCGCCGGACGGATGCCACACCGGATTGAAGGCGTTGTCCTTGCGCAGGGCGTACATGTCGCAGGTCAGGCAGCGTTCCGCGAGCCGATCGGTCGACGTCACGTAGACGTCGTACCGGCCGTCTTCGCCGGCCTTGTCGTAGGCCAGCCACTCGCCCTGACGGGACCAGTCGACCCGGGCGCCGCCCTCGATCCAGCGTTCGATACGGACGACCGGGTTCGACTCCGGGTCGGCCGCCGGCGCCGGCGCGGCCAGTGCGGCCAGCAGGACGCAGGTCCATGTGAGGGAACGCGGCACGTTCAGTTGGAGGCCACTCCGACCAGCCTGCGCTCGGCTCCTTCGCGCGGCGCTTCCCGCGGCGACCCCGCCGCCGGCTGCGCGTCCGGGAGGAATTGCCGGTACCAGCGCCGCATCCGAACGACGGGCCCGTCGTCGCGGCAGAGCGTCGGGTGCTCGACGTAGGCCTTGTTCTCCCAGATCTCGATGTCGTGGCGCCACTGGGCGATCCAGTTGCCGACGACGTACCAGACCAGAAAGCGCGAGAGCGTTCGATCGGCGAACCAGTGGAAGTCGACCTGTTGCTCGAGCGGCCCGACCGGCAGGTGCGTTTGACACAGGTCGATCTCTCCGGCGTCGGGAATGAAGAACCTGAAGTTCACGATGCTGGCCGCGCCCGTGAACGTGGCCCGCGCCTTTGTCCGTGTCCGCTCGAGGGGACGGCCGCGGAACTTGAGCACGGCCTCGTCGAGGAAGTCCATCGTCCAGGGCCGGTCCTCGGGGAACTCCACGCCGGGCGTGTGTTCAATCTTGATGCCGGGGACCGGGATGCCGGTCCACGGAACGTTCATCTGCTCATGGATGTACATGAAGTGGGCGAAGTCGGCGGCATTCTCGACGAACTCGATGATGTGCATCTGTACCCGGCCGGCGTCGTAGTGCCCGCGGAAGGCGAATCTCCCATCGTCGACTTCCCTGAGCCGGGGGACGGGATACGGCACCTCATCGTCCGCCTGCTGACGGGCGCCGTCGCTCCGGTGATACATGAAGATCTGCCCATGCACGTCCTGTACCGGGAAGCTCTCCGCCGCGACGCGGGTCGGCACGGTGTCGCTGTAGGGCACGCAGGCCGGCCGTCCATCGCCGGTGAAATGCCAGTTGTGGAACGGGCACTCGATGCGGTCCTCGCGGACCCGGCCATGCCGGAGGTTGGCGCCGAGGTGAGGGCAGAACGCCTGCATGGCGTGGACGTCGTCCCCGTCTTCGCTCCGCCACACGACCATCGCGCGGCCCAGGCACTCGAGGTAGCGGATCTGCCCGCGCCGCAGCGACTTCGAGGTCATCAGCCGGTACCAGCCGTCGGGATACGGATGGGGATAGCTGGCGAGACGCGCGTCGTCCGATGTCGGGGGTTCCCGGTGAGCCGAACGGCGAGTCCTGGCGGCCATGATGGTTCTCGAAGTCGCTACGAGGAACCGGGCGCGTCGCCGCCCGGCTTGCGCGCGTGGACGAGGAAGCAGGGAGTGAAGATACCGGCCTCGCCGGCCTCGACCAGCGCGTCGGCTGCCACGTTGAGAAGGCGGGCCGCTTCGCCGGTGCCGGCGGGAGCGATGCGGAGCCGCTCCAGCAGGCCGGTGACGGCGGCTGTGAGGGAGCGGCCGGCGGGAACCCGGGCAAGCGAGGCCAGGGAGAAGTCCCGTCCCTGCAGCGACCGGTACCACGGCCACCCCGGGTCGCTCTCGAGGGCCTGATCCCTCACCGAGAGGATCTCGAAACCGGCTTCTCGCATCGCGTCGACCTGCCTGGAGGTCGTCAGCAGGTTCGGCACCGCGTTCGTCAGTTCGATCCGGGCGCGGATGTCGCGATGGACCGGGTCCTGTTCATCGAAGTGTTCCGTGAGGCACCACTCGGTCAGGGCGACCTCACCTCTGGGCCTGAGCAGCCGATGGAACTCCCGGAAGCAGCGGTCCTTGTGGGGCGCGTGGCAGATTGCTTCGTACGAGTAGGCGGCGTCGAAGTGACCATCTTCGAGAGGTACGTCCATGAAGTTCGCGAGCAGGAAGCCGCATGTTTCCTGAAGCCCCGCACTGCGTACCGCACTCTCGGCTCTCGAGATCTGGTGCGCGTTCAGATTCAGGCCCGTGACGCTCGCGCCAGTCGTCTTCGCGATGTTGACGAGCGGCCCGCCGACGCCGCAGCCGAGATCGGCGACCTTCACGCCTGGCCCGAGCTGGAGCAGGTTGGCCACGCCGGCCTCCTGGCGGCGTTGCGCGGCGTGGAGACCCTCGCCGGACCGGCGCGGCGCGAAGTGGAAGGACTGGCCCCAGCCGTACTCGTAGAACCGGGTGACGACATCGTAGAAGCGACTCACCATCGCGGGTTGCTCGCGCAGGGCGCGATCCCCGTCCTCCTGAGCCGCTACGAACTCCTTGATCTCCAGGAAGTCGTCGAGCGCTTCCCGGAGGCTGCCGCCGCTGTTCGCCTCGACCGGCGGACGAGTCGAAACCTCCTCGATCGGTTGAGCGGAACGATACGCAGGTTCGGCCATGGGGGCTCCCTTCAACTCTCTCGTTGGTTCATGATAGCCGCGTGTCGCCCAAACCCACGCGACGGACCGGCTTCATCGGACCGACTCTCCTTGCTCTCTGGATCGTCGGCTCGGCGCCCTTCCTGGGCCGCCTGACCCGGTGGATCCAGGAGGAAGTCGACCGTTCGCTCCTGGTCATCGTGCCGACGATCCTGTTCTGGGCCGCCGCGGCGGCGTTCGTGGTCTGGATCGTCCGCTCCTCGCGGCGGCTCCGGTGGAGCAACTACGCCGCGCTCGCGGCCGGAGCGGTCTGGGCCGTGGTCCAGGCGACGGCGCTTGCCCGGGGCCGTCCCGAAGAGTCCGCCCTGGAACGGATGCACCTGGTTCTCTACGGGCTCGTCGCGCTCTTGCTCTACCGGGCGTTCCTGCGCGGCGGCCGGTCGGCAGTCGCCGCCGCGATCGCCGCCGCCGTTCTGACCTCGCTCGTCGGGATCGCCGACGAGTTCGTCCAGTGGCTGGTCTGGACCCGCGCCGGCGATTTCTACGACTGCCTGCTGAACGCCTCGGCAGCCGGCTGCGGCGTCGTCTTCGGTTTCGGACTGTTCGGATTCGACTTTCGGCCTCCTGATCCCGCGGAACGCCGGACGATTGCAGCCCTTTGGGTCGTCCTCGTCGCTGCGTCAGTCGGCCTCGTCGACCTGACGAACCTCGGCCACCGGATCGTCGACGCGGAACTCGGCAGCTTCCGCAGCTACTACGGCGCCGAGGGTCTCGAGCGCCTGAACGAGGACCGTCGCGCCCGCTGGCCCGCCAGACAGCCACCGATACCGCCCTTCCAGCCCTGGCAGATCCAGGATCACTTCCTCAACGAGGCCACCTGGCACGTCCAGACCCGCAACGAAGCCTACGACGCCGAAGACTGGCCGACCGCCGCGTCCGAAGAGGCGATTCTCAACCGCTACTACCCGGCCGTGCTTGAAGAAGTGCGGAATCCCGACGGCGGTCCGCGTCACGCCTTCCCCCCGGATCGGGTCCGACGCCTTCAGCAGGAAGGCGCCGTCCCCGTCCCGACCTACGAAAGTCCGGCCGGCGGCAACAGGATCTGGATCTGGCCCAGGTACCTGGCGTGGCTGCTCGCTGCGGCTTCGATTCTCCTGCCCGCCGCGGCGATCAGTCGCAGCCTTCGCGGGTCTCTTCGATGAGGCCGTCGACAACGGCGTTGAGGTCGCCCGACTCGGCGCGCTTGAGTTGGCGGTCGGCGCTGGTGCCTTCGGCGAGAATCGTGTGGACGTATTCGGCTTCCTTGCGGACGCCGAGTTCGTCCAGCACGTCGTCGACGAAGTCGAGCAGTTCCAGGGTGAGGAAGCGGAGCGGCACCTCTTCGCCCTTGCCGAAGTCGATCAGCTTGCCGTCGATGCCGTAGCGCATCGCCCGCCACTTGTTCTCGTAGAGCAGGTGGCGGGGGTAGCGGCGCCAGGCCTGGTTGTTGTGGCGGAGGCGGATCAGCTTGCCGACGATCGCCATCAGCAGGGCGGTCAGGCACAGCGCCTCGTCGATCTTCGTGCAGACGTCGAACACCCGGAACTCGATCGTCGGGAACTTCGGGTGCGGCCGCACGTCCCACCAGATCTGCGTCGGTTCCTCGATGCACTTCGTCTGAACCAGGACGTTAACGAGACGCTCGTACTCGGCGTAGGACCGCAGCGACGGCGGCAGACCGGTGCGGGGGAGGCTCTCGAAGACCACCGAGCGGTAGGACTTGAGCCCAGTGTCCCGCCCCTGCCAGAGCGGCGAGCTGGTGGACAGGGCCAGCAGGTGCGGCAGAAAGTAGAGCGACTGGTCCATCACGTCGATGCGCAGCGCCTCGTCGGGCACGCCGATGTGGACGTGCATGCCGAAGATCAGCATGCGCCGGGCCACGTCGCCGAAGTTCTCCTGCAGCTTGATGTAGCGCTGGGCCTCCGTGACGTCCTGCTCCTGCCACGAGGAGAACGGATGGGTGCTGGCGGCCGCGATGCGGAGGCCGTTTCTCGAGGCCAGTTGGGCGATCGACCGGCGGAGACGGATGAGCTCGTGACGGGCCTCGTCGATCGAGCGGCAGACCTCGCTGCCGACCTCGACCTGGCACTGCAACTGCTCCGCCTTGATCTGCTCCTGGAGCACGATCTGGCCCTGTTCCAGGAACTTCTGGATGAAGGGCTTCAACTCCCGGGTTTCGGGGTCGATGATCTGGTACTCCTCTTCGATGCCGATCGTCAGCTCGGGGAGGCTCGTCTTCATGAGTCGGCTCCTGGGTGGGAAACGCGACAAGCGTATCCCTCCCCTCCGGCCGCGCGCGCACACCCGTCGACGCGGGGTGCTCTGATACCGTGAACGCCGCCATGAGCCGGCCCGCGACCACCGCCTGGCGCCCGCGGGTCCCCCGCGCGGTGAGTTGGCTGCTCGTGCCTCTCCTGCTGCTGGGATCGGCTTGCGGGGGGCGGAATGCCGCGCCGGATACGGACGCGTCCTGGCCGCTCTACGGTACGGCGGATGTGGCCCGGGGCGAGGCGGGCATGGTCGTCAGCGGCCACGGACTCGCCTCCGACGCCGGCGCCGCGATCCTGGAACGGGGCGGCAACGCGATCGACGCGGCGGTCGCGGTCGGTTTCGCTCTCGCCGCGGTCCTGCCGGCGGCAGGCAACATCGGCGGCGGCGGCTTCCTGGTCTATCGATCGAACGACGGCGAGGTCCGCGCGCTCGACTACCGTGAGAAGGCGCCGGCCGCGGCCACTCGTGACATGTTCGTGGACGCCGACGGCAAGGTCGCCGAGAGCGCGGTGATCGGCCACCTGGCGGCCGGGGTTCCGGGCTCGGTGGCCGGGCTGTGGGAGATGCACCGGGAGCACGGCACCATGCCCTGGGAGGACCTGGTGGCGCCGGCGATCGAGCTGGCGCGCGGCCACGAGGTCGACGAGGTGCGTTCGCGGAGCCTCGAATCGGCGGCGCTGAGGCTGAACCGGTTCCCGGCCAGCGCGGCCCAGTTTCTGGTCGACGGCGAGGCGCCGGCGCCGGGCGCGATGCTGGCCCAGCCCGACCTCGCCGCGACGCTGACGGCGATCGCGGAGCAGGGGCCGGACGGCTTCTACCGCGGCCCCGTCGCCGACCTGATCGTCGCCGAGATGGAGCGGGGCGGCGGTCTCATGTCGCACCAGGATCTCGAGGAGTACGCGCCGGTCTGGCGGGACCCGGTCGAGGTCGGATACCGCGGTCACACGATCTATTCGATGCCGCCTGTGTCGTCGGGCGGTCTCACCCTGGGCCTGATCCTGAACGTCCTCGAGGGGTGGGAACCGCTGCCGCCTTTCGGCAGCGGCGACCTGATTCACCTCGAGGCCGAGACGATGCGGCTGGCGTTTCGCGACCGCAACACCCTCCTCGGCGATCCGGACTTCGTCGACGTGCCGCGCGGCCAGTTCGAATCGCAGGAGTACGCCGACGCGCTGCGGGAGCGGATCGATCCCGAACGGGCTACGCCCCTGCCGCCGGTGGAAGTGGCGCCGCCGGCCGAGAGCACCGAAACGACGCACTACTCCGTCGTGGACCGCTGGGGCAACGCGGCATCCGTGACGACGACGATCAACAGCGGCTTCGGCAACGCCGTAACGGTCACCGGCGCCGGCTTCCTGCTGAACAACGAGATGGACGACTTCGCCGCCTCACCCGGTCAACCGAACCAGTTCGGCCTGGTCGAGGGCGAGAACAACGCGATCGTCCCCGGCAAACGGATGCTGTCGTCCATGACTCCGAGCATCGTGCTCGACCCGGAAGGCGCGCTGAAGATGGTCGTTGGCACGCCGGGGGGACCGACGATCATCACGACCGTCTACCACGTCGTCTCGAACGTGATCGACCACGGAATGGGCCTGCAGCGTGCGGTCGAGAGCCCCAGGGTGCATCACCAGGCGTGGCCGGACCAGGTCTTCTACGAGGAGGGCGGTCTTGCCGCGGAGACGCTCGACGGTCTGGCGGCCAGAGGCCATGAGTTGTTCGAACGCGGCCTGAGTGGCGACGTGTCGGCCATCCTGGTGGACGGGTCGAGCCTGCTCGGCGTGGCGGACCCGCGGCGAGGCGGCGGCGCCAGCGCGTCGCGTGGAGACGCGCCCGGCGACGCCGACTGAGGGGCCGCAGGTGAACGGCCGGCGCATCTTCGCCGCGGTGACGGTGGGTCACCTCGGGATCGACATCTTCAACAGCATGGGGCCGGTGCTGCTGGCCTTCCTCCAGGCGCCGCTCGGTCTCAGCGCCGCCCAGATCGGGCTTGCGGTGGGACTGTTCCAGGTCCTGGCCGGCACGACCCAGCCGGCCTTCGGCTGGCTGGTCGATCGGGTCGGCAGCCGTTTCCTCGGACCGTTCAGCGTCGCCTTCAACCTGGCCTGCATGGCGCTGGCGGTCTATGCGGCCGCCGCCACGGGGCGGTTCCTCCTGTTCCTCGTCCCGTTCGCGCTCGCGGCGGTTGCCTCGGGCGCCTTTCATCCCCTGGGAGTCATGCACTCCAGCACGGTGAACATCGCCCGTTCGGCCACGTTCACGGCCATCTTCTTCTTCTGCGGTCAGCTCGGGCTCACCACCGGGCCGGCCCTGGCGGGGCTGGCTCTCGATCGCGCGGGGCTCAACGGGATCTACTGGCTCGTACTCCTGGCGTTGCCCGTGCCGATCTTCATGGCGTTCGCGATGGGTCCGCGCCGGCTCCATGCCGTGCCGGGTCCGTCGCGGCCGGCAGAAGAGACGCCGGCTGCTTTCGCGGAAGCGCCGGTTGGCCGGCGGCGACCGGTGCGCGGCGGCGTCATCGCTCTCCTGGCGCTGGTGTTCGCCAGCCGTTCCTGGGCCATGTTCGGAACGATGGCGTTCCTGCCTCTTCTCTTGAGCCAGCAGGGTTACAGCTCCTCGGCTCAGGGGCTCGCCAGCGGGCTGTTCCTGCTCGGGGGCGCCGTCACCGCGGTTCTGGCGGGGGCCTGGGCCGATCGCTGGGGGCGACGTCCGATCGTCTTCCTGACCACCCTGCTGGGTTCCCTGCTGCTGGCCCTCGTGCCGGGCTCCGGGAGCCTCATCTTCGCCGTCGTCCTGCCGTGCGGAGCGTTGCTCGGGGCGTCGCACTCCATCCTGATCGTCATGGCCCAGGAACTGCTGCCCTGGCGCCGGGGTCTGGCTTCGGGCACGGCGCTCGGCTTCCTGTTCGCGACGGGCGGGCTCGCCACCTGGGGAATCGGAGGACTCGCCGATCGTTTCGAACTGACTTCGGTGCTGCAGGCCGGCGCCGTCGTCGGCCTCGTGTCCGCCTGTGCTTCCCTGCTCCTGCCGAAACGGGAGCCGAGTCGACTGGCGGCGGCGCCGGCCGTGTCGACCGTGCTCGTCGTGGCGCTGGTCGGCGTGGCGCTTCTCTGGCCAAGCCCGGCTTCCGCCGGGCTGAACGGCGAGATCAACGGCCAGGTGCGCGACGCCGCGACCGACGTCCCGTTGCCGGACGCCGAGATCAGGATCACCGGCGACCAGTTGCACAGCACCCAGACGGTTCGCGCCGGTCGCGGCGGCAGCTTCCGGGCGCCGGGTCTGCCTCCGGGCGACTACTACGTCGAGGCGAGCGTGGACGGCTACGCGACCTCCGTGGTCGAGAACCTGATCCTGGTTGCGGGCGGCGTGCTGCGGGTGGACTTTCACATGCGCGCCGGCAGCGCGTCGGCCCTCGACCTCGTCTCCTCGCCGTTGCTCGACGTGGTCACCGGCAGCGACGGGAACGTCCTGGCGGGCGACGACCTGCGGCAGCTTCCCGGTCCCGTCGCGGCGTTCAATCTGGACCTGGCCTCCGGCCTCGACGCCCTGGACGCGGACGTCGCGGTCAACGGCTGGCCGCCCGGCTTCGCCACGTACCGGATCGACGGTCAGGAGAGCGCACTTCGCGAACCGGGGTCGGCCGCCATCGATCCACGCTGGGTGGATCAGGTGCGCGTCTGGACGATGGAACTGGCGGCGACGATGGCCGGTCCCCACATCGACCTGATCACGCGGTCGGGAGGGACCGACTGGCGGGTGAACGGCGGCTGGTCGACGGTCGAGCCGCTCGACAGCGGCGAGCGGCTCGCCCTGCGCCTGCTTGACGCCGGGGAGGCGCCGGCGGGCGGCCGGGACAGGAGGCGCGTCGAGGGCGACGAGGCGACGCTCTTCGCCGGCGGCCCGTTGCGGGACAAGCGCGCCCGCGCGTTCGGCGGTTACTCGCGAAGCCGCACCCGCGGCACGGAGAGCCTGTTCAGCGCGGGCGCGCCGATGACCTGGGACGAGACGATCGAGCAGTCGGTCGGCAAGCTCGACTGGTGGGCGGGTTCGGCCAGCAACCTGACCCTGAAGCACCACACCGGGTCCGGGGACCTCGACGGCCGGCGGCCAGCGCTGCAGGTTCTGCCGTCGCTGGATGGAACCGAGAGTGACCGGTCGCGACGGCAGACCACCAGCCTCAACGTCGAGTGGGGCGTCACGGACCGCCTGTGGCTGCGGGTGTTCGGCGGCCGATCCGATGTCGTCGAGGACGGCGATCCCTGGCAGGGCGCGGGCCTGTACTTCGCGGCGCCGGCGCCCGGCCGGCCGTCGGGTTGGTACGAGGCCGCGCCGGCGAACCGGGTCCGCCGCGCCGCGGAACGCCGGAACTGGGCGGTCGAGCCGTCGTTCTTCTTCTTCGACCACACGCTGGAGATCGGTATTCAGGACTCCAGGAACAGTCTGGAGCTCGTCCGTTCCGAGCGCTCCGGACGGATGCTGCGCTTTCCGGGCGGCAGGCTCGACGCCTGGAGCGGTGGACCGCTCGGCGCCACCGGCCTGCGGCAGGAGAAGCGCGCCCTCTACGTGCAGGACGCCTGGCGCGTGGGCGGCGCCTTCCGGAGGCACCTGACCCTGCACGGCGGGCTTCGCGCTGAAGAGGAACAGGCGGGGCCGCTCGACCTCGAGTTCGACGACCGCACGGAGCCGCGGCTCGCGTTCGTCTGGGACGTCGCCGGCCGCGGAAGATGGAAGGTCTACGGCGGCGCCGCCTGGTGGCACATCGACGTCTCCCGGCCGCGGGCTGGTCGGTCCGACCTCGACGCGGTCGCGACGCTGGACGCGACCGGCGGCTACAGCGGCGCCGGCCTCGACTTCGCGAGGGCGGCGGTGGACCCGGATCTCCGTCCGGGTCGGGTGCGCGAGCTCCAGTTGGGCACGGGCTATCAGTTCCTGCCCGATGTCTTGATTTCGGCCCGCGTCGCCCGGCGGCGCCTGCGGGACGGCATCCGTCTCATGCCGCTGCCGGCCGGCGGCGAGGTCGTCCCGACGTTGCTGACCCCCGGCCGCGGCGCCGGCGGCGCGCTTCCCCTACTCGAACAGGACTGGTGGGGCGCCGAACTCAACGCGAACGTCGGCTTCAGCCCCTCCTGGAGGATCCACTTCTCGTACCTCCTGAGCCGCCTCACCGGCAACCACGAGGCCGGCGGACTCGGGCTGGAGGCGGGAACCCTGCCCGGCGCCCATCCGCTCCTGGCCGCCCTCGACCTCTGCTCTTCGCCCGTGCCCTGCGACGTGTTCGATGTCACGAGCGACAGCCGCCGCCTGAGCATCGACCGCGAGCATCAGCTCTCCGGCTGGCTCGTTCTGTCGCCGGGCGAACGCTGGCTGATGGCTCTGGTCTACCGCTTCCGCACGGGGGCTGCCTACGTGCCGCGGGCCTTGACCGTGCGGGTCGACGAAGCGAGGCGCATCCTCAGCACCGGCCTGACGCCCCTGGCGCCTGGCGCGGACGCGCCGGTCAAGAGCGCCGATCTCAAGCGCGCGGACCTGTCCCTGACCTACCGCGTGCCGCTTCGCTCCGACCACCGGCGGCTTTCCCTGTTCGCCGAGGCTCTCAACGTCTTCGACCAGGACGCTGCCGACCAGCTCTGGCCCCTTGCCTACCTGGACCCGGTTCTGGTCGGCCCCGGCCAGCCCGACCTGCTCGTCGCCGCGGCAGCGCAGGGGGCAAGGCCGGATCCGCGCGAGTCGCTGCCGGTCGCCTTCCAGACCAGCCGCCGGGTGCGGGCGGGGCTGCGGCTCCAGTTCTGATCGGCGGCCGGTCGGCCGAAGATCGAGTTCCTGCTCTCAGGCGGGGATCACGAGGTCTCTTCTTGGTCTTGCCCAGGCAGAGGGTCAGGCACTTCGACGATCGCGACGGTCGTGTTGTCCTGTGTCGCAAGCAGGCGTTGCTCTACCGCTTCCAAGAGGGCCTTCACGGTTGCCTCCGGGCCCTCGCCCTTGTGCTGGTCGATGATGGTGGCCGTTTCCGATGCGTCTAGGGCGTCGAGGCCGTCGGTGGTCACCACGACGAGATCTCCCGGCTTGAGCAGTTCAGGCAGCGTGGGAGCGTCGACGAGGACCACTTCGGCCCCGGTCAGAGCCGAGCGGAGTTGATGCGGACTCATGGAGCGGGCGACTCCCGGTTCGACGTCCCGCAGGGCGTCGATGACCGGCTTCATCGAGTGGTCCTCATTCAGGCGCTTCAGCTGTCCGTCCCGATAGAGGTAGAGCGGCGAATCGCCGACACTGATCCAGTGGAGGCCGTCCGAAGTCACCGCTGCGGCCACCAGGGTCGTTCCCATGCCCCGAAGGGATGAGTCCTCACGGATGGCCTCGCCGAGAGATCTGTTAGCGGCGTCCAGGGCCGTTCGTAGCCGCTCTGAAACGGGACCGTCCTGCCCGTAGCGCTCGATGAAGGAGCGCACGGCCAGTCCGCTGGCAACCTCGCCGGCGGCGTGACCGCCCATCCCGTCGGCGACGACGGCGACCGGGTGGAATCCTGCGGGGTCGAGTTCGTTGGCGGCGATGAAACCGAATTGGTCTTCCTGGGTCTCGCGCTGTCCCAGGAGCTGGTCGCCGGCATGCCGCGGCGGTTGGCCGGTCCTCTGTTCGCGTCCGATCGTCAGTATCCGGTGTCGCACTTGTTCGCTCTCCCCAACGCGGTGCTCAGAGTGCGCCGCGGACAGGGATCGTACTCGCCGGACGTTCGGCGCCCGCCGGGCGGGGCGCCACTTCGGTGCTTGCAACTCAGCCCTGGCGGTTCCGAGGCGTCGCCTGGTCGCCGCGCCGATGTAGGCTGTCCTGGTGACTCGCGTGGAAGAGGAGTATCGCAAAGCGATTGCCGGCTGGACGGGGTGCCAGCGAGTCGAGAGGTCGGAACAGCTCTTTGTCGAGGTCCGGGAGATGCTCGTCCGTAGGATCCTGGCCCGCGATCCGCAACTAACGTCGTTCGAAGTGAACAAGCGAGTCGCCGAGCAGTTGTATCGGTCGGACCCTGAGGCGCTGCGCCTGCTGTCGAAACTGGACTCATGACGGTCGCTGCGCTCCGCCCGGTCCTGGAGGCGGTGATCGCGGTGCTTCGAGCCGGAGAGATTCCGTACCACGTCACTGGAGGCCTGGTGTCGTCGTACTACGGCGAACCGCGTTTGACCCAGGACGTCGATTTTGTCGTGCGGTTGACGCCGCCCGATGCAGGCTTTCTCGCGGAAGCGCTGAGTCGAGAGTTTCTGGTGGACCGTGAGCGGCTGGCCCGGGCGGTCGAGACCGATGGCCTGTTCCAGGCCCTCCATCGGGAGAGGACGATCAAAGCCGACTTTCATGTCGGCGAGAGCGTTCCGGGGGAACTGGGCCGCAGCCGTAGCGTGGAACTCCTCGAAGGTCTCCGTGTGAGAATCGTCTCGAAGGAAGACGCCATCCTGTCGAAGCTCCTCTGGGTCAAGGCAGGCAGCGCCAAGAGTAGACAGGATGTGCTCGGAATGCTGCTGGATCCGACGCCGACGGACGAGCGACTCCTCAGCAGTCTTGCGGAAGAACTCGACTGCGCGGATCTCCTGGCCGAGATCCGAGCCGAAGCCTGAGCGTGAGGCGCGGATCTCCACGCGGCGCAGTGACGAAAGGCGCGGCTAGCGCCGCGTTCGACGCCTCGGAGTCGAAGCCCTGAAGCGCCGCTCCGCCGTGTTGCGTCGTAGGCGTGCCGAGCCGGTCGCGTGATCGTGACTCAGAACGGGGTCGCGATTTCGTCGAGACCGGCCCAGTCGCCGTCTCCCGTGGTCACGACGCTCAGTCGCTCTCGGGTCAGCCGCTCGTCGATTCCCACTCCGGAAATGGCGAGTACGTCGATGTTGGCGCCAAGCTGAGGCGCCGTCTCCAGAATCTCCTCCCGCTCGCGCAATGTCAGAGCCGTATGGAAGTCTTTGCTCAGGAGAAAGTTGACCGCGAGTAGGTTGGGCCGATAGTCGCGCAGGCCGTTCGAGCAGTTCTTGGCCGCAACGGTCTCGCTTAGGGCGCTCTTCACGTAAAGCGCTGGCTCGCCGGTCTGGCGACGCACCACGCCTGGGCGATAGTGCTCAGTGTCGCCCCTGAGGTAGACGCGGAGGGAACTGCCCGGATGTTCGTAGAGAGGGACCGGCCACTCAGTTTCGGCCTTGGCCTTGGCTCTCACGAAGCCCTCTCTGTCCTGGACCGGGCTCAGCACTTCGTGAAGGAAGCCCGATCGCTCGTTGTCCTTCGGCAAGCTGAACGGAAGGCATGAGTCGTAGTAGGTGCGCACGTCCTCGTCCATCCTTGGGAGGATGTCCTCAAGGAACCCCAAGATCCCGAACGACTTGCGGAGCGCGTAGCACTCGACGAACCATTGCCGACCGTCGATTACGGCAGAGAGATCCGGCGCGGGCTTCTTGCTTCCGCCCTTGGTCCACCGCACGTCCGTGCCCACGTTGGTGAGGTGCTCCGCAACCTGAAGCTGCCACAAGAGCGACCAGTACTCGGCGAAGTCGCTCGAGTGAACGAATGGCCTGACCTCGTCGCGCCACCCAGGAAGCGACTCAGCATGGCATAGGAGACTCTCGAAGTTCGAGAACAGGGAGATGCTCGACCATGTGCCGAGTCGCCAAGCCATGTAATGGCAGTAGTACGGAGGCTTCTCTGCCGCCTCCTTCATCATCTCCAACGGAAAAGTACGGCGAGTGGCGGGGAGCGAGCAGAGTCGTCTCTCGACTCGATTCCAATCGAGCAGCTTGTGGACAAGGACTCGTTGGGCCGGCTCTCTCGCAGTCATTCCTTGCATCCGGGGGCAGCTCGGGAGCTGTGGTCCTGCCGTGTTCGATCGCCTAGCAGATCAGCCCGCGGCCGCAGGGATCGGCGTGCAGGGGCGCCGGCGCACCAATGTGGGGTGCCTTGTGTGCAGGGACGATGGCGCAGCGGTGTGGCCCCCCCTACACCAACTCGCTGAGGTGCCGGAGCGCGGCCAGCAGGTCGGGCGTTTCCGTCAGGACGCCGCGGAGCGGGTCGGTCTTCAGCTTCCTGAGCCGTTCCGGCACGGTCCGGATGTTGTGGTCGCGGAGATCGAGGCCGGGCTTGACTTCGGACCAGCGCAGCGGCGTCGACACGGGCGCCGCCGGCAGGGGACGGACGCTGAACGGGGCGACGAGCAGGCGGCCGCGGCCGTTCTGGACGAAATCGATGTAGACCTTGCCGCCGCGGCGTTCGGGATTGCGGGTGACGGTGGCGATCTCGGGCAGTTGCCGGCAGATGATCTCTGCGATCAGTTGTCCCAGGCTGCGCGACTGCTCGTACGTGCAGGCGCCGCCCAGCGGCAGGAGCACGTGCAGGCCGCTCGAACCGCTCGTCTTGACGAAGCAGGGCAGCTCGATCTTCCGGCACAGGCGCCGGATGGCGAGGGCGATCTCGATCACGTCCTCGAAGGGCGCGTCCTTCGGGTCGAGGTCGAGAATGCACCAGTCTGGCAGGCCGAGCTGGTGCAGCCGGCTGGACCAGACGTGGAGGACGATCGCGGCCAGGTTGGCCACGTAGACCAGGCTCTCCCGGTTCTGGCAGACGAAGTACTCGACGTCCTTGCCGGTCCGCGGGCTCGTCAGCCTGACCGTCTGCAGCCAGTCGGGCGCGAAGTCGGGCGCGTTCTTCTGGAAGAAGGACTTGCCGTCGATCCCGTCGGGGTAGCGGGTCATCACCAGCGGACGGTCGGAGAGGTAAGGCTGTATCGCCGGCGAGATGGCGGCGTAGAAGTCGATCAGGTCACCCTTGGTGTAGCCCTCGTCCGGCCAGAACACCTTGGACTCGTTCGTGACGTCGACCTGCCGTTTCGGCGGCGCCGGCTGGGCGGCTTCGGCGCCGCGGGGCGCGGCGCGGCGGACGCATTCCTCTAGCGGTTTGTCGTCACGCAGGCGGAGGAAGACGGGATGCCGGAGCATGCCGTGGGGAGTCCACTCCTTGTACCGGACCTCGCAGATGAACCCGTCGTCCGGCTCGACCCAGGTCTGGTCCTCGATGCGGCCGCCCATCAGGTGGCCGTCGGTCAGCTCGTTCCCGGCCGCTGCGTCCTCGCCGGCCGGCGCGAGGCAGGGAGGATCCTCGCGCTGGCGCTCCGACAGAAGCTCCGCCAGGTTCGTCAGGTCCGCGTCGCTGAATCCGGTGCCGACACGACCGGCGTAGACCAGGCCGCCGGCCTCGGCGTTCCAGACCGCGAGGTGGAGCGAGCCCAGGCCGACCCGGCTGCCCTTGGGCGGCGACATGCCGACGATGGCGAAGTCCCCCGTCCGCTCGGCGCGCAGCTTGACCCAGGACGACGAGCGGCGGCCGGTGTAGCGCGACGCGCCGTCCTTCGCCATCGTGCCCTCGAGTCCCATCGCGACCGCCTGCTCGAAGAACTCCTCGCCCCGTTCCTCGATGTGGTCCGAGTAACGAAGCGGTCCGGCGGGCGGCAGAACCTGAGCCAGCCAGCCCTTGCGCTCGAGCAGGGGCAGCGGCCGCAGGTCGCGGCCCTCGAACGCGACGAGGTCGAAAGCGAACAGCGTTGCCGGCCGGCGTACCGAGGCCTGTTCGATGTCGACCGGGCGACTGAGCAGGGCGCGCGTCTGCAGCCTGGCGAAGCTGGGCCTGCCGCCGCCGTCGAGGACGGTGACCTCGCCGTCGAGCACCAGCGAGTCCACCGGCAGGCGGCGCAGGGCGCGGGCCAGCTCCGGGTAGAGCGCCGTGACGTCGCCGCCGCGCCGGTAGCGGAGGAACACGCTGCCGCCTTCCTTGGCGGCGACCAGGCGGTAGCCGTCGTACTTCAGCTCGTAGATCCAGCCGGCGCGCGAGAAAGGCCGGTCGGCGGCGGTCGCGAGCATCAGCGGCAGCGAGCGCGGGTCCACCGGCCGGCGGGGCGCATCCGAGGCTTCGATCCCGGTCCGCACCTCTTCGATCCGGTCGCAGCCGTCCCGAAGCTCCTCGACGGTCAGGCCCGACAGCACGGACTCGGGCGGCAACCCGTCCTCGTCGCCGCCTTCCTCCTGCGGGCGCGACGCCGCGTCCGGCTTCTTCATCAGCAGCCACTGGCTGCCGTCGTCGGTCTGCCGTCGACCGCCCGTGCGGAACAGGGTCCAGACGCCACGGAGCTTGTAGCCCTGGAGTTCGAACAGCAGCTTGCCGCTCTCCATCCCGGCGACCGGGTCCTCGAGCGGGACCCAGCGCCCGCTGTCCCAGACGATCATCGCGCCGGCGCCGTAGTTGCCGGCAGGGATGGATCCTTCGAAGTCGGCGTACTCCAGCGGGTGGTCCTCGGTGGCCACCGCGAGCCGCTTGACCTCGGGGTCCAGGCTGGGTCCACGCGGCACCGCCCAGGACTTGAGCGTGCCCTCGAGTTCCAGCCGCAGGTCGAAGTGGACCCTCCGGGCGGCGTGCTTCTGGACCACGAAGCGCCCGCCGCCTGCCGCGGCCCGGGAACCCATCGGCTCGGGCGTCGCCTCGCTCGAACGCTTGCGGCGGTAGGCCTCCAGATCGCCGTGCGGCATGAGGACCGCATTCTCACAGACCGGCGCCATGCCCCGCGAAAGCGCTTCCGGTGCTAGAATCCGCCGTCTATGCCTGCTCGTACGGTTGGCGGCGGCACCGTCTCGTTCGGACTCGTTTCGATTCCGGTCCGCCTGTACTCGACGTCGGAGACCTCCGGCGCGGTGCGTTTCAACATGCTCGACCCGAGCGACAACTCGCGGGTCAAACAGCAGTTGATCAACCCTCGCACCGGCGACGTCGTCGAGCGCAAGGAGACGATCAAGGGCTACGAGTTCGGCAAGGGCCAGTACGTCACCTTCAGCGACGAGGAGATCAAGGAACTCCAGGAGAAGGCGTCGCCGGCGATCGAGATCACCGAGTTCGTGCCGCTCGCGGAAGTCGAGCCGATCTACTTCGAGAAGTCGTACTACCTCGGCCCGGAGAAGGGCGGCGAACGCGCCTACCGGCTCCTCAGCGAGGCGATGCGCAAGACGGGCCGTTCGGCGCTGGCCAAGCACGCGGCGCGCGGCAAGCAGTACCTCGTCATGCTGCGCCCCTACGGCGCGGGCCTGCTGATGCAGCAGTTGAAGTACGAGGACGAGTTGAAGTCGTTCGACGAGGTGCCGCTCGGGGAGGAGACGGAACTCAAGCCGGGCGAACTGGAACTCGCCGTGCAGTTGATCGAGCAGATCGCTTCGGATGACTTCAAACCGGACCAGTACACGGACGACGTGCGCAAGCGGCTGTGGGACGCCATCCAGAGCAAGATCGACGGCCGCGAACTCGCGGACGACGAGACGGAGGCGCCGCAGGCGCAGATCATCGACCTGATGGAGGCGTTGAAGGCGAGCCTGTCGAAGAACGGCGAGACGGAGGCGGAGGCAACCGCCGAATCCAAGCCGGCCAGGAAGGCGGCGGCACAGCGCAAGGCGACGAAGAAGAAGCGGGCTCGACGGGCTGCAGGCGCCCCGGCGAAGCGGGCCGTGGCCGGTTGACGTGAGTACCCGTTCGTGAGGACGGGTCGCGAAGGCCGCCCTGCGGCCGCGGCCGTGTCCGTTCAACAGACTGGATCCGCACACACTCGCGGGCGGGAAGCGGCTAAGGTAGCCGTCCGTTCCGGCCCGCGCCGGTAGGCAGCAGCACAGGAGGCCTCGAGATCGCACGCCCATCAAACGAGCCGCGCATCAACCACCGGATCCGCAAGACCCCGGTACGGCTCATCGATCAGAACGGCGCCCAGGTAGGCGTCGTTCCCCTGGAGGACGCGAAGAGGAGGGCCCAGGACGCTCGGCTCGATCTCGTCGAGGTCGGTCCCAACGCGGATCCGCCCGTGGTCCGGGTCATGGACTGGGGCAAGGTCAAGTTCGAGCGCGACAAGAAGAAGCGCGAGTCACGGAAGAAGGCGGCGACGATCGACCTGAAGGAGGTCAAGTACCGGCCGACGATCGACCCGCACGACTACCAGATCAAGACGGACCGCGCGCTCCGCTTCCTCCGCGAGGGCAAGAAGGTCAAGGTGACGATCTTCTTCCGCTACCGGCAGCTCCGCAGGCCCGAACTCGGCATCGCCATCCTGGACAAGGTGAGCGACGCGATCGAGGGCGTGGGCGAGGTGGAGACCCGGTCGGGGCTGGAGGGCCGTCAGATGACGATGGTCCTGAACCCGATCGCGCAGGGAGACTGAGGCCGAGGCAGGGGCCGCCGCGCGAGCGGCCGGCTTGACGATGCGGATCCCGGTAGCCATCTTCGCGACCCTGGTCGCGCTCTGCGCCGTCGTGCTCGTTCTCTGGACGGTCGACGAGCCGCCAGACGGCCGCGGTGTCGACCACCCGGCGTACGAGACGATGCGGCAGGGCGGGAGCACCGACCGCCACGATGCCGTCCTGCCGTGGGGCTTCCTGTACGGCTTCCTGTCCATCGTCCTGTTCGTGGTCGCGATGGCGCTGGGGCTCCGGCGCCGGGGCAGGTTGCCGGCGGGCAGCGGCCGCGCGCTGTGGTCCGGTCTGGCGCTGTTCGCCCTGGTCTTCACGCTGCTCGTCCTGAGCTACCGCGGCTACGTCGAGCCGGGCGCCGATCGGGAGTTGTTCGGTTCCTTCCCGCGGCCTTCCGCCTGGATGCTCTACGGCATCTGGCCGGTGCCGCTCGTCTTCGCCTTCCTCTACATGCGGAACTTCGACCGCTGGGTGATCAGCGAGGACGAGGTCGCGGAGTTCGAGCAGTTGGCGGCGGAGTCGAAGCGTGAACGCGCGCTGCGCCGGCGTGGCGCCGATGGCACGGCCGGCGCCGCGGACCGGGACGGAACCGGCTGATGGAGGGCGGCGGCAACACCGTCATCCTGACCTGCATCGGCATCTACCTCGCCGTCTGCATCGGCGTCGGCCTGTGGGCTCTGCGGCGCACGAAGTCGACCCGGGACTTCTTCATGGCGGGCCGGGATCTGGGGATCATCGTCACCGCCCTGGCCGTGTTCTCGAGCACCCTTTCCGGCTTCGGCTTCGTCGGCGGCCCGGGCCTCGTCTACCGCCTCGGCATGAGTTCGTTGTGGATGGTCGTCTGCGCCTCGATCGGCTACGTCATCGCCTTCTACCTGCTGGGCAAGCGGCTGCGCCTGTTCGCCGAACTGCGGGACTCGATCTCGCTGCCCGACGCGGTCGCGGCGCGCTACCGGAGCGACGCGGCCCGCCTGCTGACCGCCCTGGCCATCCTGCTCGGCGTCATGGGCTACCTGGGAACGCAGATCCTGGCGATGGCGACCGTCCTCCAGGACATCCTCCAGAACGCACTGGGGCCGGTCAGCATCGAGGCCTGCGTCGCCTTCTCGTGCGCGGTGCTCGTCTTCTACTGCGTCACGGGCGGCATCATCGCCTCCGTCTACACGGACCTGATCCAGGGCTTCGTCATGATGGTGGCCGCGGTGCTCGTTCTGCTGGCGGCGATCGCCGCCATCGACGGCGGTTTCGCCGGCATGAGCGAGACGATCATGGCCGACGACACGGAGTCGATGGGGCCGTGGGGAGCGGCTGGGATGATGAACTCGCTGTCCTGGTACTTCGTCTTCGCGCTGGGGCTGGCCGGGCAGCCTCACATCATCACGAAGATGATGATGTGCCGGCGGGTGCGGGACGCCCGCAGCATCCTGCCGATCTCCATCGTCGCCTACGCCGTCTCGGCCCTGCTCTGGATCAGCATCGGCCTGGTCATGCGGGCCCTGGTGCTCCAGGGAAACCACCCGGAGCTGCCCGGCGCCGACGCCGCGGCGCCGCAGTTCCTTCAGGCGTTCACCCATCCGCTGCTCGCCGGCGTCGTCTTCGCGGGCCTGTTCGCGGCGATCATGTCGACGGCGGACGGTTTCCTGAACATCGGCGCCGCCGCGGTCATTCACGACATTCCGCGCGCCATCCTCGGCCATTCACTGAAGAACGAGCTGCTCTGGGCCCGGATCGTGACGGTGATCATCGCGGTCGCCGCGTCCCTGTTCGCCCTCTACAGCGGCCAGGAGTTCGTCGCGCTGCTCGGGGCCTTCGGCTGGGGCACCTTCGCCGCCGCCCTGGTTCCCGCGGTCGCCATCGGCTTCAACTGGAAGCGGGCCACCGCGACCGCGGCCTGCGTGGCCATCGGCTCCAGCCTCGTCATCAACTTCTCGATCCAGGCCTTCGGCCTCAGCGTCCCCTTCGGCATCGACGGCGGCGCGCTCTCCCTGCTCGTCTCGCTGACCCTCTTCTTCGGGATCTCGCTGCTCTCCAGGCCGCCCGAACTGGACCGCGACGTCGCGGCCGTCATGGACATGTAGCTAGTACAGCACCACCGAGCGGATGCTCTCGCCTTCGTGCATCAGGTCGAAGGCGTGGTTGATGTCGTCGAGCCCCATCGTGTGGGTGATCATGCTGTCGATCTCGATTTCCCCGGCCATGTACTGCTCGACCATGCCGGGGATGTCGCTGCGGCCGCGGACGCCGCCGAATGCGGTGCCGCGCCAGACGCGGCCGGTGACGAGCTGGAATGGGCGGGTGGCGATCTCCTGACCGGAACCGGCGACGCCGATGATCACGGACTCGCCCCAGCCCTTGTGGCAGCACTCCAGGGCGGCGCGCATGACCTCGACGTTGCCGATGCACTCGAAGGAGTAGTCCACGCCGCCGTCGGTCAGGTCGACGATGACCTCCTGGATCGGGTCGTCGTGGTCGGCCGGGTTCACGAAGTCGGTGGCGCCGAGGGAGCGTGCAAAGTCGAACTTGGACGGATTGACGTCGATCGCGATGATCCGGCCCGCCTTCGCCATGACCGCGCCCTGGATCACCGACAGACCGATACCGCCGAGGCCGAACACCGCGACCGTCGAGCCGGGCTCGACCTTCGCCGTGTTGAGCACCGCGCCGATGCCGGTCGTGATGCCGCAGCCGAGCAGGCAGACCTTGTCCAGCGGCGCCGCCTTGTTCACCTTGGCGGTCGAGATCTCGGCGATGACCGAGTACTCGGAGAAGGTCGACGTGCCCATGTAGTGGTAGAGGGAGCTGCCGCCGCTCGAGAACCGGGAGCTGCCGTCGGGCATCACGCCCTGCCCCTGGGTGGCGCGGATCGCCTGGCAGAGATTCGTCTTGCCGGACTGGCAGAACTTGCACTCGCGGCATTCCGCCGTGTAGAGCGGGATCACGTGGTCGCCGGGCGCCACGGAGGTCACGCCGGGCCCGACCTCTTCCACGATCGCGCCGCCCTCGTGGCCGAGGATCGCGGGGAACAGTCCCTCCGGGTCGGCGCCCGACAGGGTATAGGCGTCCGTGTGGCAGACGCCGGTGGCGACGACCCGCACCAGGACCTCGCCTTCCTTCGGGCCTTCGACGTCGACTTCTTCGATCTCGAGTGGCTTGCCGGCTTCGTGGGCAACCGCGGCTCTTGACTTCATCTGATGCCTGCCTCCCCTTAGGAAAAATCAGGAAAATTCTATGGTCCGGCGACGATAACCGGAGGCTAACATCGTTGGGGAAACGCCGCCGGTTGGTCTCCGGCTGAGCGTAAACAAGGAGGAAGAGGCAGAAGCAGAAACCAAGGGAGGAAAGGCACATGCGCAAGCTGCTCATGGAGTGCATCGGCACGCTGTTCTTGATGATGGCCGTCGCCTTCAGCGGGAACAACCCCATCGCCGTCGGTCTGATGTTGGCGGTGATGGTCTACAGCGGCGGACACCTGTCCGGCGGACACTTCAACCCGGCAGTGAGCCTGGCCGCATGGATGCGCGGCAAGCTCGGCGTGGCCGACATGGTCCAGTACATGGTGGCCCAGGTTGTCGGCGCCTGCCTTGGTTGGCTCGTCCACAGCTACCTGATGGGCGGCAGCACGGCGCCGATGCCGACCGAGCATCCGGTCATGCACGGCGTGGTGGCCGAGGCGCTTCTCGCCTTCGCGCTCGTCACCGTCGTCCTGAACATGATGTCCTCGCGGTCGGCCGGCAACCCGGTCGGCGGGCTGGCCATCGGCTTTACACTCTCGGCTGCCCTGTACACGGGCGCTGGTGTATCCGGTGGTGCGTTCAATCCCGCAGTTGGACTCGGTCCTCAGGTCATGGAAGCGATCACGGGCGGCGGCTTCGACGCCAACACCCTGGCGCTCTACGGCGTGGGTCCGCTGGTCGGCGGCGCGGTGGCGGCGCTCGTCTACAAGTTCCTCAACGACTGAGACTCCTGCCGGCTGGGTGCGCGGGTCTTCTGACCCGCCGCCGCCGCAGGCGGCTGGGAATGCGCGCCGCGAAGCGGCGACAATTCTGCCGCTAACGGTCGCCGCCGCCTTGTCCGCGGCGGCGACCGCGGCCTTGCCTGCGCCCACCCACGCGCAGTTGCCCGGGGCGGCGATCGACGTCCTCGACTACCGCTTCGAACTCGCACTCTCGGACCGGACCGACGAGATCGAGGGACGGGCGGCCATCGCCTTTCGCATCCTGCGACCCGTCCGCGAGGTCGGGTTCGACCTCGACGACCCGGCCGCGGACGGCGGCCCGGAAGCGGGCGGCATGGTCGTCTCCTCGGCGACCCTCGCCGGCACGGCTCTCCGGTTCCGGCAGCAGGACGACCGGCTGCTCGTAGCGCTGGGCCGCGAGGCTGGTGCCGGCGAACGTCGCCGCATCGAGATCCGCTATCGCGGCGTCCCCGCCGACGGCTTCACGATCGGCACGAACCGCCACGGCGAGCGGACCTTCTTCGCTGACAACTGGCCGGACCGGGCGCACCACTGGCTGCCGGTCGTCGATCATCCGTCCGACAAGGCGACCGTGGCCTTCGTCGTCACGGCGCCGGCGCACTACCAGGTCGTCGCCACCGGCGCCTTCGTCGAGGCGGTCGACCTGGGCGACGGCATGCGGAGCACCGAGTGGCGCAGCCGCGCTCCGGTCGCCACGAAGGTGATGGCGGTCGGCGTCGCGCGCTTCGTCCGGCAGCGCCAGGCGACCGTCGACGGCGTGCCGGTCGAGACCTGGGTCTACCCGCAGGATCGGGAAGTCGGTCTGCGAGCGTTCGCTCCCGGGCAGCGCGTGCTGGGAGCTTTCGAGCGGCGGCTAGGGGACTACCCCTACGCCAAGCTCGCCAACGTGCAGACGACGACCCGCTGGGGCGGCCTGGAGAACGCCGGCAACGTGTTCTACGACGAGGACGCGGTCGACCGCGAAGGCGGCATCGAGGGTCTGATCGCGCACGAGGTCGCCCACCAGTGGTTCGGCGACGCCGTCACCGAGAGCGACTGGCCGCACGTCTGGCTCAGCGAGGGCTTCGCGACCTACCTGACCGCCTGCTACCTGGAGTGGACCTACGGCGGTGAGCGCTTCCGCGAACAGATGGACCGGGCCAGGACGAGAGTCCTGAGCTACGCGGCGGAGGCCCCGGACTCGGTCATCGTGCCGGAGTCCGTGCCCGACCCGCGGCGCCTGCTCAGCCCGAACGTCTACCAGAAGGCTGCCTGGGTGCTCCACATGCTCCGGGGCGAGGTCGGCGACGGCACGTTCTGGAAGGGGATGCGGACGTACTACGAGCGCTTCCGCGACCGGAACGCCTCGACCGCCGACTTCGCCGCGGTCATGGAGGAGGTATCGGGCCGCGAACTCGAGTGGTTCTTCGACCAGTGGCTGCGCCGGCCCGGCGTGCCGGAGCTCGAGGTCGAATGGCGGTTCGACGAGGCGACGTCGGCGGTCGAGCTGACGGTGGCGCAGCTCGGTCCGACGATCTACCGCCTGCCGCTGGACGTGGAGGCCGTGCTCGACGACGGCCGCACCGTCCGCGGCCGCGTCGACGTCGAAGGCGAGCGGACGGCCGCCTCGCTGCCCGTGCCAGCCCGACCTGAGAGGCTCCGCATCGACCCGGACGCCTGGCTCCTCATGCGGTACACGGTGGAGGAGAGGTAGGTCGCGGCTCCGCCTCTGCTGGGTGCGCGGGTCCTCTGACCCGCTACCGCCGAAGGCGGCTCTCGGGCGCTACGATCGATTCGCCATGGCACCCACCGCAGCCGCCGACTTCGAACGCGCCCACGCCAACAGCGCCTTCGGCAGCGTCCTCGCCGACCCCCCCTGGCAGTTCACGAACCGCACCGGCAAGGTTGCCCCGGAGCACCACCGCCTCAGCCGCTACGCGACCCTCTCGCAGGCTGAGATCGCCGCGATCCCGGTGGCCTCCGCCTGCGCCGAAGCGGCCCACCTCTACCTCTGGGTGCCCAACGCCCTCCTCCAGGAGGGCCTCGAGGTCATGAAGAGCTGGGGCTTCACCTACAAGACGAACCTGGTCTGGCACAAGGTGCGCAAGGACGGCGGTCCCGACGGCCGCGGCGTCGGCTTCTACTTCCGCAACACGACGGAACTCGTCCTCTTCGGTGTCCGCGGCAAGCTGCGCACCCTCTCCGCCGGCCGCCGGCAGGTCAACATCATCCGCACCCGCAAGCGGGAGCACTCCCGCAAGCCGGACGAGCTCTACGACATCATCGAAGCGTGCAGCCCGGGCCCGTACCTCGAGCTGTTCGCCCGCGGCCGCCACTCGGACCTCTGGACAGCCTGGGGCGACCAGAGCACCGACTACGAGCCGGACTGGCCCACGTACGCGAACGCGAGCGACGCCGCCCGCTGAAGGAGACCACCATGTGCAGGAACATCCGCGTCCTCTACAACTTCGAGCCGCCGGCCAACGACGGGGAAGTGCGCGCCGCGGCGCTCCAGTACGTGCGCAAGGTCAGCGGTTCGACGAAGCCGTCGCGCGCGAACGAAGCCGCCTTCGAACGGGCGGTGAACGCCGTCGCCGAGACGACTGCCCGGTTGCTCCAGGAACTCACCACGACCGCGCCGCCACGCAACCGGGAGGCCGAGGCCAAGAAGGCGCGTGAGCGCTGGCGAAAGCGCCAGCAGCGGATGGCCGCGGCGGGTCAGGTCTCCGCCGCAACCACCTCGTCGTAGTAGTCGATCACCCGGCGCACGTAGGCCCGCTTCTCGATGTAGCTGCCGGGGTAGAAGCTGCGCTTGAAGCCGTAGATGATCACGTTGCGCAGGTCCTCGAGCGACAGGTCGAAGGCCTCGCAGGCGGAGGCGATCTCCCTGGTCACGGTGGTGCGGGACATGAGGCGGTTGTCGGTGCACAGGGTGACCGAGAGCCGATCCTCCATCATCCGGCCGAAGGGGTGGTCCGCGAAGTTCTCGAGGCGCTGGATGCTCTGCAGGTTCGAGGTGATGCAGACCTCGAGGGTGATCCGCCGGTCGCTGATGTACTGGGCCAGGCTGCGTATGTAGCGCTCGGGGTCCCTGGCCGCCGCGGAGTCCGGGTTGTCGCGGCGGAGCCGGTCGGCAGCGTAGAGGTGGGTGCCGTGGCCGATGCGGTCGGCCTGGAGCAGCGTGATCGCCTGGAAGATGCTCTCCGGCCCGTAGGCCTCGCCGGCGTGGATCGTCTTCATCAGGAAGTGCTGCTGCGCGTAGAGGAAGGCGTCGCGGTGCACCGCGGCCGGGTTGCCCGCCTCGGCGCCGGCGAGGTCGAAGGCGACGACGGGCAGCCCTAGCCGGTCGCGCGCCTCGACGACGGAACGGGCCAGCGACAGGGACGCGGCGGCGTGGATCTCCGGTTTGGGCCAGCCGTGGAGCGCGGTGAACAGCCCCCGGTAGTACGGGCTGTGGCCGGGGCCGAACATGCGCAGGGCGCAGGCGATGATCCCGTAGCGGAAGGGCGGCTCGGCGCCGCTCCGTACGCTGTCCGTCGCTTCGTGCTCGCGCTGGACGCGGGCGAGTCCGCGGTCGACCGCGGCCAGCACGCCGGCGATGTCGAGATCGGGCCCGGTGTGGAGCTGGGGCGCCAGCCGCACCTCGACGTAGCAGACGTTCTCGGCCAGGTTGTCGGCCCCCAGCTCGTACGCGGCGCGCTCCAGCGCCTCGGCGGTACACAAGGCCGGCGCGGTGTAGGAGAACGTGCGGAGGTAGTCCTCGAGGTCGTCGTACGTCTCCTTGAAGACGAGCTCGAGGAGACCTTCCGGCGTCTGGGAGGGAAGCTCCAGCCGGGCGTCGCGCGAGAGCTCGATCAGGGTGTCGAGCCGGAGCGAACCGTCGAGGTGAACGTGAAGGTCGGTCTTCGGCAGCTTGCCGATCAGGTCGGCAGCGGGAAGCGGTGCGTTCAAGTCGGTAACATGCGCGGTCTGCATGGCGCAGTGTACAGGCATTCGGGTCACCGGGACTTTCCAGCGGGGAGCGAGACGATGACGACGACCAGGCGTTCCTTTCTTCATGGCATGGGCGGTCTCGGAGCAGCCGCTACCGGCCTCGGCGCGGCGGGAGCGGCGTTCGCGCGGCCGGCGCGCGGCAAGGCGGTGGCCCCGAGCGATCGCATCCGGGTCGGCGCGATCGGCGTGAGGGGCATGGGTTCGAGCAACATGGGCTCGATGCTCGACATCGACGGGGTCGAGTGCGCGGCGCTCTGCGACGTGGACGGCAACGTCCTCGGGGAGCGGGTCAAGTCCTTCGAGGAGCTGACCGACAGCAAGCCGGACGCCTACACCGACTACCGCAAGCTGCTCGAGGACGACGAGATCGACGCGGTGATCATCGCCACCCCGGACCACTGGCACTGCAAGATCATGGTCGACGCCTGCGAGGCGGGAAAGGACGTCTACGTCGAGAAGCCGATGGCGAACTCGATCGAGGAGGTCCGCATCATGCAGCAGGCGGCCAGGGCCTACGGCCGGGTAGTCCAGGTCGGCCAGTGGCAGCGCTCGGGCAAGCACTGGCAGGACGCGATGGAGTACCTCTGGTCCGGCGAACTCGGGCAGGTCCGCACGGCCAGGGCCTGGGCCTACATGGACTGGGACGCGCCGGTGCACGTGCCGGACTCGAAGCCGCCCAAGGGCGTCGACTACGACATGTGGCTCGGCCCGGCGCCGAAGCGGCCCTTCAACGAGAACCGCTTCCACTGGAACTTCCGCTGGTACTGGGACTACGCCGGCGGCCTGATGACGGACTGGGGAGTTCACCTGATCGACATGGTGCTGATGGGCATGAAAGCGACCGCGCCGAAGTCCGTCATGTCGCTGGGCGGCCCGTTCGGCTATCCGGACGCCCCGATCGAAACCCCGGACACCCAGCAGGCGGTCTACGAGTTCGACGACTTCACGATGATCTGGGAGCACGCCCTGGGGATCGCGCTCGGTCCGCACCAGCGCGGGCACGGCGTGTCCTTCGTCGGCAACAAGGGTACCCTCGTCATCGACCGCGGCGGCTGGGAAGTGTTGCCCGAAGTCGGCCGCGAGGACGGCAGGAGGTTCTACAAGACGCCCGCGATTCCCGACCGGTCCGCCTCACGGAGCCAGCGGGGTCTGGCCCAGCACACCGAGGACTTCATCGAGTGCATGAAGACCCGGGAACAGCCGCGCTGCAACGCGGACGTCGGCGCTCTCGTCGCCGTGAACGCACACCTCGGCAACATCGCGTTCCGCACCGGCCGGAGGGTCTACTGGGACCAGGAGGCCGGCCGCTTCAAGGGCGACGACGAGGCGAACGCGATGCTCCTGGCCGAGTACCACAACGGCTGGCAGGTTCCCCGGGTGACGGGCGCCGAGGCGTCGGCCGGCTGAGGTGACCGAACTCGAAGACCGCCGGATCGGCGCCGCGACCATTCTGTTCGGCGCCGGCGGCGGAAAGTACCCCGACAACAACGCCCTGCTGATCGAGGGCGCCGGGTCGACGATGCTGGTCGACCCGTCGCTCGGCGTCCGGGCCCGCGGCCGGAGCGCCCTGCCCGCTGTCGACCTCGTCCTGCTCAGCCACTGCCACGAGGACCACACGGCGGCGCTGCCGCTGTTCCGGGACGCGCCGGTGTACGTACACGAGGAGGATCTGCCCGGCCTGCTCGACTTCGACGGCTTTCTGGACATCTTCGGCGCCGAGCCGGAGCGGCGCGAGGAGTACGGCGGGTACCTCAAGACGACGTTCTTCTACGAGCCCCGGCCCGATGCCGTGCCCTTTCGGGACGGCGACCTGTTCGATCTCGGCGGCGGCGTGTCGGTGCGGGTGATCCACACGCCCGGTCATACCCGCGGCCACTGCGCCCTGCTGATCGAGCCGGACGGCGTCCTGTTCCTGGGCGACATCGACCTGACCGGATTCGGCCCGTACTACGGCGACGCCTGGTCCGACCTGGAAGCGTTCGAACGTTCGCTCGAACTGGTGCGCGACATCGAGGCGAGGCACTACGTCACCGGCCACCACATCGGCCTGCTCGCCGATCGGGAGGCGTTTCTCGCCCGCCTGGATCGCTACGTCGAGCGCATCGCCGACCGCGAGCGGCGCCTGCTCGAGTACCTGATGGAACCGCGAACGATGGACGACATCGTCGCCCACCGTTTCGTCTACCGCCCGCGCGATCAGGGGGCCGGCATTCCGAAGGCCGAACGGTGGAGCATGCAGTTGCATCTGGACCGTCTGGAACGCGACGGTCGGGTCGAACGCGAAGGCCCGACCTACCGCGCCCTTACCTGAGCGTCACCGCTCTGCTGGGTGCGCGGGTCTTCTGACCCGCTGCCGCCGAAGGCGGCCGGGGAAACGCGCCGCGAAGCGGCGACCACTCCGACCCGCCTATACTTGGTTCCCCGCGCCACCGGCGCGGCGCACTCCACGGGAGACAAGAACCTTGAACACCAAGCGACCGGCATCGGCCATCCTGTGGGCACTGATTCCGATGGCGGCAGCGATCGCCGTCCCGCCGCCCGTCCTAGCCGACGACACGGCGGCCGTGGATCACCTGCTCGAACCCGACACGATCCATCCGGCGACCGCGGACCAGTTCCGCGCCGTGCTGGAACACCACCGCGGCAAGGTCGTCGTGGTCAACTACTGGGCCACATGGTGCATCCCCTGCCTCCAGGAGTTGCCTGAGCTCGATCTTCTGCAGGAGCGCTACGCCGACCGCGGCCTCGTGGTGCTCGCCGTCTCGATGGACGATCCCGAGAAGCTCGAGGACCGGGTGCGGCCGTTCTTCGCCAAACGGGCGCCGGGCCTCGTCTCCTACCTGGCCACTGCCGGGGACAACTCGATCGACTTCGTCATGGCCTTCGATCCGGAGTGGCCCGGTGCGCTGCCGACGACCATGTTCTTCGACCGCGGCGGCGAACTGACGAACGTTCATCTCGGACGGATGCTCTACGCGGAGTTCGAGGAGGCTGTCCTCGAGCTGCTCGAAGCCGGCGAGGGATCCTGACCGGCGGGGGGACCGCCCCCGCTCCGGGCTCGACCGGGGCCTCATGAGATCCCACAATGCACTGGCCGAACCGGCGGTCGACCGGCGCTCGGAGCGGCGCGCCGACGCCGATTGGCTGGCGCGCCGCCTCGCCGATCCCGCCAGCCAGTTGACGGCGGTGTGGCGTGAGCGAAGCCTCGTCTTCGACGCTCACGCCGGAGACCAGGGTCCGGTTCCGGGCACGGTGGCGGCCGTCGAGGCGGTCGGCCTGGTCGAGCAGGCGGAGGACGTCGTCTTCCTGGGCGAAGCGGAGGGGGTCGCCTACTTCTCGGTGGACCTCTCCGACCGGGAGGATCCGCTCGCCGGCCCATTGCGGGGCGCCGGCCGCTTCGTCGAGCTGCGCCAGGTCGGCGCCGCGATGAGCGGCCGCGGCGGCAACCTCCTTGCCTACGCCCGCGCCATGGCGACATGGCATCGCCGGCACCGCTTCTGCGGCCAGTGCGGCGCCGCGACCGAGAGCCGCAACGCCGGCCACCTCCGCGTCTGCACGGCGTGCGGCATCGAGCACTTCCCGCGGACCGACCCGGCCGTCATCATGCTCGTCCACACCGGCCGTGCAACGGAAGACGGATCCTGCCTGCTCGGCCGCCAGGCCTCCTGGCCGCCGGGCATGTTCTCGGCCCTCGCCGGCTTCGTCGAGCCCGGCGAGAGCCTGGAGAGCGCGGTTGCCCGCGAGGTCCTGGAGGAGACCGGCATCGCGGTGGACGCGGTCCGCTATCACTCCTCCCAGCCCTGGCCGTTCCCGACCTCGATCATGCTCGGCTTCTATGCGACGTCGCCCGGCGGCGACGTGCGGGTGGACACGGAAGAGCTGGAGCAGGCGGTGTGGGCGACCCGCGCCGAACTGGAGTACGCGCTCCGGGCCCGGGAGGTGCGGCTACCGCCGCCGTTCTCCATCGCCCGCCGTCTGATCGACGACTGGCTGCGCGCCGAGCGCTAGCGGGACCCACTGGGTGCGCCGGCGCCCTCGCCGGCCTTCTGGAAAAGCGCCGCCGCGAAGCGGCGACCATGCGGCCTCGCGTAGCATTGTCCGCCCATGCCTCTTGACTCCACGAACGGCGGCGCCTCGTCTCTCGCGGTCATCGACCGCCTCGGCCGGCCGGTGCGCGACCTGCGCATCTCGGTTATCGACCGCTGCAACTTCCGCTGCACGTTCTGCATGCCGGCGGACCGGGAGTACAAGTTCCTGCCCAGGCAGCAGTTGATGACCTTCGAGGAGATCGAACGCCTGGTGCGGCTGTTCGTGCGACTCGGCGTCCGCAAGCTGCGGCTCACCGGCGGCGAGCCCCTGCTGCGGCGGGACATCGAGGAACTGGTCCGGATTCTGGCCGCCGTGCCGGGAGTCGAGGACCTCGCCCTGACTACCAACGGCGCCCTGCTCGGCGCCAAGGCGAAGGCCCTGGCCGACGCCGGCCTCGACCGGGTGACCGTCAGCGTCGAGTCCCTGCACGACGACGTCTTCGGCCGGGTCACCGGCCTCGGCCACGGCGTCGGCCAGGTGCTGGAAGGGATCGACGCCGCTGCCGACGCTGGCCTTGGACCGATCAAGATCAACACCGTCGTCATGAAGGGCACGAACGAGGACGAAGTCGCCGACATTGCCGGCTACTTCAAGGAGCGGGGCCACATTGTCCGCTTCATCGAGTTCATGGACGTCGGCACCGTGAACGACTGGAGCCTCGACCAGGTCGTGACCGCCTCCGGGATCGCCGACCGCATCGCCGAACGCTGGGCCTTCGAACCCGTCGACCGCGCCCAGCCCAGCGACGTCGCCGAGCGTTTCCGCTATCTGGACGACGGCGTCGAATTCGGAGTCATCCCCTCGATCAGCCGGCCGTTCTGCGGTGACTGCGCCAGAGCCCGCCTGTCATCCGACGGCCGTCTCTACACCTGCCTCTTCGCCGACACCGGCCCTTCGCTCCGGGACCGCCTCCGCGCCGGCGCCACGGACGACGACCTGCTCGCCTTCCTGGCGCAGCACTGGCGGCAACGCGAAGACCGCTACTCCGAAGTCCGCTCGGAGCGCCTCCGCGCCGGCCTGCAGCCAGTTCCGGAACGCGTCGAGATGTTCCGCATCGGCGGCTGAGCCCGGCTGCGGGACTGCCGGTGCGCCGGCCTTCCGGCCGGCTTCTGGAGCCGCACGAGCCCGCGGAGATCGAGTACCCTCGCCGCCTCAAGATGGTCGTGGTGTGGGCCGCCACTGACGAAGTGGGGGATCGCAAGTGCAGAATCGGTACTTTGGGGACGTAGGCGACTTCGGGAAGTACGGCCTTCTGAGGAGGATCAGTGGTGTCAGTGCCGGGGACAGCGGTGACCTGCTGTCTCTCGGCGTTGCCTGGTATCTCGTGGGCGACGAAAGCCACAACGAGGACGGCAAGCACACTACGTACCTCGACAAGCCCGAGGAGTACCGCGACTGCGACCCTGGGTTGTTCGACGGCCTCAAGAGTCTGCTCGACGAGCCGGGTCCGCGGGCTGTGAGCAAGATCGAGCGTCCAGGTCTGGAACTTCTCCCGCGCGACACGAAGTACTTCAGTGAGCCCTTGACGCGCGACTCCCGACCGGAGTGGCTCGGTCGGGCGATCGAGAAGTTCCACGACTGCGATGTCGTCTTCCTGGACCCTGACCGAGGGTTTCAGCCGCCCTCGGTCCAGGCAGGCCACAAGAACGCCGTCCAGTACGTCCTGTGGGATGAAGCTGAGCAGTTTGTCGGATCCCAAAGACGGCAGACTCTGGTGTGTTACCACCATCTGAATCGCACGAAACCCTGGCCCGAGCAGATTGACGAGAAGATCCGCGAGATTGGTTCGAGGATCGCTGGCGGCGATGCCGCGATTCCCGTCCTGTTCAGGAGGGGCACCGGACGAGTCTTCTTCGTATTGCCGTCCGAGCAGCACCACGACCTGGTGGCCTCTCGTGTTCGCGCCATGGCCGAAGACGCCTGCTGGCGCAGGCACATGGGGATTGCTTCCGGGAAGGAGACCGCGAGGAAGGGCAGCGTGGGCGGTTCTGTTCGGGTCGGCACCTGGAACGTGGAATGGGCGAAGCCCGGCACCCCCAAGGGAAAGCGGGTCGAACCGATCCTCGCCGCCCCCAATTGCGATGTCCTCTGCGTGACGGAAGTGGGGGATGCGGGCCTTCTTCCCACGGGCGGTCACGTCATCGATGCCGGTACGGACTGGGGCTATGAGTTACCGAAGGCCAGTCCGGGTCGCCGGAAGGTGATGCTCTGGAGCAAGCGTCCGTGGACACCTGTCTTTGACCCCGCGCAGCGGCACCTGCCCGGGGGAAGGCTGGTCGCCGGCGTGACGGAGACTCCGGTCGGGCGGCTCACGGTGGTTGGCGTCTGCATTCCGTGGAGCGGTGCGCATGTGGACGGGGGGCGACGAGACCGGGTGCAGTGGCAGGATCACCTGGATTGGCTCAGTGGATTCGAGCGATTGTCCTACGCAAGGTCACGCCGGAGGACGATCGTCCTCGGTGACTTCAACCAGCGGACCCCGAAAGGAGGCAAACTCCACTCCGCACTGACGGACGCCTTCATGCGTCTTCGAATCTCAACGGCTGGCTTCCTGGACGGGACGCCCTCGGCTGAGAAGGACAGCGGTGAGGTCTTGACGGTCAGGCTTCGGGAGGCAGCGCCAGACAAGGACCGGTCTCAGCTGATCGACCACATTGCACACTCCGAAGACCTGACTCCACAGCAGGCGAAACCGAGTTCCCCCGATGTTCACAGTGTCGGGATCTTCCCGCCGCGCGAGCAAGGCGGAAAGAAGCTCTCCGATCACACCGGCGTCTGGCTCGACCTCAAGAAGACCTGACGGTCGGCGTATGCCAGGGTGAGGCCGCTCTCCTCAAGGACGCTCCCCAGAATCCCCTCCTCACGGCAGCCCTCGAGGAACAGGGCCAGGGCCTCCTGCAGCATGGCCGTGGCTTCGTCGGCTGTGGAGCCCTGACTAGCTACGTGGAGCTGTGGACACGAAGCCACCCATGCAGCCCGCTCGCGGTGCACCTCCACGGGGAACTCGATGTTGACGCCAGTTCGGTTCAAGGGTCGGCCCGATAGCGACGCTAGCACCCCACCGCGGAGCCCCTGCAGGCGGTACGACGGCGGCTTTCCGTCTAGGTCAGTAGAGGAACGGTGGCCACGGTGGCCCCGTTCACGGAAACCGCACACCGGACCGACTGTTACGCTGCAACCAGATGACGACCTTCGACACGCTTGCGGCTGCCCGGACTCTCGAAGGCGCGGGCATGGACCCGGCGCAGGCCGCGGCGGTGACCGAGACGATCCGGTCCGCCGCTACAGAAGGTGTCGCGACTCGATCCGACCTCTCCGAGTTGCGTGGCGACCTGGCCGAGCTACGGGGCGAACTGGGCGCGATGGAGGCTCATCTGACCTGGCGCATGGTGCTGATTGCCGGTGCGGTCACTGCCTTCGTTACTGCTCTCGATCGGCTGTTCGCTTAGGCACGTCCCGTCTTCGAGGTGCGGCAGGCGCCACAGGCTTGCTCGGAACGCGCCTCGTCGTCGACGTCGATGGCCGTTTCGGCTGGCGGACGAAGAAGCCCTCGGTACGGGCTGCCTGGGAGAGCCTTTCGTCACTGCATACGAGCTCGAGGGCGGACGGATCTTCTGAGGCCGCCGTGAGCGCGGCTGTCAACTGGAGCGCAAGCGATCAAGCTGCCTGTGAGCGATCTCGAGTCCGGTGCTCTCGATGTGCCGCTCGCGGCGAAGGATTCCCGGTGCTTCAGCCGTCGTTCGCCCTCTCCGCGGCGACCAGACGGCTTGCACTGATGCCCTCCGGAAGGCGCGGGAGTCTCGCCTGCAGTACACGCTCGACATCCAGCAGAACGCGGGGTGCTGTCGCGAAGTCCTGACGGACCAGCTCTGCCGCGGCATCGTCTGGAGCGTGGAGCAGTCCGCTGAGGTTGTTCTTCGTTTCGCTGACGCTGGCCCGCTTCATCCAGTCACTCTGGTCAGAGTAGACAGGCCTGTCAAGCGCGGTAGCGATGTAACCGTTCGCTGACCGATCGGTGACTGCGCGGAAAGAAGGTCGTTCCGCCGTTGACCCTCGACGGAGGCAGTCGGTAGCCTGTCGGTGATGACGACGGTTGATCAGGCGGCGGAACGGGACGACCGGCTGTCGCGGCGCGACGAGCCCGTCACTCGGGGCGACATGGCCGTTCTGGCGGCGGAGATACGCACCGAGATCGCCGGCCTGCGATCCGAGATCGCGGCTCTGGAATCGCGACTCCTGTGGCGTCTTCTAGGCGGCGGCGGCGCCCTGCTGCTCCTGTCCCGTCTCGCGGATTTCCTCACATGACTGGATCGAAGCCGGCCTGACGGTCGGCACCTTGTGTTCCACGGGTCAGAAGACCCATGGAACACGCCTTCGGCGGCAGCCGGCGAGGGCGCCGGCGCACCCGGTTTGCGACCGCCTCGATGCCTGCCGATATCCAGCCGGAAGCGGGTCCGGGGGAGGGTCCCAGCGGGCTGGAGGCCAGCGACTTTCGAGACCCTCTCGGCAACCAGGGAACTAGCGGAGCGCAGCCGACCGAAGCGAGCACCAACCCTCGCCTTCACCAAGCGGGTGCGAGCGTCCGTCTGGGACCCTCCCCCGGACCCGCTTCCGGCGGCCGCAGTGGCCGCGGCCGCAGTCGCGGCCGTCGCAGTCGCATCCGACCGTGAACGCTTCACTTACGCGAATTCCGGTACAGTCCCGCGCATGCGTAGCCGCAAGATCGGGGCGGTCGCGTGAGCACTCGTCCGCTGCTGGCGGCGGCCGAGGGGGAGCGGGACCGCAAGGCGGAGCACATCCGGCTGGCGCTGGATCGGCGCATGCAGGTGGAGCGCAGCTACTTCGACGACTACCGCTTCGAGCACCGGGCGTTGCCGGAGATCGACTTCGATGATGTGCGGATCGGCGGCGGCTTCCTGGGACGGGAACTCGAGGCGCCGCTGCTCATCTCGTGCATGACGGGGGGGACCGGCGCCGCGGAGGAGATCAACCGGCGTCTGGCCGAGGCGGCCGAGGCTACGCGGGTCGCTCTCGGAGTCGGTTCGCAGCGCAAGGCGATCGACGATCCGGAGACCGCGGCGACGTTCCGGGTCCGGGAGTTCGCGCCGAACGTGCCGATCCTCGCCAACCTGGGCGCGGTGCAACTGAACTACGGGTACGGCGTCGACGAGTGCCGGGCCGCGGTCGACATGGTCGAAGCGGACGCCCTGGTGCTGCACCTGAACGCCCTTCAGGAGGCGCTGCAGCCGGAGGGGCAACTGAACTTCCGGGGACTGCTGCCGAAGATTGCGCGCGTGGTCGAGGCGCTGGACGTGCCGGTCGTGGTCAAGGAGATCGGCTGCGGCATCTCCGCCGCAGTCGGCCGCGAACTGGCCAACGTCGGTGTCCGCATCCTGGACACGGCCGGTGTGGGCGGCACGAGCTGGGCGCGGATCGAGGCGGCCCGGGCCGACGAGGTGGCGCTCGGCGAACGCTTCGCCGACTGGGGGCTGCCGACGCCGGAGTCGATCCGGCAGTTGGCGGCGGTTCCCGGCGTCCAGGTGATCGGCAGCGGCGGCATCCGCTCCGGCGTCGACGCGGCGAAGGCGCTGGCGCTCGGCGCCGACATCGCCGGCATGGCGTTCCCGTTCCTGGAAGCGGCCAACAGGTCGACCGACGCGGTCGTCGACCGGATCTCCCGCACTGCCTTCGAGCTGCGCACCTGCATGTTCTGCACCGGCGCCGCCGACCTCGCGGCGTTGCGCCGCGTGCCGCTGGTGAAGGAGACCGGCGATGGCTGATCGGCTGGATTCCGGCTCCGAACTGGCCCCCGAACTCGAGGCCGCGGCGGCCGAGATCGCCGGCTCGGAGCGCGGCTTCCACCGGCCGCCGGCCGGCCTCGATGCCGCGGGACAGGCAGCCGTGCGCCGCCGGGCCCTGGACCTGGCGACCGGCAGCGGTCCGCTCACGGCGATCGGCAGCTACGCCCTGGACGGCGAACGGGCCTCGACCCAGAACTGCGAGAACTTCATCGGCGCCGCCCAGGTGCCGATGGGCGTCGCCGGGCCGGTCCACGTACGGGGCAGCGAGATCGACGGCACGGTCTGCGTGCCGATGGCGACGACCGAGGGCGCCCTGCTCGCCAGCGTCAACCGGGGCTGCCGTGCGATCACCGCCGCGGGCGGCGCCACCGTCTACGTCGAGGACGTGGGGATGACCCGGGCCCCCGTTTTCCGCACGACGGGGATCGACGAGACCAGGCGGCTGCTGGAGTGGCTGGAAGCGAACGAGGAGACGATCCGCGCCAAGGCTCACGAAACGAGCCGCTTCCTGGAGCTCCGGGAGATCCGGCCGTCGGTCGTCGGCAGCACCGTGTTCCTTCGGTTCCGCTTCGGGACAGGCGACGCGATGGGCATGAACATGGTGACGATCGCCTGCGACCGCCTCGTGTCCGAGTTGATCGAGCCGGAAACCGGCGTCCAGTGCGTCGCGCTGTCCGGCAACTACTGCGTCGACAAGAAACCCTCCGCGGTCAACTACCAGCTCGGCCGTGGCAAGCGGATTCACGCCGAGGTCGTGCTCGACGAGACGACCGTGCGGAAGGTCCTCAAGTCGGAGGCGAAGGCGCTACAGGACGTGGCCTACCGGAAGAACCTGCTCGGTTCCGTGGCGGCCGGCGCCCTCGCCTTCAACGCGCAGTTCGCGAACGTGCTGGCGGCGGTCTTCGTCGCCTGCGGCCAGGACCTCGCCCACGTCGTGGAGGGCGCGATGGGGGTCGCCTCGTTCGAGGCCCGCGAAGACGGCTCGGTCTACGCCTCGATCTACATGCCGGATTGCCCCCTGGCGGCGATCGGCGGCGGCACGGGCCTGGACACCCAGCGCGAGGCGCTGGACGTGATGGGCGTGCGGCCCGACGCGGAGCGGCCGGGCGCGGCCGTGCGCCGGCTGGCCGAGATCGTCGGCGCGGTCGTCCTGGCCGGCGAACTGTCCCTGACCGCGGCGTTCACGTCGCGTGACCTGGCGCGGGCGCACGAACGGCTGGGCCGCTCCAGCGCCGCAAGCGCCGGCTGATCGCCGTCCATGGCCGACGCCGAATCGGTCCGGTTGAGCGTGCCCGGCAAGGTGATCCTGATGGGGGAGCATGCGGCGGTGTATGGCCGGTCGGCGGTGGTGGCTGCGGTCGATCTGCGGCTTGCCGTCGAGGCACGAATCGGTCCGCCGCGCGCCGGTGGGGTCCGGCTGAACCTGCCCGACCTGGGTCTCCGGGAAGAGCACGCCTGGCCGGCGCTCGAAGACTTCACGCGCGACGCCCGCCGCCGCTGGTGCGCGTTCGAGAGGGGCGATGCGCCGTTCAGGCCGGCGAACGACCGGAGCGCCCTGGTCCGGATTGCTGTCGGCGAGGCGCTGGCCTCGGTGCCGCCGCCGGCTTCGGAACGGCTGCGGGGAAGGACTCTGGAGTTGCGGGTGCGGTCTCAGCTTCCGGTCGGCGCCGGTCTGGGCAGTTCGGCCGCGGCCGCGGTCGGAGTGGTGGCCGCTGTGCGGGCACTGGCAGGAGGGCGGGCCAACCTGGTTGACGACCTCGAGGCAATCGAGGCGGCGGCACTCGAGGTGGAGCGCCGGCAACACGGCTTCCCGTCGGGGATCGACAGCGGGACTGTGCTGCGGGGTGGCGTCCTGCTCGTCCGCCGTGCGGGGGACGAGCTGCGCTTCGACGACCTGCCGCGGCCGGAGTGGCTTTCCGGTGCGGTCGAGATCCTCGACAGCGGGACGCCCGGCCAGACCACGGGCGCCGTGGTGACGGCGGTGCGCCGGCGCTACGACGAGGAGCCTGAGCGGACGGCCGCCGTGTTCGACCGCATCGAGGCGGCGGTGGAGTCCTTCCGTGCGGCGCTACGGCATGGCGGGCCGCGGGATGCCGCGTCTGCCATTGCCGAGGGTCATCGCGCCCTGGTCGATCTCGGCGTCGTGCCGCCGGCGGTCGCGCGCCGGATCGCGTCGGTGGAAACCGCCGGGGCCGCGGCGAAGATCTCCGGCGCCGGCGCCCTGGAGGGCGAGTCGGCCGGCGCCTTGATCTGCATGCTCGCCGGCCGGCCGGCCGGGACCGTCGACGGACTGTCGGACCTCGAGCCCGTGAACGCGGCGATCGGCGCCGACGGCCTGAGGTTCGAGGGTCGGGCGGCCGATCGACTGTAGGCTCCGGGCCGATGAACTCCGCGCTGGAACCGGCTCATGAGCCTGGCCCCGTGACGGCCGAGGCGCCTTCGAACATCGCCTTCATCAAGTACTGGGGCGCCCGCGATCTCGAGGCCGACTCCGAGGGTCCCGTTCCCTTCAACCGCTCGCTGTCGATGACCCTGGACGCCTGTCGGTCGATCTGCTCCGCATCGCCGCTCCCTGAAGGCAGCGACGACGAGATTCACTGGTTGCAGGAGCCGGCCGCCGGCCGTTCCGCGGCCGCCGCGGAAGCGCCGCCGGCCTTCGTCGAGCGCACGCGACGGCACCTGGATCGGCTGCGGGAATGGTCGCGGCAGACGGCGGCGCCCTACGCGGGCGGATTCCGGATCGCGACGGGCAACACCTTCCCGTCGGCCGCCGGGATCGCCTCGTCGGCCTCCGGTTTCACCGCGCTGACGCTCGCCGCCTCGGCTTGCATGGGCTTCGACCTGGCGCCGCGGACGCTCTCCGCCCTGTCGCGGAGCAGCGGTTCGGGCTCGGCCGCCCGCTCGGCCTGGGGCGGCTACGTCGAGTGGCCGGACGGGGACGGCAACGCGGCGGTTCAGATCCTGGACGAGCAGGCGTGGGAACTCTGCGACCTGGTCGCGGTCGTCGAGACGGGAGCGAAGAAGGTGTCGTCGCGGGACGGCCACCGGCGCGCCACGAGCAGCCCGTACTTCGCGCCGCGCCTGGCCGCTCTCGACGGGCGGCTTGAGCGGGTGCGCGCCGCGCTCCATGGCCGCGACTTCGAGGCGCTCGGCGACGCGGTCGAGGAGGAGGGGATCGACCTGCACCTCATCGCGATGTCCTCGCGGCCGCCGGTCTACTACTGGTCGCCTGGGACGATCGAGGTACTGGCCGCGGTGCGCGAGCTGCGCGCGGACGGCTTGGCCGCCTACGCCACCATGGATGCCGGCGCGAACGTCCACGTGATCTGCCAGCCGGCGGACGCCGGGCAGGTGGCGGAACGGCTCGTGGCTCTCGGCAGCGTCGAGCGGGTGCTGCGCGACCGGACCGGAGGCCCGCCCGTGTGGCGGGGCGGAGCCGAGCTTTGAGTGCGGCCGTCGCCGCGAACGCCTCGAACGGGCGGCTGGACGTCACCCTGGTCAAGCTCGGCGGCAGCCTGATCACCGACAAGACGAAACCGCGCACCGTCGCGAAGGAACACCTGCGGCGCCTGGCGGCCGAGATCGCGGCCGGGTGGTCTGGGGGCGGCCTCGTGATCGGTCACGGCAGCGGTTCCTTCGGACACCCGGAGGCCAGCGCCGCGGGCTTGGCGGGAGGCGCCGGCGGCCGGCGGCTGGGCTCGGCGGCGGACCGGATGGGCATCGCGCGCACGCAGGCGGCGGCCCAAGAACTCCACCGCCAGGTCGTTTCCCGCCTGATCGCTGCCGGCGTGCCGGCGTACTCGCAACTGCCGTCGGCGTTCCTGGTGGCGGACGACGGAGAGCCCGGCGGTCCGCCGCCCGAACCGCTGGCGGCAGCCCTGCGACTCGGCCTGGTCCCGGTCACGATGGGCGATGTCGTCGTGGACCGCGCGCGCGGGGCCTCGATCGCGTCGACGGAGACCGTGTTCGAGTTCCTTGCCGGCGCCCTCGTTCCGCTCGGTATCGACGTGCGGCGGGCGGTGTGGCTCGGCGCCACGGCCGGCGTCCTGGACGACGCCGGGCGGCTCGTTCCTCGCATCGACGCGGCGAACATCGGGGCAGCGTCCGAGGCCGCCGGAAGTTCACCGGCGATCGATGTCACCGGCGGCATGGAGCACCGCGTGTCGACCGCCTGGAGGCTGGCTCGGCGCGGCGTCGAATCGCTCATCATCGACGGGCGCCGGCCCGGCCTCCTGGAGTCGGTGCTCCGGTGCGCGGGCGGCGAGGCCGGGAGCGCCGGTACACTCGTGAGCCCGGGCGGGGTGGAAGATGCGCGCGAGTAGCACTGTCGAGGACTACCTGAAGTGCATCTTCCTGGCGGAGCACGAGTTTCTGGCGGGACAGGGGGCCCGGCTGGCGGGCGCGCAGCTCGTGCCGATGGGTCGGATCGCGGCGCGGCTCAAGGTAGCGCCCGCCTCGGTCACGGCGATGATGAAGACCCTGGCCGACTCCGGACTCGTCGCCTACGAACCGTATAGCGGCGTCCGGCTCCTGCCGGCGGGCCGCAAGCTGGCGACTCACGTACTCAGGCGGCATCGGCTGATCGAGCTCTTCCTGGTCAACGTGATGGGCTTCGACTGGAGCGAGGTCCACTCGGAGGCCGAACTGCTCGAGCACTCCGTTTCCGGGCGGATGATCGAGCGGATGGACGAGATGCTCGGCCATCCCTCGGTGGATCCCCACGGCGATCCGATTCCGAGCGCCGACGGTCACATCGAACTGGTGGATCATCCGAGCCTCCTGAAGTGCGCCCTGAACCAGGTCGTCGAGGTGGTGCGGGTGACGGACCAGAACGCCGAGTTCCTGCGCTTCGCGGAGCGCGAGGGGCTGGCGCCGGGCAGCCAGGTCGAGGTGGCGGCGCGGGACGAGACTGCCGGCAGCGTTGCGGTGGTCTCGGGCGCGCGGGAGTTCAGCCTGGGCTTTCCGGCGGCGTCGAAGGTGCTGGTGCGGGAAGCGAACTAGCTATTCGTCGTCGCCGGCGGCGACGACGAACAGCGGCTGGCCGCCGTCGACGGTCTGGCCGACCTCGACCAGGAGCTGCTCGAGGCACCCGTCGATCTCCGACTGGATTTCGTTCTCCATCTTCATCGCTTCGAGCACGACGACGCCCTGCCCCGAGGTCACCTCGTCGCCTTCGGCCGCGAGCACGGCCACTACACGACCGGGCATGTAGGCGGTTGCCTCGAAGGTGTCCGCTGCTCCCTGCTGCGTCGCCTCGCCGAGGGCCCGGGAGCGGGGATCGATCACCTTCAGTTCGGCGCCGTCGACGTCGTAGAGGCCGTTGCCCAGCGAGCGGACGCTCTGCGTCGCCTGGCGCCCGTCGACGATCACGCTCAGGACGTCCGGCCGTCCCAGCGTCGCGGCGTCGACCCGGTACTCGCGGTCGTCGACGGCGACGGTCCAGTGGCCGTTCGCCTCGGCGCGGACCTCGACGCGGACCTCGTCGGCCGACCGGGCGACGATCAGTTCCACGTCGTGGTCCTCCGGGCGTCGCGTCGCGCCGCGAGGCGCCAGTTCGACCGCGGGGCGCCGCCGTCGGCCGCGGCCGCGGTTCCGTTCGCCTCGGCCCGCTTGAGGTGGGCGAGGACGGCGGCGAGGACGGGAAGATCAGCCTCCAGGGCGTCGTCGTCCGGCGCGACCGGCCGCAACTCGCCGTTCTCGAGCTTGCGATCGAGCATCGAGATGTCCATATTGCCTGTCATGAAGTCCTCGTCTTCGAGCAGTTGCTCGAAGAGGGGCAGGTTGGTGCGGATGCCCTCCACCCGGGTCTCGGCGAGGGCCCGCCTGAGCCGCGCCAGAGCGTCGTTCCGGTCGCGCCCCCAGACGATCAGCTTGGCCAGCATCGGGTCGTAGTGGATCGTGACCTCGGCGCCCTCGTACACGCCGCAGTCATTCCGGACGCCGGGACCCTCCGGCAGTTGGAGCAGTTCGATCCGGCCGGGTGAAGGAGCGAAGTTGCGGAACGGGTCCTCCGCATACAGCCGGACCTCAACCGCGTGACCGCGGGGCTCCAGGCTGTTCGCCAGCGCCTCCGGCAACGGCTCGCCGGCCGCGATGTCGAGCTGGGCGGCGACGATGTCGATGCCGGTGACCAGTTCGGTCACCGGATGCTCGACCTGGATTCTCGTGTTCATCTCCAGGAAGTAGAACTCTCCCTGGGGATCGAGCAGGAACTCCACCGTGCCCGCGCCGACGTAGTTCACGGCGGCCGCGGCGCGGACCGCCGCTTCGCCCATGCGGTGGCGGAGATCCGCGTCGACGGCGGGCGACGGCGCCTCTTCGACGACCTTCTGGTGCCTTCGTTGCAGGGAGCACTCGCGTTCGCCGAGGGAGACGATCCGGCCGTGGCGGTCGCCGAGTACCTGGATCTCGACGTGGCGGGGCCGCTCGACGAAGCGTTCGATGTAGACCGAGGCGTCGTTGAAGCTGGCGCCGGCCTCGGAGGTCGCTCCCCGGAATGCCGCTTGGAGTTCGCTTTCCTCGCGCACCAGCCGCATCCCCTTGCCGCCGCCGCCGGCGGAAGCCTTGAGCATGACCGGATAGCCGATCTCGCTTGCCGCTTCGCGGGCCGCTTCGGCGGAGGCCAGGGGGTCGGTGCCCCCCGGCACGATGGGTACGCCGGCCGCGGTCATCAGGCGTCGGCTCTCGATCTTCGAACCCATCGCGGCGATCGCCGCGGAGGGCGGCCCGATGAAGGCGATGCCGCGCTCCTCGCAGAGGCGCGCGAACCCGGCGTTCTCGGACAGGAAGCCGTAGCCGGGGTGGATCGCTTCGGCGCCGACGGCCGCGGCCAGGTCGACGATCCTCCCGGCCTGAAGGTAGCTCTCGATCGAGGGCGCGGGGCCGATGCAGTGGGCCTCGTCAGCCATCTGCACGGCCAGGCCGTCGCGGTCCGCCTCCGAGTAGACGGCGACCGAGACGATGCCGCGTTCGCGGAGCGCCCGGATCACCCGCACCGCGATCTCGCCGCGGTTCGCGACGAGTACCTTCTTCAGGCCGTTCTTCATTCCAGAAGGCGCATCCTAGCGTTGCGAGGTCCGGTGGTCCGGCGAATGGCGATATTGTCCGAGCAGGCCAACGGAACAGGAGGACCTTCATGCAATGCAGTCTCGAACCGGAAGCTTCGCCTGACGGCAAGTGGGGTCCCCTGGTCACCAGGAAGTCCGTGATGCGATCCGGCCTGGCCGCGCTGCTCGTCGCACCCTTCACCGCGTCGGCGCTGGTGGCGGGCCGCGGCCAGGAATCCGGAGGCTCCGAGGCCGAGTCGTCGGACCGGGCGGAAGGTCGCGGCGCCACGGACGAAGAGATCGTGCTCGGCGTGTCCGCCGCCTTCTCGGGTCCGTCCCGGGGCCTCGGCACGGAGCTCTACCGCGGCGCCATGGCGTACTTCAACCACGTCAACGAGAACGGCGGCATCGAGGGCCGGAGGGTCAGCCTGAGGTTGTACGACGACGGCTATCAACCCGATCCCTGCGTCCAGAACACGATGAGGCTGATGCTGGAGGACAAGGTCTTCTCCCTGTTCGGCTACGTCGGGACGCCGACCGTCACCCGGGTCCTCCCGATCCTCAAGAAGTTCCAGGACGAGAAGATCTTCCTCTTCTTCCCGTTCACCGGCGCCCAGCCGCAACGGGAGCCGCCCTACGGCGAGTTCGCGTTCAACCTGCGAGCCTCCTACAACCAGGAGACGGCGGGGCTGGTCGACAATCTCGTGCAGATCGGCAGGCGGCGAATCGCCGTCTTCTACCAGATCGACGCCTACGGCCGGAGCGGCTGGGCCGGCGTCAGGGCGGCCCTGGACAAGCACGGCGAGCGGCTGGCGGGCGAGGCGACCTACAGCCGCGGCGAGAAGTTCACCGGCAGCATGAGAAAGCAGGTCGAGATCCTGCAGGGCGTCGCACCGGACGCCGTCATCTGCATCGGCGCGTACGCCGCCTGCGCCGCGTTCGCGCGGGACGCCGTCGACCTCGGGCTCGACGTGCCGATCGCCAACCTCTCCTTCGTCGGCAGCGAGAACCTGCTGAAGCTCCTGACCGAGGGGCAGGACGATGCCGAGCGATACACCCGGCAGTTGATCAACTCCCAGGTCGTACCCAGCTACGAGGACACCTCGATCCCGGCCGTCCAGGAGTACCGGGAACTGATGGCCCGCTACGACCCCCAGGTGCCGGCCGACCTGGTGCAGGAGGAGTACGCGCCGTTCCCGCACAGCTTCGGCAGCCTCGAGGGATTCCTGAACGCCAAGCTGATGGGAGAGATTCTCCGGCGCCTCGGTCCGAACCCGGATCGGGCGGGGCTGGAGGAGGCGATCTTCTCCATCGAGGACTTCGACCTCGGGATCAGCGAACGCGTGTCGTTCGGTCCCGACCGGCGTCAGGGGCTCCAGAGCGTGTACCACACCGTCGTCGAGGAGGGCCGGTTCGTTCCGCTCGACGACTGGGGCGCCAGGTTCGGCTGATATGAGAATCCGCAGGCTGTTCAAGTGGACGAGATTCGGCATCTTCGCCGTCTTCGGCCTGATCGTCCTGTCGACCTCCATTCTCTGCATCTACACCGTCGACACGGAGTTGTCGGCGGAGTACGAGGTCAACACCCAGAACATCGCCAAGACGATCGCGGACTCGAGCGCCGGCATTCTCCTGAACCAGAATCTCGCGACGCTGCAGTCGCTGGTCGACCAGTTTCTCGAGGTTCAGGGCATCCGGTACATCTACATCACGAGCGAAACGGGCGAGTTCCTGGCGCACACCTTCGTGCCCGGCATCCCCGAGGAGATTCTCGAGAGCGAACACAGCAACACGGCGCCGGTTGAACGGAGCCTGCCCGGGATGGGCGACTTCATCGAGGTCGGCAGCCCGATCCTGGCCGGAGTCGCCGGGACGGTCCACGTCGGCATGGACCTCGATGTCGTCGCGCTCAAGATCCAGCGGGCGATCGGCCAGCAGGTCTACCTGATCAGCGTCATGCTCCTCATCGCCGTGCTGGCCTCGATCTGGTTCGTCAATCTGGCCGCGAAGCCGCTGGGCGAACTGCTCGCCTACGCGGTGGAACTGGCGAAGGACGGAGAGAACGACGAGCTCGGCGAGCGGGACATCCTGGCGCGCGACGACGAGGCGGGCCACCTGGCGCGGCTGTTCCTTCACGTGTCGCGCCAGGGCGGCGGCCGGGGTCTGCCGGCGGGCACGTCCGGTACGGAGTAGCGCCGGCGTGCGGGTACCGAGAGTCGTCATCGCGCTGCTCTGCACGACGCTTCAGTTGTGCTTCGGCACCGTCTATGCCTGGAGCTTCTTCCAGACGATGCTCGTCCGCCAGGCCGGGTGGACCTTCTCGCAGACGGCCTGGGCGTTCAGCATCACGATCTTCACGCTGGGCGTGTCGGCGGCCTGGGCCGGGCAGGCTCTGCCGCGGCTCGGACCCCGGAAGCTCGCCCTGATCGGCAGCATCCTGTTCTCGGGCGGCTACCTGGTCGCGGCAGCCGCCCTCCGGCTGGACATGCTGCCGCTGTTCTACATCGGCTACGGCGTGATCGGCGGCGCCGGCATCGGCCTGGGCTACGTGACGCCGGTCGCGACGGTGGCCAAGTGGTTCCCGGACCACAAGGGCCTGGTCACAGGGGTCGTCGTCATGGGCTTCGGCGTCGGCGCCTTCCTGCTCAGCAAGGGGCTGGCGCCCCTGCTGGTGCTGCGCACGGGCGAGGACCTGTCCGAAGTGTTCCTCTGGCTCGGCATCACGTTCGCCTGCCTCCTGATCCCCTGCAGCCTGCTGCTGAGCGATCCGCCCGTTCCCTCTGACCTGGTGAAGTCCGTCGCCGGGCCCGCCGCGGAGCCGGCGCCGGCGGAAGACGACACGGCCGTCAGGACCTACCTCGGTTCCCAGCAGTTCGTGTTCATGTGGATCGTCTTCTTCTTCAACATCGCGGCCGGCATCACGGTGATCAGCTTCCAGTCGGAGCTGCTCCAGGAGGTCTGGGGCCTCTCCGACCCCTCGCTCGAGCCGGCGACCCTGGCGGAGTACGGGGCCACGCTGATCGCGATCAGTTCGCTGTGCAACGGCGTGGGGAGGCTGTTCTGGGGCCTGCTGTCGGACCGTATCGGCCGGGTGAAGGTGTTCCGGATCCTGCTCGCGAGCCAGATGGTCGTGTTCGGCGTGCTGATGACCGAGACGAATCCGTGGATCTTCTCGATCCTCGTCTGCTACGTGCTGCTCTGCTTCGGCGGCGGCTTCGCGACGATGCCGCCCTTCGTCCTGGACGTGTTCGGTTCGCGAAAGATGTCCTCGATCTACGGCGCCGTGCTCACCGCGTGGGCGGCCGCCGGAATCGTCGGTCCCGTCTACCTGGGCTACCTCAAGGACGGCTACCCCGACCGCGCGGTCATGTACTGCTTCCTGGTCGGGATCCTCATGCTGGGGGGCGGCTTCCTCTTCTCCTACCTGCTGACCGACGACCGGATGCGCCTGGGACGGCCGACGCTCGAGGGAACCCTCCGCGAGTTCGGGATCCCCGTTTCCGGCCGCGGCTGACAGTTTCGTGCCGCTCTTCAGGTCGCTGCGGCCGGCGCAGTGGAGCAAGAACGTGTTCGTTCTTGCGCCGGCGACGTTCGCCGGCAGTCTCCTGGATCGCGGCACGATGGAGGCTTCGGCGATCGCCTTCCTCGCGTTCTGTGCCGCGGCCAGCGCCGTCTACCTGTTCAACGACCTGCGCGACCGCGAGCAGGACCGCCGCCATCCCCGGAAACGGTTGCGGCCCGTGGCGTCCGGCGCCCTGGGCACGGTTCCCGCCGCCGCCACGGGCGCGGCGCTTGCCGCCGCCTCGCTGATCGCGGCCTGGACGCTCAACCGGGAGACGGCGCTCCTGGTCGGCCTCTACCTGCTGGCGAACCTGCTCTACAGCCTCTGGCTGAAGGAGATCGTGATCGTCGACGTGATGGTGCTCGCGAGCGGCTACGTCATCCGGGTGGTGGTCGGAGCGGCCGCGGTCGGGGTCACCGTGTCCGCCTGGCTGCTGCTTTGCACTGTCTTCCTGTCGCTGTTCCTGGGGTTCTCCAAGCGCCGCCACGAACTCGTGCTGCTTCCGGCCGACGCCGGCGAGCAGCGGGCGGTTCTCGATCACTACAGCCCGACGTTCCTGGACCAGATGATGAACGTCGTGACGGCTTCGACCCTGCTGTCCTACGCCCTCTACACGACCGCCGACGAGACGGTCGTGCGCTTCGGCGACTACGGCCTGGTCTGGACCGTTCCGTTCGTGCTCTTCGGCATCTTCCGCTACCTGTACCTGATCCACAAGGCCGAGAATCCCAAGCAGCGGAATCCGACCGAGCTACTCCTGTACGACGTTCCCTTCCTGGTGAACGTGGGGCTCTACGCCCTCGCCGTCTTCGTGATCGTCTATCTGGCGGGGCCGGCGGAGTAGCGACAGCACCCAGGGCATGGCCAGGACGCCGACCGCGACCGCGAACCAGAAGGTGGCGGCGCGGACGATGATGGTCGAGGCCATCGCGGCGTCGAGAGCGACGCCCTGGCGTTCCAGCAGCAGGACGAGCGACCCCTCCGCGGCGAGCAGGCCGCCGGGGATCATCGAGGCGGCGCCCGCGACGCTGGAGGCCGCGTAGTCGAACACCGAGGCCAGGACGGGCACCGAGGGCGCGTAGTGGCGGACGACGAGCGCGCAGCCGATCCCCTCGGCCGCCCACGCCGCGGTGGAGAGGGCGAGGCCCGGGAGCAGCATCCTGGGCTCCACGAGTTTCGTGAATGCTCCGTGGATGTCGATCAGCAGGGCGGCTCGTTCTCTGACGGTCTTGGCCCTGGCGAGCCGGCTCTTCGCCAGCAGGGGCAGCAGTCGTCTCGTGAGAGGACCGTAGGCCACGGCGACCACGGCGCCGGCCGCGACGAGGACGATGGGTGCGACGAACGAGCGCTGCCCGGCGAAGACGAAGACCGACGACAGGAGCAGCAGCAGGACGGCGAGCACGTCGAGCAGCCGCTCGGTGACGACGACGGCGACGACCGGGCGCGCCCGTCCGCCTCCGAACTCGCGCGCCAGCCAGGCCTTGGCGAGTTCGCCCGCCTTGCCCGGCGTCACCGCGAGCAGGAAGCCGGTCAGGAAGATGGCGAGGCTACGGCTCCACTTCAGGCGGACGTCGAGTTGCCGCAGGTACATCTGCCAGCGAACGAAGCGCAGCCAGTAGTTCACCGCCGACAGCAGCAGCACGACGGCCAGCGTCGAGAGACTGAAGTCCCGGATCAGATCGCGGATCTGCTCGAAGTCGCCGACGAAGCCGAGCGCGGCGAAGGTGACCGTGCCCAGCAGGAGCAGGATCAGCAGGCCCCTTCCGATGCCGCGGAACGGCTGGTGGTTGGAGAGCTGCACGAGCGGCGGCATGGACGGTAGCAGCTTGGTGACCGTACAGCTCAGGTGGGAGGCGCTAAGCTGATTCCGCACATGTCGAGCGCGAAGTCGAACGCGCGGCACCGCCTGGCTGCCCGGATCGTGCTCTATGGAGCGTTGCTCGCGGCCCTCGCGTTCGCCGTGGTGTTCTCCCGGCGGACGGCGCCGGCGCCGATCTTCGACACGAGCTGGCGGGAGGTGGACTACGAGGCGGACGAGAACGTCCGGCGCCTTCGGGACCTGGTGCGGATCGACACGACGCCGGACACGGGCCGCGAGATCGACGCTGCGCGCTATCTCGCCGGCATCCTCGAGGATGCGGGCATTGCCGTGGAGATCGAGCCGCACGAGGGCGCCAGGGCAAACCTCTGGGCGATCCTCGAAGGCGAGAGCCGGGAGGCGCTGGTGCTTCACAACCACCTCGACGTCGAGCCGGTGCGGCGCCCGGAGGAGTGGGCGGTGCCGCCCTTCGAGGGGCGGATCGAGCCGCCATGGATCATCGGCCGCGGCGTGTTCGACATGAAGAGCGTGACGGTGGCCCAGCTCGCCGCGATGCTGGCGGCCGCGGAGCGGACGGCGGCGACCGGCCTGCGGCCGAGCCGGTCGCTGATCTTCCTCGCGACGAGTAGCGAGGAGACCGGCAGCGACCCGGGAACGCGCCACATCCTCGCCAACCGGCCGGAACTCAAGGAGCGTTTCTGGGCGGTGCTGACCGAGGGCGGCGTGCTGGAGGCCACCTGGACGAACGACGTGAAGTACTGGGGCACCTCGTTCGCCCAGAAGCAGTTCCTGGAGGTGACGGCCACGGCGCCGGCGGCGGTGACCCTGGAGCGGCTGCGCGCGGACCTGCTCTCGGCGCTCCGCACCGCGAAGCCGGTGGCGGTGGTGCCGGAAGTGGCCGCGTTCGCGGCGGCCTACGGGCCGTCCCGCCAGCACCCGGAGTACCGGGCGGCGCTGGCGGAGCCCGACCGGGTGCTCGACGAACCGGAACTGTTCGACGGCCTGCCGAACCTGCTCAAGGCGTTGTTCCGCAACGAGGCGCACCCGTTCTTCGTCGAAGCCGCTTCCTCTGGCGGCTACCGGCTGCGCATCGTCCTCCACGTGCTGCCCGGGCTGGACGCAGACGCGGCCGCGGCCGAACTGCTGCCCGCCCGGCTGCTGGACGGCGTCGAGATTCGCATCCACGAACGGCGGGGAGCGGCGCACGGCAGCCCCCTCGATCATCCGGCGTACCTGCAGTTGACCGAGTCGCTGCGCCGGCGCAGCGGCGTCGAGCCGGACCGGATCGGTCCCTACCTGCTGGCGCGCTATGCCAACGACGCCCGCTTTTTCCGGCTCGACGGCATTGCCGCCTACGGATTCACGCCCTTCCGGTTCCTGGCGGTCGATTCGATGACCGTCGCGGGCCCGAACGAGAAGATCGCCCTGCCCGCCTTCGTGGACGGCGTCGAGCTGTACCGCCAGGTCGTACTGGATCTTCTCGACCTGCCGCCGACTGCCGGGACACGACTGACCACCGGCTCCCCGGGCGGAGTGGCGGAGGCGGCCCGGTGAGGGCGCCCGGCGCGCGGTGGACAGGCCTGCTCCTGGCCTCCACCGCGGTGCTGCTGGCGGCCGGGCCGGCCTTCGCCGGCGCCGGGCCGGTCGCCTGGCTCCAGACCTACCTGTCGTTCGACACGAGCAATCCCCCGGGCGCCGAGCGGGCCGCCGTCGAGTACCTGGCTTCGCTGATCGAGCGCCACGATCCGCAGGGCGAGCTCGACGTTCGGGTACTGACCAGCCCCGGCGGCCGGGCCAACCTCTACGCGCGGTTGCCGGCGAACGTGCCCGATGCCGCCGGCGGCGCCCTGGTGCTGCTGCATCACGTCGACGTGGTCCCGGCGGGAGAGGGCTGGAGCCGGCCGCCGTTCGGCGGAACGATGTACGACGGGAAGATCTGGGGCCGCGGTGCCCTCGACGCGAAGAGTCTCGGCATTGCCCATCTGGGCGCGATGCTGCACGTCCTCGAGAGCGGGCAGACGCGGCGCCGCGACCTCGTCTTCGTCGCCAGCGCGGACGAGGAGGCGGGCGGGGCCGACGGTGTCGGCTGGTTGCTGGAGGAGCACTGGGAGCTGTTCGCCGATGCCGGGGCCGTGCTGAACGAGGCGGGGGTGAACCGGGTGGCCGGGGACCGCCTGCTGTGGTGGGGCATCGAGACGGCGCAGAAGCAGGTCCTCTGGCTCCGCGTCATGGCCTCCGGCCGCGGAGGGCACGGTTCGGGATTCAACCCGGCGAGCCCCACGCACCGCCTCGTGCGGGCGCTGAACCGGGTGCTCGAACTGGAACATCCGTGGCGCGTCACGACGGCGGCGCACGAGGCCTACCGGGGCCTCGCGACGTTCCACTCGGCGGAGTTCGCCGAGGTGTTCGATCAGCCGATCGAGGTCGTGCAGGCGGAGCTCGACCGGCGGCTGCGGGTTGGTGGCCTGGACCGCGTACTGCTGCCCGGCATGTCGGCGAGTTTCCGCGACACGGTGCAGATCACGCGGATCGACAATGGCGCCGGACCGGTCAACGTGGCGCCCGGTGAGGCTGTGGCGCTCATCGACGCCCGCCTGCTGCCGGACACGGATGCCGATGCCTTTCGCCGGCGAGTCGACACCGTCCTGGGTACCGGCATCCACGTCGAGGAACTCCTGCGCTCGGGCGCCAGCCCGGCGTCGAGCACGCAAAGCGACGTCTACCGGACGCTGGAGCGCGTCCTCGGCGTGCGCGCGCCGGTGGCGCCGGCGATGATCGCCGGCGCGACGGACTCGCGCTTCTTCCGCCGGCGCGGGGTGGACGCCTACGGCTTCTCGCCCTTCGTCGTCGCCTCCGGGGACGCGGCGGGGATCCACGGGCTGGACGAGCGGATACCTGTCGACGCTTTCCTTCGCGGCTGCGAGATGATGAAACGGGTCGTCACCGCGCTCGTTCGGGACGCCGGCGGGGCGCCATGACCGGAGCGGCGCCCGCGACCGTCGCCTTCGGAGCGCTGTACGCCGCTGTGGTCGGGCTGTGCGTCGGCAGTTTCCTCAACGTCGTCGCATGGCGCCTGCCGCGAGGCGAGTCGATCGTTCGCCCGCGCTCGCGCTGTCCCCACTGCAGCGCCCGGATCGCCGCACGGGACAACGTGCCGTTGTTGAGTTTCGTGATTCTCCGCGGCCGTTGCAGGACCTGCGGCGAGCCGATCGCGTGGCGCTATCCGGCGGTCGAGGCGGGCAGCGGTGTCCTCTGGCTCGCCTCCTGGCTCGTCTACGGGCCGACGTTCGACGGTCTTCTGGCCGCCGTCTTCTGCAGCCTCATGCTGGTGCTGGCGATCATCGACGCGAGCCACCTCCTGCTCCCCGACCCGCTGACCTGGGGCGGAATCGGGCTCGGTCTGGCCGGCTCTTTCGTGGTGTCCTGGACCACCCCCCGCAACGCGGTGTTCGGCGCCGCGGTCGGGGCCGGAGCGCTGCTGCTGCTGATCGGACTCTGGTACCTCCTTCGCCGGGTACGGGGCATGGGCCTCGGCGACGTGAAGATGCTCGCCGCGGTCGGCGCCTTTCTCGGTGTCGGCGGGACGGTGGTGACCCTGTTCCTTGCGTCGTTGATCGGCGCGCTCGCCGGCCTCCTGTTCATGGCCCGCGGCCGGCTGGGCTGGAGTTCCAGGCTTCCCTTCGGCGTCTTTCTCGCGATGGGTGCCGTCGTGTCGCTGTTCTTCGGACCGCGCTTGATCGCCGCCTACACCTCCCTGCTGTAAGACCACGCGTCCGTTTCCGTCCTGTTCAGTATGAACAGGATCCACCACGCTGCTGTCGCCCTGCCGCGGACCGCCGGCTTCAGTCTCGTCGAGACGCTTGTTTCCTTGGCGTTGCTCGGCCTCACCGCGGCGACCGTGCTCTCGCTTCTCGTTCGATCCGGCCTGAACAACCTGGAGGCGCGCCGCGCCGACGCTCTCGCGGCGATGGCCCGTTCCTCGCTGGCCGACGTCGACGGCCTGCGCCTCGAGGACGGGCAAGAGCTGGAACAGGTCTGGTGCGCCGCGGCGGCCGCCTGGCGGGACGACTGCGGACTCGATCCGCCCCGCTTCCGGCGAGTCATCCGGTCCGTGCCCGTGCTCGAAGCGGGCGTTCCGGGGCAATCGGTCCGGATCCGCGAAGTGACGGTCGCGGTGACCTCGCTCCAGGCCGGCCGTGCCGCCGGGGAACGAACGATCACGCTCACGACGGTTCACCCGCCATGATCGCGCGCTCTCGCATGCACATGAAGGCCTCGGACGCCGGCGCCAGCCTGATCGAGACGCTGGTCGCCTTCGGCCTGACGGTCGCCGTCACGGCGTTCGCACTCTTCCTGTTCGGCCACCACCAGCGTCTCGCCCGCGCCCAACTCGACGACTCCTCCCTGCAGCAGGCGCAGCAGGTGGGGCACCGGGAGCTGCGGCGGGCGCTGCGGGCGGCCGGCCGCGGCGGCCTCGCCCGGCAGGCGCCGGGGTTTCCGCCGCTGCCGGAGTTCGCGGCTTTCGCCGAGAAGGACGTGGCGGCCGGGTATCCGGTCGGCGGCGTCACCGCGGCCGAGGGCACCGACGTGCTGGTCGTTCGCGGCGTGATGAACGGGCCGATCTACTGGGTGAGCGGCTACGAGTTCAGTCCGGCGACCGCGCGCGGCTGGGTCGAGGTGCGAGCCGAGGTCGCGGACGCCGTCTCCCAACCGTTGGCCATGCTGGAAGAGGCGGGCGAAGCCGGCGACGACGCCCTGCTCCTGGTCTCAGGCACGGAATCGGTGCACGCGGTCGTCCCGGTCACCGAAGTCGAGGCCAGCGGCCGTGGCGGGAGCCGCGTCGCTCGGGTCCACTTCCACGCCGACGCTTCCCGCGGGCCGTTCGCGGCCGCGTATCTCGGCATGTCGAGCGGCGGCGGCTGGCCGGCGGGCCGCATGGACGTGGTTGAGCGGGTGGGCGTGCTGGAGGAGTGGCGTTTCTACGTCCGGCCGCCCGATCCGGCCAGCGGCCGCAGGGCGCAGCTTGCGATGGCCCGGCTCTATCCGGGCACCGGCGTGGCTTGGCGGCGCCGCAGTTCGAACCTGGTGCAGCCGATCGCGGACGATGTCCTCGACCTGGACGTGACGATCACGGAGAGCGCGGACGGGAGAGGCTTCGCGGCGGCGGTCGCCAGTACCGCCCAAAGCGGCGCGGCGGCCGCTGGCGCGTTGCGGGTGGAGCGGACGGCGACCTCCTTCGTTCGGCTGAGGAACCTGCGGTGAGACCGGCCGTGGCCCGCGGTTCGCACCGACGCCGCCACGCCCTCGCCGCGGACCTCGGCGGGAGACGCGGGCCGGCGCCCCATCGCGGCCGAGCCGGCGAGGGCAGTTCGACCCTGCTGGTGACGATGATCCTGCTGCTTCTGAGCGGCTCCTGTCTGGCCTTGCTGATGGCGACCCAGACCCGGATGCTGACGGCGTCCCAGGAACGGCTGCGGCTCCGCCTGCTGGCGGCGGCGGAGGGGGGAGTGGAACTCGCGGTGGCGCGGGCGATGGCCGGCGCCGTCGAACCGGCCCCGCGCTTGCTTGGCGGCCCCGCGCCTGGCGCGGAGATTCTGGTCGAGCCTTCCCGCCTCGTGCCGATGGCGCGCGGTCCGTGCGCCCTCTGCATGACGAACCTGGAGGGAACGCTGGGGGCGCTCGGCGGCCTGGGGCGGGCGAGCCACGTCGTTTCGGCGACGGCGAGCGCCCCCCGGCGCGCGGACGGACTGCCGCCGCCGCGGCGCACCGTGTCGGCCATGGTCGATCTCGCGCCTTGGCCGGCCGGCGGCCGGGACGAGTGGGATCTGGCCGCGACGATGGCGGCCGCGCGGCGGGAGGTCCGGCGGGTCGCGTCGACGGAGGCGGGCGGCTACGAGGAGAACTCGCCGCTGGCGGTGGCGACCTTCGACGGCGCGGATGGAGGCGCCGCGCGGACGCTGGCGGTCGGCGCCGCCGGTTCGGCGGTCTACGCCGTGGAGCTGTCGCCGCGCCCGGGCCCGCTCTGGACGTTTGTCGACGCGAACGACGAGGACGGTGGCGGAGCGCCGGACTTCGGGCGGGCCGTCGCGCCGCCGGCGATCGCGCGGCTGCGGCTGGGCGAGGGCGCTCGCCCCGTCGCGCTGTTCGGCGGCGGCTACGACCGCGAACGGTCGTTCGAGGTCGGGAACTGGCTCTACATGGTCGACATGGACTCCGGCGCTCTGCTCTACAAGCGCGAGCTCGACGCTCCCTCGGTGGCGACCCCGGCCGTCGCCGACCTGACCGGCGACGGCGTGGCCGACGTCGTCTACGTGGGCACCCTGGCCGGCAGCCTGTACCGCGTCGACGCGTCGGCGGCCGCGCCGCTTGCGGGCGGCCGGGTCGCGGCGGGTGCCTGGACTCCGCGCCCGGTGTTCGATGCGGGCGGTCTGGCCGTCCTACAGCCGCCGGCGGTCGTGTCGGCGCCGGAACTCGGCGCGCCGGTGTTGGCCTTCGGCGCCGGCTGGGGAGTCGGCCCGGCGAACCGGCCGGATACGCTGCCGCCGGGTGAAGCCGCCGCAGGCCGGGTCTTCGTCCTGGTCGACCGGGGAAGCGGGTGGATCGGCGCCGCCGACAGCGTCCCCGCCGTCGATCCCTCCGGCAACATGCCGGGCCGCGACCGCCTCGCGCCGGAGTTGCCGCCGGCGGAGCAGGGCTGGTCGCTCGCCCTGGCGCCGGGCGAGCGGGTCGCCTCGCCGCCGCTCGTCGTCTCGGGGCTGCTCGCCTTCCTCACTTTCCGGCCGACCGTCGCCGGCGACGCCGGCGAAGTCCGCCGGTACTCGCTCCAGCTTCGCTCTGGCGACCCCATGGCCGGCGGCGGGCCTCGCTCCGTCATCGTCGCCGCCCGTTCTCCTTCGCCTTCGTCCGGCCTCGGTTCGCCCGCGCGAATCGACCTCGACCATCCCGGCGGCTTCTCCGCGCCGCTGCTCGCCCCCGACGAGGAACGCGCCGTGGAGATCCTCCGATCCTCGATGCCGCAACGCTGCCGTTTCGGCGCCGCCCGCCTCCGTCTGCAAGTCGAAGGCCCGGACGGCGCCCTTCTCCGGCTCGCCGTCCTGCCGGTCTGCCGCGCCGACGTCGACTGGTACGAAGGCGGAGCGTTCTGACCGGCGCTACCGCGGCCGTGTAGAGGTTTGTCAAACTGACGAGTCATGGACGGACATCCTTCAGCGCCGCCGGCGCCCGGGTCGCGCGACGCCGGCGGGGCCGGTCGTTTGGCGGCGCTCCACGTCTTGGCCCTCTGGTGCCTGGCGGTCGCGCGGCCGATCTTCGAAATCGCCGGGGGGAGTCCGGAGTTCTTCGTCGCCCACGACGCCGGTCGCGGTGATCTTCTGGCGCTGACGGCGCTCCTTTGCCTTGGCGGCCCGGCAGCCTGCCTGCTCCTCGTTCACGTCGTCGGCCGAAGCGGCGGTCGGCGCTGGCGCCGCCGCGCCGTCGCCGCTGTCGTCGGTGGCCTGACCGGCGCGGTCGCGCTGGCGGCGCTCAAGCCGCTCGGCGGCTGGCCCGACGGCCTGGTGGTCGGGCTGGCCGTTCTCGCCGGCGCCGTGGCGGCCTGGGCGTACGCGCGGTTCGCCCCGATCCGGCTGTTCTCTACGTTCCTCGCGCCGGCCGCCATCGTTGTCCCGGCCCTGTTCCTGCTCAGCCCCGGCGTGTCCCGCCTGCTGAGCCCGACCGCTGAAGTCGAGGCGACGGAGGGCGTCGCGTTCAGAGCCATGCCGCCGGTCGTCGTGGTCGTGTTCGACCAGTTGCAGCTCGCCGCGCTGCTTGACCGCGAAGGCAACATCGACCGCGGAGCCTTCCCGCACTTCGCGGCGCTGGCCGACGACGCCACCTGGTTTCGCAACGCGACCGCCGTGGCCGAGCTCACCCAGTACGCGCTGCCGGCCATTCTGACCGGCACGTATCCGGTGCCCCGTCGGCTGCCGGTGGCGGCCGAGCATCCGGAGAATCTCTTCACGCTGCTGGGCGGCCAGTATCGCCTGCGGGTGCTGGAGCCCCTGACCGGGCTGTGTCCGGAAGCGCTGTGCCCGCCGGAGCGGGCCGCTCTGCCCGCTCGGCTTGCCGGCGTCCTGCGCGACCTGAGCGTGGTCTATCTGGCCAGCGTGCTGCCAAGAGGTCTCGCCGAGTCGCTGCCGCCGACGACCCAGAGCTGGAAGGACTTCAGGGCGAACGAGACGCTGGAGGACCGCTGGCGCAAGGTCCGGGGTGACGATCGGCGCGCTACCGCGGTTCGTTTCATCGAGTCCATCGAAGAAACCACCAGGCCGTCGCTCTACTTCATGCACCTGCTGTTGCCGCACGAACCGTGGCTCTATCTGCCGTCGGGACAGCAGTTCACGGTACAGAAGCACAGTATCGGCCTCGCGCAGGGCAAATGGGCCGACGATCCGTGGGCCGCCGCGCTCAACCTGCAGCGCTACCTGCTGCAGGTCGGGTATGCGGACACGCTGCTCGGCAGTCTGGTGGCGCGCCTGCGCGAAACGGGCATCTACGACGAAGCGCTGATCGTCGTCACCGCGGATCACGGTGCGAGTCTCGAAGCGGGGCTCTCGTTTCGGCGACCGGATGCAGCCACTGTCGTGGACATCGCGGCGGTGCCGCTCTTCGTCAAGCGGCCCGGGCAGCGGCTCGGCGAGGCGGTCGATGCGAGCGTCGAAGTGACCGACATTCTCCCGACGCTCGCCGCCGAGCTCGGCGCAGAGGCGCCCTGGAGGACCGACGGCTCGAACATGTTCGATCCGGGCAGGAGCCCGAGGTCGTCGAAGGTGATGTTCTTCGACCGGGCGCGACACCGGATCGAGGCGCCGAGCGATCTCCGCGCCGGTCTGCTGCGGAGCGTGGCGCGCAAGTTCGACCGGTTCGAGACGGGCAACCCCTTGGACGCCCCCACTCCGGACGACCGCTTCGGCGACCTGATCGGCCGCGCGGCCAGCGAGATCCTCAGCCCGGACCCTGCCGATTTCGAAGTGGTCGTCGACTCGCTGCCGCTGCTCCGGGACGTGAACCCGGCGGCGGACTTCGTCCCGGCGCACCTCACGGGCGCCGTGGTCGGCGTGGGCGAGAGCGCGCCGACGCCGGTCCTCGCGATAGCGCTCAACGGCGTGGTCGCGGCGGTAACCAGGCCGTACCCCTTTCCCGTCCTTGGACGCCGGGACGCCTGGGAGGCAATCGTCGATCCGCGTCGCTTCAGGCCGGGCGAGAACTCCCTCGAGGTGTTCGAGGTCCGCGCTGCCGGCGACCAGGGGGGCGTGGCGCTTGGAGCCACGGGCGGGACAACGGCAGCGGGCTTATGGCTGAACCTCGTTCGCCCCGAGCAGGCCGTGCCGCTGGGCGTGGAGACCTCGGGGTTTTTCGCCACCGAGTGGGTCGGCGGCCGCTCGTTCCGCTGGACGCGCGGAGACGCGCGGCTGGTGGCGCCGCTCGATCCGCGGGCGCGGCCGGCGGAGCTGGCGGTCGACGTTCTGATGACCGGCTCCCCGAAGCAGCTCCGCGTCACGGTCGAAGGCTGTACGGTCTTCGATCAGACCGTCAACGGCGCCTGGAGCGCGACGTTTCCGCTCGACGACTGCCGGCTCGTGCCGCCGGACCTCGAGATCAGGCTGCTGAGCGATACGCATGTTCCCGGCAGGAACGACAGCCGCGCACTGGGTGTCGGCGTCGGCTCGGTCGAGCTGCGCCGCCCGGTTTCGGGGAGATGAACGGTTCCGTTCCCGTGCAATGAACCGGTCCGGCGCGATTCGTGGACGCGCGTTGACCTCGTTCCTGCCCGGCTACGACCGCCGTCCCAACGCTCGTTCGACCGCCTGCGCGAGGGCCTGATCGTCGGCCGGGTCGACCGTCCGCAAGTCGAGGAACAGGCGGCCGTCGCGCTGGTAGCCGACGACCGGCGGTTCCCCCTGGCGGAGCCGGACGGCGACATCGCCGCCGGCGTCGAGAGCCACCACCCAGCCTTCGATCTCCTGCTCCGGCGCGGAACCGCCGCCGACGTAGGCGCTGCCCCGGACGACCTTGCCGCCAAGCCGTACGGCCAGCCCCTCGACCCGGCGGCGATGCTCTTCGTCGTCGCGCCACAGAGCCGCGATCGGCATGGGCCGCGCCGCGAGGTGCCGCCGGAGCACCGCGTCCAGAGCGGTCAGGACCAGCCTTCCCGGCCGCAGCGCCCGGTAGAGGGGCGACTCCCGGAGCCGCGCGACGATCGATTCCCGGCCCGCGATCAGCCCCGCCTGAGGGCCGCCGAGGAGCTTGTCGCCGCTGCCGCAGACCAGGTCGCAGCCGGCTTCGATCAGGTCCTGGAAGCTCTGGTGGCGGCTGAGCGGGGGCGCCGACTCCGCTCGCAGCATGCCGCTGCCCTCGTCGACCAGGAGCGGCAGGCCATGGCGGTGGGCGAAGTCGGCGAGCGTCGGGGGATCGACCTCTTCGACGAAGCCCTGGATCCGGTAGTTGCTCGGGTACACCTTGAGCACCAGGGAGACGCCTGGTCGGATGGCGCGCTCGTAGTCGCCGAGGCGGGTGCGGTTCGTCGTGCCGACCTCGACCATACGCGCGCCGCTCGCCTCGAGAATGTCCGGAATCCGGAACGAGCCGCCGATCTCGACCAGTTCGCCGCGGGACAGCAGGACCTCCCGGCCGGACGCCAGGCTGGAGAGTGCGAGAGCCAGCGCGGCGGCGTTGTTGTTGACGACCAGGGCCGCCTCGGCGCCGGTGAGGGCGCGCACCAGGTTCTCGACACGTCGGCCGCGGTCGCTGCGACGTCCCGTATCGAGGCTCATCTCCAGATCGCAGTAGGCGTCGAGACGATCGGCCAGGTCGGCCACGACTTCGCGGGGCAGAGGCGCCCGGCCCAGGTTGGTGTGGAGGAAGATGCCCGTCGCGTTGAGCACGCGCCTGAGCGGCGGCGCCTCGGCCTCCAGCGCGGCGCGGACGCGATCCGGGATCTCGCGGATCGTCTCCGCCAGTTGGTCGTCCTCGATTCCGGTCCGGATCTCGGCCCTCACCGCGTCGAGAACGCGGGTCGCTTGGACCCTCAGCGCCTCCCTTCCGTATAATCCAGTGAGTTCGGCAAGCGGGCTCTCCTGCAGCAGATGTCCGACTGCAGGTAGTCGTCGCAGTTGACTCACGTCCCGCGGATCCTATTCCGCCAACTCCGATCCCGCGACACGCGCGAGAGAGTCACATGACCGCCATGAAGACGATGTCGAGAGCGATGGTGCTGGCGCTGGTCTGGCTGATGTTCGGTCCGGGCCTGCCGGTCGGCGGCGTCCCGGAGGGCGCGGCGCAGACCGTCGAGCCTGCGACGGCGGAGGTCCGGAACCTCGACCGGGCGATCGCGGCGCAGCGCAAGGTGGTGGACGGGCAGACCCGGTCCGCGGACCGTGCGAGCGCGCTGAACGACCTGGCGAACCTGCTGGAACTGCGCGGCGATGTCGAGGGAGCGTTCGAGCACTACCTCGCCGCGATCGCGGAGGACGGAGCCTGGGCGCCCGCGCACTACAACCTGGCGCTGCTCGCGTACACGACCGGCGACAGTGAGCTGGCCTCGGCGCACCTCGAGACGGCGGTCGAGCTCGATCCGGGGAACGCCTGGGCCCACTACCAGCTCGGCCGGATCGCGGACGACGCCGGAGACGCCGGCGCCGCCGTGGATCACTACGTCCACGCCCTGAGCCTGGACACGCGCCTCGCATTCACCGATGTGAATCCGCACTTCGCGGTCAACCGGTACGCCACCGAGGTGCTCCTCAAGGCGGATCGAAGCCGCGTCGAGGCCCTGCCGCCGCGCACCTACTCCCAACCGGGTCGCATCAGCGGCCTGCTGTTACCGAGGGTGGAGCAGGAGCAGGGAGCGGTGGCCGGTGACGCGGGCGGCGCCGTCGAGGCGGCGGCGGCGCCAGAGACGTACGAGCCGGACGGGGATCTTCCCCGGAGGGCGAGCCGGACGCCCGGAGGCGAGGGAGCGAACGCCGACGGCACAAGAACGGTGATCCAGTCGCCGGGCAGCCTGCCGGCGCCGGCGACCGGCGACCGGTCGTTGAACCGGCCCCTCGACCGCGCCGTTCCCCTCCAGGCCCTCGAAACGGAGTGGGACACGGGCGACGCGAAGCCGGAAACGGGCGTCTCGGAGCGGGAGTCGGACGCTGGGCGCGCCGGGGAGCGGCCGCGGGTCTTCACCCGGGAGCACCTGCGAACGCGCACGCTCGGCGCGGGTCCGACGGTGACCGGTGCACCGGCGGGTGGCGCTCCGGCACAGGCGAGTCCCCTCGGGGGTTCCCGTGGCGGCGTCCAGCTCGGAACGCCCGTCGGCCCCGGTGGCAGGCAGTCGGCTCCTCCCGCGGCCGGGACCTTCCGCGGCAATGGCGGGCGGTTCCAGCCCAGCGTCCGCAGCAGCGCGCAGCTCGAGACGACGATCCGCCGCCACGCGGTCCCCGCGCCATAGCGACCGCTTAACCGATCGCCTCGACCTGCAGCCCGGTCAGCAGCAGGGTCGGAGCGCCGACCGCCCCGGGCGCGGGCAGGAAGCGAAGATCGTTGCCGATGGCGCGGATGCCCTGGAGCAGTTGCCGCACGGTACCCGTCAGCCTCACCCTGGGAGCCTCGCCCAGGACGGTGCCGCGGCGAATGACCAGGCCGATCGCGTCGACCTCGAAACGCCCCTCTGCCAAAGATCCTGCGCTGCCGTTCGTCGAGGGTTCGAAGGTCGCATGGCACCGCCCGTCGTGCGCCCTGTCCAGCAGGTAGCAGCCATGCACGATGCCGGTCCGAATCGACTCGGGGGCTTCGGAGCCGCCGCCGATGTGGAGGTGGGAGTGGCAGAGTTCCGGTAGCGCTCGCCAGCCAGACCTGCGCCGGCAGCCGGCGGCGGCGAAGCCCGACCAGCCGTCGTCCTCCCAGCTCAGCAGTGGCTCGCCGGGTTCGCCGTCGCGGACCAGGCCCACGGCCCGCGTCGGGACGCCCTCGTCGTCCTGCGCCGCGCTCATCCAGCCGGCGTCGAGGGCGCCGTCGTCCACGATCTGCAGTTGGGGCGGCCCGAGCGGGCGGCCGGCGCCGAATTCCCGCAGCCGCCGCCAGCCGTCGCGCCCCTGCAGCAGAGGAGCGAGTAGCGCCAGCAGATAGCAGCCGAGTGCAGGGGACACCGCGACCTCGCCGGCCGGCAGGAACGGTGGAGCGGGAGCCGTCGCCAGGGTCAGGCGTTCCGCGATCTCGCTCGCGATGGAGTCGGCGCTGAGCATCTGGAGGTTCGAGGCTGCGCGGTAGAGCCTGCAGTGTCCCTGGCGGCCGTCCCGTGAAGCGGCGAAGTCCAGTTCAACCGTTGCGAGCCGCAGCGCGGTCCGTCCGGTGACCCCGGTCGTGCTCGCGAGCACGGCGGCGCTGGCTCCGGTATCGAGCCGGCCCCGGATGAGACGGGCTTCGGGCACTCGCTCTCCGAGGCGCCGAAGGACGCCATGCAGGAGTGCCAGGCCGGCCGTTTCTTCGTCGTCCGTCTCGTGTTCGGCCAGGTCGGCAGCCGCAGACGGCGCCGTCCCGGGCGACGTTCCGGAGGATGGCGAAGGCAGCCTGAGGGTGCCTGGCCGCAGCGAGTGCCGGCTGAGCCGCCTCCAGCCGTTCGGCTCCGGGAGGGGGCCGGAGTCGGCGAGAAAGAGGGCGCGGTTGGCCCCCCCGGCGCGCAGCGCCCACCCCCGCTCGTCCAGGATGGACACCTGGGTGTCCAGGTCGTCCGGGTCGACCGGCAGGGGCGTCATCCAGGGATCGATCTCGATCCGGCGGGTGTTGCCGACCTTGACGTAGAGCTCGGCGCCGGGTACCCCGGTGCGTTCCCGCACCGCGCCCAACGCCAGCCTGAGGCTTCGCGTGCCGGGCAGCCGAGCGAACTTCAATCTGCCACCTCCAGGCCTTCGAGACGAACCGACGGGCAGCGGGCCCAGACGGGCAGCAGCGCACCGTCCTTCGCGCACCAACCGGCGCCGCCCGCGAGCGGACGGTCCCCGACCGCGGCGACCGCCGCGAGAAGGTCGACGGCCCGCGACCGGATCTCGACCGGTCCCGTGTGGTCGCTCGGGCCGGTCGCGCCGATTCGCCGGCCGCACGGCGCCCGGAGCACGCACCGGCCGTCGAACGGATCCAGGTTGCCTCGCTCGAACTCTCCGATGTAGAGGCCGCCAACGGCCTCGGCGAAGAGTTCCCTCTCGGGAATGGCACCGGGGAGCAGTTCGAGGTGGGTGGTGCGCGGTCCAGGCAGCCGATGCCGGCTCGCCCGGCGGCCGGCGCCCGGGATCATGCTGGGGTAGCGCTCGGCCCAGGCAAGGTCGGCCAGGGGTTGCCGGACCCGACCGCGTCTGAGCAGCCAGCGGCTGATCGCCGCCGTGCCCTCGTCGTCGCTCGAGCGCTTGCAGGCCAGCGGCGCGGAACGCGGATCGTCGACCACATCGAGTTCGGGGCCGCCGAGTTTCAGCCCGACAACCTGGTCCGGAGAGCCGGAGAGGGCCAGGGTGTCCGCTTCCAGCGCGTGGGCGACCACTTCGTGGAGCAGGACCGCGGCGGCGTTGGGCCCGAGGACGATGACGCCGCGACCGGGCCGCTCGGGGGGCAGGCTTCGCGAACGCAGGCGGTCGACGAGACAGAGGGCGACCGGGTCCAGGTCTTCGGCCGCGAGCGACGGCAGCAGGCCGCCCCAGACGCCCCACGGCGTCGTCACCTGCAGGCTGAAGTACTCCTCGAACTGCGGCGGCGCGGCCACCCGGCTGCGGATGACCTGTACCTGCCGGCGATGACGGCGCGCGGTGATCTCCATCGGGAATCCGACGCGCCGCCGGTTCACGGCACGGGTGAGCCTGGATTCGGCCTGTTCGATCTCGGCCAGGCGCAGCGCCGGCCATCTACCGGTCCTGATGCGTGGCGGCGCCGTACCGATCGACCGGGTCGTTCCCGCCACGCGGTCGCAGCAGGCGGCGAAGGCAGGTCCCGAGATCGTGTCGGCGGCCGCCAGACGGCTCCGGCCGTTCTCGATCTTCCTGACCGCGAGTCCCTGTTCCTTCCTCAGGCGGACGCGGTTGGGGGCGCCCTTCGGCAGCAGCTCGACGCTCTCGACGCGCTCGAAGAACGCCTCGAACTGCTGGTCTCCGTGCGCGACCAGGCGGGTCAGCGCGTCGGCCGGGGGGGCAACGTCGGAGATCAGCCGCCGCCGCTGCCCGGCACCGTTGGCGTTCGACGTCATCGGTTGGATTCTAGGGCTACTTTCGTGCGGAACCGGCCGCCGGCCGGGCGTGAGGTTCCCCTTGGGCGCCTGTGGTATGAAAGCCGATCGGATGACCGCGGCAGCGAAACCAGACGAGACCGCCGGCGACGTCCGGGGCCAGCAGGTCCAGGAACTGGAACGGAGGCTCCAGCAGTCCCAACTGGGCGGTGGCGCCGAGCGGATCGACCGGCAGCACGCGAGCGGCAAGATGACCGCCCGCGAGCGGGTCGACCTGCTGCTCGATCCCGGCTCCTGGGTCGAGATCGACGCCCTGGTGACGCATCGCTGCACGGACTTCGGAATGGCCGAGCAACGCGTCGCCGGCGACGGCGTGGTCTGCGGCCACGGCCGCGTGGACCAGCGCCCCGTCTACGTTTTCGCGCAGGATTTCACGGTGTTCGGCGGTTCGCTGTCCGAGACGAACGCGCGCAAGATCTGCAAGGTGATGGACCTGGCGGTGGAGAACGGAGCGCCGGTGGTGGGTCTGAACGACTCGGGCGGCGCGCGGATTCAGGAAGGGGTGGCCTCGCTCGGCGGCTATGCCGACATCTTTCTCCGCAACACGCTGTCGTCGGGGGTGGTTCCGCAGATCAGCGCCATCATGGGCCCCTGCGCCGGCGGCGCCGTGTACTCGCCGGCCATCACGGACTTCGTGATGATGGTCGAGGGCACGAGCTACATGTTCGTTACCGGTCCGGACGTCATCAGGACGGTGACTCACGAGGATGTCTCGATGGAGGAGCTCGGCGGCGCGATGACGCACGCGCGCAAGAGCGGCGTGGCTCACTTCACCGCGTCGGACGATGCCGCCTGTCTGGCTCTGATCCGCGAGCTGCTCGGCTATCTGCCCGGCAACAACCTCGACGATCCTCCGCTCCGTCCTACCGACGATCCGGACGATCGGGAGGCTCCGGAACTCGACGAGCTGGTCCCGGTCGACCCGAACAAGCCCTACGACATCCTCGACCTGATTCGGGCGGTCGTCGACGACGGCCGGTTCCTCGAAGTCCACCGGAACTTCGCGCAGAACATCGTCGTCGGCTTCGCTCACATGGGCGGCCGGAGCGTCGGCATCGTCGCCAACCAGCCGAACTATCTGGCGGGCGTCCTGGACATCGACGCCGCGGTCAAGGGCGGTCGTTTCGTCCGCTTCTGCGACGCGTTCAACATCCCCCTCGTGACCTTCGAGGACGTTCCCGGCTTCCTTCCCGGCGTGCGGCAGGAGCACGGCGGGATCATCCGGAACGGGGCCAAGCTTCTCTACGCGTTCGCCGAGGCGACCGTGCCGAAGATCACGGTGATCACGCGCAAGGCGTACGGCGGTGCGTACTGCGTCATGGCCAGCAAGCATCTGCGGACGGACGTCAACCTGGCGTTTCCGACCGCCGAGATCGCGGTCATGGGCCCCGGCGGTGCGGTCAACATCCTCTATCGCCAGCAGATCCGGAACGCGGAGGACCCGGAAGCGTTGCGGGAGCGTTTGACCGCCGAGTACCGGGAGAAGTTCTCGAATCCGTACGTCGCGGCCGAGCGCGGCTTCGTGGATGCCGTGATCTCGCCGCGCACGACTCGCGGCGAGATCGTGCGCGCGTTGCGCCAGCTCGCCGGCAAGCGCTCCGGCGTGTCGGCGAAGAAGCACGGCAGCGTTCCCCTGTAGGCGGCCGGCGACACGGACGACGCATCAACCATCACCAGCAGCAAGGCGGAGATCAGGAGCGAATGAGCGACATCAGAGTGGGCATCGTCATGGGCAGCGATTCGGATTGGCCGACGATGAAGAAGGCCGCGAAGGTCTGCGCCGATTTCGGGGTCGGCTGCGAGGCGCGGGTTCTCTCGGCCCACCGGACCCCGCGGGAAACGACCGAGTGGGCCGAAGGCGCGGCCGGGCGCGGCATCGGCGTGCTGATCGCCGGCGCCGGCGTTGCCGCCGCGCTTCCTGGCGTCGTGGCGGCCGCGACGACGCTGCCGGTGGTCGGCGTCCCGGTGGCGAGCGGTCCGCTGAACGGTGTCGATGCTCTGCTGGCGATCGTGCAGATGCCCCCCGGGATCCCGGTCGCTACCGTGGGCGTGAACCGTGCCGACAACGCCGGCCTGCTGGCTCTCCAGATCCTGGCGCTCGGCGATCCGGATCTGGCCGCCGCCCTGAAGGACTACCGCGGCGGGATGGGCGAGCGCGTGGCAGCGGCCGACGAGCGCGTGCGGCAGGATGCGGTTACGCTCCAGGAATGAGAGAGAAGGACCGCAAGCTCCGTCGTCGCCGACAGCGCCGGCTGAAGCGCCTCAAGCAACGCCGCCGGGAGGAGGCCGCGTCCCGGGAGGCGGCGCCGCGGGCGGTGAAGGTGCGGCGGACCAAGGCCAAGGCCAAGGCGTCCAGGAAGAAAGCCTCGAGCAAGAAGACCAAGGCGTCGCCCGCGCCGGCCGAGCCGGAACCGGAAACGGAGTCCGGGGAGTAGCGCGGCGGATGAAGTTCGCGGTCGGCGCGGATCACGCCGGGGTCGAGCTGAAGAACCAGCTCGGCGAGGTGCTGCGGGCGCGCGGCATCGAGTTCGTGGACTTCGGCGCCGACGGTTCCGGCCCCGTCGACTACCCCGACAAGGCGGCCCAGGTCGCGCGCGCCCTCGCCGCCGGAGAGGTCGACCGCGGCCTGCTCGTCTGCGGCACCGGAGTCGGCATGGCGATGTCGGCGAACCGCTTCGCGGGCGTCCGGGCCGTCAACCCCACCGACAGCTTCACGGCGCGCATGTCCCGCGCCCACAACGACGCGAACGTCCTGGCCCTCGGGGCCCGGGTCCTCGGCGCCGGCCAGGCCACCGAACTCCTCGAGGTCTTCCTGGACACCGCCTTCGACGGCGATCGCCACACCGCCCGCGTTGCGAAGATCGACGGCGCGGCGAAGCCGGCGTAGCTGCCGCCGTAGCCGGGTCAGCGGAGGGGGTCCCGGGGGACGCTCGCCCGGCTACGGCTGGATGTCGACGCGAACCCGGTGAGGAGGTCTCGGGCCGCGGTGGGGACGCCAAAGCGGTCACGAAAGGCTGATCGGACTTCGCCGACGAGATAAAGCGAGCCGGTGACAACAAGGGCGCGAGTTTTACTCGAGGCTTCCGCGAGGCAGTGCTCAAGTGCGACCGCGGCGTCGCCGTACACGATGGCCCGGTTGCCGGGGATCAGCGCCGCCAGCGTTTCGGGCGAGGCCGCCCGGGGGTGGTCGAACGCCGTCAGCGAGACTCGATCCGCCTTCTCGGCGAGCACGGGAAGGCACAGTTCCGGCTCCTTCTCGGCGAGCGATCCGTACAGGAGATCGAACCGGAGCCCGGTCTCTTCGAGGTAGGCGCGGAGCGCGGTCGCGCCGGCCGGATTGTGGGCAGCGTCGAAGAGCGCCCGGCGGTGCACGCCTTGGGCCTCCAGGTCGACCCATTCCAGGCGGCCCGGCCAGCGCAGGGCTCCGACACCGTTCCCGACGGCTTCGGCGGGGAGTTCCCTTCCGGTGAGGGCACAGAATTCCTCAGCGGCCCGAATCGCGAGCGCGAGGTTGCCGAGCTGGTGGCGGCCGGCCAGTGGCGCCTGAAGACGGTCGAGTTCGGCACCGACGCTGGCGTCGACGAGATGGGCGCCGCAGACCGCCGCGCAGCGGCGGAGCTCACGTTGCACTTCCGGCCGGCCGTGCCAGGTCAGGCAGGTGCGTCCGGCGCGCATGACGCCGGCCTTTTCGCCGGCGATGGAGGTCAGGGTCCAGCCCAGTTGCGGCGCGTGGTCGCGAGCTACCTGGGTGATCACGGAGAGCAGAGGATCGGAGACGTTCGTCGCGTCGAGTCGACCGCCCAGGCCGACCTCGAACACAGCGGCGTCGACCCCGTGATGGGCGAAGTGCAGCCAGGCCGCCGCGGTCAGGCTCTCGAAGTAGGTCGGCGGCGCCTCGCCGGCCGCGTCCAGCACCTGCCGGAGCCAGTGCCCGAGTTCGGTCTCCGATATCGCCGCGCCGTCGATTCGCAGCCGCTCCTCGACGTGCTCGAGGTGGGGCGAGGTGTAGAGGCCGCAGCGAAGGCCGGCGGCGCTCAGGATCGAGGCGAGCGCGGCGCTGGTCGAACCCTTGCCGTTTGTACCCGCGACCAGCACCGTCGGCACCCGCTGCTGCGGCTTGCCGAGCACGTCGAGCAGGCTCCGCGTGGCGTCGAGGCCGAGCTTCTGCCCCCAGACTTCGAGGCGGTCGAGGATCTCGCTCGCCGAGGGTTTGGTCGCTCCGGTCACGTGGCGGCGCAGCATAAGATAAACCCGCCATGTCCGGTCACAGCAAGTGGAGCACGATCAAGCACAAGAAGGCGGCGCTGGACGCCCGCCGCAGCAAGGTCTTCACTCGCATCCTGAAGGAGGTGTCGGTCGCCGCCCGTCTCGGCGGGGGCGATCCCGCGGGCAACCCGAGACTCCGTCACGCCCTGTCGGAGGCGAAGGCGCAGAACGTGCCGGGAGACAACATCGACCGGGCGATCAGGAAGGGCACCGGAGAGCTCGAAGGCGTTTCCTACGAGGAAGTCGCCTACGAGGGGTACGGCCCCGGCGGCGTGGCGGTGCTGGTGGAGACCCTCACCGACAACCGGAACCGGACCGTTTCGGAGGTCCGGCACCTGTTCACCAAGCACGGCGGAAACCTGGGCGAGAACGGCTGCGTCGCCTGGATGTTCCATCGCCGCGGCTTCTTCGTCTTCGACCGCGCTGCCCTCGAGAACTCCGGCGTGGACGAGGAAGCGCTGGTCGAGCTCGCGCTCGAACTCGAGGCCGAGGACTTTTCGGTGGAGGACGAGAGCTACAGCGTCTACACCTCGGTCGAGGCGTTCCATGCGACGAAGGATGCGATCGAGGAGCGCGGCCTGACCGCGACCGTCGCGGAACTGACGATGGAACCCCAGAATCTGGTCCAGCTCGACGAAGGGGGCGCGGGTCCGCTCATGCGCCTGATCGACGCACTGGAAGATCAGGACGACGTGCAGAACGTCTGGGCCAACTTCGACCTGGACGACGAGCTGCTCGAGCGGCTGGCGTCCTGACCGTCTCCGTGGCGTTGCCGTGATCGTCCTCGGGATCGATCCCGGGAGTCGCTACACGGGGTTCGGCGTGGTGGAGCAGGAGGGATCGAGGGTTCGCCAACTGGATGCGGGCAGGATCGCCCTCACCGGCGAGCCGACACCGGCGGCGCGCATGGCCCGGTTGGCGGAGGGCGTCGAGGAGACGCTCGACCGCTGGCAGCCGGCGGCGGCGGTGCTCGAGTCCCTGTTTCACGGGCGCAACAGCCGCTCCCTGATCGCGCTGGCCCAGGCCCGGGGCGTCATCCTGTCGGTGCTCGGGCGGCATGGCCTGGACGTCCGCGAGTTCTCGCCGGCCGAGGTCAAGCAGGCGGTCTGCGGCAGCGGCCGGGCCGACAAGACCCAGGTCTCCCGCATGGTCGACGTGCTTCTGGGCCCAGCGCCGGTGCGGCGCAGCGCCGACGCATCCGACGCTCTGGCCGCCGCCCTCTGCTACCTCCACCGGCGGCCTCTGGAGCGGGTCGTGAAAGCGGCCGGCGCGTCGCCGGAACGTGGTTGATCGGACGGTTCCAAAGCCGAACCCGTGTGCTATATTGCTCCACCGTTCCAAGGTGAGCCAGGCACCCCTCCCGGTGTAGGGGTCACCGCATGTCCAGAATCGCGTCCGCCTTTTGGCGGGCGGTTCAACCAGGCCCGTAGTGGCGGGCATAGTCCTGAGGAGGTAGCTAGGTGAACATTGGTGGCACGTTCTGGAAGTTGATGAACGAGGGCGGCCCCGTCATGTGGCCATTGCTCGCTTTCTCCGTCATCGCGGCAGCGGTGGTGGTCGAGCGACTGATTGCGCTGCGACGGGCCCGGATCAACGTTCACGAGTTCCTCCCCAAGGTGCGGAAGGCGCTGGTCGTGAACCGCTCGATTCGTGAAGCGGTCAAGGTATGCGAGGAGTACCGCGGACCGGTCGCCTCGATCCTCAAGGCCGGTCTGATGAAGTACGGCCAGCCCAAGGAAGACGTCGAGAAGACGATCGAGAACGCGGCGCTGTTCGAGATGGGCCGCCTCGAGCGCGGCCTCGCGGTGCTGGCGACCACGGCCAACGTCGCCCCGCTGCTCGGGTTCTTCGGCACGGTGACCGGCATGATGGCCGGTTTCGACGCCCTGGCGGCACAGGGTCTGTCGAACCCCGGCGCGGTCGCGACCGGTATCAAGGAGGCGCTGACCACGACCGCCGGCGGTCTGGCCGTCGCCATTCCGACGCAGCTCGCCTACAACTACTTCATGAGCCGGATCAACAAGTTCGTCCGCGACATCGAGACGTCGGCGAACATGCTGCTCGAGACCTTCGGCGAGATGGAGCGCAGCGGCGTCCCGCCGGAGTCCGGCGGCGACGCTGGCTAGGCCGACATGAAGCTCAAGGCAACCATCGAGCACAAGCCGAACATCCCGACGGCCTCGATGGCGGATATCGCCTTCCTGCTGATCATCTTCTTCATGCTGACGATCACCTTCGAGGTCGACAAGACCCAGGTGGTGCTGCCGAAGACGACGCTCAGGTACGAGATTCCGAAACAGTCCGCCTACGTCTCGATCGACCCGAACGGGCGCATCCGGGTGTCGGACGGCAACGAACAGAGCGCTCTGGTCAGCGCGGCCGACGAGGTGCTCTCGATGGCCGCGGGCGTCATCGCGATGGACCCGCAGAAGGTCTTCGTCGTCAAGTCCGACGGCGAGGTGTCGTGGGAGAAGGTCGACGAGGTCATCGACGCGTTGAAGCGGGCCAAGGTGCGGGACGTCTACCTGCTGTCCGATCAGCGGACCGTTACCGACGGGTAGGCTTGACCAGACGATGGATGGAGACGCAAGATGAAACTTGATCGTGATCGCCCGGACGATGAGATCCCGACCTCCTCGATGGCGGACATCGCCTTCCTGCTGATTGTCTTCTTCATGATCACGACGACGTTCACCGCGACCCGCGGACTGGACTTCGCGCTTCCCGAGGACGACGACGATCCGCCCGTGGTCGAGAAGGAGGAGTCGGTGCTGATCGAGATCCTGCCCACCGGCGAGCTGATCGTCGACCAGGATCCGATGCAGTTGCACGAGATCATCCCCTACCTGAAGCCGAAGCTCGAGCGGAACCCGAAGAAGCCGGTCATCATCCGGCCGGATACCGCGACGCCGTACAAGTACATGGTCCAGGTGTACGACGAACTGCGCCAGGGCGAGGATCACGGTTTGGCGGAGCCGATCAACATCTCGGTTCCCACCCAGCGCGAGATCCAGAGCTTCTGGTACTAGAGGTCGGAATACGCCTGAACCGGCTGGACGTTGAACTCAGACACCACGCGACAGACAAGCTGACCGAGAACCTGACCGAAGAGGGGTAACCGGATGAGTGACGAGAACCTCGAACAGGCTGCATCCCCCGCGGAGGAGCCCGCGAAGGACGAAGCGACCGCGCTGACGTCCGCCGAGCAGGGCCTGCTTACCTACGTGCAGGAGACCCGCGAGGACAACAAGACCTTCCGCTACTCGCTGGGGCTGGCGGTCATCCTCCACGGCATCCTGCTGATCGTGAAGCTGCCGGACCTGTACGGCGACGTGGTGGCGCCGCCGCCGAAGCCCAAGGTCTTCGTCGTGCAGCAGGTGCGCTTCAAGCCGCCACCGCCGAAGGAAGAGCAGCAGATTCCGAAACCGAAGTCGAAGAAGGTTCCGATCCCCGATCCCACGCCCGACGAGCCGGAGCCGATCCGGATCGACGAGCCCGAGGAGATCGACATTCCCGAGGTCGACGATCTCGATCTCTTCGACCTTCCCGAGGCGCCGCCTCCGCCGGAACCGACCGGGCCGATCTACGTCACCGGGGACGTGACGAAGCCGGAGAAGATCACCGACATCCAGCCCCAGTACACCGAGATCGCGCGCAAGGCGCGGATCCAGGGCGTCGTGATCCTCCAGGCGACGATCGACAAGAACGGCGATATCACCGACATCAAGGTCCTGAAGCCTCTGCCGATGGGCCTTGCCGAAGCCGCCGTGTCGGCCGTGCAGCAGTGGAAGTTCAAGCCGGCGACGCTGAACGGCAAGCCGGTCGCCGTGTACTACAACCTGACCGTCAACTTCCAGCTCCAGTAGAGCGGAGGATCACGGCCCAATGACTACTCGCCGATCCGTACTCGCACTTGCTGTTGTCTGCGCACTGCTGACCGCGTCGGTGGCCTTCGCCGGCTGGGACGAAGGCGTCGCCGCATTCAGGTCCGGCAACTACGCTCAGGCGATCGCTGAGTTCCAGCAGTTCGTCGAGGAGCGCCCGGACCAGCAGGCCGGCTACCAGATGCTGGGCCGTTCCCTGCTCCGGGGCGGCAAGGCTGGCGAAGCGGTCGCCGCGTTCCAGAAGGCGATCGAGATGAAGGCCGACGACATTGGCAGCCAGGTGTTGCTGGGTCAGGCCTTCTACCAGAGCGGCAAGCCCAGGGAGTGCATTTCGACCCTGAGCAGGCTCAACATCGGCGGGCTGCCGGCCAACATCCAGGTTGGTGTGTACGAGACCCGCGGCGCCAGTTACGCGCGGCTGGGCAACACCGGCAGTGCGGCTGCCGACCTGGGGAGGGTTGCCGACCTGAAGCCCAGTGACGCCAAGGCCCGCTTCGATTACGGGCAGATGCTCCACAACGATGCGCAGCTCGACCCGGCGATCGCCGCCTACGAGCGGGCGATCTCGATGGACGGTAGCCAGGCGGAGTGGAAGAGGGTTCTGGTGAATGCCCTCAAGGTCAAGGGTCGGCGCACCCAGGGCTCAGCCAAGACCGGCATCTACCGCCAGGCCGAAGACGTGGCGAGGAGCCTGGTTGGAAGCAACCCCTCCTACGACAACCTGTTGCTGCTCGGCGAGGTTCAGCTCGGGGGCAAGAACTACGACTCGGCGGCTTCGACGTTCCAGCAGGGGATCTCGAAGAAGAGCAACGACTGGCACGCGCACTTCTACCTCGGGCAGGCCTTCGGCTCGCTCGAGCGTTACAGCGACGCCGAAGGGCCGCTGAACACCGCACTCCCGTTGGCTTCCGACGAAGCCCACAAGAGGCAGATCCTGGACTATCTCGGCTTCGTGCTCTCGAAGCAGAACAAGTACGAGCCGGCGATTTCGGCCTACGAGCGCGCGGGCAACGCGGCTGGCGCTGCCCGGGTGCGTGAGAACCAGCAGATCGCTCAGGAGAACAGGGAAGCCGACGAGTTCAACGAGAACATCGCGGAACTGGAACGCCAGCGCGAGGAACTCCGCCGGCAGCTCGAAGAGGTCCCCGGAGCGACGAACGAGCCGCCGCGCCGGTAGGTCCTCCAGCCGGCTGAGCAGGCCGGAATAGGCCCCCGTTGGTCGGGTGTTGGGATCTGGCATCAGTTGCCAGATCCCAACAGTCAACGTCCGAGACCATCGGAGGGGCCCCATGACCCATCGGCGATCCACGCTCGTTCTGATCGCGTCCTGCCTCCTGCTGGCCGCCAGCGCCACCTTCGCTGACTACGATGCGGGGGCTGCCGCCTTCAGGGCCGGGAACTTCGAGTTGGCCGCGGCCGAGTTCCAGAAGTTTGTCGAGGAGCGGCCCGATGAGCCGCAGGGCTACCACATGCTGGGTCGCTCCCTCATCTTCGCGGGGAGGCCGGGCGACGCGGTCGCGCCACTGCGGAAGGCCCTCGAGTTGAATCCGAACGATGTCCCCAGCCGTGTCTTTCTCGGGCGGGCTCTCGACGAGAACGAGAAGCCCGATGAGTGCATCGCGACGCTGAACCGGTTGCATATCGACAGCTTGCCGAAACAGGTGCAGATCCAGGTGTACCAGAGGCGAGGTCGTAGCCACGCGAAGCTGGGGAACACGGGAAGCGCCGCGGTGGACTTCGGCAGGGTGGCCGATCTCAAGCCGAGCGATGCGAAAGCGCGCTTCGACTACGGCAAGAAGCTGCAGGACGACGCACAGCTGGATGCGGCCATTGCCGCCTTCGAGCGTGCGACGTCGATGGACGGCAGCAGGAAGGAGTGGAAGGAGGTTCTGGTCAACGCCCTGAAGATCAAGGGCCGGAGGACCGAAGGCGAAGCGAAGACCGTGGTGTATCGCGGAGCCGAGGATGTAGCCAGGAGCCTGGTCGGTAGCGATTCCTCCTACGACAACCTTCTGCTGCTCGCTGAGGTTCAACTCGGTGGAAAGAACTACGAGTCGGCCGTCTCGACGCTGCAGCAAGCCATCTCGAAGAGAGCAGGCGACTGGCATGCTCACCTCTACCTCGGACAGGCCTACGGATCGCTCGAGCGCTACGGCGACGCGGAAGTACCGCTGACCAGGGCCCTGGAGTTGGCTTCGGATGAGGACTCGAAGCAGATCTGGGCGTATCTCGCCTTCGTGTTCGAGAAGCAGAAGAAGTTCACTGAGGCGATCGAGGCTTACGGGAGGGCTGCGGATCCGGAGGGCGCCACCCGTGTGCGCGAGAACGAGGAGATCGCTGCCGACAACAAGGAGGCCGACGAGCACAATGCCACGATCGAGGTGATCAGGACGCGGATCGACGAGATCCAGGGGGAGCTGGACGAGCTCACCGGGGGCACGAAGGAGCCGCCGCGCCGCTAGGCAGAGCCGGCCTCGCGGCCGGCACGTTTCACTGGCCGCCGTCAGCCAGCTTGCGGCGCAGGATCTCCTGGGCGGCTCGGGGTTCGGCGCTGCCGCGTGAAGCTCGCATGATCTGGCCGACCAGGTAGCCGAGGGCCTGTTGGCGTCCGCCGCGGTACTCGGTGACGGCCTTCTCGTTGGCGGCGATCGCTTCGTCGGCCCAGGCCTCGAGCCGGCTGTCGTCGCGGACCTGCCGGAGACCCAGGCGGTCCGCGATCTGGTCCGGCGTCTCGGACGAGTCCCAGGCCTCGGCGAGTACGTCCTTGGCGGCCGTGGTCGACAGCTCGCCGGAGTCGACCAGGGCGACGACGGCGGCGAGGCGCTCCGGGGCGATCGCCTGCTCCACGTCGATGCTCCGTTCCTTCAGCTCGCGCAGCAGTTCCGTCATCACCCAGTTGGCGATGGTTCTCTTGCCCTGCGGGTGGGCGGCGACGGCCCGCTCGTAGTAGGTCGCCAGCGCGACGCTGCCGGAGAGCAGCGCCGCCTCTTCGGAGCGTAGCCCGTAGGCGTCGCGGAAACGGGCGCTCTTCGTCCACGGCAACTCCGGAAGCCGGTTCGCCTGCCGCTCGATGCGTTCGCCGGACAGCACGACGGTGGGCAGGTCGGGCTCCGGGAAGTAGCGGTAGTCGTGCGCCTCCTCCTTCGACCGGAGCGACCGGGTCACCCCGGTGGCGGGCTCGAAACTCCGCGTCTCCTGCTCGACCCGGCCGCCCGACGTCAGGACGTGCAACTGGCGTTCCCGCTCGTACTCGAGCGCCTTCGCCACGTGGCGGAACGAGTTCAGGTTCTTGACCTCCGTCTTCGTTCCGAGCGCGGTTTCGCCGGCCGGCCGGAGGGAGAGGTTCGCATCACAGCGCAGACTGCCCTCCTCCATGTTGCCGTCGCTGGCGCCGGTGTAGAGCAGGACCTGGTGAAGCACCTGCAGATAGGCCTGCGCGTCGGCCGGCGAGCCGATCTCCGGCTCGGTGACGATCTCCACCAGGGGCACGCCGCAACGGTTGAAGTCGACCAGGCTCCGTCCCGGCAGCGGTCCCCCTCCGGGCACCTCGTGGAGCAGCTTGCCGGCGTCCTCCTCCAGGTGGAGCCGATGGATGCGCACGGTGTTCCCCGACGGCAAGGGGACGCCGCCCCCCTCGGCCAGGGGCTGGTCGTACTGGCTGATCTGGTAGCCCTTGGGCAGGTCGGGATAGAAGTAGTTCTTGCGTGCGAACACCGACCGCCGCCGAACTTCGCAGCCGAGGGCCAGCGCCAGCCGGATGGCCAGGTCGACCGCGCGCTGGTTCGTCACCGGCAGCGTGCCCGGATAGCCGAGACAGACCGGGCAGACGAGATCGTTCGGTTCTGCGCCGAAGCGGTTCTCGCAACGGCAGAACATCTTCGTCCGGGTGCGTAGCTGGACGTGGACCTCCAGTCCGATGACCGTCTCCCATCCCGTGTCGACGGGAACTCCGACGGCCCCCGCCCCGGTCGTGCTCTGCGCTACGCTCATGGCCGTCTCAATGGCCGCGGCATCCTACAGCAGGCCCTCCCGGTGAATGGCCCGTCGGCGAGTGTCGCACTCGAGGTCTACCGCCGCGGGCCGGTGTGGGCCGCGTTTCTCGGCGCGGTGCCGCAAGGGGGAGCAGCCGGACCGGAGGACGCCCTCGAGGTTCTGGCGGGCCGGGTTCCCGCGGCGGCGGCGGCGGCGCCGGCCTGGCTTCGCCAGCGGCACGGCGCCGACGCGCTGAGAGCGCCGGGTCCCGGACCGACCGGCGATGGAGATGCGCTGATCGTGTCGGCGTCCGGAGTCGCGGCCACGGTCTTCGTCGCCGACTGTGTGCCCGTGCTGATTGCCGCCGGCGACTCGGTAGCCGCGGTTCACGCCGGCTGGCGTGGGCTTGCGAAGGGTGTTCTGGCCTCGGCCGTCCGCGAGTTGAACGGTGATTCGTCCGGTGACGGGGCGCCGGCGGAAGCCTGGATCGGTCCGGCGATCGGACCCTGTTGCTATGAGGTCGGCGAAGACGTCGCCGTTCAGGTGGAGTCCCGGAGCGGCACGGAGGTGGTCGCTCGACGACCCGGCCGGAAGCCCCGCCTCGACCTGCCGCTGGCCGCTTCGCGGCAGCTAGCCGGTCTGGGCGTCGGCCAGGTCTCGACCGTGGAACGCTGCGTGCGTTGCAGTCCCGACTGGTGGAGCTACCGTCGGGACGGCGCCCGGGCGGGCCGGAACTACGGGTTCATCTGGCGCGAGTAGCGCTACTGGCGGGAAGTCCGGCTGCGGGCTTTGCGCGTGGGGTCGATTCCCACGGACCGGAGGAAGGCGAGGTCGCGGCCGTCGATCCTGAAGGGCGGCGCCGGTACAGGCCGACGATTCGCCTCGTCCTCGGTGTCGGACTCGTCGTCGCTCTCGAACGGCTTGCAGTCGAGGAAGAGGTTCAGCGTGTAGCCTTCCTGGCGGATCGACTCGAGCCGGTCGTGGACCTCGGACGAGTCCGCGATCGCTTCGCACAGGGAGCGGGTGAGGTCTTCGAGCAGTTGCTTGAGCCGGGGTTCCATGGCAACGAGATCATTATCCCAAAGAGACGCTCCGCGCGACAGTCGGGATCCGCTACGTGACGATCAGGATGTCTGGGGGCCGATCGTCGAAGGGCTTGGAGCCGCGGGCTTCCGGCCTGCTTCCTTCGAGCCGCTGGCCGGCGACGTTTCCGCGCGGCGCTATGCGCGGCTGCGTCTCGCGGGCGGCGAGCAGTTCGTCGTCTGCGCCTACCCGGGCGAAATGGCCGACGTGGCGTCGCGCTTCCTGGCCGCGACGGAGCTGCTGAACTCGGTCGGCGTGCCGCTGCCGGAGGTCGAACGGCACTCGCTCGGCGAGCCGGTCTGGATCATCCTGGAAGATCTGGGGCCACAGACGGTCTTCGACCGGTGGAAGGGCGGGGGTCTGAGTCCGGCCGCGCTGGACCGGTTCCTGACGGAGGCGGTGGCTCACATCGGCCGAATCCAGCTTCTGTCTCCCGACAGCGTGCGCGCTCTGGGCTCGCCGCCGCTCGACCGGGAGCTGCTGATGGCGGAGCTCGACCTGACCTGGGAGCGCTTTCTCGAGCCGCGGGGATTGGTGGGAGACCGGATCCTGGCCGGGCAGCTGCGCGCTTTCTGCGAAGCCGTGTGCGATCGTCTGGGCTCGGCGGCGCCCGTGCCCTGTCATCGCGACTTCATGGTCCGCAACCTGATGCTGCGGACCTCGGACCGGGACGGCGCGGAACCGGAAGTCGTCGTGATCGATCACCAGGACCTGCGCCTGGGCCCGCCGCACTATGACCTGGCCTCGCTCCTGAACGACAGCCTGACGCTCACCGCCGGCCAGCGGCGGGACCATCTGGCGACGCTGGAGGAGAACGCCGAAGAGCTTGCCCTCTACCACGCCGCGGTGGCGCAGCGGATGCTCAAGATAGCCGGCACGTTCGCCCACTTCGCCGCGCTCGGCAACGAACGTCACCTGCCGTTGATTGCCTCAGCCCTGCGGCGGTTCTTCGACGCGCTGGACGCGCTTCCCGAAGGCCGCGAGCTCGCTCCCCGCCTGCGCCGGGAGTGGGCGGCGTTCTAGCTGCTAGGATCCTCCAACTTCAACAGGAGACCCCATGCCTTCCATTGGCATCCAAGAGCTTCTCATCATCTTCGTCATCCTGATGGTCATCTTCGGCGGCAGCAAGCTGCCGCTGCTTGGCCGGGGGATGGGTGAGGGCATCCGCAACTTCAAGCGGGGGCTGCGGGGCGACGACTCCTCCGAGTTGGAGGAGGAAAACGCGTCTTCGTCAGGCGCCAAGACCAGCTAGCCGCCCGCCAGCACCGCGAAGTCGAGTCCGTCCGGATTGACGGCGGCCCAGGCCGCGCGGTGGTGCGCGATGTATACGCGGAGCACGCTGTTCGTGAACCCGCGGGTCTCGCGGAACGGGGGGAAACCGCCGAAACGGTCGACCCTGCCGGGTCCCGCGTTGTAGCCAGCGAGAGCCAGGACGAGGTCGTTGTCGAAGCGGCGCAGCAGGTAGGCCAGGTAGCTCACGCCCGCGTCGAGGTTCTGACCGGGGTCGTATGCATCCGCGACTCCCAACTGCTCGGCGGTCGTCGGCATCATCTGCATCAGACCGAGGGCGCCCCGGGGCGAGACCGCCTCCGTGTCGAACGAGGATTCAGCCTGGACGATGGCCGCCACGAGGAGCGGGTCGACGCCGTGACGCTCGGCGGCGTCGAGGATCAGGTCACCGTACGGAACACGCTGCATCCGGTCGCGGACCGCGTCCTCGTCGGCGGCGCCGATGAAGAGCTCGAAGCTCTCCCGGCGCGACGGAATGCGCTCGTACAGCGGACCCCCTCCCAGGTAGGCGGAGGCGGCTCCGGCCGACGGTTCAAGCCACGCCTGAATCTGCTCCAGGAGAAGGATGTCCTCCAGAGGGGGCGACATGGGCAGCGGTTCCGTGTGCCGACCGGGCGCGGTTTCGCGGGGCGCGGCGGCCAGTATGGCTGCCGCCGCCACGGCCACTGCAATGGTCCGGTTCCGGAGGCGGGGTTTCCGTGTAGTCATCGGGATGCTGGCAGGCGTCCTGGTATCTGCGGGCCGCACGTCGGCGCCCGACCTCTGTGCGGCGGCCTCTTCGGGCGCCGGAGCGTCAGGCGCTGGCGGCCAATGGGAGCAACCGACCGTGTCCCATGAGCAAGCTGTATGCCAATCTGATGCGCGTCGGATGAAGGTCCGAGACAGCGGGCCTGCGATGCGTTTCAGCGCGTTAGCTCGACTGAATCCTCTTGCTGGCGCCTCGGTAGTCGGCGGCTTGTATCTGAAGCGCGGCGACCTTGTTTCGCAGCGTGTTGCGATGGAGGCCCAGGTGGTTTGCCGAGTTGGTGAGGTTTCCTTGGTTGAGTCGTAGGGAAGCGAGGATGAACTGCCGTTCGAAGATCCCGCGGGCCTGTGCCAGAGTGACACCCTGGGAAGCCAATTGGTTCACGAGGCGGTCAAGCTGGCCGTTGAGATCTTCGTTCGCGTCGTCCGGAGAGCGGTCGTCTGGGCTGAGTGACTTCAACGCGATTCAGATGCAGAAACAGCGATTTTAGCACAGGATTCCGGCGTTTCCGCCCTTCGGAAGGCCCCTCTTGGGGCGGCAACGATCCGACTCAGTTGTCGGCGTTCTCTTCCGTGCGCGGACCATCCGGTCGATTCGGGTCCGGTCGGATGGGCGAGGCCGGCAGTCTGGTTCGGAGCTTGCGGAGCTGCTCCTCCGAAGGCGCCTTCTTGATCCACGGGCTGCCTGGAAACTCGTTGCGCAGCCGGTCGCAGGCTTCGCGCAGGTACTCGTAGCGGTCGAGTCCCAACCGGCTCGGAATCTGCTGGAGCACCAGGCGGTACGTGAGGCACATGTGGGCGAGGATCTTGTCGGGCTCCGGGTAGTCCGGGTACTGCTCGAGCATCTCCCTGAAGCGATTTCCCGCAGCAGTGGGAGTACGAAAGCGGTAGTAGAAGGCCCCGACGACGAACTCGTGCTCCGCCACGTGGTTGCGGACCTCCACGATGCGTTGCGCCGCCTGGCCGGCGAACTGACTGGTCGGATACAGCCGGCGGACGTTCTCGAACTCCGTCAGCGCCTGCCGGGCCGTCTGCTGATCGCGGTCCGGCTTCTCCATTCGTTCGGCGAGCGAGGCGGCGAGACGGAATTGGGCGTAGGCCGCCTGGTCGGAGGTCGGGAACCGGTTCAGGAAGTCCCGGTAGCGCTGCTCGGCTTCGACGTACGACTGGTAGCCGCCGCGCAGGAACAGGGCGTCCGCGGCCAGCAGCAGTCCTTCACGGCCGGTCTCGGAGTTCGGTTCGACCTCGAAGGCGTGGACGAGATGTTCGCGCGCCTGCGTGAACTTCTCGTCTTCCAGGAGTTGCTTGCCGATCTCCAGGGCCTCGGCCGACGAGAGCCGCAGGATGGGGTCGTCCTTGACGCCACCGCACGCGGCGGTCAGGGCCAGCGCGGCCGCCAGCAGGATCTCCGCGCCGCGACGGCTCATTCGCCCGCCTGCCGTCGGAGAGCGACGAGGGTTTCGACGGGCTTGTCCGCGGCGAAGACGCCGGAACCGACGACGGCGACGTCGACGCCGGCAGCGGCCACTTCGTCCAGGTTGCCGGGCTTGACTCCGCCGTCCATCTCGATGCTCACGGGCAGACCCCGCTCGTCGACGACGGCGCGGAGGCGCCGGGCCTTGTCGAGCACTTCGGGGTGGAAGGCCTGGCCGGCGAAACCGGGCACGACCGACATCAGCACGACGAAGTCCAGTTGGTCCAGGTAGGGCAGGAGTTCGTCCAGCGGCGTCGCCGGGTTGATCGCCACGCCGGCGCCGGCGCCGCGCTCGCGGATGCGCGCCGCGAGCCGTCCCGGCTCTTCCGTCACTTCGTGATGGATCGACACCCAGGCCGGCCCGCTGTCGAGATACCGGTCGAGGAGCGCTTCGGGGTTCGAGACCATCAGGTGGATGTCGAAGCCGACGCTCGTTCGCCTGGCCAGGTCTGTGATCACCGGTGGCCCGAAGGTCAGGTTGGGCACGAAGTGGCCGTCCATCACGTCGACGTGGATCAACTGCGCGCCGCCGTCCTCGCAGAGTCTGACCGCGGAGGCGAGGTCGGCGAGGTCCGCCGCCAGGATCGAAGGCGCAATCTTCATCGTCGGGTTCTTGCGGGCGTGCTTTGCGGGTTCAGCGGCTGTCTTGCGCGGCTACGACGAAAGCGATCGAATCGCTCTGGCGCAGGGGGTGGCCCGGAAGCGGGTATTGACGCAGGATGATCCCGGCTGGGACGCCTTCGTAGGGTTCGTACTTTACCCTTCCGAGCCGGAATCCGCGCGTCTCGAAGAACTCGCGGACCGGGTCCTCGGGCAGGTCGATCAGGTCCGGCATGACGTACATCGCCCCCGGGTTGGCCAGGCTGACCATCAGGTCGACCTGGGACGATGGGTCGATCCGGCTGCCGGCTGGAGGATCCTGGCGGACCACGGTGCCCGGCACGCCGGACTCGGCGAACACGCTCCGGCTCCTGCCCATCTGCAGGCCCGAGGCCGTCAGGCTCACCTGGGCCGTCTGCAGTACCTGGCCGCTCAGGTCCGGCGTCTCGACGAGCTCCCGGCCGCGCGACAGGTACACGATCACGCCGCTGCCTTCCTTGACCGCGCTGCCGGCGGGAGGGTCCTGCCGGAGCACATGGCCCGCCGGGACCGCCTCGTCGAAGCGGTCTTCCTCCACGCGCTGCAATGCCAGGCCCGCGGTGGCGAGGCCCGCTTCGGCCTGGCTTCGATCGAGGCCGATCAGGTCGGGTACCGCGATGACGCCGCTGCGGACGAAGTTCGAGAGCGCCAGGTAGGACGAAGCGCCCAGCAGGGCGACGAGCAGGCCCCCGTAGGCAGCGAGAAGCACGCCTCGCCTGAGCCAGGGATGGCGTATCGCCTTGCCGGTCCAGTCCCGGAGCGTGCCTGCCATCGACATCGGACCGCCCTCAGCGCCCGAGGCCGGGCAGGTTCTTCACCAGGTCGGAGTAGATCGCGAACAGCATGATGGCGACGACCAGCGCCAGGCCGAACTGGGTGATCAGGCCCTTGATCTGGAGGGAGAGGTCGCGTCGCAGGACGCTCTCGAACAGCAGGATGGCGAGCTGGCCGCCGTCGAGGATCGGGATCGGCAGCAGGTTCAGGATGCAGAGGTTCAGGCTGATCAGGGCCATCAGGAACACGAGATCGCTGAAGCTCCTGCGAGCCGCCTGACCGCTGATCCGGCTGATCTCGATCGGGCCGGCCAGCGCGCTCTGCGGCGAAACGCGCCGTTCCAGCATGCCGCCCAGAAAGTCGAAGATCTCGGTCGTCGTCTCCCAGTTGATGCGGGCGCTTTCGGCGATGGCCGCGACCGGGCCGACGCGCTGATAGGAGAAGTGGCTGATCGCGATGCCGGCGCGGCCGACCCCGCCCTCTTCCTCCGGCACGAGCCGCACGACCAGACGATCCTCGCCACGGCCGATCTCGAGGCTCACTTCCTGGCCCGTGCGCGGCTCGACGAGCCGCCGGAAGTCGTCCGCGTTGGCGACGGGATGGCCGTCGACGGCGTAGAGCGTGTCTCCGTAGCGCAGTCCCGCCTGCTCGGCCGGAGTGTCTTCGAAGACCTGGCGGACCCGCGGCAGGAGGCTGGCGTAGAGCCCCGCGTCGCCCAGTTCGTAGCGTGGCATCCGGCGAGGGACGAGTACCGTGCTCAGGGCTTCGCCGTCCCGTTCGAAGTCGACCGCGAGCCGGCGTTCCGGCGACATCAGGACGGTGTTCGACACCTCTCTCCACTCGGACACTTCCTCGCCGTCCAGGCGCAGGATCACGTCGCCTGCCAGCAGCCCGGCTTCGGCCGCCGCCGAATCGGGCGCGACGCCGCCGATCTCGCTACTCAGGTCCCGCGGTCCCGCCAACTCGGTCCCGGCCATCAGCACCGCCGCGATCAGGACGATCGACAGCACGACGTTGGCCGCCGGACCTGCCAGGAGAACGATCACTCGCTGCCAGCGCGGCTTGGCGGTGAAGTCGCCCGCGTCGCCGGTCGGGTTCGCGGCGTCGATTCCCGAGAAGGCGACATAGCCGCCGAGCGGGATCATGGCCAGCCGGTACTCCGTGCCGCCTCGCTCGAAGCCCCAGATGCGGGAACCGATGCCGATGGAGAAGACCCGGACCCTGATCCGGAACAGCCTCGCGGCCAGGTAGTGCCCCAGTTCGTGAATGAAGATGATCACTCCGATCACGACCAGGAAGGCCAGGATGTTGCTCAGGAAGTTCATTGTCGGGGAGCCCGTGGTGGCGCTTCTCCGTGGATGCTAACCGCCAATCTGCGCGAGGACTTCCCGGGCACGGCGGCGACCCCAGGAATCCCATTCCAGGGCCTCGTCGATCGTCGCCGGCTCCGCGCCGCCGGCCTCGCGGCCGTGACGGTCGAGCACTTCCGCCACCGCCGGCACGATGGTGGCAAAGGACGCCGTGCCGCCCAGGAACGCCGCGACCGCCGTTTCGTTCGCCGCGTTGAGCGCCGCGGGCGCGCCGTTCCCCCGGGTGAGCGCTTCGCGGGCCAGGGACGGCGCCGGGAACACGTCCGGGTCCACTCTTCTGAACCTGAGTTCGGAAGTTGCCTCGAGCAGCTCGCTCAGCCCGTTCGCGGCGCCGTCGTCGGGCAGCGGCCACCGTTCGGGATGGGACAGGGCGTAGCGGATGGGGTACTCCATGTCGTTGGCCGAGATCTGGGCGATCGAGTTGCCGTCCCGGAACTCGACGATCGAGTGAACGAGGGACTGGGGATGGATCAGGATGTCGATCCGGGATCCCGGCACGTCGAACAGGTAGCTGGCCTCGATCAGTTCCAGTCCCTTGTTCATCAGCGTCGCGGAGTCGACGCTGATCTTGGCCCCCATGTTCCAGGTCGGATGGGCCGTCGCCTCGGCCGGAGTCACCGTGTCGAGGGTGGTCGGGTCGCGGTCCAGGAACGGGCCGCCCGAGGCGGTCAACACGAGGCGCCTGACCTCCCGGCGCCGTCCAGCGCGCAGCGCCTGGTGGATCGCGGCGTGTTCACTGTCGACCGGCAGGATCTTCGCCCCCGAGGCGGCCGCCAGCCGGCGCAGGAGCGGGCCTGCGGCGACCATCGCCTCCTTGTTCGCGAGCGCCAGGTCGGCGCCGGCGGCCAGGGCCGCCGCGGCGGGCCTCAGACCGGCCGAGCCGACGATCGCCGTCAGGACCAGGTCCAGGTGGCTGTCCCCGACCGCGTCCACCAGGGCCGCTTCGCTCCAGCCGACGCCCGTGCCGGGCGGCAGGTCGGCGTGCAGTCGCCCCGCCGCCGCTTCCGTTTCGACGACGATCCGCCGAGGCCGGAACTCGCGCGCCAGTTCCGCGAGCCGCGCGGGCTTCGTGCCCCTCGCCGCCAGGACGCACACCTGGAGCCTGTCCGGATGCCGGCGGGCCACGGCAAGGGCCGCCTCACCGACCGAGCCGGTGGCGCCGAGTACGGCCAGCTTTCGCGCGCTCACGGCAGGAGCGACGGCGTCGCACCGGCCTGGATGGCGACGTAGAACGCCGGCGTCGCCAGCAGAACGCTGTCGAGACGGTCGAGCAGCCCGCCATGGCCGGGCAGAAGGCCCCCCGTGTCCTTGACCTGCACGGCCCGCTTGAGCATCGACTCGACCAGGTCTCCGGCCTGCCCCGCGGCGCCGCACAGCAGCGCCACGACAGGGACGTCCAGGCCGAGCGCCTCGGGACCGCGCCAGAGCAGGACGACCGCGACCCCGGCGGCGCAACTGGCCGCCAGGCCGCTCACCGCGCCCGCGATCGTCTTCTTCGGGCTGAGCACCGGCGCCAGCGGCCGGCGTCCGAGCAGGCGGCCGCCGTAGTAGGCGCCGATGTCGCCCAGGGAGACGACGACCAGGACCCAGAGCAGGAGCACCGGTTCGACGACGTGGAGGTTGATGGCGGCGACCAGGAACAGCCCGAGCCAGAGGGCGCCGAAGGCGAACAGGGCCGAGGTAAGAAGCCGATCGCGGATGTCGGCGTGGCTGGCGAGTCCGACCGCGGCGGCCAGCGCGAGGATGGCGGCAGCGGCGGCGAACCAGGTGCCGGCGCCGCTCAGGCCTGCCGGCAGAGGCACGTCGATCAGCTCGTTCGCGGTCGTGTCGGCCAGGGCCAGTACGCCGACCGCGAGCCATAGCGCCCAGCTCACGGTGCGCGATACGACGATCCGCTGCACCAGGGTGCTGTACTCGGCCGCGGCCACGAGAATCGCGAGCGTGGCCGCCACTCCGAACAGAACGGGGTCGAGGTAGAGGACCAGGGCGGCCGTCAGGGCCGCGGTCACGACGCCCGTGACAACGCGTTTCATTTGCGGGAATCGTATTCCACGCTGTCCAGGCATAGACCGCGGGCAGGGGCGTTCGGTCCGGCGGCGCTGCGGGGACCGCCCTCGAGCAGCGTTGCCAGACCGGCCGGCGTGCGGCGGCCGCGGCCCACCTCCAGCATCGTGCCCACCAGGGCGCGGACCATCCCGCGAAGGAACCCGTCGCCGGCCACCCGGAACCGGATCTCGTCCCCCTGTTCGGTCCATCGGGCTTCGCGAATCGTCCGCAGCGGACTCCTGTGGCTGCCGCCCGCCCTGGCGAAGGCCGAGAAGTCGTGCCGGCCCGTGATCAGGGCGGCGGCCGCCTTCATCGACTCGAGATCGAGTTCTCGCGGCGCCGGGACGACGAAAGGCGACCGGAACGGGTCGATCACCGGCGCGGTGCAGAGTCGATAGATGTAGACCTTGAGCGAGGCGCTCTTGCGGGCGTGAAACGAGTCGTCGGCGTCGTCGGCGGCGAGCACCCGGATCGCCGCCGGGAGGTGGTGGTTCACACCCTGGACGAGCGCCCGGCGGGTTTCGCCGGACGGCACGTTCCCGGCTGGAAGGTCGAGGTGCGCCACCTGCCCGGAGGCGTGGACGCCGGCGTCGGTGCGCCCGGCGCCATGGACCGTGACGTTTCGGCCGGTAACCGCCGCCACGGCCTCCTCCACCAACTGCTGGACCGCCAGGGCGTTGTCCTGGCGCTGCCAGCCGGCGTAGTCCGACCCGTCGTAGGCGATCAGCAGGCGGTACCTCATGGTGGCGGAGTCCCGGAGCGTCGGCGCGCGAGCAGCAGCAGAATCAGCGGCGGCAGCCAGACGGCGCCGTAGACCCAGGGAAAGTACGGCAATCCGGCAACAGCCGGAAGATAGGCCAGCGGCAGGGTCGCGGAAAGCACGAGGACGGCCCGGGCGCCGGTCAGCGCCGCCCAGGGGAGGATCCAGATCAGGTACCAGGGGTAGAACGTGGGGCTCATCAGGAGAACGGCGCCGAAGGCTCCGAACGCAGCCTGGACAGGGTCCGGGCGCCGCCGCCACAGGCGAAGCCAGAGAACGGCCGCGGCGACCAGGAGAACGAGGCGGGCGAGGAACTGGGGATAGGCGTAGGAGTAGAGCGTGCTCCAGGGAGTCGCCTCGACGTCGCCGCCGAAGATCACCCGGACGAGGTGGACGACCCCGGAAGCGGCCAGGTCGAGCCGCAGCACTCCGATCAGGCGCCACAGCGGCTCGTAGAAGGGACCGTTGTACTCCCAGCGCAGCGCGTACTCCACGAGACCTGGGGGAACGCCGCGGGTCCACAGCAGCACGGCGACCGTCGCCGGCAGCAACAGCGCGGCAGCGCCGACCGCGAACATCCGTTGTCCCCGGCGCCGCACAGTACGCCACCAGAGAGGCAGCGCGACCAGGGGCACGAGCTTGGCCAGCACCGCGAGCGCGGCGGCGCCGCCGGCCGCGGCGTTCCTTCCCACCGAGAGCAGCCAGACGCAGGCGATGACCAGGGAGGCGCCGAGTACATCGACGTGCCCCATGCCGGCGCCCTCGACGACCAGAAGCGGATTCCAGACGTACGCGAGAGCCAGCAAGCCACTGCCGCGACGCCGCGCCAGCGCCAGCAGCAACACGCAGCCGGCCAGGTCCACCGCGGCAAGGCCCGACTTGTAGGCGAGCAGCGGCTCCGGAAGGACCGCGGCGCCGGCGAACGTTCCCAGCGCCAGCGGCGGATAGACCGTGGCGATCTCCCGATGGCCGGTCTTCGTCCAGAGGTCGTCATGCAACCCGGCGAGGCTCTCGTCGTCCGGTGCCAGGAGATACGGGTTCGATCCCGAGGCAGCGACCCGTCCGTCCCACAGGTAGCGGTAGACGTCGTCGGAGAGGCTCGGCGTCAGTGGCAGCGCGAGCAGGCGGAGCACGACGGCCACCGCCAGGACGCCCGCGACCGGAACGTCACCCGGCGAGTCCGTCGCGCCACTCAGGCGGCGCAGCCCCCACCACAGCGCGGCGAACGCCAGCAGCAGGACCAGCAGGAAGGAGACGCCGGCGGCCGGACCGCCTGGCGCCGGTCCGAAGCCGGCGAGGTCGAGCGCGAGGAGCGCGGCAAAGCAGGCGAGCAGAGGCCAGGCGGCCGCCGCCAGGAGTCCGAACCCTCGTCGCCTTGCCATATCGTCAACGTCCGTGCTCTTGCCGGTCTACTACGCCGTTCTCGGTACGCTCGCTCTCTACGGACTGCATCGGCTTGTCCTGCTCCTGGTGCTTCGCGTGTCGCGATCGCCGGTCGCCGGCGAGGATGGCGGCGCGGACGCCGCTGGCGTCCAAGATAGCGCGCAGGACGATGTCGAGTGGCCCCTGGTCACCGTCCAACTGCCGATCTACAACGAGCGCTACGTCGCGCCCCGGTTGATCGCCGCCGTTCTCGACTTCGACTACCCCGCGGATCGGCTCGAAGTCCAGATCCTCGACGACTCGACCGACGACACCGCCGAGCGGGTCGAGGCCGAGCTAGCCCGGGCCTCCGGGCGGAACCGGCCCCTACCGACCGTTCGGCACCTGCGGCGGAAGGACCGGCGGGGTTTCAAGGCGGGCGCGCTCGCCGCCGGTCTGGAGCAGGCGCGGGGGGAGCTGATCGCGATCTTCGATGCCGACTTCGTGCCGGAACCCGACTTCCTGCGGCGGACGGTGCCGGCCTTCCGCGATCCCGGCCTGGGCATGGTCCAGGCGTGCTGGGGCCACATGAACCGCAGGGATTCGCTCCTGACCCGCGCTCAGGCCGTACTGCTGGACGGCCACTTCCTGGTCGAGCAGGCGGCTCGCTACCGGGCGGGCTGCTTCTTCAACTTCAACGGCACCGCGGGCGTCTGGCGGCGACGGGCTATCGAGGACGCGGGGGGTTGGCAGGTCGACACCCTGACCGAGGATCTCGACCTCTCCTACCGGGCGCAACTCGCCGGCTGGCGCTTCATGCTGATGACGGACCTCGCGGTGCCGGCGGAGTTGCCGGCCCGGGTCAACGACTTCAAGAGCCAGCAGCACCGCTGGGCCCGGGGTTCGGCCCAGACGATGCGCAAGCTCCTCGGGCGGATCCTGCGCAGCGCGGTGAGGCCGCGGGTCAAGCTGGCGGCTGCCGCGCACCTCACGTCGGGCATCTGCTATCCGCTGCTCGTGGCTCTCGGGCTTCTCCTGTTGCCGGCGATCCTGGAGCGGCAGGAGTCGCCCCACCTGCTGCTGTGGATCGACGCGCCCCTGTTCCTGCTCGGGACGGTGGCGGTCGCCGGTTGCTACGCCGCAGGCCAGCGCCGGGCCGGGAGGCGCGGATCCAGGTTCTGGTTCGAGGTGCCGCTCGCGATGTCCATCGGCATCGGGCTGTCGCTCAACAACTCGGCCGCGACGATCAGCGGTCTGCTGCGCCGCGGCGGCGTCTTCGCCCGAACGCCGAAGATCCCGGCCGCCGCCCGGAACCCGTCCCCGCTCTACAGGTCGGCCGCGGTATGGAGTCTCTGGGGCGAAGCGACTCTCGCGCTCTACTTCTGGGCCTGTGTTGCCGCCGCGGGACTCTACGGGCGCTGGTGGTCCCTGCCTTTTCTCTACCTGTTCGCCCAGGGGTATAGCCTGATCGCCCTCGGCGGCGCCCTGCCCCGGCTGGGGCGGCGTGCCGAAACCACGTAGCAGCCCGGCGATGACCAGCCCCCTGACACGTCATCCACCGCCTCCTCCCGCGATCGACGTCGTCGTGCGGCCGGCGCGGCCTTCGGATGCGGCGTTTCTCCGTCGCTGGCGCGCCGAACCCGCCGTGCGCCGCTACCAGCCCCTCCACAACGTGTCCGTTGCCAGGCTGCGTGCCGACCTTGCCGCGCAGCGCCCCAGGGACCTCTACCGCGGTCGCGGCGAGCGCTACACGTGGATGATCGAAACCGACCGCGAACGCTCGGGCTGGATCACTCTGGCGGTCGTGAACTGGGAGCATGGCCTGGGCGAACTTGGCTACGCCCTGGCGACGCAGCATCATGGCCGCGGCACGATGACGGCCGCGCTCGGCCAGTTGCTGCCTGAACTCCTCCTGCGAACGCCGCTGGAGCGCCTGGAGGCCCGCTGCGCGATCGACAACGACGCCTCCCGCAGGGTGCTGGAGAAGCTGGGATTCGTGCGCGAAGGCAGGCTCCGTTCCTACTTCGTGCTGCAGGGCCGGCGCACCGACCATTACCTGTACGCGTTGCTCCGCGAGGACTACATTCCGCTGTAGCCTGCGACATTCTGCGCTAGGGTTGCGCGTTCCAAGTTGTCGGTAGGCCGAGTGTTCGACAGGCGTCGAGTCGGAGGTAGTGGATGGCGAGCAGTGAGACTGGTTCGGAGGCGGCGGACGCCGCGTTGAAGAAGCTCGAAGCCGGGATCGAGCTGTTCCACGGGGATCGGGTCGCTGAAGCCCGGACCGAGTTCGAGGCGGTGATCGCCGCCGGGGCGGTGAGCCGGCTCACGAGCCGCGCCAGGGACTACCTCGCGGCATGCGACCGGGCCGAGGCGGCGAAGGACGGGAAAGGCAACGACGCGTTCCTCGAGGCGGTCATGGCCCGGAACGACGGCGACCTGGAGGGCGCCCTGAAGATCTGCACGGCGGGGTCGCGCACCAGGGACGGCCGCTTCGTCTACCTCGCCTCCTGTATCCGCGCGCTGCTGGGCGAATCGGCGCCGGCGCTCGATTCGCTGGCGAAGGCCGTGGAGCTGGATCCGACGAACCGGGTGCGGGCCTTTCACGACTCGGACTTCGATTCCCTCAACGAAGACGAGCGCTTCCTGAGCCTCGTCCATGACCACAGCGACGGAGGATGACCTCCAGCACCGTCGCGGCCGTCATTCTCGCCGCCGGTCACAGCAAGCGGCTTCGTTCGGAACAGCCGAAGGTCCTTCACCGGGTGAGCGGCGGGCCGCTCGTGTCCTGGGTCGTTCAGGCCGCGCGCGACGTGGGCTGCGCTCCGATCATTGTCGTCACAGGTAGCGGGGCGGACGAGGTCCGTTCGGTGCTCGAGAGCGAGGACCAGGGCGCGGACGACATCGTCTGGGTGGAGCAGCCGGAGCAACGGGGCACGGGGCACGCGCTGTCGATGGCTCGCGAATCCCTGCGCTCCGAGGGACTGGCCCTGGTCCTCTCGGGCGACGCGCCCCTGGTTCGCCCGGAGACCCTGCGAGCCCTGCTCGAAGCCGCCGGCGCCGGCTGGGGCGGCGTTGCGGTCGCCGACGACGACACGCGCGCGCTTCGCACGGACGACGCCGGCCACAACGCCGACCACTATGCGCTCCCCGTTCCGGAGATCTTCGACTGGCTCGAGAAAGCCGACGCCGCCAACGCCGGAGGCGAGTTCCATCTGACCGATGCCGTTTCGGCCGCCGCTCGCGAGCAGCCGGTGGCGGCGGTCCGGGTCGAAGACGCCTCGGAGGTGCTGCGAGTCGACTCGCGGGCCGACCTCGCTGCCGTTCAGCGCGTCTTCTACCGGCGCAGCGTCGATGCGCTGCTTGCCGCGGGCGTCACGGTTCTCGACCCGGAGAGCGCCTGGATCGATGCCGGCGTGACGGTCGGCGCCGACTCGATACTGCACCCCAACGTCACCCTGCTCGGCGCCTCCAGCGTGGGGAGCGGCTGCACCGTCCACGCCGGCGCCTGGATCCGCGACTGCGTCCTCGCCGACGGCGTCGAGGTGCTGCCCTACTCGGTGCTCGACGGCGCGCGCGTTGCCGCGGACTGCACGATCGGCCCCTTCGCCCGCCTGCGGCCGGAAGCCGTGCTCGAGGACGGCGCCAAGGTGGGGAACTTCGTGGAGGTCAAGAAGGCGACGCTGGGTCCCGGCGTCAAGGCGTCCCATCTCGCCTACCTCGGCGACGCTTCGGTGGGCGCCGGCGCCAACATCGGCGCCGGGGTCATCACCTGCAACTACGACGGCAAGAAGAAGAGCCGCACGGTGATCGGCGAGGGCGCGTTCGTCGGCAGCGACTGCATCCTGGTGGCGCCGGTCGAGGTCGGCGCCGGCGCGTACACCGGCGCCGGATCGGTGATCACGAAGGACGTGCCCGACGAGTCGCTCGCGGTCGGGCGTGCGCGCCAGAAGAACATCAAGCGCCGGCCCCGGTGACGGCGTGGACTTCCGTTCCCGCCTGAACCCCGAACAACTCGCGGCGGTCACCCACGCCGGCGGCCCGCTGCTCGTCGTCGCCGGCGCCGGATCGGGCAAGACCCGGGTCATCACCTACCGGATCGCCTGGCTGATCGCCGAGCGGAACGTCGAGCCGTGGCGGATCGCGGCCGTCACCTTCACCAACAAGGCCGCCGACGAGATGCGCGGGCGGGCGCTCGACCTGGTCGGCGGCAACGCCAACGTCTTCGTCGGCACCTTCCACCGCTTCTGCGTCCGCCTGCTGCGGCGCTACGGCGACCGGGTGGGTCTGCGGCCGGACTTCGCGATCGTCGACGCGCCGGACCAGTTGCGGCTGATCAAGGCGTCGCTCAAGGCCGAGAACCTCGACGAACAGGTCTTCCAGCCGCGCTCGGTCCAGGGGCGGATCAGCGGGGCGAAGAACCGCCTGCTCACGCCGCCGGCCTTCGAGAAGGAGGCCGAGGACTTCTTCGACCGTCATGTCGCCCTCGTGTTCCGCCGCTACCAGGCAGAGCTGCGGCGTACTGGCGGCGTCGACTTCGACGACCTGATCGCGCTTGCCGTGCGCCTGCTGCGCGACGACGAGGAGGTCGGCGCGCAGGTCAGGGGACGCTTCCGCCACCTGCTCGTCGACGAGTTCCAGGACACGAACACGGCCCAACTGGAACTGGTGAAGAACCTGGTGATCGACCCGGACGGTTCCGTCTCGGGCCTGACCGCGGTCGGCGACGAGGACCAGAGCATCTACGGCTGGCGCGGGGCCGAACTCGACAACCTGCTGCGGTTCGAGCAGCACTTCCCGGGCGGCGGCGTCCGCAAGCTGGAGCGGAACTACCGCTCGACCCAGAACATCCTCGACGCCTCGGGCGCCGTCATCTCGCGCAACGAACAGCGCCGGGGCAAGACCCTGTGGACGGACAAGGGCGCCGGCGACCTCCTGGAGCTCTTCTACGCCGGCGACCACGAGGACGAGGCGCGCTGGGTCGTGGGACGGTTGGCGGAACTCCGCACGGAGGGGTTCGAGTTCGGGGACATGGCGGTGCTGGTGCGGACGAACGCGCAGACCCGGGCGATCGAGGACCGGTTGCTGCGCGACGAGATCCCCTACTGCCTGGTCGCCGGCATCCGCTTCTACGAGCGCGCCGAGGTCAAGGACCTCATCGCCTACCTGCGGGTCATCGCCAACCCGCAGGACAACCTCTCCCTGCGCCGGATCCTGAACCAGCCGCGGCGGGGCATCGGCGGCAGGACCGAACAGGTGCTGCTGGAGCGCGCGGCCGGGATGGGCAACTCCCTGTGGGACGCGATCCGCCTCGATCCCCTGCAGGAGCTGCCGGCCCGCAGCCTGCGCGCGGTCCGGAACTTCAAGGGCCTCGTCGAGGCGCTGCGCGGAGAGGCGGAGCGCCAGCCCCTGGCCGAACTCGTGCGGGGCACGATCGTCGCCGCCGGCTTCGAGGCGCTCTACGGCAAGGGCGACGAGGAGGCCCAGGAACGGCTCGAGAACCTGAACGAGCTCGTGTCGTCGGCCCACGACTTCGAGACCCTGCACGGCCTGAGCGGCGTTCCGGCGAGGATCGCCGCCGTTCCCGGCGATGGAGAGAGCCCGGAAGCCGGCGAGGCGACTCTCTTTGACGAGGGGCCGGAAGCGGTCGAGCCGGCCGTCAGTCCGCTGGTGAACTTCCTCGACTACGTTTCCCTGGTCAGCGACACGGACGGCCTGAACGCCGAGCTGGGCGTCGCCCTGATGACGCTGCACAGCGCCAAGGGCCTCGAGTATCCGGCCGTCTTCGTCACCGGTCTCGAGGACGGCCTGCTGCCGCACTTCCACGCCGGCCTCGCGGCACGGGACATCGAGGAGGAGAGGCGGCTGTTCTACGTCGGCATGACCCGGGCCGAGCAGCGGCTCTTCCTCAGCGGCTGCCGCCGCCGGATGGTCGCCGGACAGTTCCAGGACCAGCAGCCGTCGCCCTTCCTCGCCGACCTGCCGGAGGAACTCGTCGAAACCACGCGGAGCACGGAACTCTGGGGCGGCCCGCGGACCGCCGGCGTGCGCAGCTACTTCGGCGCCGACCGCGCCGGCGGAGGTGCGTCCTTCCGGGCAGCGCCTCCCTCCCGCCGCGTCCGGAAGCCGCCGACCGAACGAATCGCCGGCGTCCTGCGGCCCGGCGCCGTCGTGCGCCATGCGACCCTCGGCAAGGGCGTCGTTCTGCAGCTCGACGGAGACGGCGAGAACGCGAAGTTGACCGTGTTCTTCGACAAGGCCGGCAAGCGGAAGCTCGTCCGCCGCTACGCCCCGCTCGAAGTGCTCTAGCGGGGTGCCGTGGTGCGCCCGAAGGGATTCGAACCCCTGACCTACGGCTCCGGAGGCCGTCGCTCTATCCAGCTGAGCTACGGGCGCGCGAACGGAACGGTTTCGGAATCGGGATGGGGTGGATGAGGGGACTTGAACCCCCAACCACTTGAACCACAATCAAGCGCTCTACCGGTTGAGCTACATCCACCAGACATCTTCAAACCGAACTCTCAACGATCTGGCCTGCCTGGAGGGACTCGAACCCCCGACCCGCGGCTTAGAAGGCCGCCGCTCTATCCAGCTGAGCTACAGGCAGGCGAAAGCGACAGCGACAGGTTAGCCGAGGTCCGGGCTAGCGAGCGATATCGGGGCGCCCAGATTTGAACTGAGGACCCCCTGCGCCCAAGGCAGGTGCGCTACCAGACTGCGCCACGCCCCGACAGGCAAGGCGGCGAATGATAGCAGCCTGCGGCGCGGGATGGCGCCGCCCCTTATGCTCTGGCCGGATGACCGCCACGGAGCAGAAACCCCGCCGGCCGCTCCGCGTCCTGCTCGTTCGCCTTTCCGCGATCGGCGACTGCCTCCATGCGGCTCCGGTGGCGTCGGCGCTCCGCCGCGCTCATCCGGACGCGTTCATCGGCTGGGCCATCCAGGAACCGGCCGCGACCCTGCTGCGTGGCTACACCGGCGTCGACCGTTTCCACCTGTATCCGCGACGGACCCGCGGCATCGGCGCCCATCTCGACGCGCTCAGGCGCTTTCGCCGCGAACTCAGGAGCTGCCGGTACGACGTCGCGGTCGACGTCCAGGGCCTCACGAAGAGCGGCCTGGTCGCCTGGTGGAGCGGCGCCGGGGAACGGGTCGGCTTCCGCGGCGGGCCGGCGATGGGCAGCCGCGAACTGAACGCCCTGTTCCTCAACCGGCGCTTCACCATCGGCCTCGGGGTGAGGCACGTCGTCGACCGCAATCTGGCCCTGCTGAGCGCTTCGGCGCTGGTGGTCGACGAGCACCCGGTCGCGGAGTGGCATCTGCCCGACTACGCCGAGCCCGGGCCCCTCTCTTTCCTCGAGCGCCATGGTCTGAGCGATGGCCGCTACGCGGTGGTGTCGCCCGGAACGATCTGGCGCACCAAGCACTGGCCTCCGCGGCACTTCGCGGCGGCCGTCCGGCGCATCGGGAGCGAGCGCGGCCTGCCGGTCGTCGTCGCCTGGGCGGGCGAAGAGGAGCGACGGGCGGCCGAGGAGATCGTCTCCGGCGCCGGGGACGGCTGCCGCGTCCTGCTGGCGCCGCCGACCGACCTCCGCGAACTGGCGACGCTGCTGCGGCGCGCCGCTCTGTTCCTGGGCTGCGACTCCGGTCCCGCCCACCTGGCGGCCGCCCTGGGCGTTCCCTGCGTTTCGGTTTTCGGCCCGACCGATCCTGCCCGAAACGGTCCCTATGGGCCGCGGTCGGCCGCGGTGCAGCTCGATCAGCCGCTGGACTGCCAGCCGTGCTGGCGCCGCACCTGCAGCCGCGGCGACTTCGCCTGCATGGAGCGGCTCGATGCCGACCGCGTCGTGGCGGCCAGCCTGGCCAGGCTCGACACGGCATAAGCTCCCCGGGAGATGCCGGAAACCCCAGACGACGCCCCGACGCTCGTCCGGCCGCCGACGTTCGACCGGACCGCCGGCCGCCTGCTGGCGGCGGCCATCGTCGTGGGCGGACTCACGATCGGGATCGTCATGCTCTGGCGCGACTTCAGTTGGCTGATGGCGCTGTCGAGCGGCGCCGGCATCGCCGTCCTCATCTTCTTCAGCGGCCGGGCCATCCGCGTCCTGCGCTTCGAGTACCTCCGTCCACCCTTCGAGCGGGAGGACTAGGACGTTGAGGTCTGGATGAAGGTCCGTCCCTGGCGGGTCGAGGCCGCGCGCACCGAGTTCGACCACCCGCTTCTCCAGCTCGAGGCGCAGGAGCTGCGCGCCGGCGCCGACCGGCGTCAGGCGATCGTCCTGCGGTCGGCGGACTGGGTCAACGTGATTCCCCTGATCGAGGCGGACCCCGGGGCGCACGGCGAGGGCGCGACGGTCGTGTTCATCCGCCAGTGGCGCTTCGGCCGCGCCGCCGAGTCGCTGGAGATTCCCGGCGGCATCGTCGAGCAGGGCGAGGATGGGGGAGTCGCCGCGGGGCGGGAGCTCCACGAGGAGACCGGATACCGGGCGGGCACGATCGAACGGCTTGGTGAGGTCGAGCCGAACCCCGCGATCCTGGACAACGTCTGCTCGCTCTGGCTGGCCCGCGACCTGATCCACACCGGCGACCCGATCGGGGACGGCAGCGAAGAACTCGAAGTGGTCCTCGTGCCGCTGCGGGAAGTTCCGGAACGCATCGCCAGTGGCGAGATCAGCCATTCCCTCGTCGTCGCGGCCTTCTACTTCTTCGCCCGCCGATACGGTTTCTCTTGAACGGGCGCCGGGGAGAGAGTCCGGTCGCCGCGCGTCGCGACGGCCGGCCGCGGCTCCGGGGCGTCTCGCTGGACGCGACCGGAACGTTGATCGCCTGCCCTCGGCGCGGCGAGATCTACGCGGAAGTCCTCGCCCGCCACGGTCTCGAACTCTCAGCCGCCGACATCGAGCGGGGCTTCCTGACCGCCTGGAAGGAGTTCGAGTGCCGCCTCGCCCGCGGCGAGGACCGGTACAACGGCCATCCGAACGGAGCTCGCGGTTTCTGGGGCGACCTGCTGGAGCGCATGTGTCTCCTGCTCGAGCGGGAAGCGCCGGGACCCTTCGCCGGCGCGGAGCTCTTCGCCCGCTTCGAACGCGCCGACGCCTGGGAACTCCGGCCCGGATGCCGGAAGGTCCTCTCGGAGTTGCGTCGCCGGGGCCTGCGCGTCGCGGTGACCAGCAACTGGGACCGGCGCCTGCCGCGGGTGCTGGCCAACCTCGGGCTTGGGGGTTACCTCGACGCCGTTGTCTGTTCGGAGGAAGTGGGCTCGGCGAAACCGGCCGAGCCGATCTTCCTCGCCGCTTGCCGGGAGCTGGAGCTTCAGCCGGCCTCCGTGCTCCACGTCGGCGACGCGAAGATCGAGGACCGCGAAGGAGCGTTGGCGGCCGGCCTGGAGGCGCTGTGGCTGAACCCTGCGGGTGGCGACATCGGCTCGTTGGACGAGGTTCTGGACTATCTGCCGAAGTAGGAAGCACGAGGCGCTGCTACACTGCTTGATGGCGGGGCCTGCGCAATGAAGATCTCCACCAAGGGTGAGTACGGCATCCGCGCCATGCTGTACGTGGCGATGCATGCGGACGGCGGTCCGGTGCCCAGCCACGAGATCGCCGTGAATCAGGGAATTCCGGAACCCTACCTGCGCCAGATCCTGGCGGCCCTCGCCCGGGACCACCTGATCCGCTCGAACCGCGGTCCCCAGGGCGGCCACCTGCTGGGCCGACCGGCCGAGAACATCTCGATGCACGACATCCTGGTCGCGCTGGAAGGACACACGACCTCGATCGACCACATCCTCGCCCAACCCTGCACGATCGGCGTGGGACCGAAGCACTGTGCTATCCGCGAGGTGTTCCTCAGCGTCAAGGAGGCGGTCGAGACCATCCTGTGCAGCTACAGCCTCGCCGATCTGGCCGCCCGCCAGCAGGAAGTCTGCGAGTGCAAGATCGAGATCCCGCACGACCTGCCGCCGGAACGCGTTGCCGCTTCCCCCGGCCGGCCGCTGCACGTCATCGCCGACTGAAACCGGGAACCCGCCGTTGCCGATCGGTCCCCGCGTCTCGCGGTTCGCGCCCGCTTGCGTTGCTCTTCTTGCGTTCGCAGCCGGCTGGGCCTGCGGGGTCCCTTCCGACCCGCCCGCCCTCGACGAGAACGACCTGGAAACCGTGGCGGTGGGACAGCCGGCGGACTCCATTCTCAGGCCGGAGGAGGACGAACAGGAGCAGCGGGCGCCGGAAGTGGCGGTGCGCGGCCGTATTCCCGGCGCCTTCCCGGACGGCTTCCCCGTTCCGGACGCTTCCACGGTGGTCGACTTCGGCGACGTGGCGACGGAAGAAGGCGAGCCCGTCACGGCGGAGTACGTCGGACTGCTCCTCCCGTTGGGCGCTCCTGCCGCGCGGGAGTGGTTGCTGCGCGAGGCGCAGGCCGCGGGCTGGCGGGCGACGCTCGGAGAGTCGATGACCTTCAGCAGGGGCGACGAGTGGGTCGACGTTGCGATCGAACCGGGCGCGACGCCGGGCAACTCGGCGGCGCGGTTCGAGTACGCGAAGCCGTAGGCCTCTCCTCTCACTGCTAGGATGCGGCCCTCTCCGACCGGATGGTCGGTCGGTTCGAATAGACAGGCGGAAGAGGATGACGGGTCCGCTGACCCTTAGGCGCGCCGAGAAGTACGGATTCTGCGCCGGCGTGCGGATCGCCGATCGCACGGTGCGGCAACTTGCCGCGGGCGGACGGCGCGGGCGGATCCTGGGCCAACTGGTCCACAACGAACGGGTCGTCTCCGACCTCGTGGAGCTCGGCTTCGGCACGGCGGACGCGCTCGATGAGGTCGAGAACGGGACGATCGTCTTCTCGGCGCACGGCGTGCCGCCGTCGTTTCACCGGCGGGCGCTGGAACGGGGCCTCCTGGTCGTCGATACGACCTGTCCCTTCGTTTATGACGTCCACGAAGAGGCCCGGCAGGCGCTCGAGGCGGGCTGTCACCTGGTGTTCATCGGCGACGCGCGGCATCGCGAGGTGATCGGCTACACCCGGGATCTCGATCCCGAGGCGTATGACGTCGTGCTGACCGCGGCCGACGTCGCCCGGATCGATTTCGAGCGCCACCCGAAGGTCAGGATCTTCTACCAGACCACGCTGAACAGCGAGGAGTACGAGCAGGTCGCGCGGACGATCGAGGCGCGCGCGGCGGAGGCCGCGCGAGCGGACACCATCTGCTACGCGACGAAGGAGAACCAGGACGCGGCGCGCGCCCTGGCGGCGGACCCGGAGGTCGACTGCGTCGTCGTCGTCGGCGGCCGGCACAGCGCGAACACGCGCCACCTGTGGGAGATCTGCCGGGAGATCGAGCCCCGGAGCCACCTCGTCCACGACGCGGGCGACCTGCGGACAACCTGGTTCGAGGAGTGCCGCACCGTCGGCGTCACCGCCGGCGCCTCCACTCCGGACTCGATGATCGAGGAAGTCGAGGCGGCGATCCTGGAGGCGTCGCCCTGAGAGTCCTGGTCATCGGCAACGGCGGCCGCGAACACGCGCTCTGCTGGCTCATCCGGGAGCGGTCGCCGGAGACGGAGCTCTACTGCGCGCCCGGCAGTCCGGGCACCGAGGAATGCGGCGAGAGCGTCGCGCTCGACGTCACGGACATCGACGGCCTGGCCCGGTTCGCCGCCGAACGCGGGATCGACCTCACCCTGGTCGGCCCCGAGGTGCCGCTCTCGCTCGGTGTGGTCGACGCGTTCAGGGAGCGCGGCCTGGCGATCTTCGGCCCGACCCGGGCGGCGGCGCGCCTCGAGAGCTCCAAGGTCTTCGCCAAGGAGTTCATGCGCCGCCACGGGGTGCCGACCTGCGACTTCGAAGTCACCAGCAACCGCGACAGCGCGCGGAGGGCGGCCGAGCGCTTCGGGCTGCCGGCGGTGCTCAAGGCGGACGGTCTGGCCGCGGGCAAGGGCGTGCTGATCGTCTCGACGCCAGGGGAGCTCGAGGCCGCGCTGGACGAGTTCTTCGTGGAGCGTCGGTTCGGCGACGCCGGCGCCCGCATCCTGATCGAGCCCTTCGTGCCCGGGGAGGAGGTTTCCTTCATCGGCTTCTGCGACGGGACCCGGGTGCTGCCGCTCGCGACGTCCAAGGACTACAAGCGGATCGGCGACGGCGACTCCGGGCCCAACACCGGCGGCATGGGCGCCCACAGCCCGGCGGGGATCGTCTCGGACGGCGAAGTCGACCGGATCATGCGCGAGGTGATGGAGCGCACCGTGGCCGGCATGGCGGCGGACGGCACGCCGTTCTCCGGCGTCCTCTACGCCGGCCTGATGATGAGTCCGGACGGCCCGCAGGTGCTCGAGTTCAACACCCGGCTCGGCGATCCCGAGGCGCAGGCGCTGCTGCTGCGCCTCGACGAGGACCCCGTCGACCTGTTCCTCGCCGGCGCCGGCGGCGACTTCGGGCGCCCGAAACTCGCCTTCCGCGCCGGCGCTTCCGCCTGCCTTGTGCTGGCCAACCGGGGCTACCCCGGGAAGGCGGCGTCGGGAGACACGATCGAGGGCATCGAGGACGCGCGCGCCCGCGAAGGCGTCGTCGTCTTCCACGCCGGCACCGGCCGAAGCGGAGACGCGGTGACCGCCACGGGCGGCCGCGTCCTCAACGTCTGCGCGGTGGGGGAGGACCTCGGGCAGGCGCTCGAACGGGCCTACGGGGCGGCCGCGCTCATCCGCTGGCCGTCGAAGGCGATGCGCTCGGACATCGGGCGGAGGGTGCTCGACGGGGGCGCCGGAGTCGGACCTCCGCCATGAATTGCGCTGGCTGCAGCTTCGCGGGTCAGTCCACGGCCGTCGAGGACACGTACGTCGGCGTCCGCTTCGGCGAGGAGACGAACCTGACGCTCTGCAGCACCGGCGGCGAACTGCTCGCCCGCGGCGACGAGGTCATCGTGTCGATGAAGCCGGGCCCCGCCTACGGCCGGGTCGAGAAGTCCCCCATGCCGGTGTTCAAACCGTGTCAGAAGTCGAGCGCGCGCTCCGTCATCCGGCGGGCCGACGACGCCGACCGCGCGGCGAGGGAGAAGCAACTGGCGAACGAGGTGCGCGGCAAGGCTTTCTGCCGGGAGCGGGCCCGAGCGCTCCGCCTCGAGATGAAGGTGTCCCGGGTCGACTTCAGCCTGGACGGCCGCAACGCGACCTTCTACTTCACGGCGGATCGGCGCGTCGACTTCCGGCAGTTGCTGCGCGACCTGAAGTCCCGCTTCAAGACCCAGGTCCGTCTCGTGCACGTCGGGCCGCGCGACGAGGCACGCCTCCTCGGCGGCGTCGGCATCTGCGGCCGAACGCTGTGCTGTTCGACGTGGCTCGACGGTTTCCGGCCCATCTCGATCCAGATGGCGAAACGTCAGGGCCTGAGCCTGAACCCGTCGAAGATCTCCGGCCAGTGCGGCCGGCTGCTCTGTTGCCTCGCCTACGAGGACGACAGCTACCGGGGCCGCCGCACCGGCAAGGCCGCCCTGCCCGTCGTTACCTGACTACGAGGCTCCGCGCCGGCTGAGCACCGCCGGAATCGTCTTCAGCAGGATCACGAAGTCGAGTCGCGGCGACCAGGTGTCGATGTACTCCAGGTCGAGCTCCATCCAGCGGTTGAAGTCGAGGTCGTTTCGGCCGCTGATCTGCCACAGGCAGGTGATGCCGGGCTTCATGGAGAGGCGCCGCCGCTGCCGCCGCGTGTAGGGCTCCTTCTCCTCGAGCGGCCTCGGGCCGACCAGGCTCATGTCGCCCCGCACGACGTTCCAGAACTGCGGCAGCTCGTCCAGGCTGAACTTGCGCAGGTAGTGGCCGAGCGGGGTGATCCGCGGGTCGCTGCGCATCTTGAACGCGGGGCCGTCCATCGTGTTCAGGTGCTCCAGTTCGCGCTTCCGCTGATCGGCGTCGGCAACCATCGTGCGGAGCTTGTACATCGTGAAGCGGCGGCCGTTCAGACCGCAGCGGGTCTGCCGGTAGAGCACGGAGCCGGACGAGGTCGCCTTGATCAGCAGCGCCAGGATCAGCATCACGGGCAGGCTGATGACCAGAAGGGCGGCGCCGATGCTGAAGTCGTAGGCGCGCTTGAACAGCAGGAGGAGGAAGTTCGAGGGCGCCGGCGACAGCGTGACGACCGGCCGCCCGTCCAGGTACTCGAGGTCGACCTTGGTGTGGGCCGGCGGCAGCAGATCGAGCGCGATGCGGGTCCGGATGCCCTGTTCCTGCAGGCCGTCGATGATGTCCTTGAGCGCTGGCAGTTCGTGGGGCGTGACGGTGAAGAACACGTCGTCGACCACGTGTTCCGAGACGATGCGCAGCACGTCGTCCATGCTGCCCAGCACGTTCCCGGTGGCCTCTTTGGGGCGGCTGCCGCCGGTATGGACCAGGCCGATGATCCGGAGACCCCAGTGAGGGTGGTCCTCGATCGATTCGGCGAGTTGCGCCGCGGCCTCCGGTGCGCCCGCGATGAGCACCGTCCGCTGGTTCAGCCCGTGCCGCCGCATGTCGCGCGAGACCAGGCGCAGCGCGATCTTCTCCGCCAGCAGCAGCAGGAAGGCGAGGCTTGTGAACAGGAGCAGCCAGGTTCGGCTGAGGCTGTCCTGGATCAGGAGCTGGTCGAGCCGCAGGACGAAGACGGCGAACAGCGTGAGGAGCGTGGCGATCGCCGCCACCTTGAGGATCGCGGTCCCTTCCGTCTTCAGATCGGCCGTCCGGTGCGAGCGGTAGCGCCGCGTAAAGACGAGCGGCGCCCCCCAGGTCACCAGGGCCAGCGGCAGCAGCGGCAGGTGGTCGCTCAACGGATAGAGCGGCTGCGGGTAGAGCCCTGGCAGCACGAGCGGGAAGAGGCCGCTGCGAATCCAGTAGGCGAGGAAGAACGCGGCCGCGACCAGGGAAAGGTCGAGGGCCAGGATCAGGGCCGTCTGTAGGCGAACGCGCTGCTTGAGCATGACTCCGGCTCGCGGAAGCTGGCGGAGATTCTAGCGCGGCCCGCGGAGGTTCCTAGCGGTTCGAGAGACGCCGGAAGAGCTCCTCGTACTCGTCCGCCACGCGGTCCCAGTTGTACTCCTCGGCCGCGCGGCGCGCCGCCCGCCTGCCGTGGTCGCGCGCCCGCGGCGGATCGGCGCGGGCGAACTCGAGGGCGGCGACCAGCGAGGCCTCGTCCTCGACCTCGAAGTAGACGCCCGCGTCGCCCGCCGTTTCGCGGTTGGCCGGTTCGTCGTTGACCAGTACGCAGTTGCCGTAGCCCATCGCCTCGACCAGCGCCGGGTGCGTGCCGCCGACCTCGGTGGCGTGGACCGTCGCCAGCGCGGACGACAGCAGGCCCCGGTAGCCCTCGCCGAAGACCGTTCCCGGGAATTGCACCCGCGGGTCGGCGTCGCGCTTCATCGCGGCGATGAAGTCGCTCGCGTAGGGCGCGTCGCCGACCATCACGAGGGGCACGTCGCCTCCGACCTTGCGGTAGGCCGCGACCACCCGATGCGGGTTGTTCTCCGGCTCGAACCGGCTGACATAGAGGAAGTAGCCGCGGGGTTCGAGGCCCAGCTCGTCGAGGACCGGATGGCCCGGCAGGGGTTTGGGTTCGACGCCGTAGCGGATCATCGTCGACTCGCGCCGGTAGCGGGCGCGGTAGTGAGCGGCGATCACGTCCGCGTCGGTCACCGTCACGCCGGGCAGCAGGCAGGCGAGCCGTTCGGAGGCGGCGTAGACCAGGCGTCCCGGCCAGCCCCACTTGGCCCGCCGCTTCTCGATGCCGTCGACGTGGAGGGCGGTGCGGATGCGCCGCGGCCACAGCAGCGGCAGGAAGACCGCGTTGGCGCCGTTCACGACCAGGGCGGCTCGGGCGCCGCGCGCGAACAGCGTCGCGTGCAGGCAGGAGAGCAGGGTGTGGACCGGCGTGTCGCCGTACTTCGTTCGGAGCGTCGGCAGGACGACCAGCTCCACGCCGCGGTGGGAGCGCAGCCGCCGGTCCACGTAGTGTGAACGGCAGTACACGGTCACCCGCCAGCCGCGCTCGGCCAGCCGGGGCGCCAGCGCCTCGATCATCGTCTCGTAGCCGCTGTAGTTGGCGGGAATGCCGCGGCTTCCGAGCATCAGGATCCGCGGGCGCTCCGGGTCCGCGGGCAGCGCGGCGCGCCCGAACCAGCGTGCGACCGCGCGGCCGGGGACGAGGCGGCGGGACCGGATGAGCCGGCGCCGTTCCCGCAGGCGGCTGCGATGGCGCCAGAGCCATCCCCAGGCGGCCAGCGACGACCGTTCCCGAAGGAGGACGTAGGCGACGATGCCCAGCTCGCGGAGCGCGGTCGCCAGGAAGGTGCGCGGCAGATCGGCGAGCGAGCGGTGGTAGTACTGCAGCAGGTAGCGGTTCTTGAGGGAGTGGAAGTTGACCTCCGGCGACATCCGCCGCCGCCGCCGGGCGAGGTTGACTCGGCGGTGGACCGCGCGGGCCCTCGGTTCGTAGAGCACCTGCCAGCCCCGTTCCTGCAGCCGGAAGCAGAGTTCGGCGTCCTCCCGGTACGAGTGGAAGTCGTCGTCCAGGACGCGGCCCTCGACCGCCGCGTCCTGGAGCGCCGCGGCCAGGAACAGCGTCGCGGCGCCGGTGCCGCCGAAGACCCGTTCAGTGGCCGCGTACTGGCCGTCGTCGGCCTGGTCGGCGCCGCGGTCGACGTGCCGCCAGCTCCGGGTCAGAGCCATGCCGCAGGCGTCGATGACGGCCGAAGGCGGACCCTCCTCCGCTTCCGTTCGCAACAGCCTCCCCGTCACCGCGCCCACCGGCCGCTCCTCGCTCGTGAACCGCCGCGCGCTTTCGATCAACCGCTCCGCGTAGTCCGGCGCCGGCCAGGCGTCCGCGTTCAGGCTCAGCACCCACTGGGGTTGCGGGTCGCTCGCGAACGCGCTCTCGAGCGCCCGGTTCAGGCCGCCGGCGAAGCCGGTGTTCTCTTCGAGGGCGATCACTTCGACCGGGAAGCCGGCTGTCCCGGCGTGACCGCGCAGCGCCTCCACCGTACCGTCGCTGCTCGCGTTGTCGACGACGATCAGCCGGAACGCCGGCCCCTGAAGCTCCGCCAGCGCCTCGAAGAACCGCGGCAGATTCTCTGCGTCGTTCCAGGCGACGGTGCAGACAGCGAGCGAACTCACCTTGCCCTCCACCCGGTAGCCGCCGCCGCCAGCCGCCACAGTCCGGCGAACGCCTCGCCGCGCCCCCGCGCGCGCCCTGGACACCGCAATGGCAACAGGACGATACGCATCACCGCCGCTTTGACCAGCACGGCCCGCAGCATCAGAGCAACACCCCGACCATGGTGCTTGCGCGCATAACGGTCCAGGTTCCGGTAGTAGGCGGCAAGAAACGCGCCGTAGCCCAGCCTGGGCACCGAAGCGCCGAGCCCGTGGCGGAAGACGGCTTCCGGCCAGTACAGCACCCGCTCGCCCCGGTCGGCGAGGCGGCGCGCCAGGTCGACGTCTTCGAACCAGGCGGGCCAGAAGCGCTTGTCCATGCCGCCCGCGTTCTCGAACGCGGAGCGCCGGAGCAGCAGCGCGCAGGCCGCGGGCTGTTCGACCGGCGTGCCGGCAGCCGGCTCCGGCGCCGGCGCGGGCTCCACGAAGCAGCAGTAACCGATCAGGGTGCGAACCGTCGGCAACCGCCGAAGCTGCCAGGACGCCTGGGCGGCGTCGTCCGCGCCGAGCAGTCGGGGCGCGAGCCCGGCGGCATCGGGATGGTTCGCCATGGCCTCGACCAGGGCGTCCAGCGCCCCCGGCTCCGGGACGGCGTCCGTGTTCAGGATCAGGATCAGCTCGGCGCCGGCCTCCGCGGCGCCGTGGTTCACGGCCGCTCCGAATCCCAGGTTGCGGCCGGGTTCCAGCACGCTGACGTTGGGCCGGTCGGTTGCAAGCTCCGTCAAGTCGTCGTCCGATCCGTTGTCGACGACGATCAACTCGAAGCGCTCGTCGTCGGGCCAGTCTCGCACCAGCTCGGCGAGGTGCTCCTCGTCGTGCCAGTGCGGGGCCACGGCGGAGAGAACCGGCCGCACACCGGGTGCGCCGGTCCTCTGACCCGCTGCCGCCGAAGGCGGCGTCGAAACGCGCGAGGCGCCAGCCTCGCTCCTTTCCTCCGTGCCACGACCGAAGTGGGCGAATCGCGGCAACAGCCAGGCCGCCCGGCTCCAGGCGCGCGCCAGGTCAGCGATGCCCGGCGGCTCCAGGTCCCCCGGCATCGGCGCGGTAGCCGGCTGCCTCAGCGCGTCGACGACGTCCCGTCCCAGGAGGACGGGCAGCTTGAGCCAGAAACCGCGGCCCAGGCGCCGCGCCACGACGAGGAGACGGTTCGCGTAGACACGCCGCGTCCTGCGCCGCGCGGCCCGCGGGCTCCGGCTCGACAGCGCCCCGGCGTGTTCCGCGCGCGCCGCCGGCACCACCAGCGCGCTGTAGCCGGCCCCATGCAGCCGGTCCGCCAGCTCGACGTCCTCGTAGTAGCTGTCGAGCCGCTCCTCGAACGGCCTGAGTTCGCTGCCCGCGCCGCTCACGTCCACGAGCGCGCCACGATGGTAGATCGCCGCGGTCGCCGACACTCCGTACACCCCGATCACGGGTTCCGCCGCTTCCACCGTTTCCCCGCGGCCAAGCTGAACCGCCTGCCAGCGCCGGTTCCACGCCAGACCGGCGCCGTCGATGCGTGCCGCCTCGCCGTCGTCCTCGCCGCCGGCCATCAGGTTGATCCCCTGCGCCGCGGCCACTCGTGAAGCAGCCCCCGTCGCCTCGAGCAGCCGTCGCGCCCATCCCGCTTCAAGCACGACGTCATCGTTCACCAGGGCGATCCAGTCGCCGCTGCCGACCGCGATGCCGTCGTTCACCGCGCGAGCGAAACCGGCGGGGCGGGGGAGTTCGACGATCCGCGGCGGCCCGTCGATCGCCCCCGGCCGAGCCGACGCGATCCGCTCGCACAGCTCGCGCAGGGCCACCGACCCCTCTGCGTTCCCGGCGCCCGCGGCCACCGGGGCCTGCCACACGATGACCAGCTCCGACGGTGAATCGAGGTCTTGACCGTCCCGGTAGATCGACGCCAGGCACTGCTCCAGGTGCTCCGAGACGCCGATCGTCGGTACGACGTAGGACAGCGACGGCGTTTCCCCTCTGCCGGGTGCGCGGGTCCTCTGACCCGCTGCCGCCGAAGGCGGCGTTGAAACGCGCGAGGCGTCAGCCTCGTTCAATACTCTCTTCAAGCGTCGGGTTTGCCGAGTTGAAGGGCGAAGAACAGCGTCAGTTCCACCTGCTCCGGCAGCCCGGGCTCCCGAACGACGACCAGGTCGCCCTTGCCGCAGAAGGGCGTCAGGTCGACTTCGCTCCGGTAGCGCGTGCCGAAGAACGGTTCGCCTTCGCCGCCGGCCACCCAGTGCAGCCAGGGCTTCCGGCCGGCGAGGTCGCCGGTCGCTCGGGCCGACCATTCGCCGGTGTGCTCGCCGTGCCGGAGGATGGCGGCCCCGGATCCGGTACCCGTGGCCGCGTCCTCGGCGGTGCCGACGCCGATACGCGCCACGGGCTGGCCGGCGGCGACCCCGGCGCTGTTGGCGACCGCCGTGTCGAGGATCAGCTTCCCGCAGCCGCCGGCGGGCGCCGTCCAGCGGGGGCTGTCCGCCGTCAGCACCTGGCGGGGCGAGCTGAGCAACGTCCGCCGGGGCTTGAAGGCGTCCCATGCGCCGAGCGCGGCCGTCGTCAGCAGGACGGCGGCCAGGGCAAGGACCAGCACCCGCGGCGCCGGCGTCCTGCGGACCAGCGCGGCCGACGCGTGGGCGAGCAGGAGGATGCCGGCCAGCGCGAACCAGTGCTCGAGCCCGCCGCCGAGTCCGAAGGCGCGCAGCCGGTCCTCGAGATGGGCCGGCTGGAGCCACGGATAGGTCGCCGACAGCGTCGCCAACGCGAGCAGGCCACCCTGCAGGCAGTAGCCGAACACGGCGGCGTCGCCGCGGAGCGCGAGGCTGTGCCAGGGGCCGACCGGCGGTTCCTCGGCGGACAAGCCGTCCGACCGTTTCGCGTAGAGCACGGTCCACAGGGCGATGCCCGCCAGCAGCGCCTGCTGCGGCGGCAGGAACCGCAGTCCGGCGATGGCCAGCAGCGCGGCCGCGGACACTGCCTGGAGGTTTCCCCTGCCGATCAGGCTCGGCGCCGCGATCAGCACCAGAGGCAGTCCGGCGAACACGTCGGGCCAGGGCGCGCCCGCTTCCAGCGGCTGCCACACGGTCAGGGCGCCGGCCAGGACCAGGACGATCGCGAAGGCGAAGCGGGGCCAGACGATCGCCGCGGCCATGGCGGCGATGAGTACGCCGAACGCGGGCTCGCGAAGCAGGACGAGACCGACCACCGCGGCGAGCGCCAGGCCGGCCGCGCCCGCCACCGCCGGCCAACGCTGCTCGAGGGCGCGCGCGACGGCGTCGGCGCAGGCGGCCGCCGCCAGCACCAGGACGACGTTCGAGCGCACGCCGCCGGCGGCCAGCAGCAGAGCCGCCGTCCCCGCCAGGGCCGGAGCGCCGAACCGAGCGAACAGCACCAGGACGATCACGGTCGCCGCGGCCGGAATGGCGACCAGGACCACCAGCAGCCTGAGCGTCGAACCGTCGAGCAGCTCTCCCTGCCGAAGGAGCAGGTTGAGCCCGATGAGCGCCGCCGCCAGCAGGACGCCCAGCCGCAACAGGCGGGCCGGTTCGAGCGAGCCGGGCGGCTCGAACAGCTCGGCGCGCCGGGCGATCAGGCTGTCCACCAGCAGTGCCGCCGGGCCGAGACAGAGCAGGGCTCCCATCGCCGCGCCGCGGGCGGGGCCAGCGGGCGGGATGGCGACGAACGCGACCACAGCGAGGACCGGCAGGGCCAGCGCCGGTGCGCCGAACGGCCGCCGGGCCACGCCGGCCGCGGCCAGGAGAACCGTCGTCGCCGCGAGCGCCAGGTACTGGCTTTCGGCGGCTGCCTGCGGGTCGCGCTCGACGCCGGCCAGGGCGAACATCGCGAACCCTGCGAGCAGGGGCGGCAGGGCGGCTGCCCAGGTCGGCGCCGGAGGAACTCCGGAGGTCGAGGCTGGCTCTGGGTCGGTCATCAGTTAGCGATCCTTGCCCTGAGGGACGAACGTTGGAAGACTGCCACCGCCATGTTGCCCCGAGAACTGCTCAGAAGCGAACCCGAGCGGGTTGCCGCGGCGGTTGAAGCGCGCGGCGTCGACTCCGCGCTGATCGACCAGTGGACGTCCAGCGACCGCCGACGCCGCGAGGCGCTCACCGAACTGGAGGAACTCCGGCATCGCCGACGGTTGGCAGGCCAGGAGATCGGCAGGCTGAAGGCTCAGGGCGAGGCGAAGAAGGAAGACACCGAACACCTGATTCTAGAGATGACTGGGCTAAAGGTCCGCATCGACCACCTCGAGGAGGCGGTCGAGAAGGCCGAGGCGGAGTTGACCGAGGCCGAGCTCCAGGTGCCGAACATCGCCCACGAGTCCGTTCCGGTGGGCGCCGACGAGTCGGTCAACCGGGTAGAGCGGATCGTCGGCGAACCGCCCCGTTTCGACTTCGAGCCCAGGAACCACTGGGACATCGGCCCCGAACTCGGCATTCTCGACTTCGAGCGCGGCGCCAAGCTGGCCGGCGCCCGGTTCGTGACCTACATGGGCTGGGGCGCGCGCCTGGAACGGGCGCTCGCCGCCTTCATGCTCGACCTTCACATCGAGGAGCACGGCTACGCCGAGGTGCTGCCGCCGTTCCTGGTGAAGCGGGACTGCCTGGTCGGCAGCGGCCAGCTCCCGAAGTTCGAGGAGGATCTCTTCCGCGTCCAGCCGGACGAGCGCTACCTCATCCCGACCGGCGAGGTGCCTCTGGTCAACCTCCACGCCGACGAAGTGCTCGAGGAAGACCAGTTGCCGCTCAGGTACGCCGCGCTCACGCCCTGCTTCCGGGCCGAGGCGGGTTCCTATGGCCGTGACGTCCGCGGGCTCATCCGTCTGCACCAGTTCCAGAAGGTGGAACTCGTGCAGGTGACGACGCCCGAGACCAGCCACGAGGCGCTTGAGCAACTGACGGCTCATGCCGAGAAGGTGCTCCAGCGACTCGAACTGCCCTACCGGGTCGTCTGCCTGAGCACCGGCGACATGGGCTTCGCCATGGCCAAGACCTACGACCTGGAAGTCTGGCTGCCGGGCCAGGCGACGTACCGGGAGATCTCGTCCTGCTCCAACGCGGAGGCGTTCCAGGCACGGCGGGTGCGAACCCGCTACCGCCCCCAGGGCGGCGGCGCCCTGCGCCATGTCCATACCCTGAACGGCTCCGGCCTGGCCGTCGGCCGCACACTGGTCGCGCTGCTGGAGAACTACCAGACGGCGTCGGGCTCCGTGCGCATTCCCCAGGCCCTCCGGCCGTATGTCGGCGGGCTGGAGGAGATCGTGTCAGGCTAGGCCATTCCCGAGGAGGGGTGGCTGAGTGGTCGAAAGCACCGGTCTTGAAAACCGGCGTGGATTAACAGTCCACCGTGGGTTCGAATCCCACCCCCTCCGCCATGCTCTGACAGCGCGACCGGTGACCTACTCGTTGCCGGGCCGGGGCATGCGGTAGCCGACGCCGCGCTCGTTGAGCACGTAGGCCGGGTGGGCGGCGTCGTCGCCCAGCTTGCGGCGGAGGCTCTTCACCATGGCGCGCACGACCTTTGGATCCTCGGTGTTCCGAGCGCGTCCGCGCCAGGCCTGGCGCAGCAGCGACTCGTACGTCACGACACGCCCGGCGTGAGTTGACAGCACCCGGAGCACCTCGAACTCGGTGACGGTGAGCGCCACGGGCTCGCCGTCCACGGTGACAAGGCGTTCGTCGTAGCGGATGGAGAGGTCGCCCAGGCGGAAAGGCTTGGGCTCGGCCTGACGACGGAGCGCCGCCCGCACCCTGGCAGTCAGCTCCGACGGAGAGAAGGGCTTGACGATGTAGTCCGCGGCTCCTGCATCCAGCGCCCGAACGATCGTCTCGTCCCTGCCGTAGACGGAGATGAAGATGATCGGCAGATCCTCCAGTTCGGGGACGCTCTCCATCAACTCGAGACCGTCCGTGCCCGGCAGGACGAGATCGAGAAGGACGAGCCGAGGCCTGTGCGTTCTGATGAGGTTGGGCAGTTCGTCGGGGTCGCCCGTCAGGATGGGTGCGTAGCCCGCCTCGGAAAGCGTGTCCCGAACGTGCCGTAGCGTCTGCGGGTCGTCGTCGAGAACGAGGATGGGCGTCTCCCCGTTCCGTTTCGGCGAACGAGGTTGCGAAGAGACGGTCGGGGCGGCATCGTTCGTGTCCGCGGCCACCGGAAGCGTGAACGTGAACCGGGTGCCGTGGCCCGCGTCTCCGCTTTCCGCCCAGATGCGGCCGCCGTGCGCCTCGACGAGCCCCTTGCAGATGGCGAGTCCGAGGCCGTGGCCCACTCCCTTCTCGCCGCTCGCGTCCGCGTGCTTGCGGAACAGGTGAGGCAGCTTCTCCGGCGGCAGTCCGCTGCCGAGGTCGGTAACCGAGATGGCTACCTGGTCGCGGTCCAGTGACGCGGCCACCGCGATCGGAGACGCCTCGGGGGAATGACGCGCCGCGTTCGACAGGAGATTGTTGAGCACCTGGACGATGCGCCCCGGGTCCGCCAGCACGCACGGCAGGTCTTCCGGCAGGTCGACGGTCATGGCGCGCCTGCTTCCGGCCCAGTTGAAGGTACTCCTGGCCTGATCGATGAGGCCGGCTACCTCGACCCGCTCGACGGAGACCGAGAGAGTGCCCGCCGCGATGCGCCCCTGGTCCAGCAGGTCGGCGATCAGATTGCGCATCCGGTCTGCCTGATCGTCGATGACCCGGAAGAACTGCAGCATCTCGGCCGGATCAGGGGCCGGCGCGGCGCCCAGCACGGTGGCCGTCGATCCCTTGATCGAGATCAGGGGCGTTCGGAGCTCGTGGCTCACCATGCTCAGGAACTCGGCTCGCAGCCGGTCCAGCTCCTCGAGAGGCGTCAGATCCTGCAGGGTGACCACCATCGACTCGACCGCGCCCTCCTTGGAGCGAGTCGGCGTGGCGTTGACGAGCGTCCTGACGCTGCGGCCGTCGGGAACGGACAGCGTCATCTCCTCGGCGCGTACCGTCTCGGGGTCGCTCAGTTGCTGCGCCATCGGGAACTCGGCCATGGTCACCTCGCGTCCGTCGCCGCGGCGACAGATCACGAGGTTCAGCAGCTCTTCCGGGGAGTCCCCGGGCGCGCGCAGGTCCTCGACGATCCGCCGCGCCTCCCGGTTGAAGGACACGGGCTTGCCCGTCTCGCCGTCGAACACGACGACACCCACCGGTGACGTCTCGACGAGGGCCTCCAGGTCGGCCCTGGCGCGCTGCTCGTCGCGGTGCGTGCGTGCATTGGCGATGGCCGTCGCCGCCTGGGAAGCGAACAGGACCAGAACCTCCTCGTCGCTCTTCGTGAACTCGCGGCCGCCCTCCTTCTCCGCGAGGAAGAAGCTGCCGACATAGACGTTGCGGTGAACCAGCGGCGTGCACTGAAGGGTCTGGGAGCGCATCAGATCCGACGAGAAGCCGAGCTCGCGGACGTAGTCCGGCAGATTCGCCAGCCTCAGAGGCGCCCGGAGGTCCCGGAAGTGCGCGAACAGCCGCGGACCATCGGACCACGCGGTCATCTCGCCCTGTTCTTCGGGCGTGAAGCCGGAGGTGACGAAGTCCTGAATCCGGCCGGTTTCGGTCTGGGTGGTGATCACGCCGTAGCGTGCGCCGGTCAGGGCGCGGGCGCTGTCGACGACCTCCCGCAGGACGGTGCCGAGGTCCAAGCTGGCGCTGACGCGGATGATGGCGGCGGGAAGCGCGGAGAGGCGCTCCTCGAGCGCCGCGATCCGCTGCCGGAGTTTGTCGGGGCTTTCCTTCGGCACGATCACGCGATTATGCCCTGTTCCCCATTTCGTCGCTCGAAGATCACGACACGATCGCTCTCGTCTAGTAAACGTCCGCTCCCAATGCATCCGCTGAGACGATGAGCCTTCTCTATCCCGAGCAGCAGCAGATCGTGCGACTCCTTCGGTGGATCGCCCTGTTCACGGGCATTCTGGCCATGTTCGCCGTGGTCTGCTCGGCACTCTTCGTCTGGGCGTGTTCAGAGGGCATCACCATCGTCGAGACGATGGGGGAACCGTAGATCCCGGGGCTGCCCGTCCAGTGCGCCCGGGCTGTGGGGAGGGCTTATCCACGGCCGCGCGCGCAGACACTTTGTCGACCAGGGCGGGCGGCCCCACCTTCGCCTAGAGAAAGTCGGCCCCCGCGTGGTCCTCGAATGCGTCGGCCCGGCGGATGTAACGGAGCACCATGTCCGTGCTCTTGTGCCGCGTGACTTCCATGATCTTGTCGAGGCGGGCGTGGTGAGCGGCGGCGCTCGTCACGAACCCGGCCCTCAGGGAGTGTCCAGAGTACTCGGCGGGGTCCAGACCGATGGTGTCCACGTACTGCTTCACGAGGCGAGCCACGTCTGACGGGCCAACAGCGCGGCCCTGCAGGTGTCCGCCTCGCCGCATCGTCTGGAACACCGGCCCGCGTTCGATGCGGGAAAGCGAGAGCCAGTCCCGAAGTCGCTCGACGGGGCGGATCGCCGTACCGTCCGGTATCGCGATGCGTTCGCCGCGTCCGTACGGATCCGTCTTCGACCGCCGGATGTCGAGGAACATGCCGTTGCGAGCCTTCGGTCCTCCCAGGAATTCGACGTCCTCGAACCGGAGGCCGCAGATCTCGGAGCGGCGGAGCGCCCCGGCGAAGCCGACGGCGAGGAGAGCGGCGTCGCGGGCAGCGATGAGCCGGTTCCCCTTCCGTCTGGCGCGCTCGTCGCAGCGTTCGAGGATCTTCACGATCTCGTGGTCCCGCAACGCCTTGACCTGCCGGCACCGCATGCTGGACATCCGCCCCAGCGCCTGCAGGACGGTCGCGACGCTGGGATGACGAGCCGGAGAATCCCTGTCGCGTTCGCTGAACTGCCGGTTGATCGCCGCCAGACAGATTCTGAGCGTGCCCAGGGCGAGCGGTTCACCCTGCTTCGTGGTCGCCCCGGGCGAGCGTGGCGTCGACGCCAGTCGGACCAGGAAATCCACGACGTCGGCTGGCGTCGCCTCCATCGGTTCCGTGTCCGTGCTGCGGCAGTAGGCGGCGAACCGCTTCCAGCCGGCCCGATAGGCGATCCGGGTGTTCTCCGCGAGCGATCTTCGGATCACCTCGCTGGCGAGGGGCCTGCCCGCCTCTGCCGAGTCCATTCGGTCGGTGCGGGCCGTTCCGGCTCTTTCCCCGACAGTCGACCTCTCGCGCCGATGCGCTACCTTCACGGTGACGCCCCCCAAGGTGCCTTTGAACCCTTGCACCGGCGCGCCGGACGGCCCATGGCGGGTATCGGTCCTGGAGGGCTACGAACCGGATCACCCGTGCATGACGGGGCTGACCGCTGCCTGACGGCCGCGTACAGGAGAGAAGAAAGCACGTCATAAGGGGTGTTGTCAAGCCCTTCTCGGGCGAACCCGCCCAGTCCAGGCTCGATCAGCGTAAGCCCAAGCGGCAGAATCGCTTAGGCCGCGCCGAGGCCAGCCGCCGGGCCGAATGGCCCGGTGCCCCTTCTCTTGGCGTGAGGCCCTGCGGTTCTGGTAGTGTAACCGCCAGATCGGCAGCAGAAATGGCGTTTCTAGGACGATTCTTCCGGCTCCCCGAGGCCAGTCACTTCCTGTTCGGCCCGAGAGGGACCGGCAAGTCGACGTTCCTGCGGCAAGCCTTCGCCGACGCGCTCTGGCTCGACCTCCTGCGGCCGGAGGTGGCGCAGCGGTTCGCTGCTCGGCCTGACCGGCTCAGGGAACTCGTCGACGGCGAGCCCGACGCCGAGGTCGTCGTCATCGACGAAGTGCAAAAGGTCCCCGCTCTGCTCGACGTGGTCCACCATCTGATCGAACGGGGCGGCCGGCGCGCCGCTCCGCGTTTCGTGCTGACGGGTTCTTCGGCCCGCAAGCTCAGGAGCGCCGGTGTCAATCTGCTGGCGGGCCGGCTGCTGCTTGCGCGGATGCATTCGTTCATGGCGGCGGAACTGCCTTCGTTCAACCTTGCTTTCGCACTTCGTCGGGGCCTTCTGCCCGTCGTGTGGGACTCGGATACACCGGACGCGACTCTCGCTTCCTACGTAGCGGTCTATGTGCGGGAGGAGGTTCAGGCCGAGGGTCTGGTCCGACGGCTCGACGACTTTGCGCGTTTCGTGGAGGCTGTTTCGTTCTCCCATGGGTCCGTACTGAACGTTTCCGAAGTGGCTCGGGATGTCCACGCGAGTCGCAAGACCGTCGAGGCGTACATCGGGATCCTCGAGGATCTCTACCTGGCCTTTCGGCTTCCGGTGTTCCGGCGTCGTCAGAAGCGCCAGCTCACGGTTCATCCAAAGTTCTACTGGTTCGACGCGGGCGTGTTCCGCTCGGTTCGTCCGGCTGGCCCGCTCGATCGCCCGGAGGAGATCGAGGGGGGAGCCCTGGAGGGGCTGGTGGCCCAGCACCTGCGCGCGTGGATCGACTATTCGGGCTCGAACGCGAGCCTGTCTTTCTGGCGAACGAAATCGGGCACCGAAGTGGACTTCGTCGTGTACGGGGAAGAGGGCCTGTGGGCCTTCGAGGTGCAGAACAGCGCCGCCGTGCGCGGACGCGATCTGCGTGGGCTTCGCGCCTTCCTGGAGGACTATCCGGAGGCTCAAGCGCGCCTTCTCTACCGTGGCGAGGAGCGGCTGGAAGTTCAGGGCATCCGCTGCGAACCGTGTGAAGCGTATCTGGCCGGGATCAGGCCGGGCCAGTTGCTCGGTTGATGAGTGCGGAGGCGTCTCGATCGGCGGCTAGCTAGTTCTCGTCCAGAAGCGCGGAAGTGCTTGATTTTGCTGGGCTAAACGGGCTCGGTGTAGCTTCGATTTCACAGATCGGAGTGAGGGGGCAAGCATGCGCGCGCGACGGACGGCACAGGTTGGTCTGTTGGATT
>JAJEHN010000035.1 GCA_022823665.1 Thermoanaerobaculia bacterium | reverse complement strand
GATCACCCCCGCACCCCCCCACCGGGGACCGCCTACGCCGACCCCCCCCCCCCTACCTCGGGGGGGGGGGTACTCCCGACCCGCTGCCGCCGAAGGCGGCGAAGAACTGCCGGCCGAAGGCCGACCTTCTTCCCGACCTTCCTCCGCCACACCACCACTACCCGGCCCCGCCCCCAACTGCTCCAGCCGCTCCCCCGCCTGCTGCCGCCACTGCAACCGGAAGTACAGCGCATGCTTCCGCTCTGTGCACGTATTGCAAGTCCCGCACGGGTTCCCGCTCTTCAGCCCATCGACGATCTCCGCCAGCAACGGCGAGCGTTCGACCTCGCCCAGCGAAGTCTCCGGGTACAGACCGATCGGCTGCTCTTCCCAGAAGATGCACGGCGAGACCGCGCCGTTGGGCCGGACCACCACCGTGTGGCCGGGCCAGGCGCAGCCGGCGACCGCGGTGCGGAACCGGCCGCGCAGCCGCTGACGATCGTAGAGGCCCGCCCGCCAGCGCATCAGGTGGCCGCGCATTCCCACGGGCTGGCCGTTGTCGAAGTCCGGGTAGGAGACGAGACGCAGCCCGCGGGCGGCGGCCTCCTCCGCCGTGGCGGCGAGCTCGGCGCGCAGCGCGCCGGGGTCCTCGTCGTCGAGCAGTTCGTCCTCGGCGCTCACGTGAGCGGTCGGCGCCACGAAGCGGACGTCCAGCTCACTGGCGCCGACTTCCTCGGCGAAGCGCGGCAGGTCGGCGAGATCGCCGCGGTTCGTCCGCATCCACACGAAGATCAGCCGCAGCCCGATGGCGCCGCCGCGCCGGACCTCGTTCAAGAGCTCGAGCGAACGCATCAGCCGGTCGAACTTGCCGCCGACCCGGATCGCCTCGTAGGTCTCAGCGTTCGTGCCGTCCATCGACACGCCGACCGTGTTCACTCCGGCCTCGCAGATCGCCTCGGCCTTGGCGGGCGTCAGCGGCAGCAGGTTGGTCGGGAACCACAGGTCGGGAACGCCGTAGCTGCCGGCTTCGCGAACGATGTCGATGAACTTCGGGTGCACCAGCGGCTCGGCGGCGCAGCCCAGGGCGACCCGGCGGGCGCGGGGGAAGAGGTCGGCCGCGACCCGCGAGAAGGTCTCCACCGGCATCATGCCGTTCCGGGACAACTGGCGGTCGAAGGGCAGGAACTGCAGCCGGTCGACCGCCGAGAAGTAGCACATCTTGCACTTCAGGTTGCAGCGCTCGGTGGTGTCGAGGATGACCTCGAGCGGACGGCGTTGGAACGGGGACACCGTCAGAGCTCCAGAAGCCGGCCAGAAGGCCGGCGCACCGACACTGCACGCACCGACACTGCATGTGAAGGCGTCATGCGGACAGGGCCTCAAGCATCGTCTGGCAGACGCCGCGGCCGGAACTCCGCTGGCGCCATACCGCGGCGATGCTAGCCGGGTGGCGTTCGCCGCGCCGCCACGCCGCCTGTTCCTCCGCTATCGCCGCGGCCAGCGGCCCGGCGCGGTGCGCGGAGGCGACGCGGCCGTAGGCGCCACCCTCGGACCAGCTCCGAAGGCTCGGGATCGGCGTGCCCACCACGGTCGCTCCCATCGACAACGCCTCGCAACCGGCGTGCGGCGCGCCTTCCCAGCGCGACGAGAAGACGATGAAGCGGCTGCCGGCCAGCGCGTCGGCGAGGACTTCCGGGTACTGCGGCCCGTGGTGCTCGACATTCGGGAAACGCCGGTTGAGCTCGCCGAAGAGAGTCTCGGCGCCCGGACCGAAGATGCTGACCGGCTCCCCGCGCGCCTCGCGGCCGGCTCGACCGAAGTAGCGCGCAAGCGCCCGCGCCAGCAGCGGAGCGTTCTTCTGGGGATCGTCCCAGCGGCCGATCGCCACCATGCCCCGGCGTTCCCGGCCGAGGTCGGGCGAATCGACGTAGACCCGGTGGATGGCGAGCGGAGAGACGTGAACCCGGTCCTGGAGATCGCCCGCGCCCGCCGTGCGAAGGAAGCGGCGGAAGTGGACCTTCGCTTCCTCGCAACCGAGGATGAGCACGTCGGACTCCCCCGCGCTGCGGACGAACTCGGCGTCCTGCGGATCGGTCCGGCGGAAGGACAGCAGGTAGCGCCGGGCCAGGAAGCGGAGTTGCCGAAGCTGGTCGTCGCGGTCCGGCGAGCCGGAGAAGACCTTCCGGCGCAGCGTGGCCAGGGGAAACGCGCGCAGACCCATCTGGCCGTCCGAGTCGCCCATGGCGATCGTGCGTACGCCGGCGCCGCGGATCAGCTCCAGGAGATCCGACATCTGGTGGAAGGACGGCACGATCGCCACGTCGGCCTCGAGGCCGCGCCAGAACTCCTCGTCCTCCAGGCCGCCGCCGCCCGGCGGCGAGACGATCGGCACGGGAAAGCCGTCGTTCGAGGATTCGGGACAGGCAACGAACGCCTCGTGGCCGAGCGCCTCGAGCCCGCGGATGTACTCCTCGAACCGGAAGCTGCACTGCCGGAGCGGCGTACCGTAGTTCCAGACGACTGCGACCCTCATGATCCACGACGCTACCGGACGGGGGGCTGACCGGCGTATGCCCGGGATCTAACGAGTATCGGACCGTCAGTCGCAGGGGAAGGCGAAGTTGTCGCTCCTGCTCGTTGCCGTCTCGCCCAGCCGGTTGTGGTGGCTCCAGTTGCTCCCGTCGGCGTCCTGAACGTAGAGGTTGAAGGCGAGATCGGTGACCGGAGCGGCGTACACCCAGCGGTGGCCGGTCAGATGGCAGCCGTTCAGAACCTTGACCAGGACTTCCGCGTTGTCGCGATTGAAGAACCAGAGCAGGCCCGATTCGCCCGAAGCCCAGATGCCCGCCTTGCCTTCGCCGACTTCCCCGCTCGCCGTCTCGTAGCACACGGCGACCTTGAAGCCTCCGTCGAACACCAGGGACGCCATCTCCGGACGGCAGTCCGTGTAGCCGGGCCCCTGAGGAGGATCCGGCAGGGGACCGAGAGTCCGGTCGGGCTCGGGTTCGGGATCCGGTTCCGGGTCAGGCTCGGGATCGGGGGCCGGATCCGGATCGGGCTTCTCGCCGGGCACGGGATACAGGAAACGCGCCGCGGCCCGGTCGTCGCTGTTCAGCCGCGCCCCGCGGCCGTCGCCGTGGGCGGTGGCCCGCATCAGCGCCTCGCCGGTGACCTCGTCGCACGGCCCGCTGGCGGCGTCGCCGCAGGGATGGCCGATCCCGATCACGTGACCCAGCTCGTGGCCCATGATCTCCTCGTGGCCCTTGCGTGGATCCGGCGTGAGACTCACCCAGTGCTCGTATCCGTCCTGCGTGGTGACGTTCGACTCGATGATCGCCAGCGCGTCGACGGAGTCGTTGCCCGGAATCTCGTGCGTAGCGGTCGAAGCACCGCAATAGAAGAAGGTGTGCGTGATGGCGATCGTGCCGCTCTCGCCCCGTTCGTACGAACCCGGGATCTCGTCGAAGGGATCCTCGTAGGTGATCGAACTCACCCCGTCCACGGTGTCGATCAGGTACTGCCGGTTCGAGGTGCCGTCAAGCACCAGGTTGACGCGGCTCCCCGAGACGTTGTTCCAGGCCCGCATCCCGGCTTGTACTTCGGGCAGGCCGCCGCCGGGCACGCCGGGCTGTCCTTCCGACTGGACGGTCATGCCGACGCTCTGGCCGCCGTCGAACTCCCGCCAGCGCAGGGGCAGGCCGTCGTGGAAGCACTCCGCCGGACTTCGCAACAGCGTGAACGGCGATCTGACCGCGATGGGGTTCGCCGGCAGCTCGGCCTCGAAGTAGTCGGCCGGGCGCTCGACGCCAGCCGCGCGGTCGGCGATCCAGCGGCGGAAGCCGGAGGAATCCCGAGGCAGCCGCGCGCGGGCGCGGGCCGCGGCCGCGGGGTCGCCGGGCAGGGCCACTTCGCCGTGGAGCGACGGCTCGCGCACCAGGAGCACGCGCTGCCCGGTCCGAACCTCGAAGAACATGCCGAGGGCGAACTCGACCGGGCGCCAGGCGTCGGCCAGGGGGTCGAGGAAGAGCAGAACACGGTCGCCTTCCGCCAGCATCGGCAGGCCCTGGACGCGCATCGCGATGCCGCCGGGGAGGAGGCCGCCGGGCTGGCGCACGACGATCGTGCCGCCGGGGACGAAGCCCTTGAGGACCTCTTCGACTTCGAAGGTGTAGTCCGTGAGGCCGTTCAGGGGCCGCGCCGCCGAGCGAACTTCGCCGAAGACGATGACCTCCGAGCGTTCGACCATCGAATCGTCGGTGGGGAGGACGTAGACGAGGGCAAGGGCCGGGGTGGCTAGGAGGGTGGCGGCCACGGCCAAAGCGGAGCCGGCCAGAAGGCCGGCGCACCGACGGCGGCGGCGGGTCGGAAGACCCGCGCACCCAGCGGAGGCCGGAGACCGCCTGCGGGGGCGGCCGCCTAGTTGCTGCAAAGAAAGGCCTCGTTGTCACTCCTGGTGGACGCGGTGTCTCCAAGCCGGTTGTGGTGGGACCAGGTGTTGCCCTGCCTGTCGACGACGTAGAGGTTGAAGGCGAGGTCGGTCACCGGCGCGACGTACACCCAGCGGTGGTTGTTGAAGCCGCAGCCGTCCAGCACCTTGATCAGCACTTCCGCGTTGTCGCGGGTGAAGAACCAGAGCAGCCCTGATTGGCCGGAGGCCCAGATGCCGGCCTTGCCCTCGCCGACGGTGCCCTCGCTCGTCTCGTAGCACATGCGGATGTTGTAGCCGCCATCGAAGACGAGCGGCGTCGTTTGCGGGACGCAGTCAGTGTAGCCCTCTCCAGTCGGCGGGCCGGCGTCGGGGTCCGGGTCGGGGCCTGGATCGGGCGTGGGGTCCGGGTCGGGTTGCGGATCGGGGGTCGGGTCGGGATCTGGATGGTTGACGGCGAGGCGGATGCCGTAGACGCCCGGGTTCGTGTCGACCTGCCAGCGCTCCCAGTCGTCGTCTTCGGTTTCACGACCACGAAACGCCCGCCGTCCATCCGAACCGTCCTCGTCGACCGCGAGGAGCTTCGTGTTCTCGAACGGCACGCCGCGCGTCCACGAAACGGCGGTCCAGACCTGGCCGGCGTTCAGTTCCAGGCCGGCCACGGCGCCGCCGATCTCGAAGCAGATGAAGGTTCCGGCCTCCGGGAGCCGGGCAGGGACGTCGAAAGCGGCGAGAAGGGTCACGGGCGTGTTTCCGGCGCCCGAGTAGAAGCTCAAGGTGAACGCCGCGTCGCTGCTCGTGTCGTCCCTCGTCCTCGCCATGCACGCCACCGCGTACTCGACAGTCCCTGCTTCGGGCAACCGGAACCGCTGGGCGAACTCCATCTCATGGAGGAAATCGTCCGTGGCCTCGTCGATGAGGCGGTAGAAGCCCTCGAAGACGTTGTCGTCGTACTGGTAGACCTCCGTGGCCCGCTGGCGCACGCCGGTGGCCGCCTGGTCGACGGACGCCACGCCGCCGGCGCGGGCCGAGACACGCACGGCGTCCACATGCTCGACGAGGCCCAGGCGTTCGGCCTTGATCTCCGCCCTCGGCTCGGGCAGCAACAGGTCACGGCCCGCTTGGGCGGCGACCGGCGGAGCGAAGATGAGGGTCGAGGCCAGGGAAGCAAGGCAACCGGAAACAACCGTCCGACACGGCATGGGCGATTCCTCCTTTGATCGTCCGTGAACGAGGACCCCCGCGGCAGGGAACCAGCAGCAAGAGACGTGCCAGACGACCCGCGTATCGTAGCGAGCGGGCTCGGGAGGAAGAGTAACGTCGGCCCGCGGTCGGCGAGTCGAAGCCGCCTACCGCGACGGGTCAAAAGACCCGCCGCACCGGCAGGCATGCTACCGGCTGCACCTCAGAGCCATGTTGTCGGTCTGAGTCACGGCCTTCTGGCCCTGTTTGTTGTGGTACGACCAGGTCTGGTTCCTGCCGTCCGTGACGTAGAGGTTGAAGGCCACGTCGGTCGCGGCCGCCATGAACGCCCAGCGGTGGCCGTTGGCCGAGCAACCGTCGAGCACCTTGATCAGAACCTCGGCGTTGTTCGAATCGAAGAACCAGAGCAGGCCCGACTCGGTGGACTTGTAGATGCCGGCGCGTGCTTCGCCCTTCGTGCCGTCGGCCGTCTCGTAGCAGAGGCTGACCCGGTAGTCGCCGTCGAAGACGAGGCGGGACACGGTCGGAATGCAGTTCGAGTAGCCGGGGCCCGTGGGCGGCGCGGTCAGCGGGCCCGGTCGCGCGTCGTCTTCGGGGTCGGGTTCGGGCTCGGGATCCGGGGTGGGGTCCGGGGTCGGGTCGGGCTCGGCTGCGTGCGTCGTTTCGAGCACCAGGCTGACGCCGATCGCCTTGAGGCCGCTGGCGGTGGTCCGGGGGCCGCTGGCACGACCATTATCCCATCCATCGATGAGCGCGTCTTCCGGGACCGGCAACCGCCGGAACCTGATCTCCGTCTCGTGGACGGCCTCGCCAAGCCGGTCGGTATCCGCCTCGTCGTCGGCGGTGTAGTGGTCGCCGGCGAGGCGCTTCATCGTGGCCGGGTTCCACTCGATGCCGACCCAGTGGGCGCCCTTGCTGAGCGGCTTGCCGACGAGTTGCCCTCTCAGGAGGACGCAACTGTGGGTGCCCGCGCGCCTGATATCCGACTCCACGGCGTAGCGCAGCCCGCTCCGGCGACCCGGATAGCTGACCTTGTTGACGGTGTCGTCCTCGTAGAAACGGAGGTTGAAGTCCAGGGCTCTGCTGAGGTCGCCATCGGGCCGAAGGAAACAAACCCTAGCGCTCACCACCGTGCCATCGGCCTTCACCACGAAACGCTGCGCCCACTCGACCGTGCTGCCGACGGTGTCCACCTGGTCATTCGGCCGCAACGCGGAGTTTTCCTCGAAGTTCTCGAATTCCCCGTCGTCGTACCGGATTGTCTCTCGCTCATGCGTCGCCTGAAGGACGCCGCTCGGAGCCTCGTCCAGCACGCCCCGGACAGTTGCTGATCCGTCCGATCGGGACTGCTCGCCGGCTCGCAGCACCTGCTCCGGGTCCAGCAGGTCGATGCCCTGCTGGGCCAGGAGCGGCGTCGAGGCGAATCCGAGCAGGCTCGTCAGGCAGATGAGATGTCGTGTGGTACCGCGGCTCAGTCTCATGGTCTTCCCTTTCCGGCGGAGCACTCCGGCGCAGCGCCCGGTGTTGAGTGGGAAATCTATACGTCCCAGTAGATTACGCCCAACCTATAGAAGAATGCAAATCGGTATGGCAGCGAGTTGACTTCGGCGGGAGCGGGTCAGATGACCCGCGCACCCAGAGAGGACGAGACGATGGGCAGGCATGAAGGCCGCCGCCGGCCTACGGTGCCTGGCAGGCGAACGCTTCCAGGTCCTGCACCGGCTGGAACGCGGTACCGACGGGGTTCTCGTAGACCTGCTCCAGGCCGGTCTCGGTATCGGTGACGGTCATCGTCACGCCGACGTCCGTCAGCCCGGCCGCGAACACCCAGCGGTGCTGGTTGATGCCGCAGCCGTCGAGCACCTTGAGGACCATCTCGACGTTGGTCGGAGCGAAGAACCAGTAGAGCCCCGTGTCTCCGGTCAACGGCCAGGCGACGGCGTCGCCGGTCTCGCCGTCCGGCTTCTCCCAGGCGGCGCGGACCGCGTAGCGGCCGTTCTCCAGGCAGAGGGTCCGTTCGTCGGGCACGCAACTGCCGCCGCCGTCCTGGGCCTGCGCCACCTGGAACGGCAACGGCAGTTCGAAGCCGGGCTCGGCAGAGCCGGCGGCCGCCGCGAGGTCCATGCCGCCGCGCAGCGCCTTCATCTCCTCTTCCCCGAGCAGGTACCGGCTCTCGCCGTAGAGGTTGCCGCCCTGCGAACAGACAGCGAAGGTCTCCTGGTCCTGGACCGGCTGGAAGGCGGTGCCCGGCGGGTTGTAGTACGTGGCGGCCACGCCGGTCTGCGAGTCGATCACCTTCATGACGGCCTTGACGTCGGTCAGCCCGCCTGCGAACACCCAGTAGCGCTGGTTGAAGGCGCAGCCGTCGAGGACCTTGACGACGACCTCGACGTTGTCCTCGTTGAAGAACCACGAGTAGCCCGTGTCGTTGGTCAGCGGCACGGCGGCGCCCGCGCCGAAGTCGTCCGCCGATTCCCACTCGAGTTCGACACGGAAGCGGCCCTGGTTCAGGCACGCGGTGTCGGCGTCCGCGACGCACTCCGCGACTTCGGCGAGCGTCGTGGCGCCCACTTCGAGCGTCGGGCTCGAACTGCCGCGGTTGTTCCTGGCGATGACCTGGTAGGCGCGGAAGGTCTCCGGCGGAATGTCCCGGATGACGACGGACGTCGTGTTCGCCGGCAGCGTCCTGATGCGCATGAACTCGCTGTCGACCATCCGCTCGTGGATCTCGAAACCCGTCTCGTTGCCGGAGCGGTCCTGCCAGTGGAGCTCGAGTGCCGTCTGGCTGATCGCCGTGACCGTCAGGTCGGTGGGCGCGGCCGGCCCCACCGGACCCACGGGGCCGGTCAGCGGGTAGAGGGCGCGCACCGCGTTCCGGTCGTCGCGGTTGAGCGCCCCGCCCCGGCCGTCGCCGTGGGCGAGCGCCCGCATGATCGCCTCGTCGGTCAGGTCGTTGCAGGGGCCGCTCGCCTCGTCGGCGCAGGAGTGGCCGATGCCGAGGGCGTGCCCCAGCTCGTGGGTCATGATCTCGTCGTGAGCCCGCCGCGGGTCCGTGCTGAGGGCAAGCCACTCGCGGTAGCCGTCCTGGGTGGCGATGTTGGCCTCGACGATCTCATAGGCCTCCGCGCGCCCGCCTCGCGGCACCGGGTGTGGCGGATCCTCCGCGCCACAGTAGAAGTACGCGGCGGTGATCGCGAGGATGCCGCCGATCGCCGGATCGTACGAGCCCAGAATCTGGCCTTGCGGGTCCTCGAAGCCGATCGAGTTCTCGCCGTTCGGCGCCAGCGTGAACTCCTCGTTCGTGAAGCCGCTCTGCACCAGATGCGCCCGGCTCCTGGGATCCCCGTTCCAGGCGCGCATGGCGGCCAGAATCGAGGATCGGCCCCCGCCCGGGGCGCCCGGCTGACCGCTCTCCTGAACCACCATGCCGACGCTTTCGCCCTGGTCGAAACTGCGCCAGCGCAGCCGCGTCCCTGGCCGCTCGCAACCGGCCGGCGCGCGCGTCAGGTTGTAGGGGGAGGCGACCGCCACCGGGCCCTCGGCCAGGTCGTCCGCGAAGTAGTCCGCCGGCTGCTCCCGGCCGGCCGCGCGATCGGCGATCCAGCGGCGGAAAGGTTCCGCGTGGCGCGGCAGGCGCGCCCGAACGCGCTCGTTCGACCGGGCGTCGCCGGGCACCGGCGCCGCCCAGTGCAGGGACGACTCGCGCATCAGCAACGTCCGGCCGGCCGCCTCCACTTCGAAGAACATGCCGAGCGCCAGTTCCGCCGTTCTGTAGACGCCCTCGACCGGGTCGAGGAACAGCAGCACCCGGTCTCCCTCGAGGAGACCGGGGAGGCCCATGACCCGCGCCGCCATGCCGCCGGCGCCGATGCCCCCCGGCTGACGCACGACGATCGTGCCGCCGGGAACGAAGCCCTTCAGCACGTCCTCGACCTGGAACATGAAGTCGGTCGAGGGGATGCCTTCCACCGGCGCCGGTTCGGCGGCGATGATCTCGCCGAAGACGATGACGGGCGAACGGTCGACCATCGCCTCGTCGGTGGGCATGACGTAGACGAGGGCCTGGGCGGCGGGGGCGACGAGGATCGCGATGGCGGCCAGAATTGACGGGCTTCGCCCGGCGATTCGACGCCGCCTTCGGCGGCAGCGGGTCAGAAGACCCGCGCACCCAGTGGGAATGCGGAGAAAAATGTCGATGAAACGATGGGCAGGCATAGGCCAAGCCTCCACCCGTGACGCACGGGCGAGGGAAAAGCGCCCGGATTCTAGCATTCTCGCGGGTTTCGCGCGGTTTCCATCGGACAGGAACACGGACAGGAACACAGGCTTCAACCCGTTCCGGGCGCGGTGGATTCCCGCTCAGGAGAGCAGTTGGCGGGCCCTCGCCGTGAGTTCGTCGAGCCGGGCGCCGAGTTCGAGTCGCGCCTCCTCGCGCTCCGCCGGCGTCGCCCTGCGCTCGAGCGCCATCGGCTCGCCGACCGCGACCGCCACGCGGGTGAACGGAGCGCCGACGGCCATGCGGTCCCAGCTTCGCAATCTGAAGCCGCGGGCGGCGACGATGCCGGCGGGGACGATCGGCGCGCCGGACGTCGCCGCCAGCACGATGCCGCCGGGCTTCGCCTCGCGGGCCGGCCCGCGGGGACCGTCGGGCATGAGGAGCAGGGTCGACCGGTGCCTGCGGAGCTCGCCGTAGAGGTGGAGGGCCGCCTCGCGGCCGCCCCGCGAGGTCGAGCCGCGAGTGACGCGGATGCCCCAGGCGCGGCCGACCCGCGCCGAGATCTCACCGTCGGCGGAGTGGCTGGCAAGGATGGACACCGGCCCGCCGGCGGGCAGCAGGTACCTGCGCACCAGCACCAGGGAAAGCGCCGTCTGCTCGTGCCAGCAGGCGAGCAGGGCCGGCGGCTCGAGCGCACGCTCCAGGTGTTCGCGGCCCTCGAGGCGGTGGAGGCGCCAGGTCGCGGTGAGCGCCTGGGAGAGAAACCGCACCGCCACGGCAGCGGGCGGCAGGAAGGCGCCGCGGACCTTCACGGGGCGGGGATCAACCGTGGAACTGGAGATCGTAGAGGCGCTTGTAGGCGCCGCCCAGTTCCAGCAGTTGCTCGTGGGTGCCTTCCTCGACGATCGAGCCGCGGTCCAGGACGACGATCCGGTCGGCGCGCACGACCGTCGACAGCCGGTGGGCGATGACCAGGGCGGTGCGGCCCTCCATCAGGTTGTAGATCGCCCGCTGCACGACGACCTCGGACTCCGTGTCGAGGTGGGAGGTCGCCTCGTCGAGGATCAGGATGGGAGCGTTCTTGAGCAGCGCCCGGGCGATCGCGAGCCGCTGGCGCTGGCCGCCGGAGAGATTCTGGCCGCCCTCGCCGATCACCGTGTCGTAGCCCTCGGGCATCGCCATGATGAAGTCGTCGGCGTAGGCGGCGGCCGCCGCCATCCGCACCTCCTCGATCGGCAGGTCGTCGCGGCCGTAGGCGATGTTGTTCCTCACCGAGTCGTTGAACAGCACCGTCTCCTGGGTGACGATGCCGATCAGGGAGCGCAGGTTCGCAAGGGGCAGGGCGCGGATGTCCGTGCCGTCGATCTGGACCTGGCCGGAGACCGGGTCGAAGAACCGCGGCAGGAGGTTGACCAGCGTCGACTTGCCGGCGCCCGAGGCGCCGACCAGCGCCACGACCTCGCCGCGATGGAGTTCGAGACGGATGCCGGAGAGCACGCCCTTGCCGTGGCCGGTGTCCTCGTAGTCGAAGGAAACGTCCTCGAAGCGGATGCCGCGGTCGAGGCCGGAGATCGGCGGCGCGGTGGGGTTGTCGACGATGTCGCTCTTGATCTGCATGACGTTGTGGACGCGCTTGCCGCAGGCGATGGCTTCCTGAACCACCAGGTTGACCTTGTTCAGCTTCCTGATCGGGTCATACATCAGGAACAGCACGATCAGGAACTGGAAGAAGCGGGTAAAGGTGAGTCCGCCATCCAGGATCATGAGACCCGCCCAGATGACCAGAGCCGCGCCTCCGATTGCCGCCAGCGCCTCGATGACGGGGCTCGAAACGGTAGAGAGGAACTGGGCGCGGAGGTTGGCCAGCAAGTGGCCGCGGGTGGCCCGCTCGAAGCGCCGGCACTCGAACTCCTCCATCCCGAAGGCCTTGACGACCCGGTTGCCGCGGATGCCTTCGGTCAGGAGCCCGGAGAGGTCGGCCATCCGCTCCTGGCTGCGGTAGGTGACCTTGCGCATGCCCTTTCCGAAGCGCGCCAGCAGGAACGCGAAGACCGGCACGGCGACGAGCGAGACGAGGGCCATCGTGAAGTGGATCGTCAGCAGGTACAGCGTGTAGACCACCAGCAGCGCACCCGACATGAAGATGTCGAAGAGCCTCGCCGCGACCGCGTTCTGGAGCTTCGCGACGTCGCTGACCACCCGGCTGTAGAGCTCGCCCGAGGTGTGCTGTTGATGGAAGCGGCTCGACTGGTGGATGATGTGCCGGTAGAGGTCGTTGCGGATGTCGGTAGTCAACCCCAGCCCGGCCCGTTGAAAGGAGTATCCCGAGACGAACGCCATCAGGCTGCGCAGGAGAAGAACGAGCACCAGCAGGACCGGTGCGAAGAAGACCTCGCGGCGGCCTTCGACACCCGCCCATTGCTTCAGGTCGTCGTAGAGCCCCGCTGCCTCGGCTCTCCAGTGCTCGGTGCGGCTCTCAACGTAGGCCACCAGCCGCGCCACGGGTCCCTCGCCCCCAGCCTCGGGACCGCCTCCCCGGCCGAGTGCATCCTGCACCTCGTCCTCGGAAGCGCCCAGCGTTTCCTGGAACATCGGGCTGAGTAGCCCGACAAAGGCCACCGTCGCAAGGCTGAACAGGGCGATGGCGGCCAGAGCGAGCAGCCCCCAGTGCACATAGCGGCGGGCGTAGCGAAGAAAGAACGCGACCAGCTCCATGCCGGTGCAGCATACTTTGTGGTCGCGATTGAAGTGCCCCCGGCGAGAGTAGGGAACGGCTGCACGCCGGGGAGTGGCTCTGGGTGCGCGGGTCTTCTGACCCGCTGCCGCCGGAGGCGGCATTGAATCGCCGGCCGAAGGCCGACAATTCCTCAGTAGCTGGGGCAGAATGTCGGCGATGGCGGAGTCACCGCAGGACCGGGCCTCGTGGCTGCGGGAAGAACTCCAGCGGCACGAGCGGCTCTACTACCAGGAGGCGAAGCCCGAGATCACGGACCGGGAGTTCGACCGCCTGATGGCGGAGCTCGCGGCGATCGAGGAGGAGCACCCGGAGCTCCGCACCGCCGACAGCCCGACCCAGCGCGTGGGCGGAGAGCCGACCGAGGGCTTCGAGCAGGTCGAGCACCAGCCGCCGATGCTGTCGCTCGACAACACCTACGACCACGACGAACTCGAGGAGTGGGTCGGACGGCTCGAACGGCTGCTCCCGGACACGGAGATCGACTTCGTCTGCGAACTGAAGGTCGACGGCGTGTCGCTGTCGCTGCTCTACGAGGACGGTGTGCTGGCCGAGGCGGCGACGCGCGGCAACGGCCGGGTCGGGGATCTCGTGACGGCCAATGCGCGGACGATCCGCTCACTGCCGCTGCGGTTGCCGGCGGGAGCGCCCGCCCGACTCCGGGTGCGGGGTGAGGTGTTCATCCCCCGCGGCGCCTTCCGGAAGCTCAACGAGGAACGGGAAGCCGCCGGCGAGGAGCTCTACGCGAACCCACGCAACACGACCGCCGGCACCATCCGCCTGCTCGACAGCAGGGACACGGCGCGGCGGCCCCTAGAAATCACATGTTACGAGTTGGTGCAGCAGCCCGGCGCCGGTGAGCGCGTTTCGCACGCCGATGGCCTCAAGACCCTGAGCCGACTCGGCCTGCCGGTGAGCCAGGGCTGGCGCCGCTGCGAGAGTCTCAGCGAGGTCGTCGCCTTCTGCGACGACTGGCAGGAGAAGCGTGGCGAACTCGACTTCGAGATCGACGGCGTCGTCGTGAAGGTGGACGACCCGGAGCTACGGGACCGTCTAGGCGCCACCGCCAAGGCCCCGCGCTGGGCGGTCGCCTTTAAGTTCGCGGCCGAGCAGGCGGTAACTGTGGTGAGAGCCATCAGTCCCCAGGTCGGGCGCACGGGCGCGGTGACGCCGGTGGCCGAGCTCGAGCCGGTGCTAGTCGCCGGCACGACGGTTAGGCGCGCCACCCTCCACAACTACGAGGACCTGCGCGACAAGGACATCCGGGTCGGCGACACGGTCCTGATCGAGAAGGGCGGCGACATCATTCCCAAGGTGGTGAAGGTCGTCGAGACGCGAGGGGACAGGAGGTCGCAGCGCTCCAAGCCGCCCGAGAACTGCCCGGTCTGCGGCGAGAAGCTGAGCAAGCCGGAAGAGGAGGCGCTGTGGCGCTGCGTCAACGCCGCCTGCCCGGCGGTCGTCCGAGAGTCGATCCGCCACTTTGCCTCCCGCAATGCAATGGACATTGAGGGCTTGGGCAACTGGCTGGTCGGCGAACTGGTAGAGGGCGGCCTAGCCAAGAATGTGGCAGATCTCTACAGTCTGACGGAGTCGCAGCTCGCGGGCCTAGAGAAGACAACGACGGTCGGTGAAGAGCTGGCGACGAAACTGGCCGTCGGCATCAAGGGCGTGCCGGCCGGTTCGAATCTTGGCGACGCGATCCGCTCGCTGGACATTCAAGGCCTCGGCCCGAAGAAGGTCGAAATGCTGACGCAGACATTCGACACGGTGGGGAAACTCAGGGCCGCCTCGCTAGGGGAGCTAGCTAAGGCGACACTCTCAACGGCAAAACTCGGTGAGCGGTCCGCGGCGAAGATCCTCCACAGTCTGGAGCAATCCAAGCAGCCCGCGTTGGCTCGTCTAATCTACGCACTCGGCCTCCGGCACGTCGGCGAACGCACGGCTACTCTGCTGGCCCACCGCTTTCCCAGCATCGAAGATCTGGCCAGCGCGTCGACCGAGGCGCTTGAGGAAATCGACGAGATCGGTTCCCGCATCGCTGAGTCGGTCCAGGCCTTCTTCGACTCAGCCTCGAATCAGGACCTGCTCGCTCGGCTGGAAAAGGCCGGGCTCCGCCCCAAGCAGGAGACCAGGAGCGCACAAGAGGAAGGGCCACTGAAGGACAGAGTATTCGTTCTCACGGGCACGCTGGACGGGATGACCCGCAACGAGGCGACGGCCCGCATCACGGCGCTCGGCGGCAAGGTCACCGGTTCGGTGAGCGGCAGGACGGACTTCCTGGTCGCCGGCGAGAAGGCGGGCTCGAAGCTCCGCAAGGCAGAGCAACTGGGGGTCGAGGTGCTGGACGAGGCGGGACTCGCTGAGCTCCTCTCCGGTGGGCGCTAGCTAGTTCTCGTCCAGAAGCGCGGAAGTGCTTGATTTTGCTGGGCTAAACGGGCTCGGTGTAGCTTCGATTTCACAGATCGGAGTGAGGGGGCAAGCATGCGCGCGCGACGGACGGCACAGGTTGGTCTGTTGGATT
>JAJEHN010000022.1 GCA_022823665.1 Thermoanaerobaculia bacterium | reverse complement strand
AATCCAACAGACCAACCTGTGCCGTCCGTCGCGCGCGCATGCTTGCCCCCTCACTCCGATCTGTGAAATCGAAGCTACACCGAGCCCGTTTAGCCCAGCAAAATCAAGCACTTCCGCGCTTCTGGACGAGAACTAGCTAGCTAGCTAGCCGGGTGCGTGGGTCTTCCGACCCGCTGCCGCCGGAGGCGGCCATCAGTATCGTCGCCGGCTTCGCCGGCGGCCATTCTCTCCGGCCTGCGCCGCTCCGCGGCTCCGGCCGGTGGGCGGGTCGGAAGACCCGCGCACCCAGAGCTACTTCTGGTTCACTTCCACGAGCCAGCCGCCGAGGTCGCGGCAGTTCTCATCCGTCACGCGCACCCACAGGTCAGATCGTGCGCCGCCGACCACGTCCTCCGGCACCTCGAATCCCGCCACGTCACCGGCCGCGACGCGGCATCCCGTCGCCGGCGCGCCCATCGGCAGCGGCGTCACCTCGACCCAGACCTCGTCGCCGGTCGCCCCGCCGGCCAGCGGGGCCACCTCCTCGAAACGCCGCGGCACCCGCTCCAGGCGGCGCAGGAGCGCCACGAACCACGCCCCGTAGCGGCGTCGCCGGAAACGCGCCGCCGACTCGTCGAACCACGACTGCGCCCGCGGTTCCCGCTTCGCGCTCTGGTCGTAGGCGTGGACGCAGCGCGCCGCGGGCGCCAGCACCGCCCGAACGCCGGCGCTCCGCGCCCGCAGCAGCCACTCCGTTTCCTCGAAGTAGAGCCGAAAGCCCTCGTCGAACCGGCCCACCCGCCGCCAGCCGTCCCGCGTCACCGCCAGGCAGGCGCCGGTCAGCTCGTAGCAGGTGACGGGCGCCTCGGCCCCCCAGAAGGCGCGGGCGCGGCGGCGCCAGCGGCGGCGGAAGGAACGGCCCCAGGCCGGCGAGCGCTCCGCCCACGCCGCGTCCAGTTCGGCCCGCCGCGTCCGCAGCGCCTGCGGCGGCAGCATCAGCCGGCAGCCCCGGTCCCAGAACAGGCGCGGCCCCGCGATGTCGGCGTCGCCCAGCGCGTCGAGCAGGGCGCGCAGGCAACCGGGCTCGACCGCCACGTCGGCGTTCATCAGCAGCAGCACGTCTCCCGTCGCGTGCTCCACGCCGAGGTTGATGCCGGCTGCGTAGCCCAGGTTCTCGCCCGGGCGGAGCACCTGAGCTTCCAGACCGTCCGGCGCTTCCTCCCCGGCCGCAGACGCGCCCGCGGCGCCGTTGTCGACGACGACGACCTCGAGCGAGACCGCCGACATCCGCGCGTCCTCGTGGAGCGCCGCCACCGCGGCCTCCAGGAGGCGAGGCGTCCGGTAGTGGACGATGACCGCGGAGATCACTAGATCTCGTCGGCCAGGCCATGCTTCAGCCGGGCGAACAGCGCGCCGCCGAAGACCACCGCGGCGATCGTGGCGGCAAGCAGCGGCGCCAGGCTCAGCGGAACTCCGCCGCCCAGGAACGCGGCCCGGTAGAGGTAGACCAGGCCGGTCAGAGGGTTCCATTCCACGAACCACTTGTAGTCAGCCGGAACGAGATGCACCGAGTAGATGATCGGCGTCAAGAAGAACCAGGCGTTCAGCACGAGGCCGGCGGCCTGCGCGGTGTCGCGGAAGTAGGCGTTCGCCGCCGCCAGGCCGAGGCCAAGTCCGAACGCCAGGGACGCCTGCAGCGGCACCGCGACGAGCAGCAGCGGCAGACTTTGCACGGAGAGCTCGCCGATCACGGCCAGGATCACGATGAACGCCACCACGCCGACCGAGGCGTGCAGCAACGCGCCGATCACGAGCGACGCCACCAGCAACTCGGCCGGCAACCGCATCTTCTTGACCAGGTCCGCGTTGTCCGTGATTGCCGAAGCCGAACGGCTGACCCCTTCGTGAAGCGCAATCCACGGCAGCAGGCCGCAGAACAGGAAGACCGCGAAGTTCTGCGTCCGCTCGCCGTCGAGCGAGAACCGCAGCAGGAACGAGAACACGTAGGTGAATAGCAGGAGCTGCCACAGCGGGTTCAGCAGCGACCAGACCAGCCCCAGCGCCGAACCCGCGTAGCGCGCCCGCACGTTGCGGACGACCAGCTCGCGCAGCAGGAACAGGTGCTGCCTGCGGCGGCTGAAAGTGGAGACGACCGTCACCGGCCGATTATCCCCGATACGAGCCCCTAGCCCGTCAGGGGTTCCCAGGGACTGACGACATCGACGCCCAGACGCTGGAAGTGGGAGACGTTTCTGGTCGCAACCGTCAGGTGGTGCACCGCCGCCGTTCCCGCGATGAGCGCATCCGCGAGACCTGTGGTCCGGCCCGCGCGGCGCGCCTGGGCGCGCAGCGTCGCCGCCTGCCGGGCCACGCGGTGCCCGACGCCGAGAAGGCGGTCGTCGTGCTCCGTAACGATGGCGGAAAGCACCTTTCGGAGTTCGCGCTGGCGGCGCCCCGTGGGAAGCAGCCGCAGCCCGAAGTGGAGTTCGTGAACGACGATGGTCGAGAGCCAAAGGTCGTCCCTGGAGTTCAGGAACGCCACGACCTGGAGGTCCGGCGCCGACTTCACCAACTCCGAGACGACGTTCGTGTCGAGCAGGAACCCCCTCAATCCCAATCCCACTCGTCGCCCTGGAAGGGAATCTCGCGCTCAGGCTCATCCTTCCGGTCGGGGAGGTCGAGGTCGAGCCCCCTGGGCACGTTCTCGACAAGCCATTGCCCGAGCGGTTTCTGCGGCGTCGAGCGCTGATCCCACTCCCGTTTCGGCACAACGACGAAGGTGTTCCGTCTACCGATCTGTTGGGGTCCCTCCTGCTCCGCGAGCCGGAGGATCTCCGACAGACGCGCTTTCGCCTCGGCGACTGTCCAGGCTTTTGGCGAGTCGGTCTGCTCGGCCTTCACGGGGGGTAGGTTCCTCCTGTCGAACATGGTCCAACATAGACCATGTCCGGGCCGCGGTCAAGAGAGACGCGCCAAATCCGTCCTTGTCCATAGAGACCAGACGGCAGGTCGCCAACCTGCCGACATCCGTAGGGAAGGAGAGACCATGACGAGCCCTGCTGTAGGCTATCGACGAGAAGACACCCGAAAGAGACCATGGAAGACCTGAGGCAGGACATCCGCGAGAGCTTCGAGGGCCTGAGGCAAGAAATGCTGGCCCGGCTCGGTGAGTTGGAAGCGAGCCTTGGCGGGCGCATCGATACCGTGCATGCGGAGCTCAAGGGCCAGTTGGTGGCCATCAAGTGGCTGCTCGGATTCGTCCTCGCCACCGCCGTGCCAGCGGCGCTCGCCCTTGTCCGCCTGGCCTTCTCGTCCTAGCGCGTAGCCGCGGCCGACCCCCGGCAGAAGGAACCGAACGCCCTCGCGTCGGTGATCGCGGGCGCCGGGTTGCCGGGCTCGTTCGTGTACTCCCGGACCGTGCCGTCCACGGTGTCCGTCACCGTGATCCGGTAGCCCAGGTCCGTCGTCGCCCCGCCGAAGACACAGACGTGCCCGTTGGCCTCGCAGCCGTCGAGCACCTTGATCAGCATCTCCCAGTTGTCGTCGTCAAAGAACCGGAACATGCCGGACTCGTTCGTGCCCGCGCGCACCACCGTCGCCAGGACGGGTTCCCCACCGGCGCTCCAGTACTCCGTTCGCACTCGAAAGCGGGAGTCCAGCAGGCACAGGGTCACGGCGCCGGGCTCGCAGTCGCCGGCAGGGTCGGAAGCACGGACCAGCAGGTCCCGGCTCGCGGTCGAGGTGGCGCCGGCGCCGGTCACGGTGAGCACCAGCCGGTAGAAGCCGGGCGAGGCCCAGGCGTGGCGCGGGTTCCGCCCGTGCGAAGTCCGGCCGTCGTCGAAGTCCCAGCTGCGCCTCGACACGGTGCCTGTGCTCGCGTCCCGGAGAGTCACCGGCTCGCCGGTGTAGGCGACGCAAAGGTCGTCCGCGCACTCCGCGTCCAGTTCGAGAATCGCCGTGGGCGGCATCGGTGGTGGCGGCGGCGGCGGTGGCGGTGGCGGTGGCGGCGGCGGCTCAGGATCGGCTTCCGGTTGAGGCGGTGGTCCCCCGCCGCCTCCTGGCGGAGGAGGTGGCGGCTGGATCGTCCCTCCAGCCGGGTAGAGCGCTCGCGCCGCCGCGATGTCGTCGCTGTTCAGGACCGCGCCCTGGCCGTCCGGCGTCAGGTAGGCGCGCATGAGCGACTTGTCCTGCGGACTCGGGCAGGTGCTGTCCTGCACTTCCGTCGACGTGCAGGAATGCCCGATGCCGAGGGAATGGCCCAGCTCGTGTCCGACGACCTTCTCGAACATCTCGCCGGGGCTCGCCAGCTCGCTGGCCAGCGTCGGCCCGAAGCCGTCCCTGGGTGACGAAGTCGGTCTCCAGCCACACGACGGAGACCGTCGTGCCGCCGTCCGGAATGAAGTGGGTCGCGGTGCAGTCGAAGGACCAGGTGATGATCGCGGCGGTGCCGCCGCTCGAGTCGAACGACCCCGAGATGTCGTCGAAGGGGTCTTCGAACAGCATCTGGTTCTTGCCGTCGTCCGTGCGCGCCGACACGATGGCCGAGGTCTTTCCCGCGCTCGCGAAGTTGATGCCGGTGCCGCTCAGGGCGCTCCACGCCTCGCGCCCGGTCCCGAAGCCAGCTCCTGAAGTCGCCCGCCGCCCGCGGCAGCCTGGCCTGCCGCCGCTCCCCGGCCAGCGGGTCGGCCGGCAGGCTCATCTCCGCCTCTTCGTCCAGCCGCCTCACGAAGCGCGGCCCGCCGTCCGTTCCCCGGGTTCCGCCGACCTCGAAGAACACGCCGAGCCCGAACTCGACCGTCTCGTAGACGTCGACCTCCCGCTGCCGCAGGAACAGAAGGACCCGGTCGCCGGCGGAGAGCCCCGGCACGCCGTGGATCCCCGAGGCCCGGCCATCGGGCCGAACGCCACCGTGCTGGCGAACGACCACCGTGCCGCCGGGCGAGCGGCCCTTGAGCGTCTCCTCCACCTCCACCGCGTGGTCCGTCTCCGTGCGGCCGGGCGAAAGCACCAACCGGGACCCGCGAACCTCGCCGTACACGACCAGGTCGGCGCGCCCGAGCAGGGGGCGTCGTCCGGGGTCAGACGTACACCGTCGCGGCCGCCGGAAGGGCCGCGAGCAGGCAGCTCAACCAGGCGGCGACGGCTCCACACGGCCTTCGTTCCAGCCGCATCGGACCATTATCCCCTAACGCGCGGCCGGGAGTTCCAACGTCCCCACCGGCTCCGCCAGGCGAGGCAGAACGTCCGACGTGTCCGCCTGGGCCCGCACTTCCGTCTCGCTGATCCGGGATCTCGTCTGCGTGCTCGGGATCTGCCACTTCGCCGGCACCAGAACCAGGCGGCGGTCGTCGACGATCGCCGCGGCCGGCACGGAGGGTTTCTGGCGGGTCGGCGACCGGCCCTCCCAGAAGGTGGCGACGGCCCCCGGCCGGCGCTCGATCACGAACCGGACAAGGCCGCGGGGCAGTGGCACGCCCGCGCCCTCGACCGCGTCCGCGAGGGCCCGCCAGGTCCGCATGTCGCCCTGGACCGCCTTCGCGCAGAAGGCGTTGAACGGCTGGTCCTTCAATGCCACTCCCGATCGCGCTTCAGCCTGCCGGACCGTCTCCAGGTAGGCGAACGGGTTGGGCGGGGAGCCGCTCCGCGCCCACTCCTTCTTGTCGCGCGGCGGCTGCCAGTCGCGCCAGCGCCGCGGTTGCCGCGTCCGGTGCTCCAGTCCGAGCACGTGAGCAAGGACCGGCTCGACCATCGGATTGCAGAGGGCGTTCCCGTTCGCCCGCATCCCGGTGGAGGGCATCGCGATGCCGCGGCCGGTCCGCAGGTGGCGCAGGGGCCTGGTCTCCCCGGCCCAGCGAAACGTCTCCCGCTTCCGGGGCGGGCCGACGACGGTCGCCTGGAGCGCAAGGAACCCCGTCCAGCGGTGCAGAAAGGCCCACGCCTCCTGGCCGCCTCCCAGGAGCGCGCCCAGGACGGCGGCGACGTAGACACGGCCGGTATAGAGCGGCGAGTTGAACTCGTTCCCCGCGCCATGCGCCCAGTAGTGCTCGAGCGCCTCGCGCAGCCCCGGCCAGTCCCCGCGAGCGGCCCGCAGGCACGGCCCGTAGTTCCAGGAACAGTCGACGCCCGGCTCCGGCAGCGCGTAGTCGGCCCGGGTGCACTGGCGAGACCAGTACTCGGCCGCCTCCTCGTCTCCGGCGGCCCGGAAGAACATCCCCAGGTCGCCCGTCGCCCGCGCTTCGAGACCCGGCATCAGAAGTCCGCCTGACGCCGCGGTCAGCCGAACACGCGGGGTTCGAAGTCCAGCGGGTTGATGATGCTGGCGCTGCTCCCGGTCGCCCGGATGACGAACAGGCCCTGCCTTTCCGCGTATCTGGTCACCGAAGCGTCGCTGTCGAGGTAGGCAACGGCGCCGAGAAGGCGCCTCCCCCGGTACTCCTTGCAGAAGTCCGGAAACTCGGGCAGCTTGGCGAGAAACTCCGTCACGTCCTCCGAACGCAGCGTCGTCTTCACCTCCACCACGACGACCTCGCGACCGTTCACCGCCACGATGTCGATCTCGAAGTGCTCACCGTTGCGACGGCCCCTGCGACGCTGGTGGGTCGTGTCGACCTCGATGCCGCGCTCGTTCAGGAGGGGTACCAGATCGCCGTTGACCAGGCTCTCCATCAGCTTCCCCCACTGCGAAGTGAACATAGCCTCGGCCTTCTTCAACCGGCGGTCCGTCTCCTTCATCTGAAGGGCCGTTTCCTCCCTCAGCGCCTTGGCTTTCTCGTTCTCTTGCATGACTCTTCGGTGCCGCTCTATGTCCTCTTCCTCCCACTCCCTCACTCGTTCGTGCCACTCCCTGGCTCGTCTGTCCCGCTCCCTGGCTCGTTCGTCCCGTTCCTTGGCCCGCCTCCTCGCTTCTTCCTCCCGTTCCTTGGCCCGCCTCCTCTCTTCTTCCTCCCGTTCCCTGGCTTGCCTCCTCGCTCTCTCGTCCCGCTCCTTCAGTTCAGCCCTCATCTCCGCCATCAGGGCGGCGGTCTGGCGGAGGCTCTCCTGAATCTCCTCGATCGTGGCGGGGCCGCTCGCGCCCGCGTCGCTGTCGGTCGTGCTCATGCTGGTCTTGTTCTCCTCCTGGCAAGCGTGTGCCGATGGAGTCGGAGGTTCCCGGATCGGGGCAGCGCAGCCACCCGGGGGCAGCGGGCAAACCGGCAAGAGAGACTCGGAAAGTTATCAGAAGCGAGCGAGTCCTCGGCCGGAGTTGCCTTGAAGGCAACAACACCGGCTCACCGACACTAGCCCGCTAGCGGTGGACCGGAAAAGGGTTCTCCGGCACCAGGTCCGTGCCTGCGCTAGCTGCAGAGTCGCCCGGGCAGGTGACGGTGAACGTGGTCTCGACCGTGTCGTCCGGGGGGTCGGGAATGACCCCGTCCATCTGCGAAAGGGTCAACGTCACCGTCTGACGCGACAGGCGGTCCGGATCGTTGTTCGCAGGTAGGCAGCGTTGGTCGTCGGACGCAACCTCCACCCGCCACGCAAGGACCCCGGGCTCGCCCTGGGACGGAGCTCTGCCCTCGTCCTCCGTGAACAGGATCCCCTCTACACTCACATGGCGCTCGATCTCCGCGCGTGCAGCCACGTTGCCCGTGGCGATGTAGTTCTCCCCATACAGAGTGACGATCACCTCTTTCGGCTGTTGCGCGCCGGAGGGTCGAACGACGGAGGCGGGCCTGGCGCTAAGCCGCCAACTGTCCGGCGATCCGAGGTGGCAATCGGAAGCAGACTCGCTACCCGCCATACCGCTGCAAGGCTTGGCCGCCTTCACGGGCACCACGTGCGGGATGATCCCGATTCGGCCCGAGGCAGGCTCCCTCACCAGCGTGGCGAGACCATCCCGAAGGCTGGCGAGGACGACGCCTCCCGGGTCCGTGGGGTCGATCTGTTCGTTGCCCGCGGCCTCCTTAGGGATCAGAGCCGATACCGCCGAGTTTCTGTCGTCATTGATCCAATACCAACCGCCGCGCCGCAAGTTGTCGATCTCGATCCTGCCGTCGCCGCCACGGCAGTTCAACCCGTTGGCCGAAGTCAGGGCCTGCCGAACGATGCCGTCTGCATCCGGCGTCACCGTGACAACGACCGTCGTTCTCCCGCAGATGACGTGGACCGTGACATCGCTTTCACCTTCGTTGTTCGCCGACTCGCCGACGAAACCGCCATCACCCGCAAAGTAGGGAGCGACCTCGCAGGTCTCCTCGGGGCAGTCAGGGCCCTGACCTGCGACAAGGGTGGGCGCCACCACGCCCAGGAGCGCGTAAAGGACGGTCTGCTTCACTGTGATTTCCTTCCTGGCTCGAGCCTCAGGAGTGCCTGGCCCTGGTGATTGCTGGCCGCAGACTGCGGCGCACAGACAACCCGCAGTTGCGTAATGGCCGCGAAGCCCTGCAAGGCAGTCTGTGTACCCAAACCGGCAGCGCGACCGACCGCCACTGACGGATGGATCGCGTTCGTGC